>NZ_FCNZ02000030.1 GCF_001544495.1 Caballeronia telluris
AGGTTTGCAGGCTCGAGATCCTTTAATTCCCACGCCTCCAGCCTGATGATTAGATCGCGATACTTGGGCGCCGGCGCTCGTGATGCTGGACACCGACGCCCGGGATGCTGGACACCGACGCCATCAACATGATCGTGGTGGCCCGGAAGGCGAGCGTCGATCGATATGATCGCGAGCGTAAGTCGCTTGTTTGGGGTGGAGCGGTCGGTCGAACGTCCACATGAGAGCCGGTGCGAACGTCCGTAGCTGGCCGTTTGCCGAAGATCGCGATTCAGCGCCGTGCATCCGCCGCGCCCTCGGCCCGAACTTCTAGATCCGACCCAAATCAGTCACCCGAGGCCTCTTATTGCCAGCGTCTCATGCCGGTGGTCATGCGCTGCTCAGGCACTTCGGGTTCCACGCCGAAACGGAGCTCGTCGAAGCGAACAACGTCAAGGTCACTAGCGTGCACGGGCCGGGACCCTCGATATTCAGTGGCACGACGTACGCAAGGTGCAGCGGCAGCGTCGTTATAATCTCATCCATTACTATGAGGGATGTTAAACAGTGTTCACTATCATATATGACCGTTACAAACCAGCGAGAATGCACAGTATAGAGGCGAACGATTGGGTTCAGAGAACGATAGACTTTCTAGAGCAGCTGGAAAAAGGCGCGGACTTATCAATTTTGCACGACCGCCACGCGGCTACGATTGAAGCGGGGGAGATCTGCAGTGAAAGCGGCTTGACGCGGGACAGCATAAATGCTCTCAAGCAACTCAGTACATTTCTCCCGGAAATTGCTTCTAGGTGTGGAGTTTCGCCTGATTTTTTTGAGAATCGGGTCGGCGTTGGATTTTCGCTCTATCCTTTACTGCCGGAGCGTGGGCGACAAAAATTCACTAACGATAGGTATTTGGAAAATATATATAGCTACGTAGAAGATTTCTCAGAGTGCCCCGATGCTCATTCGTCGATCAAGTTTTATCTCGACTGTGGAAATGCTCGGACGCATATTTCTTCGAGGACCGTTGCGGCGCTAAAGGCTGCGCTCAATATGAAGAACGAGATAATCGGAATTCTAGCGTCGCAATCTATGTGGTATGCCGATGGCACGTTAATGCACACCAAAGCTGCCAAGGCACTTGAAAAGAAACTGTCCCCGTCCTTCCGCGATCTCCCATCAGTAGAAGCGCTGGTCAAGTATTTTCGAGTAAAACCCGGATCCACGCAGCCCAAGAAAAACAATGGGCAGGAATTTGAGACCAAACTTGAGGCAGTCTTTACCGCACTCGATGTTCCTTGCGAGCGCACGCCTGTTACAGGCGACTTCGGCGTCGATCTAATCATCTCGATCGGTTCAAAACGGATTGCCGTGCAGGCGAAAGACCATGCGGCCGCAATAGGGGTCTCCGCAGTAATGGCGGTGACGGCGGGAGCACGCCATTACCAATGTACAGATGCGGCGGTAATTTCAAAAGGAGACTTCACACCTGCCGCGCTCGAGCTTGCGAGAACAACTGGCACGACGCTGTTATCGGAAGGCGCCCTCTTGCAAATGCTTCGAGATCGAGTACATTCTCTTTTCTGAAGAAGAGTATCAATTTGCGATTTCATGCTGCTAACGGTTGTGCGGTTGACTGACCACAATAATCCTTTCCTCTGCACATCGGCGTGCTGGGGATAAACGCTATTGTCCTCTCCACTTTCAATGATGTTTCAGTCTAGCGTCGATCGGAGAGGTCGTTCGTCGGCTTCGAAAGGATTGCGGGCGCTCAAACCGCCGCCTCCTTCGATAGATGAGTGGCCGCTTTTGGCCGACTGCGGAAGTCCGATTCGTTATTCGCTCAGAAACACAGCGATTACTGGACCAGTGCGTTTTCGCGTACAGTGCCCTAAACAGCTGGAACGGCCGAGGGAGCGCACGATGAAACGGAGCTACGCATACAAGGCGTTCACGGTCGTCGTTGAGACAGATCCAGTTGTACCTGCGTCGCGCAACGCCAAACTGCAAGCGCCCGAAGGCTTCTTCGCCGTCGTACAAATCACATCCGGACAAGGCGCGCCCATCACTTCGCCGGTACGCCTTTCAGGTGTTGGCGAGCGCCCGTTTGCTAGCGAAGCTGAAGCGCTTATGAGCGGGCATACAGCCGGCCAGAGACTGATCGAGGATTTGGCCGAAGGCGAGCGGGACGAGCCTAGCTCGTAAATCCTCCTAAGAAGTAATCGTCGAGTGGGCAGTGCTCCAATCTGCATTAGACACATCGCTGCGGACGGCGGTCGAATCTCTGAACTCCTTACCCGACCTTAACGCGGTCGTTCAACGGTGACATGGCGCAATGAGCGCTGTCGAGACCATCAACCGCCGTAGCCGCCCAGGGAAAGTCGTGCCTCGTGCAGACGACGCTGCTCCGGTTGGCTAGCAAAGCGTCAACCCGCTGTCCCGCGGGCAATTTCGCTTCCACCGGCGGTCACAGGCGTTTGTGCGATGGTCGCTATGCTCGCGTCGTACCGCGATCCTCTGCCGCCGAGTGCAACAGTCGCCCGCCGCGCGCTGTGGAGCAAAGTCGCTAATGCGGAGTTAATGACCGCCGGAACATCGAACCGTCCTTTTGGCCCGGAAAGCGTCAACGCGCCCTGCAACTCCCCGAACGAGTCAAACACAGGCACTGACGCCGATGTCGTTTCGGGGTCCCGCTCCCCGAACGAGACGGCCCATAGCCGATCTCGAATCTCCTGCCAGCGCGGATCCAGCGTCTCGGTGAAAGCCAGCAATACTTTGCCGGAAGCGCCCTTATCGATTGCGAACTCTTCCCCGACGCGAATCGATACCCGCACGCTGCGGCTCGGCTCGAAGCGATAAAGCACGAGCCGATGATCGCCCTGACGCACGTAGAAGCTCGCCGTTTCACCAAGCTCCGTGCTCAACTGCTGTAGCAAGGGTTCGATGACAGGCCCCACCTGGAAGGATCGCTGATAGAGCGTCGCAAGCCTTAACGGCTGATGACCAATCGCATATTGCCCGTCGCTCAGTTTTCGAATGAAGCCGCCGTGTTCCAAAGCGCCGAGCAGTCGCAGAACCGTACTCTTATAAAGGTCGGTTCGGCGTGAAAGCTCGGTGAGCGTCAGGCGGTCGTCGGTTGGTCCGAACGCATCAAGTATGGCGAATGCCCGGTCCAAGACGGCGACGCCGCTGGACGCTTCTTTAGCGTCAGTGGACGGATTTTTCTTCGACGCCTCTTTGTTCATTGGACCTCCCCAGTTAGCGTTCCTCCACTATACAGTTCTGCGTGACAGAACTCCAGTTCTATAATTCTGGGTTAACCCTTCTTCTCTTGTTTCGGTGACGCGCCTATAGTTCTTACTAACGAAACATCATTCTGCCCAACAGAACTCAGGAGCAATATGAGCACCTCACGTCCTCAAGTCTTGATCAGCGAAGTCGGGCCGCGCGACGGTCTGCAAAGCATCAAGAGCGTCATGCCCACGGCGGCCAAACTTCGATGGATTTCGGCGCTGGCAGCAGCCGGACTTCAAGAAATCGAGGTGGGCTCTTTCGTTCCTCCCAAGCTCTTGCCGCAGATGGCCGACATTCGCGACGTCGTCGCGCACGCCTTGACCATTCCGGGCCTGCATGTCGCTGTTCTGGCCCCCAACCTGCGGGGCTCGCAGGGCGCTTTCGAAGCAGGCGTACATAAGATCACGTTGCCGGTGTCAGTAACCGATGAGCACGCATTGGCCAATATCCGTAAAACCACCGAGCAATTGATTGAAGAGGTACGCAAGATCGTCGCATTGCGCGACGAGCAGTTCCCCGGCATCGAGATCGAAGCGGGTGTTTCGGTTGCGTTCGGCTGCACCATCGCGGGCACGGTGACCGACGACCAAACGATTCGCATGTGCCTTGCAATGGCCGAATGCGGCGTCGACGAAATCGGCCTTTCTGACACGAGTGGCTATGCCAACCCCGTTCAGGTTCGTCGCCTGTTCCGTCGGCTGCAATCCGAAGTCGGGGAAAAGGCAGGCGGTGCCCACTTTCATAACACGCGCGGGCAGGGCCTCGCAAACGTCGTCGCCGCACTCGACGTCGGCGTGACCACCATCGATTCAAGCCAAGCGGGCCTCGGAGGCTGTCCCTACGCGCCCGGTGCAACGGGAAATATCGTCACTGAAGACCTTGCATTCCTGTTGGAAGCGATGGGCTACGACACAGGTGTCGATATCGACAAGCTCATCGCGGCACGGGCGATCCTCGCAGAGGCGCTTCCTGGCGAAGGGCTTTACGGACACGTGCAAGACGCGGGTTTGCCGAAAGGCTTCTCGTATGCAGACGGGCGCGCGCCGAGTGCGCCTCAACCGGAAGGCTGTTTGTTGGGAGCGGCGCAATGAGCGAAGTGCAATCGAACCAATCCTTGCCGTACAGCGGCGTGCGTGTCGTGGAGATGACGCACATGGTAATGGGGCCGACATGCGGCATGGTGCTGGCCGACCTCGGCGCGGAAGTCATCAAGGTGGAGCCGATCACCGGCGACAGTACCCGCAACCTTCGCGGTTCCGGAGCCGGCTTCTTCAGTACCTTCAACCGCAACAAGAAGAGCCTCGCCGTTGATCTCAAGGATCCACGGGGTTTGGAAATCGTCCACAAACTTCTTGCCGGCGCAGACGTGTTCAGCGAAAACTTCAAGAGCGGCACGATGGACAAGCTCGGCCTCGGTTATGCCGCGTTGTCCAAACTCAACTCCCGTCTGGTCTACGTTTCGCATAAAGGCTTCCTACCTGGCCCGTATGACCATCGCACCGCGCTCGATGAAGTTGTGCAGATGATGGGGGGCCTCGCCTATATGACTGGGCCCGAAGGAAGACCGCTGCGCGCAGGTACGAGCGTCAACGACATCATGGGCGGCATGTTCGGCGCAATCGGCGCAATGGCGGCGCTCGCGCAGCGCGAACGCACCGGACTTGGACAGGAAGTGCAAAGCGCCTTGTTCGAGAACAACGTGTTCCTCGTCGCGCAGCACATGATGCAGTACGCGGTCACCGGCAAGGCCGCCGCGCCGATGCCAAGCCGCATCTCGGCGTGGGCTGTCTACGATGTTTTCTCGGTCAAGGACGACGAGCAGATCTTTCTGGCGGTTGTCTCGGATACGCAATGGGCGCTCTTCTGCGACGCGTTCGGCCTCGACGAGCTGAAATCCGATGAGCGTATCACCAGCAACAATCAGCGCGTGCAAGCTCGCGAATGGCTGATGCCGCAACTTCGTGAGCATATGAAAGCGTTCTCCGCAGCAGAAATTAGCGCGATCTTCGAGCGCTGCGGACTGCCTTATGCGCCGATTACGAAACCGCAGGACCTGTTCGACGATCCGCATCTTCTTGCAACGGGCGGCCTAGCCGACGTCACCCTTCCTCCTGACGCAAGCGGTGCCGGCCAGTCAGTGTCCACGAAAACAGCACTGCTGCCCTTGACGCTTAGCGGCGAACGACTGCAGTTGCGCGCGGCTCCGCCCTCACTTGGCCAGGACACGCGCGCTCTGCTTCAACAGTTGGGTTACTCGTCAGAAGAGCTCAAGCAACTGGCGGACGCCGGCGTCGTCAAGTGCCAGGCAAGCCAGTCCGGCGATACGTCCAATCCATCTGCCAACGAACTGGCGAGCGCCTGAATCGGAAAGCACCTATTAGAAGCAATGCGCCGCGCGTCGGCATGACAGCGCGCGGCCCGGTGCTTCATCCGGAGACGAAGCATGACATCCATATCATCAAATATTGCGGCCGAAAGCGCCGTCAATACCACCCTTGAACAGCAGGCCGTTAGAAAAGCTGCGTGGCGTTTCATCCCTCTTCTTGCTCTCGCTTACTTCTTTAATTATCTCGATCGCACCAGCGTCGGCTTCGCGGCGCTGACGATGAACCGCGACCTCGGCCTGACCGCGACGCAGTTCGGCTGGGGTGCGGGCATCATGTTCGCGGGCTATTGCCTGTGCGAAGTGCCGAGCAATCTCGCGTTGTATCGGTTTGGCGCCCGACGGTGGCTCGCGCGCATCATGATCACCTGGGGCTTTTTCGCCGCCGCGACGGCGCTCGCGGTCGGACCGACCAGCTTTTATGCAATTCGTCTTCTGCTGGGTATCGGCGAGGCAGGTTTCTTTCCGGGCGTGATCTTCTTTCTGGCGGTGTGGTTTCCGGCCACCTATCGCACGCGAGTACTCGCATGGTTCACGGTCTCGACACCGCTTTCGTCATTGGTAGGCGGGCCTTTGTCCACCTGGCTTCTGAAGATGGACGGCGTCCTCGGGCTTGCCGGATGGAAGTGGATGTTTATTGTCGAAGGCCTGCCGGCGTGCATTTTGGGCTTCTTTGTTTTGAAGATGCTTGCGGACAAGCCCGCAGATGCGAAGTGGCTGTCGCCGGAAGAGCGTCAGGCACTGCAAAGCGCGTTTGACCGAGAGGGCACTGCAAGTTCGAAGAAAAAGAATTTCAGCGCAGCTTTGAAGGATGTACGAATGTACATCCTCGCGATGATCTCCTTCGGCTTCACGATGGGCTCATATGGCATCGGGATCTGGTTGCCGCAGATGCTCAAAGCTCATGGCATGAGCGTAACGCAGACGGGCTGGGTGTCCGCGATACCTTACTTCTTCGCGACCATCGCGCTTCTTTGGTGGGCAAAGCGGGTTGATCGTCGCGGCGGCCACATCGCCAATCTTGCAGCAGGTCTTTTTATCGGCGCGATGGCGCTCGGCGTTTCAACGTATTTCCAGCAGCTTACTCCGGCATTGACGGGCATTACATTGGCATTGATCGGCACTATTGCTGGCCGCACGATCTTTTACACGCTGCCGGCTCGGTTCCTGTCCGGTCAGGCGGCCGCCGGCGGACTCGCACTCATCAACTCTATCGGTGCACTGGGTGGTTTCGCCGGCCCATACCTCGTCGGCTACTTGAAGGACAGTTACGGCACCTTCACCGCAGGCATGCTTGGTTTGGCTGTCGTACTCGGTGTGACGACCTTGTTGACACTTTCCCTGTTGGCCTTCGAAAAGAGGAATCGCGCAGCATGAGCACAACCAGCAATTACCTCCCTGTCCGCGCGGAGTGGCTTGCGTCCGCAACGGAAGCGGCGCTCGAACCGGATATGCCCATTATCGACGCGCATCACCACTTATACGAGCGCCAGGGTTGGACCTATTTGCTCAATGAGTATTTGGAGGATGCGCGCTCGGGGCACAACATCACTGCATCCGTCTTCATGCAGGGACTGACTCGCTACCGCTCCACTGGCCCGGAACAGCTTCGTCCAGTCGGTGAGGTTGAGTATGTGGCTCAAGTCACCGCGCCCATGCAAAAGGAGAGGCCGCAGGTTGCTAAAGGTCTTGTGGGATACGCGGATCTCAGACGCGGCGCTGCGGTACGAGAGGTGCTTGAGGCAGAACTGGAGGCAGGCGACGGCCGCTTACGAGGTGTACGTCACCTGGTAACGTGGGATGCCGATGCGACCCTTGTGAATCCGCTGTCGGCCGTTCCGGGCGGTTTGCTGCTCGATCCCACTTACCGTGCAGGCGTCGCTCAGCTGAAGTCGTTGCGACTGTCTTACGACGCATGGCTGTTTTTTCCTCAACTCCCCGAGTTGTTCGATCTCGCCAAGGCGAATCCAGATACGCCTTTCATCATTAACCACTGCGGGGGCGTGGTGCGAATCGGCAGCTACACGGATCACCGAAGGGAAGTTTTTGATTCGTGGTCGCGCTCAATGCGCGAACTAGCGCGGTTGCCGAACGTTTATGTGAAGTTGGGTGGGCTCGGCATGCGGATCAACGGCTTCGACTTCGAAAAGGGTGAGAAGCCGCCGTCCTCCATCGAACTAGCCGAAACTTGGAAGCCCTGGATGCATACGTGCATCGAGGCGTTCGGTGCTAATCGCTGTATGTTTGAAAGCAATTTTCCGGTTGACAAAGGCTCCTACCCGTTCAGCAACGGCTGGAATGCGTTCAAACGACTTACCGCCGATGCAAGCGCACACGATCGCCACGCTCTGTTTCAGGGCACTGTAACAAACGTCTATCGTCTCGCCTGAGGCGCATACGCGTCGAATAAAGAATTACTAAGGGTTACCAAGGAGACATGCAGATGGCCAGCCTACCCGCCGACGGGATGAACCCGCCACACGTTTCACCGAGTGCCAGTGGACCGGAACGTATCAACGCACGCATCGACCGTCTGCCGGCGACGCGCTCGGTCTGGATGCTGGTATTCATGCTGTCGATCGGCGGATGGTTCGAGTTCTATGACCTGTTCTTTGCCGCGTACGTCGGTCCGGGCCTCGTCAAGAGCGGCTTATATTCCACCACGACGGCCTCGTTCTTCGGCTTCTCTGGACTTGGCGCGTTCGTCGCGGCATCGTTCGCGGGGCTTTTCATCGGCACGTTCTGTTTCACGCGCCTCGCTGACCGCTACGGACGCAAGACGATCTTCACCGTCTCGCTGCTCTGGTATTCGGTCGCGACGTTCGTGATGGCGTGGCAAGACAGCGCCTTTGCCATCAATCTGTGGCGTCTGATCGCGGGCATCGGCGTAGGAGTCGAACTGGTGACAATCGATACATACGTCAGTGAGTTGGTGCCGAAGAATCTGCGCGGCCGCGCTTTTGCGTTCGTGCATCTGGTGCAGTACACGGCGGTTCCCGCCGTCGCGCTGTTCGCGTGGTGGCTAGTGCCGCGCGCTCCGTTGGGCATCGACGGATGGCGCTGGGTCGTGATCATTGGTGCGCTGGGCGCTTTGGTGGTCTGGGCAATCCGCCGCCGCGTGCCCGAGAGCCCACGCTGGCTCGCGCAGCAAGGACGCCTGGACGAAGCCGAAAGCGTGATGCGCGCGCTGGAAGCCAAGGTCGAGCAACAATATGGCGAGATCCTTCCTGCGCCCGCCGAGAACGTCGGGCCCGCCGCCGTCGTCGGCAAGGCGCGCTTTAGCGAGATCTGGCAGCCGCCGTATCGTCGCCGCGCGATTACGATGCTCGTCTTCAACCTCTTCCAGGCCATCGGCTTCTACGGCTTCGCGTCATGGGTGCCGACGCTGCTAGTTTCCAAAGGGGTGACGGTCACGCATAGCCTGATGTACTCGTTCCTCATCGCTGCATCGAATCCTTTCGGGCCTTTGCTGGCGATGGCGTTCGCCGATCGAATCGAACGGAAGACGCTGATCGTACTCTCGGCGCTTGGTATCGCCGTCTTCGGCAGCTTGTTTGCGACGCAGACGTCGCCCGCCATGCTGATGGTGCTCGGCGTGTTGATAACGCTGTCGGGCACACTGCTCTCTGTTGGTTATCACGCATACCAGACTGAGCTTTTTCCAACGCGCATCCGCGCCACGGCGGTCGGCTTCGTCTATTCGATGTCGCGCCTCTCCGCCATGTTCTCGGGGTTCATGATCGCGTCCGCGCTGCGGCACTTCGGTGTCGAGGGTGTGTTCGGCTTAATCAGCGGCGCGATGCTGATGGTCATGGGAGCGATCGGTTTTTTCGGTCCGCGGACAAACAATCGCACACTAGATGAGGTTTCGCATTGAGCAGCGAATCGCGGCGCGACCGCGGCTGTTGTTCCCAGCGCAATGCGAGCGGGCGCGACGTCGCGAAGGGGAACCGATGCGGGGCGAGACCACTGCTACGGCAGGGCGCGGCCTGCAGAGGGCTTCCGTTCGCACAAGAATCACATGCTGAACACCACAGCCGGTCAAACCCAAACGTTCCTGAGTCAGTGACGTCATCCATCATCCGATAACGGTCCGCTGCCTGAGGTCAAGCGGACGTTCGAGCGTCCGAACGGTAGCGCAGTTCACCGACCGAATGTGGCCGATGAACTAAACCGCTCGCGCGGTAGGGGCTACGGTCTGACGCGAGAGGTCAGGGAGAGGCCGGTCACGCGGCTTTATGTTGGCGAATGAGGCAATCCGCCTCGCTCTCCAGCAGGAGCCGAATCATGACCTCCTTACCGGCAAACGCCAGCCCCTTGCGCCAACGCATGATCGACGACATGCGCATGCGACAGCTTGCCCCCAAGACGCAGGACATCTATCTGCACATCGTGCGTGAGTTCGCCCGCTTCCTCGGGCGCTCACCTGACACGGCCACCGTCGAGGACCTGCGCCGCTACCAGCTCTATATGGTCGACCACGGCACATCCGCCGTGTCGCTGAACCACGCGATTACCGGCCTGAAGTTTTTCTTCACAGTCACGCTCGACCGCCCCGAGCTGATGGTCAGGATGCAACCGGTGCGTGTGCCCCGCATATTGCCCGTCGTGCTCAGTCCCGATGAAGTGCGGCGACTCATCGAGGCGGCCGGCAACCTGAAGCACCAGACCGCGCTGTCGGTCGCGTACGGCGCGGGGCTACGCGCCAGCGAAGTGGTGGCGCTGAAGGTCACCGACGTCGACAGCGAACGCATGACACTGCGTATCGAGCAGGGCAAGGGCCGCCGTGACCGCTACGCGATGCTCTCGCCGGTGCTGCTCGAACGTCTGCGTGTGTGGTGGCGCGTGGCCCGTGCGCAGGGCAAGATGCTCGATGGTGGGTGGCTGTTTCCCGGACTCGATCCGCTCGATCAGTTGAGCACGCGACAGTTGAACCGTGCCATTCATGCCGCCGCCGAGACTGCGAACATCGACAAACGCGTGTCCATGCACACACTACGCCATAGCTTTGCGACACATCTCCTCGAACAGAAGGTGGATATCCGCGTGATCCAGGTGCTGCTCGGCCATGCAAAGCTCGAGAACACCGCGCTCTACGTCCAGGTGGCCACCGACCTGCTGCACGAGGTCACCAGTCCGCTGGACCGTCTGCCCTCAGAGTAGACCCGCGGGCTGTAACGCCTCATGCTGGAGGTTGCGGACATCTTCCGCAGCCACGGGCCAGCGTGGCGAGCCACGACACACTTGAGCCTGGGGCAGCTGAAGGTCATGTCGGCCATCGAACGGTGCCGCACGGCGGCACTGGGCGGACATGTGCTGCGCTGTTCAGGCTGCACAAGGACCGAGGTGTCCTTCAACTCGTGCCGGGACCGGCATTGCCCGAAGTGCCAGGCCAGCGCCGCACACCGCTGGCTAGAGGCGCGTCAGGCCGATCTGCTACCCGTCGAGTACTTCCACGTCGTCTTCACGCTGCCCGCGCCAATCAGCGCGATCGCCTGGTACAACAAGCGGGTCATCTACGGGCTGCTGTTCGACATCGCCGCCGACACGCTGCGCTCGATCGCCGAGGATCCCAGGCATCTCGGCGCCCAGATCGGCGCCACGCTCGTGCTGCACACTTGGGGATCGGCGCTCACGCATCACCCGCATGTGCACGGCATCGTCCCCGGTGGCGGGCTGTCGCCTGACGGTGAGCGCTGGATCGCCTGCCGGCCCGGCTTCTTCCTGCCCGTGCGCGTCCTCTCACGCCTGTTCCGACGCCGCTTCCTCGAGGCACTCCAGTCGGTTCACCACCGTGGCGACCTGCAGTTCTTCGGCGAGTACACCGGGCTCGCCGACCCCGCCACCTTCGCCCGATGGCTTGCGCCCCTACGTACTTGCGAATGGGTGGTCTACGCCAAGCGCCCGTTCGCCGGACCGAAGGCGGTGCTCGAGTACCTCTCACGCTACACGCACCGCGTCGCCATCTCCAACCAACGTCTGGTCGCCGTCGATGAGCGTGGCGTGACGTTCCGCTGGAAGGACTACCGTGCGAAGGGACGCACCCGCTACAAGACCATGACCCTCGAAACCGGCGAATTCATGCGCCGCTTCCTGCTCCATGTGCTGCCCGGTGGTTTCCATCGGATCCGCCACTTCGGGCTGCTCGCCAACCCGGTGCGCCGCGCCAATCTCGCAAAGGTGCGCGATCTGCTGCACGTCGCACCCGAGCTCAGCCCGTCGCCGGACGACGCCATCATCGAAACCCGCCCCGTCTTCATCTGTCGGCACTGCGGCGCACCGATGATCGTCATCGAAATCCTCGGGCGCAGCGCCCCGATCCGCGCACCGCCAATGCGCCGGGATCCGGCATGAACTCCACGGTTCCTCGACCTGCCTGTCGAACGTTGGCTCCGCGGCAACGCGGCCCAAGGATGGAAGCCTGCGCGTGTCGCTACGCGAAGCGCTTCGCCCAGCCGCCTCATCATCGCGAATGCACGACTAAACCACTTCGCTACGGCGTCAGCGCCCCTCCGGCACCCCGCCTGAGCTTGCCGCATCCGGCACCACTGACCATTCCGGTCTATCAATCGCCATAGCCGCGAACCCTCCAATCGCAGTGGGGCACTCCGCGGTTTCCTCCATCGGGTTTATTCGACGCCTGCCAACACGCGCAGAGGCACCGTCACATTCCTGTGATCGATGGCAGGCATCGAATAACCCTTAACGACCGCCGCCTGCCGCCGTCGGCTGAACCCGACCCTGAGCCGCCATTGGAACCGCCACTGCGTCAATGCCCGCTTCCGAGGCCCAACGGCCATCCGTGAGTCTGTGGCGGCCGGCACGTTGTCGGCCTAGGCGGCCATTGATACATCCGTGTGCGATTAATCGTGTCGTCAGCTACCGCTCGAGGACTCTGAGCTGACGGAGTTTGGCTACATAGGGAACCCTAAGGGCCCGCGCAAACCCGCCGTTGAATCCTGACGCCAAACGTCCCAGTCAGCCGCGCGCAACCGTGACAAAATGAGACCGGTGATTGGTTGCCGCCAGCGTTTTTCCGCGCGTCTCAAGCGTGGCATTCTTCGTGTAAGATGCAGTGGCCTACGCTGCCCGCTTGAGAAGCGGGAACGTCTCAAATGACTAGCGCATGGATCTCCTGAAAGAGGACGCCGACAGCAAGGTGCGAAACCGGCGTCAGACTTCAAGCGGCACGGGACGCCGGTGGCGCGAAGGCGATCGGAGTCGCAACGCGGGGATTCATGCTGCCGCCGATGTGATGGTGTCATGATCCGGTACGCCTTCATCACCGTTACGGACTGGAATTTCTTTCCCGGCACACTTGCGACCGTCAGCAGCGTGCTCGAATTTCACGCGCAGACGACCGTATACGTCATCAATAACGAGCCGCGGCGCGTGAGCGAATCACAAGCCGACTGCCTGTCCAACGACCCCCGGATACGCCTGATCGACTCATCGGCCTTCGCGCGCGATGGCCGACATATCGATGCATGGGAGCTCAAGGCCTATTGCATGTGCGACCTGGCCGAGCGCGGCGACTTCGATGTGCTAATCGGCATCGACTCAGACTGCGTGCTTTGCTCCGACGTCGATCGCGAAATCCGCATGTGCGCCGAGTCCGGCGGCTTCGTGGGCGGAGCGGACGGCGATGGCGCGCACTACAACGACACCTACGCGGCCTACGGTATCGACACGCCGGCGCACAACGCGCGCTACATGAGCACGTCCTTGTTCTTTTGCGCGGTTAACCCGGCGAATACCGCGATTGTGCGACGCTGGGCCGAGTGCTGCGCGGCGGCGGTGTTCAACGGACTCGGACCTTATCCTGGGCACGGCGACCAAGGCGTGCTGAACGCCGTACTTTATGCCGCCAACCGGTCGGCGAGCGTCCACCTGCTCGACAACGCGCTGTGGAGCCAGCACGGGATCTACTGGCAATCGACGATCGACTTCAAGCACGGCGCTTTCATCAACCACGCCGCCGGCAGACAAAGACAGCGGGCCTTCCATTGCGGTGGCAGCGACAAGTTCTGGGCCATCGAGCATCGCGACCACGTGTTCGGCGCGCATGCGGGCCAGGTCTATCCTTATGTCTGGTTCCTCGCGATGCTATGGTTCGGACGCTGCCGGAACTGGTCGGTCGATCCGTTCCAGTACCTTCCGCCGGCAGCACATCACCTCGCCGACGATCTCGTCCATGCGCTGCCGATGATCCTGCAGGTGTATCCGGTGGCGCGGCAGCGCTGGGACGCGCTGACCGACCGCATGATCGATCGCCTCCTGAACGGTATTCCGCGCGCGATGAGTCTGGGCGAGGGCAGCATGAACGAAACGATCGAACTCGTCGCGTCCTTCCCCGGCGTTCGCCGATATGTCGAGCTCGGTAGCTACGAAGGCGGATCGGTCCTCGCGCTCGGATTGCGATTCGCCAATCGCGACATCCATTTCTATTCGGTCGAATCGTTCGCGGGCAGCCTCGACGGCACGATGGATGGACACCGGCTGCCGTCGCGCAGCGCCTACCTGACCAACTTGTCGCGGTTTCCGTCGTTACGCGTGCAATACGTGCCGGGCGATTCGGCGAGCGCCGCCGCGTTGTTCGCGGACGGCAGCGTCGACATGCTGTTTATCGACGCGAGCCACGAGACCGACGCCGTGCTTCGCGATATTGACGCATGGCGCGCGAAGCTGAATCCTGACGGAATCATCGCGGGCGACGACTACGGCTGGCCATCGGTCGCGCGGGCGGTCGCGCAGCGCTTCCGGGAGATTTGCGTGTCGCCCTCGGGCTGCGTCTGGTGGACGCGGGCGAGCCCATGAGAAAGCTCATCCTGCGCAACGGCCAGTCTCCCGGCGACATCGTGATGCTGACTGCGGCCGTGCGTGACCTACATCGAACCTATCCTGGCGAGTTCGAGACCGACGTGCGCACGCCATGCCCGGAGATCTGGGAGAACAACCCGTACATCACGCCCGTCGCCGACGATGACCCGTCGGTCGAGACCATCGACTGCGAATATCCGCTGATCCATCGCAGCAACGTCACGCCGTATCACTTCATCCACGGCTTCATCGAGCACCTGAACGAGCGGCTCGGGCTGGCGGTGCGTCCCACGGAATTTCGCGGCGACATTCACCTCTCGGACCTCGAGAAGAGCTGGACTTCTCAGGTGGGCGAGATTGTCGGCGAGCAGTTGCCGTTCTGGATCGTGGTCGCGGGCGGCAAGAATGATTTCACGGCCAAGTGGTGGGACCCTGTCCGCTATCAGCGCGTTGTCGACTATTTCTCCGGGCACGTGCTGTTCGTCCAGGTGGGCGAGAACGGCCACGTGCATCCGCGGCTGCGCGGCGTCATCGACCTGCGCGGCAAGACCAGCCTTCGCCAGCTCATACGGCTCGTCTATCACTCGCAGGGCGCGCTGTGCCCGGTAACGATGATGATGCACATGGCCGCGGCGATCGAATGCCGGCCCGGCCTGCCGCGCAACCGGCCGTGCGTCGTCGTCGCGGGTGGTCGCGAGCCGCCGCAGTGGGAGGCCTATCCGCATCACCAGTTCCTGCATCGCGCGGGTGCGCTGCGCTGCTGCGACAACGGTGGATGCTGGCGGTCACGCGCCGTTCCGCTCGGGGATGGCGACGAGAAGGATGCGCCAGAGAACTGCTGCGTTGACGTGGTCGGCACGCTGCCGCGCTGTCTGGACCTGATCACGGCGGAGGACGCCATCCGCGCGATCGAGGTCTATTTCGCCGGCGGCGCCGTGGCATATCTTACGCCGGACGAGCGGCGCCGCGTAACGGAGCTTATGCGCTGAGCGGCAGCGAGCGTGGCTAGGGATTGTCGCTTTCGATGTTGAAGACGGCGTCGACGAACATCGTGTCGCGGATGTAGTGATGCACCTTGAGGAGGGCCGTGCTGTCGGGCGCGGAATTGCTATTGCTCGCCAGCGGCGGCAGAGGCGGCACTTCCTGCAGCGTCGGCAGGTCGCCTGGGAAATTGCTCCAACTGGTCGATGTCGGCAGTTGGACATAAGTTTTCGCCGTCGTGCTTGCCGGAACCCCGCCTTGCCAATAAGCCCGCAAGCGCTTTCCGTGCGGATCGACCAGTATTTGCGGCGTCGAAATTTCGCTGTCGAAATCCCAGACCTCGATGATCTTGCCGTTGTTCGGATCGGCGGCTGCATCGGTCAGGAACTTGTTGAGATAGACGCTCCCGTTGCTGAGCGTGGCAACGATCAGTTTCTTCGGTCGGGTGCAGATGCCATTGACGATGTTCGAATTGATGTCCTGCAGAATGTCGTGAATGACGTTGAACCACTCGCTTGTGGACAGCGTGTACTGAGCCTGCGTCAGGAACGGGAATATGGTCAGCCGATTGGCGGGCGCTCCGGCCCGGATGGCATCGACCATCTGGCCGCCGAGCCGATCGACGTAGGCAAACAATTGCTTCCAGTCCGTCCCACCGCTGGTGCCGGTCTTGGCAGGATAGTCCTGGTCCCTGTAGCCTGCCTGTCCAGGCGTTGGGTGGAAATAGAGGACGACATAGACGTCTGACGACAGATCGAAGCTGTCCGGATTGGGGATCGCGACGCCGAACCAGTTGGGTACTACGCTCACCGCGTTGCCTGTCGGCTTGTCGCGAAGCTCATAGAGAAATGCCTGATAGGCCAGCCCGTTTGCGTGCGTGAAATCGAGAAGCGTGTTGGGCTGGACGGGCACGCCATCGACGACCAGTTTGCTGTCGATCGTCTGCGCACCGGTGCCTCGCGTGAAGTTCGCCTGCGCGGCGAGTTCGATTCGGGTCACCTGAAAATCGCTGCTGGGCGCTCCTAACGGCTCGGTGCACGGCTGCTCGCTGCTGCTGGAGCTCGACGAACTGCTCGAGCTCGGCAAACTGCTGCTCGAATTCGATGAACTGCTCAAATTCGGTGGACTGCTGCTCGAACTCGACAAGCTGCTCGCGCTCGGCAAACTGCTGCTCGAACTCGACTGCGCACCAGGTATCGACGAACTGCTGAGCGCAGAAGAATTGCTGCTGCTCGATGGCTTCGACGAGGTGCTGCTCGTACCCGATAACGAAGAAGATGAAGGTAC
The DNA here is from genome assembly GCF_001544495.1 of Caballeronia telluris. Taxonomy (GTDB): domain Bacteria; phylum Pseudomonadota; class Gammaproteobacteria; order Burkholderiales; family Burkholderiaceae; genus Caballeronia; species Caballeronia telluris. The sequence continues at coordinate 16,751 of NZ_FCNZ02000030.1, forward strand.
GCTGCTGCTCGACGACAGCATCGATGAACTGCTCGGCGGAGTGAGTCCGCTGCTCGAGCTGCTGCTGCGCGGCACGTAGCTGCTTGATCGTCCCGGCGGCGCTGAGCCGCTGCTACTGCTGCTTCCCGGCGGCGGGTGGACCGGCGCGCATGGCGGCGCGCAGCAATTCGGCGGATAGCCTGGAAAGGGCGGGAACGGTGGATAGGGAGGAAACGGTGGATACGGCGGATAAGGTGGAAAAGGAGGGTATGGCGGCGCGGGAGCAGTCGCTGCGCCTCCATCGGTGCACGACAGTCGATCGACGCACCGCCCGACCTCGCTTTGCAGGCGTTCGATTTGCAGCCGCAATTCGAAAACATCGCGTTCGCGCTCCGCGCGCTCGCGCCATTTGCCAATATCGCGGCGAAGTCGCTGAATCTCGATCAGCAGGTCATTGTCGCAGCCGCTGCTGCAGCTCTCCGGCGGCGGTTGTCCGTCATCGTCGTGGCCGCAGCAATCGCGGATGTCGTCTTTCAGCCCGACGATCGCGTCACGCAGGGTGTCGATCGCATCGAGCAGACGCGATTCCGGCGTCTCGGATGGCGTGCCCGAAGCGCCCGACGATGGCGAATCGCTGGCATCCGGCGCCGTGGAGGAGGCACCGAGGCGGCGCGACGTGCTGGATGAAGACGGTATGTCGGGCATCGGCTCCTCTCCCGTAACCACAGGTTAATTGACGATCACCTGGGGGACGCTGCTCGAACTGCTACTCGATGGCGGCATAGAAATCACGACGCGTCGCCAACTGCTCAGGCTGCTGCTTTGCGTCGACGATGACGGCGGATTGACCACCCGCGGTGGCGCGGGTACGGGTTCAGACTCAGCGGGTAGCGGCGGCGAACTGCATTTGGGGCATCCGCACGGCGCCGGCGCGCAACAGCAATTCGGCGGATACGGAGGAAATGGTGGATAAGGCGGGAATGAAGTGTAGGGAGGGTACGGCGGAAATGGCGGATAAGGCGGACTCGGCGCGCTCGAGCAAGTTACGCCGGTCACCGGACCCTCCGGACGGGCGCGGAGGCATTCGACCATGTAGCGCAGCCGCTCGACTTCCCGACGCAGGTCGCTCAATCCGCCATCGTGCTCGTGTCCACCTGCGACCGCGCTGCCGCCCTGGACCATCGCCTTGAATTCTTCGCGAAGCTGCATGAGACTCTCGCGTACCGCGCGTCGAGCGTCGATTGCACCTTCACCGGCGGCATCTTTCGATGACATGTAATCCTCCGCTCACGCGAGCAAAAAAAAGTATAGGGTATGGTCTAGGATATTGAAAGGTCGTTGAATTGCCGCGCAGCGCGAAGCAGCGATCGCGCTGAATACCGGAGGAGTGCCAAATGTCGCGAACTCGCCCGAGGCCGCCGTATCCGCCCTTTCCTCCCTACCCGCCTTATTCTCCCTATCCGCCGTATCCGCCTCATCCGCCCTACCCGGCGAATCCGTGTCAGCCATGCTCGCCGGCGGCCGATGCGTCAACGCACCCCGGCGATGCAGGCGATTCGCAGACTGGCATCGCTGCGCCGCCGGAGCAATCGTCTGACCCGCAAACGCCGGAGAGCGAGCAACATGACGGAAGTCAACCGACGTCCGACTCGACAAGTGTTGAGCCGCCCCCCGACGTACCATCTGCCCCCCAACCGCCGCCCTCCTCTGAAGACACGCCGATCACTCCCGGACGGATCTCCGTGCGACGGCCAGACGATCTGCTCGTGTTCGACGCGACCTTCAGCGGCTTTGTGCTGAAGACGGATCCTGCGCGACTCGTACGCTCCGCATCCGATGCATTCATCGTCATCGAATTCCCGCCGCAGAGCTTCGGCGAAGAAGCATTTCTCGAATCCGCCGGGCAGAAGTTCGATACGCCGCCCAAGGATGAAACGACTGAAGTCTCGGACGATCCACGCTATCCGAAGAAGAATGTTCCGGGAGACGACGAGAAGCCGCCGACAGCATTGCCGGCGGCGCGCGTGCGAATGGCCGGGCCGAGCCACGTGGCGGTGACGATGCCCGCAGCGCTTTCCACGACGGGCTACGACGTCGCGAGCCTCTTGCGTGCATTGCGCGACTGGCCGATGCGGCTGGACATCAATGCGGTGGCCGACCGCACCATCGATCTGGATGCGCTCCTCAAAGCCGCGCGCGCCGATGGCGTCGAGCAACTGACGATTGCCGCCGAGCCGATCATGGCCGCAAGCGCGGTAACGAGCGCGCCGGCTGTCGCCCCAAGTCCCGTCAGCGGCGTCGCGGGAGTCGACGATCTCGCCGCGGTCGCCGAAGCAGGCGTCCTCGCGCTGCAGCGTGCGCCGCACGAACCTGCTTCCACCGTGACAGCGCTGGAATTGCCCTATCGCGTCGTGACCTCGCCGCTTGCGCCGGCGCGGTGGCAGCATACGATCGCTCCTGTGGTGCACCGGTCGAGCACCGAGCTGTGGCACACACGTCTCACGACGAGCACCTCCGGGGCCGGCGCGGACATCGCGAGCCGGATCCGTGCATTGTGGTCGCCGGACTATCGCCCGAAGGAGCGAATGGACGAGTTGCTGGCGCTGCTCGTGGCGCCCGGACCGCCGGCCGATCCGCCCCAGCCGAACCCCGATCTCATTCGCATGAGTCTCGATCCGCTCGATCGTTCGATGCTGGTCACCGCGATGTCCGGGTTCGACGAAGAGATCGCAGGCGGCACGGCCTATCGGCCGATATCGAGCGAAGCGAAGCGGCTGCATCTGTCGGCGCTCGGTGCATTGCTAGATGCCGAGGGTACGTGGACGCGCACGCCCGAGCACATCGATTTGCAGCAATGGCGTCACGTCGCCACGCTCGGGCGCGACCAGTACGTGCGCGTGATGTATGCGGGCTACCTGTGGCCGTTCGGGCATGCTGCCTCGCTCATCAAGGTGACGGAGCGCAAGTTCGAGTCGCTCGACGGCAAGCTCTCGCAACGCGTGGCGCTGCTGCGCCAGCGCTTTTTCGTTGCGGTGCGCGAGCCCGTGCGGACCTACAACGGCGCGAACCACGAATTTCAGGGGCGCAACTTTCCATTCACGCGCGTTGAATTGCTCACCCGCGTGACGCCCGATCTGAGCGACCCGGGCGTCGGAGACAGTGCGCTGCAACCCGGGCACGGTGTGACAAAACTCTATGACGGGCTGTCGCAGCGCATGCTGTTCTGGGCGACCGTTCCAGCCGGCGGCGCCAAGCTGGCGGACGTGCCCTTCGACATCACAGCAATTGACATCGCCGGCCGGCCGGTGACGTTCTCGTTGCCGTTGCTGTTCGTCGGCAAGCTCGCCGATGCGAACCGCGCGGCAGACGTCTGCACGTCGTATAACGCCGCGCCCGCGGCAACCAAACGGCGCGCGACGACGGGCGGCGCCGTCGTCACCTATGCGCCGACGGGCCCTGCCGACAAGAGCGACACCGCGCTGCCGACTCAGACACTCGCATTTCGCGCAGCGGCACTGAAGTCGGGCACCCCCAAGGTTTATCCCGAGATCGAGACGGCGCAAGTCGGCATCAAGCCGATCCAGAAGCTGCTCGGGCAGCAGGATTTCATCGCCGAGGTCGCCTATCCCGACTTCTACGCCTCGCATGGATTCGATCCGGCGAAGAACGCTGGGCAGATCTTCCTCAAGCTGACCTCGTCGAAGAAGCTGCCCTTCGGCGGCTCGCCGCAGGACGCGAAGAGCGACACGCTCGGCGCATTGGCGACGCCGCAGATGAGTCTGCTCGGCCTCTCGAAGATCATGGGGCCGGTATCGGGCCAGGACGCCGGGACGGCGCAGCAAGTCGAAGACGGATTGAAGACCGTGAGGGACGGCGCCTTCGATCCCACCCAGTTCTTCCAGGACGCGACACTGCTCGGCGGCATCAGGCTCGCCGAGATTCTTCCGTTTGCGAGCAGCCTCGCCGGCACCGATGTTCCCAAGATGGTCGCGCACGATTTTCCAGATCGCGTCGAGGCGCGCTTCGAGTGGTCTGGCGGCGTCACGAAGAGCGATCAGCTCAATCTGCTCATTCCCACGGCTGACACGAGCAAGCCGCCGACGCGCCTGACGATGAACGGCCTCATGACCACGCCGCTCGATCCTGCGGCGAAGCCGAGCGCCGAAGCCACCGCGACCCTGACGAACTTCAAGCTGAACCTGTTCGGCTTCATCATCCTGTGGTTCGAAGAGGTCGCGTTCACCGCGAGGAACGGCCAGAAGCCCGATGTCACGGTGCAGCTTCGCGAGGGCGACGACGCCGTGTGCTTCGGCGGGCCGCTTGAGTTCGTCAATGATCTGCGGCGGTTCATTCCCGCCAACGGCTTCTCCGATCCGCCAGGGCTGGCCGTGACGCCAAGCGGACTGAGCGCCTCGTATTCGCTGACCCTGCCTTCCGTGGGCGTGGGCGTCTTCGCGCTGACGAACGCTTCGCTCGGCGCGGCGTTCAATCTGCCGTTCGATGGGAAGCCCGTCTCGGTGAAGTTCAACTTTTCTAAGCGCGAACAGCCGTTCAGCCTCACGGTATCAATGCTCGGCGGGGGCGGCTTCTTCGCGATCGGCGTGTCGGCGCGCGGCGTCGACGAGATCGAGGCAGCGCTGGAGTTCGGCGCCGCGATTGTGATCGATCTCGGCGTTGCTTCCGGCGGCGTCGAGGTCAAGGCCGGCATCTACTTTCACTGGCTCGAGGTCATCCCGAACCAAGGGTCAGTCGAGCTCGCCGGTTACGTTCGCATCCACGGCGAGTTGACGGTCCTCGCGATCATCTCGGTGTCCCTGACCTTCAACCTCCAGATCGGCTATCTGAAGGCCGACGGAAAGTCCATGGCGTATGGCGAGGCGACGCTCACGGTCGAAATCGAGATCCTGATGTTCAGTGCGGAGGTCTCGGTGAAATGCCGTCGTGAATTTGCCGGTGGCGCGGCCGATCCGCGCTTCCTCGACCTGATGCCCACACCGCAGTTGTGGGCCGATTACTGCGCCGCATTCGCGGACGAGGGGATCTGATGGCCCGCCAATCGCTGGTCTGGACCGCGCTGCCCAACGGCTACACGCCGGACCGTACCGGGCTGCGCGTTTCGGTAATGCTGTCGCCACGCCTCGATGCAGAAGACCCGCTCGGCCAGTCGCGCAAGCTGAGCGAGTTCTTCCCCGACTGGGAGGACTGGCCGAACACGCTCGCCGACGCGCGCTTCGAAGTCACCTACGGCGGCGAGACCCGATCGATTCCAACGACCGCAACTACCGGGCCGGATCGAATCGACGACACCGCGGGCGTCGCGGACTCGGCGGTGTGGAAGGCGCTGTTCGACGCGAACACCGGCGTGAAGACCTTCGCCTATCGCGATCTGTCGCCGTCGTTCGTGCTGTCGTACGACGCGCTCGCCATGGCGGAGACCGTCGCGAACCTCTACCGCGATCTCGCTCGGAGCGCGACGGACCGCATGCCGCGGGTCACCGAAGTCCTCGACAGCGAGCCCTGGCGGGCCTTCATGAACGCGGTGGCGCGGCTCGATGCTTCGTCGGTCGACCGGCGCACGGGCCTTCGCGATCCCGCCCGGCAATTCGAGTCGCTTCGCAATTCGCGCACGGCGAGCAATCTGCAGCGGTTCCAGCTCTTCCACACGCCGCCGGCGTCACCGGTCGTGAGGGACGTGACGCGCGTCGATGACTCGCGCGTGCAGGCGCGATGGCTCGAACACAAGCGGACCGATCTGCCCAAGCGCGAGGACATCGGCGCGACGATCGACTTCCATCAGATCGTGGCCGCGATGGGCTCGTATCCGACGCTGCTGCGGCGGCTCGGGCTGGTCGTGGATCTCGTGCTGGCGCCCGCCGGCTTCGCCCTGTCCGCGGCGGCCGACCTGTCCGTCAAGGTGGTATTCCCGGCGGGCGCGCTGCTCGTGCCGCGCGGCGCCGACGGGAATCCGGCCACGCGCACGCGGCTCTCCAACCCGCAGTTCGATGCAGTGCCCGATCCGGCCTCGGACGTGCAGCTTGCAGACGGCCTGCTCGACACCACGCCGCCCCGATTCGGGCTGCTGCAACTCGACGTCGATGGAGCGGGCCTCAAGGCGATGAACTTCGCGCGCTCCCTCGGACGCCGCTCCGATGTCGAGGCGCGCGTCGATCCGGTGACGCGCCAGGAAGACGAGATCGGCGCGTCCTCGCTCAGAACGGCCGGTTTGATGCTCATACAGCATGCGCGCAGCATGATCCTCAAAGACCGCTTCGACGCCAACAAGACGCGCAATACACAGCTGGAATCGCAACTCGGCGGCGCGTCCGCCGCTGTGGTGACCTTGCACGCACAGGACCTCGTGCGCGGCTACCGCATCGACGTCTGGGATTCGGTGACGCGCCGGTGGCACTCGCTGTGTCGGCGCAACGCGCGCTACGACCTCGACGACGGCGCCGTCACCGTCGAGGTCGCGCCCGAGGAAGAGACCACCGTGCGCCTCGCGGCGACGCGCTCGAGCGATGCCGCATCGAATGCCGACTTGTTGTACCTGCACGAGGCGCTCGTGTCCTGGATCGGGTGGAGCCTGGCCGCGCGCGTGCCGGGCCGCGCGATCGGCGTGGACGACAGCGTCGACAAGACTAGCGACGACAGCGACGCCGAGGTGCCGCCCGGGCTGAAGTTCAAGTCATCGTTCTCACCGGTGAAGGGATCGCTGCCGCGCCTGCGGTTTGGCCGCTCGTACTGGATCCGCGCGCGCGCAGTGGACCTCGCCGGCAATTCGCTGGACCCGTTCGAGAAGGACTACGGCAATGAGAAGCCGTCGACACACGCGCAGCCTTATCTGCGCTACGAGCCCGTTGCCGCGCCGGTGATCGCGTTGCTGTCGGAGTCCGGCACGATCGGCCGCCCGCTCGAAGGCGAATCGATGGCGCGCGTGGCGATTCGCACGTTCAATGACACGGCCGCCGACAACACGGTGCTCTCGGCGCAGGTCGCGCATCGCGTCGCCGCGCCGGCGCAGGTGAGCCTGCGCGATGCCGAGCAGCATGGAATGCTCGACGCGCAAGGCAAAGTCGACGCAAGCCTCTTCAATCTGCTCGCGCACCAGAAGGACCTCGATCCAAGCAATCCGGCTGCGGCGATCCGCGAAGAGAAGCTGCTCATGCAGGGGCCGCTCGATGCGCAAGCCGTCGAGACGACTTACGCCGTCTACGAAGCGGGACGCGCGCTAACATATCTGCCCGATCCACTGGCCGTGGAGGTCGTGGTGCGTGTGTTCGATCATCCGAACATCGCCGATTCGGACATCATCCGCATTCCCCTCTATACGAAGGACGTCTGGCCCGATGCCCAGCCGTTCGTGATCGACGTCTACGACGATCCTAACGAGGCGCCGCACTACGACGAGACGACACACCGCCTTCGCGTGCCGCTGCCCAAGGCGGTAAGAGCGAAGCTGCGGCTCTCGATGAGGCTGGCGCCCGACACACTCGCGTTGCTCGGCGTATTCCAGTGGCTGACCGCGACCGACCAGGACGCGCAGCGCGACCGTGCGCTCAAGGGTCAGCACTGGATGCTGACGCCGTGGACCGTCGTCGAAGCCGTGCATGCCGTGCAGCGTCCGCTGCTGAACCCTGACTTTGTCATGCTGTCGGTGCTCGATCGCTCGCCGGGGCAGACGTCGGCGCAACCGCTCATCCATGCACGCTGCAGCATCGACAGCACCGATCGCCTCGATCTGTACGGCGAGTGGCACGAACCCGACGACGATGCGGCATCGGCCGAGAGCGCGAACGGTCCCAGCGACCGGCAGCGGCGCGATGTCGCGTTTCAGGTCAAGGTGACGGGCCCCACGCACTATGCGAGCGATGGGGTTGCGCCCGGCGTGCCCGAGCACACCATCACCGCCACGGACGTCATCGCGATCAACGGCGCCGTGCATCAGCGGGTCGCGTCCAAGGCGCACGAATTCCACGACACCCGCTACCGTCGCATCGAATACTGGTTCGAAGCAACGACGCGATTCCGCGAGTTCCTGCCACCGAGCCTCCTGACGGCGCTCGTCGACGGACAGCGTGTGCCGAGCGTGGAGAACATCAAGGTCACCGGCGCACGGCAGGTGACCTGGGTCCCCAATTCGGCGCCGCCGCCCGCGGCCAAGGTGCTATACCTAGTGCCGACGTTCGCGTGGCGACGCGAGCTCGACGAGCACGGCATTCTATCGAGCTGGCGGCGCGGCGGCGGACTACGCGTGTACCTCGATCGCGGATGGAACGCCTCCGGCTATGGCGAGATGCTTGCGGTGGTGCTGCCGCCCAAGGGCTTCGCTGACGATCCCGACACGGCACCGGCGGGCGCGCCGTACAAGAAGTACGTGACGCTCTGGGGCAACGACCCGATCTGGGACTCGGCCTTCGTACCCGCTGTGGCACCGGCGCTCGCGCATTTCCCGCGCGCGCGCACGGCACCCGATCCGACGGGCGCGTGGCTGCCGCCGAACGCCCCAGTCACGGAAAGCGATCAGCGCCCCGGTGCGTTCCTCGTCAACTCGCTGCGCCCGGGCGGCTCGCAGGCCCGCACGGGCGCCGTGGATGTTGCACCTCACGACGTCTTCTACGACGACGAACGGCGGTTGTGGTACTGCGACATCGAGATCGAAGCGGGCGCGTCGTACTTTCCCTTCATTCGGATGGCGCTCGCGCGCTACCAGCCCACCGCGAGCCCGGGCGCGCACTTGTCGAACGCCGTGCTGAGCGACACCATTGCGTTGACGCCGGACCGCTGGCTGAACGTCACGCCGGCGGCCGACGACCGCCGCGTGCGTGTGGCCGTGTTCGGCGCGAGCTTCGACGGGTCGAGCGGGCATGACGAGGCATCGCGCGCGCCCTCGTCGGCGCGCAGAGGTCCGGTGACGGGCCTCGTCGAACTCGCGAGCCCGGCGTCGGTCGCCGAGCGCACTGTCGTCGAGGTGTGGCTCGAACGCCTCGATCCCCGATGGGGCGACGACCTCGGCTGGCAACGAGTCGGCGACGCGCTCGTGACGCAGCGCGTGCCGAGTCCGCAACCATTGCCCAGCGACTCGCCGGTAAGGCTCGAGTCCCTGCTAGGTCGCGCCGTGCAATTCACAACCTCTGCCAGAACGCCCGCTCCCGAACCTTTTGGAAGCCAGGCACATCTCGTGACCAACCAGGTGATCGACAAGATCCAGCTGTGGCAGACGCTCTGGGAAGGCGATGTCGCGTTTCCGCCATCCGATGGTTCACGGCATCGGCTCGTCGTCGTCGAGTACGAGGAATATCTGGTCGACGATGCGCGTCCCTACGACACGACACCGACACGCAAGGACCGGCGGATTGTGTTCGTCGAACATGTCGAACTCGCGTAGCGCGGACGGCGCTGTGCTGGTCAGCGCCTTTGCTGCGGAATGACCGATATTTGAGTGGAAGGGTCTCTCGAACGTCTGCATTGCGCGTTAGGCGAATGACCGCAGATGGCCGGGTCTTGCCTGTTGGGTATCCGCAGGACACCACCCGTCCGAGTCAGCCCCGTTTCGCAAAAGCACACCCTCCGCTACGAGCCAATTATCTCGGCGAAGTGGCAAACTCTCGTCGACAGCAACCCGCATTTGTAAGGTCGCTGGGGACGCGGGTTGTCGCGTCATGGCAAAACGCCTATAATGAGTGGGCATTTTGCCGATATGGAGCCTCGATGGAAACCATCGCTTTTATACCGACCGGCGCCGGAGATCCGCGCCGCGCGGAGTTCGCGTTTCTCGAACGCCTGTTGGCAAGCCGCATTCGCGGCGACGCTGACCTTGCCGACCTGGCTCATGAACGGGTCGACGTCGAGGTGATTGATCGACTCAGTGCGCAAGGCCTCAAGGCAGACGAGTTGACCTTCATTATCCCGCGGCGCACGCTGACGCACCGTCGACAGCAGCATGAACGACTATCGACGGAGGAATCCGACCGTGCCATTCGCCTGGCCAGAATTATCGCGCAGGCGCATGCGGCATTCGGTGGCAACGACAAGGCGATGCGTTGGTTGCGCAATCCACAAAATCGCTTCGCTGGTCGCAGCGCTCTTGTGATGGCGGGTACGGAACAGGGCGCCCGCTTGGTCGAGGAGGCGCTTGTACAGATCGACGAAGGGTATTTCGCTTGATGGTGCTCTGGCGGATCAGTAATTTCGCCGATCTGAAAGGAGTAGGCGGGCTGCGCGCCCCCGGGCGCTGGCATACCACGGGACGACCAGTCGTTTATCTGGCGGAGCATCCCGCCGGCGCGCTTCTGGAAACGCTCGTTCATCAGGAGATCGGCTCCGCCGCTGACCTGCCCGACACCTACCGATTGTTGCGCGTGGAGGTCGGTGAGCGAGTCAAGATCGCCGAGTTGGGAGAGGGCGCACTGCCCGAAGACTGGCGCGAAAATCCGTCCTGGACACAGGCTTCTGGCAGCGAATGGCTTCAGGGAGGCGCCACCGCGTTACTCAAGTTGCCCAGCGCTATCTTGCCCTTCGCATTCAATTACATTCTGAACCCGCTACACGAAGACGCGACCGATATCAGCGTAAGCATGGTCATCGATGTGCGTCATGACCCGCGGATCCTGCGCCTGTTGACACGAGCTTAGTTCGGTAGGGCTATGCTGCGGTTCGTCTATGCGCGGGCTATGCCGGCGTACTCCGCGACGGAGCGATCGCGGCGCGGCCCGCAATTGACTTGGCAACACGCAGCGCCATTTTTTGCTGACTCAGGCATGCTCATGGTGGGCCGTTGTTCGGGCGGAGCCGACGTTCGAACGTCCGCATGAAAGCGTGAGCCAACGTCCGTAGGTGGCCGGTTTGAGTCGGATGATCACGCGGTCCACCAGCATCTGCGGAGAATGGTACTGCTCTGCTCACCGCCATTTGCAAAATTCCTTCGGGTAGAGCTCAGCGCTCTGATCCAGGTCGCCCGTCGCTGCATAGATCAACGGATGGCCAGCCGGGATGAGCACCGCTCCATCGACCACTCGACCCATTACTAGCCGATGATCCCCAGCCTCGACGTCACTGACTACCTGACAGTCGAAGAAAGCTAGCGCGCCGTGCAACAGCGGTGCGCCCGTCCGGCCTGCTCGCCAGCGTATCCCCGCGAGCTTATCGACCGTGCGACCCGATTGTGTCCCGAAGTGCTTGGCCAACGCCTGCTGTTCCGCCCGCAAGACATTAATTGCGAACACCCGGCCGCCCTGAAGAAGCGTGTAAGACGCATGCGCCGGGTTGATGCTGATCGCGAGAAGTAACGGGCGAAAGGAGACTTGTACGACCCAACTTGCCGTAAATGCATTCCGGCGATCGCCGTCCGCAACGCCGATCACGTGGACGCCTGTCGTCAGATGCCTGAAAACGTTCGCGATGCCGTCACTCATAGCGCTTCACCTTTGGATCCCGTATCCTCCGAGCTAGGTCCGCCGCGACGAAAAGAAGCTGGGCCGCAAACCGGGACTCAGGGGGTCTCGATTCCATTGCGCGTCCGATATCGACAGCGACCGCCTGGCGGCTACCAACGTGATATCGTATCGTCGCCTTAGCTACCTTGCAAATGCGCGCGCCGATTCTCCCTTGCCCGCCTGTTGCCATCGTGAAGGTCACATGCCGTCGACCCGTAGCGGACGGTTGGCCTGGTGGCAGCCCAGAGGCAGATCCCAATCCACAACCGTCATTCGTGGCATCGGCGAACGCTTGTGATTCATACTCGGCTGCCTATAGCAAAACCCTTCCCCTGAAGGTCTTTGAAACACAGCTTGATAAGACATCGAGCGACCGAACGCTATCACGAGGTGACCGACATCCTCGTAAAGCCTGCTGGAAAATCGTCACCAATGGGAATATCCCGCGCGGAGCACCCCTGCGACGCATCGGTTACCGGTTCTAGTATGCGCCAACGCGGCCTGCATGATTTAGAAGAGATGATTTGGAGGAGACGATTTGCCCGCGAGAAGCCACGGCCGGTCAGGGCAGGTCCAAGCGAACCTTCATTTGCAAAATCAACTCCGCATGGCTATGACCGGCTATGACCTGCGTAGCTGTTATCACGTCGGAAGTGCTCGCCGCCAGCTTTTCGCTTATAAATCGCTGCCTCCTTGCCAGGAATCCGGTAGTCTATGCCCCTCCAGTTGCGCAGATACAACCCGTCACTATGGGTTGTCCAGTCTGGCAAATGGTTTCGTAGCCGCAATAAATCGGCTAACAACTCGCTGACCGTGGCGCATCTCTTCTCAACCCGACACACTGCAGCCCTCAAAACCCTTTTGACGGAATTTGGAACGAAGAGCGGAACCGTGCGCAAATCAACAAGCGTGCCCCGAACGATCTTTTCTTGGACTAGGGAGTCAACATACTTTGACTTTTCATAGTCTCCTTGAATTCCGTCAAGCGCGGATCTTTGCTTCAATGTCATATGAGACAACAAATCATTTGACAACTTCCCCCCCGAAAAGCAAAAACCCGATGATCCCAGCCTGATATATATCAGAGGAAAAATTGAAAAAAGCGTTCTCTCCAATAGCTTCGGGTGGGCGGTAGAGAATGCTGTGCTTGGATGCCGGCGCAGCGCCGGTTTTTCTGTCGATCCGGCGAACGGACCCAAAGTCTGCGATCAATATCGAGTCATTGTGTACGAGCAGATTTTCAGGTTTTAAGTCTCGATGCACAAGTAGATTAGGTTCTGTGTGCAATGCGGCAATGCCAGACAAAAGCTGGCACAGCATCTTATGGGCAACTGGGAGAGAAACGTCAAACGAATCTAGATATTGCGAAAGGTCCCCGTCGCTCGCAGCCGGCGTCACGAAATATGAGCTGTCTCTACCAACCTTTCTCGCGTCATAGACCTTCAAGACGTTTTCGTGATTGATCTTTGCAATGATGGCTGGCTCCTGATCAATATCATTTTCTCCATGAAAATATATTTTGATGGCAACCTTCTTTTGGAGCACAGTATGTCGACCAATGAGAACGTAGCCATTAGCACCAGAATCATTGAAAGCGGCAATTTCAAATTCAGGAAACTGCTTAAGTGCACTTTTGACGTCGTCGGGCAGGTCGGAATTGTCTAAAGGCATGGCTTAGTTTAAACCTTCGTAAGCCAAGTCATACGCCTTGCCGAGATCGGAGGTCGCGGGGCGGTGAATCTTCTTTGCTGACTCTTTCCGTTCCGTTGCAGCAATAGTTGCAGCGTGGAAAAATACCAGGAACGACGCTGTGACCGTTTAACGTCGACTTCAATTTCGCGGCTTTCGTGTTTGGTGCAATCGCCGATGCGTGTCGTCGCTTGCCACGGAAATCTAGTCGACTTCAGCAACTGAAGCTTCCGGTCGCGCTCGGCGTTCAACCGCCATCATCTGCGAGAAGCGATGCCTGTGCGAGATCGTCCTTCGGCATCGCCTTGGCCTTCGTGACCCGCGGCGGCAGGGGAAACGGCTCTGCATGCATCGCTTCGACCGGGTAAAGCTGCAAAAACGACCGCGCCTCGTCCGTGCTTTTGCAAGAGAGCCAGTCCTCATATTCGGTCGGCGGAATGATCACCACCGACCGCTTCTCGGCACCCGGCCGATGAAATCGCTTCATCAGCGGGTGGTCGTCGGCGTTCACCGTTAGCATCGTAAAGCTGGTGCTTGTTGAGCCGTCGGCAGGGTCCCTCCACTCACGCCATAGCCCAGCGATCGCGAGCGGACCGCCATCGGCCATGCCGATGCGCCAGCGAACTGCCTTGCCGGTCTCGTAGTCGGGCTCGTAAAAACGGCGACATGGGATCAGAGCGAGTTGCAGCTTGTTCCAGGCAGTGCGGAAACTGGTCTTCTGCCCGACCGACTCCGATCGGGCATTCATCGTATCAAACGCTTTCACGCCCTGCGGGATGAACTTGCGGGGGACCATGCCGAACGTCGCGGCGTCAGTCAAATACTCACCGTCGATGCGGCGGAAGATCGGCGCAGCATAGTCCTTGTATATTTCCGGCTTGTAGTCGAAGTTCGGGACGGGAAACAGGCTGAAGACGTCGAAGCGGTCTTTCGGATTAGACTCGTAGCTGGTGCACACTTTTTCTCACCCTCCGTTGCCAGAGTTTCATAGGTAACGGCTCGCCATACGCCCTGACTTTATCCTGTGAAGGCTTCTGGCGCCCGAGGCCGTGGCACCCATTTTGCATGAACTGCCCGTTGGCCATGCCGCCCAGCAGGTTCTAGCCGCTATTCAGCGGCATCGAGCGTGGCCGGCCAGATACCTGCGAGAGGTGCCTATGGCTGCCCGTTCGATCGCGTCGATGACGCTCAGTTTCGGTCTCGTTTCCGTGCCGGTGAAGGTGTATACAGCGACCGAAAGCAAGTCCGGCGTTGGCTTCAACCTGATGCACAAAGACTGCGGCACCCGGCTGCGACAGCAGTACGTCTGCCCGCACGACGGCAAAGTCGTCGAACGCGCCGACATGGTCAAGGGCTACGAGTTTGAGAAAGAGAAGTACGTGATTTTCGAGAAATCGGAACTGGAGGCGCTCGAGGCGAGCGCGAGCCATACGATCGACATCGTGTCGTTTGTGCCAACCGAGGCAATCGACCCGATTTACCTCGACAAGCCCTACTACCTCGCCCCCGACAAGCGCGGCGGCAAACCGTACCGGCTACTGCAGGAAGCCATGAAGGACAGCGGCACTTGCGCCGTAGCCCGCTGGACCTGGAAGGGCAAACAGCACATGGTGCAGGTGCGCGCCGGCAACGACGGTTTGATCCTCCAAACCTTGCTCTACGCGGACGAAGTCCGCTCCCAAGCCGATATTGGCATCGAAGAAACCGACATCCAGCCCACGGAACTGCAGCTCGCCGAGCAACTGATCGAGCAGTACCGCGTAGATAGCTACGACGCGGCAGCCTACAAGGATGAAGAGAAGGAACGCATCCTGGCCGAGATCGACAAAAAGATCGCGGGCAACAAAATCACCGCCGCGCCCGCCGTCGAACAGCCTGGGGCGCAAGTGATCGACCTCGTTGAAGCACTGCGCGCCAGTTTGAAGAGAAAGCCCGTCGCAGAACAACCGGCGGCGGCACCCCGCCCGGCGCGAAAGACAGCCCGAGCGGCCGCGCCCACGCCAGAACCGGCGGAGGAAGCGCCGGCCCCAAAACGCCGCTCAGTTCGACGTGCGGCCGAAGATCAACCCGCACCAGCACGCAAGACCGGCACGAAGAGGTGACATGCCTGATCATGGCTACAGCCTCCGAGAAGTGCAGCGCATGCTGGGCGTCTCTCGGAGCGTCGTAGAGAAGCTGGTCGCGGCCGGTTTCGTCTCTCCAAGCGGCGAGCGGCGCGACTGGCGTTTTACCTTCCAGGACATTGTCATGCTCAGGACCGCGCACGCCTTGCGCGTCGCGGGCGTGTCGCCTTTGAAGATCGTCCGCGCACTCGATCACCTGCGCAACAGCTGGGGACATAAAGGGTCGCTCACCGGTGTGCGCATTGCGGCCGTCGGCGACCGCGTTGCGGTGAGGGACGACGCGAGCCGCCAGTGGGATGCCGAGACCGGTCAACTGTTGCTGGATTTTGACGTGAAACCCGCCGCCCCAAACATCGCTTCGCTGCAGGCGCCGCTTGCAAACAAGGCTCGCGAAGTCGCCACCGACCTCTTTCACCGCGCCCGGTCGCTAGAGGACGAGGACATTGACGCGGCCGAATCTGCATATCGGCAGGCGCTTGCCCGCGCCCCCGACTATACCGACGCGTCGTTGAACCTTGGCGGCATCCTCGTCGACACCGAACGGTTCGACGATGCGATAGCGGTCTACCGCAACGCCCTTCGCTATCAACCGGACGATCCCGTATTGCTATTCAACATCGGCGTCGCGCTGGAAGATGCTGGGCGCTTCCGCGAAGCACTGCGGTCGTACGAGCTTTGCGTGGAGCACGCGCCCGACTTCGCGGACGCGCATTTCAACGCCGCGCGAGTCTACGAGGAACTCGGGGAGCAGGCAGGCGCGATCCGTCATTTCAACAGTTTCCGCAAGCTGCAAAAGCCGTAATGCAAGGAGGCAGTGTTGGTCATCGAATCCCTCTGGTTCCTGATCGTCGGGGCCCTGATGATCCTCATGGCAATCGGCCGCAAGTTTGTCGAGCGCTTGCCGATGACCGGTGCGATGGTTTATCTCGTCGTCGGCTTTTTGCTCGGCCCTGCGTGCGCCGGGTTGCTGACCATCGACCTCCAATGTGATGTCGCGCTTTTGCGCACGCTCACCGAGGCCGGTCTGATTGTGTCGCTGTTCGCGATCGGAATGTACCTGCGAATCGACCTTTCGAACCCGCTTTGGCGTCTGACGCTGCGCCTCGCCGGCCCGGCCATGCTGATCACCATCGGTGCGTTGTTCGTTGCAGCGTACTGGGGACTGGGGCTTGCCGCAGGACCTGCTCTGCTTTTGGCATCTGTGCTGGCGCCGACCGATCCTGTCCTTGCAAACGAATTGCGCGTCGAGGAAGCGGGCGATGATGAGCCCCTGCGCTTCGCCTTGTCATCAGAGGGTGGCCTCAACGACGGTGCGGCCTCGCCGATGGTCTACATCGCGCTCGCGCTTTGCGGTGTTCACACGCTCGGAAGCAGCAATCCGTGGACGTTTGCGCTTGCGATCGCATGGGGACTGGCGAGCGCCGCAATCATCGGATGGGCGTTGGGAACAGGCATCGTGGTCCTCGTGACCAAGCTGCGAACGCACTACGACCATGCGCTCGGTCTGGAAGGATTTCTGGCGCTCGGATTGGTTGCGTTGGCGTATGGAGCGACGCTCATTGTCGATGGCTACGCCTTCATCGCGGTGTTTATCGCAGGCGTCGCGCTACGCCGCCAGGAAATGAAGGCGACTGGCGAAAAGCCGCCGAACGAGGTATTGGAATCGGTTGAGCGTGGCCAGCGAGAAGAGGCGGCCAAGGACCCCGAACTGGCTCACGCCTACATTGCTGAGAACATGATGGGATTCTCGGTCGAAATGGAGCGCTTCGTCGAACTCGGCTTGATGGTCATCGTCGGCAGCGTCGTCTCCGCGCACTGGCAGGAGCTTCTCCACTGGTCCGTTATCTGGCCGGTCCTGTTTCTGTTCTTCGTCGCGCGCCCGCTGGGCAGCAGCCTCTCGCTTGTTGGCTCGTCGATGGATCGGCACCAGCGCGCGCTTTCAGGGTGGCTCGGCTTACGCGGCGTCAGTGCCTTTTATTACCTGCTGTTCTCGTTGGAAAAGGCAGGCAGCGCGACCGTCGCCAACCTGCTGCCCGTCATCGTTGCGGCGATTGTCCTTTCCGTCTTTCTACACGGTAGCAGCGCGACGATACTGCTCGACCGGTACCTGAGCAAACGGTAATCGGACAGGAACAAGACTTGCTGGGCGGTTGGCAAAAGTGACCTCCGGAGAATGAGATGGCAGACCAGCACAAGCCCGGCGAGAAGGTGCAGACCTCGGGTATCTACAAGGTAGTGAAGGAAGGCGACGGCGAGTCGGAGTTTGAGGTGACGTGCGTCGAGGGCGAGCATTTTCCGCCGACCCGAAGCGGCAAAGGCGCTCACTATGAACTCGTCCACGCGGCCACGCACTCGCACAAGCACAGCGAACTCGGCAGCGGCGACTAACTGCGGATGGCGATCGTGGGCGCAAGAGGAAAACACTGGCTGATCGCCTTTGCGTCGGCATCTGTGCTCGCCGGTTGCGCCGTCCGCGAGATGCCGCCCCCGGGCAGGTACCTCACGGACCGCGAGTGCCACGACCTGACTGCATTGAAGACAAATGCAAGCCCAACGATGGCCGAGCACCAGTCAGAGTTAGCCGCGTTGCGAAAAGCGGGATATGACCCATCCCCCTTCTGGGACGACCCCTACTATCCCGAGGACCTGCAGGCCGCGCAGCGCCTCGTCGACTACTGGTTCCAGACGGAATGCCTGGCAGCACGGACGCAGTGACCAGTGAACGACGCAGACTGGATCGCAACGAGGAACACGCGGCAATTGGCAATCGGCATCAGCAAGGCCCGCGTGATTCCGGGCTCGCCAGCAAAGATCACGTTTGTCCTGCTGAACCGATGCGAGTGGGACTTTGAGGTCGTCAGCAGCGCGTTTGAAATCAAGCGTACGTACATCGGCGCACGACACGCTCTGCCGAAACCTGGGTGGGGTTACGCCGTCACGGACGCGGTGGAGCCGGGCACGTTGCTGCCAGCGCGCAGCGAGCTTTGGACGACGTTCGGGGCGGACACACGCACGACATTTCACGGAGCCGTTCCAGCGACGGCACCAGCTCCGCGTGAGCCGCACTATTACTTCGCCGGGCGAATTCTGTATCGCCGGTTTCGCCGCGAACTGCTTGAGACCAGCTTATACCGCCGACTTGCGTATCCCGAGCTCGAATGTTCGATCATTGAGCCGAACGATGCGGGCCTAAACAAGGAAGGCAGGGTCGTCTTCGCCTCAGTCTGATTTGCCCCACGCGCTAATGGTCACCGGATCAGTCTTACTTGCGTTGCTCGATCTCTCGGGGTGGCCATGTTGCGGTGCTCAGGGATCCATCTTCGGCTTCAGCGACCGGTCCGAGCCCCTCTCCGAACCATGGCACCTGCGCGCGCAGCAACGCAAGGTACGCGTCCCACCCGGATTGATTGCCGGCGAATAGGTCATGTTGAACCGTGTACGCCAAGAGCTTGCGATTTAGCGTCGGCTCAAGCAACTCCTTGGTCCAGAGGAAGAAAGCGGTCGCTGCTCGCGCAGCGTAGTCATGCGGCGTCAGATGCGGCGTGACGAGGCCCAGTAACGGAAAGCCGGCGAGGGATTCCTCATTGGCTGCCGCCTCGCCGATCGTTCTGTGTCGCTCAGCGCACTTCAAGACGCAGCCGATCGATTCCACCACGTCACCGAAATGCAGCAGGAGCGCTCGCCGCTCGTTGGCGTCTTTCGGGCTGGCAGGTTGTACTTCAATGCCGTCTCGTTGTGTTTCGCCCATCTCCCCTCCCTTCGCTCATGAGAACGCGGCCGACGGCCTCGGTTGCATTGAACTGGCTAGGATCAAGAGCAAGTCACGCGCCTTGGCGGGCGCCACCAAGGAAGCGCTGAAAAACACGCCGGAGTTCCAGCACAACAAGGTCAAGCCCCCGCCCAAACCACACGAGCTGGGGGACGCGCAATAGACGCAAAAAAGACGAAGCCCCAACCGATGATCGGGCCGGGGCTTCGTCTACTGCGACTGCGTCAACTTCCTACAACGTCTCTATACCGCCGGACAGCAACAACTTTCCAGTAACGACTTATCTCTTGGAGCGGAGCGATGAAACCCGAGACGCACGCGCGGCAACCGCTTGTCCGGATAGGCGTAAGGTTGGGCCGGATACTCGGTGACTGCCATTGTGCGACTCGTGCTTGCGTTTCATCGCCACAGAAAGAAGTGTACGGGGCCAGCGGCGATTACCAAGCGTCGAACAGAGGCATGAGTAGCGCTCTTTCCGGACAAACGAATCCCGCTCCGCTACCGACTAAACGTAGGGCTGAGCCGCGCGCTTAGTCGCGTATGATCGGTGGTCGGGCGCGGCAGCCGCGCGGCGAGCGCGTCCGGCCGCAGAAACCAGACAAAAAAAGACGGGACGCTCAATTGAGACCAAATCTTTTCAGATACGCCACATCCGAATTATCGCAGGACGCCTTCATTTGCTGGCTCCTAGAGTCAGCCGATCAAAAATATCGACGCACTTGCCCTGAACTGCACGCCGTCGGCCAAGCATTCGTCGGCATGATCTTCGCTCGCCACACAGCTTCGCCGCCGTCGCCGTGCATTCAAACGGTCGATATCTTTCGGCAGGAAGGGAGAATTGACATTCTGGCCTGGGTAAATCAAGACATTGCAATAGTGATTGAAGACAAGGTCGGCACTAAGCAAAGCCGAACTCAACTCGGCCGATATCGAGAACACGCTGAAACCCAACTTGGACGGCCCGTCAGTCACATTCTGTTCGTGTACATTCAGTCCGGCGATCAAAGCGACTATTCACCCGTCCACCTGGACGGCTACGCAGTATTCAATCGCTCCGACTTGCTTGCACTGTTCGAAGGCAGAATCGGGACGGACGCGCGCGCGACGAATCAGATCCTCGATGACTTTGCCATTCGCCTGCGGCAAATCGAGGACCAGGTGCAAAGTTACGCTGTCAAGCCGGTAGAAAATTGGGGGGCGAGAGCGAGGATCGGCTTCGTGTCCCGTTTGAAGAGCGAATTGGGCGTCGGTCAGTGGGACTACGTCAATAACAAAGCCGGAGGTTTCTACGGGTACTTCGGCAAGCGCATTCGGCTAGACGACGGCGCGATGTACCTCCAAGTCGAGATGAGCGCGCGTGAGAATAAACTCTGCATTAAGATCGACGTGAAGGACGACGATCGGACGAAGCATTTCGGCCATCGCTGGAGTAAGAGGTGCGTTGCTGATTCCAGGAAGCAAGGGCTTTTCGTCTTAGAGCCTGGACGCATTAGGGTGGGCCAAACAATGACTGTCGCGAAGAACGAGAAGCCTTTTCCCGTGACCGACGAGCACGGTTATGTCGACATTACGGCGACAGTTGAGTTGCTGCGCTCGTGGCAGTCATTTATCGAACTGTATGCACGAGTCGATGACGCACCGTTACCGCCCCTCGACGCGATTGTAGAGGGAGTTGCAGCGAACGTGAGCCTCTAACCGGTGCGGTTCAGTCACATGAAGGTATTCCTAGATGACGAGCGCCCAACCCCGCCTGGCTGGGTGCGGGTCTACTGGCCGGCCGAAGCGATACGGCTGCTTGGGTCCGGCGAAGTGACGGATCTCAGTTTGGACCACGACCTGGGTGACGACGCACGCGGTACGGGTTACGACGTGATCGTCTGGATCGAGGAGGCGGTTGCGCTTCGGGGGTTCATCCCACCGAAAATCAGCGTTCACTCGGCCAATGCCTCTGCTGCTCAAAAAATGCGTGCCGGAATCGTTTCGATCGAGAAATTGGCGCTGTAGACGGGACACCGGCGCGACCGAGCGACAAGCCCTGCTACCGCGCACACCGCGTGCGTTCAGCGCAGGCCGACAGCCCTTCGCATCGCCACGGTGATGCCTTGCCGCGTGCGGTGGAAGCCGTCCCAAGGATCGGCCCCTAGCGAATGCATGCGAGGTGCGGCCGTTTTGATCGTCCACTGATCGGCGCGGCCGATGTCCGTTAGTTCGTCCCACGCGATGGGCATCGACACGCCCATGCCTGATCGGGCGCGCGCCGAGAAAACGGCGACGGTGCTCGCTCCTTTGCTGTTGCGCAGATAGTCGATGAAGATCTTCTTCACCCTGTTTTTGGGCCCGAGGACGGCGGAGAATCGCTCGGGCATCAGCCGCGCCATGTAGCGCGCGACCGCGTGCGAGAAGTCTTTAACCTCGTCCCACTGCTGCCGGCGCGTGAGCGGCACGACGATGTGAAAGCCCTTGCCCCCGCTCGTCTTGATGAAGCTTTTCAGTCCGATCTCGTCGAGCAACACTTTCGATAGCGTCGCGGCATCGACCATCATCTGCCACGACAGGTCGGGGTCCGGGTCCAGGTCGAGGATGAAGCGGTCAGGATGCTCGAGGTCCGGCTGCACGGCGTTCCAGCTATGCAGTTCGACGACGTTCATCTGGGCAAGGCCGATGAGCGCTTCGTGACGATCGACGACCAGCAGCGGCGGGTGGCGAGGATGCAGTTCGACCGGCAGCCGGGTAATGCCGGGGATATTTGAACGCTCCTCGTGCTTCTGGAAGAATAGCTCGCCGTGGATGCCTTCCGGCGCGCGCACCAGCGAGACCGGCCTATCCTTAAGGTACGGCAACGCAAACTCCGCGATCTCGTCGTAATAGCGAACAAGGTCGATCTTTTTCATGCGCGTCACGTCGTCAATGACGCGCTCGGCGTTGGACACTTTCACGCCCGCGATGACGAGTGTTCCTGCCCGGCCGGGTGATACTCGCGTGGTTCCCTTCGCTTGAGGCAGGCTCTCAGGTTCGTCAACGTCGACAACCGTCTCTTCGGTCACGGCCGTCGCGGGTTTGTCCTCTCGCATGCCTTGGAAAACGGGATGGCGCACCTCGCCAGCAGGCGTCCATTCCAGGAATGACGCTTCGACGACGAGTTCGGGCTGCAGCCACAAGAAGTCGCGATCTTTCTCGCGCGGGGGCGGGTTGTAGAAAGGCGGATTGTCGCGAAGGAGCTTTGCCGCCTTCTTTTCGAGGTCGGCAAGCGGGCGCGGCTTCAATTCGGCTTTTACGGTACCCGCAAACCGCAGACTGCCGTCTCGCTCGTGCACGCCGAGCATCAACGATCGCATCCCGCGCTTTGCGCCGGCTAGTCTCGTGTAGCCGCCGACGACAAACTCCTGGCGTTGTAAGCACTTGAGTTTTATCCAATCGGTCGAGCGGCCCGAGCGGTACGGCGCATCGGCGCGTTTGCCGATGATGCCCTCGAGCCGCATGCGGCACGCGGACGCGAGCAGCGATTGCGGGTCCTCCGTGAATGACTCACTAAAGCGAATGCGCTCGCTCGATGTCTGTGCGACCAACTCGCCGAGTAGCTCTCTGCGCTGGGAGAGCGGCACTTCCCGCAGATCGCGTCCGTTGAGGAACGGGATGTCGAACGCGAAAAAGGTCAGTTGCGCCGTACTGCGGCGGTCAGACGCATTCTGTAGTGCGTTGAAGTCGGGAACGCCGCTCTCGGTGAGCACCACCACCTCGCCGTCAAGCCATGCATTTTCGACCGGCAATCCGTCGATAGCGGTCGCCAGCGTGCGCATCTTCTCTGTCCAGTCGTGTCCCCCGCGCGTGATGAGCTTTGCTGTGCCTTGCTCGACTCGGCACATCAGGCGATAACCGTCGAACTTGATTTCGTAGAGCCAGTCGCCGCTCGCGGGCGGCCGCCGCGCGAGCGTCGCTAGTTGCGGAGCAATCGTCTCCGGCAATGGTTCATCAGCGGTTCGCCCGCCTCCGCTCGAGGAGCGTCTTTTCATATGCTGACGGGAGCATCATCGATAACGCGAATCTGCGCTACCGGATAGAGCTGCGCGGCGAGGTCCAGCGCCTCTTGCTTTTGAGCCACGATCGTCACAAAGACTCCTCCCCGTCTGTCGGCATCGAGAACCTTAATGCGCCATTCATGTTCGTTGCGCCGGACGCCCACCTCGTCCACCGGTCCATCACTGATCGTCATAGCGCGTTTTCAAAGCGTATCGCCCAATCCGTGCGCAAAGTCCTCGCCCGTACTAGGCAACCCTTCCTAGAAGTTCTCTTCTATCCACGCCTTCGCCCATGCGATGGCGCGGTCATGCGCCGCGCGCTCAGTGTCGAAATAGCCGATATCGGAAAAGTGAAAGATTTGGCCGTCGGCCTCGTCTTCAGTCGGTTTGCGCTCAACCTCGCACCATGAGTGCCAGTGTTTGGCCGCTTCGCTTAGGCCGAGAATCGATCGTCCAGTCACCGTACTCGATCTTCGGCGCTGAATCGTCTACGGCCTGCGGCTTGTCCGGCATTGGGAGCGTCATTGTCATCCGTGTAGGTTTTTCCAATTAGATTGTCGTAGTCGGTGCTCGCAGCACTAACAATCGCCCGCAGCATCCGGGTGAGTGCATCGTCGGGAGGCTTGCTTTCCACGATCACGCGGGCAGTGCGCAGCGAGATTGAGTGGGTTTTGTGCAAGCCTTTGCCGCCGCTCGTTTCAAAACGGAACCGGTGAATCTCGCCCGCCGACCCCGGCGAAGGATTCTCGTGGGAAACAATGGTCACTTTCATACTATCAAAGCGGTCGAACGCTATTTACGTCCCCTCAGCAACTATCGTGCTGGTTGGTAAACCGCTCGTATTCGAATCTTCCACGCAATTCTTTTACGTTTTTACCTTATTTTGAGCCGGAGTATTGCGCCCGAGCGGTGGCCGACCAATGCAAGCCGAAAGCGGAACGCCGCGTGCTCGACATACGATGCGATTCGCTGCACGGAGGAACCTATGAACCCCGTCTTCAACGAAAAGACGCGCGACGGCGAAATCGCCCGGGCGTTAAATATGGCGTTGCACGCACTCAGCGTTCATTCCGGGGCGATGGTCCTATTGGACGACAGCGAGCCAGTCACCCTGAATTTTTCCCGCGAGACCGCGGCGATCCTGCACGCCATGCAATTGCTGGGCGTGAACCCGGGGGAGACGCTGCCAGCGCCGAATCTCGATGATTTCGATCTCGGAAAAAAAAACGTCCCGGGGTTTTAACCCCGGGACGTGTTCACAAAGCAATGGGCGGCTAGGCCGCTTCGGCAAAAAGGCTTAACTGCGTCGGGTCGAATCCCAACAGCGCGTCGTGTGCATCGCCGCCAATGGCGTTCGCGATCAGATGCGCATCTAGCTCGGCCGGCGTCAGGTTCAGACGCTGAGCGAGTCGTGAGAAGTACTGCCCGCGTTTCGCCATGTCCTGATACCGCTGGGCCATGCCGGTCGGCAACTTCACGATGCCCTCGTTCAGCCAGAAATGCGCTGAATCGATCGCGTCGCGATGCTGCGTGTCCAGCATGAATGCCGTGTCGTACGTGCAGGTGACGAACAAACACGCTGCTTCCGCATCGACGTCGAACTGCGACGTCTCCTCGAAATACACCGTCTGCTCACCGCCTGTCGTCCTCGCGTATCGCCCGGGCCGACCGGGATGCCGGTACGGATTCCACTGCTCGGCATCGAACGAGCGCAACCCTGTCACCGGAGCTTCCTTGTCGTACTGACCCACCGGATACCAACCGTGCAGCACGATTTCCTTCTTCGGCAGGGATTCGAGCGTCGGGATCGGATAGCGACGCCCCAACACATTTACGTCGTGCCAGACCGCAAGCGCAGGAAACGCATGCGGCGCGTAGTGATGCATGGATAGGAAAAAGTCGATGGCCACCAACTGCTGCGGTGTCACGAACTCGAACTGCGGCTCGCACAGCACCCGGTTCTCTTCAGTGTCGGGAATCGAACCGGTAGTCAGTGCGCCAGAGTGCGCTTCTGCACGATCTCGCTCGGCGGCGTCGATACTCAGCAGCTTGCGCAGCAAATCGATGCGCGTCGCGTAGCTATAGGTGTCGGCCTGGATGCGCGTGTATCCCGCATCGCTCAGCGAACGCCCTACCAACTCCCGGCGCGACATGTCCCACTGGATTGCGAGCAGATAGTTCCGATAGTCGTTGAGCGGACGAAGATGTCCGTATTGCTCATCTTCGATCATCGCCTCGAGCGACTTGTCACGGTCGCCAGAGACAAGACAAATTGCGCAGCCGAACCTCGATCCGCACGCGGCGCGGGCACCAGCATCGCCCACCACGACACCGCACGTTCCTCCGTTTCCTGCCCGGTAGATATCGGACAGGCGATGGATCGTGGCGGGTGCCAATGGCGACGGAAAGGTCAGGTCCCGAGCATCGGCCAGCAGCGCGAGCATCGTCCAAACATCATCGGACGTCCAGTCGCTGAGGGGAGAGATCGTAAGCGCTCCGGTCCTGCTTGTAACCGCTTGATCGGCGCTATCGCGTCTCTCAGCCATCGCGACCGCACGCGAGGTACTTTCGTCCCTGCGCAGCCCGAGCACCGTAATGACTTCGCGAGCACCGTCATCCGCCGCTCGTCGTTCAAGCAGTGTTCGAAGCCGACCTCCCGGCCGTACCTTCCATTCATCGGCGCACGGACGGGTACGTCTACCGTCGCGAACGCCATTCTCGGGCGTGCGTGCCAACGTACCGCGACCCATCGTTGAGACGACGAACTGGCTTGCCAACGACGGTGTCGTCACGTGAACCTGTACAGGCAACGCCGACGCTTCGATATACAACTGCAGCTCGTCCAGCACTGAGTGCAGGAAGTTTGCGATCGTAGGATTCTCGATTGTCGTGTCGGCCGACTGAACATGGTGGGTGATCGCCGTGCCGCCGGCACGGCGAATCGCCACAAGCATTAACACCAGGGTACATGTGCTGTCCTTGCCGCCCGAATAGGCGCAGCTCAGGCTATGCCCAAGTTCGGTGTATCGCTGCATCACGCTGATTGCAGCTTCCATCTTCGAGAGAACTTCCTGTTCCATTTTTTTTCGCTCCAGAAAAGTAGGAGCGGCCCTTTCGGGATGCGCTCCCGAAAGGGTTCAAAGGGTCAATGGTTAGATCAAACCAAGAGGTCGGCCGTCGCGCGTTGGGCCTCTTCGAGGCCATCGTGCGCTGCGGCGAACATGTCGGCTTGCCGCGTTGCACGATCCAGCCGCGGAAGCGTCTTCGCATACCGGCTCACGCTGGTACCGTCGAAGCTATCAGCGCCGGCCGCCGCACAGATGCGTATGCGCCGCGCGGAATTGACGCGACCAACGTGCAGATAGCAGTGACGGCGCCGCGCGAGCGAGCCCCACACGTGCGCGGTCTGCTCTTTCCACTCCGTTGAGCCGCCGATGAAGATGCCAACCGCAGGGGACAAAAGCGACGCAAGGTCATCGACCTGCATACCATTCTGAACGGCGATCAGCATCCGGCAGGGCATCCCGCGAAGTCGTTCCAACCACTTCAGCGAGTAGTCAAGCGAGGCCATGCCACCCATGACCGATGATCAAGAACACTTTCGTATCGACGTTGCGGACCCAAGGGCGGACTTCACCCGCGTGCGTCGCCGTGCCGGCGATGTAGCCAATCGCCGCTTCGAGGTTGGTGAACTGCTCCGGCGATGCGCCCAGCTTCGCTGCTTCAAACATAACAACACTCCACAAAAAGAACGCGGAGCGACCCCAGCGGGCCGCTTGCCCGCAAGGGTTGAGAAAAGAACATCAGCACGCGGCCAAATTGCGCCACGTGAACATCGAGGTATTTACGATTCGAACGTCACGGTGCGCGGTAGGCTTCACCGAGCGCCGTCACTTCCGACCAGTTGGCCAGGTATGCTCGCGCGATGTCCGGACGGTTTGAGATCACCAGGACATTCTCTGAATTCACCCGAGCAGCCGCTTGGCTGTAGTTATAGGAACCGGTCTCAACAGTCGCCTGATCGATCACGATCAGCTTGGAATGCTGAATGGGAAAGACGCGTACAACGCGCACCGGCACGCCCGCATACGACAACGCGTTCAGTGCCGCGGCCGCTTTGCCGCTGCGGTCCTGTTCAATGTTGTTCTTGTAGTCCACGGTCACCGCGACATCTACGCCGCGATGCTTTGCGGCCAGCAACGCCTTAACTACCGGCGCCGCAGTGAACGAGTACGCAAGGACGCGTATCGAGGACCGCGCGCTGTTAATCGTTTTCAGGACCAACGCTTCGGCACCCCCATTCGGCGAGAAAGCAACCTGCACATCATCGGCAGCCACCGCAGGCGCGGTAGCCGAGAAAGAAAGCGCACCGATCAGCGCCGCGGAAATCACGGCAATACGAAACTTCATAGAAACACTCCAAGGAAAGGTTTACTCGCAAAGCCCCGCGTCCTTTCGGAACGCGGGGCTAGGTACAAGAGAGTTGTGAAATCAGGCATAACAACACTCTACAAAAGGAACGCGGAGCGACCACAGCGGGCCGCTTGCCCACAGGGTTAAGAAAAAAGTTAGAGGGCGATTTGTGCCGCTTACTCGATCAGCTTGACGCTCTGCCACCAGCGACCGCCCGAAGGCAGGTCTCTGACGAAGGAGAAGTTTTCCGCTTCATCGTGCGTGAGCTCGATCACACCGCCCTTCAAGATGGCGGTCTGGAGATAGACGACATTCGCGAGGGCGAGCGCGCCGTGCTGTTCGGCGATGCCGGTCAGCGTTTCGACGGAATCCAGCAGCTCTGCATGAAATTGCTTGGCGTCTGCGGCGAGGTGAAGCGATACATCCGCATCGCCGATCGCGCCCAACACCGCATCGCACTGAGCTTGCGGGTCGTCAGGCCCATACTGGTCGGGCTTGATCCAGCTTCGGATCACCATGTCGTTAAGTACGTCGTCGACGAAATCAGTGCAGGAATAGGCCATGGAAGGCTCCAGTCAAGAAGTGAAAGACAGATAGCCGGTGTCAGATGCGACGCAGACGGCCGTTTTCGAACGCGGATGCGCGACGCAGGTACGGCGGGCGCGGCGGCTGCGATTGAGCAGTAGCCGGTGCGGCTTGCTGCGCTGGTGGCTGGTGAGGCACCGCGTTCGAGTGAGACGGACTACCGGCTGCCGCAAGCAGCAGCATCAAAAGGTTTGCCATTTGAAATAGCGCCGTAGGGCGCGAGAAAGGAGGGAAACGGGAAGCGCCCCTTGCGGGGCAACTCCCCACAAGGGTTGATGAAAAATTCAGGCGGCAAGCGCCTGTACGTCGATGACCGCGTCGGCTTCCGCGACAAGCTCGGGCGTCTGCGAGATGAAAAACTCTCGCTGATACCCGCCTTGGCGCAAAACCTCACGCTTCATTCGCATGAACTGAACTTTGCGCTCCGGATCGAGCGGGCCGTCTGACTCGTCGCTGAACAAGGTCTGATAAGGCTGACCGGTGTTCTGCGCGAGATAAAGGGCGATGCCACGCGTGAGGCACTCGTTGATCCAGACCTTCTGACCGCCGGACATAACGGAGACCGACTTGCTGCTGTCGGACTCGGCGTCGTGAACGAGGATCTCGAAGCCCTCCCGCAGTTCACCGCTCGCGAGCGTGCGCTGCGTTCGGATCTCCACCGTGAAGCGCATGCCATAACAAGCCAGCAGTAGCTCGTTGACGGTATGCGTGAGCGCCGGGCCTGCGTCATCGATGGTCAGCGCGATCACGCCGTCGTTGCCCAGGCCCTTAGCGAGCAGCTTCCACCGCGCGATCTCGTCGGAGAGGCGATCGGCACGCGACTGCGTCGCCGAAAACTTTTCCAACTCCAACGCCAGCGCTTCCGCTTCGGCCTGCAAGACACTCTGCGAGCGGATCGATTGCTCGATCCGGCCATCAAGTGCCGCGACGGTCTCCCGGTTCGCTGCGATGTCACGGTCCAGCTTCGCAATCGCGGCGGTCACATCGACGGCGGCCAGTCGCCCGACCTCCTCGGTAATGCGGACAAGCTCCGCTTCCGTACGCGTCTTCTCAGACTGGTACTTCGCGGTTCGTGCCGTACTTTCCTCAGTGATCGAGCGCAGTTCGGCTTGCGCCCCCTCCAGTCCCGATACGGCGGCATCCAGCAATGGCTTAGTGGCAGCAAGCTCTGCCGCCGCCTGCAAGGCACGGCGAAGTTGCGCGGCCGCATCCGTGATGGCGAGCATCTCGACACGCTTTGCTGCCAACTCGGCCGGCACGAGAGCCAAGGCATCGGCTTGCGCTTTCTTCTCGCGATACTCCGCGCGAAGATTGGCGACCGACACCCGCTGCACCTCCACTTGTGCTTTCGCCTGCAATGCTTGAGTGAGGAGCGGACATTGCGCGTGCATCGAATGACCGACGCACGGCACCTGATCCACCACCGCTGCCTGCTTGCTCAACGTGTCGAAGTGGGCGGCTTTCGTCGTGCCCTGGCTCATCAAACCGGTAAGCGTCGCATCGAGTGTGGTCAACGTCGCGCGTTTGACCTCCAAATCGGCAATGTCGCGCTGCAGAGGAGCAAACCTCGCTTCCTCACGCGCAATCGCCAACTCGGCCTCCTCGCGCTTCGCTGCCGCACCCAGGATCGCTTCACGGCGAGCCAGCGTTGCTTGGTGCGTGGCCACCGTCCGACTCAGCACGGCGACGCGTTGCTGGCAGCGAACCGCTGCTGCTTGCTCGTCGTCGGCCGCGCTTTTCACGGCACGGGCCAACTCGTCGCGGCGCACGCCCAGCTCTCGCAGGCGCGCCTCGGTCGTGGCCGATTCACTCTGCTTCGCCGCAAGCGTTGCCCGCTCCTGAGTCAGCTTGCTCGCCTGCTCAAGCGCGGCATCGCGTTGCTCCCGAGCGGCACGCAAGGTGTTGCCCTGCGCGACGATCGACTGCTCAGCGTCCGCTTTGCGTTGCCGCTTTCCGGCGAGCGCACCAAGCTCTGACTGGATGCCTTCGAGCGACTTGCCGAGCACCTTCGCGACGTCACCGGCTTTCGCCGACAATGCCTTCAGGTGGTCGATGCCAAGGAGTTCGGCCAGCAGCGTCTTGATTTCGCCCGCACCGTAGGTCGCGAGCGGACGCCGGTTCTGAGCCGAGAAGACACTTGTGAAGAACGTTTCCAACGAACCGTTGATCGCCTCGACACAGCGGTTATACGACTCCGCCTTGCCGTCCGACACCGTTCCGTCAGGCAGCGATACCGGGCGCCACGTACCGTCGGCGCCGCGGTAGGCGAGGTAGTACTCCGCCTTGCCTGTCTTGCCGGGCTTACGAAACGTGAAGGACGAGCGATAGCGGATGCCGTCGTGCTCCCATTCGAGTTCCTTCAGCGCACTGGTGCCACAGATGTGATCCCAGTACGAAAAGGCGTCGACCGACAGCTTCGAGGCACGCGACGGCATGATCGGATACGGATGTAAGTTGTCCATGATCGTGGTCTTGCCCGCCCCGTTAGGGCCGGTCAAGGCGATTAGGCCATCTGGCAACGCTTCCAGATCGAGCGTCAAGCTCTCGCGCTTCATGCCATCGCGCACGCCAACGAAGCCTTCCAGTGTCAGTTTCAGAGGCCGCATGACAGATCCTCCGACACGCTCATCGACGCGGACATCGCAGCCATCTTCGAGTAGAACGCGTCGTCGTCCTCGTTGGGAAACGGCTCGTTCATGACGATCGACGGCACGGCGCGCACCGCTGCTTTTGGCGCTTGAAGCGTTCCGTCTAGTGCGGCCGCCACGTTGTCACAGACTCTGCCCAACTCGCGACGCGCGTTCGTCAGAAGCTCGGACCAACCGCTATGCCCGGTGAGGCTATGGATCTCGGCAGCAGACCACTGGCTTGCATAGCCTTCCTTATACGACCATAGAAGGTGCTGCATTTCAACGGTCGGCGTCACTGCAACCTCGCACGCGCCAGGCGTTGTGGCGAGCAGCAACAGCGTCTGACCGAACTGCGCCAGCACTGCGCCGCGGTACTGGCCGAACGGCTGGTGCTGAATGGCAGCGGTAAAGCCAGCCAAATCGACTAACGACTTTTGAAGATTACGCGATGAGCAGTCGCCCAACGCAAAAGTGCGGACCCAGTTCGGGCCAGCGGGATAAAGACCAAACATGATGCACTCCGTTACGGTGAGCGGAGTGCGGCCCCGGCAGGGATCGCTCCCCGCCAGGGTGAAGAAAAAAATGAACTGCCAGAGAAAGGTCCTGCCACTACGAATCGATGCGTCAAAGACGCGGTGAAACCTCTGTTTCGATAGCGACGATGACAGTCGGCTATCGGAACACGGCTTGCGTGTTCAGGCAAAGGAGCCGTACTGGCCTCCCCCGCATGCGCGGCTATCTACGCCGCGAACAAATCATCGTTAAGCCATGAAAGCTGACTTGCTGAGGCCGACTCGACGATTTCAACCGTCGCATCGGGCATTGGCAATGCCGCTTCCCCAGCGTCGTCATGCGCCTCGTGAAAAGTCTTCAGCGCAGGCTCCGCGATGGTCGACAACGCAGGCAGCGAATCATCTGCGCACGGTTGCGCCAAGTCTGCTTCGGTTAGTCGAGCCAAAACGCCAGCGGCGATCGCTTCTGCGTCCCCGGTTTCAAGCAACTGCAGCCGCTCCAGCAACGGCGCCGGATCGACGTCCGTGTGCTCGCACCAGCGCTCGAGCTTCCGATCAATCGACGTTTCGAGGCTGATGCCTTGGGCGCGTGAGCGGACAACGGGAAGAATGCGAGCTTCGACCTTCAGCTCTGCCGCGTTGCCGAACAGCGCCGCGATCGCGTCGCGGTCCACTGACTGTTTGTGCTCCTCGTCGACCTGCCAACGAACTCGGACGAACTTGTCGGTCGCATCGAGCGCGATTGCCGTCAGGCGCTGCAGGTCGGGCGGTCCGTCAAAGTCGATGCAGATCGTCTGTCGAGAAGGCGTAACGACCAGATCAGCTTGGGCCCTTCCAACATCAACATTCCACATCAGAAAGCCCTTGTCGCCTTCCTCACCGTAGTGGAATCGCCCGATGGAACCGGGATAGGCCACGACGCGGCCCGCTCGCTCCCACTGCTGCGCCTTGTGGATGTGTCCAAGCATGAAAGCATCGCATTCAGCCTCGAACAGACTGCCAAGCGAAAACTCGTGGTCGAACCCCGCCATCGTCACGCCGTGCTCGGTCGCGCAGCCGTTGACCGTGCCGTGGGAGACCCCGACAGTACGGATGCCTGCGGCGCGAAGCTGCTGGTTGACGCGCCCGGCAGCAGCCAGATAGTCACCCAGCACGGCTTCAAGACCCGTCCCGGCTTCCTTGGCACCGACCGCGGCCGCGAGTTGCCCCTTGTTGACCGTGGGCAAGCAGGTGAACACGACATCGGCGCCGATCGCGAGCACCTCGCGTAGCTCCTCGTCGGAGTACACCGGGCCGCTTGAGGCGTAAAACCGCCCCTCGTGAAGGCTCACCTGCTGGACCCGTTCGGCCACATAGATCTGATGCGTCGTTGCCATCAGTTCAAAATTGCGCAGCGTGCCCGGCGGCTCATGTGAAAACGTACCCTGCAGCATCAAGACCGGCATACTGCCGCTCAGCCCATTGATGCGCCGTGCAAGGCGGTTTAATGAAGGCGCATGTGCGTCGAGACGATGGTCCGTCGCGTCGCCCGAGATCACCGCAACATCGGCGTGCGCGAGAACGGCGTGGTCGATGGCAAAGCCAAAGCAGCGGTCCGACTCTTCGAGGGTTCCCGGCGCGTAGTGCAAATCAGAAAAATGTGCGATTTTCAAAGTCGCCTCCTAAAAATGAAAAAGGCCACCCGAAGGTAGCCAGTGAGTGTCGATGCGGCCGTATCGCGCGCTCGATAAAAGGTTAGGAACTAAGCGTGTCGCGGACTTTCATCAGTGCTTGGCCCAGGAGGTTCTGGCCACGCCACTTCGATTTGTCCGTGATGTCAGGATGGTGCTCGCTTAAGCCCACGCCCCAGATCACATCGTAGGGACTGGCTTCGACAAGCTCCGTCGGTGCGGTCGCGAGCAACAGCGTGCGTAGGCCTGGATGCTGTGCGAACTTCTCGCGGCATCCGACGTAGACGATCGACTCGCGCTTTGCTTTCCACGTGTCGAGGTCGAAGCCCCTGACCTTGCGGCCGAGTGCTTTTTGTTCCTTCGGCAGATGGGTGGCTAGCACAGCTTCAGCAATGTCCTCGTCGCCGAACAGCTTGGCTTTCGAGAACATCATGAACTGTTCTACCGAGCGGAAATCGACGTCGTGATAGGAAAAGCGGCAAGGATGCCAGTTGCTAAAAGCATCCTCCGCGCCGAAGAACAGCGTGAAGTTGCCGACTTTACGCATCGGAAGCTCCTTCGCGTGAACAAGTAGATGGGGCCGCCGAAGCGGACGGAATTCGATGCGCAGGTACAGCGCGGTCGAAAACATTTGAGCAAGCGGTTCTTGCTGAAATGCTCTCATGCGCGAGTGAGGAAGAAGGTGCCAGTCTCGAAAGAAAGGACGCCAGCCCCCCCACGGGGGACTGGCCAAGGTTAGACGTAAGCAGCTTGCGCAATCGCGTCCTGAATCTCGACGTCAAGCGCAGCGGGATCGTCGAGCGCGGTTTTAAGGCGCGCGTTCATCGCATCGACATCAGCGATCCGTTCGATCCAGCCGCGACCGTACGTCTGGTGCGCGTATTTGCGAAAGCCGTTCTGTCGCTCCGGCTGACTCAGGCCCAGACGATGCAGCAGGTCCGACATGCGGTGACGCTTGTCCTCCAGCGTCTCGTTGGGATCGGGCAAGTCGTCGTCGCTGCTGCCAACGCGGTTATCTTCGTTGTGAACGACCGATGATGAGCCATCGCCTGCCCGTTCGTCCTCCGACTGCCGCTGCTCGGGCTGATGAAGCGGATCGCCGATTGACTGTACCGTCCCGTCCGACTCCAGCAGCGCGACTGCGCGGCTGGCAGCATCGAGCGCCGGTTGAGCTTCGTCCGCGCCATCCAGCAGCGCGCCCAGGTCAATGTCGGCATCGAGCACCGTCAACATCTGCTTCTGACGCACGGCTTGGCCGCTATCGTCGATGCGTGTGATGTCGAACTCCTTCTTCGAGAGCCAGAAGCGAGTGCCGGTGAGCCGGCCGCGTGCCAACGCCACCGTCTGCATCGCCGAATACGCCTTCTGCAGCACGTAGATCGAGTTGGTCGGCAGCTCGATCAGACCGAGTCCCTTCACGTCCGGAACAGCGAACACGAAGTTCGCCGTCAGGTTGCACTTGCGGTCCTGGTACTGCGGACAGACGTGAGGATCGCAGACGCCATCGGGAATGTCGTCGTCTTGCCGGTGAACGACCAGTCGTCCACCGAAGGAGCGCCGCGCCCGCTGTGCGCGTGCATTGCGTTCAACCGGCGCGTACGTCTTGCAGTAGCGCTTGCCGTCGCGGTCGTACTCCGAGAAGTACTGTCGCCCGGTTGTCGTGTACGCGGCCATCTGATTTGGCACATTGCGCAGCCAGTCGTCGAACGCGAACATGATCGGGAAACGGTAGAGCCGCAACCCTTGCCCGCGATCCTCGCCATACAGCCGCAGGATTTCGTCGGCTGTGTCCGGATTGGAGAAGTCGGACCGTCTACAGACGAAGTAATCGACGTTTCTGGGAATCAGCGCTGTTGATTTGCACGGAATCCTGACCCACGATTTGCATTGAATTCTGACCCACCCGTTGGACCAGCTTTGCGGGTTA
>NZ_FCNZ02000031.1 GCF_001544495.1 Caballeronia telluris
GCTGCGAATGCATGAGCCGATATCGGTACGTGCCGCCTTGATGGGATCAAAGGGTAGGTCCAAGACTGCTTAACCTGCGCATCGAGAAAGAAGCGTCTCTGACTTCCGTTCCAGCCATTGAGCCACGAATCCACTGCCACCGACAGAGCGATTCAACCGGGGCGTGCAAACCACCTTTGACGACAACGCGCCCTCATGGTATTGTCCGACAACCTGACCAGATCACTGCACGATGCTTGAACTCGAACGCCCTGATTCACTCGTCCAACGCGTGGTCGGCGCCATACGCGCCGAGATCGACGGGGGACATTTGCCGGCCGAATCGCGGTTGCCGACCGAGCAACAGCTCTCGGAACGGCTGAACGTCAGCCGTTCTGTCGTTCGCGAAGCCATTGCGCAGTTGAAATCGGATGGCGTGCTGGTAGCGCGGCGCGGCGCGGGGTCGTTCATATCCCAGACTCCGTCGGGCACGGTCTTTCGCTTGCCAAGCCAGGGTGGGCGCAAACTCGACTTAGCGCAGCTCTTCGAATTGCGCTTGTGGATGGAGACCGAAGCAGCGGCGGCTGCCGCACGGCGTCGCACGCCCGCCGACCTCGCGCGCATGACGGCCGCGATTCACGAAATGGAGCAGACGCGCAACGACTTTGACGCCGCTTCTGCGGCGGATGTCGCTTTTCATCGAGCGATCGCGTCGGCGACGAAGAACGAATACTTCGTCGCTTTTCATGATTTTCTACGCGGCCAACTCGCCTTCGCGCGGCGCGCTCAGTGGGAAAAGACTGCATTGAGCGCAGGCGACTACGCGCAGCGCGAGCACGGCGAACTCTTCGACGCGATCGAGCGCGGTGACCATCGCGCCGCTGCGGCGTCCGCTGAACGGCATCTACGTGCGGCGGCGAAACGTCAAGGCATAGAACTTCCGTCGAACAACTAAAACGGCAGGGCGCGGGGTAAATGCCTTTCGCCAGCCGTCCCGGCTTTATCAAGTTAGTCAGACAACCTGATAAGCGTACAACAAACTCAACAACCACATAGAGGGGACACCCGATGAAAAAACAAGCCTCAGCCTCTTCACTGCGAATCACGCGCCTCACATGCGCGGCTTCGTTCACGTTCGCCGTCACCGCCCCTGTGCAGGCACAAAGCAGCGTGACTCTGTACGGCATCATCGACGAAGGCGTGAACTACACGAGCAACGTCCAGACGAGCGCCGGCCATGGTCACAACCTCTATAGCTTGTCGAGCGGCATCCTGAGCGGCAGCCGATGGGGCCTGCGAGGTGTCGAAGACCTCGGAGGCGGGATAAAGGCGGTCTTCGTGCTGGAGAACGGCTTCGACGTGACCAACGGGAAGATGGGCCAAGGCTCGCTCGAATTCGGCCGTCAGGCGTATGTCGGGCTTTCCACGCGATACGGCGCAGTGACGGCAGGGCGCCAGTACGACCCGGTCGTGGATTACGTGCATCCGCTGATGCCAAGCGCATTGTTCTCAGGAAGCATCGGCGCGCACCCGGGCGACCTCGATAACCTCAATAACGCCAACCGCATCAATAACTCGGTGAAGTATCGCACCGCGAACTACGGCGGCTTCTCCGCGGAAGGCCTGTACAGCTTCGGCGGCACGCCGGGCAGCGTCGGTACGAACCAGATCTGGTCGGTGGGTTTCGGCTACTCGGGCGGGCCGCTTAGCGTGGGCGCGGGATATCTCGTCGCACGCAATCCGAACGTGTCGTTCTTCGGCACGGCAGTTG
The DNA here is from genome assembly GCF_001544495.1 of Caballeronia telluris. GTDB lineage: Bacteria > Pseudomonadota > Gammaproteobacteria > Burkholderiales > Burkholderiaceae > Caballeronia > Caballeronia telluris. The sequence continues at coordinate 1,751 of NZ_FCNZ02000031.1, forward strand.
GCGCGACGGCCGCAAGCAACAACTTCGGCAGCTCGCCGGTCATCAACGGGTACGCGTCGGCGCAAAGTCAACGCATTTTCGGCGCCGGTGCGACGTATGCAATCGGCCGCGCAACGCTCGGCGCGATCTACTCGAACACGCAGTTCCGGCATTTGAGCGGCGCGGTGTCGCCGCTCAATCCCGCTGGCTTCGGCGGCATGGCGACGTTCAACAGCGTCGAAGCCGATTTTCAGTATCAGTTCACGCCCGCGCTGTCGCTCGGCGTCGCCTACAACTACACGGTCGGGAACAACGCCAATGATGCGAAGTACCACCAGGGGTCGATTGGCGCGGACTATGCCGTATCCAAGCGCACAGACTTCTATGTGATCGGCGTGTTGCAGCATGCGTCCGGCACTGACTCGACGGGGCACGCCGCGCGCGCCGCGCTCAACGGCCTTACGGCCTCCTCATCCGATCAGCAGGCGGCCGTGCGGATCGCGATCCGCCACAAGTTCTGAAGCTGCGTGCCGCCGCTTCACTCATCCACTCCGAACAGGATCGCTTTGTGACACAGACAAGTGCTCTCACACCCGAAAACCGCTCACGCCTTCGTGGCGTCAGCATTGCAACGCTGACCACAGCCCTCTTCAAGCGCGGCTTCAGCAACGTCTGTATCCAGGGCGTCACGCCGGTCAATCCGGCGGCGTCCCGGATGGTCGGCGAGGCATACACGCTGCGCTACATTCCGGCGCGCGAAGACCTCGACACGCTGTCCGTCTTTGCTGACAAAACGCACCCTCAACGGCGCGGCGTCGAAGAGATCCCGCCCGGCCAGGTGATGGTCATCGATTCCCGCAAGGACCCGCGCGCGGCATCTGCGGGCGGCATCCTCATCAGCCGAATGATGATGCGCGGCGCTGCCGGCGTCGTGACGGACGGTGGCTTCCGCGATACGCCGGATCTGCGCACGCTGAACTTTCCGTGCTATGCGGCGCGTCCTTCCGCGCCGACCAACCTGATCCACCATCATGCCGCCGATTTGAATGTGCCGATCGCGTGCGGCGATGTCGCCGTGTATCCGGGGGACGTCATCGTCGGCGATGCGGAGGGCGTCGTCGTGATACCGGCGCATATCGCCAACGAGATCGCCGAGGAAGCCGCCGCGATGACGATCTTCGAAGACTGGGTCGATGCTCGCGTGCGCGAAGGCCGGTCCACGTTCGGGCTCTATCCGCCGGATGAGGCGACTCGCGCGGAGTTCGAAAGCTGGAAGGCAAGCAGCGGGCAGTAACGCGCGCCTTGACGAACGAACATTGAGCGATGCCGCGCGTGTGGGTCCGACACGCCGCGCCACCGCAGTGATCAAATGCGCCACGGCGAGCGGCGAACGCCGCCGGGCATGGAGACGATAGTGACGAACCGAACTAACGATGCTGAACTTTTCACGCGCGTCGCGTGGCGGCTGGTGCCGCTGCTGATCGCGATCTTTCTCACCGCGTATATCGACCGCGCGAACATCGGCTTCGCCAAGTTGCAGATGCTGAATAGCCTGCATATGAGCGAAGCGTCCTACGGGTTTGCGTCGTCGCTGTTCTTTATCGGCTACCTGCTATGCGAGGTGCCGAGCAATTTGGCGATGCATCGCTTTGGCGCGAGGCGATGGATCTCCCGCATCATGCTGACTTGGGGCCTCGCGACGCTGCTGCTCGCATGGACGCCATCCGAGACGATTTTCCAGGTCTTGCGCTTCCTGCTCGGTGCGGCGGAAGCAGGGCTGTATCCTGGCATCATCCTCTATCTCGGCATGTGGTTTCCGGAGCGTCAGCGTACCGGCATCATCGGACTGCTCACGCTGGGTAGCAGCATGGGGAACATGCTCGGGTCGCTGATCGGCGGCTTCTCGCTGGAACTGCACGGCTTGCTGGGCCTGGAAGGCTGGCAGTGGGTATTTCTGACGACGGGCACGCCCGCGGTGCTGCTCACGTTCGTTTCGCTGTATTACCTGCCCGACAATCCGCAGACAGCGCGGTTCCTCACGGCTGCCGAGAAGCTCGTGATCGAGGACAGCCTGCGTCGCGATCCTGCGCCGGTGCGCGCGACACAAAAAGGGTGGTCACTCGGATCGCTGATGACCGTCGCGCTCTTTTCCGTCGGCTATGGCACGATCTCGATCGCCATCTATGGCATCGCATACTGGCTGCCGACGCTGGTGCGCGGTTTCGGGGTATCGAGCAGCGTCAACGGCATGCTCAACATGATTCCCTGGCTTTTAACTTCGCTTATGCTGCTGTGGCTGCCGCGCCGTCTCCAGACGCCGCGCGCGGTACTGATCGCGGCGTTCTGCGCGTCGTTGTTCGGCATTGTGTGCTTCGTCGCGAGCGTAGGACCGTTCTCGAACACCGTGCGCTTCGCGGCGCTCTCGCTCGGCGCGCCTTGCCTGTATCTGATGATTCCGTGCTTCTGGGCGCTGCCGCCGCGGCTCTTGCCGGTATCGTTCATGAAGGGTGCGGGTGGTGCGGTGGCGCTCGCGGTCATCGCCGCTGGCTCGAGCGTCGGCGGGTTCCTCGCGCAGAACATCATGCCCTTCGTAGGCAAGGTGATGCACAGCACGTCGGCGCCGATGCTGGTGCCTGCCGTAAGCTTGCTACTGCTCGGCATTGGCGCGTTCGCGGTGTGGCTCAGGCTCGGACTCGGCGGGCGCGGCCATCAGGAGTCGGTCTCCGCTGCTCGCTGATGCGGCATGCGCGATCCCTAGGCGCGCCCGCGCGGCGCGCCGCATCGGCTGTGAATGTACGCGAGCGCGGCGGCCGATCAACGTCGTACCATGGCAAGGCCTGACGTCGGGTCTATTTTTTGTATCTTCGAACTTCAGTTGCATCGTCATGACTAAGCGGCAAACCAACGTCTCAAGCCGTATGCGCGGCTTCCTTTCTCTCGCGGATTTCGAGCCCGCCGCCAAGCGTCGCCTGCCGCGTCCGCTCTTCGGCTATGTCCACGGGGCGACGGAAGACAATGCATCGCTCGCCGACAATCGTGCGGCCTTCGACGAACTCGGCTTCATCCCCCGCGTGCTGCGCAATGTTTCGCAGCGGAGCCAGGCGATAGAACTCTTCGGGGTGCGCTATGAGTCGCCCGTTGGCATCGCCCCTATGGGCATTAGCTCCTTAACGGGCTACCGCGGCGATCTTGCGCAGGCCAAGGCGGCGCAAGCGTACGGCGTGCCGATGATCCTCAGCGCGGCGTCGCTGATTCGCCTTGAAGAAGTGATCGAAGCGGCCCCGGGCACGTGGTTCCAGATGTATATGCCAAAGACATTTGGCGAGATGCACGCGCTGGTGGATCGGGTCAGCGCCGCCAATGTTTCCACGCTCGTCGTCACGGTGGATTCGTCGGTTGTGCCGAATCGCGAAAACAATATGCGCACGGGCTTCAGGACGCCTCTGCGGCCGAACCTGCCACTGCTTCGCGACGGCATCATGCACCCGACGTGGTCGCTCTTCACCTTTCTGCGGACGATACTTCGCCACGGCATGCCCCACTTCGAAAATGCATCGGCAGAGCGCGGCGAGCCGTTGCTATCGCACCGCGCGAACCGCGACTTCAGCGGGCGCGAGCACCTGGACTGGGACGCGATCCGTGCGATTCGTGCGCGATGGCAGGGACCGCTTGTGCTTAAAGGCATCCTGCATCCCGGCGATGCAGTCATGGCACGGGAGATCGGCGCTGACGGCGTCATCGTCTCGAATCATGGCGGGCGTCAGCTCGATGGCTCCGTTTCGCCGCTGCGAATGCTCGCGCATGTCGTGAAGGCGTGCCCCGACATGACGGTGATGATCGACAGCGGTTTTCGTCGCGGCACCGATGTGTTGAAAGCGGTTGCGCTGGGCGCCAAATGCGCGTTCATCGGGCGTCCGATGAACTATGCCGCGTGCATAGGCGGGCAAGAAGGTGTCGAGCATGCGATCGGGCTCATCAACGCGGAGCTTCGTGCGGACATGGGGCTGCTGGGCGTGACCCGCTTGGACGAGCTTGGACCGCACTTCCTGCGGGTGAAAAGGTTCGAGGCCGGCGATATCTATGGAGCGTGACGTGCGAGAAGCCGCGCCAGTGATTTAACGACACCGGACGCTTCGACAAGCTGACGCGCCAGCTTGTCGAATCCGACGGCTTTAGCAATTTTCCTGCGTCCTCGCAATTGAAACAAAAGAAGTGGCCTCGCTGGACAGACCAATCCCCCGGCCCAGCACGGCCTCGGTGAACGCGCCCGCCGTGAACTGGCTGCCTTGATCGGCGTTCACGATGCCGGGCAGCCCGTAACGGGTGAACGCTTCTTCCAGCGCCTCCACGCCCATACGCCTCATGAGCGTGCGCACGCGGCGGCGGCCGAGCTCGTGGCCCCCCGGCGCAGCAAGCGCGCCAGCATCCGTGCCCCGGCGAACGGAAACTCCAGATGCAGTTCGTCGATCCGACGCATCATCAACTGGCCCGTTTCGCTGAGCGCCTGCGCTCGGTAATACGCGCTCGATCTCGCGATACCGACAAGCCGGACTTGCTGCCAAACCGGCAACGCGTGGCTACGGTCGATCATCGCTTTGCGCTCAGCAATCCCGCCTTGTTGAGCGCGCCGCTTAAGACATGATGGCTTTGAACGCCGCTGAGTGCGTGCGTCGGGTGCTCTTCGTCATTGCTCGGTTCCTCTGCCCGCATTACCGCGGGCTCAGGCCCCGCACGCTCCACTTAGCCGGCTGTCCGAATCTGCGCGGCCACCTCTTTCACCGGGGCGTAGCAGAGCAGGTTGCCCGAACCTGGATGACCCGGCGGCGCGTCGCACTGGCAGGGCATCAGAACATACCCTAGCTTTAGCAAATAAAATTCACTTTTGTTTGACTAAGTGAAAAAAATATTATTTCATAGCGTCTACGCCAACCCGGAGACCGCTTGTGTCAAACAGATTTGCCGCCACTTACCTGATCGAAACTTCCCGTCGTCCTGAGGACGCCGCAGCCGAAATGGCCGGCGAATCGTCCACCGCCACCTTCGTCGCGATTCCCGGCGAGCGTGCCTCGATTGCCGAGCTGCACGGTGCACGCATCGAGCGCATCGAGGAGATCGATCCGTCGCCGGGGGCATCGATCGCGCATCCCGCCGCCTCGTCGGTGAAGCGCTGCCATGTGACGCTCTCGTGGCCGCTGGAGAACACCGGCACGTCGCTGCCGAACATGCTCGCCACGGCCGCCGGCAACATCTTCGACGTGAAGTCGGTGAGTGCCTTGCGGCTCGTCGATCTGGAGCTGCCCTCGGTGCTCGCGGATGCCTACCAGGGGCCGCAATTCGGCGTCGCGGGAACGCGGCGTCTCGCGGGCGTGGAGGACGACCGGCCGGTGATCGGCACGATAGTGAAGCCGAGCGTGGGCCTCACGCCTGCCGAAACGGCCGATCTCGTCGAGCGGCTGGCGGAAGGCGGCATCGACTTCATCAAGGACGACGAACTCATGGCCGATCCCCCGCATTGCCAGTTCGACAGGCGCGTCGACGCGGTGATGGACGTGCTGCGCCGCTACAGCGACCGCACCGGGCGCAAGGTGATGTACGCGTTTAACATCACGGGCGAAATCGACGAGATGCTTCGCCGCCACGACAAGGTACTGGAGGCGGGCGGCAACTGCGTGATGGTGAGCCTGAACTGGGTGGGACTGCCTGCGCTCGCTTACCTGCGCCGCCATGCGCAACTCCCGATCCACGGACACCGCAACGGCTTTGGCACGATGAGCCGAGCACCGGGTTTCGGTGTTGATTTCCGCGCATGGCACAAGTTTTTCCGGATCGCGGGCGCGGATCACATCCACGTCAATGGCATCGACAACAAGTTCTATGAGTCGAACGAGTCGGTCGTGCGCTCGGCGCAATCGTGCGTGACGCCCGTCTTCAGCGACGGCGGTCCGGCCTGGAACGTGATGCCGGTATTCTCGTCGCGCCAGACGGTCACGCAGGCGGCCGACACCTACGACGCGCTTGGATCGACCGATCTCATCTATGCATGCGGAGGCGGCATCCTCGGGCATCCGGACGGCATCACCGCGGGCGTCGAAAGCATCCGGCTCGCGTGGGAAGCGGCGCTCGCGCGCGTCTCGCTCGAGGAATACGCGAATGCGCGTCCGTCGCTCGCGCGTGCGCTCGGCGCATTCGCGGCCTGACGCATGATGAGCGACCTTCAACCGCTCGGCTCGCGCGCGGCGCCCGTCTGCTTCTACGGCGACGATTTCACCGGTGCCGCGGGCAACCTGCTGGAGTTCCATCGTCGCGGCCTGCGAGGCATCATGTTTGTGGAGACGCCGGGCGCGCAACGCTTCAGCGAGGCGTTTTCGCAATTCGATGTGGTCGGCATCGCGGGCATCGCGCGCGCGCTGCCGCCGCATAAGATGGCCGCCGAGATCGAGCCGGCGTTTCGGCTGTTCAGCGCGGCGGGTGCGCGCATCGCGCAATACAAGATCTGCGCGACCTTCGACTCGTCACCGCAGCAAGGGAGCTTTGGCACCGTGCTGGAATTGGCCGAGCGCTGCTTCGGCGCGCAGAACGTGCCAATCGTAGCCGCGCATCCGGACTTCGGCCGCTATACGGCGTTCGGCAATCACTTTGCGCCGTATCGGGGCGAAGTTTACCGGCTCGACCGGCATCCGAGCATGTCCGCGCATCCGGCCACGCCGATGCGCGAAGCCGACCTGCGCGTGCATCTCGCGCAGCAAACAAAGCGCCTCATCGGCCTGTGCGACTTTCCCTCACTACGCTCGGCGAGCGTCGCGGAACTAGTGAAGCGCCTGAACGCGCGCGATGTCTCTGGCACCGTGTTCGACGCAATGGAAGCGGACGATCTGCGCAAGATCGCCGACGCGGTGTGGCAGGCGTCGGCGAGCCGGACGGTGTTCACGCTTGCGTCACACGGCTTTGCGGCAGGTCTTGCCGCACACCTGCGCGGCGCAGCGCAAAACGCGCCGGTGCCCGCGCCGCAACGCGCGGTGGACAGCATCGTCGCGCTGTCGGGAAGTTGCACGCCGCATACGGCCGCGCAGATCGCGCATGCGCAGGATCACGGCTGGCGCGCGATCCGCGTTTCGCTTGAAGAACTGGCATCGAAGAGCGAGGACGCGATCGCGGACGTGCTTGCCACCGGCATCTGCGAGGCGCTGGAACGCGAGCAGAGCATCGTCGTATATACGGCCGCCGGTCCCGACGATGCGACCATTGCCGCCGGCCGCGACGTGTGCGACCGCATGCAGGCGGAGTCGTCGGCGGTGATCGGCGGGGTGTACGGCGCAGTGCTCAGGCGCGTGGCCGCGCGCCGCCAGCTGCCGCGCTTCATCGTCGCCGGCGGCGATACGTCCAGCCAGACGATGCGCCGGCTCGGCATCGATGCCCTGAGCGTCGACGCGGTCAACCCGGCCTCGCAGGACGCGTTCATGCGCATCCATGCGGCGGGCGGCGCGCTCGACGGCGCGCAGGTTTTGCTGAAGGCGGGCCAGAACGGCGCCGATGATCACTTCGTCCAGGCGCGCGAAGGGCGCGCGTGGCATTAAAGACAACGCTGAACCCGGGTCACGCAGACCCGCACAAGGAGACAAAGCATGGAACTGACGCAAAGCCAGATCGACCAGTACAACGACGCGGGTTATCTCGTCCTGCCCGATGTGTTCTCGGCCGAGGAAGTCGAGGTCCTTCGCCACGAAGCGGCGGAAATCACGCGCGAACATCGTCCGGAAATCTGGCGCGAGAAGAGCGGCGCGCCGCGCACGGCGTTCGGCTGCCACAAGTACAGCGAGGTGTTCCGCACGCTCTCAAGCGATGAGCGCCTTGTTGCGCCCGTCGAGCAGCTGATCGGCGAGACGCTCTACATCCACCAGTTCAAGGTGAATCCGAAAGTCGCGTTCGACGGCGACAACTTCCCGTGGCACCAGGATTTCGTGACCTGGCACGAGGATGACGGCATGCCCGAGGCGCGCGCGATGAACATCGCGATCTTCCTCGACGACGTCTTCACGACCAACGGCGCGCTGATGTTCGTGCCGGGCAGCCACAAGCGCGGCATGATCCCGACCACGCCGAAAGAGAACAACCGCCGCTGGATGGATCTCGCTGATGTCGAGGCCATGATCACGACCGGCAGCGACATCGAAGTGGCGACGGGCCGCGCAGGCAGCGTGCTGATGTTCCATGGCAACTCGGTGCACGGATCGGCCGGCAACATGACGCCGCTGCCGCGCCGCATCGTCTATGTGACGTATAGCGCCGTGTCGAATGCGATCCAGCGTCCGACGCGCCCCGAGTTCATCGCGCACCAGACCTTCGAGCCGGTGCACGCGACGCCGCCCGCCGCGTTTGCCGAATACGCCGAAAGCCTGCGCACGTAGGCGCTGCTTCACGCCGCTATCCGCTACCACGATAAAGAGCGCTTCAAAGCGCACCAGGAGACGAAGATGGACAAGCGATCACGCGATGCCGTTCAGACCGGCGACGCTGTAGACACGAAGCGCCGCACCTTGCTCAAGGCGAGCGTTGCAAGCGGATTCGCCGCCGCGACCGGCTTTGCCGCGATCTGGCCGCAAGGCGCGCGCGCCGCCGAGTTCAACTACAAGTTCGCGACCGCGCTCGATGTCGCGCATCCGCTGAACAAGCGCGCGGCGGAAGCGCTCGCTCGCATCCGCGAAATCACGAGCGGGCGTGTCGATATCAAACTGTTCCCAGCGAACCAGCTCGGCTCCGATGCCGACACGCTCTCGCAGACGCGCAGCGGGGCCGCCGAGTTCATGACGCTCGGCCACGGCAACCTCGGCAATTACGTGAAGTCGTCGGGGATAGCGAGTGTTGGCTTCGCGTTCACGAACTACGAGCAGGTCTGGCGCGCGATGGACGGCGCGCTCGGCGCGAAGATCCGCCAGGACGTCGCGCGCACGGGACGTATCGTCGCGATCGGCGGATTGTGGGACAACGGCTTCCGGCAGGTCACGTCTTCGACGCGGCAGGTGAACGGTCCCGCCGACCTGAAGGGCCTCAAGCTGCGCGTGCCGCCGAACCCGGCGTACACGTCGCTCTTCAGCGCGCTCGGCGCGGGCCCAACGCCGCTTAACTACAACGAGCTGTACAGCGCGCTTCAGACGCGCGTCGTTGACGGGCAGGAGAATCCGCTCGCGCTCATCAACACGGGCAAGTTCTACGAGGTGCAGAAGTTCTGCAGCCTGACGAACCACATCTGGGACGGCTTTTGGACCCTCGCCAACCGGGACGCGTGGAACCGCCTGCCGCCGGACTTGCAGAAGATCGTCGGCACGGAACTGGAGCGCTCGGTGCGCGACCAGCGCACCGATATTGCCGCGCTCAGCAAAAGTCTGCAGACCGATTTGTCGAGCAAGGGCCTGCAGTTCGCCTCCGTCGACAGCGGCGCGTTCCGCAGCGCGCTCGCGAAGACGAGCTTCTACACCGAGATGAAGGAGAAATACGGCGAAGATAATTGGGCCCTGCTTGAGCAGGCGGTGGGCAAGCTGGCGTGAAGCAATTCATGGGCGAGCGGCAGCAGACCAACCCGGAGACCGGAGTGAGACGATGATCAAGACCGAAATGACGCAGGCGGGGCCGCTAGGCGCGAGCTCTGGCAACCTGCTGGCAAGGGTGGAGGGCGCGCTCATATGGGCCGTCGAAGTGGCGGCGGCGCTGCTCGTCTTCGCGGAAGTGGTGCTGCTCTTCAGCGGCGTCCTCGCGCGCTATGCGCTGCACCGACCGCTCGACTGGTCAGACGAACTTGCATCGCTGCTGTTCCTGTGGCTCGCGATGCTCGGGTCCGTGATCGCGTTCTGGCGCGGCAACCACATGCGCATGACGGCGCTCGTCGATCGGCTGAGCCCCACAAAGCGTGCCTTCTTTGATGTGCTCGCCATCAGCGCATCGCTCGCATTCCTGTTGCTGATCCTCGCACCCGCGTTTGGCTATGCGTATCACGAGGCCGATGTCACGACCCCCGCGCTCGAAATCTCGACCCTGTGGCGCGCGGCTGCCATGCCGGTCGGCGCGGCGCTCATGACGCTCTCGGCGCTGTTGCAACTGGCGCGCGTCGCCAACTGGCGCGCGGTGATGGCGGCGGTGCTGCTCGTCGCGGGGATCGCGGCCACGCTCGCCCTTGCCATGCCGGTGCTCGAGCGCCTCGGCAACTACAACCTCGTGGTCTTCTTCGTCGTGGTCGTCACGGCGACGGTACTCACGGGCGTGCCGATCGCCTTCGCGTTCGGCCTTGCCACATTCAGCTATCTCGCGTTGACGACGTCGGTGCCGCTCACGGTCGTGGTCGGCCGGATGGACGAGGGCATGTCGCACATCATGCTGCTCGCGGTGCCGCTCTTCGTGTTCGTCGGCCAGTTAATGGAGATGACGGGCATCGCGAAGGCGATGGTAGGTTTCCTTGCCAACCTGCTCGGCCACGTGCGCGGCGGCTTGTCGTACGTGCTGATCGGCGCGATGTACCTGCTCTCGGGCATCTCGGGATCAAAGGCCGCCGACATGGCCGCCGTCGCCCCGGTGCTATTCCCCGAAATGAAGAAGCGCGGCTCCGACCCTGGCGACCTCACGGCGCTGCTCGCCGCGACTGGGGCTCAGACGGAGACGGTGCCGCCGGGCATCGTGCTCATCACGATCGGCTCGGTGACGGGGGTCTCGATCACGGCGCTTTTCATCGGCGGATTGCTGCCAGCGGTGACGCTCGGTCTCGCGCTGTGCGCGGTCGTGTGGATGAGAAGCCGCCACGAAGCGAAGCAAAGCGGCGCGCGCGCGGGCTTGCGCCTGATTGGCCGCAGCTTCGTGATCGCGCTGCCGGCGCTGATCCTGCCAGTCGTGATCCGAACAGCAGTGGTCGAGGGGGTCGCGACGGCAACGGAAGTCTCGACGATCGGCGTGATCTACGCGGTGATCGTGGGCCTCCTGATCTACCGGCAGTTCGACTGGCGCCGCGTGAAGCCGATGCTCGTCGATACGGCCGCGCTCTCCGGCTCGATTCTGCTCATCATCGGGACCGCGACCAGCATGGCCTGGGCGCTCACGCAGTCCGGCTTCTCGCAGGACCTCGCCTATGTGATGTCGCATCTGCCGGGCGGCGCACCGACCTTCATGGCGGTCTCGATCGTCGCGTTCATCGTGCTCGGCAGCGTGCTCGAAGGGATCCCGGCGATTGTGCTGTTCGGGCCCCTGCTGTTTCCGGTCGCGCGGATGATGGGTATCCACGAAGTGCAGTACGCGATGGTGGTCGTGCTCGCGATGGGCGTCGGCTTGTTTGCGCCGCCATTTGGAGTGGGATACTACATGGCATGTGCGATCGGCAAGGTCGATCCGTCGCTGGCGATGCGCCGCATCTGGGGCTACCTGGCTGCGCTGATCGTCGGACTCCTGGTGGTCGCCGCGGTGCCGTGGGTGTCCACCGGGTTCCTTTAATCGGGGCATTGCGCCTCGGTGCGCATTTATCAGAACGTAGGGAACGACATGACTGCTGCCAACGGGACGATTGCGGTGATCCGCGAGCGACTGCCCGAACTGAATCCTGCGCTGCGCCGCATCGGGACATATATCGTGCGCTCGCCGGCGCAGGCGAAATCGATGACGATCCGCGAGATGGCGGAAAAGTGCGACGTGTCGGAAGCGACGGTGACGCGCTTCGTCAAGGAATTCAGCCTGGACAGCTTCCAGCAGATGAAGATCTCGCTGGCCGAGGAACTGTCGCGCCGCCGCGAGCAGTTGCCGGTCAGCGAGACACGCGAGATCTACGACGACATCAAGCCGGGCGATCCGCTCGACATCGTCGTGCGCAAGGTGCACGGCGCATTGCGTGAGACACTCGACCAGACGATGGCGAAGCTGCGGCCCGAGACGGTCGCGCAGGTGGTTCAGGCGCTCAGTGCCTGCGAATACGTTGTATTCTTCGCGACCGGAACGTCGGCGCTTGCAGCGGAGAACGGAGTGGTGCGCTTTTTCCGCGTGGGAAAGAAGTGCATCTTCTATCGTGACCAAAGCATCCAGCAGTTCGCATCGCTCAATCTGGATTCGAAATGCGTCGTGTTTGGCATCAGCAATTCCGGACGCACGAAGGCGACAGTGCGCGCGCTGCAGATCGCCAAGGAGCAGGGTGCGCACACGGTCTGCATCACGTCGTTCCCGAACTCGCCGATCACCCGTCATGCGGACATCTCACTGCTGACCGCCGAGCAGACCGACGGCTTCGAACGCCCGGAGCCGCATGAATCCACCACCGCGAAGATTGGGCAGATCGCGGTGCTGGACGTGATCTATTCCGCGTACGCGATTCATCACCACCACGATGCCGTGCAGATGCTCGCCGAAACGGATCGTTCCGTGGCGGAAGGGAAAGTGTGACGACGCTCCGGTTACACGGTAGCGTACGAAGGCTTGGCGTGCCTTCTCGCTCGACGATTTCGGCACCGGCTAATCGAGCGTTGCGTGCCTCATACCGCTGCCTGTCGACCGCATCACTATCAACACGTCGTTCGTGCAAAGGCGGTTTCAAACCGAAGTGCAACGACGGAGTTAATGTTTAGCGCTTTGAGATTGGCTCGCTGTGGCAAGTGCAGCTAAGACCTCGAACGGCGACTGGGACGCGCGGGTTGCGCGCGAGTGCAATCAAGTGCCGACAGAGCCGACTGTCGTCATCGTGATCGTCCTCACGTCTGGCGAGGCTCCGCCAGTGTCGAGAGGCGGTCGGGCGGGCGCGTAGGTGGCGATCTCGGAATCGTGTGCTCCCGTCGATTTTTGACCGCTGATTGACAAATAAAAATATGGCGCTTTACACTGGTTCATCCTTCGAGGCCTGACAAAGATGTCCGCCCGAGGACCCGGCACAGAAGCCCCCTGACGAACCGCTGGTTCGGCAGGGGGCTTTTTTTTGTCCGCAGTTTTCCCCTGTCTTAGTCTTCTTTTCTGGAGAACCCGCATGTTGCTGAAGCTGTCGGGCTGGACGCGTCTCGCCCTCACCGCAGGACTTGCACTGACTTCGCTCGCATCGAGCGCCGCCGATCCCGTGAAGATCGGCTTACTGGAAGACGCCTCGGGCAATTTTGCACTGGCAACGATTCCGAAGATCCACGCCACGCAACTGGCGGTCGATGAGATCAATGCAAAGGGCGGCATCCTCGGACGTCCGGTGTCACTGATCGCTTACGATACGCAGTCCGACAACACGAAGTTCCAGGAACTCGCGCGGCGGCTGGTTCAGACCGACAAACCGGACGTCATCTTTGGCGCATTCTCCAGCGCCTCGCGAGAAGCGATCCGTCCGATCATGGACCGGGCGCATCAGCTCTATTGGTACGACAACCAGTACGAAGGCGGCGTCTGCGACACCAACACCTTCGTGACCGGCGCGGTGCCCGAGCAGCAATTCTCGACGCTCATTCCCTGGATGATGCAAAAGTACGGCAAGAAGGTGTACACCATCGCCGCCGACTACAACTTCGGGCAGATTTCCGCAGAGTGGGTGCGCAACATCGTCAAGGAGAACGGCGGAACGATGGTGGGCGAGGAATTCATTCCCCTGTCCGTATCGCAATTCGGGCAGACCATCCAGAACATCCAGAAGGCGAAGCCCGACTTCGTGGTCACCTTGCTGGTCGGCGCGAATCAGGCGTCGTACTACGAGCAGCAGGCTTCGGCGCATCTGAACATGCCGATGGCAAGCTCGGTGAACGTCGGTCAGGCTTATGAGCACAAGCGCTTCAAACCGCCTGCGCTGAAGGACATGTACGTGACGGCGAACTACGTCGAAGAAGTCGATTCACCCGCCAGCAACGATTTCAAGAAGCGCTTCCACGCGAAGTTCCCGAACGAGCCGTACATCAACCAGGAAGCGGCGAACGCGTACGACGCCATCTTCCTCTACAAGGCCGCCGTCGAAAAGGCCAAGTCGACGAATCAGGATGCGGTGCGCAAGGCGCTCGAGAGCGGCGACATCTGCACGGAAGGCGCGCAAGGCAAGGTCTGCATGGACCCGAAGAGCCATCACGCCAGTCACACGATCTACCTCGTGCACGTGAAGGAGGATCATTCCGTCGAGATTCCCAAGGTCTGGAACGACGTGCAACCGTACTGGCTCGGCAAGGTCGGCTGCGATCTGCCGAACAAGCCGGATCACCGTCAGTACTCGCCGTCGAACCTGCCCAAGAAGTCCTGATTCAAGCGGGCGCGCCGTTGCTTAAGGCACGGCGCGCCCGCCTCCTGAACGTGGAGCAAGCATGGCCACCTTATCCGTTCTCTATTCCGTCATCTATCAGTTCGGCGACAGCTTTGCCTATCTGGTACTCGCGGCGCTTGGTCTCGCGGTGATCTTCGGCATGATGGGCGTCATCAATCTCGCGCATGGCGAGTTCATCATGTGCGGCGCCTACGCCACTATTCTCGCCGCCAAGCGCGGCGTGCCGCTGCCGCTTGCGATGCTGCTCGGCGCGATCGCGGCGGCGCTCGCGGGCGTGGTCATCGAGCGGCTCGTGATCCGGCATCTGTACGACCGCCTGTTCGATTCCGTCGTGGCGACGTGGGCGATCAGCCTCATCGTGCAGCAGACGATGCTGCTCATCGCCGGTCCGTCGCTCGAAGGCATCGGCACGCCGTTCGGGTCCTTCGCACTCGGTGACTATTCGTTTTCGACGTATCGCGCCGTGCTGCCAGTCATCGCGCTGGCGATTCTGTTCGCACTCTATCTGCTGTTCTTCAAGACGAATTACGGCGTTTGCGCCCGCGCGACGATTCAGAATCCCAATATCGCGCAATGTCTCGGTTTGCGCACGGACCGGCTCTATACGTTGACCTTCGCGCTCGGCGCGGGCCTCGCCGGTCTGACGGGCGCGCTCTACGCCCCGACGATGACGGCGGTGCCGACGATGGGCAGCAACTTCATCGTGCAGGCGTTCGTATCGGTGGTCGTCGGCGGCGCGAACGTAATCGCGGGAACGACGCCGGCCGCCGGTGTGCTCGCCATCATCCAGACGGCGCTCACGGCGTCCTATGGTCAGTTATTCGGGCAGATCGGGCTGCTGGTGACGGTCATCGTCGTGATCCGGCTGATGCCGCAGGGCCTCGGCAATCTTTTCACGCGCTTGCGCTAGGAGGCTGACTTGAAGCAATTGAACATGCCTTCGACGAGCGCCACGACGCGCGCGCTGCAAAGCGTTCCGTGGCTCGTGGCGCTGTGCCTGCCGCTCGTCGTCGATGCGAACACCAGCGGCAATCTCGCGTACTGCCTCCTGTGGGCGTTCAGCGCGCTCGGGCTCGCCGCGATGTGGGGCTACGGCGGCATCCTGTCGTTCGGGCAGACCGCCTTCTTCGGACTGTCGGGCTATTGCTACGGGATCTTCACGCTGAATTACGGCGACACGTGGTTCGATTCGTGGCTTGGTCTCGGCGCGGGGCTGGTCGCGAGCGTCGTCGCCGCGGCGCTGATCGGCTACATGATTTTCTATGGCCGCATCAAGGGGGTGTTCATCGGCATCGTCACGCTTTCGGTGACGCTCGTGCTCGAAACCTTCATGTCGCAGACGGCGGGGCCGCAATGGGCGATCGGCGAGGCGCGTCTGAACGGATACAACGGCATGGGCGGCATGCCGCCACTGACGATCCCCTGGCCGGGCGGGCCCCTGACGCTGGAAAACGCGAGCTTCTATTACCTCGTGCTGATCCTGCTGATCGTGGTCTATGCAGCGATGCGCAAGCTGCTCGACGGCACGTTCGGCCTCACGCTCATCGCCATTCGCGAGAACCCGCAGCGTGCGGAGATGCTGGGCGTCGATATCCGCCGCCATCAACTGCTGGTGTTCGTGCTCGGCTGCACGCTCGGTGGATTGTCCGGCGCGCTGTACACGATCTGGGGCTCCTACATCACGCCATCGACGATGGGCCTCACCGCCGCGGCGATGCCGGTCATCTGGGTCGCGACGTCGGGCAGGAAGAGTATCGGCGGGACCATACTCGGCACGGCGTTCCTCGTGTGGCTCTCGCAAAGTCTCGCGGTGTACGGCAGCCAGTATGCGCTGATCCTGCTCGGCGCGATTCTGCTGATCGTCGTGCTGGCAGCGCCCGAGGGTTTGCTGCCGTTCGTGTCGCGGCAGCTGCGTCGTCTGTCGAGCCGCAACAACGTGGCCGCGCGGCACGGCCGTACTTGCATCAGGCGAGAGGAGGGCAAGTCATGACCACGCTGCTGGAAACGCGCGGACTCAAGAAGCACTTCGGAGGCGCGCACGTCATCAATGGCATCGACTTCAAGATCGACGCCGGCGAAATCCGCTGCGTGATCGGGCCGAACGGCGCGGGCAAGAGCACGTTCTTCAAGCTCATCACCGGCGAGCATCATCCGTCCGAAGGCAGCGTGAGGTTTCTCGGTCAGGACATGAGTCATGTGCTGCCGCACGAACGCATACGCATGGGCATGAGCATCAAGTTCCAGATTCCGGGCGTGTTCCCGGATCTGAGCGTGCGCCAGCATTTGCAGTTGTCGCTGCATCGCGCCAGGGACGACCGCCCTGAGAGCCTCGAAGAACTCTTGCAGCGGTTCATGCTGGAGAACGAGGAGGACGTGCTCGCGCGCAACCTGTCGCACGGCAAGAAGCAGTGGCTCGAAATCGCGATGGCCGTTTCCCTGCGCCCGAAGCTGCTGTTTCTCGATGAACCGGTGGCGGGCATGTCGGTCGAGGAGACGCACGCGACGGGCGAGCTCATCAAGCGTCTGTCGGCGGCCGGGCTCACGATGATGGTCGTGGAGCACGACATGACCTTCGTCAAGCAGATCGCCTCGCGCGTGACGGTGCTGCATGGCGGCCGTCTGCTCGCTGACGGGCCGCTTGAGGAGATCCTCGCACGTGACGATGTCGCGGAAGTCTATCTGGGGAAGAAGAAATGAGCGCGTTGCTCGAAGTGTCAGGCGTGGAAGCGGGTTACGGCGGCGGACGCGTGCTCAACGGCGTGTCATTCGGCGTGGGACGAGGCGAAGTGCTGGCGCTGATCGGGCGCAACGGCGTGGGCAAGACCACGTTGATGCGCGCGCTCATCGGCCTCGTCAGGCTCGATGCCGGGCAAATCTCACTCGACGGCGACGCGATCGGCCACGAGAAACCGTACGTTCGCGCGCAAAAAGGCATGGGCTATGTGCCGCAGGGTCGGGAGATTTTCGGCGCGTTGACGGTCGCGGAAAACCTTCAGGTCGGCGCGCAGGCGAATCGCGCGCAAGCGGCGAAAATGAGAGAGAAAGTCGTCGGCTATTTTCCTATTCTGAAGAATCGCTACGAGCAGAAAGCGGGAACCATGAGTGGCGGCGAACAGCAGCAACTGGCAATCGCTCGCGCGCTCATCAGTGCGCCGAAGGTGCTGCTGCTGGATGAGCCGTCGGAGGGCATCCAGCCATCGATCGTCGACCTGATCGGCGAGACGCTGCAGCAGATCGCGCGCGAGACGGGCATCGGCGTGGTGCTCGTCGAGCAGGACATGGGCATGGTGGAACGCATCGCGACGCGCTGCTGCGTGATGGACAAGGGCCGTATCGTCGACACACTGAGTCCCTCGCAGCTCGGGGACGAACAACTGATTCGCCAGTACCTGGCACTGTGACGGAGAACAGAAGATGAAATGGCTTGAAGAATCGATCATGATGAAGCGCGGTGTCGGCGCCGATCGTGAACCGGTGGAACATCATCTCACCGAGGAGATGCAAAAGACGTATCACTACACGATCGGTCCGTACTCGCAGCCGGTGCTGCACGTGAAGCCGGGCGATCGCGTCGTGGTCGAAACGCGTGATGCCTTCGAAGGCAAGATCAAGGAGGAGACGGACAAGCCGTCGCAGGTCCTGCAGGTGCCGTTTCTCAATCCGCAGAACGGGCCGATCATGATCGAAGGCGCGGAGAAGGGCGATGTCGTCGCCGTGTATATCGAGAAGATGGCGCCGCGCGGCGATGACCCGCACGGCTTTTGCTGCATGATCCCGAACTTCGGCGGCCTGACCGGCACCGATTACACCGCGCTGCTCAACGAGCCTTTGCCGGAAATCGTGCGCAAGATCAGGATCGACGAAGAGAACGTATACTGGAGCAAGCGCAACACGCTCCCATACAAGCCGCATATCGGCACGCTCAGTCTTTCCCCCGAGATCGATTCGATCAACTCGCTCACGCCCGACAATCACGGCGGCAACATGGACGTGCCCGACATGGGCCCGGGCAGCATCACGTACTTGCCGGTGCGTTCGCCGGGCGGGCGGCTCTTCATCGGCGATGCCCATGCCTGCCAGGGCGATGGCGAGGTCTGTGGCACAGCGGTCGAATATCAGAGCACGACGACCGTTCGCGTCGATCTCATCAAGCACTGGAAGATCGACTGGCCGCGCCTCGAGAACGAGGATGCATTGATGAGCATCGGCAGCGCGCGGCCGCTGGAGGACGCGACTCGCATCGCCTATCGCGAACTCGTATTGTGGATGGCCGCCGAATACGGCTTCGACAAGTGGGACGCGTACATGATGCTGAGCCAGGTCGGCAAGGTTCGCCTGGGTAATTTTGTCGATCCAAAATATACGGTCGGCGCGATGGTCGCGAAGCACTACCTCAAGTGACACATTAGCCGATTAGATCAGAGGCAAGACGATCAACGCGCGGCGTCCGTGCCGCGCGCATTCGAGAGGGTGTCACGAAATGGCTTTATCCGATCCCATCCGAGTGGGCCTTCTTTGCTCGACAAGTGGCTCGACCGCCTTGCTCGAGCAGTCCCAGTGGCGCGGCGCGTGCCTCGCCATCGAGGAGATCAACGCGCGCGGCGGCATCGCCGGGCGCGAGCTCGTCGCCCTTCATTACGACCCCGCTTCGGACCCGGCTGCGTTTCGCGAGCTTGCGGAGCGGCTGATCGTGAAGGACGGCGTCAACACCATTTTCGGCGGGTACACGTCGACCAGCCGCAAGGCGATGCTGCCCGTCGTCGAGAAGCACAATCGACTGCTGTTCTACGCGCAGATGTACGAGGGCTTCGAATATTCCGACAA
Organism: Caballeronia telluris; assembly: GCF_001544495.1. GTDB lineage: Bacteria > Pseudomonadota > Gammaproteobacteria > Burkholderiales > Burkholderiaceae > Caballeronia > Caballeronia telluris. Next base: position 20,787 of record NZ_FCNZ02000031.1, read on the forward strand.
CATCATCTATAGCGGCGCCTCGCCGAATCAGAACGGCGTGCAGCTTGCCGACTTCATGACGGAAAGTTTCGGCGCGCGGGTCTATTTCGTCGGTTCGCGCTATGTCTATCCGTATGAATGCAATCGCACGATGCAGGAACTCCTGCTTCAGCATCCCGAAGGCGCGATTCTCGGCGAGCGCTACCTCCCGCTCGACGCGACGCGCGGTCAGTTCGCACAGGTCGTCGCGGACATCAGGCGCAAGTCGCCCGACTGGATCTTCTGTACGGTCATCGGTGCGACCGTGCCCTATCTCTACGATGCCTATGCGCACGCGGACTTCGATCCGTCCCGGGTGCCCATCGGCAGCCTCAATACCTCCGAGACCGAGATTCATGCAATGGAGCCGGGCATTGCGGCCGGGCATTACACGGCCGCGCCTTATTTCCAGAGCATCGACGCGGCGGAGAATCATCGCGCCGTGCGCCATCATCAGTCGCGCTTTGGCGCGGATACACCCACGGACATGAACTGGGAGGCCGCGTACTATCAAATGCACATGTTCGCCGAAGCCTGCGCCCGTGCGGGCTCGGACGAGATCGGAACCATCATGCCGCATCTCCTCGGCTCGGAATTTGCCGCCCCGCAAGGCCGGGTGCGGATCGATCCAGTCAATCATCACATGGCGCTCTACCCGCGCATCGGTCGCGCCAACGCGGACGGCCAGTTCACCATTCTGCGCGAATCGAAATTCGCCGTCGGCCCCGATCCGTACATGACGCGCCAGACGCTCGGGGACTGGGTGACGAAGCTGAGCACGCGGGACTACTGACGTGAGCCCGCGAACGGACAGAGGCCAGCGAAGCCTGACGAGCTCGATCCTCGAACGCAATGCTCGCGTCGTCGTCTTCCATCCGGATGACGACGACGGGCAGACGCTCACCAACCATCTGCGGCGCATCGGCTTTCAGGTGGAACGTTACTGGCCGCCGACCGACACGCTGCCCGACAGGACGGACCTGGTGTTTCGCGCGTTGCTGCCGGAAGAACGCGCGCCGAAGAGCGAGTGGTCCGGACCCGATGCGCCGCCCGTCATCTGCGTGGTGAGCTACGAGAATCCGACCTTCATCGATCAGGCCATCAAGATGGGTTCGGACGGCATCGTCACGACGCCGATCCGCGCGTCGGGGCTGCTATCCAGCGTGGTGATGGCGCTGTATCACGCGAAGCGCGCGCGTCAGCATTCGCAGCGCATCGCCAAGCTCGAGCAGAAGCTGCTCGACAGCCGGCATCTGCAGGAAGCGAAGGACATTCTGATGACCATGCACCGCGTGAGCGAACGCGAGGCGTACGACATGCTCCGCGCGCAGGCGATGGAGAAGCGCGTGACCATCGACGATATCTGCCACTCGGTCATTCAGGCGAGCGACGTGCTGCAGATCACGCGCGGTATGGCATCGGAGGCGCGGCGCGAGAAGGAGTGAGCGCGCCGTCGAACGTTACTCATGGATACGCATAGGAGCGACCAGCATGGACCTGCAACTGAAGGGCTTGAAGGCGATCGTGACCGGCGGCACCAAGGGCATCGGCCTCGCGATCGCGCGAACGCTTGCCGCGGAAGGCGCGGATGTCGCCATTTGCGCGCGCGACGCAGCCAGCGTCGCGTCGGTGGCGAGCGCGCTGGCGGAAATCAGCGGCGCGCGCGCCTCTGGCGCGGCCGTCGACGTGTCGGATGGCGAGGCGCTGAAGGCGTGGGTCGCGAGCGTCGGCGCGCAGTGGGGCGGACTCGACATCGTCGTAGCCAACGTCAGCGCGCTGGCGATCGGCAACGACATCGAATCGTGGCGCAAGGAGTTCGAGACGGATCTGCTCGGCACGGTCAATCTCGTCGATGCCGCGATGCCGTTCCTGACGGCAAGCAAGGCCGCATCGATCGTCGCGATATCGAGCGTCTCGGCACGCGAGATCGATTTCGCCGCAGGGCCGTATGGCGTGTTCAAGGCCGCGCTCGTGCATTACATGCAGGGGCTCGCGAATCAACTGGCATCGAAAGGCATTCGCGCGAATACGGTGTCGCCCGGCAACGTGTATTTCGAAGGCGGCGTGTGGGACTGGATCGAGCATAACGATGCGGCGCTGTTCGAACGCGCGCTTGCCCTCAATCCGACCGGACGCATGGCGAGGCCGCAGGAGATCGCCAATGCCGTGGCGTTCATCGCGAGCCCGGCCGCGAGCTTCGTGAGCGGCGCGAACTTCGTCGTCGACGGCGCGCTCACGCGCGGCGTGCAACTCTGAGGCAGGGCCAACTCAACAGGAGCATCGAATGGAAAAAGGCAGTGCGATGGACTTCGACCTCGACAACCTGACGGTCGAGATCGTGCAGGAGGGTTTTCGGGCCGGCAGGTTCACGGCCGAGCAGCTGGCGCGCGCCTGCTTCGAGAGGATCGAACGCTATAACGGCAAATACAATGCGCTGATCTTCCTGAACCCGGCGGCAATCGACGATGCGCGGAATATCGACGAACGGCGCGCTGCCGGCGAGCCACTCGGCCCGCTCGCGGGGGTGCCGGTCGTCATCAAGGACCCGATGGATATGGTCGGTTTTCCGACCACTGCGGGATGGGCGAAGCTGTATAGCAAGAAGGGCGGCATCGACCTGATGCCCGAGCGCGACGCACCGGTCGTCGCGCGCATGCGGCGCGCGGGCGCCATCCTGCTCGGCAAGACGAACGTCCCCATCCTGAGCCATATGGGCACGCACGCGAACGACAGCTGGGCGGGGCCCACGATCAATGTCGTGATGCCCGACCGCGCACCAGGAGGCAGCAGCGCGGGCACGGCGTCGGCGGTGGCGTCGGGCATGGCGGTTCTTGGACTTGCCGAAGAAACCGGCGGGTCGATTCAGAATCCTGCTTCCGCGCAGGACCTCGTCGGCATCAAGCCGACCATCGGGCTGGTTCCGAATGCAGGCGTCGTGCCGCTGTCGGGCAATCGGGATGTCGTGGGACCCATCGCGCGCAACGTCAGGGACGCAGCGCTCTGCCTCGACATCCTCGCGGGATATTCGAGCGAAGACCCAAAGACGCTCGCCGGCGTCGGACGGCTGCCGGAAGGCGGCTACGCGGCGCAACTGGACAAGCATGCACTGAGCGGCAAACGCATTGGTCTGTACGGGCCGGGATGGCGCGCGCAGCCGCTTTCCGATGAAGCCGCGACGCTGTATGAGCGAGTCAAGGGCGAACTCACTGCGCTGGGCGCGATCCTTATCGACGATCCGTTCGACGGCTCCGGATTTGCCGAATTGCGAAAGCCGACCCCGCCGCTCCGCAATTTCGACGCGCGCGGCCTCGAATCGATTCCATACGATCTCGAAAAATATCTACAGCGGCTCGGCAAGCATGCTGCGCTAAAAACCTTTGCGGAATTTGCTGAAGCGACCCGGGACGAAGACGCTTTCGGTAAAGACGGCGTGCTGCACTATATGCAGAGCCTCGCGGACTTCAAGGCTGCGCTGGCCGATCCGTCGTTGCCGCCGGAGATGCCCGAGTTCGTCGAACTCAAGGCACATTATCTAAGCATCTTCGAGAAAGTCATGAACGGGCATCAACTCGATGCACTCATTTTTCCGCAGATGCGATGTGAACTTCCAGCGCTTCACGGCAAGGAAACCATCCAGGAGACGACGGTCGGTGAGATCAACATTGCAGGGCTGCCGGGCATCGCGGTACCGGCGGGCTATTACGAGTCCGGATCTCCGTTCGGGCTGATCTTCGTCGGTCGCCAATGGGATGAGGCGGCGCTGCTTGGATACGCCTATGCGTATGAGCTTGGCGCGGGCGCTCGGAAGGCTTCGATACTGGATTGAATCGGTTTGCGCAATGAATGTCCCGGAGGCGAAGTTTAAGCGCGCCGTGACATGTTCAGCCCCCGGCGAGTCGGGGGAGACCGAGCGGCTCGCGTGCATCGTCGCGACGGCTGCCCGCCGAGCCCAACCAGCGCACTGTCGAGATACGGCACGGCCGCGAGCCAGCCGACCGACACGATGTCGATCGTCGACGCCTGCTTCAGGATCGACGGCAGCCACATGATGAAGCCGTACACACCGATGCTCCACAGCGCGTGGATGGCGCAGCACTTGAGCACGATAGACGAGCGAAACGCGGTCTTGTAGTCGCGTACCGGTGCGATGTGCGCCTGCTCGGCCTTGAGGCGCGCGGCGAGTTCCGTCTTTTCGGCTTCGCTCATCCACGGCGCATCGGCGGGGCGGTCCTTCACCGTGAACCACCAGACGATGGCCCAGGCGATCGCCGGCAGCCCTTCGATGACGAACATCTCGCGCCAGCCGAAGCTATGGACCAGATAGCCCGACACGACCGACATCCACAGCACCGTCACCGGATTGCCGAGAATCAGAAACGTGTTGGCACGCGAGCGTTCGGTGCGCGTGAACCATCGGCTGATATACATCAGCATCGACGGCATCACGGCCGCCTCCACCACGCCGAGCACGAAGCGCAATACCATCAGCATCGGAATGTTGCTGACCATGCCGGTCGCCGCCGCGCACAGTCCCCACAGGATCAGGCTGAAGAAGATCAGCTTCTTCACGCTGTTGCGTTGCGCGTAGATCGCGCCGGGCACCTGAAACAGGCAGTAGCCGAGAAAGAACAGCGAGCCGATCAGCGACGACATGCCGTGCGTGATGCCGAGATCCTTGTCGATCCCGGCGGCAGCGGCAAAGCCGTAGTTCGCGCGGTCGAGGTAGGCGAGGCTGTAAGTGATGAAGATGATGGGCATCAGATACCACCATCTTTGGGGTGCCACGGGTTTGACGCTTTCCATGATGTCTCCGGATCGTTACTGCAAGCGATGGGTTGGGCGCGGGCTGTTCTTCTTGTTCCCGCGAAGTCCTGGGTTTAGAGCACGGCGAGCCAGCCGCCGTCTACATAGATGATCTGGCCGTTCACATAGCTCGATGCCTGCGACGACAGGTACACCGCTGTGCCGACGAGCTCTTCCGGCTTGCCCCAGCGTTGCGAGGGATTGCTGCTCTTGACCCACGCATCGAAGGCGGCGTTGTCGACCAGCGCCTGGTTCATGTCGGTGAGGATGTAGCCCGGGCCGATCGCGTTCGCCTGAATGTTCGACGACGCCCACTCGGCGCTCATCGCGCGGGTCAGCATCTTGATGCCGCCCTTCGCCGCCGTGTAGGCACCGACCGTCGCGCGGGCGCTTTCGCTCGTCAGCGAGCCGATGTTGATGATCTTGCCGCCCGTGCCGCGCGCGATCATGCGGCGCGCCGCCTCTCTCGCGACGATGAACGCGCTCGTCAGGTTCGTGTCGATCACGCGCTGCCAGTCGGCGAGTTCGAGTTCGACGAGCGGCTTGCGAAACTGGATGCCCGCGTTATTGATGACGATGTCGACCTGTACACCGTCCTTGTCCCATTGCGCGAATGCGTCGGCGACGGCTGCTTCGTCGGTGACGTCGAAGGCGCGGCCTTGCGCCTTGAAGCCTTTGCTTTCGAGCCGGTTCGTCGCTTCGGCAACGGTTTCGGCGCGCGTGCCGTTCAGGATCACGGCGGCGCCCGAACTGGCGAGCCCTTCGGCTAGCGCGAAGCCGATGCCTCTTGCGGAGCCCGTCACGAGCGCTGTGCGGCCGCTCAGATCGAATAGCGATGTCATGCGTTTTCCTTTCGCGTGTTGATCAAGGCGCGAGTGCGCCCCTCGCGGCCGGCTTGCCGGTCGCGATGAATGTGTGCGTGGGTTGCGGCGCCTAAGCGCTCAGGCGGGCTTCTCGTTGACGGTGCTGTTCAGCGCAGCCCGATCCTCGAAGTCCTTCTCGGCGCGCCGGATGAGCGTGAGGACCGCTTGCTCCGCGGCCTTCGGATCGCCTTTCTCGATCGCGATGCAAAGCGCTTCGTGCATCGGCAGCGAACGGGCCGGGCCGCCCGCGATTTCCGAGCTGAGTTCGAAGCTCGTGCGCAGGATCGCCGACAAGGCATTCTGCATCTGCTGCACGAACTGGTTGTGGCAGGCGGTGAGGATCGCGCCGTGGAAGGCGAGGTCGGCGGGAACGTACTCGCCGTGGCCCGCGACGGCTCGTTCCATCGCCTTGTAAGCGCGCCGCACGGCCTTGCGGTCATCGTCCGTGGCGCGCTTGGCGGCGAGCCTGGCGGCATTCGGCTCGATGATCAGGCGCAACTCCATCAGATCCTCGATGAGGCCGGGGTCGAGCGTTCCCGCTCGTGCGCGCCAAGTGATGACGTCCGGATCGAACAATTGCCATTGCGAGCGCGGGAGCACGATCGTGCCGTAACGGCGGCGTACTTCCAGCATGCCTTTAGCGGAGAGCGATTTCATCGTCTCGCGGATCGTGATGCGGCTCACCTGCATCTGCTCGGCGAGCACGGGTTCGGCGGGCAGAATCTCGCCCGGCGCGAATTTGCCGGAGCAGATCTGCTCGCCCATTCGATTCAGAACCTGCCGGTGAAGGGTTGCCATTGTTGTCTCTCTAGGTCATACGTATGATGTAGAAAGATAGTTGGGAAAATGGGTTGCTTGCAATGCGGGAAGACCCGCAGGAAGGGAGCGGCGTGATTTGCGCCGTGTGGCGGCTCACCGAGCCAAATCTGATGGAACCGCGCGTCTCATCGAACGGTCCGATCCAAGCGCCCCGACGCGTGCGCGACGTCGAGTGCGCCCTCGTCGCTTGCGCCAACATGAATTAGGCATACGAAATACTAAGGATAGCTATCTATACAGACTGTGCATGCATCACCTAGAAAGCCGGTGCGTGACCAGCCGATGATTGCCGGGTGCGAGTCGCCTATCGACGTTCGTCAAGCCATGCGCGTATCCGCTTGGCAACACTGATGGGCTACAGCGCTTCTTCCCGGCTATTTCGCGCTGGCCACGTAGCTTTTGTCAGCTGTGGAGCGCAGGGCCTGGAGATAATCCCCTCGAAGTCAGCTAGTGCTTCGCGCCGCATCGTCAGCCGTCTTCCTGTAGTCCATCGCGTCGCGTGGACCAGCAAGACCAAAGTGACTCGCGAGTGTGTCAACGACGTTATCGGCCATGCGCAGGCGCGTTTCCTCGGTCGCCGAGCCAATATGCGGCGTCAGCACAAGTCGACGATCCTGGATAAGTGCTTCCGGAACTACCGGCTCATGTTCGAAAACATCCAGTGCGGCACCGGCTATTTTGTTTGCCGCAAGGGCAGCGATGAGTGCGCTCTCGTCTATGACGGGACCGCGGGAAATGTTCACGATGTACCCGCGAGGACCGAGCGCATCGATGACAGCGGCATCGACCAAGTGATGTGTTGCAGACGAAAGCGGACAGGTCAGGATCAGCATGTCGCTGTCTCGCGCCAGCCGGACCACGTCGTCGTAATAAGGGAGGTCGATCTGCTTACGGGCAGGGCCGAAATACGCAATGCTTGAGCCGAGCGCCTGCAATCGCCTGGCAATCGCCGAGCCGATCGTGCCGAGTCCGACAATCCCGATTTTCATGCGCGAGATGGAGCGGCCAAGGCGGTAGTGCTTCTCTTCCGGCCAGCGTCCGGCGCGAACGAAGGCATCTGCATTCACGAAGTCACGGGTGACGGCAAGCGCGAGCCCAAGGGCCGCATTCGCCACGTCTTCGGCGAGGATGCAAGAAGTCGTCTCGATCCTGATCTTTCGCGCCCTGGTGGCCTCGACGTCCACGTTGTCGAGACCGGCGCTGTAGCTGGAAATGATCTCGAGGGCAGGAACGGCGTCGAGGAATGCGGCGTCGATCTTCGTTTTGCGCAGCGCGATGGCACGAATCTCATGCCCATGCTCTTCGAGAAACGCGGAAGCGGATGTGGGTTCCTTCGGCAGATCGAGGACCCTGAAAAGCGCTTTAAGCTCTGCGTTCGTGCGCTCAGGCAATTCGGCCGCATTCAGGATGGTCGGTTTAAGCATATCCGGTGATTGCATAAGTTGAAATCGATTGATGTCAGGACCGCTCACGCGCTCATCTTTACGCGTTCGATCTTTCCCATGAAGAACAGATAGATCACGGCAGCGACAAGACAGTGCGCAGCAACGAAATACAGTCCGGCCGTGTAGGCGCCCGTCGCCTGAACGATGTATCCGAAGACGATCGGGGTCACGATACCGCCGATGTTGCCGACGCAATTGAAGATCGCACCCGCGAGACCCACCGCTTCGCGCGGCGCCGTATCGCTGACGATGGCCCAGGTGCCTGCGCCCGCTGCCGCACCCTTGCCGAAGAAAGCGAGTGCCATCAGCAGCACGACCACCGTGTTGCTTTCGGCGAACGCTGCCAGGACGAGGCTGCAGCCCACCGACATGCCAACGATATACGGCGTCTTGCGGGCCCATGAAACGCTCCATCCGCGACGAATCAGCCAGTCCGAAATGGCGCCGCCCGCGATGCCACCGAGGAAGCCCGAAATGGCCGGGATCATCGTCGCGATGCCTGCCTGCATGACGTTCATGCCGCGCGCCTGGACGAGATAGATCGGAAACCAGGTAATGAAGAAGTAGCTCAAAGCGATGGTGCAGTACTGACCGATATACGCGCACCACAGCATCCGGTTGCCGAGCAGCATCCGCGCCATGCCCCGCGACAATCTCGGACGGGCCGCCAACTCCCGCTTGGAGTCGATGTCGACCATCGCGCCGCCCGCGATGATGTGGTCGAGCTCGCTTTTCGATACACGGGGATGGTTGCGCGGCTCATGCATCATGACGGCCCACCCGCCTGCCGCCGCGATGCCGATCGCGCCCAACGCGAAGAACGGGGCGGGCCAGCCGAATTTCGCCACGAGCCAGCCGGCGAACGGAGAGAAGATCGCCACTGCAAAATACGATGCCGATGCAAACAGCGACGTCGCAAGGCCACGCTCCTGTTTCGGGAACCACATCACGGCGACGCGGCTGTTGGCCGGGAAGCTCGGTGCTTCGATCAGGCCGAGCGCGAAACGCAGCGCAAAGAGCAGGCCAAGCGCCACAGAAACGTCCGACGTGAATTTGCCGATGAAGCCGACCAGCATCGTCGAGATGGACCACAGAACGAGCGTCGAACCATAGATCATCTTGGTGCCGAGACGATCGAGCAGCAACCCGCCGGGTATTTGACCCACGACGTAGGCCCAGCTGAAAGCCGACAGCACATAGCCCAACTGCACGGGACTCAGGCCGAATTCCTTCGAAATGCCCGGGCCCGCGATGGAGAGAATGGCGCGATCGGCGTACGCCACCGTAGCCAGAAGCAGAATCATGGCGAGGATCGTATATCGCGTGCGGGTCGTTCGGTCCGAAGCGGTCGCTATATACTGACTGGTACGTTCTGACGCCATCGATGTCTCCTTTTATGTCCCTGAACGGTCGCAAAAGACGGAGCCGCGACACCATGTAGCAAGCAGCGCTGCTGGCGTCGGGACAGTTTCGCGTAGTTCTTTTGAGGGTGGTTTATGTGACGCATTAGACCCACCCCATCCATCGTGGTCAATCTTGATTGAGATAATCAACGTGAAGCACTGGATGACCCAGGAAGAAGCCTGTGAGGCCTTGGGGGTGCGCCAGCAGACGCTGTATGCCTATGTCAGCCGCGGACAAATCGAAGTTCGCGGGAACCCGGCTCATTCGAATCGCAAGCTCTACAGGGAAGCGGACATCGCGGCGCTGCTTAGCAAACGCAAGCTGGGACGCGCGCGCAAGTCCATTGCCGCAAGCACGATGGCGTGGGGCGAACCCATCGTCAGCACGCGGATCTCCACGATCGTTCGGGGACGGCTGTATTTCCGTGGCACTGACGCCATCCAGCTCTCCGACCATGCAGCACTGGAAGCGGCCGCCCAACTCCTGCTGGACTCGGTGACGCTGCCATACTTTCCATCTTTCCCTGCCGTTCATGGCATCGAAGCTTCGCAGGCACGCGCTTATGCCGCGATCGGGCACGCCGCAGCCGAAGGGAATTCGGCGCAAGGGCTCGCGGTTGTCGACATGTGCCAGGAGGCGGCGGCGCTGATCGGCCGACTCGCGAGCGGCTTGGTCGACCTGCCTGCGGGAGCGGAACCACTTCACTTGAGAATCGCGCGTGCCTGGAACGCGGACGGGCATGCGGATCTCCTGCGTAGGGCGCTGGTGATGCTTGCCGATCAGGAGTTGACCAGTTCGGCGTTTGCCGCACGCGTGACGGCGTCCACGGGTGCGTCGCTCGGCGCGTGCATGCTTTCGGGTCTCGCGACGCTGTCCGGAGTCTTGCACGGCAACGCCAATGTGCGAGTGCGAGCCTTTTTCGATGACGTGAAGCAGTCCGGCATCGAGACCGCGGTGCAACGCTGGATGTCGAGCGGCGCGCCGCTGCCGGGGTTTGGGCACCCGCTCTATCCGCAAGGCGACCCGCGGGCGCAGGCGCTCCTTCGGGCCTTCGAGCCCTCTGAACAGTCACGCACGCTGATTGCGGACGTCGAGAGTCTGACGGGGCTGAAGCCAGCGATCGATGTGGCACTCGCTTGTCTGGCGGACTACTGCAAACTGCCCGACGGGGCAGCTTATTCGCTATTTGCGATTGGCCGAAGTGTGGGCTGGATGGCTCACTCCATCGAACAGTTCTTGAGCGGTTCTCTTTTACGCCCCAGAGCGCATTACATCGGCCCGGCGATTGACGAGATCAAGGACATTTCAGAATAGCCCCGACATCGTGTGGCTCCCAAGTTCAAATGTCGTGTTGTAGTGAGACAGGAGAGGTGGCCGCGCAAATTCGGACAGCCGGATATGTGGAGCGTGGGGGCCTGAGCCAACGATAACGGCGTATCCAACCTGATTGGTAACGCGGCAGACGAGCTGTTTATCAACGATGGATCAAGCTCATATCCGCGCGTTGGTTACCGCATTTCATCTTTCCGTCACGGGCTACTTCGCTCTTAACGACGGAGATCACGCAGTCGCGTGCTCACAAAAAAATCTCGAGTGTTCCCCACATCGCGCCCGGTGCCGCGTTACCGACCAGGTGGACGATAGAGATCTTGCGAACAGCTCGAGGGCGGTACGCCCTCGGCAATGAGGGCGCGCAGGCGCGCGGCGAGGCTGCTGTCGTTCAGTCTTGAAAACGATCCGCCAGTGTGCCAGCGCCGATAAGACGCTGCACGAACCCCGCTTGCGCGTGCTTACTTCGCCGAGATGTCGATGTCGCCGAGATACTGCTTCGCGTACTTGCCGATAGTGCCGTCCGCCTTGACCTTCTCGATGGCTGCGTTGAGCTTCGCCTTCAGCGCGTCGTCGCCCTTGCGCACGCCATAGGCGATGCCGCTGCCGAGGATCTTGTCGTCGCGCACGGGCGCGCCGGCGAAGCTGTAGCCCTTGCCGTCCGGCTTCGAGAGGAAGCCGGTTTGTCCGGCGGGCGCGAGCACGAGCGTGCCGTCCAGCCGTCCGGCGACGAGATCGGTATAGGCCTGGTTCTGGTCCTGATACGCGACGACGTTCACGCCCGCGTTCGCCCAGTGCGCCTTGGCATACGTTTCCTGGATCGAACCCTGCAGCACGCCGACGCTTTTGCCCTTCAGCGATTCGACGCTCGGTTGCAGGCCGCTGCCGGTCTTAGCGATGAGCTGCGTCGGCACGCGATACACGACGGTCGTGAAATCGATGGCCTGGCGGCGCGCGTCGGTGGCGTTCATCGCGGAGTTGATCGCGTCGAACTTGCGGCCTTGCAGCGCGGGAATCAGGCCGTCGAAGGACGTCTCGACCCACTGGCAGGTCATCTTCGCGGCGGCGCAAACGGCCTTGCCGACGTCGATGTCGAGCCCCTGCAACTCGCCCGTCGACGACTTCGATTCGAACGGCGGATATTGCGCTTCGAGGCCGAAGCGCAGCGTGTCGGCGGCGAACGCCGCGGTGCAGCCGAACGAGCAGGCGAGCACGACGGCCGCCGCCAGCTTGTGATTCAGTCTGAGCATTCCTGAGTCTCCCGGTTTGGTATTAGATCGAATGAAGGCGGCGCGCGCCTTCGAGCAGCGTCTCGTCGTCCTTCGCGAACGAAAGGCGGATCACGCGATTGTCCGTGCCGTCGGCGTAGAACGCGGACAGCGGAATGGTCGCGACCCGCGCCTCGCGGATCAACCGCAGCACGAAGTCGCTGTCGCTTTCCTCGGAGAATGCGCCAAAGCGTGCAAGCATGAAGAAACTGCCCGCGCTCGGCAAGAGTTCAAAACGCGAGCCCGCGAGCGCGTTCGCGAGCAGGTCGCGCTTACGCTGATAGAACGGTCCGAGGCCGAGATAGCTCGATTCGTCTGCGAGCGCTTCGGCGAACGCGATCTGCATCGGCGTGTCGGCGGAAAACGTCATGAACTGGTGGACCTTGCGGATCTCGGCGGTGAGTTCGGCCGGCGCGAGGCAGAAGCCGACGCGCCAGCCCGTCACGTGATACGACTTGCCGAACGACGACACGATCACGCTGCGCTCGGCCAGCGCCGGATGGCGCGCCATGCTCTGATGCAGCGCGCCGTCAAACACGACGTGCTCGTAGACTTCGTCGGAGAGCACGATGATCTGCGTGTCGCGCGTGAGCGCCGTCAAGCGTTCGATGTCGTGCGCGGTGAACGCGCTGCCGCTCGGGTTGTGCGGCGTGTTGACGAGGATCATGCGCGTCTTCGGCGTGATCTTCGCGGCGACTTCGTCCCAGTCGATCTGGAAAGTCTGCGCCGACAGCTTGATCGCGACCGGCGTCGCGCCCTGCAACTGGACGATCGGGCCGTAGCTGTCGAACGACGGCTCGAAGTAGATCACTTCGTCGCCGGGATGCACGAGCGCGCTGATCGACGCATACAGACCCTCGCTCGCGCTCGCGACCACGGTGATTTCGCTGCCCGGATCGTACTGCGCGCCGTAGAGCTTCTCCGTTTTCGCGGCGAGCGCCTCGCGCAGCGCGACGACGCCCGACATCGGCGAATACTGGTTATGTCCTGCCCGCATGGCTCGCGTGACGGCTTCGACGAGTTTCGGATCGCAGGCGAAGTTCGGCGCGCCCTGCGAGAGATTCAGCGCCTTGTGCTCCTCGGCGAGCTGGCCGATCACGGTGAAAATGGTGGTGCCGACGTTCGGCAGTTTCGATTGAGGCAGGCAGGCACTTTTCACGACGACGGCTCCAGAAGCGGTTGCGATGAGTCTTTTGTCGATTCAACCGCGGCAATAATGGGCGGACAATCGAAAGTTTGTCATACTAGCCATGCTTCGTATTCATGCCTGGAACCCCGATGAAACCGCTTCCTTCTCTCGACGTGCTTAAAACGTTTCTGGTCGTCGCGCAGAAGCTCAACTTCACGCGCGCCGCGGACGTCCTCAATCTCACGCAGGGCGCGGTGAGCCGGCAGATTTCCGGGCTCGAATCGCATCTGGGCTACGCGCTTTTCGTGCGCCAGGCGCGCGGGCTCGCGCTCACGCCGCATGGGGCGATCCTGCTCGCGCCGTTGCAGCAGGCGTTCGCGCAGATCGGCGAGGCGCTGGAAAAGAGCGGCGCGCAGTCCGGCACGCTGCGCGTGAAATGTCCGACCTGCGCGATGCGCTGGATCTTGCCGCGCGTCATCCGGCTGCAAAACGAGCGGCCCGAGCTGGTGGTCGAGGTGACGGCGGCGGTGTCGCATGGCGTTGAGTTCAACGCCGAGCAGTTCGATGCCGCGATCGTCTTCGGCAAGCCGGCGGTGAAGGGCGTGAGCACGCATCATCTGTTCGACGAGGTGCTGACGCCGGTCTGCGCGCCGGGTCTGTGGAAAGGCAGGAAAGGCCACGCCGCGACGCCCGACGATCTCGCCGACAAAACGCTGTTGCATCCCACGCGCGACCGGCGCGACTGGTTGCGCTGGCTGGAGGCCTACGGCTACCGCGGATTGCCGTCGGCGAAGGCGCAGCATTTCGACACGCTCGATCTGGCGATTTCGTCGGCGATGCAGGGACTTGGCGTCACGATCGGCGATCTTTCACTGATCGAAGAAGATTTGCGCGCGAAGCGCATCATCACGCCGTTTTCGCTGTGCGTGCCGAGCGGCGCGGCGTATTACCTGATCTATCCGGAACGGCCCGCGCCGTCGCCCGCGTTGCAGCAGTTCGCCGCGTGGCTCGCGGACGAGGCGGCCGAGACTCGCGCGAGCCTGTCCGCCTATCTGCACGCGGCGTGACGCTTACATCCCGCTCTTCGTGACGATCGACACCCACGCGCCGTTTTTGACCTGATACAGCGTCGACGACGCGTTCTTCAGCGCGCCGTTGTCGTCGAAGGCGATCGGGCCGGTGATGCCGTCGAACGAAATCTTCTTCAGCACCGGCCGATACACCTTCGGATCGGTCGAATTCGCCTTCTGCATCGCGTGGATCGCGGCCCACGCGGCGTCGTAGCCGAACGGCGCGTAGGAGAGAATCGCCACGCCGAAGCGCTTCTTGAACTTGTCGTCGAACGCCTTGCCGTGCGGCAGCTTGTCGAGCGGACTGCCGTATTCCCACGCCTGCGCGCCCTCGGCCGGATCGCCCGCGAGCTTCAGGAAATCCGCGTCCATCACGCCGCCGCCGCCCACGAACTGCGCGTTCATGCCCAGCTGCTTCATCCGCTTGACGACCGCCGCAGCCTGCCGGTCGAGTCCGCCGAAGAAGATCAGATCGGCGTTCGTCGCCTTGATGCGCGTGAGCTGCGCGCTGAAATCGACCGTCTGGTTGTCGCTGAACTCGCGCGCGACGATCGTCCCGCCCTTCGATTTCACCGCCTTCTCGAACTCGTCGGCTTCGCCCTGGCCGAAGGCCGTACGGTCGTCGATGATCGCGATGCGCTTCGCCTTCGTCGTCGTCACCGCGTAGAGGCCGGCGTTGCCCGCGTTCTGCGCGTCGCTCGAAATCACGGTGAAGACGTTCGCGAAGCCTTGCGTCGTGATGGTCGGATTGGTCGCGGCCGGGTCGATTACCGGGATGCCGGCGTTCTCGTACACGCGCGACGCGGGCAGCGTCGTGCCCGAGTTGAAGTGGCCGACGACGACCGCGACGCCATCGTCGACGAGCTTTTGAGCCGCCTGCACGCCGACGCGCGGGTCGGCCTGATCGTCTTCGGCGGCGATCTCGAATTTGGCCGTCTTGCCGCCGATCTTGATGTTCTTCGCGTTGGCCTCGTCGAGCGCCAGTTGCACGCCGTTCTGCAAGTCCTTGCCGTAGCCCGCGTTCGCGCCGGTGAGCGGCGCGGCAAAGCCGATCTTGACGGCCAAGTCTTCCGCCGATGCCGCGAGCGGCAGGACGGTGAGGGCGCCGGCACAGGCCAGCATCACGGCAAGCGGTTTCAAGCTCGGGCGAACACGCATGGTTTCCTCTCCTTTTAGTTGGCAATCGACTGGAACACGGCCGGATTCGTCGGCGCAAGAAGGGCTTGCACCGATGCGGGTGCGTCTTTTTGCGCGCGTCAAACGCGGCTCCCCGCTCAAGTTCGCAATTTAGGAAGCCAAAATCCGTGCGTCTTGGCTTTTCGTCGCGCCGCGAATGCGGATTTCGGCATAGGGGACATATCGGAACCGCGTGCTTCCGAGCGACAAACCGGCTTCGCTTGACAAAGTGCATATGCACAACTAAGCTGCCTTCATGACTTCCAGTTCAGCCCCTCTCACCGCGCGCAAGTCGACCTACCTGGATTGCAATTGCTTTGCGATCCGGCAGGCGGCGCGCTACGTCTCGCAATTGTACGAACGCCATCTGAGCGGCGCGGGCCTCACGGGCGCGCAGTTCACGCTGGTGGCCGCGATCGGGCGCAGTCCCGGCATCCAGATGGCCGATCTCGCCGACGCGATGGTGATGGACCGCACGACGCTCGTGCGCGCGCTCAAGCCGTTGCAGCGCGACGGTATCGTCGAAGCGGCGCCGCAGTCGTCGGGCACGCGCGCGGTCGGCTTGCGGCTCTCAGACGCCGGCAAGGAAGCGCTCGCGCGGGCGTCGCTGTGCTGGCAGGCGGCGCAGGCCGAATTCGAGGAGAAGTTCGGGCCGGACCGCGCGCGGCAGTTGCGCCAGTCGCTGTTTGAATTGACTGCGGCGGGTTGAAACGGGAAGCAACGCAGGACCCGCGTCGGCGCGGGTCTTTTTTTCGATTATTAAAGTGCATATACACTTTGGAGAAGCAGATGCAGATCAAAGGCAAAGTGGTACTCGTCACCGGCGCCAATCGCGGCCTCCGCAAGCAATTCGCGAAGTCGCTCGTCGAAGCCGGAGCGGCGAAGGTCTACGCCGCCGCGCGCGATCCGGCCAGCGTGAAGATCGAAGGCGTCGAAGCGATCCGGCTCGACGTCACGAATCCCGCCGACGTCGCGGCCGCCGCCGAGCGCTACACCGACGTGCAGGTGCTAATCAACAACGCGGGCGCGACGGTGCGTGGCGACCTGATCGATCCGGCCTCGACGCAAGGTGTGCGCGATCTCTTCGAAGTCAACGTGATCGGGCCGCTCACGCTCACGCAGGCGTTCGCGCCGGTTCTGAAGCGCAACGGCGGCGGCGCGGTGGTGAACGTGTTGTCGGTGCTGAGCTGGGTCGCGCTGCCGTCGGGTGGGGCGTACAGCGTGTCGAAGTCGGCGGCGTGGGCCGTGACCAACGTGCAGCGCCAGGAATTGCGCGAGCAGGGCACGCTCGTGGTCGCCGTGCATCCCGGCTACATCGACACCGACATGACCGCTGGCGTCACCGCGCCGAAGACCACGCCCGAGCACGTCGTGCGGGAAGTGCTGCGGGCGATCGAGCAAGACCAGGAAGAAGTGGTCGTCGACGATACGGGCCGCGCGGTGAAGGAATCGCTGTCGACGAAGACGCCGATTTACCTGACCGGCGTGCCGCGCTAACGAGCCAAACGCGCCGCGTTACTGCTTGCCTTGCTGCATCTCCGGAAAGCCGGCAGCCGCTTTTTGCACGTCCTGCGGGAAGTCGGCGAATTCCTGCACCTGCCGCACTTCGATCACTTCGTTGCCCGATCCCGGGCAACGCTTCGCCCACTCAATCGCTTCCTCGCGCGACTTCACCTGGATCATCCAGTATCCGCCGACGACTTCCTTCGCTTCCGCGAACGGTCCGTCGGTCACGCGCGGCTTGCCGCCTTCGAACGAAACGCGCGCGCCCATCGACGGCGGATGCAGTCCGTCGAGCGCGAGCAGCACGCCGGCCTTTTGCAATTCCTCGTTGTACCGCATCATGGCGGCGACGGCGTCCGCGCTCGGCATGGTTCCGGGTTCGGCGGTTTCGTAGCCGGGGGGAATCATCAGCATCATGAATCGCATTTGAAAGCTCCTTGTCGTTGTGATCGAAGGCGCGAAGGCGAAACAGCGCGCTCTCGACCTTACGACGCCCGGTGCTTCACAGAATCGACACAATCCATGCAATGGCGTCTTAAGCGTTTGTCCCTATCCGATTCGTCTTGCGAACGCAGCGCACAACAACCAATAATGTAATCCATTACATTTCCATCTGCGCCGAGCCGCGATGACCGTGTCCGAGACCGCACGACCGATTGAGGAAGTGTCGATTGCCGATGTCGCCGAGCGAGCGGGCGTATCGGTCGCGACGGTATCGCGCGTGCTCAACGGGCATACGAACGTGCGTCAGCCGACGCGCGAAAAAGTGCTCGCCGCCGTGGCCGAAAGCGGCTATCGCATCAACGAACTCGCGCGCAACCTGCGCACGGCCGAGAGCCGCCTGCTGCTCACGATGGTCCCCGATTTCGGCAATCCGTTCTATGCGGCGATCGTGCGCGGCATCGACAGCGTCGCGCGCCAGAACGGCTACTTCATGCTGCTCTGCGATACGGGCGCCGACCCGCTGCGCGAGCGCAGCTATTTCGACCTGCTGCGCGGCCGCCGTGCCGACGGCGCGATCTGCCTCGATCCGGCCGCCGTGCAGAAGGCGCTCGCCGAAGAGGCGTCGACGCTGCCGTGGGTCGCGTGCTGCGAGTTCGATCCGGCGGCGGCCGTGCCGTTCGTCGGCATCGACAACCATGCAGCCGCCGGGGACGTGGTGCGCTATCTGATCGGGCGCGGTCATCGCAAGATCGCGCTGATCAATTCGGGCCACGGCTATCTCTACGGGCGGCAGCGTCTCGCGGGCTATCGCGATGCGCTAGAGGCCGCGGGCATCGATCCGCTTCCGGCGTGGCAGATCGAACTCGACAGTCTCGACTACACGGCGGGCGAAGACGCCGCGCGGCAGCTCGCCGCACTCGGCGAGGACCGCCCGAGCGCGGTGTTCGCCGTCTCCGACACGCTCGCCATCGGCGTGATCAACGGTTTGCGCGGCGTGGCGCTGCGCGTGCCGGAAGACGTCGCGGTGGTCGGCTTCGACGACATCGCCGTGGCCGCGCACATCGATCCGCCGCTCACCACGGTCGCGCAACCGATGCAGGAACTGGGCGAGACGGCCGCGCACTTGCTGCTGCGGCGCCTGCGCGAACCGAAGGTGCAGGTCGGCGGCGTGCTGCTGCCGCATCAGTTGATCCTGCGAAGGAGCGCGTGAGATGAGCCTTGCCGTGCGCTTCGATGCGATCGAGAAGCAGTTCGGGCCGGTGCGCGTGCTGCATGGCGTGAGCTTCGATCTCGCGCCCGGACGCATCTACGGGCTGCTCGGCGAGAACGGCGCGGGCAAGTCGACGCTGATGAAGATCCTCGCGGGCTACGAACGCGCGAGCGGCGGCACGGTGTCGGTGCAAGGCGTGCCGGTCGCATTCGACAGTTCGCGCGATGCCGAGGCCGCCGGTATCGTGCTGATCCACCAGGAACTGAATCTCGCGGATCACCTGAGCATCGTGCAGAACATGTTCCTCGGCCACGAGAAGCGGCGCCGCTTCCTGCTCGACGAAGCCGCGATGCGCGAAGCCGCACGCGCGCGTCTCGCCGATGTCGGCCTGAACAAGCATCCGGACACGAAGGTGCGCGATTTGATCGTCGCGGAGAAGCAACTGGTCGAAATCGCGAAGGCGATGCTGCGCGAGGCGCGCCTGCTCATCATGGACGAACCGACCGCGACGCTCACGCCCGCCGAAACGCAGCGTCTTTTCAAGCTGATGGCGCGGCTGAAGGAAGACGGCGTGACGATCGTTTATATCTCGCACAAGCTCGACGAAGTGGAACGCGTGACCGACGAAGTGATCGTGATGCGCGACGGCCGCTTCGTGACGCGCGCGCCGACCGTCGATGTCACGCGTCAGCAGATGGCGAACCTGATGGTGGGCCGCGAAGTGTCGGACATGTTTCCGGACAAGCCCGCGCTCGCCGACGATGCGCCCGTCGCGTTGCAGGTGCAGGGCGTCTACGTGCCCGGCTGGGCGCGCAACGTGAGCTTCTCGGTGCGCGCGGGCGAAGTGTTCGGTTTCGCGGGACTGGTCGGTGCGGGGCGCACGGAACTGTTCGAATCGCTGATCGGCGTGCGCGTGCGTACCGCCGGACGCATCTCGCTCGACGGTCAAGCGCTCGCGGCGGCCCGCCCGCGCGATCCGCGCGACGCGATGAAGCTCGGCCTCACGTATCTGAGCGAAGACCGCAAGGGGCGCGGGCTGCATGTCGACATGTCGCTCAAGGACAACCTCACGCTGATGACGCTCGAACGCTATGCGCATCCGTTCGTCGACGGCGCGGCGGAGCGGCAGGCGCTGAAGCAGGCCGTCGGCGATTTCGGCATTCGCACGGGCAGTCTCGCGAGCCGCGCGCGCATGCTGTCGGGCGGCAACCAGCAAAAGCTCGCGCTCGCGAAGTTCCTGCATCCCGACCCGCGCGTGATCGTGCTCGACGAGCCGACGCGTGGCGTCGATGTCGGGGCGAAGCGCGACATCTATTTCCTGATCCACCGGCTCGCCGCGGAAGGCCGCGCGGTGATCGTGATCTCGTCCGAGCTGATCGAGCTGATCGGCTTGTGTCATCGCGTCGCGGTGATGCGCGCGGGCGAGCTCGTCGCGACGCTCGACATCGAACATCTGACCGAAGAGAGGTTGATCGCGCATGCGACCGGCACACACTGAAGACGCCGAACGAACGAGCCGCGTCGGCGGCTTCGTGCGACGGCTGCACGGCATCGGGCCGCTCCTCGGGCTGATCGCGCTGTGCATCGGCGGCACCTTGCTCAACGGCGATTTCGCCACGCTCGACAACGCGATGAACGTGCTCACGCGCACCTCGTTCATCGGCATCATCGCGGTGGGCATGACGTTCGTCATCATCTCGGGCGGCATTGATCTCTCGGTCGGTTCGATGGCCGCGCTGATCGCGGGCACGATGATCTGGCTGATGAACGGCCTCAAGGACGGCGTGGGCGGACACACGTTCGCGCCACTCACGATCGTGATGCTCGGCATCGTTTTAGCCCTTGTTTTAGGGGGTCTTTTCGGTCTCGCGCATGGTTTGCTCGTGACCAAGGGACGCATCGAACCGTTCATCGTGACGCTCGGCACGCTCGGCATGTTTCGCGCGCTGCTCACATGGCTTGCCGACGGCGGCGCGCTCACGCTCGACAATTCGCTCGCCGATCTATACGGCCCCGTCTACTACGCGAGCCTCTTCGGCGTGCCGGTGCCGATCTGGGTCTTCCTGATCGTCGCGGCGGGCGGCACGCTGCTGCTCAACCGCACGGTGTTCGGGCGTCATGTGCAGGCAATCGGCTCGAACGAACAGGTCGCGCGGTATGCGGCGATCCGCGTCGATCAAGTGAAGATCGCGACTTACGTGCTGCTCGGACTGTGCGTCGGCGTCGCGACGGTCCTCTACGTGCCGCGCCTCGGCTCGGCCACGCCGACCACGGGCCTTCTGTGGGAACTGGAGGCGATCGCGGCCGTGGTCGTCGGCGGGACGGCGCTCAAGGGCGGCGAAGGGCGCGTGATCGGCACGGTGATTGGCGCGATCTTGCTTTCGGTCATCAGCAACATCCTCAATCTCACGAGCATCATCAGCGTGTATCTGAACGCGGCGGTGCAGGGCGCCGTGATCATCTTCGTGGCTTTCCTGCAGCGTGGACGTCGTTGATCGCGTCGTTGAGCGTTTTGGCAGTGAACCGAACTAATCGACAACCAACCGGGCGCGCGATGCGTGCTGAAAATCTGGAGACATCACCATGAAAAAAATGCTTCGCGCGCTCGGCGCCCTGACCCTCGCGACGAGCGCGCTCGCCGCGACCTCGTCCGCGTTCGCCGCCGACAAGGTCATCCTCGGTGTCGCGATTCCCACGGCGACGCACGGCTTTACGGGCGGCATCGTCTGGTGGGCGAATGAAGCGAAGAAGGAACTGGAGAAGGCGCATCCCGACCTGAAGGTGATCGTGAAGACGGCGGGCGGCGCGCCCGAGCAGGCGAACCAGTTGCAGGATCTGGTCACCGTCAACAAGATCAACGCGCTCGTGATCTTCCCGTTCGAATCGGCGTCGCTCACGCAACCGGTTGCGCAAGTGAAGAAGAAAGGCGTGTACGTGACAGTGGTCGATCGCGGGCTGACCGACACGAGCGCGCAGGATGCCTATGTCGCCGGCGACAACACGGCGTTCGGCAAGCTGCCGGCAGAATATCTGGCGAAGACGCTCAACGGCAAGGGCGACATCGTGGCCTTGCGCGGCATTCCGACGACGCTCGACAACGAGCGCTGGGCCGCGTTCGAATCCGTGATGAAACAGCATCCGGACATCAAGATTCTTGACGCGAAGTACGCAAACTGGAATCGCGACGATGCCTTCAAGGTGATGCAGGATTACCTCACGCGCTTCAAGCACATCGACGCCGTCTGGGCCGCCGACGACGACATGATGATCGGCGTGCTGAAGGCGATCGATCAGGCGAAGCGCACGGACATCAAGGAAGTGTTCGGCGGCGCGGGGTCGAAGGAGGCGGTGAAGCGCATCATGGACGGCGATCCGCGCGTGAAGGCCGATGTCTCGTACTCGCCGAAGTTCATCTACGACGCGATCAAGCTGACGGCCGAAGCGCGCCTGAAAGGCGACAAGCTGCCGCCGACGACGATCATCCCCTCGGTGCTGATCACGAAGGACAACGCGAAGCAGTTCTACTATCCGAACTCGCCGTTCTGAGTTTGCCTGTTTCGCGTCGCGTGCGTTCGATGGCGAACGCGCGAGCGTTCATGGAGCGAGCGACATGAAAACCATCAAAGGCCCGGCGATTTTTCTCGCGCAGTTTCTCGGCGACGAGTTGCCCTTCGACAACCTCGCGCATCTCGCGCAATGGGCGAAGGGGCTGGGTTACGAGGGCATCCAGGTGCCCGCCGATCCGCGCCTGATCGACCTGGAAAAAGCCGCGACGAGCGATGCCTATTGCGACGAGTTGCGCCAGACCGTGAGCGACGCGGGCGTGTGCATCACCGAATTGTCGACGCATCTTCAGGGGCAACTCGTCGCGGTGCATCCGGCCTACGACACGCTCTTCGACGGCTTCGCCGCGCCGCATGTGCGCGGCAATCCGGCGGCGCGCACCGAGTGGGCCATCGCGCAGATGAAGCACGCGGCGGCGGCTTCGCGGCGGCTCGGATTGTCGGCGCATGTGTCGTTTTCGGGTGCGCTCGCGTGGCCGTATTTCTATCCGTGGCCGCAGCGCCCGGCGGGTCTCGTCGAAGCGGCGTTCGAGGAACTCGCCGCGCGCTGGCGTCCCATTCTCGATGCGTTCGACGAAGCGGGCGTCGATGTCTGCTACGAGCTGCATCCGGGCGAAGACCTGCACGACGGCGTGACGTTCGAGCGCTTTCTGGAAGCGGTCGGCAATCATCCGCGCGCGAACATCCTGTTCGATCCGAGTCATTACGTGTTGCAGCAACTCGACTACCTGCAATTCATCGACATCTATCACGAGCGCATCAAGGCGTTTCATGTGAAGGACGCGGAGTTTCGTCCCGATGGAAGACAGGGCGTCTACGGCGGTTATTCGGGTTGGGTCGAGCGCGCGGGGCGCTTTCGGTCGCTCGGTGACGGCCAGATCGACTTCAAGGCAATCTTCTCGAAGATGGCGCAATACGACTTTCCCGGCTGGGCCGTGCTCGAATGGGAATGCGCGCTGAAGCATCCCGAAGACGGCGCGCGCGAAGGTGCGGTCTTCATCCGCGATCACATCATCCGCGTGGCCGAGCGCGCCTTCGACGACTTCGCCGGCAGCGGCGCGAACCGCGAGCAGTTGCGCGGCGTGCTCGGCATCGGAGAACGGTCATGACGCGGCGTCTGCGGCTCGGGATGGTCGGCGGCGGCGAGGGCGCGTTCATCGGCGCGGTGCACCGGATCGCGGCGCGTATCGACGACCGCTTCGAACTCGTGGCGGGCGCGTTGTCGTCGGACCCGCAGCGCGCGGCGTCTAGCGCGGCGGCGATCGGCATCGCGCGCAGCTACGCCGACTTCCGCGAGATGGCGAGGACGGAAGCCGCGCGCGAAGACGGCATCGATGCGGTCGCGATCGTCACGCCGAATCATCTGCATGCGCGCATCGCGACGGCGTTTCTCGAAGCCGGCATTCATGTGATCTGCGACAAGCCGCTCGCCGTGTCGCTCGACGAGGGCGAGGCGTTGGCCCGTCTCGCGCGCGAGAAGGGGCTCGTGTTCGCGGTCACCTACACGTACACGGGCTATCCGCTCGTGCGTCACGCGCGCGCGCTCGTGCAGGCGGGCGCGCTCGGCGACGTGCGCCTCGTGAACGTCGAGTATGCGCAGGACTGGCTGTCGCTGCCCGTCGAGCATCAGTCGAACCGGCAGGCGGCGTGGCGCACCGATCCGGCGCTGGCGGGCCCGGCCGGCTGTCTCGGCGACATCGGCACGCACGCGTATCAGCTCGCCGAGTACGTGACGGGAATGCGGCCGTCGGAAGTATCGGCGGAAGTGGCGACGTTCGTGCCGAACCGCCCGATCGACGATCACGTGCAGGCGATGCTGCGTTATGCGAACGGCGCGCGCGGCATGCTGTGGGCGAGCCAGGTCGCGGCGGGCGAGGAGAACGCGCTGCGGCTGCGCGTCTACGGGACGAAGGCGGGGCTCGCCTTCGATCAGCAGAACCCGAACGAACTGTGGATCACGCCGCTCGGCGGCGCGTCGGAACGGATCACGCGCGGTCGCGTGCAAAGCGCGGAAGCGCTGCACGCGACGCGCGTCCCGGCCGGGCATCCCGAAGGTTATCTGGAAGCGTTCGCGCAGCTTTATACCGATGCGGCGTCGTGCATCGAGCAAGGCGCGACGCAAGGCGACGGCTGGCTGACCACCGTCGACGACGGCGTCGCGGGGCTGCGTTTCATCGACGCGGTGCTGACGAGCAGCCGGGCGAATGCGGCGTGGGTGACGATCGAATGAAAAAGGGCGGTCCCGCAACGGGACCGCCCCTTCCTGCTCACTCAGTCACGCGAATCACGACCAGTCGGCGTGGAAACTTCCCGCTTTGTCGACACGTTCGAACGTATGCGCGCCGAAGAAGTCGCGCTGCGCCTGCACGAGATTCGCGGGCAGCCGCTCCGAGCGATACGCATCGAAATAAGCGACCGCCGACGAGAACGCGGGAACCGGCACGCCCGCCTTGATCGCGGCGGTCACCACGTCGCGCAGCGCGTCCTGGTACTTCGCGGCGATGTCCGCGAAATACGGGTCGAGCAGCAGGTTCGCGATGCCTTCGTCCTTCGTGTAGGCGTCGGTGATCTTCTGCAAAAAGCGCGCGCGGATGATGCAGCCCGCGCGGAAGATCTTCGCGATCTCACCGTAATGCAGGTTCCACTTGTATTCGTCCGACGCCGCGCGCAACTGCGCGAACCCTTGCGCATACGAAACGATCTTGCTCAGATAAAGCGCGCGCCGCACCGATTCGATGAACGCTTCGCGGTCGCCGTCGAACTTCGGCGACGGTCCGCTCAACTGCTTGCTCGCCGCGACGCGCTGATCCTTCAGCGACGACAGCACGCGCGCGAACACCGCTTCCGTGATGAGCGGCAGCGGCGCGCCGAGGTCGAGCGCGTTCTGGCTCGTCCATTTGCCCGTGCCCTTTTGCGCCGCGCGATCGAGGATCACGTCGACGAGATCCTTGCCGGTTTCCTCGTCCTTCTTCGAGAAGATCTTCGACGTGATCTCGATCAGGTAACTATCCAGTTCACCCTCGTTCCACTCGGTGTAGACCTTGCCCAGTTCCTCATTCGACAGGCCCGCGACGCGCTTCATCACGTCGTAGCTCTCGGCGATGAGTTGCATGTCGCCGTATTCGATGCCGTTGTGCACCATCTTCACGAAGTGGCCCGCGCCGTCCGGTCCCATGTACGCGACGCACGGCTCGCCGTCCGGCGCCTTCGCGGCGATTTCGGTGAGGATCGGTGCGACGAGGTCGTAGGCTTCGCGCTGGCCGCCCGGCATGATCGACGGGCCCTTCAGCGCGCCTTCCTCGCCGCCCGACACGCCCGTGCCGATGAAATGCAGCCCCGACTTCGCGAGGTCCTGGTTGCGGCGGATGGTGTCGGTGAAATGCGTGTTGCCGCCGTCGATCAGGATGTCGCCTTTTTGCAGAAGCGGGCGCAGCGCGTCGATGGTGGCGTCGGTGCCGGCGCCTGCTTTCACCATCAGCAGAATGCGGCGCGGCGTTTCCAGCGATTCGACGAATTCTTCCAGCGTGTAGGCCGGCACGAGCTTCTTGTCGGGATGCTCGGCGATCAGTTCGTCGGTTTTCTCGCGGCTGCGGTTGTACACCGAGACCGCGTGCCCGCGGCTTTCGATGTTCAGCGCCAGGTTGCGTCCCATGACGGCGAGTCCCACTACGCCGATTGCTTGCTTGCTCATGCTTTCTCTCCGGATGACCGGCGCGCTGGCTGCTCGTGACGGACAGCGCGCGGGGTGAATGTTGTCGGGTTGTGTCGGGTTGTGTCGGTTGGGCGGCGCTCGCGGTTTTCTGCCGCATCGCATCGTGCGTTTCTTTCGGCGGGCGGCGGAGCGCGCCGAAAGTTGCGGTGCGATGCCCGGGCGCGTCACGGTGCCGCGCGAGCGCAGACGGACCCGAGATTACCACTTCGGCACGCGTCTGGCTGGGACGCCGCGCCGTCCGGACGGCCGCGCGCGCCGATCCGGCGTGCGCCGCGCGGCCGGTCTAGAATGAACGCCCGTCGCCCGTGCCCTTGAACCGCGCATGACGCTTGCCCGAAAGCCGCGCCGCCATCATTACTTCGTCTACGTGATCGAATTGTCCGATTCCGTCTGGAACGAAGCGCGCTTTCGCCGGGCGAATCCGGACTACCGGCTGGGCAAGCCGTTCGTCTACGTCGGCATGACGGGCATCGACCCGGACGTGCGCTTCGACAAGCACAAGGCCGGCATCCAGTCGAACCGCTACGTGCGGGATTTCGGGCTGCGGCTGCTGCCGCATCTGTACGACGTCTACAACCCGATGCCCTACGACGGCGCGCGCGAGATGGAAGTCGAACTGGCGATCGGTCTGCGGGAAGCCGGATACGGCGTCTGGCAGGCGTGACACATTGAACACAACATGGGACAGGAGCGGGACATGCGGATTCTGGTGGTGGGCGCGGGGGCGATCGGCGGCTATTTCGGCGGACGGCTGCTCGACGCGGGCAGGGACGTGACCTTCCTCGTGCGCGAGCGTCGCGCCGAGCGGCTCAGGCAATGCGGCCTCAAGCTGAGGAGCCCGCACGGCGATCTGGCGCTGGAATGCCCGCCGACGATCCTCGCGAAGGACGTGACCGAGCCTTTCGATCTCGTGCTGCTGAGTTGCAAGGCCTACGACCTGGACGGCGCGATCGAGTCGTTCGCGGGCGCGGTCGGGCCGGACACGGTCGTGTTGCCGCTTCTGAACGGCATGCGCCATCTCGACGTGCTCGAAGCGCGCTTCGGCGCGGACCGGGTGCTGGGCGGCCAGTGCGTGATCGCCGCGACGCTCGACGCCGAGGGCGAAATCGTCCACCTGAATCAGCTGCATTCGATGACGATCGGCGAACGCGCGGGCGGACGCACTGAGCGCATCGAACGGATCGCCGCCGAATTGGGCGGCGCCGGGTTTGACCTGCAAGTAAGCGACGACATCCTCCAGTCGATGTGGGAAAAGTGGGTGTTCCTCGCGACCCTCGCGGCGGGTACGTGCCTGATGCGCGCGCCGATCGGCGATATTCTCGCGGCGCCGGGCGGCGAGGCGCTGCTGCTCGGTCTCTTCGACGAATGCAGCGCGGTCGCGGCCGATCAGGGCCATCGTCCGGGCGATCAAACCGCCGCGCGCGCACGCGCGATGTTCACGGAGCGCGGCTCGCTCCTGACGGCGTCCATGCTGCGTGACCTGGAAAACAATGCGGCGATCGAAGCGGATCATATCGTCGGCGATCTGCTGGCGCGGCGCACGACGAAGCACGACGGGGTGTCGCTGCTGGCGGTTGCCTACACGCATCTGAAGGCATACGAAGCGCGGCGCGCGCGCGCGGGCCAAGCCGCAGGCTGACACGGCGGGTTGCTGCGCGCCGTCTGGAAAGCGCAAGGGTTACGCGTTACGCTGGCGGCTTTTCCCCAGACCGTTTGCACATGCCGCCCGATCCGAGTCCTCGCGCGCCCGTTCCCACCGTTGCGCAGATCTTCACCGGCTTCCTCACGCTCGGCCTGACCGCTTTCGGCGGCGCCTTGCCGCTCGCGCGCCGCGAGATCGTCGAGCGCCGCAAGTGGCTCGCGCCCGACGAGTTCACCGAACTCCTCGGCCTCTGCCAGTTCCTGCCGGGCGGCAACGTGATCAACCTCTCGGTTGCGATCGGCATGCGCTTTCGCGGCGTGCCGGGCGCGCTCGCGGGGCTGCTCGGGCTGATCGTCGGGCCGTCGCTGATCGTGATCGCGCTCGGCGTCGTATACCAGCGCACGCATGAGGACCCGCGCGTCGCGCATCTCTTTGCCGGACTCGCGGCCGCGGCCGCCGGGCTCCTCGTCGCGATGGCGGTCAAGATCGCGTGGCCGCTGCGCAAGAAGCCCGAGATGGCGCTGATCGCCGCGCTGGCGTTCGTCGCCATCGCGCTGCTGCGCTTCCCGCTCCTGCCGACGATGCTCGTCGTCACGCCGGTTTCCGTCCTCGTCGCGCGGAAGGCGGGCCGATGAACCACGTTCTCGTTTCGCTCGCCGCGATTTTCAGCCAGCTTTCGCTGCTCGCGTTCGGCGGCGGCAATTCGATTCTGCCGGAGATGCAGCGACAGGTCGTCGACGTGCATCAGTGGATGTCGAAGGCCGATTTCTCGGCGCTCTTCGCGCTCGCGCAGGCGGCGCCCGGGCCGAACATGATGGTCGTCACGCTGATCGGATGGCACGTCGCGGGCTGGCCGGGCGTGATCGTGACGTCGATCGCGAAGTTCGGGCCGTCGTCGCTCGTGACGATCGCCGCGATGCACGCGTGGGAGCGCTTCAAGGACCGGCCGTGGCGGCGCTACATCCAGTCCGGGCTCGTGCCGATGACGGCGGGCCTCGTCGCGGCGAGCGCGGCGCTGATCGCGGAAGCGTCCGATACGACGTGGATGCTCGGCGCGATCACGGCGGCCGTCGCGGTGCTGTCATATAGGACGAAACTGCATCCGCTGTGGCTGCTGGCGGCGGGGAGTCTCGTCGGATTGACGGGATTCGGGCAGTGAGCGGTTTCCGGATAAGACTAGTCTGATTTTAGGGCGGCGCGCGCGGGCAACGTCGCGTCCGCTCTGCCTTCAGCAGCCGTGTGGGCGGCGATTCACATCGACTCGCGAAGGGGCGCGTCGACAGTTTGTTAAGCTATCCCAAAAAAAGCCGTGCGACTATGGCGCCCCAGTTTCCGGAGCCCCAGCATGAGAATCGTCCATGCCGCACTACTGAGCGTCGCGCTATTGCCCGCTCTCGCACACGCCACGCTCGGACAGGCGCCGAGCCTGCCCACCGCGCCGCGCCTCGCGACCCGCTCGCTCGATGCGTCCAGCCCCCCCGCCAGCAGCTACACCGTCCGCGAATCGACGACGACTTACGGGCTGACCGTTCGCGAGTACGTCCTGCCGTCGAATGTCGTCTTTGCGGTGACGTGGAGCGGTCCGGTGCGGCCCGACATGCGCGAACTGCTGGGCAGCTATTTTCCGAATTTCGCGACTCGATCGAACGCAGGGCACTCGCTCGGCACCGCGTCGCGCTTCGAGCGAAGCGGCGCGCTGGTGCTGCAGTCGTCGGGGCACGCCGGCGATGTTTCCGGAAGGGCCTATGTGCCGCGGCTTGTCCCGGCCAACGTCGACGCGGGAGCGCTGCAATGAACAACGATTCGAAGATTGGAGCGCGGGCGTTCGGCGGCCTGCGTGCGCGGGGCGCGTGGCTGGCTGCGGCGGTGATGTGCAGCAGTCTGGTGTTGTCGGCGTGCGGCGGGGGCGGAGGCGGAAGCGATGCGGACACGGCGGCGAAGCCCGACACGGCTGCATCGAGCGCCGGTGCAAACGGCGACGGGGCCTCCAAGCTCAACGGCGCCAACACGGGCGGATCGACAAATGGAACGTCGAGCGGGACATCGACCGGGAACTCGTCAGGCGGTGCGAACCAGAATGGCGGTTCGGGCGGCGCCACGTCGACGGTGACTAATGGCGCCGCGAACGGCAGCGGCAGCACGTTGGCCGGCGTCGTCGAGACGGGTGGCCCGACCACGACCACGACGGGTGGCCCGAACACGACCGGCGGCCCGACCACGACCACGACGGGTGGCCCGAACACGACCGGCGGCCCGACCACGACCACGACGGGTGGCCCGAACAC
>NZ_FCNZ02000032.1 GCF_001544495.1 Caballeronia telluris
CGTTCGCGAACCATTACGCTAAGCGAGATTCGTGGACGCATTGTGCGTGCTGTCGGCGTAGTCGAGCGACTGAACTTAGCTGACATGACCGCACCAGGCGTGATGGCGCGGGAGTTCGGCCTCAATCTCGGTCAACTGGCAAGCCGACGTTACATCCACACGCAGCGTATCTCTCGGCAGATTTACGAGGCGCTATAACGGCGGCTTCCCAGCCTTCGACGGTCTGCTCTATCCCTCGCGGAATAATTTTCCCGCGACATGCATCGCTCTTTTTTATCGGGCACGAGCGAAAGTCGTGGTGGTCGACGATCTCCCGCTCGTGCAACATGTCGACTGGCCCGCTTTCGTAAATCAGTATCGCATTGGGGTGGCCAAAGCTTGAGGCCGTTGACGGCCCACGGGGTCCGAAGAGCTTCCCCTTACGCTTGAATCAATCCTTCCAAGTGAGGATAGCCGTTCTATACGCCGTGCAGGTCGAACCGCCTCTGAACGGCCGCACGTTGACGGTCAACGGCGTATCGAAGGTGTATTCGATGAGGGGCTGGCGCATCGGCTATGCGGGCGGTCCCGCGTGGGGGCGATGCAGACGCTGCAATCGCAGAGCCAGTCGAATCCAACACGATCTCGCAAGCGGCGACGCTCGCGGCGTTGGAAGGCGGCACGGATTTCCCGCTCGAATGGTTCGATGAGTTGCGCACCTGCGGCGATCTCGTGGTCGATACCATGGCACGCTGCCCCGGCCTGCGTTGCGATGCACTCGATGGCGCGTTCTACGCCTTCGTGGACTGCTCGGGCGCGATAGGTGCTACTACGCCTTCGGGCGATGTCGTCGCTACCGATCTCGACTTCGCCAACTATTTGCTGGAGGCGGCGCATGTCGGCGTGGTGCACGGTAGCGCGTTGGGCGTGGAGAACCATGTGCGCATCGCGTATGCTGTTCCGATGCCCACGCTGCGACGCGTGCCGGCGCATCGAGACCGCGTGTGCGGCGTTGACACCCGCTGTCGCCGCGGTCCGAAGCGCCTAAGCACCAGACGCCATGCCCGCGACACGTGTGCCGTGCGCGGGTTTTTCTTTTTATCGGATGGCCTTCCATGCTCTATCTCATCGAAGACGCTACCCCCGAGCCGGCGCAATTCGGCGCCCTTCCCGCGCTGTTCGCCCGGACTTTGAATGCCGAACTCCGATGCGTAGGCGTGCATTTCGACGAACAGCGGTTTCCCAATGCGCATCACCAGGGCGAGCGCACCCGCGATATAGAACGCGTTGTTGTAGGTGTGCGTGATCGCGACGGTGACGCCCCGTATCCAGCAACCACGAGTGCATGCTGAGCATGCATGCGGCCCGTCGCGGGATCGTAATGACCGGGCGCGATCCACGAGAGATTGTCCTGAACGTCTTCGGGCGTCGCGAGCGGAAAGAACCTGAGAAACTCGAAGGACCTGGTCGACGGTCTCCTGAACGAGCGTCGCCGTGACGTTACCAATCCTGAATCGAATCACGATGCCTGTTCTCCCGACAAACCTGTTGCGATGGGCTGACGTCCGCGTGCGTCGCGCGCTCCGTGCCGTGCTCCAGCGCGGACAGTTCGAGCCCGGCGGCTTCGCGCAACGGCATGATGCCGAGCACGGAGATCACAGCGGCGAGCACGATACGCGGCCAGCAGCCAGTACCCGCCCGCCCACATCACGAACAGCGCGGCGAGGATCGGCGTGGGGCCGCTCCAGATCACGGTTGCGAGCTGATAGGCCACCGACACACCGCTATAGCGTATCGCAGCCGGATACTGCTCGCTGATGAGCGCGGGCTGCGCCGAGAGCGTGCTGCCGAGACCGAAGACCATCGCGAGCGAGATCGCCGTGACGATCACCGGGTAGGTGCCCGTATCGAGCATCTCGAAGAACGGTAAGATGAACGCGCCGAGAAAGATCATGCCGCCCATATAGACCTTCTTGCGGCCGATGCGATCCGACAGCGCGCCGAAGAACGGCTGAGAGAGCAGCGTGAAGAACGAGCCGATCATCAGTGCGCGAATCGCGAGCGGTTTCTCGATGTGCAGGTTCTGCGTCAGATAGACGAGCGCATAGACCGAGATCACGAAGAAGCTCGTGTTTTCGGCGGCCTGCGCCGCGACTACTTGCAGTCGTGCGCTTCCTCTGCGTGGCGATGACCGTCGCGATCGGCATCTTCTCGGCGGTGTGCGAGCGCTGCAGCTTCTGGAAACTCGGCGACTCGGACACGCGCCGGCGGATGATGAAGCCCACCACGACGAGCAAGCCGGAGAGCAGGAACGGCACGCGCCAGCCCCACGCCGCGAACTGTTCGGGCGTCGTGATCGCCGTGGTCATGGCCATCACGCCGGTCGAGAGGATCAGCGCGGGGGAGATGCCCATTTGCGGCCACGCGCCGTAGAAACCGCGTTTCTTCGCGGGGGAGTGCTCGATCACCATCAGCGTCGCGCCGCCCCATTCGCCGCCGACCGCGAAGCCTTGCAGGAAGCGCAGCGTCGTGAGAAGGATCGGCGCGCCGAGGCCGATGCTTTCATACGTCGGCAGAAGGCCGATCAGGAAGGTCCCGCCGCCCATCATCAGCAGGCTCAGCACGAGCATCGCCTTGCGGCCGATCTTGTCGCCGTAGTATCCGAACACGATGCCGCCCACCGGCCGCGCGATGAAGCCGATCGCAAAGGTCGCGAGCGACGCGATCGTGCCCGCGACCGGATCGATCGCGGGAAAGAACAACTTGTTGAAGACCAGCGCGGCCGCCGATCCGAAGATGAAAAAGTCGTACCGCTCGAGGGTCGCGCCTATCGCGCTGGCGAACGAACCCGCCGGATGTCCGAATCGTTGAACATCTTGTCTCCTGAATTGATTTCTTGTCTCGTGAAATTATCGGGAGCGGGCCAGCGGAACGCTATTCGCTTTAGATATGGATTTATAAGATGCGACGATAAATAGGGGAACGGAGGAGTGAGCGGCATGTCCCGTGATGACCATTCCGTATCGGGCAATGGCATCGACGCGATCAGCCTGCCTTTCGATCTGGTCGAGCTCGAAACCTTTCTCGCGGTGGCGGAGCTGGGCAGCTTCAGCGCGGCGGCCAAAAAGATGCACGTCTCCCAGCCTTCCGTGACCAATCGCGTCCAGCGGCTCGAAGCGATGCCGAAGACGACCTCGTCGAGCGCACGACGCGCCGCGTGTCGGTCACGCCCGACGGCGCGGAGCTCGCGAATCGCGCGAGGCTCGCGCTTCAGGATTTGCGCGAACTGCTGCTGGATTTTCAGTCGCGGGCGGCATCGTCGAGACTGCGCGCCGTGATCGCGACCACGCCGATGCTCGCCGCCGTCGTCCTGCCGCAACTCATCCAGTCGTTTCGTCAGGCGTATCCCGCGATGCAAATCCAGGTCCGCGACCTTCAATATGAGGACGTGCTCGCGGCGGTCGAATCGGGTCAGGCCGATCTCACCGTCAGCGCGTTCGACGACGATTCGGACAAGCTCCGCTTCGAGCCGCTCGCGCGCGAGCCGATGCTGGTCGTGCTGCCGAAGGCGCATCCGCTCGCGGGACAGAAGCACATTTCACTCGAACAGCTCGCACGCCTGCCGCTGATGCTGCTCGAACGCTATACGCTCCTGCAGTCACGGCTGTCGAAGGCGCTCGCGAAGCGCGGCTTGTCGCTGAGCACGATCCAGCATTCGACCAATGTCGGCACGGTGCTCGGGCTGGTAGATGCGGGACTCGGCGCGACGTTTCTGCCGCGCTACATGGCGCAGCGCTATTCGCTCGAATCGCGCGCAACGCTCGACGTGCCCGAGATCGATCTCTCGCGCAACTTCGGCGTTCTGGTCCGCACGAAAGCGGATCTCAACCTGGCGTCGACATCGTCTCTGGATCATCTGCGCGCGAACGTCGCTTCGATGCTGCACGCGGAACAGGACTGACGATTTTCCGACGGCCTTCGCTTTGGGGCAAACGCGCTACGCTCGAAGCCGGCGAAGCGCCCCGCGAGTCGCTGAAAGCCTTGCTGCGCAAACCTATCGCGCTTTTTATCCGCACGCTCTTATGCAGCGCTTGCATAAAAGGTATTCGTGCGTCCGCTGTGCGCAATCAATACGCTTCTCGAACACCAGCCCGCCCAGACTAATGCAGACTGGAAGGACGACCCCTTCGCCGGAAGCCCGCTCGCTCGGTCGAGCCACCGCTAGGCCATAGTCATAGTCTGCGCTCTTCTGGTTCGCCCCAGAATCGTCGAGGATCACTAATCGAACGTTGCCGTCGAATGAGCGAACGGGTTCCCATCCGATTAACTGCGGCGCAATCGAAAACGCGCATTCAGAACGTTGTCAAGTCATGGACCACACTGCGGTCCCCTGCCTTCGCGTCCTCACATATACAAACCGGATAACGGACGGGAGATTGGCGAATCTGGAATGGTAAGGCTTGACGCCTTCCCCGCCGGACCTAACAGCGAATAGCCTATCGGGCATCGGGGCCGCGTAGTTTTTCGCCCCGTATGAGCGACGCAATCAGCGGACATGACACCCTTTGACCTGACCTACGTGCGCGGGGCGCGCCGCAGCAGCTACGCGCAACCAAGCGTAGCTGCGCGCGCGTCTGAACGGCACCAGCGGCGCATCACGGTACACAAAAAAATCTGCAGAATATCTCTTGAAAAATTTCTGCCGCTTTCCTATTTGCGATTTCGTAAAAGGCGCTGCGATATTCGCGCTGCGTGTTTCGAGTGGCTTGTCGGCGGGTTTGACAGACGACCGGAGCGCGTAGGGACATTGAAACAATATGAGCGCACGAGCGAGGCTCGGGGAAGTGATTTGCCGGATGGCTGTCGCTCGCGTCAGGTCGGTTCCGGCGCCTGGTCGACGAATTGGCGATCATCAGCCTAAACGTAATACATATTTCACGTTTCATCTATGGACAACGGCAACGCTATCGGGCAACTGGGCGCGCACGCTGTGCCAGTTCTCACCACATTCGCCGCGGTAATCCTCGCTCTCCTTGGCATTACGCGCTGGCGGCGCAGGCTCCGGGTCAATGCCGAATATGCTGCAGCACTGGCGTTGATACGCGCTCCCTATACGGTTCGCGAAGCGCTCTCCAGTTGCCGTTCACACCTCATCGAATCCGGCGAAACTCCGCCCGGCTGGTGTACTGCACCCCAAAAGTTGGACAACCGTCCAACGACTTGGGGTGTTTTTTATGAGCAAGCACAGCGCGCAATTTAAGCGAGCCGTCGTCGAAGACTATCTGTCAGGCAAATATGGTGGTAGTGGAGCAGTGGCGCATCGGCATGGTGTAGACCACGGTACAGTGCGTATTTGGGTGGCGGCATGGCGCGCGCACGGCGAGGCGGCGTTGCAGAAGAAGTACAGTCGCTACGACGGCCAATTTAAGCTGAAGGTGCTGCAGTTCATGCACACGAAGGCACTGTCGTGTCCAGAGACGGCTGCAATCTTCGATATCCGCAATCCGAGCGTGATCAGTGTCTGGAAGCGCCGGTATGATTCGGGAGGTATGCAGGCCCTTGAGCCGCGCCCCCGAGGACGCTCCGTGGAGCAACCCAAGTCATCTGCGCCGCCTGTGTCGTCGAAATCCGACGAGGCGCGCACGAAGGAAGAGCTCCTGAAGGAGCTGAACTATCTGCGCATGGAGAATGCGTACCTAAAAAAACTCGATGCCTTGATCCGCTCGGAAAGCCCCACAGCGCAGCGCAAAAAACGCAAATAGTGGCCGGGATAACGCATGAGTTTCCGCTCGACGGCTTGCTGAAAGTGGCGGGCCTTGCGCGCAGCACGTTCTATTACCAATGCAAGGTCTCGCAGAACGCGGACAAACACGCGCAGCTCAAGGCGCGTATCCGTTCTGTCTTCGAGCAGCACAAAGGGCGTTATGGCTATCGGCGCATCACCAGCGCGATCCGGCATCTGGGCACGCGCGTGAATCAGAAAACTGTCCAGCGGTTGATGCAGCTTATGAAACTGAAGTCGCTGGTGCGACCGAAGAAGTTTCGGGCATTCCGGGGGACGGTGGGACGTATGGCGCCGAACGTACTGCAAAGACAGTTCGATGCCGACGCGCCAAATCAGAAGCGGGTCACCCATATCACCGAATTCCGGGTGGGCGAGCGAAAGCTCTATTTGTCGCCGGTGCTAGATCTGTATAACGGTGAGATTGTCGCTTACGAAACGGCCACTCGTCCGGGCCTTCGCGATGTTCGCACGCATGATCAAAAAGGCGTTCAGGAGGCTGGGCGTTGACGAGAGTTAAGGTCGAAAGTGGTGTTCGGGGTGAGGCAGGGATTTGAAGGCGGTGGCGGTTTAGCTGAGAATGTTGCTTGTCTAGAGTAACAACCAGCCAAACCGGAATCCACCACCAATGAAGAAGGTTACAGAAGAAACGAGCGCGGGTAAATCGGAAGCACCGCCCAGCGGCCTTGACGATTTGATTCAGCGAGGCGCGCGGCAGATCATCCATCAAGCGATTGAGGCGGATTTGACGACATTGCTCGAACGCTACGATAACGTGAAGACACTCGACGGGAGGCGCGCCGTGATTCGCAATGGCTACCCTGCCGGAGCGCGAGGTCGTCACGGCAATCGGTCCGGTCACCGTACAGGTGCCGAAGGTTCGCGATCGCTCAGGCTCGGGCGTGAAGTTCAATTCGAACATCGTGCTGCCCTATATTCGGAAGTCCCCCCGCGTGTCAGCGGCGTTGCCTTGGCTGTATCTACGTGGCGTCTCGACCGGCGACATGAGCGAGGCGCTTAGCGTGCTGCTGGGTGAAGAAGCCAAGGGTCTTTCGCCGAACGTAGTCAGCCGTCTGAAGGCTCAGTGGGCCGAAGAACACGCCCTTTGGAATCAGCGCGATCTGTCGAACTCCCGCTGGGTCTACTGGTGGGCCGACGGCATCCACACGGGGCTGCGCAGTGACGATTCGGATGGCCAGTGCCTGTTAGTCATCATCGGGGTGAAGCCGGACGGAACGAAAGAGCGTGCGGCAATTGGCGACGGCTTTCGCGAGTCGAAGGACGCCTGGTGCGAGCTCTTGCTGGATTGAAAGCGCGGGGCCTACAAAGTGGTCCGCTGCTCGCGGCCGGCGACGGGGCGATGGGTCTGTGGGCCGCATCGGCCGAAGTGTTTCCGAAGACCCGGTACCAGCGCTGCTGGTTCCATTACGCCGATGTCCGGATTATGCCGAAGTCCGGCTGCGATACCAGACTGCTGGCGGCGAACGCACTTCAGGTATCGGCATAATCCCGCTCAGTTGAGCGATGCTTCCTTCTCCGCATCTGCGAGAAGGAGGCACATCATGTGACATCCATCCCGGGTCCGTATTACCGGACCGCTTGTCTCATTTAGAGACGGCTTCGCTGCCGAGCTGAGCAAACAAGGATACCGGCCCAACGCCGCAGCGAATCAACTTCAACTCTTTGGGCATCTGAGCCGCTGGCTTGCTTCCCGGCGACTAGATGCAACGATGCTCACCGACCCGGTTCTCGGGGAGTTCTTGGACGCACGAGGCACACAAGGCTACAGGTTGTAACTCTCAACCAAGGCACTGGTGCCGCTGATCAGCTACCTTAAAAGCATTGGGATTGAGGTCGTAAGTGCTCCAGCGGCCTTGAGTCTCAGCGAAGTGCTACTCTCGCGCTACCACCGATATCTGCTCGATGTACGCGGGCTTGTCGCTACTAGCGCTCGCGGGTATGTCGACATGGTGCGTCCGTTTGTCGAGGCGAGAGTCGTCGATAGCGAACTCGATTGGAAGACCCTGCAGCCGAAGCACGTGATCGACTTCGTGCTCGCTGCCCGCGACGGACGACCTATTGGTTCAGCGAAACTTTACGGTAACGGCGCTGCGCTCGTTATTGACCTACCTGCACATCGAAGGTTTCATCGCGCAGCCGCTTGAGATGGTAGTCCTCTCAGTTGCTGGCTGGCGTCGCGCAGGATTGCCACGCGCACTGGAGGCCGGCGATGTGCAACGTTTGCTGGCAGCCTGTGATCGGCGCACCCGCAGCGGCCGTCGCGACTTCGCGATGCTGATGTTGCTCGCGCGTCTGGGCTTGCGTGCCGGCGAGGTGGCCAGGCTTGATCTGGCCGACATTGACTGGCGCGCAGGCGAACTTGTGGTAAGAGGCAAAGGGCCGCGCATCGATCGCCTGCCTTTGCCGGCGGACGTCGGTGACGCATCGGCGGCATACTTGCAACGTGGCCGCGCCGATACCGCACAATGCCGCACCGTGTTCTTGCGCATACGAGCTCCGCACCGAGCGCTCTCATCCGCTGGTGTCACAGACGCGGTGACGGCAGCAGCTTCACGCGCGGGCCTTGATCATGTGCGCGCTCATCGTCTGCGCCACACACTTGCAAGTCAGATGGTGTGCTCCGGCGTTGCACTTCCTGCAGTCTCTTAAGTACTGCGCCATCGTCGCCTGATGACCACGGCAATCTACGCAAAGGTCGACAGTGAGGGATTGCGCCTGCTTGCCCGTGCGTGGCCGGGGAGCGCAACATGAGCGAATTACGTCATGCTTTGACTGAGTATCTAAGCCTGCGACGCTCGCTGGGCTACAAGTTGCGGCGGCAGGAGAAGCTGCTGCATCAATTCTTTGATTTTTTCGCGTCCACAGGAGCACCGACAATCACCGCGCAACACGCCTTGACCTGGGCATGCCAGCCGACGAACGGCGGCGACAATTG
The DNA here is from genome assembly GCF_001544495.1 of Caballeronia telluris. Classification (GTDB taxonomy): domain Bacteria; phylum Pseudomonadota; class Gammaproteobacteria; order Burkholderiales; family Burkholderiaceae; genus Caballeronia; species Caballeronia telluris. The sequence continues at coordinate 8,718 of NZ_FCNZ02000032.1, forward strand.
GTGGTCCTATCGTCTGTCTGCGGTTCGGGGTTTCACCAACTATCTGCACGCCATCGATCACACCGTCGAGGTGCCACCGTCGGATTTGCTGCCATGGCGACCACATCGGGCAAGTCCATATCTGTATAGCGACGAAGAGATCATCGCGCTGATTAAGGCAGCCGACACGCTCAGTTCTCCGCTGCGAGTGACGACTTACCAGACCTTGATTGGTTTGCTCGCTGTCACCGGAATGCGAGTCGGCGAGGCAATCAATCTGAATCGGCAGGACTTCGATGCGCGTAACGGAACCTTGATTATCCGGATGCGAAGTTTAAGAAAACGGGAGAACTTCCATTGGATCCGACGACGGCGACGGCATTAAAACGATATCTCGCCCGCCGCAACCGAGAGCCCTACGCCGGACGAACCGCAGCGCTATTCATCTCCCCCACTGGCAGCCGGCTCCTGTACTGCAATATTCACTGGACCTTCCACCGATTGGTCCGTCAAGCAGGCATCGTACCGCATACCAGCCATTGTCGCCCCCGAATCCATGACCTTCGACATGCCTTCGCCGTGAGGACGCTGCTTGATGCCTATCGAGACGGTTCCGACACGCAGCAGCGTCTCACGCTGCTTTCAACCTATCTTGGCCATGTCAATCCGGCGACGAGTTACTGGTATCTGTCAGCAGCTCCAGAACTGCTCATTAAGGCGGCCGAGCGTCTGGAGCGTCCGCCGGGAGAACAAGCATGAGCGCACTGGCTATCACCCTGCAAGCATTCTTCTCAGACCGACTCCTGCGGGAGCGTCACGCGAGCCCGTGTACGATTTCGGCATATCGCGATACATGGCGATTGTTGCTTCGCTTCGCCGCGACGCGAACCAGCAAATCGCCATCAGCACTCGACTTTGCTGACTTTGACGTCCCGCTGGTCTGTGCCTTCCTGGACCATCTAGAACAGGATCGGAATAACAGCGTGCGTACTCGTAACGCCCGGCTCGCCGCCATCCATTCGCTGTTCCGCTACGCGGCATTACGACACCCTGAATCCGCAGCCACCATTGCTCGCGTGCTGGCGATACTACCGAAGCGTTTCGAGCGCACGATCGTTACCTTCCTCACCGAGCCAGAAGTGCAAGCGCTCCTTGCTGCGCCAGATCGAACGTCGTGGTCAGGGCGACGCGACTATGCGTTGCTACTGGTCGCGGTGCAAACCGGATTGCGGATCTCCGAGTTGATCGGTCTGCGGCAAAGTGACGTTCACCTCGGCGCTGGTGCGCATCTCGCCTGTCACGGCAAGGGTCGAAAGGATCGCATCACGCCATTGACAGTCCCTGTCGTCAACGTGCTGCGCACGTGGCTCGCCGAGTGTAACGTCAACCCGCCCGCGCAGTTGTTTCCAACACGCACCGGCAAACTACTCAGCCGAGACGCGATCGAGCGCCGCATTGCACTCCATGCATCTACAGCATCTGTCGCCTGTCCGACTTTGACAACGAAGAAAGTAACTGCGCATGTGTTGAGGCATACCTCTGCAATGAGGCTTCTGGAAGCGGGCGTCGATCCCACAGTGATCGCTCTATGGCTCGGCCATGAGCATGTCGGCACCACCACGATCTATCTACACGCGCATCTGGGAATCAAGGAGCAAGCTCTCGCCCGGGTTCGCATGCCTAACACCCAGTCCGGCCGGTATCGCCCCTCCGATACGCTTCTCGCCTTTCTGGAGTCGCTTTGATTATGCCGATACCTGAAGTGCGTTCGCCGCCAGCAGTCTGGTATCGCAGCCGGACTTCGGCATAATCCGGACATCGGCGTAATGGAACTTATCCCGATGTCGGAATAAGTTCCACAAGACTGGAAACGTTCTAAACGCCTTGCCCAAATCACACCGCGGTCGGGCCAAAGCCGGCCTGCAGGAGATTTGGCAAGCCGCCACACGCGAAGAAGCGCTCGCGGCTTTCGACCGCTTCGTTGGCGCCTATTCGGCCAAGTATCCGAAGGCGGCCGAAAAGCTCACGAAAGACCGCGATGAACTGCTTGCCTTCTATGACTTTCCTGCCGAACACTGGCAGCACTTGCGAACAACCAATCCGATTGAGTCAACCTTTGCCACCGTTCGGCATCGAACAACCCGCACGCGCAATTGCGTATCGCGTCCGACCTTTCTTGGCCTTGCATTCAAGCTAATCGAGTCGGCGGAACAATCATGGCGGCGCATTCGTGCGCCAGAAAAAATCGCCTCGCTGCTCGAAGGCGTCCCATTCAAAAGATGGACTACCGGTGACCGACAGCACACCGGCTCAGCAACCGCTTGCCGCCTGATCGGGCCGCGCCTTGCAAACACCACAATTGACATTAATTCCTGCGACTGTGTCGGCGATATCGCAAGTTCGCAGCGCGCGGCAAGAATGTGAACATCGGTGTGGTTGCCGTGGCGCGAGAGCTCGCGGGGTTCATCTGGGACATCAGCAGACTGGCGATGTCCCTCGCCATACCGAAGGATGCCAGACCTTGACACCACGATACCTTATCGAGAACACGGAGAGTTTCCTGAAGGCGGGGTAGCCCGGGCACCCGAGTAACCCGCGATTGGACTATGCAACACATCTCATGCGACTTGCGACTTTAGGTAGCGGCAGGCTCAAAGGGCGGATCACAGTAATGCGGTAACCAACCCGTGGATATCAGTGTGACCAACCGTCGAGACATACTGCTACGTCGCTTTCAGGAAATTCAGATGAACCAAAAACCGAGAGCCGATCGCGATTGACAGGGAAAGTCATATCAGTACAACGTCCGTTATGCGGCGGCTCCAGGCTCCTTTCCTGTCCTTCGGGAGACGCTGCGCGCCGGCCTGCGACGGACTTCACACCTCCATCACTATGTGATCCGTCGAGACCTTCCGATACTGTCTCGCCGCCGGCGAATAATCGGCGGCACGTATTGGGCTTCTGATTTCGTCGGCCGCCAGCCGGCTTCGCCGGTTGCGCTGCCCCGGATCGGCGACCGGCACCGCGGCGAGCAGACGCTTGGTGTAAGGATGCTGCGGATCGCCGAACACGGCCTCACGAGGCCCGATCTCGACGATCTCGCCGAGGTACATCACGGCGACGCGATGACTGATGCGTTCGACCACCGCCATGTCGTGCGAAATGAACAGATACGCGAGCCCCATGCGCGCCTGAAGATCGAGCATCAGATTGACCACCTGCGCCTTCACGGACACGTCCAGCGCCGACACCGCTTCGTCCGCGATGATCAACTTCGGCTCTAGTGCGAGTGCGCGCGCGATGCAGATGCGTTGCCGCTGACCGCCAGAAAACTCGTGCGGATAGCGATCGGCCATATCGGGCGACAAACCGACCTGACGTAGCAGCTGCAGGGCGAGCGCGTGCGCGTCCTGCCGGTTCGCCAGTCCGTTCGCCAGCAACGGTTCGGCGATGATCGCGCCGACCGTGGCGCGCGGATTGAGCGACGCAAACGGATCCTGAAAGATCATCTGGACTCCGCGCCGCTTCTCGCGCCGGCGCTCGCCCTTCAGCTTGAGCAGATCGATGCCGTCGAGCTCGACGGAACCTGCGAGCGGCTCATTCAGACACATCAGCGAGCGGCCCGTCGTCGATTTGCCGCATCCCGACTCGCCCACCAGCGCGAGCGTCTCGCCCGGCTGCACGGCGAACGAAACGTTCTCCACCGCGTGCACGCGCCCCTTGACCTTGCCGAGCAGTCCGGAGCGGATATCGAAACGCGTCGTCAGACCGCTCACCTTGAGCACCGGCTGCGTGCCCGCGCGCACCGTATCGGGCGATTCGGCCGGCACGTCCGAGCAGCCCGTCTCGCGATTGACTACCGGAAAGCGCAGCGGAGCCTTGCGTCCCGCCATCGAGCCGAGCCGCGGCACGGCGGATAGCAGCGCGCGCGTGTACGGCTTGGACGGCTCGCGAAAAATCATCTCGGTCGTGTTCGATTCGACCTGGCTGCCGTCGTACATCACCACCACCCGATCGGCGATCTCCGCAACCACGCCCATGTCGTGCGTGATGAACAGCACCGACATGCCGTCGTCCACCTGGAGGCTCTTGATCAGATCGAGCACCTGCGCCTGTATCGTCACGTCGAGCGCGGTCGTCGGTTCATCGGCGATCAGCAGTTTCGGCTTGCATGCGAGCGCCAGCGCGATCATCACGCGCTGGCGCATGCCACCCGAGAATGCGTGCGGATAATCGCGCGCGCGTGAGGCGGCGGCCGGAATACGCACCTTGTCGAGCAGGCGGACGGCCTCTGCGTTGGCGGCGCTCTTCGACAGACCGCAATGCAGCATCAGAGATTCGGCGATTTGGAACCCGACCGGTAGCACCGGATTGAGCGACGTCATCGGCTCCTGGAAGATCATGCCGATCTGGTTTCCCCGGATCTCGCGCATCGTTTCGAACCCGAGCAGTTCGCGTTCGTTAAGCCTGACGCTGCCCTGGATGCGGCTAGTTGTGCGGCTCGTCAGCTGCATGATCGAGAGCGCCGTGACGCTCTTGCCAGAGCCGGATTCGCCGACGATCGCGAGCGTTTCGCCCGGCGCGATGTCGAACGAAATGCCTCGCACGACGGAGCGCCAAACGCCGCCCACACGAAATGAAGTTGACAGATCCGAGACCGACAAAACCGGTACAGTCATGAGCGTTCGTTCCTGTGTGCAGCGATCAGACGCTGCTTTTCGTGTTGCATGGGCATCGCCGCGCCAACGTCAACGTGTGCCGATTCGCAGCCCGAACGTCTTTGGGATCGCCGCGGCAACGCGCGGAAAAAAGCCCGCGCTTTTGCCGAACTCCTCGGCTTCCTCGCAACCCAGAATGCCCCAGCGCACGAAGCGACCGCCGACATAGCGAAACGGCTCGGGCGGCAGCGACTTCAGCTCGCGCGTGCAAAGCGGCAGGCTGCTCCACTCGTCTTTCGTACCGAGCACGAGCGACGCCAGGCACTGGCCGCCGATGTACGTCGGATTGACGCCGTGTCCCGAATAACCGCAGCCGTAGTGAACCCGCGTACCCGGCACCGTGCGGAAGAAAGGCAGACGATCGAACGACACGTCGATTCCGCCGCCCCACACGCGATCGATCGCGACATCGGCAAACGCGGGCAGCAGGCGCCGCAAGCCGCGCTCGGCGCGGGCGGCCGACGCGCCGTCGGTGGTCAACTGCGGATTTGCCGTATTGCCGCCGAAGCTGATTGGCCCGGAACCGGAGCCCATCAGAACGCGGCCGTCGATCGTCTTGCGGAAGTAATGCACGAACATCCGCAGATCTGCGATGCCTTCGTCGCGATTCCAGTTCATCGCAGCAAGCTTGTCGGGCGCGGGCTGCGTCATCAGCGCATACGACGAGAACACCGTCATCAGCGGCGCGATCTCCTTGCGCTTGACCAGTTCGATGTTGGTCGCGAGCACCACTTCCTTCGCGACGATCTCACCGTTCGGACACACTACGCGGTTCGGCGTGCCCGCGTCGATCCGCGTCATCGGCGTCTTCTCGAACACCTTCACGCCCGCCGCAATCGCCGCGCGGCGCAGTTCACGCGCGAGCCGCGCGGGCTGAACGTTCGCGCCTTCGGGAAAGAAGAGGCCACCGCGAAACACCGGCGAGCGGCAATGCTCGGCGACCTCCTCGGGAGTCAGCGGCTGCACGCTTTTCGGCACGCCGAGATGGCGCGCCGTCTCGACGTACATTCTGAGCTTCGCGTCCTGCGCCGCAGCGGCGGACACGCGCACATTGCCGCTCTCGCGCCACCACACGTCGCGCCCGGGCGCGGTGGCGAATGCTCTGATGCCGTCCTGCGCGCGCGTGCCTGCGCGGGCGACGGCCAGCGCGCCGTCCGGTCCGATGTTGGCGGCCATGCCGGCGAGCGACGCCCAGTAACCGTGAACCTTGCCGCCGTTCTTGCCGCTCGCGCCCGAGCCGCACAGCGAAGCCTCGATCAGCGCGACCGACAGATGCGGCGCGCGCTCACGCAGCGCGAGCGCGGTCCACAGGCCCGTGAACCCGCCGCCGACGATCGCGACATCGACCGTGAGCGGTCCGGAAAGCGGCGGCGCCTCGGGCTGGCCGCGCTCGTTGCGCAGCGCTTCGTCGAACCACCAGGAAGGATCGCGGGGCGTAGCACTCGATGGAAGCATGTTGTCCGCCAGGATACGTTGAGCGAGAGGAACGGAAAGCGACGCGGCTCAGACTACCGCCTGCACCTGGATTTCCACGAGGATCTTGTCGTGCGCGAGCCGCGATTCGACGGTGGCGCGAGCCGGCGGCTGATCGCGGTCGACCCACGCTTCCCACGCCTCGTTCATCTCGGCGAATTGCGCGATGTCTTTCAGCCAGATGTTGGCGACCGCGATGCGCGTCTTGTCGGTGCCGACTTCACGCAGATACTCGTCGATCTGCGCGAGGATGTCGGCGGTCTGCGCCTTGACGTCACCGTCGCGATTCTGGGCGGTGAGACCCGACAGAAATGCAAAACCATTCGCGACCAGTACCTTGCTGAGACGTCCAGTCACTTCGTGACGCTTGATCATCGGAGGGCCTTTCATGTTTGGTTGAGTCGTGGAGATCCGCAGCGCGCGCCGAATCGGGTCGAGTCGTGCGCCGAGGGCTTAGACGTGCGAATCGCGGATGTTGATGATCCAGAGTACCTTCGCTTCTTCCTGCCACGGATTGCTGATCTGATGCGCGATGCTGCTCTTGAACTGAAAGCTGTCGCCGTCGCGCACTTCGAGCGTTTCGTTGCCGATCGTCAGCGTCACCTTGCCCGACAGCACGTAGCCGCCCTTGTCGCCGGGACCGGTTAGTACGTCGTCGCTTTGCGCGCCGGACGGTAGCGTCAGGATCATGAATCGCAGCTCGTCGTTGTCGGTCGGCGACAGCAGCTCCTTGGTGAACTGGTTTGTGCCGGACACGATGCGCGGCCGGTTTTCGCGCCGGCGCACGTGCGGCGATTCGCCTGTAGCCGCCGCGCCATTGTCTTCAAGAAATGCCCACAGCGTTACGCCCAGCACCGTGCGCAGCTTCTGCAGAGTGTTGATGGACGGATTGGACTGTCCGCGCTCGATCTGGCTGATCCGGCCAGCGGACACGCCGGAGCGACCCGCCAGTTCTGTAATCGTGAGACCGCGCACCGATCGCAGATGCTTGAGGCGCCGGCCAATCTCGATCGATTGCGCGCGCTCGTCCTGATCTTCGGTGTCAGCGTCGCCGAGTCTTGCTGTCGTCATTTTCGGGCTAGAGTTTCATTTTATTGAATCCGGAAGTGGCGCAAAATCGCCTGCCGGATGATCATTACGCATCGCCCGGAGTGCTACGAGCCTTTGCTGATCGTACCTCAGCAAGAAACGTCCGCCATTCAGGGTTTTCCATATCGCAACGTCTCTTGACACTAATCTTTAATTTATTGAAACTGACTTTGGTCGCCTGAACCCAATCAGCGCGGGGCCGAGCGTCGATCGCCGCGTCAAACTGGAGAGACTTGATGGAAAGAGTGCCGAACACTTCAGCAACGATCGAAACGGATGCGATCTCGCTTGATCGACGTAAATTTCTCGGCCAAAGCGTGGGCGCGCTGGCCGGGCTGTCCGCCCTTTCGCTGCCGGCGTTCGCCACCGACGCGAACGCTCCGGCAGCGGCGCAGGGCAAGCGCTCGGGCGTCGTGGTGGTCGGCATGTCGCAGGAACCGACTGCGTTCAATCCGCTGATGCCGGGCGTCGAGTGCGATGAGGTAATCTGGACGAACGTGTTCAGCACGCTCTGGACGGCCGAGCCGGACGGCTCGCTGCGGCCCGATCTCGCTATCGAGATCCCGACCGAAGCAAACGGTGGTATCGCCGACAGCGGCAAGACATGGACCGTCAAGCTGCGCAGCGACGTGCTCTGGCACGACGGCACGAAATTCACCGCCGACGACGTCAAATACTCGATCGAACTGATCAGCGCGCCAGGCTTCCGGTCGCGCGCGCGCATCGGTCACAGCCTCGTCAAAGAAATCGTCGTCAAGGGCCCGTACGAGATTACATGGCACATGGAACGCGCCTACTCGCCGTATTTCGCGCTCCTCGCCAACACACAAATGGTGCCGAAGCACATCCTCGGCAAAGCCTCCGATCCGAACACTGCGCCCTTCAACAACGCGCCGGTCGGCACAGGTCCGTTCAAATGGGGCACGCGCACGCCCGGCGACAACATCACGCTGGTCGCGAACGAGCGCTATCACGGCAAGGGGCCGTTTCTCGAGAAGGTTGTGCTGAAGTACATCCCGGATCTGACCGCCCTCTATACGCAGTTCCGCACCGGCCAGGTGGACTTCGTGCCCGTGCCTGGCATTCCGGCGAACTACTATCAGGAAGCGTCGAAGCTGCCGGGCCGCAAGATCGCGCTGTCGACCAACGGCAATCTCGAAGTCGTGATGCCCAATCTCGACAACAAGGCGTTCGCCGACAGGGCTGTGCGTCAGGCGCTGTACACGGCGCTCGACAAGCAGGCGATCATCGACGCGATCTACTACGGCGTCATGAAGCCGACCGAGTCGTTCATGCCGATGGAATCGTGGTCCTACTTCTCCGGCCTTCCGAAGCAGACCAAAAACGTCGCGGCAGCCAACAAGATGCTCGATGCGGCCGGCTGGATGAAAGGCTCGAATGGTATGCGCAGCAAGAACGGCGTGCCGCTCGAATTCAACATGTCGACGACCACCGGCAATGTGCTGCGCGAGCAGTGCCAGCAACTGATCATGCAGGACTGGCAGGAGATCGGCGTGTCGATGAAGATCAAGAACATGCCGGCCGCGATCATCTGGGGCGAGTTCTACTCGCGCTCGCAGTTCCAGTCGCTGCTGGTCGGCACGTCGTTCCGCACCGGCGCCGATCCCGATCCTGCCAACCGCTTCAGTTCCGGCGCGATCCCACTGAAAGGCGGCAGCGGCGGCAACTACATGCAATGGTCGAACCCCGCCGCCGACAAGCTGATGGCCGAAGGCGAGGCAACCTTCGATCAAGCCAAGCGCAAGGAGATCTACCGCCAGTTGCAGATCATCGTGCGCGAGGAGTTGCCGATCCTGCCGCTCTTCCAGTACTCGGTCATCGAAGGCATGAAAGACAACCTGCTCGGCTATCGCCCGAATGTGAACCAGCGGCAGAACTGCTGGAACATGAACGAGTGGTCATGGAAAAAGAAAGTCTGAACATCGATTCCTGAAAGACCACAGAGAACCGCACTTATGCTGCCCTTCCTTGCACGCCGCGCGATCCACTCGGTGGTGCTGCTGCTGATCGTTTCGGTCATCGGGTTCGTCATCCTGCATCTCGCGCCGGGCGGCCCGCTTTCGCAGTTCGCGGCCTCCGGCGACATGAGTCAGGCCGATCTCGACCGTCTGTCGGCGCAGCTCGGCCTGGACCGGCCGCTGCCAATCCAGTATGTCGAGTGGCTGTTCCGCATGGTCAAGGGCGACTGGGGCGTGTCCTATCGCGATCAGCAAGCGGTCACGTCGATCATCGCGTCGCATATCGGCGCGACGCTCGAACTGATGTTCTGCTCCACCTTGCTGGCGATGTTGATCGGCGCCTGCATCGGCATTCTCGGCGCGGTGCGGCGTTATTCGCTGTTCGATTCGATCGCCACGGTCGGCACGATGATCGCGCTGTCGATTCCGACGTTCTGGTTCGGAATCGTCGTCATCTATGTGTTCGCCGTGCATCTGAACTGGCTTCCCGCCGGCAACCGGATGACCGAAGGAGATGGCTCGTTCTTCGATTACGTGCATCATCTGATCGGGCCGTGCGTGGTGCTCGCGCTGGTGACGACCGCGGTCTGGAGCCGCTACATGCGCTCTTCGATGCTCGAAGTGATCAACCAGGATTACATCCGTACCGCGCGCGCCAAGGGCGTGCCCGAATCACAGATCGTGCTGCGTCACGCGCTGCGCAACGCGCTGTTGCCGATGATCACCATCACCGGGCTGCACGTGCCGACGCTCTTGTCCGGCGCGCTCGTGACCGAGACGGTGTTCACATGGCCCGGCATCGGCCGCCTCTTCTTCGATTCCATCAGCTACCGCGACTATCCGACCGTGATGGGCATCCTGATGTTCAGCGCCGTGCTCGTGCTGCTTGGCAACCTGATCGCCGATCTGCTGTATGGTTTCGCGGATCCCCGCATCGCCGGCGACCGACGATGAGAAAGACATCCACCGTGGCCACCGAACCGTCCGTCGCAAACCCGAGTAAAGCCGTGGGCATGAGCCCGGCGCTGCGCCGCTTCTGCCGTCACAAACTGGCGATTTTCGGCGCGCTCTCTATCGTGCTGATGGTGCTAGCGTGCGTGGCCGGCCCGTCGCTGCTCGCCTATACCGACACCTACATCGACATCCGGCATCGGCTGATGCCGCCGCTGTCGGGCGCGCACATTCTCGGCACTGATCCGCTCGGCCGCGACGTGCTCGCGCGTCTGCTGATGGCCGGCCGCATTTCGCTATCGATCGGCTTCTTCGCGATGTCGATCAGCATGGTGATAGGCGTGGGCGTGGGGCTGATCGCCGGATACTTCGGCGGCTTCGTCGGCAATGCGCTGATGCGTCTGGTCGACGGCGTGCTGTGCTTTCCGTCGATCTTCCTGCTGCTGGCGATCTCCGCGATCATCTCCCCCTCCGTTCCGTCGATCGTCTTTCTCATCGCGATCACGACGTGGATGGAAGTCGCACGCGTCGTCGAAGCGCAGATCCGCTCGCTGAAAACGCGTGACTTCGCGCTCGCCGCGCTGTCGATGGGCTCGTCGCACTCGCGCATCATGTTCCGCGAGCTGTTGCCGAACGCGGCCGCGCCGATCGTCGTCGCCGCGACGCTGAACGTTGCCTACGCGATGCTCGCGGAAAGCTACATCTCGTTTCTCGGCTTCGGCATCCAGCCGCCCACGCCGAGCTGGGGAAACATGCTGGACAACGCGCAGACGTATCTGACGAGCGCGCCGTGGCTCGCCATCGTTCCCGGCCTCGCGATCACGCTGGCCGTGACGAGCTTCAACTTCGTCGGCGACGGCCTGAGAGACGCGCTTGATCCTCGAAATGAGACGTAGGGCCGCAAGGTTCGATCTGTGCGGAGCTGCGATCGACGCGCTTGCCATGCTCGACGGGATTATGTCCCGGTACCCGTCGCTGCAGACTTCTTGGTCGGCCAGCCTTGCCTGTTGAAGATTCTGCAGGCAGTGGAGCAAGGCCCGGTGGCCACACGTGGGTGCTGGACTGGATGCCCACCGCGTATCGCAGTCCGAGTTCACCAACGCAATCACGAAACGCCGTGTCGTTTCCGTAACCCGCATCGGCCAGCACCACTCCGTTCGGGGCACCGCTTTGCCTTGCCTCGCGCAGTTTGCGCGATAGCAATCTGCGGCTTGGTTGCAAACTCAATTTCCTCGGGCACCCCGGCCAACTGCCGTCTTTCCGGATCGTCCGCCCGTTCCTGCGGCAAGTAAAGCTGATGAGCGACGGGCAGGCTCGCCTCCGTGGTGGCTACCGACAGACATCGGTGACCGTGAACGAGAAACGCCAGGCCGAGCTCAGCACCAGGTCGCTCACCGGAATCAGCAGATCGCGTAGCAGGTCGCACCGGCTCACGCGCACGGCGAACGCGGGCAGATGGAACGCGCCGGGTTTACAGGAAAGTTGCGCCAGTTCCATGATTCGGGTCTCAAGCTTCAAATCGCTTGGAGTGATCAACGCCTGACTTCGCTAGAGTGTGATCTCCGCTCGCGCGCTTGGCTCGACGCTTTTCGGAAGGAAAGCGCGCGGCGGCTTCATCATCGACGGACCAGCCGATCACACGCATGACCGCGTGTGCGTCGGTGCATCGCTTCTCGCGCCGGCTGAGCGACCGTACGGTTCAAATATACCGAAGGAGCGGTTCGGACATGCATCGCGCAATCCTGACGTCTGCATAAATCCTATTCCGGACGGCCCCTGAATCCGCCGAAAGTCCGCTTCTATACTGGCACTCCATACCTTCACGAGGAGATACATCAATGTTGATGGACGCCAAGGACTCGATCTACAGCCCGACACAGGACGATCTGATCTTTCCGCAAGAACCGACGTTCTCGAGCTCGGCCGAGGAGCGCCGCTATCGCAAGGAGCATCTCGCGGCCGCATGCCGGATCTTCGCCCGACACGGCTTCAGCTTTGGCTTCGGAGGCCATCTGACCGTGCGCGATCCCGAGAATCCGGAGCTCTTCTGGACCAATCCGATGTGCGTGCCCTGGTCGCGCACGAAGACATCGCAATTGGTGCTCGTCGATCATTCCGGCACGGTGATCGAAGGCAAATACGCAGTGAATCGCGCGGGTTATGTGCTGCATTCGGCGATTCACGCGGAAAATCCCGACATCATCGGCTCGTGCCATGCTCATACCGTCAACGGGGACGCCTGGGCCGCGATGGGCAAGCCGCTCGATTACGTGACGCAGGACGCGTGCATGTTCTACGGCAGCCATACGGTCGTGCGCGATGGCGCGGGCAAGGTTCCGGTCGCGGATGAATCGGGCAATCCGATCGCGCGCGCCTTCAACGATCACAAGGCCATCATTCACCAGAATCACGGGCTGCTGACCGCGAGCCGTCATAGTATCGACGATGCCGTGTGGACGTTTATCGCGCTCGATCATTGCTGCAAGATGCAGTTGCTGATGGACGCGACCGAATCGCGCCCGATCGAGATCGATTCGGAGTTCGCGGAGTACTCGCATCGGCATCTGGGCAATTCGTTCATCAGTTGGCTGCACTTCCAGACCATGCTCTACGAAATCAACGAGCAGGAACCCGATTACCTGGACTGACACATCGGTGTTTCGAGGTACGGCGGCGGCATGCGCGATGTCGCAACTTTCCCGCGCATGCCGCACGAGAGCGCTCAAGAAAATCTATATTGGAGACACGCATGGACGCGCTATATGGCGAAGAAGCCGTCAGACAGACGGACATGAGCCGCACTTATTACCGGACCTACTGGCGGCTGTTGCCGCTTTTGCTGATCTGTTATCTCGTCGCCTATCTCGACCGCGTCAACGTAGGCTTCGCGAAACTGCAGATGCTCGACGCACTGCGTTTCGACGACGCGATCTACGGCCTCGGCTCCGGCATATTCTTCGCGGGCTATTTCTTCTTCGAGGTGCCCAGCAATCTCATCATGCGCCGGGTCGGCGCGCGTAAGTGGATTGCCCGCATCATGCTGACGTGGGGCGTCATCTCGGCGGCGATGATCTTCGTGCAGACGCCGATGCAGTTCTACGTCGCGCGCTTCCTCCTCGGCGCGGCCGAAGCCGGTTTCGCGCCCGCGATCATGTATCTGCTCACGCTCTGGTTTCCGGCCCGCTATCGCGGCAGGGCGATGTCCATCTACGTGATGGGCGCGCCGCTCGCGTTCGTCGTCGGCGGTCCGATCTCCGGCTACATCCTGCATGCGTTCTCCGGCAACGCGCATATGGCGGGGTGGCAATGGCTTTTTCTGATCGAAGCGATTCCGGCCGTCGTGCTCGCGTTCGTCGTGCTTGCCTTTCTCGATGACGATCCGGCGCACTCGCGATGGATCAGCGAAGACGAGCGCTCGAACGTGCTGGCGGAGATCCGCGCGGAGAACGCGGGCAAGATCGATCATCCGAGCGTGCGCGCGTTCCTCGCCAACCGGAAGCTGTGGTGGTTCTGCGCAATCTTCTTCTGCCTGATCATGGGGCTCTACGCGCTCGGTTTCTGGATGCCCTCGCTCATCAAGCGCAGCGGCGTGACCGATCCGTTGTCCATCGGCCTGTATTCGGCGGTGCCGAACGCCGTGGCGGCGATCGCGCTGTATGTGTCGAATCGCAGCGCCGACCGCACCGGAGGACGCCGCGCGCACTTCGCCCTCTTCATGCTGATCGGCGCGGCGGGACTTGCCACGAGCATGTGGCTTTCGGCAGGCCCGATCACGACGACGCTATGTCTCTCGATCGCGGCGGCGGGCGTCTATTCGTGCGTCGCGCTCTTCTGGGCGCTGCCGACGAGCCTCTTCGTCGGCGCATCGGTCGCGGCGGCGCTCGCGTTCATCAATTCCGTCGGGAACATCGCCGGCTTCATTTCGCCCTATCTCGTCGGCATGCTCAATGTGATGGTCGGTCACGCCGAAGTGGGCATGTACATGATCTCCGCGTTTCTTGTGCTCGGTGCGGCGATGACCATGCTTCTGCCGAAGACGCTGGACGATAGGTGAAGAGACTGCTCAGGCGGCCCACGGCGGCCGCCTGAGCTTTTCCGTCACGTGATCGATGAACGCCCGCACGCGCGGATGCAGCGACGAGTCGCGCGGATACAGCGCGTAGATTGCGGTTTCGTCCTTCGGCTGGAAGTCGGTGAGGAGCGGCACGAGCATGTTGCTGCGAATCGACGGGAGCACCATATGCTCGGCCATGCGCGTAATGCCGACGCCGGCCAGGCACATGTACACCGAACTCACGCCGCTGCTCGTCTGAAAGTTGCCGTTGATGAGCATGGACGTTCGCTCGCCATTGACCACGAAGGGCCAATGGTTCAGATGATCCATCGGCGGCTCCCACATCAGGCAATTGTGGTTGACGAGATCCGCCGGAATCGAGGGCACGCCGTGCCGCGCAATATATGAAGGCGACGCGGTCACGACGCGTTGCAGATGACACAGCTTGCGGCTGACCAGATTCGAGTCCTGCAGGCTTCCCATGCGGATCGCAACATCGAATCCTTCGCCGATCACGTCCGCGAGCGTGTCCGACAGCGACAGGCGCACACGCAGGCCGGGATAGCGCTCCAGAAAGCCCGGAATGAGCGGCACGATCTGATCCATGCCGAACGAAGTCGCCACAGTCACGCGGATACTGCCGGTCATGTGCTGACCCGCGCGCGCGAGCTGCGCTTCGCCGGTGTCGATGTCGTCGAGAATGCGCTTGCACAGCGCGAGATATTCATTGCCTTCCTGCGTGACCCGCAGACTGCGCGTCGAGCGCCTGAGCAGTGCGAGGCCGAGGCGCTTTTCGAGCGCCGAGACCGCGCGACTGACATACGGCTGCTGAAGGTTGAGCATGAGCGCCGCAGCCGTGAAACCGCCGGTTTCCGCGACGGCCTTGAAAATCCTCATTTCGACGAGGCGTTCGTCCTTCATGTATGCGGTGCTGTGTAAGCGATGATTAACCAGGCATGTTAGCCAGCGGCTGCGCGCTTTTATATCGGGAGTTCCACGGGTATGGGTTTCCGGTCATGGACGGGCTCGCGACGATGGGAACCGCACGAAGGCCTTGCTGTTTCAACTGGACATGACGTTCATTCACGCATAGCGTCACTCGAAGCCTTCCGCGGTCCGCGTGACGGTTGCCGCCGACGTCCCGGCGAAATGCGTGGCGAATACCGTCGCGCCCGCATCCGCGGCATGCGCGAGCAGACGCTCTCGCGATGCACGCGCCTGCTCGATGAGCTCGGCTCGCGTCGATCCTCGACGAACGCCTAAGCGACAAGCGATTCGGCCCGTGCGATGCGCAGTTGAAACGATGCGCACATGCCGGCAGCCGCACGCCTGCGGTCTGAAGTTCTCTCGGTTCTGGCATGGCCCCTCGTATAGCCAGAACTTTCAGCCGGCTCTCCGAGCCGGCTTTAATGAGATGATCAGCCTGACCAAAATGGCCCCGATCGGCTTACGCTAATCGGGCCATTTCCTTCTCTGGGAGCCGATCATGGCGAACGCTACGCTTATCGGCATCGACCGCACCGATGCAAGTTTCGTTCAGTCTGGTCGCCGCCATCGTCGCGGATGTCGCGCTCGGCGCGCCGATCAGGGAAGACTCGCTCGTGCCGACCGGCGAAGCGCGTCGCGGCGGCATCGGTCTGGAGCATTGGCTGCAACGCGGGCACGCGTGATGTGACGAAGGGCGCTCTCGCGCCCTTCTTGTCCGAAATAAAGCGAACAACCGCTTACTTCGCGCCCAGCAAATGCGGCAGAAACTGCGGGATATGTGGGAAAAAGATGATCAGCAGCAGATCGATCACGAGCGCGAAGATGAACGGAAGAATCGCGCGTGTCGCCTTCTCCACCGACACTCCGCCGATCGACGCCGCCGTGAAGAGACAAAAACCTATCGGCGGCAGATTGATACCGATGGCCGAGTTGATCAGCACGATCACGCCGAACACGACCGGATCGATGTGCATCTGCACGACGAGCGGCAGGAACACCGGAATCACCACCGCGATGCTCGAGATCGTTTCGAGCACGGTATGCGCCGCGATGAGGAACAGGTTGATCAGGATCAGCAGCACGATCGCGCTCGTGGTGATCGCGAGAAAACTGTTCGCTACATGCAGCGGAATCTGCGCTTCGATCAGATAGCGCCCGAGCACGAACGCGAGCCCGAGCAGGAACGAGACACGCGTGGTGTTCACCGAAGTTCTCACCAGAATGTCCTTGAAATGCGAGAGCTTGAGCGTGCGGAAGATGAACGCGCTCACCAGCGTCACATAGACCGCTGCGACCACGCCCGCCTCGACCGGCGTGAAGATGCCGCCGAGGATGCCGCCCAGAATGATGACCGGCGTGAGCAGCGCCCAAAACGCCTCGCGGAAGGTCGTCCACAGCTTGCGCCCATCGAACGGCTCGACCGCGCTGTAACCCTTCTTGACCGCGGTCACGTAATTGACGATCATGAACGACACGACCACCAGCAGCATCGGAACGATGCCGGCGATGAACATCGTGCCGACCGATACGTTCGCCGTATACGCATAGACGAGCATGCTCATCGACACGGGAGAGAGCAGCCCGAGCGAACCCGCCGCCGATTGCAGCGCCACCGCGAACGCGCGGTTATAGCCCTTCTTCACCATGCCGGGAATCATCACCGAGCCGATCGCGGCAGTGTCGGCCGTCGCCGAGCCGGAAAGGTCCGCGAAGAACATGCTCGCGACGATCGTCACCTGGCCGATGCCACCGCGCATGAATCCCACTAGCGCCTGCGAAAATTCGATGATGCGCTTCGACACGCCGCCCGAATCCATGATCGCGCCCGTCAGCATGAAGAACGGAATGGCGAGCAGGCCGACGTTGTTGAGGTTCGAAAACAGTTGCTGCGGAATCACGAGCAGCGACGTGCCGTTGATCGACAGCGCGAGCGTCGCCGCAATGCCGATGCAGATGGCCACCGGCACGCCGAGCCCGAGCAGCCCCGCTCCAAAAGCGATTGCCCACATGATTTTCTTCCTAGAGATGTTCGGACACGCCCTCGACGAGCGTGGCGTCGGTCTGCGTCTGCGGCGCGAGATGCGAGACGGCGATCCGCACCAGCGAATGAAACGCGAGCAGCGCGCCACACACCGGAATCGAGAGATACGGATAGACCATCGAGATCGGAATCGACGCGGCGGTTTCGGTGCCCATCAGCGCGAGCATGTCGGTGCCGTACAGGACGAACACCGCGCCGAGCGCAAGGATCGCGCAGTCCGTGAAGTCCTTGAGCAGCAGCGCGAACGCAGCCGGCGCGCGATCGGCCACGACGCGCACTTCCGGATGCGCGCGCAGCTTCACGCCGGCCGCGGCGCCGAGGCACGTGAGCCACACGAACAGATACGCCGAAACCTCGTCGGACCACGATAGCGAATCGTGCAGCACGAAGCGGAAGATCACCCCGAGCCCCGCGACGATCACCGCCCCGAGCAAGAGGCAGCTACAGACGAACAGATTGATCTTCAGCACGATGCCGTCAACGAACATCAAGCCGCGCGCGAGCTTTTCCATGCGTGTCGCCTCCCGTGGTGCCTGGGTTGTGCGGTGGCCGTCGTTCGATTCCGTCATTTCGATGCGACCGCCGGCGCCTGCTTGGCCGAGTTGATCTCCTGATACAGCGCCGGGCCGTCCGGAATCTTGCCGATGAGTTCGTCGCGCGCGGTCTTGGTGGCTTGCGCCCACGGCGCGGTTTCGACCGTCGTGACCTGGATGCCCTTCGCTTTCATCGAAGCGATCGCAGCGTCGTATTCGCGCTTGTATTCCTTTAGATCGAAGTCCGCAGCGATCTTCGCCGAGTCCTGGAACGCTTTCTGATCGGCGGGCGAGAGCTTGTCCCACGAGCTCTTGCTCATCGCCAGCACGACCGGAAGATAGTTCACGCGCGTCACGTAGAAGTGCTTGGCGACGTCGGAGAACTTGTCCTGCACGAACTGCTCGGGCGAGGTATCGGCGCCATCGACGAGACCTTGCGACAGCGCGAGAAACAACTGGTTGTAGGCGAGCGGCGTCGGATTCGCGCCGAGCGCCTTGTAGCCCGCGATATAGCCCGGACTCTGCATCACGCGTACCTTGAGATCCTTCATGTCCGCGAGCGACGTGACCGGACGTTTGGTCGTGAACAGGTTGCGTTCACCGACCGCGAGCCACGTGAGGCCGATCATGTTCACCGGCTTCATCATGTCGAGATACTTGCGGCCGACCGGGCCTTGCAGCACGCCGTTCGCCTCGTCCATGCTGGAGAAGAGATACGGCATGTCGAAGATCTGCCATTGCTTGATCGTGTTGTCGATCGGCGCCTGCGCGGAGATCATCAGATCCTGCGTGCCCGTGCGCAACGCCTGCGTCATCTGCACTTCGCCGCCGAGCTGCGATTGCGGGAACAGTTGAATCTCGACGTCGCCGTGCGTGCGCGCGGCGACTTCCTTCGCGAACACCTGCGCGGTCAACTGATAGTGATTGTCGGGCGCCAGCGTGTGTCCGAGCTTCATCACGACCTTGTCCTGCGCGCTCGCGCCAGACGATGCCGCCACGCACATCGCGGCGAGCGCCGCGCTCATCGCTACGCGCAGCATGCTCTGCGCTCTGAAAAGCGAACTCATGTTGTCTCCTTGCTCGATAGGGATACCGCCCGGCGAGCGCGCCGCATCGTTCGGTGCGAGTGCCCGGTGCGAATGCGGAGCCGGCGGGTTGACGCAAGTATTTGTGATCGCGGCGATGGTGCGTTAGGACCAGTCGT
This sequence comes from Caballeronia telluris, assembly GCF_001544495.1. Lineage (GTDB taxonomy): Bacteria > Pseudomonadota > Gammaproteobacteria > Burkholderiales > Burkholderiaceae > Caballeronia > Caballeronia telluris. The sequence goes on from NZ_FCNZ02000032.1 coordinate 27,726, forward strand.
CGAATTTCTTGGACTTTTTTACGCGGCCCTTTCGCATCGCCGGGTCCGATGCAAAAAAGTCCAAAAGATCGCGCGAACCGTCCTACCGGTTGAATGAGGCCCCTCTTTAAAGTGACTTCATGCCGACCGTACGACGTCAGAACGCATCGTTTAGCGATAACCCCAACTCATCACGAAGAAACATCGACATGGCCAAACGCCCTCATATGGATTGCTATGCGATCGGCGACACCGCCGATTTCGCCAAGACCGTCTCCGAATACGATATCTATGGCTTTGCCGGCATCGTCGGCGATTTCTACGCCGTGCATCTCAACGAGGAGTATGCGAAGGGCACGCGCTTCGAGAAACGCATCGCGCAGGGCTGCCTGTCGGTCGGATTTCTCTCCACGGTGATGGGCTACATGGCCGGGAAAGCGCCGAGCCCCGGCGCCGTGTCGTATCGCTATGACATCACCTTCAACGCGCCGGTGTTCATCGGCGACACGGTGAGCGCGCGTCTCACGCTCGAAGAAAAGGACGAAGAGCGCAACGTGTGCGTCTTCGCCGCCGACGTGACGCGCCAGGACGGCGTGGTCGTGGCATCGGGCAAGACCTATCTGAAAGTGCTGTAACGCCATGACGAACGACACGCTTCCCATTCTCGCCTCGCAGCACGGCGCGCTGCGCCTCCTGACGCTCAATCGCGCCGCCAAGCTCAATGCGTTCACGCCCGACATGCTCGCGGCGCTCGAAGCCGAAATCGCCGATGCGCTAGCCGACGACGCGACGCGCGTGATCGCGCTCACCGGCAGCGGCGCGAAGGCATTCGCCGCGGGCAACGACATCGAGCGGCTCGTGTCGCTCGACGGCGTCTCGGCTTATCGCGACATGGTGGCCGGCCAGCGCGCGCTGCTGCGCCTGCATGAAAGCGCGAAGCCGACCATCGCGATGGTCAACGGCTACGCGCTCGGCGGCGGCTTCGAACTGGCGCTCGCGTGCGACTTCATCGTGGCATCGAGCGATGCGAGCTTCGCGTTTCCCGAGATCACCTTGAACACCATGCCCGGCTGGGGCGGCACGCAACTGGCCGTCGCCAAGATGGGGCTCGCGTGCGCGAAACGCTTCGTGCTGAGCGGCAGGCGCTTTTCCGCGCGCGAGTGCGAGGTGTTCGGCTTCATCCACGAAATCGCCGCGCCCGAGAAGCTGTTCGATACCGTGCGCGCGTTCGCCGACACCCTCGCCTCCTACGATCCGTTCGCGGCCGAGATGGCCAAGCGCGCGCTGAATCGCGCGGGCGAATTGCCCTTGTCCGCCGGACTCGACTTCGAGGCCGCGCAATACGCCGTGAATTTTTCGAGCGAAGGCGCGCGCGCGGGCCTGCGGCACTTCGTGGAACGCAAACGTGCGCGCCGCGCCGCGCAAGCCGACACCGCACCGGTCACGCCATGATGACAAACTTCAATCAACCTCACTGGCTCGGCGAAGAACACACCATGATGCGCGAAGCAGTGCGCCGCTTCGCCGAGAAGGAAATCGCGCCGCAATCGGAGGCGCTCTGGGAGCATGAAGCGTTTCCCTACGCGATCTGGCGGCAGGCAGGCGAACTCGGCTTCACGGGCTTGCCGTATCCCGAGGAATACGGCGGCGGTGGCGGCGACTGGCTGTCGTTCGTGATCGTGCTCGAAGAACTCGCACGGGTGGACTGCGCCGTCGCCAATGCGCTGATGGCGAACTCGACCGTCGCGAGCCTGCTGAACAACTACGGCACGGCGCAACAGAAAGCGCGCTTCCTTCGCCCCATTCTCGACGGCACGCAGATCGGCGCGATCGGATTGTCCGAGCCAGACGCCGGTTCCGATGCGGCCAACATCGGCACGCGCGCGGTCTTCGACGGCGAACACTGGATAATCGACGGTGCGAAGACCTTCATCAGCAATTCGGGCACGGAGATCGGCGGGCCGACCGTGATCGCGGCGGTCACCGGCACTCGGCCCGATGGCCGCAAGGAGATCTCCAATTTCATCGTGCCGCAAGGGACGCCGGGCAATGGCAAGGGCAGAAAGCTGCGCAAGATCGGCTGGCGCGCATCGATCACGCACGAGCTGTTCTTCGAGCAATGCGCGGTTCCCGCGGATCAACTGCTGGGCGAACGCGGCGCGGGCCTGCGCCAGACGCTCGCGCAGATCAGCACGGGGCGCATCCTCATCGGCGCGCTCGCGCTCGGCATCCTGCAGGGCTCGCTGGATCGCTCGGTCACATACATGAAGGAGCGCCGCGCGTTCGGACGCGCGATCGCCGAGTTTCAGGCGCTGCAGTTCAAGATCGCCGACATGGCGACCGATGCGCACGCCGCGCGTCTGATGCTCTACGACGCCGCCGCGTCAAAGGACGCCGGCGCGGCCTTCGATGCGCAGGCGTCGCAAGCCAAACTGTTCGCGACCGAGCACGCGATGAAAGCCGCGCATCAGGCACTGCAGATTCACGGCGGTTACGGCGTGATGGCCGAATTTCCGGTCGCGCGCGCATTCGGCGATGCAAAGGTGCTGGAGATCGTCGAAGGCACGTCGGAAATACAACGCATGATCATCGCGCGCACGCTGCTCGCGTGATCGCGCGCTGAAACCGAGAGGAGAATGTTTATGCTGGAAGGCATCAAGGTGCTGAGTTTCACGCATTTTCTGCAAGGCCCCGCCGCCGTGCAGATGCTCGCCGATGTCGGCGCGGATGTGATCAAGATCGAACCGCCCGGCGGCGCGTTCGAACGTAGCTGGACCGGCGCGGATGCATTCCTCGAAGGCGTGAGCGTGTTCTTTCTGCTCGGCAACCGCAATCAGCGCAGCATCTCGCTCGATCTGCGCGACGAAGCCGCGCGCGAGATCGTGTGGCGTCTGATCCGCGAAGCCGACGTGCTCGTCGAGAACTATCGTCCCGGCGTGCTCGACAAGATGGGCTTCGGCTATGCGCCGGTGCATGAAGTCAATCCGCGTCTCGTGTATTGCTCGTGCACGGGCTACGGTTCGTCCGGGCCTTATCTAAAGCGTCCAGGCCAGGATCTGCTGCTGCAGGCGATGAGCGGACTGACCATGCTTTCCGGCGACGCGGAGTCGCCGCCCACGCCGGTCGGTTCCGCCATCGTCGATCAGCATGCCGCCGTGCTCGCCGCATTCGGCGTGGTCGCCGCGTTGCAGGCGCGCGAGCGCACGGGCGTGGGCACGCGCATCGAGAGCAACCTCCTCAACGCCGCGCTCGACCTGCAAATCGAGCCGTTCACGTACTACATGAACAAGGGGCCGTTGTGGGCACGCACGCATCCGCCGACCGGCAGCCGCTTTCATCCCGCGCCGTATGGCGTGTACCGGACGCGTGACGGCTATATCGCGATGTCGCTCACGCCGACGCAGAAGCTCGCGAACGCGCTGTCGTGTCCCGCGCTCGCCGCGTTCACGCATCCGAAGGACAACGTGCTGAGGCGCGACGAGATCAACCGTCTCGTCTATGACACGCTGAAAACGCGCCTGACCGAAGAGTGGATGCACACCTTCGAGGAGCACGATATCTGGTTCGCGCCCGTCAACGACTATGGGCAGGTCGAGCAGGATCCGCAGGTCGCGCACAATGAAATGATCATGTCGTTCGATCACGAGGAAGCGGGACCGGTGCGCCTGCTCGCGCATCCGGTGCGTTACGACGGCGCGGCGCCTCCGCTGCGGCGGCATCCGCCGAAACAGGGACAGCATACCCGCGAAGTGCTCGCGGAACTGGGTTATACGCCGCAGGAGATCGACGGTTATGTCGAACGCGGCATCGCATTGACATCGAGGAGAGAGGCATGAGCGCGCAACCGAACAACTGGCCAGCGCTCTTGCGCTTCGACGACGTCGAGATCGGCCGGACGCAGGTGAACGTTCACACGGTCACAGAGGCCGAAGTGAACGCGTTCGGACACCTGTCCGGCGACCTGAATCCGCTGCATATGGAAGATGCCTTCGCCGAATGCTCCCCTTTCGGACGGCGCGTCGTGCATGGCCTGTTGACGGCCGCGCTGGTCTCGGCGGCGCACACCGAATTGACCGGTCCGGGCTTCGCGTATGTTGGGCAGGAGCTGCGCTTTCTGGGGCCGGTGTATATCGGCGATACGGTGACGATCAACGTTTGCGTCGTCGAAAAGAAGCCCGCAAAGCACATCCTCGTGATGGATACGACGGTGCGCAATCAGCAAGGGCGCGTGGTGCTGAGCGGGCTTTCCGCGCTGAAGGAACTGCGCTTCGATCACGCGCTGATGGCGCGCAGCGCGGCGGCGTGACACCGTCGCGCGCGGGCCGCACGGTGTAAATGCCAATTAACCGGCAGCGCGGGCACGGCTACACTCGTGCAATCGCCCGCGCAGCGCGGGCATGCAGGCGGGCGCGAAGACGCTCCGCCGCCGACGGAGGAGACAGTTGGATACCGCATGTTGCTGTCACGTTCCGGTGATCCGGATCGAGGACTACGAATACGGCGCACACGTCAAGACGCCGGACTTTCATCTCGCGCCGATCGAGGCGCTCAAATCGACGCTGGTCTATCCGCACCGGCACGACTTCTATCACATGATGTGGGTGCTCGCGGGCAGCGGCTCGCATGTGATCGACTCGGTGCGCTACGACGTGCGCCCTAATACGCTCTACATCATGGCGCCGGGACAGATTCACGATCTCGATCTGTCCTCCGATACGCTCGGCTATTCGCTCAGTTTCTCGTCGGAGTTTTTCGCGTTCCGCGTGCAGAACCGCCATACAGAGACGGAAGTACCCGTCTATAACTTCGAGCAACTCGCCCCGTGCGTCAACCTGAGCGACGCGCAGGTGCGCGAACTGGCGCGCGTGATGGACGGCATCCGCCACGAGTATCAGGAGGAGCAGGTCGGCTACACCGACGCGATCTGGGCCTATCTGCACGTGTTTCTGATCAAGGTCGCGCGCATGTGCGATGCCGCCGCCATAGGCGATGCCGCCGCGACGCGCAGCGTGCTGCTGTCGCGCCGCTTCAAAAGCCTGCTGGAGAAGCATTTTCGCTCGGTCAACGAAGCGGCCGATTACGCGCGCCTGCTCAACGTCACGGAACGCGCGCTCAACGAAGCGACGCGTCAGGCGCTCGGCAGCACTGCGCCCAAGCTGATCCGCGAGCGCGTGATGCTGGAGGCCAAGCGTCTGTTGCTGCACTCCGAAGTGAATGTCGCGGAGATCGCCGCGATGCTCTCGTTCGACGATCCCGCCTACTTCAGCCGCTGCTTTCGCAAGCATACGGGCCGCTCGCCGATCGACTATCGGCGCAGCCTCGACAAGCTGCACATCTGAGCGTCTTCATGCGGCGCTTCGATGCGGAAATGTCCAACAGTTCATGCGTTTCATCCTAACGCGGTCGCGCAGGCGCTTCTTAGAATCGTCCTGCGAATGACGAACTCAAGGAGACGCCGTGTCGAACGTAATGAGCTCGCTGTCAGTCAGCGAGACCCGGGCAGAGCTGTTTCGCGAAACCCTCGATAAAACCGCGCAAAAGGTCGCTTCCGACGAGCTGACCTTCGGCGTCGAATTCCCGCAAGTCACCGGCCCCGATGGTCAATGGGTGCGTCTGCCCGCCTCGCTTTCGGCGGGCTACGACGGCGACGCATGGAGCCACGGCAACTGGTTCTGCGGCTTCTGGGTCGGCTTGCTGCTGAGCTCGTACCTGCACACCGGCGAGGCGCGCTTTCTAGAATGGGCGCGCGCTCGCATGTTGCTCGTCCGCCAGCGCGCGCAGGATCCGAACACGCATGACATCGGCTTCATCTTCGACAGCAGCGCGGTGCCGGGACATCACATCACCGGCGACTCGTGGTTCGCCGACATTGCGCTCGAAGCCGCCGACAAGCTGCGCGCTCGACTCGTGACAACGCGCAACGGCGCGTATCTCGCGTCCTGGGGACCGATCTCCGATCCGCGCGGCCGGAGCGCCTCCGCGATCGACACGATGGCCAATCTGTCGCTGCTCTACTGGGCCGCCGGTCACGCCGACGACGGCAGCTACCGGCAAGCCGCGGACGCGCACGCCGAGATGACCGCGCGCGCCTTCGTCCGCGCCGACGACTCGACCTATCACGCCGTCGAATACGACGTGCACAGCGGCGCCCGGAAACGGGGCTACACGTTTCAAGGCGCGTTCGACGAATCCGCGTGGAGTCGCGGCCAGGCTTGGGCGATTTACGGCTACGTCAACTCCGCGCGGGAAACCGGCAAGCGCGCGTATCTGGATCTGGCCGAGCGTCTCGCCGATTACTACCTGCGCCGCCTCGACGGGCGTAAGGTGCCTCCGTGGGACTTCGATGCGACCGGCCGCGACGCCGAGATCAAGGACACGGCCGCTGCTGCCGTGGTGGCGTCGGCCTTGCTGGAGATGGCACGCGTGCATCCCGAGGCGCAAGCCGCCGCGAAATGGCGAGGCCACGGCCTCGCGATGCTCGAAGCGCTATGCCGCGACGAATTCACCCGGGACGGCCAGCACGGGCTGTTGCATAACTCGTGCTACTCGAAGCCGCACAATATCGGCGTGGACGGCGCGACCATGTTCGGCGACTTTTACTTCGTCGAGGCGCTATGCCGCGCCGTGCATCCCGGCAAGCTACGCCCGCTGGACCACACGCGTATTCCACTCGCCTGAGCGTCACGACGAAGCCACGACGAACGGCGGAACGACGGCATCGCCGCCGAACCGCCCACGACTAGTCACTCATCACTGCTTGTTCACTTGCCATTGAAGGATCGGAAGCGATCGAATGCATGTTCCGCTCTCTAGCACGCCGACGGCTGAAGGCGGCACTCGCGACCCTTCGGCCTTTCTACCGATGCGACCTCTCCTTCACCGCGCGAAGTGTCAGGACACTGTCGCCCGCGATGCCTGTGACGCCCAACGCGATCAAGGCTCCCGTCGGTCCGAGTACTGTTGCAAGCAGGCCCGCTAACAGCGTTCCGAGCGGCCAACATCCGATACCGACAGTGACCAGACCGAACACACGATTACGCATGACGCCGGGCACGGACTCGATCACGATAGTCGTCTGGTGTATGTTGTAGGCGGCGCTACCAAAGCCGCCCACGAAGAGAATGACGAGCAACGAAGCCAGCGAGCATCGGAAAGAACTCGCGAACCCAGCGATCGCAATAGCCAGGAAAAACACGCTGGATCCGGCTATCAACCAGACAAAGGATCGCCTTCGTAGGCGAGCGCCTCCGATGATCGCGCCGGCGACAAAAGGGCCGCGGCGCAAAGCGACGCCGTTGCGGAGAGGAAATAGGATGTCGAGACGCCGAGTGCTCCGTAGATCAAGCCTCCAAGCAGAGGCCCGAGACATCGCGTCGCGAAGTTGGTCATGCTGTCGATAGCGACCGCGCGAGCGGCCATCGCCGTGCCCGCTGTCTCCGCAATCATGCGCCTACGCGCAGGCATCTCGGTGGCATAGACGACACCGCTCACGAGCGCGGCAGCGCAAGGGGTCTGGCGACACCGATCTCATGAGGTATGTGAACGTCGAAGCCGCGCTTGAACGCTTTTTGGAAAGAGCCGAGCGAGAAAGCGTGTGGCACTTTGAGCCGGACGACGCGACGCTGTTCGAGGCGATCCTGCGGCAAGCCGACCGCCAGCTTGATGATGCGCCCAGCTATGTGCACATGGACGCGAGCGCGCGCCTGGATCGGTTCACGCTCAGCGGACGACGGTCGCCGCTGCCGAGCGCGGCGCGCATGCAGTAACGCTCGCTTTCGCCGGAAAAACAATGTCATTCGGCTGACTTGTGCACAACGGTCAAGCGGTTGGCCGCCGCAGACGCTTAGTATAACCGAGTAAAATGTGTTAATGTTACTTATGTGAAATTGTAGTATTGACCCGCATTTATAAGCCGGCGACAAGTCGCGCGAACTCGTCTCTCACGGCGTCGCAGAAGGTCGCGGCCACGACCGGGATTGGCTGAGAAGCATTTGTCACGATGTAGAAGTGATCCGGAACGGCAGGCGCGAATGACTTCACCACCACTCGCTGATGCGCATGGGCTGCCGTGACGGGGTCGATCAGTGCGACTCCCGCACGATTCGCGACCAACGCCACGATCGCTTGCGATAGCTGCGCCTCGATCACGAGATTACGTGTCACGCCCGCTTCCACGAAGACGCGGTCGATCGCGGCGCGGGCGTCGAAGCTTTGAGGAAACGAAACGAAACGAAGCGCTCGCCGCTCAGATCGTCCGGACTCAACGATGCACGGCGCGCCAGGCGATGCCCGCGCGGCACGATACATCGCATCACCGCGTTCGGAAGCCGCTCGCTCTTCACGGCTGGATGCGGGATAGCCTCGGCGATCAGGCCCGCGTCGCACTGACCGGAAGCGACCTTGTCCACCACCGTCGTCGCACTGTGCGCGAACAGACTCACGTCGATGCCGGGATGCTGCTCGACGAAGCGCGCGATCACCGCCGGCAGCAGGTCGAGCGCGACGGCGGGCGACCCCGCCACGCGAAGCGAACCGCGCCGCATCGCGCGAATCTGGTGGGCCGCCTGCGCGATACGGTCGAGGTCGACGAACGCGCGCTCCACTTCCTCGAACAGCACGCGCGCTTCGGACGTGGGCGTAAGCCTCCCCTGCTGCCGTTCGAACAGCACGAAGCCGACGCGGCTTTCAAGATCGGCGATAAGGCGGCTCACCGCGGGCTGCGAAATATGCAGCGACTCGGCGGCGCGCGTGACGGTGTGTCGAAGCATGACCGCGCGAAACGCTTCGATCTGCCGGATTTTGAGTTCGGACATTTCCATAACACTGGATTATAGATGACCGATCAATCGGCATTTGACGGGCTTTTTTGCTCCGCCCAAAGTTGCGTCTCGATACATAAACGCAGGCGGAAAGTGCAATCTATGCACGTCGATCGGGCCCATAACACACCTCGCCGCTTCGATATCGTGGTCGCGGGCGGCGGACTCGTCGGCATGGTCATCGCCTACGGGCTCGCGCGCGCGGGCCAGCGCGTAGCCGTGTGCGACGGAGCCGACTCCGCGCATCGCGCGGCGCGCGGCAATTTCGGCCTCGTCTGGGTGCAGGGCAAAGGCGGAAGTTGCCTGCCTTATGCGCAGTGGTCGCGCGAGTCGTCGGAGCGCTGGAGCGCTTTCGCTACGCAGTTGAAGTGCGAAACGGGCATCGACGCCGGATTCGAACGGCCCGGCGGCATCGAGTTGTGTGAGACGGCCGAACAGCTCGAAGCCGGCCGGCAGCTGCTCCAATCGATTCATGCGCAGGACGCATCGCTCGATTACGAGGTGCTCGACATTGACGCGCTGAAGGCGCATGTGCCCTCCGCATCGGATGAACTTGCGGGCGCGCTCTATTCGCCGCACGATGGTCACGCGAACCCGCTCTACACGCTGCGGGCCATGCAGCAGGCCTTTGCGTCGCACGGCGGCACGTATCTTCCGCACAACGAGGTGCGCGAGATTCGCCCTCGCGCGGGCCGCTTCGAGATCGACACGACGCGCGGCACGCTGGAAGCCGGACGCGTCGTCCTCGCCGCGGATCTCGACAACAAGCGTCTTGCACCGATGGTCGGCATGAACGCGCCGATCACGCCTCTGCGCGGTCAGATCATGGTGACCGAGCGACTCGCGCCGTTTCTCGACTATCCGACGCTGGTCGTGCGGCAGACGCGCGAAGGCTCCGTGCTCCTCGGCGACTCCGCCGAGCAGGTCGGCTTCGACGACGGTCAGACACGCGCCGTCATGGCCGATATCGCCCGGCGCGCACGCACCGCGTTTCCGGCACTCGCGCATGCGCGCATCGTGCGGGCATGGGGTGCGTTGCGCATCATGACGCCGGACGGACTGCCGGTCTACGAGGAATCGGCGGCGCATCCCGGCGCGTTCCTCGCCATTTGTCATAGCGGCGTGACGCTCGCTGCCGCACATGCGGACATCATCGCGCCGTGGATCGCGGGCGGCGCACAGCCCGTGATTCTTCATCCTTTCGTCGCCACGCGCTTCTCGAATTAGACATGCCCACGCACTTCGAATCCCTCGCCACCCTGTCGACGCCGCTGGTACGCATCGATATCGACGGCGCGCATCGGCACCTACCGTCGCATTACACGGTCGCGGCGGTGCTGCTCGAAAGCGGCACGCTGGCGTGCCGGAGCATGCCGGTCAGCGGCGCACCGCGCGGACCGTTCTGCATGATGGGCGTGTGCTTCGACTGTCTGGTCGAAATCGACGGCGTGCCGAACGTGCAGGCGTGCATGACGCGCGTGTGCGAAGGCATGCGTGTGCGTCCGATGTCCGGCAAGGCGAGACTCGCATGACACGGCATCCTGCACAGTCGAAGTGCGATCTGCTGATTATCGGCGCCGGGCCTGCGGGCATGTCGGCGGCGATCGTGGCGCGCCGCGCGGGCCTCGAGGTGATCGTCGCGGACGAAGGCGAAGCGCCGGAGGACAGATCTATCGCAACGCATCGCGGTCTCCGCTCGCGGATGCATCCGTGCTCGGCGACGAATATCGCGCGGGACGCGCGCTGATCGACGCTTTCGACGCCAGCGGCGTGACACATCTCGCGAACTGCGTCGTATGGCAGATCGAGTCCGGAAACGGCCGTGCGGTCGCGATGCTCACGCGCCGCGCGCACGCCGGCGAGCCCGGCGGCACGCTCGACGTATCGGCGCGCGCGGTGCTCGTCGCGACGGGCGCGCAGGAGCGTCCGTGGCCCGTGCGCGGCTGGACGTTGCCGGGCGTGATGGGCGTCGGCGCGGCGCAGACGCTGCTGAAGTCGTCCGGATTGGCGCCCTCGCAAGATGCCGTGCTCGCCGGCTGCGGACCGCTCTTGTGGCTGTTCGCACGCAATTGCTGAATGCGGGACGCCGTGTGCGGGCCATCCTCGACACGACGCCGCGCGATGCCTGGCGCGCGGCGCTGCCTCATGCCCTCCCCGCGCTCGCCGGCGCCGACTATCTGCTCAAGGGTCTGCGCATGATGCGAGCGGTGAATCGCGCGGGCATCCCGGTTCATCGCGGTGCGAGCGCGTTTTCGATCGAAGGCGAAGGACGCGCCGAACGCGTGCATTTCGTCGATGAACAAGGCGCGTCCCGATCGATCGACACCTCGCTCGTGCTGCTGCATCAGGGCGTGATTCCGCCGACGCAACTGTCGCGCGCGCTCGGTTGCGAGCACGAATGGGATGCGTCGTCGGCGTGCTGGCGGCCTCGCACCGATGCGCGCGGGCGCAGCAGCGTGGAGAACGTGTGGATCGCCGGCGATGGCGCGGGTATCGGCGGGGCGAAGGCCGCCGCGCACGCGGGGACGCTTGCGGCGCTCGATATCGCGCGCGAACTCGGCTCGCTCGATGCGCCAGCGCGCGATGCACGCAGCCGTCCTGCGCGGCTTGCGATGAAACGCCATCTCGCCGTGCGCCCGCTGCTCGATGCGCTCTACGCGCCGCCCGCGGCGCTGCGCCGTCCCCCCGACGACGTGATCGTGTGCCGGTGCGAGGAAGTCACCGCGGGCGAGATTCGCGCGATCGCGGCGCTGGGCTGCCAGGGACCCAATCAGATGAAGGCATTCTCACGCTGCGGCATGGGTCCGTGTCAGGGCCGATGGTGCGGCACGACGGTCGGCGAACTGATCGCGCAGGTGCAGGAGCGCGCGGTCGGCAATGTCGGTTACTACCGCATCCGCGCGATCAAGCCAGTCACGGTCGATGAAATCGCCGAGTCCATCGCGCTCGACCACGACTTTGCACGCGGCGAATTTCCCAGTTGATTCCATCCACGACAGACGAAACGACACCCCACACACGGAGACTCAATGAAGACCATACGCGCAAAGACGATGTTGACCGCCGCCGCGCTCGCCCTGATGGCCGCCGCGTTATCGCTTCCCCCGCCCGGAAGGCAGCCCGGCGGACGGATCACATGGTCGAGCGCTTTCCGGATGTGCTTCGCATTTGAGGAAATAGCGCGCCGGGAGACACGTCGCCGATGAGCAACGACAGGCGATTACGTCTGCAATAAACCTTTACGCGTAGATTATTGTTTCCGACAATACATACCTGCAGTCAGTGGCAATATACCGCTGAGAGTTAGCTGAGAGAAGATCATGTCCCCCTCACTGAGCTCACATACAAGGGCTTCGCACTGATTCCGGTCATCGCGCAGGACGACAATATGTATGCGGCGATGCTGATAATCGGCGCGCCCGACGGCGTCAGGCGCGCTACCGGAGTGCTCGGCGACTTTCCTTGCCCGCTCGAGGCCCAGCGCTTCGCCCTTTCGTACGGAATGGCAGAGATCGACCATCGGACCTCACCTCAACCAGAGTGGATCCCGAATTCGGCGCACCACATTCATTTTGAGATAGCGACCTTTCGCTAACCCTGGGACTCGAAGAAAGCCGCGTCGTCGGATCTCGATGCTGCTTCCGAGATGACGCGGAATTCAACGTCGTCGAGTCCGAATTCTTTTGATAGCGCCCAGCAAAAAGCCTTGCTTATGCAAAACTAAAGCCCGTCGGGCCACTTGGCGCTCCCGCTCGCGCTACGCTTCGTTCCACGTCTGCCTGTTGCTCCAACCGGCGACCAAGCAGTCATCCGCACGGCAATTCCTGAGCCCTGCCATGGTCGCAGGCGGATCGCATCGGCATCTGGAATTGCATGACGTCCGCGCGTCGCGCTGCGCCGCAGTCCCAAAGCTTTAGGTTCAAGACGACGTGCGTTCACTCGTCGCAGTTGGACCAGGCGATCCCTTCATCGAATGCGCGCGCCCGTGTTTTGGCCGGCCTGTTGCCATACCGCCATCAACACTTCAGCCCAACGCCGTTGCGATCATCCTGCAAACACGTGTCAGGCCTCACAACTCACGCCTTATGGTCCCTGAGGAACCTGAAGAACTCCGCGCCCTCTTGCAGGCGCCGTTTCATCATCTCCCAACTGACCAGCATCTCGCGAACGATTTCCCAGATCTTCGTCGGTCTGAAATAAAAGCGCTTGTAGAACTCCTCGACGCCAAGAAAAATCTCTTCGCGCGACAAATGCGGATAGCCGATAGTCGATGCCTGGGTGCCCGCCGAATTGACAAGCGTGATGACCTTGCTTTCTTCCAGCCATCCGTTTTCCACAGCTTGCTTGTGAAGGACCGTCCCCGGATACGGTGCGGCGAGCGATACCTGGATCGTGTGCGGATTGATCTCCTTCGCGTACTGGATCGTTTTCTGTATCGTCGCGTGCGTTTCCCCGGGGAGCCCGAGAATGAACGTGCCGTGAATCTTGATGCCGAGCTTGCGGCAATCGTCACTGAAGCGCCGTGCCATATCGGTCCGCAGCCCCTTTTTGACATTCACGAGAATCTGGTCGTCGCCGGACTCGTAGCCTACGAGCAGGAGCCGCAATCCGTTTTCCTTCATCACTTTGAGGGTTGAATACGGAACGTTCGCTTTGGCGTTGCATGACCATGTCACGCCGAGCTTGCCCAGGCCGCGAGCGATCTCCTCGGCCCTCGGTCTGAGATCGGTGAAAGTATCGTCGTCGAACATGATCTCCTTCACTTCCGGCATGTTGTCCCTGATCCATTTCACTTCTTCAAGGACGTGCTCGACCGAGCGGGTGCGATAGCGATGTCCCCCGACCGTATGAGGCCAGAGGCAGAACGTGCAACGCGACTTGCAGCCTCGACCCGTGTAGATCGAGACATACGGATGCTTGAGGTAACCGCTGAAGTAGTTCTCGCTCTTGAGGTCACGCTTGTAGACGGGCGCAACGAACGGCAACTGGTCCATGTCTTCGAGAATCGGCCGGGCGTCGTTGTGCGTGATTCCGCCGTCGGGCAAGCGATAGCTGAGACCCAGAATCGATTCGAATGGAAGTCCCTGTGCGATGTCACGACAGGTGAAGTCGAATTCTTCACGGCACACGAAATCGATCGCATCGCTTGCGACAAGCGAGCCGTGAGGATCGACGGCCACCCTTGCCCCGACCATTCCGATCAGGATACTGGACTTGCGCCGCTTCAAATGCTCCGCGAACTGCGCATCGCTCGAAAACGATGGGGAGCTCGTATGAATGATGACCAGGTCGTATTCCTGAGCAATGTCGAGCGTCGTATCCAGAGATAGGCCATCCGCGGGCGCATCCACGACGCGGCTGCCCTCGACCAGCGCGGCAGGCTGCGCAAGCCACGTTGGATACCAGAAGGATCGAATCTCGCGCCTAGTCTGGAACCGTGAGCCCGCTCCGCCGTCGAAGCCGTCGAACGAAGGTGCTTGTAGAAATAGTGTTTTCATAAATGCCCTCAAAGATTACGGTCCGCTTGCGGGATCATTGGCCCACAGGGATTCGCCGGGCGTCGGCGATGTTCGCGAATTGATTCAGGCTATCAAAAAACTATGCTAGTCACTCTGGACAGCTGGTACGGGCGCCCCCTCTCAGGTGGGAACTCTGAACTACAGGAGGTCCGCTTAAGAATACTACGACCCCCGACCTTTGAATTGCAAAACCTCAGTCCCTTCTCCCCTTCGGTCGATTTTTACGTCGAGGTTACTGCTTTGGCCGCCTGTCGTATCGGTGACCGGTGTCGCGAGACGCAGTGCGCCGGGACCTCTGTTGTACGAACGGTGACGCCTATATTGAGCTTCCGCTCGATCGATTGCCTCCCGCTATTGAGCACTGGGTGGTGCGAACACGCGCATCCGCGTCGATACAGCCACAGTCCGTTACTGACGGGTCGCTGCGCGCGTTATTTCCCGCCCAACGCGGGCAGAATTCTCGACGGCCGGTCGGGCCGCATCGCTACTTGCTCTTCCCGGCACTCATGAAACGCAGCGCAAAACCGACGAGCTTCGGCATGGTTTCGGGGCGCAGAAGGCGCCTGTCATACCCCGAGAAGCGTCGCTCATTCTCGGCAGACATAGCGTCATGAGTTCGCACACCAATCTGCACCGACGACAGAGACTGCGTGCCGTTGACGGTGAAGTTGTTATCCTGCTTGCGCTCGTTGCCTTCGGCATCGAGCGAACAGGCCGAAAGCAAAAAAACTGTCGATACACTCGCTGCAACCTGTGACCAGGTAAGCCCATTCCGTATCCCGGGGATAGACATACGGTGCTTCGCTGGCAAGCGGAATGCCGTATGCGGCGACCATCCGCGAAAGCACCTCCTTATGGCGGTCCTCCTCCACGCATTTAGCGCCAGCGCGTCACGCACGTCAGGCTCGCTGAGGGTGGCTGCATACGCAGCCATGCGCAGGCGGGCGCGCGTCCCTCCGTCTGCGCGGCGATGTCCCAGATCGGCAGGTAAGCGATCCTCGCAAGCGCGTCGGGTGCAAGCTGCCGCCAGTCGAGGACGGACGGGCGGTACGGACTGAAGGTCTCTTGGAACATTCAGCACATCTCGCGCCGATGCTCCTCCGGAGCCCGCTTCGAGGATACCCGCGACCTGGCTTGTCCACTCCCTGACGTTCCGGTCTGCGGCTTCGACGGTCGCCTGATCGGGCATGCGCTGCGGCAGCACCGGCGCACGGAAGCCCTGAATCAACTGCTCGACAGCGAACCCGTCAAAGAGAGGTTCATCCATTGTGGGAGCGCCCAGGTGGATTCAACATTACAAACTGGAGATCACTCGAACAGCTTGCGTCGAAACTGCGGGCCGCCGCTGTTCTGGCAGGATCGTCTTCAACGCCGCATCGATGATGTGGGATCGCGCCGCCGTTCGCTTCTGGCTAAACAAATTCGATTGAAGTCACCAAGACTGTCACTTCGACTCAACGAAGATTTCACTTCGCATTCGCCCGCCCCGGCTTCACCGCCGCCCGGCGCGGCCGGCCAAACGAACGTTCAGCCACGTGCCAGTAGACGAGCCCTGGCAGAAAGAACAGCAGATCCCGCACGCGCCGCGCGCCTGCCAGTGCGAGGCAGGTGGGTGCATCGAGGCCGAGCATGCCGCCGATCAGAAGGAAGCCGCCTTCCTGCACGCCGATGCTACCTGGCACGACAAAGGCCACACTGCTCACGAGCTGGATCAGTGCCTCGAGCACGAACGCGGTCGCGAAGTTCGCGTCGGACCCGAGCACGCGCAATGCAACCCAGATCTCGAGCGCCAGACCGAGGCACTGAAGCGCCTGCCAGATGAACAGATATCGAACCACGACGCCGGCCTGCCGCCAGATGAGCTTGATCGACTGATCGATGCGCGCCGACTTGCCAACGAGCGCATACACCTTACCACTCGTGACTCGATTGAGTGTTCGGGCGGCGCGTTCGAACGGCCGCGCATGTTGCACGAGCGCGAACAGCAAGAGCACCGGCATGAGCGCCGCCAGACCCCACGCCAGCCTTCCCGCAAGGCGCACGGAGTCCGACGAGGCCAGCTCCGCCACATATCCGAGGGCGATGAGTGCAAAGACGACCTGGCTGATCAACGTGAGCTGCATGTCCACGACGAGACTCGCCACGGCCGTCGCCGGGCGCACGCCGACCCGGCCGAGCAACCGGAATGAAACGATCTCCCCGCCGATGCGCGCCACGGGCAGCAGTCCGTTGATCGACTCGCGAATCCAGACGAGCTTGAGCATGGTCGCAAGCGAGGGGCGCTCCGCATCGCGTATCAGCATGCGCCAGTCCCAGGCGTTCGGCAGCATCGCCGGGATATGGACGAGGGCGGCCAGCACCAGGCCCACTCCAGCGGACTCGAGCAGATGCAGAATCGCTACAGGATCATCGCGCCAGATGAGCCATGCTGCGATCGCCGAGCCAAGCAAGGCGGCGCCAGATCCGAGATATTTCATCCGGGTACGGCCTGTCCAGAAAGAGCAGTCATCGTCGACTCGTTGGTCATTTCAGGCTCCGATCATGTTGGACGCACGGCGACAACATACCGTCCTCGTCGACATCGAAGCGTTGTCCACGCCATAACACGCGGGACGAGAAGAAGCTCGCGACGTAGATTACGAACTGAAGGACATCCCAGAGCGGAAGCCAAGGAAATCCGCTGCAACGCTCACCCGTTGCGCAATCCGTCTGCCAAACCAATATCGCGCGGACGATGACCGTCAACACGACCAGCCCACAGGCCAGCACATTGCCCCATGAAATCAGCACGGCAAGCAAGGCGAGCGGAAACGGATGCATCAGGATAGCCCCGCGATGACCCGTCGGATCGGCAGCGCGAATCGTGCGGCTCCAGCGCAGTTCGTGTGCGAATAACTGGGAAAGCGTTGTCTCGACACAACCGTGCCGTACGACGAACGGCGGAATGGCTACCAAAAAGCCGCTGCGGCGCACCGCTTCGCCAATTGCGTAGTCCTCTGCGAGATGATGCCCAAACTGCGCGAGACCGCCTATGCGCATCAGTGTCGTCCTTGTCATGGCAATCGTCTGGCCGAAACAGGGTCGCGCCCGTCCAATCGACAATCCGGTGACGATGCCAGGCAGAAAATGATAGTCGGTCATCGCGGAACTGACCCCGGGCCAGAACCCAGGCGCGCACAATCCGCGATAAGCGCTGGTGACCAACCCGACGCCAGGTTGCTGAAGCGCGCCTACGATGTCGCGGAGGAAGCTTGGGCCGACGCGTACGTCGCTGTCGGCAAAGCAAAGCACATCGTGCTCCGCGCGCTCCAAAATGTTCGTAAGATTGGCAATTTTTCGGTTGGGCCAATTCTTCCTGCCGTCCGCCACGACGGTTATGCTTTTCTCGGGAAATCGCGCGCGTAGTGAGTCGACAGCGCTGAGCGCCGCATCAGATTGGTCATGGACGCCGAAGACATATTGAACCGGTCCGGGATAGTCCTGCTCCACGAAACTCGTCAAGTTCTCCAACAGTTCCCATTCCTCGCCGTGCAACGGCTTGCCAACGGTAACTGCAGGGAAGCAAACGGCCGCGAAGATCGGACGCGAAAAGAACCGGCGCATAAGGAAACTCGCCGATACGGTGTACACGATACCGAGTCCGGCACCCAGCGCGGATAACCCGGCGGCGAAGGCGAAGAATAGATGGACAACATGCGGCTGAGCCATACGCCTCCGAACCTTAGCGCCCCTGGGATATCGGAGACTGCCTGACCAATGCTTAAGATAGCCTTAGCGTCGAGGCCCCCAGCCCTCGCTTTTCGATTGTTGGCGGTTCGCGATCGGTCGGACCAATGCGATCGAGATGCATACGTCGTTCTTCATTGCAGACGATGCGTGACTCCCCGTCTGGGATTGCGCCAGAATACAGGGCACGCGAATACCGTTAAGTTACTGTCACAGCGGCTCGCCGAAAACGCGAGGCGAGCGGTACTTCAAGGCCCTGTGCGGATGGCGCCAATTGTATTGCTCGAAGGCAGCAGCCAGATGCGAGAGTGCCGTCGCACACCAGGCTTGCCCACTATCACGATGTAATCGAGCTTCATTGTCTTCACAAACGGCTCGACCATACCGTGCGCTGGGGTCGAATGGTAGATCATGGCGCCGGCTTTGATCTATCCGACAATGTTTACCTGACGCTGGTGAAGACGCGAACGCAGCAGGATAGCCATCGGAAAAGTGCTCATAGCTACGCCTTGCAAGGCTTGACTTGCGCGCGCCGTGCCCGAAACCGGCGCGCAAAAGCGAAGCGTCGGGTACAGCGGGCGCATTAAATCACGAGCTGGCGACGCTGATAAGCCGGATCATAGTAAATCTCATTCACTTCGCGGTCGGGCATGTAGATAACAACGTCGACCGTCGTGATGACCGTTTTCAAGATCACGTCGTAGTCCATTGTGCGGCCGATTTCCGAAGCTTTAACGAGGGTCGCGTTCCGGGCGAAAGTCATTGCCGCGTTATTCGCATGGGTGGAAAAGATGCCGCCCAGATGCCCCGTGTTCGCGCCTGTTAGGTAGTCCGATGCCGCATCGTCACGGAGCTCAGTGAGGAAAATACGGTCGGGCGACAATCTCATTGCCGCCGTCAGGCATTCTTTCGCTGATACCGATAAGAACCTCAATCTAACGGACTTAGGCGGCTTTCCCGACCATGCTGGCAGACAGTAGTCTGCTAACCTCCTTTCTTGTTAGCGCGTAGCACTCGCAGGAGCGAGCTTCCATTGCTCGGCGATCGATCACCTTGATTCTTCCCCTCGTCGGATAAATGAGCCCCGCATTCTGCAATCGTCCGACGCACTCGGTGATGCCCTCGCGTCGAACACAGAGCAGATCGGCAATCCGCTGCTGCGTGGTCTCGATAGTGCTATCAAGTGTCGCATCTACAGCGTCGAGAATCCAGCGACATAGCTGCTGTTCCAGGGAATGATGCCGATGGCATGCAGCGAGCTGAGCCGCGCGAGTGTAAAGCACCTGGACATACAGCATTAATAAGCGGCGAAGTGATTCGCTGCGCCTGAATTGTTCTTTCAGTGCACGCGTCCGAATGCGGTAGCCGCGCCAGCGCACTGAACTTCGATACTCCACGCGAGCACATCAATACCAGCCCACAACGCTGCGCCGGTCGTTCCCTCGCCCCCGATCGCAGCAACCTCGGTCGATCTACCGTCCTCCATATTCTGCACGAGTGAAACGGTGGAAGAGATTGGGAAGTAAGCGTACTGCATAGGCTGCCCCGGTCTGCTTAAAACATTTGAAGTCTCTAATTCTACGACTTCCAAGTCCGGAGCAAGCGCATGCCAAGCATCAGAGGGCAAGCTTCGAAGCAGCTGATTCCCATGTAGGTCGTATTGTAGTGTGAGCATGTCGGTGGTAGCTGTGCTATGCCAAAGGTCTCACCGGACAAGCAAGACTCAGTCCGTCTACGCGATCAGGAACGATTCCGACGAAGTCCTCCTGAGTATTGACAACGCTATCTGATGCAAACGTTTTGGCGACGAGTGAATGTTCTAATTTCCTACCAGCGCAAACCTCGCTTTCATACAAGAAACACCGACTCTCTCGTCTTATTTCCAGAAATCGCGTAAAAAGCGCATGGCAGCCCGGCGTTCGGCAGTTCACAGTAACCTGGGCGGGGAAGCCGGAAAAAAACAGTTCGACATGGCGTTCTAGCGTTCCTCGGAACTCTAGCAGGCCGTTGAAATATCCGTCGTTGATGCACTCAGATGCATTACGACGGATGCTGGTTTCATATTTTTTTGA
>NZ_FCNZ02000033.1 GCF_001544495.1 Caballeronia telluris
CTCGCACAGCCAACTACTTGGTAAGGCATTCATCCATCCGTCCGCGCTTCGCGGACGACAGGCATAAACGAAAACCACCGGTCCGCAATCTCAACCGCAACCGCAACCGCGAACATCAATCACGCGACCAATGCACCTGACGTCTGAGCGAAGCGAAGACGGATGAATGACTGCTGTACCGTTTCGTTCGCTATGCGAAGACACAGTGGTTAATCGCACCAAAGCCCTTGGTCCTTTGAGGGCGACACTTAGGCGGTATGTCCACTCAGTACTTTTAGTGCGTTGCCGTGCTGTGACTGCTGCCTGAAAAAGCTGCTTTCTTTGCTTACTTTCTTTGCAGCAGCAAAGAAAGTAAGTCCCGCCCCGGACAGGGGCAGAGCCAATAGACCGACGCGAAAGCAAGTTCCACAACAGAGAAGCGCAGAAGCATCAGCCGGCAGGCGGAAAGCCAAACCCAAAACCCCAAGCGCCAGCGCCCCTGTCCTATTCAATCTTCTCGACCGAATGCAACATCACCGGCGAAGCCTCACTAACCCGTGCAAACGGCATTTCCGCTGCATCGACGCCGATCGCGTCGCCGACTTCGACATGCCGCCCGTCCAGAGGCCGGCCCCCGACGAGTGAAGCGAGCTTGTCCTCGAGACGCCCGAACACCGCAACCGGCGACAGCCGTTCCTGAGCAAACCGACGCCCCTGCGCGCCGAGATACGCGCGCAACGCGGGATCGTCGACGAGCATGTCGATCGCTTCGGCGAGCTTCGCGACATTCTCCGGCGGCACCACCACGCCGCGCGTGTTCACCGCCTCGAACAGCTCCATGCCGGGCTGCGCCATCGCAATGACCGCGCGCGCGCTCGCGAACATGCCAGTGAGCTTCGACGGCATCACGAGATCGGCAACGTCGCCTCGCTGCGGCAGCACGTGAATGTCCGCGAGATTCAGCAATTCGTTCAGGCGCTCGACCGGCTGCAGGCACATGAAGCGGCAGTTCGGCAGATCCGCGCAGCGTGCCTGCAACTTCGCCTTGGTCGCGCCGTTGCCGCAGAACACGAACACGATGTCCTCGCGATCGGCCATCGCGGCAGCCGTCTCGGCCAGCACTTCGAGACCCTGCTTCGCGCCCATGTTGCCCGAATAGAGCACGACCTTCGTATGTTCGGCGATGTTCAGCTCGCGACGGAATTCACTCGGACGATCGAGCGGAAAGATCGCTGTCGTATCGACCCAGTTCGGCAGCAGGAATGCGTTCGTATCGGTGACGCCCTTGCGCTTGGCGCGCTCCACCATCTTGTCGGAGATCGACGAGACGACCTTGAAGCGCTGCATGAGCCATCGCTCGATCGCAAGCGCCGCACGTCCCGCCCGTTCGCTCTTCAGCAAGCCGAGCTCGAACGCGGCATCGACTTCGAAGTCCTGGATATGCAGCCACGAATTCGCTCGCGTGACGAACGAGAGCGCGAGCGCGGCCGGTGCATTGAGAAGGCTCGGCGCGATCGTCATCACGACCTGCGGCCGCCAGCGCGCATGCGAGACGAGGGCGGGAAGCGAAGCCGCCGCGAACGATGCGAGATGCATCAGCCGCTTCACGCCACTCGGACGCTTAGGCACCCAGAGCGGCGCCCGCGCAACCTCAACGCCGCGCAACGTCTCACGGCGGCCGCGCCACCACGAGAAGCCGTCGGCGACTTTCCACTCCGGATAGTAAGGCGGCGCGCACACCACGCGCACGTCATGGCCGCGCGCTGCCAGCGCCTCGGCCATCTCCGCCGTGTACTTGCCCGCACCCGTCAACTCGGGCGCATAGTTGAGCCCGTAGATCAGAATTTTCATTTGGTCCCTCGCCCGACGGCCGCACCGTCGCCACGCATCGTGATGCGCGGCGATCGGCACCGGCCTGCGATCCGGCATCCCGTCTCGCAGGCCCTTTCTCGTTCTGTAATGCGGTGACGCTCGCTCTCCGTTATAAAATCAATCCATCAGCATCATTGCGCAGCCACGCGCGATGTTCGCCGCGGCCGACGGGGGATCGAACCGCTGAATCACGTCGACGCAACGCGTTGCAACGCCGGCCGTATCCGAGAACGCTTCGAGCGCCTTCAACAGCGTGCGTTGCAAGGCCGGAACGTCGCCCGCGGGAAACGAGTAGCCGGTCACGCCATCGATCACGAGTTCGGGCACGCAGCCGCAGCTCTCGCTGACGATCACAGGACAGCCGTGGCTCAGTGCTTCGTTGGTGACGAGGCCCCACGGTTCGCTCCGGCTCGGCAGCACCATGCTGGTGGCGCCAAAGTATTCGCGCGAGAGCGGCTCGTCCTGCAGGCTGCCGAGAAAATGCACCGAGCCGGTCAGGCCGATGTCGACGACCTTCTGCTTCAGCTGATCGCCCATCGGACCCGTGCCGACGATACGCAGCGAAGCGTCCGGAATCCGCTGCTTGATTCCGGCGAACGCATCGAGCAGCGTGCCGATGCCCTTCTCTTCCGACAGGCGCCCGACAAACAGGAACACCGGCGCATTGCCCTGGCGATAGTGAACGCGATCGGACACCGCCGTCTCTGGCGAGAACGAGCGCGGCAGCGCCGCGGCCTGACACGGAATGAAGATCTTTTCCTGCTTCGCGCCAAGCGACATCAGATACTCGCGGCTGCGCTGGCCGAAACCGAAGTAGCCGTCGCACAGCGAGAAGAACACGCGCTTCGGGATCGACGTCAGCATCCGGCGCGGCCGGTCGTTGCCCGTCGAATCGCAGAACACGGCGCGGCGCTTGCCGGTCAGGATGCAGGCGAGCATCATCGCCCAGTACTCGGGACGGTGATAGCCGGGCAGCACGACGAGATCGGATTTCGCCTTCAGCACTTCCCACGTGAGGCGCATCGTCAGGCGCCAGGTGGGCACGTCTTCGTAGCAGCCGCTGTAGAGCTTCTTCATCGGATAACGATGGAACGAATAGTCCACGTCCGAGAAGCCGATCCGGTCGTGCTCCGTGTCGGCGATCTGCACCATCGAGTAACGGATCGAACCGCTGCCCGAGATGTTGTGCAGCGCGGAGAGCACCGCCCCCTTGTGCCGCGACCACACCACGTTATGAAAGATCGTGACCGAGCCTGTCATTTTCTTTTCTTCCCTGGAAGTGGAACCGCGAATGCCCGCGTTCAGGTGAGTGCTCATTCCGCTACCGCCATCGGTGTCGATGCCGCGTGATGTTCCAGGAAGTCCGCATACGTCGCGCGGATGCCGTCCTCGAGGGCGATCGTCGCCTTCCAGCCCATTCGTTCGAGCTTCGACACATCGAGCAGCTTGCGCGGCGTGCCATCGGGCTTCGTCGCATCGAAGACGAGCTCGCCCTCGAAGCCGACCACGCGGCACACGGTGCGTGCGAGATCGCGGATCGTCAGATCGTCGCCCATGCCGACGTTGAACACGCCATCGGCGACATCGCCTTCCATCAGGAAAGTAGCGGCATCGGCGAGGTCGTCGACGTGCAGGAATTCGCGCCGCGGCGTGCCCGAGCCCCAGACTTCGAGAGAACTCGCGCCACGCACCTTCGCTTCATGCGCCTTCCTGATCAGCGCGGGCAGCACGTGGCTGCTCTTCAGGTCGTAGTTGTCATTCGGACCGTACAGGTTGGTCGGCATCAGCGAGACAAACTTCGTGCCGTACTGCGCGTTGTAGGCCTCGCACATCTTCAGGCCCGCGATCTTCGCGATCGCGTAGGCCTCGTTGGTCGGCTCGAGCGCGGAGGTCAGCAGATACTCCTCCTTGATCGGCTGCGGGCAGGCCTTCGGATAGATACACGAAGAACCGAAGAACACGAGCTTCGACACGTTCCAGCGGCATGCCGCGTGGATCACGTTGGTCTCGATCGCCAGGTTCTCGTAGATGAACGAGGCCGGCATCGTCGAATTCGCGTAGATGCCGCCGACGCGCGCCGCCGCCAGCAACACCACGTCGATCTGCTGCTCCTCGAAGAAAAGGTTGACGCCGCCCTGGTCGGTCAGATCGAGATGCGCACGCGTGCGCGTCACGATGTTGCGGTAGCCTGCCTTCGCAAGCCGGCGCACGAGCGCCGACCCGACCATCCCACGATGCCCCGCCACGAAGATGCGTGCGTTCTTGTCCATGGTTCTTTACTCGTGATGTTCGAGAGCCTTGAAACCCGCCAGCGTGACGAGCGCGTCGCGACGCGCGATCTGGAAGTCCGAGCGCACCATTTCCTTCACGAGCGACGAGAACGAGGTCTGCGGCTTCCAGCCGAGCTTCGTATGCGCCTTCGTCGGATCGCCGAGCAGCGTCTCGACTTCGGTCGGGCGGAAGTAGCGCGGGTCGACGCGCACGATCACCTGTCCCGGCGCGAGCTTCGTTTCGCGGCTCTCGACGCGATCGACGATGCCCACTTCGTTCACGCCCTCGCCCTCGAAGCGCACATGCACGCCGAGTTCGGCGGCCGCCTGCTGCACGAAGTCGCGCACGCTGTATTGCACGCCCGTCGCGATCACGAAGTCTTCCGGCTGTTCCTGCTGCAACATCATCCACTGCATCTCGACGTAGTCGCGCGCATGACCCCAGTCGCGCAACGCGGAGAGGTTGCCGAGGTACAGGTCGTCCTGCAGGCCGACCGCGATGCGGGCGATGGCGCGCGTGATCTTGCGCGTGACGAAGGTCTCGCCGCGCACCGGCGACTCGTGGTTGAACAGGATGCCGTTGCACGCGTACATGCCATACGCTTCGCGATAGTTCACCGTGATCCAGTAGGCATAGAGCTTCGCGACCGCATAGGGGCTACGCGGATAGAACGGCGTGGTTTCCTTCTGCGGAATCTCTTGCACGAGGCCGTACAGTTCGGACGTCGAAGCCTGGTAGAAGCGCGTCTTCTTTTCGAGCCCGAGAATGCGGATCGCTTCCAGGATGCGCAGCGTGCCGATGCCGTCGGCATTGGCCGTGTATTCCGGCTCTTCGAACGAGACCGCGACGTGGCTTTGCGCCGCGAGATTGTAGATTTCGTCGGGCATCACGCGCTGCACGATGCGCAGGAGGCTCGTCGAATCGGTCAGGTCGCCGTGATGCAGGAAGAGACGCTGGTCCGGATCGTGCGGATCGCGATACAGGTGGTCGATGCGGTCCGTGTTGAAGAGCGAGCTGCGGCGCTTCACGCCGTGCACCTCGTAGCCCTTCTCGAGCAGCAACTCCGCCAGATACGAACCATCCTGCCCCGTGATGCCCGTGATCAATGCGACTTTACGATTCATTCTCAACCTCGCCTATTAGCCTGTTCGATTCGGCGCGCTCGGTGGCGCGCCGTGTGTTTGTGTCCACGATCTTTTTTATTCGGAGATGCTCTCGTAGCCGTAATAGCCTGCGTAGGTGCTGCCCATCAGCATCTTCGACTGCGGTACGTCCGTCAGCAAAACGCCCTTCATGTTCACGCCGCCGTGGTGCAGGCGCTTCATCGTTTCGCCGATCTCCTGCACCTGGTTCTTGCCGTGGCGCACGACGAGCAGGCTCGTGCCCGCATGCTTGCCGATGACGGTGGCATCGGTGACCGCGAGAACCGGCGGCGTGTCGACGATGACGAGGTCGTAGCGGTGCTTCAGCTCTTCGAGCACTTCGCCGAGGCGATCGCTCATCAGCAGCTCGGACGGATGCGACGGCAGCGATCCCTTCGTGATCAGGTCGACGCCCGGCAGCACGTCGTGCAGGATCGCGCCCGACACGTCGGCACCCATCAGCACATCGGACAGACCCGGCGAATGACGCACGCCGAAGTGCGAGTGGATGTCGCCGCGGCGCATGTCGCCGTCGATCAGCAGGACGCGCTTTCTCGTCGATGCGACGAGCGTCGCGAGGTTGACCGAGAGGAACGACTTGCCGGCTTCCGGACGCGAGCCCGTCAGCATCACGACGTTGTTGCGTGCTTCGGCCATCTGCAGTTGCAGCGACGTGCGCAGCCCGCGGATGCCTTCCACCGCGGCGTCTTCCGGCGCTTGCGCGGCGAGCACGTGCAGTCCTTCGTGACGCTGGCCGACCTTGCGTTGCAGACGCAGTTGCGTGTTGCTGCGCGGGACGATGGCGAACACACGCACGCCCAGTTGACGCTCGATGTCTTCCGGACGCTCCACGCCGCCATACAGCGCCTTGCGAACGAACGCGACGATGATGCCGAGCAGGAGGCCCACGCCCGCGCTGATCAGGATCACGATCAGGCGCTTCGGACGAACGGGATCGTCGGCGGCTTGCGCGAAGTCCACGACCCGCACGTTGCCGATCTGGCCGGCCTTCGCGACGCGCAGTTGCTGCGCCGTGTTCAGGAGGTTCGTGTACAGCTCGGTGTTCACCCGCACGTCACGCAACAGGCGCAGCGCGGTCTGCTCGGTATCCGGCAGCACGGACACGCTCTTGCCGAGTCGGGTCTGTGCGCTCGACAGCGCGCCGATCTGCGCGTCGAGTGCCTGCACCGACGGATGGTTCGCCGTGAAGCGTTGCGACATCTCGGCACGTTGCTGTTGCAGATCGGTGAGCTTGGTCTTGTTGTCGACGATCTGTTGCAGCAGCAGGCGGCTTTCCTCGGAGAGGTCGACCGTGCCCTGACGATTGCGGAACGTGTTGTAGCGCTGTTCCGCTGCGTCGAGCTGCTTGCGCAGTTCGGGCAGTTGTTCATCGAGGAACGCGAGCGTGTGCTCGGCTTCGAGCGAACGCTTCTCGACATCCTGCTGCACGAAGCGGCGGGCGATGTTGTTGACGATCATCGAGGCCTGCTTGCTGTCGCCGCCTTCCAGGCTCACGCCGATGATGCCGGATTGCAGCGCGGTCTCGGCCACCGTCAGGCGCTTTTGCAGCAGGTCGATGGTGCCGAGCGTCGAGGCGCGTTGCAGTTCGAACTGCGATCCCGCCGGGCCGACCAGCTTGTCGACCTTCAGCTTGACCGGACCGAGCGTGCTCGAACCCGCCACGACTTCGCCGACACGGCCGGTGAGGATCGCGACGCCGTCCGGATCGTTCAGCACGTAGCTGCCGTTTTCGCCTGCGACGAGCGTGAAGGTCTTCTCGTACTGCTCCTTCGGCGTGTCGAAGAGCGGCACTTCGATCTGCTCGTTGCCCCATGCGAAGCGCTGCATGTAGCCCTTCGGCATCGGGATGTTGAACGTCGACAGCGCGCTCGAGATGAGTCCGCCGACGAACGGGAAGTAGCGCGGCGCCGCCGTGATGTCGAGATGCATGCGATGGACCGCGTCTTCCACCACGAGGCGCGAGCGCAGCAACTCGATTTGCGCGGCAGTCGTCGACTTGGAGTCGAACATCTGCGACACGGTCTGCATCGCGTTCTGGTTGTTGTTATTGTTGTTCGCGTTGTTGCTTTCTTCTACCTGGATCAGCGCATCCGCCCGGTACGTGGGCGGTGCGAGGAACGCGTACGCCGCCCCCAATGCGATCACCGCGATCATGACGGAGGTAACTAACTTCCAGTTGCCGAGAACGGCCGCCAGATAGTCCGATAATCGCAGCTCGTCCCCCGTCGAAACGTCCGAGTATCGTGTGTCAAAGTTCATCGCCATGGTCTCGCTCACTCTTTCTGACTTGCGCATTGGGCGGCGCGCGACCCCCGCGCGCCTACTCGCTTACTTCGCTTACTTGGTTACGATTGCTGCGGTCAAGCCTGCGTTGATGGCCGGCAGCAGCAGGTTCAGCACGCGGCTAAAGCGTACGAGACCGCTGTTGTCGATGTACACGACGTCCTTCGGTTGCAGCTCGAAGTTGTTCGCGAGCAGCATCGATACCGGCGAACGCGCATCCAGCTTGTAGATCTCCGGCTTGTCGCTCTGTCCGTTGCGGATCACGTACGTCTCTTTCGGATTCGACGTTTCCTGGTTCAGGCTGCCTGCTTGCGAAATCGCGTCGGACAGCGTGAGCTTGCCGTTCTTCATCGGCAGCACGGTGGCGGGCTTGTTCACTTCACCCATCACGTAGATGCCGTTCTCGTCGCGCGAGTCGACGCGCAGCGAATCGCCCGGCTTGAGCACGATGTCCGAAGGCGTGCGGCCCTTCTTCGTCATGCCGGCCATGTTGATGTGATAAGTCGTACCGTCACGCATCAGTGTGACGCGGCTTTGATCCGCGCTCGGTGCGAAACCGCCCGCACGACCGATGGCTTCCGTCAGCGTCATCGGAATGTCGTTGAAGGTCTGCGTGCCAGGTGCGCGCACTTCGCCGTCGATATACACCTGCGACGAACGGAACGACGACACGCGCACCGTGAGCTGCGGCTTCACGAACACCTTCGAGAGTTCCTTGTACAGCTCGCGCTGAACCTGCTCGGCCGTCTTGCCCGCGACGTGCAGCGGCTTCGTCACATACGGGAACTGCAGGTTGCCGTCCGCATCGACGACGAAACCGGGCGCCGCATCCGACGGACGCGTGTTCGGATTCGGCTGGCCGAGCGCCGCGACGAGTTCCGGGTGATCCCAGACCGTGATCTGCAGCACGTCGCCCACGCCGAGCGTGTAGGCGCTCGTCGTGCCGAAGAGGCCGGCGAGCGGATCGGGTCCCGTCGAGGCCGGCTGCTCGGCGCGCATCTTGCGCACGAGCGACAGGTCGATCGGGGTGATCGGGATGTTCACTTCGGATGCCGGATCGCCGGCATCGTTGCTCGTTTCGACGAGCGTCGCGGGCGTCTGCATGCGCATGCCCGGAGCCAGACCGCAACCGGCAAAGAGTGCGCACAGCGTGGCAGCCGCGGCGAGCGTGCCGAGCCGGAAACCCGACACGCCGCGTTTGGCGGCCAGCGACGTGGTGCTTGTTTGTTGTTGGATGAGCATATTGGTCGTCCCCTGCGTCAGTAAGCGTTGGTGTGCCGTAGTCCTTTGAAGATCGTTGCGGCGATGATTCTCATGTCGAGGCCGAACGACCAGTTTCCGAGGTAATACAAATCGTGTGCGACGCGTCCCTCCATTTTTTCGATGCGGTCCGTTTCGCCGCGAAAACCATTGATCTGCGCCCAGCCCGTGATGCCAGGCTTGATGCGATAGCGATGGATGTATCCAGAGACGACCTTCTGGTAGAGGTCGTCGTGCTCCAGCGCGTGCGGGCGCGGACCGACGACGGACATGTCGCCACGCAGCACGTTGAAGAATTGCGGCAGTTCGTCGAGGCTCGTGCGGCGCAGGAACGCGCCCACGCGTGTCACTCGCGGATCGTTGCGGGTCGCCTGGCGGACCACGCCTGCCTGCTCGGTATGCACGCGCATCGAGCGGAACTTGTAGATCAGGAAGACGCGGCCGTCCGCGCCCTTTCTGCGCTGCTTGAAGAAGACCGGGCCGCGCGAGGTGAGCTTGATCGCGAGCGCGATCATGATCAGAAGCGGCGACACCGCGAAGAGCGCCGCAGCCGCGAACGCGCGATCGAAGAGTTCCTTCTGGAGCATCGCGCTCGGCGAGAGCGGCGACGCCACGAGGTTGATCGCCGTCTCGCCCAGGAGGTCCGTCACGCCGGATTCGAAGAGCGCGAGGCTCCTCACGTCGGGAATGAAGCGCACGTTCACCAGGTCATCGCGGAACTCGTTGACGAACTTGAGGATCGTGCGTTCATGCGTGAGCGGCAGCGCGAGCCACACTTCCTGGACGCCCTGCGTGCGCACGTAGTTGACGAACGCGACGTGGTCCTCGAACACCGGCACGCGGGTGTTGATGCGCCCGCTTTCGGGCGTCGCGTTACAGACCGCCGTCGCACGGAAACCGGACGCCGGCAGACGGTCGATCTTGCGCACGATCGATTCGCAATGCCTGCCGCACCCGACCACCGCCACCGTGTGCAGGTTCATGCCGGCGTTGCGCATCCGCCCGAGCACCGCATGCGTGACGAGCCGCCCGGCGATCAGCAGGCCGCCGGACATCGCGGTCCAGTAGGCGAACCACAGGCGCGACACGTAGTCGAGCCGGTGCAGCGAGAACATCAGCACGAGCGCGCACGCCTGCACGATCAGCCACGCGAGCGACACCTGGCTCGCGAGGACGATCTTCGAGCGGCCGCGCCACGACTGATACACGCCGAAGCCCGGAAAGAGGGCCAGCGAAAACGCTGCCGCGAACGCCACGAAGGCGACGTAGAAGCGATGTGCTTCGATGTTGTCGAAACGAATCTGCGAGGCCACGGCAGCGCCGCAGACAATCATTGCGACGTCGAACAACCGCGCCAGTAATCCCTGTAAATCGCGCATCCTCTTTCTCCCCGTACTTCAAACCGATGACGTGCTGCTACCCGCCGCTCCTCCTCTTCGTCAGCCCTGACGCCATGCCGTGTCCCGTCGTTCTTGTAGGCTGCCTGTGCTGCTTCAGCTGCGGCCGTAGGTATCGTCGAAGCGAACGATGTCGTCTTCGCCGAGGTACGAGCCCGACTGCACTTCGATGATTTCGAGCGGCACCTTGCCCGGGTTCTCGAGCCGGTGCGTCACCCCGAGCGGGATGTACGTCGACTCGTTCTCCGAGAGCAGGAACTGCTCTTCGCCGCGCGTGACGAGCGCCGTGCCGCAGACGACCGTCCAGTGTTCGGCGCGGTGGTGATGCATCTGCAGCGAAAGGCGCGCGCCCGGGCTCACGACGATGCGCTTCACCTGGAAGCGGTCGCCGTGGTCGATCGAGTCGTAAAAGCCCCACGGGCGGCGCACCTTGCGATGCGCTTCTGCTTCAGGCGCATGCTCCTCGCGGATGCGCGAGACGAGCCCCTTGATGTCCTGCACGCGCGAGCGGTCGCACACGAGCACGGCGTCGTCCGTCTCCACCACGATGATGTTGGTCGTGCCGACACACGCGACGAGCCGTCCGCCTTCCGAGCGCGCGTAGCTCGACGTCGCGCCTTCGAACACCACGCGGCCGCTCGCAACGTTGCCCGATTCGTCCTTCTCCATCGCGTCCCAGACGGCGTCCCACGAACCGAGGTCCGACCAGCCTGCGACGAGCGGCACGACCACGCCCGCACACGGCGCGCTCGGCGTGCCGACGTGCTCCATCACCGCGTAGTCGATCGAATCGGACGGGGTGCGGCCGAATGCGGCGGCGTCGGGGCGCAGGTACGCGCCGTCGATGTGTCCTTCCTTCACTGCCGCGACGCATGCCGCGTGCATCTCCGGCTGCAGCTTTTCGAGCGCCGCGAGCCACACGCTCGCGCGCACCACGAAAATGCCGCTGTTCCACCAGTACGTGCCGGCCGCGACGTATTGCGCCGCGAGTTCGGCTGCCGGCTTCTCGACGAAGCGGTCGATCTGGTGTGCGCCATCGTTGAGCGCGCCGCCGAGGCGGATATAGCCGAAGCCGGTGTCGGGCCGCGTCGGCGGAATGCCGAGCGTCGCGATCGAGCCGGCCTGTGCGTGTTTCGCGGCGATGTCGATCGCACGATGCAGCGCGGGGATGTCGGCGATCGAGTGATCGGCCGGCATCGCGACGATGATCGCGTCTTCGCCGTCCGCGCACGCCAGCGCCGCGGCGAGCGTCAGCGCGGGCGCCGTGTCGCGCCGCGCGGGCTCGACGACGATCCTCGCCGCCACGCCGCTCGCGCGGACCTGCTCTTCGGTCGTGAAGCGATGTTCCTCGCCGCACACGATGATCGGCTCGGCCGCGACGTTCCAGTCGCCGGAAAAGCCCTTCATGCGTGCGACCGTCGCCTGAAGCAGCGAGTCGGGACCGACCACGCCGATCAGCTGTTTCGGAAATTGCTCGCGGGACATCGGCCACAGGCGCGTGCCGGACCCTCCGGCGAGAATGACCGGGACGAGCGAGCGGCACGGCCCGGCGACTTTCGCCGGGCCTGCCTCCGCCCCCACCCCACTCTCGTAACCTGCCTGATCCGTTGCCTGCGTTTCGCTTCTCGTCATCGTGGACTCCTGCTCCCAAATAGTGCGTTCCGCTTTAAACAATGCCTTCGCGCACCGGGCACCTGACCGGCGCGTGTCGTGTCGATGTGCCGTGCGGCTCAGCCGCTCGGGTCGCGCCTGCTCTGCATCCGGTATTCGGTCGGAGAGATCAGCAGGCGCTTTCTGAAAATCTTGGCGAGACGGTCGCCGTTGCCCATGCCGCTCCTGCGCGCGATCTTGTCGACGGGCAGCTCCGAATCCGTCAGCAACGCACAGGTCACGGCGAGCCGTGCCTGGAGCAGATAGTCGGACGGCGTGATGCCCATCTCGATCTTGAAGCGGCGCAGGAAGTTGCGTTCGCTCATGGCCGCGACCTGCGCGGCGTCGACGACCGAAATCGGCCGTTCGCAGTTGTCCTGCAGCCAGCGCGCCGCCGCGCGGATCTTGTCGCCGGCGGTCGCGGCGCCGCTGTCGCCGAGCAGCGACACGAGCTTCGCGGCCGAACCCGGCATCAGTCGTTCGGCGACGCCGCGCGAAACGTCGAGTCCCAGGTCGCGCTTGACGATCAGGAGCGCGCCCTTCATTGATTCGTAGCGGTCGCCCGCTTCGCTGCCGTCCGAGTCGCGCACCGCGTGGATCATCGACGAGCCGTAGCGCGCATGCGTTTCGTGCGCGTTGCCGATACCGGCGGCGTCGAGCACCTTGCGGCCCTCGGAGATCGACTTGACCACCGTCGTCTTCGAATGGACGCGGCGCACCCATTCGATGATGCGTTCGTCGCCTGCGGCGTCGTCGGCGCCACGGCCGCCCGCGACGAAGAGCGCGTCGAAGCCGCCGTAGTGGCGCGCATCGAGTCCGTCGGTCCAGACGCGAACCGAGGACGAGCACGCCACGTTGCCGCCTTCGACGGAGAGAAAGCGCACGTCATAGGTGCACTCGGTCCGTCCCTTCGCCGACGACAGCTCGTTCGCCATATGGAAGACCTCGGCGACGATGCCGGCGCCTAGGAGCGAAAAGCCGTCGAATAACAGGATTGCGATGCGTCTCACCTCGGACTGCGAGCTTCTGGTCGAGGTGGGAATCCACCCCATGACCGCGGGTTCGAGATTGGCGTAAGGCATGGTCATCCTCTGCAACATGCGTAATCCACAACTCTGTGGAAGCTCGCCGCCATTGCGGTGCATCATGGCGATCGCCGAATTGGCTCAGGCTCTTCGTGACCGATGGAAGCGAGATGTTGGCGGAATTGGTCCGCTGGCTTGAATCATAAACAGCCAAACTTTTTTATGCTCGCGATTTTCGCGCTGAAAGCCGGAAACTTGTTCTGATATGAGGCGGAACGCACATTGATATCCGTCTTCAGATTCAGTCCGAGCGTTAGTTCAGACTTTCGTCAAACTGACGCGGCATTCGGAGCACGAGCCTATAGAGCAGTTTCCGGTCCGGTTCGATTCGCAGCCGCCAGATCGGACAGCCAGCCTTGCTGCACAAGGCTGCGCGAGCACAGTCGAGGATTCGGGCAGACGCCGGCGCGACCCTCAGACGTTTGAAACTGATTCATCCGTGAAACATTGAAATATCCAATCAATTCGGCTGCACTCTTTCGAGTCAACAGTTTTGCTACCTTTGTTACCGATTTGAATCAACTTTTAAGAAATAATGAATATTCTCAGATATGCCGCCGTTACATTAATTATTAATGCGCAGGCATTTTAAAATTCACCCGTAATATGCGAGCATTTTAATCATCCGGTAAAAGCGGCCGGTTTTATCGAAGCGGTTATTGAAGCGCATTGGTATGAGTAGTGATATTGCACTGCAACAGAAGGCTCGCCCTTCCGCTTTCCCCGTGTACGCTGCGATCCACCGCCCAGCCGTATCCGCCAGGTTTTCGTCGATTGCGGCGCCGCATTCAAGGCGCATGCTGTTTGTCTGGTAATTGCAAGTTGGGGAACGTCGGAAAAATGAACCGACGAATCCGTGATTAATCCCCCGACGAAACACAGCGCCCGGCATGCGACGAGCGCCGCTTTCCAGTAGCGATGACCGGGTTCGCAGGCGTCATGCCGGAGCACGCCTGCGCTGTTCCGGGCGTGTTTCACTCCTGATACTCAGCCCGTTGGAGGCGTTCGCTGCGCAGCGTGCGCCCCCGCACGCATCGCGCGCCGTGCGGCGCGATGCTGTCCCTGTCCGCCAACCTTCAGCGCAATGGCTATCCCGTTCGATAGGGCTGACTTATGCTGGATTTGCCTTGTCGCGCGGGTCGCACGGGTTTCGCGCAGGCGCGGGGCCGGGCTTCCGGCGTGGTGGTCCGTCCCGCCGGTCCGAACCGGAACCGATTGTGTTCGATCGGCCACACGCAAATGCGGGCTGGGGCGCTATCCGGCGACCGGGCCCCAAAAACGTTTCATTTTCGTAGCATGACGCCGGCGGCGAGCAGTTCGAGTCGTCGCCGGCCGCGATCGATCGTGCGGAAACCCACACTTCGGAACCCATGAACCCAGACGCCGTTCCGCCCCGCTCCAGCGATTGCCGGCGACATCCTCGCGTCGCACGGAAACAACAGCGTCGCGCGCTGCTGCTTGGCATCGCCGTGTTTCTGTTGCAGGCCTGCGACCGGGCCGCGCCGGTGGAAACCGGCACGGCCGCGCCGCAACCCGCGTCGGGGGCGCTCGTGATCGACGGCACGGCGTGGCTGCCATGTGCCGCAGAAAACGCCACCTGTGCCTTTCCGGGCACGGCCCGCGTGCTGTACGGCACGCCGGCCCAGCATGTGATCAAGGAATTCACAGACCACACGCCCTGCGACAACACCGCTTTCGACGACCCCGCACCCGGCGCCGACAAGCGCTGCTGGTACGCGGGCGGCGCGGCGGCGAAAGGCCGGCCGGGCGCGAGCCCGGCGCAAGTGGCATCGGCGGCTCAGGCCGACGCCGCGCCCGTCGAGCCGCTCTTGCAATGCAAGGGACCGGGCGCGCCCGGTCCCGCCGCGCCGTCGGGCGATCCGATCGAAGCGGACACCCCCGGCAGCGACGGCACGCGCATGTTCGCGCGCGGCACGCCGATAAAAATCGCGTTCACGGCGCGCGCGCAATCCGCCGATGCGCTCGCCTGGCAGATCCGCGATGCGTGGAACGTCGTGCGCGCGAGCGGCCGCTTCTCCGTGGCGGCGGGTGCGGGCAGCTACACGCTCACCTGCACGACGCAGACGGCCGGCTACTTCGCGATTGCAGCGACACTCGCCTCGCAGAAAGGCACGCTTGGCAGCCGCGGCACGCGGCCGTCGGGCATCGCGACCTTCGGCGTGCTGCCCGACGTGTCGGCGGTGCTGCCCGCCGTCGCCTACGCGCATCCCGACCAGCACCGTTTCGGCGGACAGGGCGCCGCGTATCTGAAGCCGGGCGAATCGTGCTGTTCCGGCGACGGCTATCGCCCGCTCTATCCGAACCTCGGCCTTACGTGGGTGAACGACAACCGGAACTGGTACATGACGGAGCCGAAGGCCCCAAACACCTTCAGCGCCGCCGCCGACAACCTCACGCCCTTCTTCCGTCCGGGCGACCTGCTGCGGCTGATCCAGCTCGACGGCATCCCCGGCTGGGCAAGCCCGACGCACACCGACACGCACAGCTACGCGCCCGCGTCGCTCGACGCGTACCGTGCGTACATGAAGCGCGTCGGCGAGGAATCGAACGCGGTGAGAAAGCGCTATTTCCCGCTCCAGTCGAACAATTACTATCAGGTCACCTGGGAACCCGACTACGAAGGCGGCCTGCCCTGGCGCGACACCGACGCGAACCTCGTCGCGATGTTCAAGGCGACTCACGACGCGATCCACGCCGGCGATCCGAACGCCGTCGTGATGGGCCTGACGCTGTCGGCGCTCTCGAAGAACACGGAGTGGCTGAGGCGCCTCGCGCCGCTTGGCATCGGCAAGTATCTCGACGGCGTCAGCGCGCACGGCTACTACGACATCGGCACGTCGCCGTCGCATCCGCCGGAGCGCTTCTCGGGCAGCAGCAACCCGTCGACGGCGGCCAAGGCGCTGCCCGCCGCGATGCGCGAGCTGCGCCGGGCGATGACTGAAATCGTGAAACCGGGCGCGAAGCTCTTCGTCACCGAGACGGGCGTCAGCTACGACATCGGCAGCAAGTACGGCCCGACCTATCCGAACGCGAACATTCTCTACGCGCAGGGCGCGGTGGTCGCGCGCACGCACCTGATCCTCCTCGGCGAAGGCGCCGACGTGAGCTTCGTGTTCTATTCGGCCGATCCGCCGGAAGTCGGCTACGGCGTCTTCTTCGACCTCGTGCATCCGCAGGGCGGCTTCGGCCAGAAGGAGATCAGCCCGAAGCCGGCGGCGATGGGCGTCGCCGCGATGACGCGTCTCGTCGACGGCACGACGACGCTCGGGCCGCTCAGCGGCACGCCGAAAAACATCCATGCGTATGCGTTCCAGCGCCTGAACGGCGGTAAGGTCGTCACCGCGCTCTGGACGCACGACAACAAGGAATGGCCCGGCGCCGAGGGCTTCAGCTCCACTTACGCGCAGAACTACAGCCTCGTCGTCGACGCACCGGGGAAGTCGGGCAACGTGACCGTCGTCGACATGATGGGCAACGCGTCGACGATGCCGTACAGGAACGGACGCGTCGCGCTCGCGCTGACCGAAGCGCCCGTCTACGTGGTCTCCGACAACGCCGAAGTCGCCCGCGCGAACGTGACGGCGCCGGCGGGCTATGTCGGCCAGTGAGCGCGCGGGGGTTCCAAAACGGCACGCGCAGCAGACTCGCGCGCTTGGCTCGCCTAGACGGCCTTTCGGCGTTTTTCGCCAGTGTCTGAGAGCGATGTGACATTTTGTCGAGCGCTACACTCGATGCAACTGGCTGGTCCGCCGCGCGAGCACGGCTCCAGTCCTGTTCGACGAGCGGTTCCCAGCAGAAAGATGCGGCACGGCCAAGCACTCTCCGGGGGAGGGCCGGCGCCCGGACACACATAAACATAATTACAGCGGAGCAAAGATGCTTAGCGAGGCGGATTTCCTGGACGTCGTCCGGCTCACGCCACTTGTGTCGATCGACCTGATCGTCACCGACGGCAACCGGCGAGTACTCGTGGGACAACGGCGCAATCGCCCGGCGCAGGGCACATGGTTCGTGCCGGGCGGGCGCATCAAGAAGGATGAATCGATCGACGTGGCGTTCACGCGCATCGTCAACGACGAACTCGGCGTGGCGAGCGTCGAGCGCTCGTCGTCACGGCTTTACGGTGTGTTCGAACACCGATACTCGGACAATTTCGCGGGCGCGCCCGGCATCACGACGCATTACATCGTGATCGCCTACGCGATGAACCTGACCGGCACGGTGCCGATCGGCCGCTTCGACCAGCACAGCAACTATGCGTGGTTGCTGCCCGACGAACTGCTCGGGCGCGAAGACGTCCACGACAACACCAAGGCGTACTTCAGGTAGCGATACACGGCTTCGCGCGCGCCGCGCGCGAAGCCGTGTGCGTTTCAGGCGAGCGCGGCGGACAGGTCGTCCGAACTGGCGTCGGTGGCTTCGCTCGCGTCGTTCAAGTCGCTTGCGTCGTTTGCGGCGGGAATGGCCGCCGCTTTGGCCGCCTCGTTGCGGGCATCGAAATGCGCGCGCAGATACGTCTCGAACTGCGCGGCCACTTCGGGATGGCGCAGCGCGAATTCAACCGTCGCCTTCAAGTAACCGAGCTTGCTGCCGCAATCGAAACGCGTGCCCTTGTAGCGGTACGCGAGCACTTGTTCTTGCGCGAGCAGCGCCTGAATTGCGTCGGTCAGCTGGATCTCGCCGCCCGCGCCGGGCTTCTGTTTCTTCAGGTATTCGAAGATGCGCGGCATCAGCACGTAGCGGCCGACCACGCCGAGATTCGACGGCGCCGCCGCCGGCTCCGGCTTCTCGACCACGCGCGAAAGCTTGAAGAGACCGTCGTCCCACTGCCGGCCGTCGATCACGCCATACGAGCGCGAATCGCGCCGGTCGATCTCCTCGACCCCGATCACCGACGAATGATAGTGATCGAACACGTCCACCATCTGGGACAGCACGGGCGGCTCGCCGTCGATGAGATCGTCGGCGAGCATCACCGCGAACGGCTCGTTGCCGATCAGCTTCTCCGCGCACAGCACCGCGTGCCCGAGACCGAGCGGCTCGGCCTGGCGCACGTAGAAGCAGTCGATGTGACTCGGCTTGATGCTGCGCACGAGATCGAGCAGCGCCTGCTTGCCGCGCGCCTGCAACTCGGCTTCGACTTCATAGGACTTGTCGAAGTGATCCTCGATCGCGCGCTTGCCGCGCCCCGTCACGAAGATCATCTCCGTGATGCCGGCGGCCGCGGCTTCCTCGACGGCATACTGGATGAGCGGCTTGTCGACGACGGGCAGCATCTCCTTCGGGCTGGCCTTGGTCGCGGGAAGGAACCGGGTGCCGAGACCCGCGACTGGAAATACCGCCTTTTTCACCTTTAGCATCGCTTCATCCCTGGAGTTATGTAGTGGGTCTTCCTGCACGGGTTGCCTTCGGGTGCGCGATTCGCGATGCGCGCCTCGCGGCAACCTGCTTGATTTGTCTGACTACCGGAAGTGCCAGCTTATTACCGCGATACCGAAACGATCTGCCAACACCTCGTCATTTTCCGACTAGCGTCACGGCGCCACACCCCGCCCGCGTAT
The DNA here is from genome assembly GCF_001544495.1 of Caballeronia telluris. Taxonomy (GTDB): domain Bacteria; phylum Pseudomonadota; class Gammaproteobacteria; order Burkholderiales; family Burkholderiaceae; genus Caballeronia; species Caballeronia telluris. The sequence goes on from NZ_FCNZ02000033.1 coordinate 18,543, forward strand.
AGTGCGACGCATATGCAATGACTTCCCGCTAAGCGGTTCGCGCTGGAGACTGTCGATGGGATACGGGAACGGTATGGGGCGGCTGTCGGTCGTGCGCTCGCCCGAACCCGATGCACTGCCGCGTGACACGGCAAAACGCATCGGGATTCTGATTTTCGAAGATTTCTCGCTGGTCGAGGTGAGCTCGATCTCGGAAGTGTTTTTCCTCGCCAACCAGATACGCAGGCCGGCGGCGGGTGCGTCCGCGTCGGCCGAAACACCGAACTATTCGCTGCTCTTTCTTTCGAGCGAGGGCGGCAGCGTCGCGAGCAGTTGCTCGATGCGCATCTGGACCGAAAGTCTCGACAACCGCTGGATGAACGACTGCGACGCGCTGTTCATCGCCGGCGGCCAGGGCGCGCAGCGCGCGCGGCACGACAGCGCATTGCGCAAGCGGCTCGGGCGCGTCGCGCCGAAGATCCCGTTCGTCAAGGCGATCGGCGAAGGCACGCAGATTCTCGCGGCCGCCAATCTCACGCTGCAGAACCGCTCGCTCGATTTCGCCGAGGAGCCGGCCGCCGCTTCCGCGATCGCGAACTCGCGCTTTATCGCCGAGCAGACGCTCACGCTCGACGACCCGAAGGGCCCGATCGCCGCGGCGCTCTCGATCATCAAGCGCGACTACGGCGCGGCGGTCGCGCGCGAAGTGTCGGAGCGCTCGATTCCGGGCGCGTGGCAAAAGCTCTCGACCGTGCTCGACGACACCGATAGCGGCGGCGTGCGCCAGAAGATCGACGCGGCCGCGCGCTGGATTCGCGAGAACTACGTGCGGCAAATTTCGATCGCGGACGCGGCGCGCGTCGCGGCGATGAGCGAGCGCAATTTCCTGCGCCGCTTCAAGGCGCAGATCGGGCTCACGCCGTCGGAATACCTGTTGCGCGCGCGGCTCGATGCGAGCTGCATGTTGCTCGCCGCGACCGACCTGCCGATCGACAAGATCGCGCGTCGCTGCGGCGCGGGCAGCGGCGACGGCCTCGCGAAAATCTTCCGCAAGCGCCTGTCGATTTCGCCGACCGAATATCGCATGGCAGGCAGGCGCAAGCTGGATACGCAATAAGAAGAACATTTCGACGGACCGCATGTTCCATACGACCTGGATTTCCAACCTCGGCGATGCCGGCCTGCTGTTACCGCTCGCCTTCGCCTGCGCCATCTGGCTGCGCGTGACGGGCAAGCACCTCGCGCTGCGCTGGCTCGTGTCTCTCGCGGCGGGCATGGCGCTCGTCGGCGTGAGCAAGATTCTGTACGCGGGGTGCGGCATCCAGATCGAGGCCGTGCAGTTCCGCGTGATCAGCGGACATACGATGCTCGCCGCCGCGGTCTGGCCCGTGTCGTTCTCGCTGCTCGCAGCCGGCGCGCGGCCCGCGTGGCATCGCGCGGGCGCGTTGGGCGGGCTCGTGCTGGCGGCGGTGATCGGCATGTGCCGGATCGTCGAGGACGCGCACACGCCGGCCGAAGTGGTCGCCGGCTGGCTGCTCGGCGGCTTCATCGCGATGCTGTTTCTCCAACGCGTCTTCAGCGAGCCGCGCCGCATTCCGCGCGTGCTGGCCGCGGGGCTCGGGCTGCTGGCGGTCTCGTCGATCGCTTATGGGCATCGCGCGCCGTTCCAAGCGATGATCGTCCACTACTCGCCGTGGATTTGTCAGGGGCTCGGGCTTTGAGCCGTCGAGATCAGCGCGACTCGCTGCACGTCTTCGCCTGCAACGCGGGCAGACTGGCGTAAAGCGCCGCGAGCCAGTCAATGAAAAGCCGCACGCGCCGGGGCTGATGCCGGTTGGCCGCATAAAGGATCGACACCACGCGCGGATACGACGGATACGCCTTCAGCACTTCCCTGAGCGCGCCGCTCGCGATGTACGGATCGAGCGAATAGCTCGACCCCTGGATCAATCCGAGGCCTGCCAGCCCGCAGGCGAAGTACGAATCCGCATCGTTGACGGCGACGAGATTGCGCATCGCGATCACGCGCGTCTTGCCTTCCGACACGAACTCCCAGTTGCGCACCCGCATGTTGTTGAGCACGTAGCCGACGGACAAGTGCTTGTCGAGGTCGTCGAGCGTGGTCGGCTCGCCGTATTTTTGGAGGTATTCCGGCGACGCGCAGGTGATCTGCGAATAGCAGCCGATGCGCTTCGCGACCAGCGTTTCGTCGACGACGGCGCCCACGCGCACCACGCAGTCGAGGCCTTCTTCCACGATATCGACCTGCCGGTCGGTGAGACTCAGCTCGACGTTGATGTCGGGATAGGACGCGAGGAATGCCGGCAACGCCGGAATGAGCGTGCTCTTCGCCATCAGCGCGGGCAGGCTCACGCGCACCTTGCCCTTCGGCGTCGTCTTCGATTGCGACAGCGCCGACTCCATGTCGTCGACTTCGCCCAGCACGCGCACGCAGCGCTCGTAGTACGTCTCGCCGTCCTCGGTGATGCTGATGCTGCGCGTCGTGCGGTTGATGAGTCGCGCGCCCAGATGCGCTTCGAGCGCCTGGACGGTACGCGAGACGCTGGCGGGCGGCAGGCTCAGCGCGTCGGCGGCGCGGGAAAAACTGCCCGCCTCGACGACGCGGGAAAAGACTTTCATCGCGAGAAACCGGTCCATGCGTGCGTTCCGATGTCGGCGCCTGCGCGCCTGTTGGTTGAGCAATCCACAAGGATACTACGAAGGATCGCTTCGGCTCGAGGGTCGCGCTAAAGGCGATCGTCTTCGCGAAAGAGACGGGTCTTGTCGGCGAGCAGGCGTTCGTAGGCGCGCTCGAGCGCCGCGAGATCGGCCGTGCGCGCGCTCGCGTGGATGCCCTGCAGACCGGGAAGCGCGACGTTCAACGCATGGCAATGCACGTAGTCGCGGGCGCGCAGGTCCGCAGCGATGGTCGTGAAGAACGCGGTTGCCGGTACATCGAAGCCCGCCGCGATGTGCAGCGCGGCCGTGTCGGAAGTCATCAGATAGCGCGCGTGCTTGACCCAGGCGAGGAAGTCGGCGGTATCGGGCGAGAGCGGCGTGACATCGGTGTAGCGCGGGTGATCGACCGGGCCAAAGCCCTTGACCGGCAGAGCGAAGCGCTCCCACAGGCGTTCGACGAGACGCGCACGCATCGGCGCCGGGATGCTGCGCACGGGCGTGCTCGCGCTCGGGCAAAACAGCACGTAGTCGTCGTGAGTCTCCGGCCGGCGTGGCAGCGGCAAGCCGGCGAGCCAGGCGTTGCGCTTCTCGGCGGCGGGGATATCGGCGGCGGACATGCCGAGCGCCCATAGGAAGAAGTCGATCATCGGCCACGCGGCGAACGCCGGCCAGAACAGATGATTGCCCATATCGATCTTCGGATCGTCGTGCGCGAGCGAGTCGAGCGTGGCCGGAAGATCGCGCACCGTGCCGATCATCGGCGCGGCGAGTTCGTAGAGACGCTGCACGTAACGCGGCGCGCGCGCGGGACGATAAAGCGTGATGTCGATCGACGGATGCCGCTTCCTGATCGCGAAAAGCGCGGTCAGCCCGATGATCGAATCGCCGAGCGTGACGCCCATGCCGTTGATGACGTGGACGGTGCGATGCGCGGCGTAGTCGGCGGCGAATGCGGCGGTGTTGGCGTGAAGGATGCCCGGTGCCGTCGACAACGGCCGGAAGCCCGAGGCTGGCGCGCCGGTCACTTCAAGGTCATACGGCGCAACGATTTCACCAGTCGGCGACAACAGCGAACCCGGATGACTCAGCGCGGCCAGTTCATCGAGCGCGCCGTCGGGCGAATTCTTGTCGGGCGAGTTCTTGTCGGAATCAACCGGCATCGCGCGCTTCCGTTATCGCGCCGCTCCAGCTTGCAGATACTGCCCGCGCAGGCCTCACGCCTCGCGCTTGAGCGGGACGTCGCGCTTCGCCGGCACGCTCTGCAGCACGGGCGCCACGGACGTCTGATATTCCGGCACCCAGCGGCGCAGATCGCGGCGCACTTCCTCATCCGGCAAGACGCGATGCTGCATCAGCCACGGCAGCAATTCGTCGAGGAAGTGATCCGGCACACCGCGCGCGCGGGCGATCCGCAGTTTCGGATGCGGCGTGCGCGTGGTCGTTTCGTCGTCGGCGAGGAGTTCTTCATACAGTTTCTCGCCGGGGCGCAGGCCCGTGAACACGATACGGACCTGTTCCTCCGAAAAACCGTAGAGCCGGATCAGGTCGCGCGCCAGATCGACGATCTTCACCGGCTGCCCCATGTCGAGAATGAAGATTTCGCCGCCCCGCCCCATGCTCGACGCCTGCAGCACGAGTTGCGCCGCCTCGGGAATCGTCATGAAAAAGCGCGTGATCTCCGGATGCGTGACCGTCACCGGGCCGCCCTTCGCGATCTGCTGCTGGAACTTCGGGATCACGCTGCCCGCGCTGCCGAGCACGTTGCCAAAGCGCACCGTCTCGAACTGCGTGCGCGGCGCCGATTGCTGGAGCGCCTGACAGGCCATCTCCGCGAGCCGCTTGCTCGCGCCCATCACGTTGGTCGGATTGACGGCCTTGTCGGTGGAGATCAGCACGAAGTGACGCACGTCGTGACGGATGGCCGCGCGCGCGACGCGCAGCGTGCCGAGCACGTTGTTGCGCACCGCCTGCCACGCGTTCTGCTCTTCCATCAGCGGCACGTGCTTGTAGGCGGCCGCATGGAAGACGATATGCGGCGCGAAGCGGCTCATGGTTTCATCGAGCAGGAGCGAATCCTTCGCGTCGCCGACGACCGGAACCACCGCTAGCTCCGGAAACTTTTCGCGCAGCTCCTCGGTGAGGCGGTACATCGCGTACTCGCTGAGGTCGTAGGCGATCAGTTGCGCCGGCGAGAATCGCAGGATCTGGCGGCAGAGTTCGGAGCCGATCGAGCCGCCCGCGCCCGTCACCATCACGACGCGCCCGTGCAGCAAAGCCTCGACGTGCGGCATGTCGATCCGCACGGGCTCGCGGCCGAGCAGGTCTTCGAGATCGATCTGACGCACGCGCGAGAGGAAACCCTGGCCTTGCGCCAACGGTTCGAGCGACGGCAGCACCATCGCCTTCACGCCGGCGCGCACGCAGAGCGTAGCCACGCGCCGTTGCGTTTCGACGGAAGCGGAGGGAATGGCGATGATCGCGTAATCGGTCTTGAGCTCTTCCGCGATGCGAGGCAGGTCGCCGAAGGCGCCCAGCACCTTGTGCCCCATGACTTCGCGGCCCTGCTTGCCCGTGTCGTCGTCGAGAATGCCGACCAGGCGCCATTCGCTCGAACGCGACAGCTCGCGTGCGAGCATCGCGCCCGCCGTGCCCGCGCCCAGCACGATGACAGGCTTGCCTTGCCCGACGAGGCCGCCGTACAGATAGAACTCCTTGGCCGCGCGATAGAGCGCGCGGGCACCGCCCATTGCCAGAAACAGCAGGAGCGGCGCGACGATCAGCACCGAACGGGGGATGACGGGCGTGGGCTGCGCCATGACCGCGCCGATCATGACGATCAGTGCGCCAGCGCCGACCGACTTCGAGATGCGCATCAGGTCCGGCAGGCTCGCGAACACCCACATGCCGCGATAGAGGCCGAAGAGCCGGAACAGGATGCCGTAGACGGGGAGAACCCAGAGCAGCGCGTGCAGCGCTCCGACCTGGAAGTCGTGCGGCACGGCGCCGTTGAAGCGGATCAGGTAGGCCGCGAGCCAGGTGCCGGCTACCGCGACGAGATCGAACGCGAAGGCGCCGGCCGACAGCCATGGTGCTTTGAATCGATTCATCCGCGTGGACCTCAAGGTTGTTCGGAAATACGGGATTGCTGACGCCGCCAGCACACATCGACGACGGCCCCCGCTGCCGTGACCACAATTGCCCACCCTGCCACTGCGCACCATTGTCCGAGCGGCGTGAACCCCAGCGCCCGGTTTGCAAGCATTATGCCCGCGAGCATCAGCAAATACCACGCGAGCGCGGTGCGCGCGTGGCCTGCTCCCAGGCGCACCATCCGCTGATAGTAGTGCTCGCGATGAGCCTGCCAGAATCTTTCGCCGCGCGCGAGACGGCGCAGCAACGTCACGGAGGCGTCGCCGATGAACGGCGCGAAGACGAGCGCAGGGAACCAGACGGGCCACGTGCCCTTGAGCCAGCCCCAGTACCCGAGCGCGCCGGCGAGAAAACCTAAGGGAATTGACCCCGAATCCCCGAGAAAAATCCGCGCCGGATGAAAATTGAAGAGCAGGAAGCCGCCGGACGCGCCCGCGATTGCCGCGCTGGCGACGCCGAGATCGAGTTGCGGCGTCGGACCGGAAAGCGCCGCTATGGCATAGCCGCCGAATCCGAACAGCGCCATCCCGCCAGCGAGGCCGTCCGAGCCGTCCATGAAGTTATAGAGATTGACGAGCCACAGCATCAGGAAGCCGACCCCGGCCAGCGCCCACCAGGGCACCGGCGCGGGATTCAGCACGATCAGCGCGGCTACCGTCAGCAAGTGCGCCGCGAAGCGAACGCGCGCTGGAAGGCCGCGACGATCGTCGATCTGCGAGACGGCGGCGAGGAAAGCGGCGCCGACGGCCGCGAGCCAGATCGACGGCGCGACGATCAGCATCGCGACGACGCCGACCGGCACGATTCCCCAGCCGCCGATGCGCGGTGTCGGGCGCGTGTGTAGCGAACGGTCGTTCGGGATATCGGTCGCGAGTCGCCAGGCGAGACCGGTTTTCAGCAGAAAGCCGAGAATCGCCGCGCAAGCGACGAGCGCGAGTGCCGCGATGCAAGCGGCGGAGGTCCACGGATGGTCGATGAGGATTGGATACAGCGGGCGGGTCATTTCCCTACGAGGCGTGGTTGTCGTTGTGGTCTGTCTGTCGGCTGTGCCGATCTTGCTTGATTACGCTGTTCTTGCGTGTAACCGCCGCTTTTCCGTTGTTACCGGACGTTAGCCGGCGCCGGCCGCTGCGTGGCCCGGAACCATGCGGCCGTCGCCGCGAGGCCCGCATCTAGCGAAACGGGAGGGCGCCAGCCTAACATATCTCGAATATGCGTCGAATCGACACGCAGGCTGCCCGTCAGCCGGTCGATCTGCGCGGACTTGCCAGTTACGCGCCCCGCCGCTTTCAGCATGCCGACGGGCACCGGCAACAGCCGCGCGGACCGCCCCAGATGGCGTCCGAGAAGGCGAGCGAGATCCGCGACGCTCGGATCTTCGCCATCGGTGACGTGGAAAATCTGGCCCGCGGCGCGCATATGTGTCGCGCATTCGATCAGCGCGCTTGCGAGGTTGTCGACGTAGCACAGGCTCCGGCGGGCCTCCACTGCGCCAATCGGTAACGGAACGCCTTTCGCGATGGCGCTCATCAGGTTCAGGAAATTCGCGCGCACCTCTGGTCCGTAGACGAGTGGCGGCCGCACGATCACGATCTCCAGTCCGGTGCGGGCGCCGAGTTCCATCAGTTTTACTTCGGCCTCGGCTTTCGAGATTCCGTAGGGGTCGGGAGGACGTCGCTCGTCGGTTTCCTTGAGCGGCCGGCCATTGTCGAGTTCCGCCAGCGCCTTGATGCTGCTGACGTAGACAAAACGCGTCGCGCCTGCACGGGCGGCGGATTCGGCGGCTCTCAGCGTGCCTTCGACGTTGGTGGCGCGAAAAGCCGCGAGCGGATCGGCGGATGCGTCGTTCATGACGTGCACGCGCGCGGCAAGGTGAATCACCGCTTGCGCTTGCGCGAAGGCTTCCGGCGAGACGGATTCGATCGACGCGATGGAATACGTGTCGACGCCCGGATAGCAAGCCGCGTCGCCGCGCACGACGCCCGTGACCGCGCGGCCCTGCGCGAGCAGCATGTGGGCGAGCGCCCGGCCGACGAATCCATTCGCGCCGGTGATGGCGACACGCGCGCTCATAGCCACTTCCAGCCGAAACGGTTGAAGAACCTGAACGCGGACGTGATGAACAGCCTGATGTGCGTCCAGCCTTTCTTCGCGGCGTCGCCGCCGTGATGCAGCACGCGCACGGACGGCACATAGGCGACGCGGGCGACGTCGTGCGTGCGCAGGCTCAAGTCGTAGTCCTCGAAGTACAGGAAATACCGCGGGTCGAAGCCGTTGAGTTTTTTCAACACTTCGGTGCGGAACAGCATGAAACAGCCGCTGACGATAGGTGGGTCCCAGAGGACGTTTGTATCGTCGATGACGTCGCGCATTTCGTATCTTGCCAGACGCGCTTTGAATGGCGTTCTCAGGCTTCGCGGGAGGAAGCCGCGGACGAAGAGATCGAAAACGGTCGGATAGCGGCGGCAGAGGAATTGCTGGCTGCCGTCGTCTTCGAGAATCAGCGGGGAAAGGACACCGACTTCGGGGTGCGCGTCCATGAAGGCGATTGCTTGAACGAGCGCGTCGCTTTCCAGTTCGATGTCCGGGTTTAGGATCAGGTGGTAGCGGCTCGATGTGCGATCGATGGCGAGATTGTGGCCTCGGCCGTAGCCGACGTTGCCCTGGCCTTCGATGACGTTCGTTTGCAGCCGGGCTTCGTTAGTGAGCTGCGACCAGTCGATGCGTTCATCGGTTCCGTTGTTGATGAGGTACAGCGGCGCGGACGTGCCTTGATTCGACTTTAGGAAGCGATCCAGCGCAGTGTCGAGCGTACGCAACGTACGCTCCAGCATCGCACGATGCGGCCGGTAGACGACGAGAGATACGCTTATCAATCGAGTTGAGCTTGCGTTGACGGATTGGGGGTTCAACTGCATCCTTGAAGACGGAATCTCTGGGCTTGCCGCGGTCGTTGCTTGGACCACGAAAGCCAACATTTTCGCTGAAATGAACCGCTCGTAGCAAACAATTAGAGGGTTCATGCCGACGCGATAAGTGGTCGTCGCAAAAGACGGCGTGAGAATCCGCGTGATATTCCATTTCGCGCTTGCCTCCAGGCGTTGCTCGAGATCGCCCAGCCCTACCTCAGACGAGCGCTTAGAATCGTGACAAGCCGCGATTGCCCTGTTGAGACATCAGACTAACGCATGGACTTCCGCTCGACGGTCAGAAGCGATTGCCGCGGCTGGGACATCATGTGAAACTAAGAACGTGCGTCTAGCGGCTCGGATGAAGAAAAGCAGGAAGTTTCGGAAAATGCACTCATCCGACGGTTCGACTGGCGCGGAGAGCAGCTTTCCGCAGAAGCAACGTCTCAACGAGCTTACCGCCCCCCTATATCTAATTTTCGAGCGCATCAGGCATCGATTGCACAGAGAAGCAGATAATGACTTAGTCCGACCTCATTATTCCGGTGGAAGAACTGACTGTTTCTGTTCCACGCGATTAACTAGGGCTGTTTTGCTATCTATGTGGGGCCGTTTCCTCAATGCCCAATAACCTCTGCATTATGTCACCGTTTGAACGCTTGGCTTAAAGCAAGAAAAGAATAGCGGGGAATCTACCGACCTGGCTACAGTCCAGCGCCTAATGACGCAAGATCAGCGAGATCCGCTCCGCTACACCTGCAAATAGTGCAATACATCAATGCACACGTGCAATCGTAGAAGCACGAGCAAACAGCTTCCCCAACTTTGCATACTGCACCCCGCACACAAATTCACCGTTTAGAAAAAGGGTACAGCGCCGATCTATTGATGCGCTTGGGGCGAGGCCGCTACCGTCCTCGACGCCAGCGGAGCCTGAGTGCTACCGAACACGCGCCTGTTATGGCTGCGAGCCTTCAACGAAAACAAGCAGTGACTGAGGATACGTCCGTGCGGACGCTTGTCACATATCCCCTCGGATTCGTCTCAGCCAAAAGATATTGCTCACGTCACGGGTAATAGCAGATGCCACAATTCCAGCGCTGCATTCCTATGAGGTGCGGTTTCACCGCCAGCCAATTAATCAATAAGACCTCGTCGACGCGCGACGGATCCGGTCGGTAGTCAATCGCAGTTTAACGAATAACGCACTTCAGCGCGGATTTGGTGCCGGCGTGATTGGAATGCGCTACAAGAGCGGATCGGCAAATGTCACGGCTACGAGCCGCAAAAAGGTTATATCAAACCATCTTATAGCCAAGATCCGCCGATAGCATCCAAATGTCTAGCGGCAACTTCATTGCGCACTACCTCGCTACCCGCGAGATCTGCGACTTGACGTGCAACCATATCGACAACCGACGATCGAGATACTTTCGAAACTTCGTCTCGTCGTTTCGTACACGGCGAGTAAAAGTATGCGCATTTGCATGCCGCCAATGGCCGAAAACAAGCACCGTATCGTTTCGCTTTAGCGGACACAACCAATTAGGTTGACTGGTCCATACCGTGGGGCAGGCGCGCTCTCCTACCGTCGAGTCAAGAGCATACGACTGCGCCGATGACGGCTCAAAGTTCAAAACATACAGCAAGCGCCCATGAGTTTCTATGGTCTCAACGTTAGACACTCGGCCTACTAGGGCGATGGGGAAAGAGGGCGCAGTCTCGCCTAGCCAACGATAAGCCGCAAGGAACCGCTCTTCTTCGTAGTAGAAGCCTGCCCAATTCACCGACATCCCATTGAAGACGAATTCTAGACGGTCTCGAAGAAATAGATTGCTCGTGCACAACGCGCGCAATTGAATAACACGTTTAGCGGCATTGATGTATGCCGACAGGAAACTGCGAGAGTCGCTTGAAAAAAACGCGTCACCGCTTCCTACCGTTCCGACTTCGCGAGAAATTGCTGAACGAGTTAGACGAAGGTCGAATTTGCGCATATCATCGATCGCAAGAAGGCGAAAACGATATTGGCCTCGTTCGAGGGCCTGCAATAGACCAAGCGAACGACGAGCGATGATTTTGAGTTGCTCCTCGACGTTGAACATGCAGCGCTCGTTATGCGCCGCGTTCGGAAGCAAGCGGAAATATGCCTTGACTAGGTAGGTCCTTCCTCTACTTTCGCGTGCGTGCTGCGGAACGTAGCTCACAGGCGTACCGCAATACATACATCTCAACGACGGAGCCTCTGGAAAAGATTCGATCGTCTCGGCAGAGACTTCTTGTCCGTCCATCGTTGCGGCTACCCACATCTTCGCAGCCATCTCCTTCCCTCCTTCTTTGTTTGCGCGGCTTTGACTTCGGGACCACTTGACCAAACCCTCAATCTCTTACCCAAATTGTGCTTGCTCCGGCGGGAAGCAATTGGGTCTCAAAACCCATGCGCGCCACGAGGTGCGTTCATCTGAATGACTTTCAAACTAGCAGGAGTCGCCGACGAGGCCCGCGAGGGGCGAGATCTGGCTATCAACCTTGAAAAGCTTGGCGACAAGCCCTGCAATTTCCTTTTCCGCGCGATATTGACTGTCACGATAGTCGTCGGGTCACGCTGCGCGGCTCCGATATCTGTACTGTCGTAAGGGTCGCAGTTACACACTCGCAACACGCGCATGCCGCTTTTGCAGCAACGACGATATGATGTCTTGGGCACTGGGCATGCACCCGCTTTCGGAAGTCGAGGTGCATGGGGTCTTCTATCGTTCCTTCTCGTCGGCCACACCAGCGCAAGTGACTGCGGCGTTGAGTGCCCGCGTCGCCGACGCGCCATCAACGAAGTAATGGCACCATCACGAGGCGTCGCGTCGGCCGATTGCCCACGGCGCGGCAGCGTCACAAAGGTCGAGGTGTCGACAGACTATCCGCTTGAGGAGGACCCTTCTGCCTACGCGGGCCAGGACGCGAATACGCCGTGCGCGCAGTGAGCGGATATGAGCGAGTGCCCAGATGAGTGAACCCGCTAGTTGGCCACAGCCGCTCGTCAATTGATGTTTTGTGCAAACCACGCCAGCCGGCGTGGTTTGCACGATCAACGTCTTTCAGCGGACACTGGTTTGGCATCGACCAGATGGCCGGATTCAACGCAGAACCGAGCCAATGGAGGCAACCGTCTCGATGCGCAATCATGTCGATTCGTGGTCACCTGCAAAGCACAGGTGTCCGGTGACAAACAGAGCGACAGATGCGGCGCAGAGCAACACTGTTTCGACGATCGCGCGTGTGTCCCAATTCTTGGTCGACTGAACGAGGTAGCACGCGCCGATCAACGAGAAGGCGCTCAGCATGTGGGCAAAGCGCCGGTTCAGGCGCCGTTGAGCGGCATTGGGTGATGCGACAGACTGCAGCCCCCTGACCAAACGGCCCGCAAAGCGAAGCCTGGAGCCCAGGACAAGCTCGGCTTCCAGCGTGCCTTCCACACGATAGCTAGCGCCGTCTACCGTAACAATTGTCGATGTGCGGCGCTCGCTCCGCTCGAGCTCGACGAGCAACGCCGTCAAGCGCGGCGGCAGAATAAGCCGGGATGATGCCCGGACGACAACGCGGTCAGTCAAGATCAACCCGCATGCATAGCGAACTTCCAGTACGGCAATTTTCATAAAGCCTCCTTGGCTGAGAAAGTAGCGGCTTTCGGCGATGTGCCGAAGCCAGACTACGGTGGTGAAATAGAACAGCGGTGAATACGGCGCGACACATCGCTGATCACGCAGTGGATTTCAGGGTGTCGCCGAGACGCTGAAAACGGATCGACGCGCAACGTGCGGTGAACACGCGTGCGCAGGCATCGTCGCCTCACAGACATCGGTGTCCATGCGAGGAGACGCGTTTGTTCATGTCGAAGTCGCGCTTGTCTTGCACGAGAACACGAAGGACGACGCGGCACGGGGACCAGCGCTCGGATACAACGATGGGAAACGGTGGCCGGTCGCTCAACGAGCTCGCGTGCGAACCGGGACAGCGATTTCGCCGAGAGGCCAGGTATAAAAGAAGTGGCAAGCGGGCGTCAGCCGTGCGCTTGGCTAAGGTCGATGCGTGAATACGCGGTGGGTCCAACGAATATAGCGTGCCCATTCGAGGGTTTTCGCTGGAAAGCTTCGAAAAAACGGCGTCTTTTCAGTCTGGTGGCGGATATCGATGTCACAGAGCAGGCGGTGCGAGCGGCAGTTGGCGTTCGAGGGCGATAGAGCTGGGTTGGCCCGACGCCGCGCCACGGACAACTTTCGAAGGCTGGCTCGGGTTTGACGTGGCGGCCGCAGCGTTGCGATACAACGAAACAGCGATTGCGGGTGGTCACGGGCACGAACGCATGCGAGAGCAAGACCAGTCGATATGGGAAGCGAGGTTGTCCGCATCTAAATAGCGCCGATGCGTGGCGCGAAAGCGGTTCAACCTCGTGCGCACGAAGTAGTGCAAGTCTGGTAACGTCAAGACGCCATCCGGCACGGTCGGATGCAGGCTGCAGCCCGCTTCGCCTAAGACGGCGACACTCTCGACCGGACAGTCGTGTTGAGACAGCACCAAACGCAAGTTCCGCACGGCGGGCTTTGCTCGACGCAGCGGCGAGGTATGAATCGTCACGTCGCCGCGGTCATCGACGACGGCCAGCTCATCTTCGTTGGTCCACGGTTTGACCAGCCCTGTCCAGTTGAAGTGGTTCACGACGAAGACGCCAAACGGTGTGATCGCGAGGCAATCAACCTGTGTTGTCGGGTTTTTGGTGCCCGGTGCATGTTCCAGTTCGACTGAATGGCGCACTTGCGCCCGGCCATCGCACGCATGCTGAAAGATCGGCGCAATGCGCATCAGCAACGCGCGGCTCACTCCTTGACGGTTGGCTGCCCCGTTGGTCGCCTCTGTCCGGCAGGAATGGCTGAAGATATCGTCAGCGGCGGCGGCCGTCTCATTCAACGGGTCGTGGGTCGACATTCCGTCTTGGTTGTGCTTTCTCATTGGTCCCTCGGCTTTCGTTAACTGGATAGACTTTCAAGGAAAGTCATCGCTTGCCGCTTGCAAGCTCATCTACAAGTCAGGCCGCCTACCGCCGGACCATGTCTGCCGGCGCATCTCGAGCTGCCATCATTCAGTGACGCGAGCGGTAATAAGCGAATATGAATAGGTGGGTTGCGCTTGGAACCACTGCCGGGCGAACCTACGCGCACTGACACTCACGCGGCTCACTCTCCAGCAGCAACCTTCGCAATGCCTTGATGCGTTGCTGCTGAGCTGGAATGAGGCATGTGTTCCGCTCGATTCGCGCTAGCCGTATAAGCCAATAGGACTGAGGCAGGTACGCAGGTGTAGACGGGCCATGAGCACCAGCGACGTGACGGATCACCGCTTCAAGATGCCGGATTTCCGCGTCCGCGCACCGAGCGGGCAGACGCACCGTCGGTGACGGTACGTTGAGGGCAGAGAGACTTTTCGATCGCGCTAGGTCTTGCCGAAGGGAATGCCTGGGCGCCGCACGCACTGGCGTGCGAGTGCGTTCGCGCTCGGACGTGTGTTCGATCGAACCGTGAATATGGGTAGGTCTCGCTCGTTGGATGGAATGCGCGTGGCACAAACGTTTTTGTATTGGCATGTCTGCAATGATTTGGTTGGGACAAATCCAGCATGCCTGCTACATCAAGAAGTCAAGGCGACGACTTGGCTAGGCGACAGCCGGTCGCAGAAGTCGAAGTGACGTGTGCCAAGCGCGGGTGCACACAGCAGAAAGCTCTCGCCTTATGGATCGATCGTCGAAATGACGCGAAATAAGGAGGCCGCGCCATGCCAAGGGTCCCTTAAGCCTACGAGGAAAGTCGGCCGCGCTTAGCGGTTCGCCGGCGTGGACGATGTTGCTTCGAAAAACTGCTCAACGCATTTCTCGCTTGCCGAATGTTCCAAAGAATTTGATACGCAATAACTTGCTCGGAAGGTATGTATCCTTCCTTCCATCGTCCCCAGACATGATAGGCTGCGATAGACAATCGCCACGCCATCACTACGTCGTTAGGATCACTACATGCTTAGACTGCGCACGGACAGTTCGGCACCGTGATAGGCGCCCGAAGGATGATGACGTAGCGCGCAATATCAGAGGGTGGTTGTCGAGTCTCATGAATCCTCGCGCCTTCGCCTGCCGATATCGAGCTACAACGGTAGGCAGTGAGCGGGGGATGCGACGAATTTGTCGGGCAACACACGGACCTCGCGAACGATCCGAACGCAAGCGAAGATGGACGCACATTCGTCAACCGCAATATCGAGGGCGAATACGGCCGTGACCGCCCTTGCGTCTTTGCGACAGCGACGGCGCGCGAGGTCCCCTAGGCCCCTAGGCCAGTTGACGTGAGTTCGGGCCAGGGAAAGAGTCTAGCGTCGGGGCACGGCGGATGGATCAGGATAGACGCGGCCTGAATGTACCGGGCAGGCGGTCCAGACGCGGCATAATGGGGCGCGGCGTGCCGAATATTTCGCGCATCAACTCGACGTACTCCACGTCTGTAACGCGCTTCTTCAGAACCTTGCTGATTGCCTGCTCGATCTCACGGCGGTATCTGAGAAGCAATTTTGGATCTTTACATTCGATAACAAGCCGATTCGGACCTCGTCCCTTCTTTATCCGGATACGCCTGAAGGAGCTCGCCGGCCGAATATTTTCGTCTTTTAGTTCCGACAAGATGTTCTCGGCAGTGCGCCCGCCAACATCGTACATAGAGTCCTTATATCGCGCCCGTGAAAGTAGTTCGTCGAGGCCGAGTTCGCGCTTGAGCGCGAGCAGTTTTCGCCCGACGGAAAACGTGAACTCCTTCTCACGAAATAGATGGCGGATCGAATCTGGCAGCTGCCGGATGGCAACGGCGTCGCTGACATTTCGTCGCGATATACTCAGTGCCTTCGCGCATGCACTGAAACTGTTCCATTCTCCTTGGGTCACACCCAAGTGATATCGATCAGAAACGTTGTTGGGAAGATCTAGCGCGCGGGACACGATCTTCTCTGGATCTTGTCCAGACAATCGCAGCATTTTCTTTGACTCCAGCGCTTGACCTTTGACGATACTTAACACTGTCTTTTTCGAGTGTTTTGCGCCGGAAGCCCCACTTCGCTCGATGCGGCTTAGTACCGTGCTAAGGCCATCGCGACGGATCGTGTGGCGAATAACGCGGACTGTATGGCTGCTGATGTCGATGTGATCTTCGAACAAGTCAAGAATCTTCTCAGGTAGTTCGTGGAGCTGCATCGCCAATGACAAGTCACCTTGACTGACGCCCAGTGCATTCAATGCATCCAGCTGGGTAGTCCATTTTCCTTCAGCGAGTCCTTGGTGATAGAGCTGCGAGAGTCGCCAGCAACTACGACGGCTGATCAATCGATAAGGCCTTTTGGAATTTCTCATTATGGTCTCCTTCAAATCGAGCGACCGGATCATTGCATACTGGCAGCATGAATGGGCAACTATTTTTTCCAATTACAGTTGGAATCTCATAATCAAACACGAAAGGCGTATAAAAACATGCGTCTTTCGCTTTGGCACGGTGTAAAGAGGTATAAAAAAACCCCTCTTTTCACTTATGTCAGTCACTGCACTGCCAGTAGCCCCACGCGGATCGACCGGACGGCAAGCGATCGTATTAGCTTGCGGGTGCGACTGATTGGCATGACGCATGCTGGGCGGCGACAATGGTTTTTGTCCGGTCGGCTAAGATGAATGCCGGTAAACCGGACGTCCTGCTAGACGCTGTCCGGCATCCCGCTTGCGCTCGCCTACGAGGCGCGTTACACTCGCTCATCTGCAGTTTTCTCAAGGCACGCTTGCATCCCAGCGTCGCCGTCACAGCTCCCCTGCTTTCCTCGTTGCACCCCCACTCTTCGTGTTGTACCGTTAGACCGGGCCGAAGGACTTCATCCTGATAACTCCACTTCGTCCGCGCGCCCACGGAACCCGAGTCCTTGATTCTAAACGGATAGCAACCAAATATTGCGAAATCAGCTCGGTGCGGCCAGTTGCTCAAAAATCGCATCGGCGACTTACAAAATGCTTTCTCACACGCATGTTGCCACGTAACGTTCTTAGGCGGAATGCCATGACGAGCCACCAACTGCGCCATGTCGTGACGGACGACATCGTCAGCGGCGAGACCTAGCGAATCTCCGAGTTCATGCAATGGTCAGAGAGTCGGCCGGCGCTCGAGACTGCGCCGATGTAAGCACCGACTCGGCCAACCATTGCCCGCGCGGCGCTCGTCAGGCGCGAAGCCGTTACATGCCTACGCCTCAGCCACTTCCTCGTCCCAATCACGACACCCCTGCCGGATGCGCGCACTGATTTGGTTGACATCGAAGAAGGACCACTGCACTCCAACGAACGGGGCATACCTTTGTCGCAGGAACTGATCGAGTTCGTGCAGTTTCATAATTGAAGGGGGAAGGTCGAAATCGATTTTGCAAGCGTCGTCGGTTGTGATGGCGATGGCCTCGACAGGGCATTTAAGGTCCGCCAAAAGCGCGGATAGAAAATGCACGACTGGCGCGGCTTGCCAAAGAGGACATCGAATCGCGTGCGCCGTGTCGGACTCGGTGACAAGCAGCTCATTTGCCTTTGTTGTCAAGCTTAGGGTACCAACCGACTGAATGTGCGTGATGACGAAGACGCCGAAGCGAGTAACAGCCAGGCAGTCCGCGCCTGCCGCCCCGCCGGAGAATCCCAGACTGGTCTGAACCATCATGTGTTCGTGCAACGCATAGTGATTCAATAGCAACGGAGCGAAAATTGCGCGAAGCTTGCGCGAGAACTCGGCGTATTCGCGCCGGCGTTGCCTAAGCGAAGACTCTTTTTGGTAACCCTTGGGGTACCCGAGGTACGCCTGCGTGGGAAAAAAGGCGGTAGGCTGCGTTTGAGCGTGCGAGCGGGATCGTCTTGACATTGCAAAGCTCCAGGTCTGCGGTGATCACTAGCTTTCGATTTATCGTTTCGGGTGCTGCAGAAACAATCTTAGGTTCGACGCCGCGCATCCGAAGTTCGAAAAGGTCACGATTTCGATAGCTCTTTCAATAAAATGGAAGAAACATCGCTCGTCAGGCATTGCGTGGCGCTTGAAACGCCGCGACGCTGTATGTAGGTGCAGTGCGAAACGGGTTTGCAAAGGGCAAACATGACGTCGAACGCGTAGCAAATAATCGGCGAAGCGAGTGAATTGCTGGCGTCAACCAAATGGGTTCGCCCCATCCGATTAAGCCAGGCTACGTTTTGTCACGTAGGCTGGCTCACGCGTGTATAGCCGTATGCCGTTGCTGCTTACGCTGCTGAACTTGCGGGGACCCGGACCCGCTCATTGGATCGCCGCGGTGTGTTCCGGTCGAAACGCTGCTCGAGAAGCGCTATTGAGACCTGCGAGGGCATCGGCTGCAAGTGGCTGCCGCATACGTTCGCGCGTGGGGAACCTGCAAGGCGACTGACGAAAAGCTATACGTTTTCGTGCGTCATTCCCCGAAAGGGCCGCTATCCGGATAGCGTTGACCGAGAGATCACGCGCGGGTTCGTGCGTTTGCAAGCGCTGTCTTCGGTCGAGTCGACGCCCAAATTGCGCGGCACACTGCATCTCGCCGGGGCTCGGGCGAAGGCGAGATAGTTACCGGCGCGCTTAGCGTGCCTTTCGCGCGGACGCAAAACTTCTGGTGAGACTCGCTTGCTAGATGGAGGCAATACGCGAGCGGTCCAGCGAGCCACGGACCAGAGAATAATCGGCCGCTCGGAAAAACGAACAATGCCCAGGCGCGTATATCGGTCGACAAGGAAGGGAAACAGTCCGGTGACGAATTACTGGAAGCGCCGAAATTGGTCCCGAGTCGGCGGAGGCGTCTATCGCAGGCTTTCTGATGAAAGCGGTGAAGACCGAAGTAGTGCGTGCTAGGAACGCCGGCCCGCGTCTAGCACGACCCGGTTGTCAGCCAAGCTCTCGGTTAAGAGACAACGAAGCATGCGTCACCCGCGGTGACGTGACGAACAGGCGGCGTGGTGATGTATCGGAGAAGCGCGCACGCGCTCGGGACACACCCGTGGAATTATCATGATAATTCCCTTTTCATAGAAAGAGCGCGAAAAAGGTATCGCTTTCTGCCTGATACATTTACACAAACCTTTCGAACGAAGCGGAAAAGCCGCACACAGTCCGGACACCAACAGCGCATAGGTAGCACCGACCGCTCTTCGCAATGATCGGCGACGGCGACGTACGCCGGCCTAGTGCGACAACTTCTGATTAGTTAGTTCGGTGTTGTCATAGGCGGACTCGGGCCGAACTTCACAGAAAACAGCTACATGACCTCGTGCCGTACTCTACGCAGCTTTCATCACGTCAATTCCACCGCCGATTGGCGCTACCAACACGTGATAAGCCAAGTCCGGAAAAGAGTTGATCATTGCCTATAGGTGGAATGACGGCGAGTGGGAACGCTGTCGGGAGTTTCGGGTTCGAAACGGATGGCGTTTCGGGCGACCCGCGGGATTTGAGGAGGCCTCGCTCTTTCCGCGAAGTCGCTGGTGCGGCCGGACTACTCATGTAACATTCCTTAGCAATACGACGGCCGAGTAGTGGACGGCTTGGCCGGGAGTCGTCCTCGTGCACGTTCCCCAGTTCACGAACTCGCGTCGGTTCGTCCAATTGCGGACAAACGCGGTGGCTGGATACAAGCATCGATGAGGTCACGCTTTGCGCTGCCGAAGTCGCGGTATCTCAAAGCATCGCGACTGCGCTTGTCTAGGTCTGGTACCGAGGAATTTTCTTGGCCAGGATAGCGCAAGGTAGACATACCTTCGCGGCCGGTGCGTTTTGTTTTTAGCCGGCCTCCTAGCGTGGCGCGGGGCGAGCAGCGCGGGCCTGCAGTTGTTTGGCCGCGAGCAACGCTATCCGGATAGCGTCCCTCGACGTTCCGAGACCAAGACAACCGCTTGATTCTTCTGGTAAATTAGCCTGTTACAAAACGTGCCGAATATTCACACCCCCTTATTCGGCACGCTTCTCACATCGTGGAATGATTCAATCGATGCGGAATGGTCGGTTGCGAGTCAAAAGAACAGTGCACGCCAACTACGACCGGCGCAAACGGCACGCTGTAAGAGACTCACTTGCACTGCGTCGTCCGAGACGAGCATGACCATGCGATCGCTTGAGCCCGGAGCTCGAAATCCGCGACGAGTGCGGTGGTGCCACTTCCTGCGACTACCGCCGCAAGACGACGCGTGACGCGGGGTGACCCAAGGGTGCGGCTTCTTGCTTGCTTGCGCAGAGGACTGTGATGTCCGTTCATCGTGATCATCGTCGACCATCAACAGCATCTTAGGCCCGGAAGCCGTCGCCATCCGACGACTGCAACGTCGTCGGATAACGACGGCAAACCTATTCGGCAAGCAGTGAAAGCTGGTCCGGTGCGGCGTTGTTGATCGTCTGGGCCAACGGTGGACCTTTGAGGACCTCGTTAGGCGCGGACGTTGGTGATGCTTCGGTCTCGGCGGGGTTTGCAGGCGTTACAGTTGGCAACGGGCCGCCTTTTGCAAGTATCCGATAAAGCGCTTGCCTTGAGATTTTTAGGCTCTTTGCCGCCTCTGATTTGACGCCGTTCGCCGCATCAAGAGCCGCGATCGCCTGCTCGAAGGTCACCACAGGTCGAGACAGGCGCTCGGCCGTGGCGAAGGTCGAGATGTAGGCCGTCGCCTTCGCCGCCAAGCTATGTCCAGCAGCTTCGACCAACTGTTGCATCGCCCTTTGATGGAGTTCCGGGTCGGGCCGATGATCGGGCAGTTTTATCGGCGCGGGCACACCGGTTATATCCTCGTACATCTTCTGGAGGTAAGCGTGGCGCAGTCCGTGCACCGTGACGCCCAACCCGCCACGCGTGATGCCCTCTTTCTGTAGGACGTGATAGAAATGCCGGTACCACCTTTTGAGCGACCATGGCTCCGGAATCATTGAGCCGGTGCGCGGGTTCGCGAGCCGGGCTGCGCGGATGAGGACTTCGTATTGCCACTCAGCATCGATCGGCACGAGCCGGGGCCTGCCGCCCTTCGTACCATCGATCACGTGCAGGTGGCCCGAGACGCGCAGGCATTGCAGTGGACGCAGGAGCATGCTTTCTTGGGCGCGCAACCCGAACGTCGCTTGCAATTCGACTTGAATGGCGACCCACCGATCCTGCACGCAAAGCCGGGAGATCACTTGGTTGACGTCAACGTTAGCCGCTTCCCAGGACTTATCTTCCTGCGCCACATAATAGCGGCGATAACCGTCGGGCCGCTTGATGTAGTCATCGACGGTGCCCACGAGCTGGTGCTTTTTCATCCATGCAGCGAGCGTGCGCCAGTAGGTCAGCTTGTTCTCGACTGTGCCGGGCGCCTGGTCATTTTCCTCGACCCAAAGCTTAACGAGGTAGGCGATGTGTTTCTCGGAGAGGTTCCAGGGCGACTGCAGCGCGAAGCCGCCCTTTCGTAGTTCGCGAAAGCCGGCAATGAGATGCCGCACGCGATAGCTCTGTGTCTTGATGGAGATTGCGTTCGACGTCACGCGCGTCGTGCTATGGGGTTTCGATAGGTGGCGGTTAAAAAGTTCGGCGAGCTCTTTGGTGAGCCGCTGAGGAAGCCCCGCGTTGTCCAACAGGGTTGAGAAGTTGAATTGGATCTTCATGGCCGTCGCATCAAAGGCGACGTTCTCACCTATCAGAAGAACGTCCCGGGTTGTTGGAATACTGCACGCTTTGCTTTCCGGGATCTTAGAGATCATATTTTCGATTCACCCGGCGCAGGGAAGCACTGACGCCTGATGATCCATGCGCCGGATGAATCCGATGCACGGCTACCTGACCGCAGGCGTTAGCCTGTCGAGCCAAGCAATTCCTTTTGCGCTTTTTGGTATCGGCAGCGCGAGCCGACAGAATGGGATATAGAAATCCGCACGCAGGGTGCAAGTGATTTCCCGTCTTGCGAGCTTGTTCATCACGGTCGCCCCGATTTGGAACCGCGCGAGTCAGGCTTGGCGAGAGTCGCCTTCGACGAAAGGCATAGATGACGTTCGCACTGTCCGTGCGAAGTTGTTCTCAGACGATGCGAAACTGCGTTTCGCTTGAAAAGCCAGTGCCGATGCGGTTTTTGGGGAACTCAGTTTCCCGCATAGTGCACAGCGCTGAATCGCAGGGTCACTGCGGATGAAGATCGTGGCGTCCGTCGGACACACGGCAAGAGAAAGATGGAGCGCACTGCACTCGGGTCGATGCGTTGGAACGCGGATAGGTAACTAGCATGATGCGCTTTATCGCGATCGAATGTGGGCGGAAAGCTCGCGATTTTCATACCTCTTTCGAGACTTACTAATCCGTGCATAAATAAGCGAACATAAATCGACACCACGACCTAAGCTTTAAGGAGCTTGGGGAGAGGCATGATGCGAGAAAACGATGGTCGGCAGCTTTCACACGCGACGCTTGAAGAGATCCGCATTCGCGCGGTCAGGCGGGTTGAAGCCGGTGAGTCGCCGGAAGACGTAATCCGCACCCTGGGATTCTCAAGGGCGCGTATTTACGAATGGTTGGCGGCCTGGCGCGAAGGAGGAATCGAAGCATTGCGCGCCAAGGCCATCCCGGGCCGGCCAATGAAACTGTCGTCCGACGCTATCCGGTTTGTCTATCAGACGGTCACAACGAAGAATCCAATGCAGATGAAGTTCGAGTTTGCGTTGTGGACGCGAGATATGGTGCGGGAGTTGATTCGTGAACATTTCGACGTCAGGCTTTCCGAGGTATCGGTTGGCCGGCTGCTCAGGAAGCTCGGGCTTTCGCCTCAGCGGCCGCTGGCGCGCGCTTACCAGCGCGACCCTGAACTGGTCGAGTCATGGATGAGAGAAGAATATCCGGCGATTGTCAGGCAGGCCAAATGCTGCGGGGCACACATATTTTTCGTCGACGAATCGACGGTGCGATCGGACTATCACAGCGGCACGACCTGGGCGCCGGTTGGTAAAACACCGGTAGTCGAGGTTACGGGCGCTCGCTTCAAGGTGAACCTGATCTCGGCAGTCAGCCCACGCGGCCAACTTCGTTTCATGTGCTTTGAAGGCAGCTTCAAGATCGCGGTGTACGTCGACTTCGTACGGCGATTGATGCTCAATGCCGATACCCCCATCTTCCTGATTGCTGATGGCCATCCGGTTCATCGTTGCAAAGCGATCCGCCAGCTTGCTGCAGAATCGGATGGGCGCCTTTTCCTGTTCTTCCTGCCCGCTTACTCGCCGGATCTGAATCCGGATGAACTCGTATGGGGCTACCTCAAACACCACAAGATCGGCAAGCTTGCTATCAAAGTCCAGGACATCTTAAGCAGCGCGTTCGGGCAGTTCTGCGCTCGTTGCAGAAAATCCCGGCTTTGATCCGATCGATGTTTCAACATCCGTCAGTCCGTTACGCAGCATGAACTATGTCCGGCTACTTTTTTTCGACTTAGTAAGTTCAACGTTTACGCCTTCGTTACGGATGACCGCTACATGAGCTATTTCAACGGCCTGTTAAAGCTCAGGTCGTGCTGTCGATTTATGTTCGCTTATTTATGCACGGGTTAGTAAGTCAATCACCCGACTCTTGTTAGCGGCGGTGCAAATCCGGCCCTAAACGGCGGCACAAGGTTAAGGAGCGTCAACGAGTAGGGGCCGTTACCGGCGCCGACTGTAGAGTGATGCTCATGAGAATGGATCGTCGACGTCGTTCAGGTGAGCGTTCACGGGAGGGCCGCGTTGTTCGTGCAGCTGTTCATGCAATTGGACCTGATAGTGCATGCAGATTCGCTCGCGTAGATCGTCGATGAGTTCGACGACAGCGAGCGCCTGATCGGCGGACCAGTCGTCCGGAATCAGGAAGTCGAGCCCACAAGTAATTCCGGAAGGCAGGTGAAGGCGCGTCATGATGTCTTCTTCTCGGCCTTGGCCGCAGTACGTTTCTTCGTGCGCTGCTCGGCGCGTTCACGCGCCTCCTTCACACGATAGGACTCGCCCTCGATCACAACGACTTCCGCACGATGCACCAGTCGGTCAACAAGGGAGACGACGCAAGCCGCGTTCGGAAACACCTCATGCCATTCTCCGAACGGTCGATTTGTCGTAACCACTGTCGACGCGACACCGTACCGCCGGCTGACGAGTTCGAACAGCAGATCGGCGTGGCGGTTCGAGTACGAGAGGTAGCCGACTTCATCGACCACAAGGACGTCGGGTGAGGCATAGCGGTTCAGCCGGCGGCGCAAGGCCGAATCGCTATCGAGCGCGGCCAGTTCTCCGAGCATCTGGCCGGCGGTGGTGAACAAGGCAGTGTGGCCATGCACGATTGCCTGATAGGCGAGATTGAGCGCCAGTGTCGATTTGCCGACGCCGTTCGGGCCGATCAGCACGACGTTCGCGGTGTCCTTGACGAACTCGAGCGCCATCAACTCTTCGACGACAGCGCGATCGCACCGTTTGGGCCAGGCCCAGTCGAAGTCGCACAACGGTTTGAAGCTGCCCAGATGGGCATCGCGGATGCGTCGCTCCAGAGAACGGCGTCCGCGCTCGTCCTCTTCCCAGCGCAGCAATGGCGCGACCCACGGCTCGGCCACCACATCGGGCCAGTGTGCTATCAGTCCATACAGGCGCAAGGCGTGCGCGCGGTTTTGCAGATCATCAGGCGCGTTCATCGGTGCCTCGGGTGATCTGGTCGTAAATGTCGAGCCGATGGGGTGTCACCAGCGTGTCCTTCCTGCGCACGTGTTCCGGCATCGGGACGGCCACTGGCGGAGGCAGCTTGCGTGCCTCGCGCCGGCGCTCCAGCGCCAGACGAACCGGATTCGGGTGAGGTGCAGCACCACTGGCGAGAGTCTCCTCAATGGCCGCCTGCAGTTCGGAGGCGCCATAGCGGTCAAGCAGGCGCAGCAGATTGGCGGTGATGTTGCCCAGGTTGCCGCCCCGTTCAGCGGCGCGCAGCATCAGCGTCTGGCTGGCCGGTGCCGCCTGGGCCAGATGGTCAAGGCCGCGATGATGGCGGGCCTCGCGTTTGCGTGCAACGAGGGCGTCGATATGTGTGGCAATTTCGATCTGCGCGCCGCGATCGTAACTTCGCACATGGGTGGCGAGCAGATCGGCGCCGTCGAGAATGCGTACCTGGTGCGGATCGGCCCGTACCGTGAGCGTGCGCCGCACGTGCGTATGTGGGATCGTGTAGTCGTTCAGGTCGAAACGTACGTAAGGCGTCTTGTTGACCTTCACGGCCAGTTGTAGCTCGCACGGATACGGATTCGCCGGCAAGGCGAGCAGGCTGGGCTGTTCGCGGGCGAAGGCCTCACGCACGGTGATTGTGGGCTCTTCCCGGCACGGTCGATCAGCCGCAGGTCCAGCGCACCAGAGGGCGGTCTGGGCATTGAGGTCGTCGAGGTCGACGAATTTGCGCGCGGCAAAGAAATTCTCGCGTACAAACCGTATAGCCCTTTCGACGCGACCCTTCTCATTTCCTCGGCACACGGCCACTGGACGGGGCTCGTAGCGATGATGCGCGGCGAACGCGAGCAGCGTCGGGTTGAAGCGGATGGCGTCGCCCCGACGTTCAAGCACGGCACTTTTAAGATTGTCGTACAAGACGACACGTGGCAATCCGGACCATGCCGCCCAGGCACCGGCGTGGCCGCCCAGGAAGCTGTCCATGCGTGCATCGAGGAAGAAGTGCAGATAGATCTGTCGCGACCACGACAGCACCATCACGAAGGCCATCAGGGGTCGGCGCGCACGTCCGATCTGCAGATGGCCGAAGCTCCCCCAGTCGCATTGAGCTTGCTCCCCAGGCAAGGTGCGAAGCCGAAGGTACGCCTCGGCCACCGGGCGCGGACGATGAAGCGAAACCAGGTGTCTGAAGTGGTGCTGACCGCCGCGGTAGCCGCGCTCATAGACCATCGCATACAGGCGGCTGGCCGTGAGTGATGGAAACTTCTTGAGCGTCTCATGGATGAACGGCAGGTAGGCATCGATCAGCGAGGGCCGCAGCATCGGGCCAATCCGGGGCAGTCCGGCCTGAGCCAGCACGCGCTGGACGGTGCCGCGGTTTACGTGTAACTGGCGCGCGATGGTGCCACAGCGCCACTTCTCGACATGGTAGTAGCGCAGGATCTGCGCTTCGAGTTCAACTCCGATGGTCATGGGCCCCTTCCTGTGCAGTGAGTAGCAGTACGAACGTCACGGAAGACCTGACGGCGCAGTGGCCCGAGGCGTAAGAAGCCCGGACGGACGCAGTGGCAGAAGTGGCAATGCTCAGGCACAGGTGTGGCGCTGGTGGGTACCGCTGCTCTGGCCGCCGACGTCGTCGAAGTCGGTGCCAGTAGAGCATCGGCGGCAGGCACGGCGGAACCGTGATGCGTCACTTTATTCTGGCGGCTGCGATAGCGGCGCATCCGTTCAGCGTGTGCAAACCGGCCGTGGCGACTGCGCTGATAGCGCTGAGCAGCCTCGCGTAAGCTGGCCTGGCGTGAGGCTCGAGAGCAGTCGCCTTTGCAGTAAATCTGTCCGCGGTCACAACGGCGGCAAACAATGACCTGGGCCCGGCAGCGGGCGCAAACGAAGAGGCGGCCTGAGGCCGGCATCGGCAATCCCCGTCAATGCCGATGCGATATCGACAGGGCTGACGGGGCGTGCAATACTTTGTTGGCACCGTGCCCCGTCGTGCGCGTGCTGGGCTCGACACCGGATTGGACCTGGCAGTTTAGGCCGGTGTCGGGCCTGTTTCTTCGGCGGTAGGCCTTCTTCTACCGCATCCTGACTCCTGCGTCACCCCTTCCTGAAACGAGCCGCGTCGGGTGCGTCTGCACTCGCCCTTCGGGCTCCTTCCGACGCATCCGATACCGCCCATCGATGCCATCAACAACAAGCACCGGACTGCCCTGCAGAACAGGAATCGTTTCGCATTTCTGATCGACGCCGCCATCTGGTGTCGGATTCTGACCGCCGTCCACAACTCTCAAAGGACGGGTCCTGAGCGTTTCTGTCGTTTCCGAAATCGCCGTGCTGGTGGTATTGAGCGTGTTTCGCAAGCTCCTTTCTTCTGCAATGCAACGGCGCAATGTTCTTGCCTTACTTACGACAGCGGCGGCAAGTCGGCTCGGGTACGAGCTACCGAGCCTGTTTGCTTCAGCGAATAGTATTGCAAGATCTGAACAACCCGTTCTCTGCATTTGATATCTGACTGGCACGCTCGAAATCGAGCTCGCAGCGTGATCTTCACCGCGTTGGACTGCTATCGCTCGCGTCTTGGCGTGCAGCGCTCCGCTCTCATGGTACGCCATCGCTCTTCACAGCATCTTGCGCACTATCCACACTAGCCCAGCGCGAACTGCGTTTCGATCTAAGCTGTGTTCTTCGCCCATATCCGATACCGCGCCTTCACGTATACAAACTAGCACTTCAGCACTCGAAATGGATGCTCTTCACCTTCGCTCTCACACTCGCTATCAGACGATCGATCTTCTCGTAGGTCCCGTGGAACCGTTTGCTGTTGTCCAGCGTTCTCCGCTTGCTGGCCTCATCGCGACATGCCACTGAAACGCACCCGTTTCACCTCGCTTCTCGATGCCTTGATAGCCCGCATCCGCAAATGCAATCTACTCCTCGCTACAGCGAATGCGCCACCGTGATGTCATGAACGTTTGCCGCCGTGCGCGTCACACTGTGCGCCAGGCCCGACTTTGCATCGACTCCTATGTGCTCCTTCATGCCGGAGTGCCAGCTGCCTCCTTTTTGCGTCTGTTGCATCTACTTGCCGGCAACAAAGCCCACGGCAATCGTGAGTTGCCGTTTGGCGGTATCAAAGTCGACACCTTGCACATACCACGGGGCCTTGATTCCCAAGGCGGCTTCAAAGAGTTGATTCGTCATCGCTTCGTCCCGCATGGCTTGTTGCAGCATTCTGCCGCAACAAGCCATGCCCAGCTTACCGATTCAAGGCGCCTCAAGGGTTCGCTGCGCCGGGCTCACGCCCGCCCTTGACTCGCTAATCCACCCACTCGGAATTCAAAAGAGGCCCATTTCCCAGCAAGGCGCGGGCTCTGGTGAATCGAATCCTGTCGCCGCTTTCGCAATGATATAGTCAGCGCCAAGCCTCATCAAAAAATTCGGCTGCAAGGAAGTGCTGAAGAGACAAACAATGAGGCTCTTTTAAAAATGCAGCGGGTAACGGGCTCATGAGGCATGGGGGTTGAAGGCGGACAAGTCGAGCTTGCCAGCAACGAGAAAGAGGACCGTGCG
>NZ_FCNZ02000034.1 GCF_001544495.1 Caballeronia telluris
CATTTCAAGGAACGTCGGCCGGGCGATGCGTATCACGGATACCACTATCGCATTCTCACCCGGCAGGGCAAGAGCGCGCCTGGAGGCGCGTACAGCTATGTCATCAACGGAAGAATGATCGCCGGCTTCGCGATGGTCGCCTTCCCCGCCGAATACGGCACGAGCGGCGTGATGACGTTCATCGTCAACAACAACGGCGTCATCTATCAGAAGGATCGTGGCCGGGCACCGGCGCCCGTCACCGAATTCGATCCGGACTCGTCGTGGACGCGCGTGGATGAGCGTTCCTGATTGGTTCCTGATGGCGTCGATCGACCTTAATGGCCGGAGCAACGCCCCCCGGCAACGCACGGACCGCCCGCCTTCGGCATGAAGGCGACATGCATTTTTCATGGGAGAACCAGGATGAAGACCACGAAAGGACTTGCCATTGTCGCCGTTGCGTTGCTTGCGCAGGTTGCACTGGCTCAGCCGCAGACGGATGTCGAAGTCACCAAGGGACAGGACCAGACGACCGTCAAGGGCTTCACCAAAATGACCGCGACGGTGGTCGGCATCGACCGCGCCACGCGCACCGTCACGCTCAAGACACGCCAGGGCAAGGTCGTCGAACTCGAAGTCACCGAGGAGGCGCGCAACTTCGACCAGATCGCGTTGGGCGATGTCGTGACCGTCGCCTATAGCGAGTCCTTGACGGTCAGCCTCATGAAGGAGAAAGGGACCGCGTCGCACACCGAGCAGGGTACTGAGCAGCGCTCGGCTGCCGGTGCCAAGCCGGGTGGCAAGGTCGGGCGGGAGGTCACGATCGTCGCGGATGTGGTCGCCGTGAATCACAAGGCGAAGACGGTCACGCTCAAAGGACCCAAAGGCAATACGGTGGACCTGAAAGTGGAAGATCCCGAACGTCTCAACCGCATCAAGAAGGGCGATCAGGTGGAAGCCGTCTACACGGAAGCGCTGGCGATATCCGTGGAACCTGCGGGCAAGTAATAGGGCGGCACGGCACGCCGTCATCAGGTGCCGTGCCTTGCCACGTTCTCTCGACGCTTTCCTTAAGCGAACTGTTCGCGCAGCCGCTTCTTGTTGAGCTTGCCGACGCTCGTCTTTTCGAGTCGCTCGACGATCTTCACGACCTGCGGCACGGCGTACTTCGAAATCTGGCCCGTCGTGCTGAACGCGAGCACGTGATTCCGGATGTCGTCTTCCGAAACTGTTAGCGCGAAGTCCGGCTTGAGCACGACGAGTGCGACGGGCCGCTCGCCCCACTTCGCATCGCTGATGCCGATCACCGCCGCTTCCGACACGCCCGGATGCAATGAGATCAGGCTTTCGATCGCAAGCGAGGACACCCATTCGCCACCCGACTTGATGACATCCTTCATGCGATCGACGATCTGCAGATACCCTTGCCCGTCGATGTTCGCGATGTCCTGCGTGTGCAGATGGCCGCCTTCCCAAAGCTGGTCGGATGCCTCGGGATTCTTCAGATAGCCCTGCGTCAGCCACGGTGCGCGCACGATTACTTCACCGCTCGCTTTGCCGTCGTGAGCGACGTCAGCGCCCTCCTCGTCCGCGATGCGCAAATCGACGAGCGGCAACGGCAGACCCGTCTTGCAACGCAGGCGCACTTGCTCGTCGGCGTCGAGCGTCTCGCTGCCGGGCTTGAGTTGCGCGAGCGTCAGCAGAGGCCCGGTCTCCGACATCCCGTAGCCTGCGAAGATATCGATGCCGCGATCGAGCGCGGCGCGCGCAAGTCCATGAGGCAGCGCGCCGCCGCCGATGACCACTTTCCATTTGCTCAGATCGACGGTCTTCGCTTCGGGACAGTCGAGCAGCATGTGCAGGATCGTGCCGACGCAATGCGAGAACGTGACGCCTTCATCGCGCACCAGCCCGACGAGCCGATCCGGCAGGTAACGGCCCGGATATACCTGCTTCACGCCGAGCACGGTAGCGATATAAGGCATGCCCCACGCGTGGACGTGGAACATCGGCGTGATCGGCATGTAGACGTCGCCGCGGTGAAAACGCTGTCCCGATACGGGACTTGCCAGCGCCGCCATCCCCGTGATGGTGTGCAGCACGAGCTGACGATGCGAGAAATAGACGCCCTTGGGCAGTCCCGTCGTGCCCGTCGTATAGAACGTGGTGGCGCGCGTGTTCTCGTCGAAATCCGGGAAGTCGTAGACGGGCGCGCTCGCCGCGAGCATGGTCTCGTAGTCGTCCGCGAAGGGGATCGAATGCGCAACGGCCTCGCTGCCTTCGTCGTCGATCCGGATGAAGGCGCACACCGTTTCGAGCTGGTCCCTGATCGCTTCGACGACGGGCAGGAAGTCCGTATGAACGAGCAGGATCTGCGCGCCCGCATGGTTGATCGTGTAGGCGATCTCCGCCGGCGATAGCCGCACGTTGACCGTTTGCAGCACGGCGCCCATCATCGGAACGGCGAAATAGCATTCGAGGTAGCGGTGGCTGTCCCAGTCCATCACCGCGACGGCGCTGCCCATCTTCGCGCCGTGGCGGCCGAGGCCGTGTGCGAGGCGCGCGATGCGCTCGCTCATCGTGCGATAAGTCAGGCGCGTGTCGCCGCGATAGACGATCTCCTGATCGGGCGCATGCGCAAGTGGCGTATGCAGAAGATGCTTGATGAGCAACGGGTACGCATACGCCGCTTGAGTTGATTCGATCATGTCTTTGACTCCCTTGATGCGAAGCGGCGCGGACTATTGCCCGAACGGCCGCCGGACGGTCAGCTTGTTCTTCACGGACTGGACACCGGCCGCGCTGCTCGCCAGTGCGCCCGCTTTTTCGATCTGCGCGGCGTCAGCCACCGTGCCGGTCAGTGTGACGGCTCCGTCGGTCGCGCTAACGCCGATGTCGCCCGCTTCGATACTTTTGTCCTTGGCGAATGCGGCGTACACGCGCTTGCGCAGCGCGCGATTGGCCGAGCGGCTGCTGCTAGCGGGCGCCGCACTCGACGCTACCGAAGGCTCGCTCGATGCCGCCATTGTTTCGCCAACCTGAAGGCTGGCGCCGACCGATGCCAAAACAATCAACGCTGCACAACCTGAACTGCGTGGCTTGATTCTCTTCATGGATGACTCCGGTTATTGTTCACAGGATCTGCGGATCGCAACGGCCGCGCGGCTACGCTCAGAAGTTGTGGCGTATGCCGATCATTGCAGCCGTGGTCGACTCTCCCGGAGCCACGGGTTGTCCATACACGATCGTCTGGTTCATCGTGCCGTGATTGTCGACGTAGCCGACCTGCGCATAGGCGAGCGTGCGCTTGGACAGGCTGTATTCCGTGCCCACCGCGAATTCGCTCGAATGATTCGTCGAGCTGTTCTTGTCCTTCAGGTAGTAGAACCCCGAGGTCACTTTCAGCACCGGATTGAACCGATAGCCGAGGCCGGCCGAATAGAGGTCGTAGTCGGCGCGGCCGGCGTTCGCCGGATTCTTGCCGTGGCTGTACGAGCCGGACACGGAGAAATCGCGGAACGTGTACATCGCGCCGAGGTACACCAAGCGGTTGTTGTTCAGCCCCGTCGGCGCAATGCCGGGCAGCGGGTTCGCGTCGTGGCCGTTGTAATAGACCGCCGACAGGTTCAGGCCGTAGTTCGAATACTTCACCACGGCGGACTCGCGCGTGCCGCCCTGGAACTGGCCCGCGACGCCGCCCGGCGCATATTCCAGCGCAAGCGAAGCGCCATAGAACTTCGGCGATTCGTAGACGAGCGCGTTGCTGTCGTACAGCGCGCCGATCGGACCGTTCGTGCTCGTACCAGGCCAGCCGGCTGCCTGGTTCATGCCGAGCCACGCGGTGAGAATGCTGCCGAAGTACTGCGCTGCGCGCACGTCGGTATCGAACATCGCGTAGACCATCGGCACGATCTGGCGGCCCGCATTGAACGTGCCGAACGGACCGGAAACCCCGATCGTCGCGAACTGGTTGAACTGCGCGGGAACGCCGGGCGTGTCGGAGAGGCCGAACCTGCCGCTGCCGGTGTCGAAGGTGCCCTGCAACTTGAAGTTGACGCGGTATCCGCCGCCCAGGTCTTCGCTGCCCTTGAGGCCCCAGAAGCTGGCGTAGATGCCGCCGTCCTTGTAGCGATACACCTTGCCCGTGTTGGGGGCGTTCGGTGCGAAGGAAGCCGCTGACGTGCTCTGATAGAGCAGGCCGGCATCGAGAACACCATACAGCGTCACCGATCCTTGCGCGTGAGCGGCGCCGGAACAGGCCAGTAATGCAGCGAGGCAGGAAAGTCTGGATTTCATGAGGGGTCTCCGGATGTTTTCTTTTTCGACCTGCACGCGTGCCATCGGCAAGTCAGTCGGCGCGCTGCGAATGCCGCGATCCGCAAGCAGCGCGGACGACATTGCGATGGCGCGTGAAGTCATGCAGCAAGAATACGGAAGGAGACGACTTCCGGCCCCTCTCGCGGAGGGAGGGGATCGGAATGCTACGGATCTAAGCCGCGTGAGCGCGGCAAGCGGCGCGCTGTCCTTAGATCGTGCCTTCGAGCAGGCCCAGCACCGCCGCGCGTCGCACGGCGTGCTTGCGCGAACTCGCATCGAGCTTGCCGAACAGGTTCTTGAGGTGCCACTTCACCGTGCCCTCTCCGATCGCGCCTGCGCGCGCGATCTCCTTGTTCGTCAGATTGCGCGCGAGCAGTTCGAGAATCTCCCGCTCCTTGGGCGTCAGGACGACGCACGGCACCGCGCGTGGCCCGCCGGTGTCCTGTGGATGCGGCCGCACATTCGGCAACGGGGCCGGCGCGCGCGCGCCATCGGCGGTGTCGGCTGCGCTGCCTGCGCGTCGCGCCCAGTCCGCGAGCGCGGGATGCGCATCGAGCAGCGTGCGGCCCAGCCTGAAGGTCTGTGCGAGGTTCACCGCTTCGAGCAGGAGAGGCGTTGCATCGACACCCGTCTGCTGCTGCGCGAACGCCCGCAAGCCCATGATCTCGATGCGATAACGCCCCATCTTCATCGCGTCGGCCTGTCTGGCGGCGGTGTCGAGCGCGACGAGCGCCTGCGGCCAGTTTCGCGCGGCAATGGCGGCATCGGCGTGCGCCAGCGACTGCAGGAGCGCGACCGACTCGCGCCAGAGCGGTCCGCGACCCGCCTCGCGAGCCAGGATGTCGTCGATGCGGCGCACCAGCGCGGCGCACGTCTCGGCGCGGTAGCGGCCCGCGTGCATGCGCAGTTGCTCGGCGAGGCTCGCGATACACAAGCGAGGCTGGCGCCGGCTCACGCCGAGCGCGTGCATCGCTTCCAGCATGTCGAGCGCACGATGCTCGCTGCCGCGCACCGCGGCAATGCGCGCCGCCGTGCGATAGGCGAGCGTCACGGTTTCCGGCGTGGCGGCGCGTTCGAGCATGTCGAGGCGGTTGGCGAGCAACGCAGCGGCTTCGTCGAGCCGATCGTCTTCATAGGCGATCGCTGCGCACGCCGCCGCGAACATGCAGCTGAGCGGATGACGACGCCCCAGTTCCGCCTCGGCACTCGCGAGCGCGGGCTTCATCACCTCTTCGGCAAGCGGCATCTGGCCTTCCCACAGATAGCTCGAACCGGTGATGTGCTCGCCCCAGCGCAGCAGATAGCCGAGCGGCTCGACGCCTCCGCCATGCCGCACGCGCTGCTGCGCGCGCCGCGCCTGCGCCGGTTCGCCGAGCAGCATCGCGCGCGCCGCCAGCCGGTTCGCGTGAACCTGCGCGAGCCACGATTCGACATTGGGCGGAGACCCGGCCCAAGGTTCGAACAGTTCGACGAAGCGGTCGGGTTCGTCCGCGAAATAGGCGGCCGCGCTCAGGATCAGCGCGCACTCGTAATGCAGTTCGTCGCCGACGGCCGGGCCCGCGAGAATCCGCTCCACCTGGCGCTGCGCCTCTTCGTGGCGCTGCCCGACCGCCAGCGCCCACGCCGCCGCGAGCCGCAAGCGAGGACGCCGCTCCAGTTCCGCTTCCGGCAGCAGATCGAGCCAGTCGAGCACGACGCTCAGATGCCCTTGCCGCACCGCATCGTGCAGGCTGCGTTCGGCGAGGTCGTAGGCAAGCTCGTGCTGGCCGGCCGCATGCGCGTGGTGCGCGGCTTCCTCAATCATCCCCTGGCCGACGAGCCATCTCGCGGCGCGCGCATGCAGCTCCTCGCGATCGGCGGCAGGCAGACGCGCGAGACGCACGCGCAGCGCGTCGCGCACCACCGTATGCAGGCGGCACCACGCGCTGTCCTCCACCGTGATGAACACGGGCGTCTCGCGCACGAGTCGCGCGAGGTGCTCCGACGCGTGCGGGTTGTCCGTCAGCGCCTCGCACAACGCCGGATGCAGCATATCCACGGCGCTGATGCGCGTGAGAAACGCGTCGTCTTCCGAAGAAAGATTGGCGATCAAGGCGCCCACGAGATGTTCGCGCAAGCTGCCGGCGCCCGACGCGATCGTCTCGACAGCCTTGCGCGGGTCCGACGCATGCGCCATCGCGGCGAGCGCGAGCTGCAATCCGAGCGGCCAGCCGTCGGTGACTTCGAAGAGCCGCGCGCACGCGTCGGCGTCGACGCGCTCGCCGAAGCGCCCTGTGATCAGCGCGATCGTCTCGTCGAGGCGAAAGCGCAATGCATCCGGGCCGACGAGCGTGGCCTGGCCGTACATCAGCAGATCGGCGAGCGGCGCCTCGAGGCCACGTCTTGCCGCCACCACCACGCGCAGGTTTTGCGGCGCATTGCGCAGCACGTAGGCGAGCATCTCGGCGCCGGCGGCGGGCAGCCGCTCGGCCTCGTCGACGATCAGCACGACGTCCAGCGACAGCACGGCGAGCTCGGCGAGCCAGCCTGTCGCGCCATCCAGTTCCCCGACCGACGCGATCGCGCTGTCGAGCAGCAAGGCGCCGAACGCCGGCCGCGCGCAGCCGGTCCTCACCGCCTGCAGGAGCGCGCGCAGGAGCCGTTCGGGGTCGTCGCGCTCGTCGGCGAGAAGCCACGCCACGGCGATCCCGCGCGACAGATATTCGCGCCGCCACTGCGCGAGCAGCGAGGTTTTCCCGTAACCGGCCGGCGCCTGCACGAGCGTGACCTGGCGCTCGTGGTAGTCCGCGGCCTCCGCGCTCAGCCGTGCCCGCGCGACGAGGTTCAGCGGTGCGCGCGGCGCGATGGTCTTCAGGACGAGCTCGGTCGTCGAGGGTGGGGAGCCGCTTGAGATGGATGCCATCAGGAAAGGTCGGTCGGAATGCCATCGGCGACCTGGAACGGCCGCTTCTGTCGCGAATCAGGTCCACAGCATGGTTCGAATCACCGGGAGGCGTCAAGCCCCTCCCGCCGGGAGAGGGTCGCGCCGGGCTTGCGTGAACTACGATGCAGATGAGTTCACGCACACGCCAATCCAGCGCAAAACGCCATGTACCGACATCTACTCGTCCCTGTCGAGGACACCGACACCAGCATCGAAGCGATCGGTCAAGCGACGGAATTCGCGCAGGCCATCGGCGCGCGCGTGACGTTTCTGTACGTGTCATCGGCGGTGCTGCCCGGGCCGGCCGACGAACACGCGGCCGAACTGCTGGCAAGAGCCGAAGCCGGCGCCCGCGCACAAGGCGTGCCGTGCGCGTCGGTGGTCGCCCAAAGCGAGCAGGCCTGCGACCCCGCCCTGGCGCAAGCGCGCAGGCACGGCTGCGATCTGATCTTCGCGGCCGCCTCCCGGCCGGCGATGGCCGCGCCGGTCGCAGGCACACCCGACGCGTCGAGGCCCGCCATGCTGACGTGCGGCACCGACGCTCGGCCGGCCGTGCAGGCGTCGATCGGCGTTCTGCTCGGCGCACACCGGGCGCTCGCGGAAGCCTTGCACGCATGGCTCGACGCGATCCGCGCCGAGCGCGAACGCGGCGACGCCCCGCAGGCCCGGACGCTGCGCGAAGCGGTCGACAGGCTGCATGGCCTTGCAGCACGAGGCTTCGGGGCGAACGCGAAGGAATCGCTGTTCCGGCGCCTTCGCAAACGGACGTCGGTGGTCAACGCCGAACTCGACGAACTCGAACGCCTGCATCAGCGCGACGGAGAACTGCTCGACGGGCTGGCTGGAATGATCGGACGAAATCCGCACGCCGCATCGACGGCCGGGGAACTCGAACAGGCAGTGAGCGCTTACGTGCGGTTCGTTTCGGAATGGATGGGCCGCGAACAGGGCGTGATCCTTCCGGCGGCACGACGCTATCTGAGCTACGCCGACTGGACCGAAATCAACGACGAATTCAATTGCGCGGCGCCGGCTGGTCCGGCTGCGAGCAACCGCTACTCAATCAGCGAGCCCGACGGCTCGCACGCATGACTGGAGAGACACATGGCATACGCAATCCGCTTTCACGAAACAGGCGGCCCCGAGGTTCTGAAGTGGGAAGAGGTGCCGGTCGGCATGCCCGGTCCCGGGCAGGTACGGCTGCGTCATGAGGCCGTCGGCCTGAATTTCGCCGATACGTACTTCCGCAGCGGCCTCTATCCCGTCGCCCTCCCCGCCGGCATGGGCGTGGAAGCAGCGGGCGTGGTCGAGGCCGTCGGACCGGACGTCGATCAACTGCTCGTCGGCGATCGCGTGACCTACACGGGCTTCATCAACACGCTCGGCGCGTACAGCACCGAGCGGCTCGTGCCCGCGTCCGCCCTCATCCGGCTGCCGGACGACATCGAATGCGCCACCGCCGCCGCGATGACCATGCGCGGCCTGACCGCGTCCTACCTGATGCGCCGCATCCATGCGTTCAAGCCGGGCGATTCGATCCTGCTGCATGCCGCCGCCGGTGGGGTCGGGCTGATCGTGTCGCAGTGGGCGCGTCTGTTGGGAATCAAGGTGATCGGCACGGTGTCGAGCGCAGCCAAGGCCGAAGTGGCCCGCGCGCACGGCTGCGATCACGTCATCGACTACAGCCACGAGGACGTCGCGAAGCGCGTGCGTGAACTGACCGAAGGCGCAGGCGTGAACGTCGTGTTCGACAGCGTGGGCAAGGACACCTTCGAAGCGTCGCTGAACTCGCTCGCGCGCCGTGGCCTGATGGTCTGCGTCGGCACCGCGTCCGGCCCGATTCCGCCGTTCAATCCGCAATTGCTCGCGATGAAGGGCTCGCTTTATCTGACCCGGCCCGCGCTCGCCGATTACATCGCCGATCCGGCCGAGAAGGACGCGCTGGCAAGCGAGCTCTTCGGGCACGTCGCGGCCGGTCGCATCAAGATCGAGATCAATCAGCGCTATGCGCTGCCCGATGCCGCACAGGCGCATCGCGACCTCGAATCGCGCCGGACCACCGGCTCATCCATTTTCGTCGTGTAGGAGACCATGATGCGCGTCGAACAACTCACCTGCTCGATCGGAGCAGAACTCACCGGTGTCAGCCTCGCGGACGCGGTGCACGACGACGGTCTGTTCGCCGAGATCCGCGCCGCGCTGCTCAAGCATCGCGTGGTGTTCCTGCGCGATCAGGAGATCACCCGTGCCGAGCACGTTGCCTTTGCCCGCCGCTTCGGTGAACTGGAAGACCATCCGGTCGCCGGCAGCGATCCGGAGCATCCGGGCCTCGTGCGAATCTACAAGAATCCCGACCAGCCCAACGACCGCTACGAGAACGCGTGGCACACCGACGCCACCTGGCGCGCAGCGCCGCCGTTCGGTTGCGTGCTGCGCTGCGTCGAGTGTCCGCCGGTCGGTGGCGACACCGTCTGGGCGAACATGGTGCTGGCCTATGAGAACCTGCCCGAGCACATCAAGACGCAGATCGCCGATTTGCGCGCCCGCCACAGCATCGAAGCGAGTTTCGGCGCGGCGATGCCGATCGAAAAGCGCCTCGCGCTGAAAGCCCAGTTTCCGGATGCGGAGCACCCGGTCGTGCGCACGCACCCCGAGACGGGGGAGAAGACGCTCTTCGTGAACGCCTTCACGACCCACTTCAGCAACTATCACACGCCCGCGCGCGTGCGCTTCGGGCAGGACGCGAATCCGGGCGCGAGCCAACTGCTGAACTACCTGATCAGCCAGGCATACATCCCCGAGCACCAGGTCCGCTGGCGCTGGAAGCCGAACAGCATCGCGATCTGGGACAACCGCAGCACGCAGCACTACGCGGTCATGGATTACCCGCCGTGCCATCGCAAGATGGAGCGAGCCGGAATCGTCGGCGACGTGCCTTACTGATTCAGGCGCCCCGAACGCCGCCTACCTGCCTTACACCGAACCTATTTACGCTGGAGCAACACATGCAATTCCTCGACGATTCCCTGCACCCCGAGAACCAGGACAAAGTGGTCATCACGGTCGCGCCCTACGGCCCCGAATGGATGCCGGCCGACTTCCCGGAAGACATTCCGGTGACGATGGACGAACAGATCCAGAAGGCAGTCGACTGCTACAACGCGGGCGCCACGGTGCTGCACCTGCATGTGCGCGAACTGGACGGCAAGGGTTCCAAGCGCCTGTCGAAGTTCAACGAACTGATCGCGGGCGTGCGCGCCGCGGTGCCGGACATGATCATCCAGGTGGGCGGCTCGATCTCGTTCGCGCCGGAAGACGACGGTCAGGCGGCGAAGTGGCTGTCCGACGACACGCGTCACATGCTCGCCGATCTCGATCCGAAGCCTGACCAGGTGACGGTTGCGATCAACACCACGCAGATGAACATCATGGAGTTGCTGTATCCGGAATACCTGGAAGGCACCTCGCTCGCGAGTAAGGCGATTCACGCCGCCTACAGCGAAATGACCGTGCCGGCCGGCCCGGCGTGGGTGGAGGAGCATCTGCGGCGGCTGCAGGCGTCGAACATCCAGCCGCACTTCCAGCTGACCGGCATCCATGCGCTGGAAACGCTCGAACGCCTCGTGCGCAAGGGCGTGTACACGGGTCCGCTGAACCTGACGTGGATCGGTATCGGCGGCGGTTTCGACGGCCCGAACCCGTTCAACTTCTTCAACTTCGTGCACCGTGCGCCGGACGGCTGCACGCTGACCGCGGAGTCGCTCCTGAAGAACGTGTTGCCGTTCAACATGATGGCGATGTCGATGGGCCTGCATCCGCGCTGCGGCATCGAGGACACGATCATCGACCAGCACGGCAACCGCATGACCTCGGTGCAGCAGATCGAGCAGTGCGTGCGCGTCGCCCGCGAACTGGGACGCGAGATTGCGAGCGGCAAGGAAGCGCGCGCGATCTACAAGATCGGCGTGCAATACAAGGACGCCGACGAGACGCTCGCGCAGATGGGCATGGCGCCGAACCGGAAGTCCGGCCAGGTCAATCTGCCGCTGCGCGCTGCCTGACACCCCCACGCGGACGCGGCCTTGAACGCCGCGCCCGCACCTTTCACTTAACACTCCATGGCGAAGGCCGGGCAAGCAGCGCTTGCCCGGCCAGAACAACAAACGACCCGCTGCGCTCAGGCGCATGACGAGGCCGCACGCCAGACATCGGAGGAGACGATCTTGGATATTCATTGCATCAAGCCGGCCACGAGCGGCGTCGCCGCTCCGGCCATCTCGCGCAAATACGCGTGGGTCGTGTTCGCGCTGACCTTCGGTCTGCTGCTGTCGGACTACATGTCACGGCAGGTCCTGAACGCGGTCTTTCCGCTGCTGAAACAGTCGTGGGGCCTGTCCGACACGCAACTGGGTTCGCTCAGCGGCGTGGTCGCGCTGATGGTCGGTCTGCTGACCTTCCCCCTCTCCGTGCTCGCGGACCGCTGGGGCCGCGTGCGCAGCCTGATCGTCATGGCAGCGCTCTGGAGCCTCGCCACGCTCGGCTGCGCCATCGCGACCAACTATGGAGAAATGCTCGTCGCGCGCGCCTTCGTGGGGCTCGGCGAAGCCGCCTATGGAAGCGTCGGCATCGCGCTCATTCTCAGCATCTTCCCGGCGCATCTGCGCTCCACGCTCACCGGCGCCTTCATGGCCGGCGGCGCATTCGGCTCGGTGCTCGGCATGGCGCTGGGCGGCTTTGTCGCGGTGCACTTCGGCTGGCGTGCGTCGTTCGCCGCGATGGCCTGTTTCGGCATCATGCTGGTGATCGCGTACCGGCTGCTGGTGTCGGACAAGCGCATTGCCGCCCGCTATCCGGACGCGCAGGCCGCGGAGCAGAACGCTGGCGGCATGCGCACGAGCCTGCGCAAACTGCTGGCTGGCCTCTTCTCGACGGTCTCGGTCGTGTGCGCCTATGTCGGCAGCGGATTGCAGCTTTTCATCATGGGCGCCGTGATCGCGTGGATGCCGAGCTTCCTGAATCGCTACTACGGGCTGCCCGCCGACAAAGCGGCCGCCGGCGCCGCGGTCTTCGTGTTGCTGGGCGGAGTCGGGATGGTCGCATGCGGTATCGCCACCGACCGGATCTGCCGAAAGGTTCCCGCGCGCAAGTGGGTCACGGCCGTCGCCTATTGCCTGATCTCGTTCGTGTTGCTGTCGATCGGTTTCCGTCTCGACGCCGGCGCATTGCAACTCGTGCTGCTCGGCGCGGGCATTCTCGTCGTCGCGGGCACTTCCGGCCCGGCCGGAGCGATGGTCGCCAACCTCACGCCATCGACGATCCACGCATCCGCCTTCGCGACGCTCACGCTTGCGAACAATCTCCTGGGCCTCGCGCCGGGTCCGCTCGTCACGGGCGCGATCGCCGACCGCATCGGCCTCCTGGGCGCCTTGCAGATCATTCCGCTCGTGAGCCTCGCGGCGATGGTGGCGTTCGCGATCGGCCGGTCGAGATACACGCGCGACCTGAGCCGCATCGACGCGCTCCGCGGACAAGCGGCACAACAATGAGCCTTCACGGGGAAAAACGATTCATGACATCTATCTCAACGCCCGCGGTGCTGATCGTGCCGGGATTGCGCGATCACGTCGAAGACCACTGGCAGACGTTGCTCGAACGCAGGCTCCCGAATGCGCGCTCGGTGCCTCCGCTGGAACGCGACAAGCTGGACTGCGCGGCCCGCGTCGCCGCGCTCGATGCGGCGCTCGCTAGGATCGAAGGCCCGGTCGTGCTCGTCGCGCACAGCGCGGGCGTGATGATTACCGTGCACTGGGCCCGGATGCATCGGCGGGAGATTCAGGGCGCCCTGCTCGCGACGCCGCCCGATTTCGAGTCGCCGATGCCGGACGGTTATCCGACGGTCGAGACGCTGCGTGAACATGGCTGGCTGCCCGCTCCGCGCGAGCACCTGCCGTTCCCGAGCATCGTGGCCGCCAGTACCAACGATCCGCTCGCGCGCTTCGAGCGCGTCGCGGAACTCGCCGATGCATGGGGCAGCCGTTTCGTGAACATCGGCGCGGCCGGCCATCTGAACCCTGCTTCGGGGCATGGCGAATGGACGCGCGCCGACGAATTCGTCGCCGAGCTGAGCTGACGCACGACTACGACGGGAATCAACGAATCAATTTTGATGTTACGGGCATGCCGACGGCTGCTCGCCAATCACAGGAACGCAAGACATGTCTACTCACGCAAAAACCGGCGCACTTCAAAACGACGCCGACAGTTTCAAAGCCGACCACGATCTGAACAAGGATCGAACCTCCGTCGAGCGACGCGAGCAGGCCTCCGCCCGCACGTGGGCGTGGGCAAGTACCACGGAAGTGTACGACTGGATGGACGCGCATACGCCCGTCACCACCGGCGCGTGGCGCTGAGCGGCAAAAAAGCATGACGCGGCTGTCATCGACATTTCAGCCGCGGTGTAACCGGACTTGCACACTATAATTCGACCAACACCCGAGAAGGACCTATCACAACGATCCCTGGCATCTGCCTAGCGGCAATGAGGTTACGCGATGAACCGCATCGTGAATCGACTGCTGGCTGCCGTTGTTGTCGCCTTGTTTCTGGCCGCTTGCGCCATCACGCCGCCGGCCGTTAGCGGGCTCACCTACAAGAGCCGCGCCGCGACCCGCACCGAAGGCGGACTGCGGGTATCCGCGTCCGTGCTGTCGGCCGAGGAGAGCGCGTCCGTCTACGGCGTGCCGCTCGCAGAGAAGGGGATTCAACCCGTCTGGATCGAAGTCTCCAACGACGAAGCACTTAATTATTTCCTGATGTCCCCGGGGCTCGACCCGAATTTCTTTCCCGCATCGGAAGCAGCCGAGGCCTTCGGCAACGGCGATCCGGCGCACGCCGGCGGCACACTCGCGCAGCGCTTTCGCGAACTGGCCTTCCAGAACCCCATCCAGCCCGGCGAGACCAAGTCGGGATTCGTGCTGACCCATCTCGACGAAGGCGCCAAGCTCGTCCAGCTCGACCTCGTTGCGAGCGCGCAAGCGAGAACCTTCTCCATCCTCGTGATCGTGCCCGGCTTCTATGCCGACTACCACGTGAGCGAAGTCTTCCGGCGCGAGATGTATCCGTCCGACCAGATCGTGAACTACACGGACGACGACGCATTTCGCGCCGCACTCGAAGCCCTGCCGTGCTGCGCCACGAACCAGGACGGTTCGAAGACCGGCGATCCGCTCAATCTGGTCGTCGTGGGCGGACTCGACGACGCCTTTCCCGCTCTGGTGCGCCGCGGCTGGAGTCCGACCGAACAGAAGTGGTCGGGCGCGATCATGCGCACCGTGACTTCCGCGCTGTCCGGCGATCGCTACGTCAATGCGCCCGTGAGCGACCTCTACCTGTTCGGCCGCGCCCAGGATCTCGCGTTGCAGAAAGCGCGCGACACCATTCACCAGCGCAATCATCTGCGGCTCTGGCTGAGTCCGATGCGATACCACGGCAAGCTCGTGTGGGTGGGCCAGATCAGCCGCGATATCGGCGTGCGCTTCACGTTTCATTCGCCGACCTTCACCACGCACAAGATCGACCCGGACGTCGACGAGGCACGCCGAGCGCTCGCCGAGGACATGGCGTATTCGCAGAACCTCGTCGAGCTCGGCTTCGTCAAGGGCGTGGGCGCCGCTTCGCAGAGCGCGCCGAGCGAAAACCTCACGACCGATCCGTACTACACCGACGGGTATCGGCAGGTGCTCGTGTTCGACCGCCGTCCGACGTCGCTTTCGGAGATCGGGATTTTCCCCTGGGAGGTGAATGCCAAGCCGAGCAATCATCCGCGCGCGGGAGCGAAACAATGAGCGCGCCGCGCCGGTCGCATCGTGCGTTGATCCGTGCGGCCGGCGCCGTCGCCCTCCTCCTCGTTTTGGCCGCTTGCGGGACATGGACGGCTCCGCCGAGCGTCGACGATGCGCCGCTGCGCAAGCGCGCCGTCAGCGCCACCAAACAGGATGTTCAGGTGAGCGCGGCCGTGCTTTCGTCGGCCGACAGCCAACGGATGTTCGGCGCCGACATCAACAAGAACAACATGCAGCCCGTCTGGATCGAAGTTCAGAACCGGACGTTGCAACCGTTGTGGCTGCTGCAATCGGGTACCGATCCCGACTACTTCTCACCGCTCGAAGTCGCGTGGTCGATGCACACGCTGCTCGGTTTCGCAACGAACGCGAACATCGACAATCATTTCAACAAGCTCGGTTTCAAGAATCCGGTGGCACCGGGCGAGACGCGCGCGGGGATCGTCTTCACCAATCCGGATCGCGACCCCAAGCTCGTCAATATCGACCTGTTCGGAAGCAGGACGCTCGTGCCCTTCTCGCTCTTCGTCAGCGTGCCCGACGACACGCCCGACTCCCGCCTCGCGCTGACGCTGTACCAGTACCCCGCTACGGAGATCACGGACTACCACGACCTCGCCTCGCTGCGTGCCGCGCTCGAACGGCTGCCGTGCTGCGCCACCGATCAGCACGCCACGACCGGCGCGGACCCGCTGAACGTCGTGGTGGTCGGCAATCTGGGCGACATCGGCGCGGCGCTCGTGCGGCGCAGCTATCGACGCAACCTGCGCGAAAGCGATCTCGATCAATGGGCTTTCGGACGCCGCCCGGATGTCGTCCTTCGCCGGCAAGCGCAGACGGGCACGCCCGCGACTTCGATCCGCGCGTGGCTCACACCCATTCGCTTCAACGGCGAGGTCGTGTACGTGGCGCAGGTCGGACGGCCGGTCGGCGGGCGCTTCGCGCGCAACGGATCGACCAGCGACGTGCTGCACGGCGACGTCGACGAGGCCAGAAACTTCATCGTTCAGGACATGATGTATTCGGGCGGGCTCGACAAGCTCGGCTTCGTGAACGGTGTCGGCCCGGCACCGCAAGCCCATCCCCGGACGACGCTCAACGGCGCGCTTTACCATACCGACGGATTGCGCGCCGTGATGTTCTTTGCAACGCGGCCTTTGAGTTTCACGAACGTCGACATTCTGGACTGGGTGCCCTATCTCGACCCGCGCAAGTCCGCCTCACGCAAGGAGACGAGCGATGCAGGCAAGTAACGGCATCGCGCGATCCGCTCGTCGCTTGCGTGCGCTCCGGTACGCCGGCGTCAGGATGGCTGCGGTCGCGGCTTGCGTTGCGTCGGTCGCGTGTGCCACGAAGCCGCTCGTTCCCTACTCGACCGATACGCCGCCGCTCGCGCTCGTAACGGCATCGCAGGCAGGCGTGCAGGACAAACGCGCTCGATTCCGCGAAATCTACTGCGCGGTTCTCGAAGCGCACGGTTCCGACCTCGCCGATCACCGCCCATGCGAGGACGCGCTGACACGCGTGGGCAACGAGCCCGCGGGCACGG
Organism: Caballeronia telluris; assembly: GCF_001544495.1. Classification (GTDB taxonomy): domain Bacteria; phylum Pseudomonadota; class Gammaproteobacteria; order Burkholderiales; family Burkholderiaceae; genus Caballeronia; species Caballeronia telluris. The sequence continues at coordinate 16,616 of NZ_FCNZ02000034.1, forward strand.
GCGCGCCGGTCGATCTTGGGCCATCCGGGCGGCATCTCATTGCAGTCGTGGTGCCGGGCGTCGGCTACGATTGCTTCAAGCCGTGGCTGAACTCGCCGGGCACCGTCGTGACACAACTGCGGCAGTTCGGTTACGACGCGATCATGCTCGACGTCGAAGGGTTGTCGAGTTCGGCGAACAACGCACGTCAGATCCGCGATGCCATATTGGCGATGCCGTTTTCCGGAAGCACATCGCGGCTTGTTCTGATCGGTTACTCGAAGGGGGCGCCGGACATCCTGGAAGCAGTGGTCGACTACCCCGAGATCCGCAGCCGCGTGGCGGCCGTGGTGAGCGCGGCCGGAGCGATCGGCGGCTCGCCGCTCGCCAACGACGCCGAACAATTCCAGGCGGACATGCTGCGATACTTTCCGGGCGCAACCTGCACGTCGGGAGACGGCGGCGCCGTGCAAAGCCTGCGACCGGCGACACGCCAGGCGTGGATGGCAAACAACCCGCTTCCACCCGACGTTCGCTACTACTCGCTCGTGACGTATCCGCAGCCCGAACGCATTTCTTCGATCCTCAAGTCGAGCTACGAGAAACTCGCGCGCATCGACGCGCGCAACGACAGTCAAGTGATCTTCTATGACCAGATCGTGCCTGGGAGCACGCTCATGGGCTACGTCAACGCGGATCACTGGGCGCTTGCCGTGCCCATTGCCCGAACCCACGCGATGGTCGGTTCGCTCTTCGTCACACAGAACGAATATCCGCGCGAGGCGCTGACCGAAGCGGTCCTGCGCTTCATCGAAGAAGACCTCGCGACGTCCGGAAAGTGAAGCGCCGTGTCCGTATGAAAGCGCACGCTCGATGCCGAATCAGCGCCTTTTTCGACGTCTGTGCGAATCCGACACACGTGGCCGAACTCAGCAGAAGTTAGGCGAAAAACGCCTACGGAGAAGCGTTGCGCGGCGTCGCCAGCGGTTGCAAGATCGCCCGAAACGATAAATAAAAACAGGTTCGTTGCGCGGCGTAAAAGCCGCGCCGTTCACCAAAAACAAACAATACGTGGGGACACTTCGATGCGCGAAATTTCTTACGAAGAACAAACCGTCAAATCAGGAAATCCGCTCGCTCGCTTCGCTCATCGAACGCGCATGACCATGGCGATCGATCTCGTGACCAAACTGTGCGCGGCGAGCGGCACGGTTGTCGATTTCGGCGCCGGGCCGGGGCTCTTTCTACATACGCTTGGCGAAGCGCGCCACGACGTGACGCTCGTCGGTCACGACCCGTACATGGCGCCGACCTTCCCCGAAGTCAGGTACGCAGAATCGCTCGATTCGGTCGCGGCGCAGAGCGTGGACGTGCTGACCGCGCTGGAGGTCTGCGAGCATCTCTATCCGAACGAACTCGAAGCCTTGCTCGACGACGCCGCGCGCATTCTCAAACCGGCGGGCGCGCTCGTCATCTCGGTGCCGATCATGTACGGGCTCGCGATCGCGCCGAAGGTGTCGAACTGGATGATCCGCAGCCGCTCGTTGAAGTCGGAATACACGCCGGGGGAACTGTTCAAGTCGATGGTCGGCATTCCGGTTTGCCGGCCGCAGAATCCGCGCACGACGCACAAGGGTTTTGATTTTCGCGAGCTGCGGGCGATCGTGAGCGAGCGGTTCTTGATCGAAGCGGTGCATCTGAGTCCTGTGCCGCATACGCCGTGGTGCCTTTCGTCGCAGTATTTCATGATCTGCCGGCCGCGCGCGAGATCCTGACCCGTTCACTGCCCGCGCAGCGCGGTCACTTTCTTTGCCGCAAGGAAAGTGACCGACCGAGGCAGCCTTAAGCGGGCAAGAACGTCAGTGCCCGGCGGATTCCACCGCGCCGATTCCGGTCTCCGACCGAACCGTCTGCGCTTCGAAACCGGCCTTGTCGATGCGCGCCCTCGCCGACTTGTCCGTGATCGAAAACAGCCAGATGCCGAAGAAGCCCGCCGCCATCGAGAACAGCGCGGGCGATGCGTACGGAAAAGGCGCGCTCGCGTAGTGGAACACGTCCACCCACACCGCTTTCGAGAGCAAGGTCAGGACCACGGCGGACAAGAGTCCCAGGAATCCGCCGACGGCGGCCCCTCGCGTCGTGCATCCCTTCCAGAGCACGGACATGAAGAGCACCGGAAAATTAGCCGACGCAGCCACCGCAAATGCAAGCGACACCATGAAGGCGATGTTCTGCTTCTCGAACACAATGCCGAGTACCACCGCCACGATGCCGAGCACGACCGTCGTCATGCGCGAGACGCGCAGTTCGCTTGCGCTCGATGCCTTGCCTTCCTTGAAGACGGTCGCATAGAGGTCATGCGACACGGCCGACGCGCCCGCGAGCGTCAGGCCGGCGACCACCGCGAGGATCGTCGCGAATGCCACGGCCGAAATGAAGCCGAGGAAGACGTTGCCACCCACGGCGCTCGCGAGATGCACGGCCGCCATGTTCGCGCCGCCCAGCAACTTGCCGCCGCCATCCTTGAAGACCGGATTCGTGCCGACCAGCACGATCGCGCCGAAGCCGATGATGAAGGTCAGGATATAGAAATAGCCGATCCACGTCGTCGCCCAGAATACCGACTTGCGCGCTTCCTTGGCATTCGGCACGGTGAAGAAGCGCATCAGGATGTGCGGCAGGCCGGCGGTGCCGAACATCAGCGCGATGCCGAACGAGATCGCCGAAATGGGGTCCTTGATGAAATTGCCGGGCGACATGATCGAGTCTTTCTTCTCGTGCACCTCGACTGCCTTGGCGAACAGCGCTTCGGGACTGAAGCCGAACTGTGCGAGCACCATGAACGCCATGAACGTGGCGCCGGCGAGCAGCAGACACGCCTTGATGATCTGCACCCAGGTCGTTGCGGTCATGCCGCCGAAGAGCACGTACACCATCATCAGCGCGCCCACGATCACCACCGCGATCCAGTACTCCAACCCGAAGAGCAGCTTGATGAGCTGACCGGCGCCGACCATCTGCGCGATCAGATAGAAGGCGACGACCACCAGCGTGCCCGAAGCGGCGAACGCGCGGATCGGCGCCTGCTTGAAGCGGTACGCGGCGACGTCGGCAAAGGTGAAACGTCCGAGGTTGCGCAGCCGCTCGGCCATCAGGAACGTGATGATGGGCCAGCCGACGAGAAAGCCGATGGAGTAGATGAGGCCGTCGTACCCGTTCGCGTAGACCGCGGCGGAGATGCCGAGGAAGGACGCTGCCGACATGAAGTCGCCGGCAATGGCGAGGCCGTTCTGAAAGCCCGTGATGCCTCCGCCGCCGGTATAGAACGCGGCGGCCGATTTGGTCTTCTTCGCTGCCCACTTGGTGATGAACAGCGTCGCGATGACGAATACGATGAACATGCCGATGGCGGTCCAGTTCGTCGCTTGCCGGACGGTCTGGCCGAGATCGCCACCGGCGGCGAAGACCGTTCCCGATAGCGCGAAGAGGCTGGCCGCTGTGAAGAGACGTTGGAAATTCATGCGACCTCCTGCTTGATCTGCTCGGTGAGTTCGTCGTAGGTCCGGTTGGCGTGACGCACATACAGACCGGTAATCACCACCGTGAATAGGATAACGAACAAACCGATCGGAATGCCGAGCGTCATGACGCCGTGGCCGGTACGCGTGGCGAGAAATTCCTTGTTGAACTCGATCAGCAGCACGTATCCGTAGTAGACGACGAGGACCGCCGCGGTCAGCGTCCATCCGAGCCGCGAGCGATCCCTGACCAGTTTCGAATACTGGCGGACATTCTTGATTCTGCGCACTTCATCTTCGATCATCCTTGTCTCCTTTCATTCTCACGCGAGGCCCATACGTCGCTCGACGATGGCCGGGATCCATCCTCGCGCGGGGAATGTTGACGAAGTCCCGCACCAGAATTTTCACCCTCAGCTTATGGGCCTGCGCTTACCTGTTTCTTACGGAGACCATCGAATTGTTGCGGGGTATACGCGGAGTGCGAACGGTCGATCGGCTGCGCGCGGAACGCTAGGCCGAGCGATGCTTGATGAGCCTATCGACCGATTTCCGGAGAGCCAATTGCGTACTTCAGTCGCCGGGCCTGGTCGAGGTGAAAAATGAAAGACGGCCGGGCCCGAACCAGAAGCATCTTGAGATCGGCGCTGGTCGTCGTCCGGATGAAGGCGTCGGTGGCATTGACCAGCCGGCCAAGCGAGTCGACCTCGCGATCGAGGTACGCTGCGTCGAAGCCACGCGCGTCGACTGCGTTGAGTCTCACGAGGTCGTCATTGCTTTCTTGGGTGAGCGCGTCGCTCGTGGTACTTCGTTGCAGGCTGGCCGCGAGTCTCTGCGTCAGTGCGACGATCTCCTGATTGACCTGGCCGTGCTCGGCGACGATCCGGCTTGCGAACGCCTGCACGCTTCTCGACCGGGTACTGCGCAACGCCGACTCGCCTGCTGCGATCTCCCCCTGGTTCGCCACGAAGACGACGCCCGCGATCTGTGCATCGGACAGACGTTCCGCCTGTGCAAACGCATGACTCGTCCCTACGAGAAGAAAGAGCAGCACTGTGGCAGTGCGTTTGACGTTCATCCTCGACTCCGTGTCGGGCCGCTTGCGCATGATGAGACCCATGCGGCGTCCGTCGTGTTTGAGGCTTTCCAATTTACCTCAAAACCGGTCCTGGGTATCTTTCTGGTCAGTTGCTCCATTTGCGCGCGTAGCCGCGCGAAGCAAACGGACCGGTATTCCGGTCGAAGACCGCGCATCGCCGGTCGCCGACTAAATGAGCGCAAGCGGTCTGAACTTCCTGGCTATCGAAGGCAATGCCTTCGATGAACCGAGGCTCGATGGTGTCGAAGACGAGCACTTCCGCCTGTGGGTCCGTCGGATCGAAATCCATCAGCTTCTGCTCTTGCCGCGTCGGGAGATCGTCGACCGGATCGAACATGCTGCGAAACGCGCTCGCGTCCATGAGGCCTGGAAGCGGCAGTGCGCGGACTCGATGGTCGGAAGCGTTGCGTTGACAGAATCCACAGCTTTTCATCCAGAGTATGGCGGGATCGATGAGCAGGACCACCCACTCTTCTTCCGGATCCCTCTGCCGATAGCTGTAGAACATTCTATGGTTCGGAAACGCAATCGAAACGGAGATCGCGTCAGGGCGGCCATCCAGACGGAACGCGTCGTTGACGCGCGGCCTGATGCCCGCATCCTGCGCTTTCTCGATCGATCGCAATCCATGCTCGAGGATGGATTCGAGATTACAGGCGCGCGTGAAATGTGCAAGCAGCGGCACCTGCAAGTGGATCGCCGTATCCTCGATCTCGCGCCGCTCCTCGCTGCGTGGCGATGGGTCTGCCTGCGTGAACGCACGATCCGCGAGGTTCGTGGGCAAAGGATGAATCAATGTCTGGACGGCGGGCGATTCGAACCTGAAGTCGATCCGCGAGGGTGCATAGGAAGGCGGCTGGTCGAGCGCAGCATTCGCGCCCTCCTCGATCACCGGCGCCCCATTCGACACCAACGATTCCCCATAGATGCGCTGCGACGGATCGAATCGAGTGGACGCTGCATCGGCCCGCGCTTCGACATCGCCATCGCGCGCACCGGATGTTCCCTTCTCCGCGGTGGATTCGCGCGGCTTGATCAGGGCGAATGTCATCCAGATGACGAGCAACTGGAGAATGATCAGAGGCGGCCAGAACAGATTCACTACCGTCAGAACGGTCCAGATCAGGCAAACCGCCTGCAAACGCTTTGGCGCCAGAATTCGAGTCAGGATCAACGTCCCGATGATAGTCAGCTGGTACAGCAATATCGGCACGTTTCACTCCGAAAAAGGTGCGATCGTTTTTGTTCTGGAGCCTTTCCGAGTATTCAGGCCGCCCCCGCATGACACGCGCGAGCGATCCACATGTCATTAACGGCGGCGCACGAGATTTCTTGATCGCGTTTTCAAGGCGGCGCGCTCACTCATTCGAAGAGGTATCCATGCCAATGATTTGATTATTTTTACGCCCGCAAATACCATGTCTTCATCGACCATTCGACACGCACCGGGCGCACCAAAATGCACATCGCCATTGTCACCTTTGAAGGCTTCAACGAACTCGATTCGTTCATCGCGCTCGGCATCCTCAACCGCATCAAAAAGCCGGGCTGGCGCGTGTCGATCGCGACGCCGCAGACGCGCGTCAAGTCGATGAACGGCGTGGTGATCGAAGGACACATGTCGCTGCGCGAGGCCAATGCGGCGGATGCGGTCATCGTGGGCAGCGGGATGCTGACACGCGAGGTCGTCGCCGATGAAGCGCTGATGGCGCAGATGCAGTTCGACCCGGCGCGTCAACTGCTGGGCGCGCAGTGCTCGGGCACGCTCGTGCTGGCGAAGCTGGGGCTGCTCGGCGGCGTGCCCGCATGCACCGACCTGACGACGAAACCGTGGGTCGAGGAAGCAGGCGTCGCCGTGCTGAACCAGCCGTTCTTTGCGAGGGATAACGTCGCGACCGCCGGTGGCTGCCTTGCGTCGCAGTACCTTGCGTCGTGGATCATCGCGCGCTTCGAGGGCGTCGAGGCGGCCGCGAGTGCCCTGCACTACGTGGCGCCCGTCGCCGAGAAGGAAGACTATGTTTCGCGCGCGATGCGTCATATCGCGCCGTATTTGCAGCTAGCGGCCGCGCCGATCTGAGAAAGATCGACCGCCATTCAGCCCCCGCGGTACATCGCGTCGATGCTGTCGCTCGGGGCGCGTCGGCCGGATTGCGAACGGCCCGCTTCGTCGCCGCCAACGCCACCGCTCATCCCGTCGACCGCGCTTCCCTGACCTTCCTTCATGGCCTTAGTGTGAGCGGTCTGGGCGTGGTGCGTTACTGGCAGTCCGGTGCATCCGCGACTCGTGGATCCTTGAACATGACTGCCGGCAAAGCAGGGAACGGCCAACGATGCGGCACTTGCGACTAACAAAACGGCGACGGATTTCGTTTTCATGACGACTCCAATAAACATGTCGACGATTCGCATGCACCGGGGTCCGATCCATTGCGCAGCGCCCGCTGCTGTCAATGCAGAGGCTGTGCCAATCTGCGGCCTTCCCCCTTCGACGCGATCCTAACTGGTTGAAAAAAAACAATATCGCGGCCGACCACGACGACATTCCCGCCGACGCCAGCGACCCAGCCTGTCGGCGCGCGGACAACACTTTTCGACCCCACTGTATGCGATGACCCGACACGATCGAATGGCGGAATTCGACTGAACGACGGCCGGACTTCTGTCAGGCCGCCCACAGAACGCAGGCCCGCTCTTATGCACAATCCAGGCAATATGCCGGCGTTGCCCGGCGCATCGATGCCACTCGACGGCACAAAGCCAAAGCGAATCGGGAGAAGCAATGGGTTGGAAAAACTTGCTGACGGAAGTGCCGGTCTGGATGATCGGCCGGTTCTATCCTCCACGACACGACCCGCACCGCGACGCGCCGCGCGAGATCCTCGTGCTGCGCCCGAACGATTTCGGCGAGCTGCTCACCACGACGCCGATCTTCGAGGCGTTGCGCAAGCGCTTTCCCAAGACGCGCCTCATCGCCGGCGTGGGCAGTTGGGGACGTCCGATCTTGGAGAACAATCCGTTCATCGATGAGATCGTCGACATCGACGCGCCCTGGAACAACAAGCTCGTCGAAGACCGCTCGCCTGGCAATGTATTGCGCTTCTTGCGCAAGTCGCCGCAGGTCGCGGCGCTACGCGCGCGAGGCGGTTTCGATGTCGGCATCGACGTGCTCGGCAGCTACATGGGCGCCTTGCTGATGATGCGTCTGGGCGTGCGATATCGCATCGGCGTGCGCGGCTATCGCGGCGGCCATAGCGCGTGCCACGAGTACATCGACTTCGCGCGACGGCAATCCGGGCGGGCCGCGCTCGCGCAGGCCGAATTGCTGGGCGCGACCGGGTTGCCGGAGGCGCGTCCGCAACTCTTCCTGACCAAGAAAGAACGCGCCCGCGCGGCGAAAATCTGGAAGGCCGCCGTGCCGGGTCAGCGCACCGTGCGGCTGCTCGTCGGCATCGGGGCTGGCGTGCCGACCAAGGTATGGGACCCGCGTCAGGTCGGCGCCGCGCTCGCGCAAATCGCCCGCACGCTCGAAAGCGCGGGCGACACGTGCGACATCGTGATCGTCGGCAGCAAGGCCGATGAGGCGCGCGCCGCCGAAGCAATCGCCGCAGCGGGCCCGGGCGTGCCCGTCCGCTCGCTGGCGGGCGCCGTGCCGATGCGGATGGTTTTCGCGCTCGCCGAAGCGGCCACCGCCGTGCTGACGAACTCCTCGATGCTGATGCACGTCGCCGCCGCGTTCCGCCGGCCGACCGTCGCGGTGATCGGTGGCAGCATCACGCGGCCGACCGTTCACGATGCGATCTGGGGTTATCCGGAGCACTATCGCAGCGTATCGCCGGACCATTACGTTGCAGACCAGCCCGCAAGGAACTGGCCGAGCGTCGAACGGGTCGTGCAGTCCGTGCTGGAGTCGCTTGCCACGCAGCGAACGCGCGTCAGCGCCGAGGTGTGACGGTGCGTCGGCGAAGATGCGGCGTCAGGCCCGCGCCTTCGCTGCGAAATAGTCCGCAGCCATGAGCCTGAAGGCCGTGACAGCAGGATTGTCCTGATCGGTGCGCCACGTCATGCTCATCATGATGGTGCTTCTGACCGTTGCCGAACCGCTCGCAGTTCAGGCGGACGGCACAACAGCGCACAAACGCGGCTAAGGCGCACTAGCCGACGATCCGCGCCCATGCCGCCCGAAGACGGCGGGCGCGGTCTTCGAAGAGATACGAGCCAGCTAGCGTCAGCAGACCCGAAATCACGCCCGTGACGACCGCCTCGGCATACGGCATGCCGTAGTGATTGACGTGCGAATAGGCGTCGCCCAGCATGGTGAGCGTGCCGACCACTAGCGCATTGCCGTACCGGTGGCCGTAGAGTTTCGACGCCGGCGTGAACGTCAGGAGCACGGCCAGAATTCCCGTGAGGAAACCGGTCTGCAATGCAATCGTCCAGTGTGCCAGGCTCAGGACGTTGCCCCAGCTTCCCGGCATGCAGGTCATGCATGCGCTGGTCGGTTGCCAGAAGCGCTGGACGAACAGCCTGACGCGGCGTTTCCAATCGCTCGACATCGTGTCTTCCCCATCATGCATGTGTCATCGCTGACGCGTCTTCCATTATGGATCGCGAAGCCGCGCGCCGGACGCCAAACCACAGGCGGCGTGCGCCAGTTCGACACATCGAAACGGCAGGGATATTTCTAATTCTCGCGCTCGCGGAACCGTGCGATAACCGTTCGGGCGTCGTCGAACTGAAAGCCGGTGGCAGATGAGCTATCGTCGACGTCGCAGTCCTCGCGAGTGTCCAGGGGCGCTTGCGAAGGAGCCCCGCGCGGAACGTGGCCGCGCGGAAATCTACAGAACAAAACAATGAGAATCCGAGCAACAGGGCTGGTGATCCGCCAAAGCGCGGTCTTGATGGTCAGAGAATATACGGGGATGTGGCTGCTACCGGGCGGCTCCGTCGCGCACGACGAGTTGCCCATCGTCGCCGCCATCCGCGAGTTGTATGACGAAACCGGCGTCGAGGCGAGAGCGGCCGCGTTCCTCTTCGAACATGTCTCGGCGCATCACGTGCACCACGTGTATCGCATGGTCATCGCTGACCATGCGCGTGTGCGCTCGGGCGTGGAGGTCGAGTCGGTGCAATGGGTCGATCATCGCGAAGTGTCGGACTGGCGCACGACGCCCGGCACGCGTGCCATCGTGGCGCGCGCGTTCTCGAGGTCGCCCGCGCTCGGTTAGCGCAACGCGTCTAGTGATGGGCCCGCGCCTTCGCTGCGGCGTTGATCCCGCCCGCGATGAACGTGCGTGCATGGGTCGCAAGATCCATGCTGTCGTCCCACAGGTTGCGCCATATCGCGAGCGCGTTGGACAACTGTTCGTTCACGACGGTCGACGAAAAACTCTCGAACGTGACCACGCCCTGATAGTCGATCATCGCGAGCGCGTGGAAGAACTGCGCGAAGTCGATCGTCCCGGAGCCGAGATAACCCCGATTGCTTTCGCCAATGTGAACGTAGCCGAGGCGCTTGCCGCACGCGAGCACCGGCTGCATGAAGTCGGACTCCTCGATGTTCATGTGATACGTGTCGAGATGCACGACGACGTTAGGCGCGCCCACATCGTCCAGCATGGCGAGCGCCTGCGATGCCGTGTTCAGCAGATTGCTTTCATAGCGATTCACCACTTCGAGCCCGAGCGTGATGTTCTTCTTCAGCGCGAAGTCGGCGATACGCTTGAGCGAATCCACCGCATTGCGGCGGCCCTGCGCGGTGAGCGGCCGACCGTACTTCGCCATCGCGCCGTACAGAATGCCGCCGAAGTAATTGCCGCCGAGTTCCGCAGTGATGCCGATGCCCTCTTCGAGCAGCGCGAGTCCGCGCGCGACCGTTGCCGGATCGTCGCTCGACACGTCGGCGTCGAGCGTCAGACCGCGCGAGCAGCCGATCTGAAGACCGTATTCCTGGAGCAGATCGCGGGTCATCGCAAGGTCCATGACCTTCGGCCCATGCAGCGACAGTTCGACGAGATCGAACCCGGCCTCTTTGGTCTGGCTGATGACCTTGCGCGTCGACTCCGGCGTCAGATCGCCGGCCCATACCAAAGCGTGAACACCCAGCGTATTCATTGTGCGACTCCTCCCGAAGCGGTCACGCGTCTGCGGACCAAGGACTGAAAAAAGCCGTTCGCCCACGCCCAGCGGATGAGCATCACGGCAAGCAAGAACACGCCCCACAAGGCCGTGGCGAGGTGCTGGTTGGCGCCGAGCAGGTTCAGCCCCGACGCGATCACTTGCAGGATCACGAGCGCGATCACGACTGGCACGACGCGCCCGAAGCCGCCGAACGGATCGACGCGGCCGAGGAAGCAGGCGAGGACGGCAATCAGCAGGAATGCCTCGCCGTGACCGACGCGCACCGAGTTGAAGCGCGCGGCCATCACGACACCGGCGACACCGCACATCAGGCCGGACAGCATGTAGATGCGCGTGACGGCGCGCGTCGTGGCGATCCCCGAATAGCGCGTGGCCTCGAGGTTCGATCCGATCATGCGCGTGGCGAAGCCGAGTCGTGAACGCGTCATCACGACGTGCCAGAGCGCCGCGCATCCGGCGAAGATCCAGAGCGGGATCGGCACGCCGAACAACAGGCCGTTTCCCATCTCGCGCACGAAAGGCGGGAAGCCGGAGATGTCGCCGCCGTGGGTCAGGAATTCGCCCAGCCCGCGCAGGAAGATCATCATCGAGAGCGAGACCAGGATCGGACTTGCGCCGGTGCGCGCGATGATCGCGCCCATCAGCCAGCCGGCGGCGGCGCCCGTGGCGAGCGCTGCGGCAATCCCGAGCGCGATGGCGCCCGCGCCCGCGTCCGCGCCGCCTTGCGAGTGCAGCACCCACGCCATCGTCAGCCCGGCGATATTGGCGGTGAACGTCACCGCGAGATTGAAGCCGCCCGAGATCAGCGGCATCAGCATCGCAAGCGTGAAGAGTCCCAGTTCCGGCAGTTGGAACGCCACCGAGACGAACGTGCTGGTGGAGAAAAAGCGATCGGAGGCAAAGCTCATGACCGCGATCACGAAGGCGAGAAACCCGAGCAGGCCGACGACATCGGGAGGCACGAGCGGCACGCCCGCGCGTTGTGACGACAGGAGTTTCATGATCTCGCCTCTGCGCGTGGCGAAGTGAACCGCGATCCGACGAGCTTCGCAAAGCCGCCGCTCGACATCGTGATGGCAATCAGGATGATCGCGCCGATGATCATCTTGAACGCGTAGGGCGAGATGCCGAGCAGGTTCAGCCCGTTCGCTGTGATGGCGGTCAGCAGGATGCCGAGGATGGCGCCGAGGATCGTGCCGCGTCCGCCGCCGAGCCGCGCGCCGCCGAGCACCACCGCGGCGAGCACATCGAGTTCGCGGCCGTAGAGCGCGTTAGGCACCACTTCCTGCACGTAGTGCGCCTGCATGAGCCCGGCGATGCCGGCCATCATCCCGAGCCAGCCGAACGCGACATAGTGCATCGTGCCGATGTTGATCCCGACGCGTCGCGCCGCTTCCGGGTTGTCGCCCATCGCATAGAGTTGCCGCCCCGTGGTCGTGCGGCGCAGCAGGAACCAGGTGGCCGCCACCATGACGACCATCACCGCGACGGGCAGCGCGAGATCCGCGACGCCGCTCGACGTCTTCAGCTGGATCAGCGAAACGCGATGCGTCCACCAGTCCGGCAGGTCGTAGATCGAGACGCCGCCCGTCAGGAACATCAGGCCGCCGAAGAACACGTTGAAGGTCGCGATCGTCACGACGATCGAGACGATGCGGAACCGGTAGATGATCGTGGCGTTGATGGCGCCCAGCAGGAAGCCGAACACGGCCGCCGCGAGAAAGCCGATCGCCCAGTTGCCGCCGCCGAGCTGGATGACCGTCAGCGCGGTCAGGTACTGGACCACGGACGCGCCCACGGCGAACGAGATGTCGATGCCGCCCGCGATCAGCACGACGAGCAGCCCCGCGGCGAAGATGATGTTGACCGAACTCTGGTTGAGCAGATCGAACAGGTTGGGCAGCGTGAGAAAGGTCGTGGTCGAGAGGCCCAGGCCGACGACCATCGCCGCGATGAGCAGGATCAGGAGCGCTTCGATCGAACCGATGCCCCATTTGCGCAGATCAGGCATGGACGTCTCCTTCGATCCGGTCCATCGTGGTGGCGCCCGGCAGATACTCCGCCACGATGCGGCCGAGGCGCATGTGCAGGATGCGGTCCGCGTTGAAGTAGACCTCGGGAATCTCGTCCGAGATCAGCAGGATCGCCATGCCCTGTGCCGCAAGCTGATGGATGATCGCGAAGATGCCGGCGCGCGCGCCCACGTCGACGCCGACGGTCGGTGAATCGAGAATCAGCAGCTTTGGGTTGGTCGCGAGCCACTTGGCGAGCACGATGCGCTGCTGGTTGCCGCCCGAGAGCGTCGACACCGCGTCCTCCGGCTTGCCGATCTTGACGGCCAGCTTCCTGATCCAGTCGTCGATCAGCGCGCCGCGCTTCGCCGGGTCGATCAGATGCGCCGGGCCGAGCAGGTTGTCGAGCACCGCCGCGACGGTGTTGTCGCCGATCGACTGCGGTTGCACGAGGCCGAGCGAGAGCCGGTCTTCCGACACATACGCGATGCCCGCGCGAATCGCCTGACGGTTGGAGCGCAGCGACAACGCCTCGCCGTTGAGCCGGATCGAACCGGAACTCGCGGGCGACATACCGAAGAGCGTCAGCGCGAGTTCCGTTCGCCCCGCGCCGAGCCGGCCCGTGAGGCCGAGGATTTCCCCTTTCCTGATGGAGAGCGACACGCCGTCGTATTCGCCCCGGCGCGTCAGGCCTTCGACCTGCAGCACGACCGGCGCCCTGGAGAGATCCGTGCTGCGCACCGCATAGTCGAACGTGCGCCCGGTCATCAGTTCGGTGAGCCGGGTTTGCGTCATGCCGGCGGTCGGGAAGGTGCCGACGTACTGTCCGTCGCGCAGCACGGTCACGCGCGTGCAGACGTCGAGCACTTCGGCAAGGCGGTGGCTCACGAACACGACCGCGATCCCGTCCGCCGAAAGACGCCGGACGATCGCAAGCAGCGCCTCGGTCTCCGCGTGCGACAGCGAGGCGGTCGGCTCGTCCATGAACACGAGCCGCGCATCCGCGACGAGCGCCCGCGCGATCGCGACCGTCTGCCGCTGCGCGATCGACAGCGTGCGCACCGAGCGGTCGAGGTCGATGGCGACGCCCAGGCGCGCCAGGATACGGCGCGCCGCGTCCTTCATCTGCCGGTAGTTCACGAGGCGCGGGCGCGGCCCGAGGTTCTGCTCGAATGCGATGTTTTCCGCGACGGTCATCTCCGGAAACAGCGCAAGGTCCTGCCAGATCACCTGGATGCCGAGGTCGCGCGCCTTCGCCGGATTCAGCCCTTCGATCGACTGCCCGTCCATCAGCATCACGGCCCCGGCTTCCGGCTGATAGACACCGCTGATCACTTTGATCAACGTGCTCTTGCCGCAGCCGTTTTCGCCCGCGAGGCAGACCACTTCGCCCGGCATGATGTCGAACTTCACGGACTGCAGCGCCTTCACGCCGCCGAATATCTTGGAGATGTTGTCGAGCTTGAGCAGTCCGGTGCGGCCGGCGTCGACGGGATTCGCCGCACCGTCCGCCCGATCCGGCTGCACCGCGTGGTGATCCGGGGAAGCTGCTGTCGTCATGGGAACGCTCCAATGCCGCCGATGGCGGGCCGGCTGATCCGAGCACGGTCGAGCCGTCGTGCGGCTCTACGCATGCCAAAAGACGCTGCGCTCAGAGGCCCGACTTCGCGAGATCGTCGACCGTCTTCTCGTTCAGTTCGACGAGTTGATCGACGATCAGATTGTGACCATCGGGATGAACGACGCCGAGGCCCGGAATATTCGTGCCGTCCTTGATCGGTTCGCCCTTCGCGACCATCACGCCCAGCGTCACGAACACTTCGCCCGCCTGCTTCGGATTCCACATGTAGCCGCCCGTCAACACGCCGTCGTGCACGAGACGCTTGCCCTGTCCCGGCGAGAACGGCCCGAGCACGAGCACCTTTCCTTTCGCCTGTCTCTCCGCGACCGCGCGCGCGGCCCCGATCGGCCCCTGGCTGCCGAACGCGAGAATCGCCTTCAGGTCGGGATGCGCGCGCATCAGATCGAGCGCGGTCTTGCGCGACGCGTCCACGTCCTCCGCGACGCCGTAGCGGTCGCCGACGAGCTTCATGCCCGGATAGTTGGCCTTGAGGTAAGCGATCGCCGCATCGGCCCACGCGTTGTGAAGCGGCACGGTGAGCGACCCCACGAACACCGCATACTCGCCCTTGCCGTTAAGCGCCGTGGCGAGCTTCTTCGCGTACGCTTCGCCGAAGCCCTTGACCGACGCGAGTTCGAAGTCCCAGTCGGCGTTCTTCTGCTTCGGCGACTCGTGAGTGATGACCTTGATGCCCGCGGCCCGCGCCCGCTGCAACACCGGCTCCAGCACTTCGGCATCGTTCGGCACCACGCCGATCACGTCGACCTTCTGCGCAATCAGATCCTCGATCGCGCGCACCTGGAGCGCCGGGTCGGCGCTCGTCGGGCCCACCATGAAGGCTTTGACGCCGAGCTTCTCGGCCTGCTGCTTGATCCCGGCGTCCATCGCGTTGAACCAGGGAATGCCGCCGATCTTCACGACCACGCCGATGACCGGCTTGTCAGGCGAAGCCGAAGCAAGGCCGGCTGACAGCGCGAACGCAACGACGCCCGCAAACAGGGTGCGTACCAGTTTCTTCGACATTGTCTCCTCCGCTGAACCGCTGGCGACCGTCGCCGAACGGCCAATTAGGTGGTGGAATTGCTCGCTGCCCGCTGAACCTGACACGTCCTGCTAAATCCATTCAGC
This sequence comes from Caballeronia telluris, assembly GCF_001544495.1. GTDB lineage: Bacteria > Pseudomonadota > Gammaproteobacteria > Burkholderiales > Burkholderiaceae > Caballeronia > Caballeronia telluris. The sequence continues at coordinate 32,111 of NZ_FCNZ02000034.1, forward strand.
ATTCAGTGACACGGATGCTGAATCCATTTAGCATAAGGGTCAATCGGGTAAATACCCTGCCCTCAAGCGTGCGCCCGACAGTGTCCGGCATCGCGGTAAAGTGTGAACGGGCGTGCTTTTGGAGTGAACGGCAGATGGTCCGCAACAAGCCAGGACGCAAGTCCACCATTTACGACATCGCGAAGGCGACGGGCTCGTCGACGTCGGCGGTGAGCATGGTGCTCAACGGAACGTGGACGCGTTATCGCATCAAGGAAGACACCGCCAACCGCATCCTGGCGAGCGCGCAGCAGCTCGGCTACAACGTCAACATGAAGGCGCGCGGACTGCGGCTCTCGCGCTCCGGCCTCGCGGGCATGATCCTGCCGCATTACCGGAACCGCTTCTTCGCGGGGCTCGCCGAGACCTTCGAGGAGCAGGCGCGAAGCCGCGGTCTGTGCCCGATCGTCGTGAGTACCCAGCGCGATCCGTCGGTCGAGATGAGCGTGACCGAGACACTGCTCTCGCAACGGGTCGAAGTGCTGTTCATCGCGGGCGTGCGCGATCCGTCGCCGCTCAACGCGCTGTGTCTGGCGGCCGGGGTCCCCTGCATCAACGTGGACCTGCCCGGCGCCGACGCGCCTTCCGTCGTCTCCGACAACCGTGGCGGCGCCTGTGCGTTGACCGAGGCGTTGATCGACAAGATGATCGCTCGCGGCGCCTCGCCGGGGGAACTCGTGTTCCTTGGCGGCGTCGTCGACGAATACGCGACCGACATGCGCATCGCCGGATTTCGCGACGCCTTCGCGGCCCGGGGCCTGCGGCCGGCGGCCGAGGCCGTCGAATGCTTCGGCTATGACGCGTCGTCTGCGCGGCAAGCGGTCGCGCGCCGCTACGAGACGCTCGGCCGCCTCCCCGACGGCCTGCTGATGAACTCGATCACCGCGTTCGAAGGACTCGTGCAGTTCGCCTCGCGCTTGTCGCGGGAAGACTGGCATTCGGCGGTGGTCGGCTGCTTCGACTGGGACCCGTTTGCCGCCCATCTGCCCTTCGAGGTGACGATGATGCGTCAGGACGTCGAGCGCATCATCTCCGAAGCCTTCGCGCTGGCCGATGCGCACGAGGCAAGCGCGTCGTCCGGTCACCCCCTCGTGATCGTGCCGACGGGCTTCGGGCCGATGTCCGGCGAGGAGGAAAGGACGATCGAGACCGCGTGACTCGATCCGTCGAGGTGACGAATAGGGTTCGACTTCCTGACGCGGCCCTTCGGACCGCGTAAGAAGCCGTGCTCAGCAATACGGCTATCGCCAGTGCTCCGTCGAGATCGACACCGTGAACGGCTCCGAGCAGCCGACCGCCGACAGCGCAGGCCACACCTGGCAGAGCGTGACGGACGAACTCGGCTGGCAGGTCGACGTGCGTCTGAGCGACACCAACGTGGCCGAGCCGAGCGGCGACTCGTGGTCGGATGCCGAAATGCACGCGGCCATGCTCGCGCGCCGCGACGCCGTCAATCTCGACCGCGAATGGCGCTATCACGGGCTCACCGTGAAGAACATCGACTCGACACCGCGCGGCATCATGTACGACGCAGCCGGCACCGATTCGAACAACGTCCCGCGCGAGGGCATCGGCATCGCGTCGCACTGGACCATCGATCCGGGCTGGGGCACCGTGAGCGGCCAGCGCTTCGGCACGGCGGCGGCGCCCTACTTCCGCACGGCGATTCACGAGATCGACCTCGCGATGGGGCTCGTCCACAACTTCGCGGATTTCGGCTTCATGTGCACGAGCGACGTGATCGCGGCAGCGGGCACGCCGTCCAATCCGTTTCCGAACAACATCCAGTGGTCGTATCACACGGAGAACCTGAAGCAGTTGCGCCACTATCCCGATCCGTTCGTGCGTCCCGGCGCGGTGGCCTTCGGCGGCGCTTCGAGCACCACGCCCGCGATCACGCCGACCGATCTCGAAGTCGACGTCGACGGTCTCGCGCTCGTCGTGACGCCGCTGCTCGGTGAAGTGCCGATCGGCGCGCCGGTGCGCGTCGGCATCGCGCTCGTGAATCGCAGCGCGCAACCGATGCGCGTGCCCGCCGGCCTCGCCCTCAAGGGCGATTTCGTCGACTTGGCGAGTACCGGCGCCGGGGCGTCTCGCGCTGTCGGTCGCGAACGATGCGGTGATCGAATACGACTACGCCCTCGACAGGGACGAGATGCTCGTGACGGACGCTTCGGGTTGCGCAGTAGGCTACGGGCGTGAGCGTTGAACGGAACATCCGGTGACGCTGCAAATCCGTGACGACGCGCGATTGCTTGTTTGCGATCCTGAACAGCCGTCGATCCGCCGAATTGCAGCCGAACCACGCCTTAGATGGACTGATTGGAATCGCGGGGACGGCGATAAACTGGTTTCCGTGGTGCAGAACAACGCACCGCACGGAAAGAAGCAGCGGTCGACTGAGCAAACGGTTTTACCTTCAAACCTTAACCGTAGTGCAGTGGCAACCAGGTTCGATCCGAAGTTGTAGCAGTAGACGTAGTGGTATCCGATGCCAGTAGCGACGCAACGCAGTTTCGCTGTGGCCGTAACGCAATACTCATCGGAGTTGTCAGCAGCAGATGAAGACGCATCGCCCCGCACCGGTTCGACCGGGCGGGGCTTTGCCCTTTTCAGCGCCGGAACGCAAGCATCCGGCGCGATCAGTCAAGCTGCGCGAGTCCCGAGCGAATCGGCTCGGGGACGTTCGGCTCGGCCGCGATGCGCGTGAGAATGTGCGCGTCGTCGGCGACGGTCAGCGGATCGAGTTCCATCGCCCCGAGCAAGGTGACAGCGGCTTCGCCTTCGACGCGGCCGACGCAAGCCGCGGCCCGGTGAAAAGGATCTCAGCGCATACCGCCGCTTGCGACGAGATGCTCGCCCGTCAGCCACCGCGAGTCGTCCGATGCGAGGAACACGGCAATCGACGCGATGTCGTCGGGCTGTCCGAGGCGCCCGAGCGGAGTCTGACTAAGCGCCGTGGCTTCGAAGTCGGACCCGATGATGCCCGCGCTATGCGTGCCTTCCGTGACCACCATGCCCGGATTGATCGAGTTCACGCGAATCTTCCTTGCTCCGAGTTCGCGCGCCAGGACGCCCGTGATCGCATCGACGGCGCCCTTCGTGCCGCTATAGACCGCGCTCGCCGGCGGCGTAATCGTGCTGACGACCGAACTGACGTTGACGATGCTCGCGCCTTCGCCCAGATGGCGTGCGGCGGCTTGCGTCGTGAGGAGAACGCCGAGTACATTGGTATTGAACTGCTTGTGGAAATGCTCTTCCGTGATTTCCTCGATCGGCGAAAACTCGTAGACACCCGAGTTGTTGACCAGGATGTCGAGGCGTCCGTAGGTTTCGATGGCCGCGTCGATGATGCCTTGCGCGTCCGCCACCTTCGACACGTCGCCGCCGACCGCGACCGCACGCCCGTTGGCCGCGGTGATCGCCGCGACGACGGCATCGGCGCCTGCCTTGCTGCTTGCATAGTTGACGACGACCGATGCACCTTCGGCTGCGAGTGCCTTGGCGATAGCCGCTCCGATGCCTTTCGATGCGCCCGTGACGACTGCGACCTTGCCTGTGAGTTTGCTCATGATGTTCTCCTGAAGATGAAGAGAGTGTCTTACCTGGAACATGACGCTTAACCAGCCGTCCTGCGATGGTGCAAATGTAGTCATCTCTTCGGTCGCGATAAAGCCGTCTGGAGCGAATTGATTGGCGGGATTCGACGAACAATCGACGCTGCTCATTGATGCATATGCTTACTTAGTACGCGAACTGGCGCGCAACAAACATAATCGCACCGGGCGTATTGGACCAAAGCCCAATACATGTTCTGCGACAAGCGTCTTACGCTAGCAATAGCGTGGAAACACGGCGTGGACATGCGGTGTGGATAGGCGGCCCGACCCCACAGATCCGGGGCGCGCCGGCTATAGGGGTCATTCAACCTGACGATGGAGAAAAGGAATGCAAAGACGAGACTTCATGGTTCAGTCGACGGCCGCATTGGCGCTGGGCGGGCTCGCGCTTGCCGGATGCACGACCACGACGAACAAGGGCGATCAGAAAACCGCTGGCGACACCGATGAACGCCGCTCCATCGACGCCGACGTCGACGCGACCATCCAGCGCCTTTACTCCACCGTTCGCGGCTCGCAGGAACTGGTCGCGAAATCGCGCGGCATTCTGGTGTTTCCCTCGGTGATTCAGGCCGGGTTTATCGTCGGCGCGCAGTACGGCAAGGGATCGCTGAGAGTCGGCGGCGCGACGGTCGGCTACTACAGCACGACGTCGGCCTCGTTCGGCTTTCAGGCGGGCGCGCAGTCGAAGGCACTGATCTTCCTCTTCATGACTCAGGACGCACTCGACAAGCTGCGCAATTCCAACGGCTGGTCGGCGGGCGTCGACGCTTCGGTTGCGGTCGTCAAGGTCGGAGCGAACGGCGCGATCGACTCCACGACCGCGACGGCCCCGGTCGAAGCATTCATCCTGACGAATGCGGGCCTGATGGCGGACGTCTCGCTGTCGGGGACGAAGGTCTCGCCTCTCAAGATCTGACGAAAGCGCGGTGCTGACAGTCCTTGGCGTGCCTACCACGTCAAGGCACCGGGCCGTGCGGCCTCGCAAGACGTCCCGGGCGCTGACGCTTGTGGCGCGGGCCGGGTGTTGTCCGAAGGCAGGAGGTGTCAGTGACCGCTGAGCACGACCGGCTCGATCAGGCGCGGCGCCGCGACGCGCCGTGGAAGGCATGGGGACCCTATCTGTCGGAGCGGCAATGGGGCACCGTGCGCGAAGACTACAGCGACTCCGGCGACGCCTGGAATTACTTCAATCACGATCAGGCTCGCTCGCGAGCGTATCGGTGGGGCGAGGACGGACTCGCCGGCATCTCCGACGAACAGCAGATCCTGTGCTTCGCATTGAGCCTCTGGAACGGCAACGATCCGATCCTGAAGGAAAGACTCTTCGGTCTTACGAACAGCGAAGGCAATCGCGGCGAAGACGTCAAGGAATACTATTTTTACCTCGATTCGACGCCGACGCATTCGTACATGAAGTACCTGTACAAGTATCCGCAGTCTGCGTATCCATATGCCGATCTCGTCGCGACGAATAGCCAGCGCGGTCGCCAGGACTTCGAATATGAACTGATGGATACCGGCGTCTTCGATGACGATCGCTATTTCGATGTCTTCGTTGAATATGCGAAGGCGTCGCCCGACGACATCCTGATCCGGATCACCGCGTTGAATCGCGGTCCTTTACCGGCCGCGCTGCACGTCCTGCCGACGCTGTGGTTTCGCAATGTGTGGTCGTGGGGCGACGAAGCGTTGCGGCCTTCGGTCACGCAGGCCGCGGCCGACGACGCCGGCTGTATCGTCGCAGCCGTTCATCGCGAACTCGGGGCGTGGTCGCTGTATTGCGAAGGGGCCGCCGCCCTGCTCTTCACGGAAAACGACACCAACACCGAGCGCCTCGCCGGCGTGCCGAACCGGACGCCCTTCGTCAAGGACGGTATCGACAGCGCCGTCGTGCACCATGCCGAAGGGGCGGTGAATCCGGAGAAGCGCGGGACGAAGGCCGCGGCGCACTATCCATTCGAGGTGAACGCCGGCGAATCCCGCACCGTTCGACTGAGACTTCGACGCGAAGCGCCGGAACAGGCGGCATCCATAAAAGCCGCGTTCGGCGACGCATACGACGACATCCTGAACACCCGCCGCAAGGAAGCGGACGACTTCTACGCCACGGTCATTCCTGCGTCGCTCGACGACGACGCGCGGAACGTGATGCGTCAGGCGCTCGCCGGGATGATGTGGTCCAAGCAGTTCTACTACTACGACGTCGACCGATGGCTGACCGAGCGCGGCGCCGATCCGTTCAATCCTCAGCGGCGCTCGCCGCGCAACGATCACTGGCACCACATGTTCAACGCGGACATCGTCTCGATGCCCGACAAGTGGGAATACCCGTGGTACGCCGCGTGGGATCTGGCGTTCCATGTGCTCGCACTGACGCTCGTCGACCCGGACTTCGGCAAACAGCAACTCGACCTGATGCTAAGGGAACGCTATCTGCATCCGAACGGGCAGCTTCCCGCCTACGAGTGGAATTTCGGCGACGTCAATCCGCCCGTGCATGCATGGGCGACGATCTTCACCTTTCGTCTCGAACAGTTCCGCCAGGGTCAGGGCGACCTGGTCTGGCTCGAACGCGCGTTCCACAAACTGCTGCTCAACTTCACGTGGTGGGTGAACCGCAAGGATCGCGAAGGCAATAACGTCTTCGAAGGCGGCTTTCTCGGACTCGACAACATCGGCGTATTCGACCGCAGCGCGCCGTTGCCCACGGGCGGTTATCTTGAGCAGGCGGACGGCACCGCGTGGATGGCGCTCTTCTGCGAGAACATGCTCGAAATCTCGGCGCAACTCGCGCTGCACAACCCGGCTTACGTCGACATGTGCGTCAAGTTCGTGTCGCACTTCCTGTGGATCGCCTCGTCGATGTTGCGCGCCGGCCAGGGCACCGGCATGTGGGACGAAGAGGACGGCTTCTTCTACGACGTGCTGCGTCTGCCCGACGGCCGCGCAGAACGGCTCAAGGTGCGCTCGATGGTCGGGCTTCTGCCGCTTTGCGCCGTCACTTCCTTCGATGGCGCTCTGGTCGAGCGAGAACCCGAAGCATTCGAGAACCTCAAGCGCTTTATCGAAGCGCGCCCGGAGATCGTCGCTTCCATCCACGACCTGACGGCGAAGGGCGTCGGCGGACGGCGGCTCGCGGCCGTTCTGAACGAAGACAAGCTGCGCCGCGTGCTCGCGAAAATGCTCGACGAGAACGAATTCCTGAGCCCGTATGGCATCCGCTCGCTGTCGCGTCATCACGCGGATCATCCGTACACCTACCGCGCGGGCGGGCAGGAATACCGCGTGTCGTACTTGCCGGCGGAATCGGATACGGGGATGTTCGGCGGCAACTCCAACTGGCGCGGTCCCGTCTGGATGCCGGTGAACGGCCTGATCATCCGCGCGCTACTGCAGTATTTCAGCTTCTATGGAAACGACTTCAAGGTGGAATGCCCGACCCATTCGGGGCATTTCATGACGCTCTACGAAGTGGCCGAAGAGATCACGAACCGGCTCGCGCGCATCTTCCTGCGCGGTGCCGACGGCCGCCGGCCGGTTCACGGCGGCAACCGCAAGTTTCAGGAGGATCCGCACTGGCGCGATTACATCCTCTTCTACGAATACTTTCACGGCGATAACGGCGCGGGACTCGGCGCGAGCCATCAGACCGGATGGACCGGCATCGTCAGCCGCGCGATGCATCTGTTCGCGACCACCACGCCCGAGCAGCTTCTGGAGATGGGCCGGGTCGCCGCATTCGCCGAGACGTCGGCCGCCAAGCCCGACTGACGCTCGCTCACAGAGAACCATCGGCTCAGCCGATGCTTCTGATCTGAAATAGCGATTTTACTTCTGTATCCACGCCTCCTAGCATCCAGGCATCGGCATCGTCGGCTGGGCGACGCCCGCCGCCGACGCCCGTCCAGGAGGCAGACATGGAACACGGCGCTCGCACGCAAGACGAGAAGCTCGAAGTCAAGACCACTACGTGCTACATGTGCGCATGCCGCTGCGGCATCCGCGTGCATCTGCGCGACGGCGAAGTGCGCTACATCGACGGCAACCCGAATCATCCGCTCAACCAGGGCGTGATCTGCGCGAAAGGCGCATCGGGCATCATGAAGCAGTATTCCCCCGCGCGACTCACGCAACCGCTGATGCGCAAGCAGAACGCAGAGCGCGGCAGCGCGCAGTTCGAACCGGTGTCGTGGGACGTCGCGTTCGCCACGCTCGAAAAGCGCCTCTCTCACCTGCGCGCCACCGATCCGAAAAAGTTCGCGCTCTTCACCGGCCGCGACCAGATGCAGGCGCTGACCGGTCTCTTCGCCAAGCAGTTCGGCACGCCCAACTACGCGGCGCACGGCGGCTTCTGCTCGGCGAACATGGCGGCCGGCATGATCTATACGATCGGCGGCTCGTTCTGGGAATTCGGCGGACCCGATCTCGACAGCGCCAAACTCTTCCTGATGATCGGCACGGCCGAGGACCATCACTCGAATCCGCTCAAGATCGCTCTCTCGAAGTTCAAGCGCGCGGGCGGACGCTTCATCGCGATCAATCCGATCCGCACGGGCTACGCCGCGATCGCCGACGAATGGGTGCCGATCCGCCCGGGCACCGATGGCGCGCTCTTCATGGCGCTGATCCACGAACTGATCGCCGCCGATGCTTACGACCACGAGTTCGTCGCGCGCTTCACGAACGCGGCCGAGCTGCTGGATGTGAACGAAACGAGCGACAGCTTCGGTCTGTTCGTCAAGGATCCGCACATCGACGAAGGCAATCCGCTCTTCCCGCAAAATCACCTGTGGTGGGATCGCGCGAGCAATCGTGCCGTGCCGCACCACGCGCCGGACGCGCAGCCCGCGCTCGATGGCCGCTATACGCTCGACGACGGCACGCCGGTGCGTCCGTCGTTCGCGTTGCTCAAGGAGCGCGTCGCGGACTGCACGCCGGAGTGGGCCGAGACAATCACCGGCATCCCCGCCGCGACGATCCGGCGCATCGCCGCCGAGATGGTGCAGGTGAGCCGCGACCACAAGATCACGCTGCCGATCCCCTGGACCGACGCATGGGGCAAGACCCACGAGACCGTGACGGGCAACCCGGTCGCCTTTCACGCGATGCGCGGGCTCGCGGCGCACTCGAACGGCTTCCAGTCGATCCGCGCGCTGGCCGTGCTGATGTCCTTGCTCGGCACCATCGACCGGCCGGGCGGCTTTCGCCACAAGGCGCCGTTTCCGCGCGCGGTGCCGCCGTCGGCGAAACCGCCAAATCATCCCGATCAGGTCAAGCCCAATACGCCGCTCGCCAACGGTCCGCTCGGCTGGCCCGCCGCGCCCGAGGATCTCTTCATCGACGACGCCGGCGGCCCGGTGCGCATCGACAAGGCGTTCTCGTGGGAGTATCCGCTCGCGGTCCACGGCGTGATGCACAGCGTCATCACGAACGCTTGGCGCGGCGATCCGTACCCCATCGACACGCTCATGATCTTCATGGCGAACATGGCGTGGAATTCGTCGATGAACACGATGGAAGTGCGCCGCATGCTCGCCGACAAGCACGAGAACGGCGAGTACAAGATTCCGTTCATCGTCGTGTGCGATGCGTTCCAGTCGGAGATGACGGCCTTCGCCGATCTGATCCTGCCGGACACGACGTATCTGGAACGGCACGACGCGATGTCGATGCTCGATCGCCCGATCTCCGAGTTCGACGGTCCCGTCGATTCGGTGCGCGTGCCCGTCGTGCCGCCGACGGGCGAATGCAAGCCGTTCCAGGAAGTGATCGTCGAACTCGCGGGCCGCCTGAAGCTGCCCGCGTTCATGACGCCGGAAGGCAAGCGCAAGTATCGCGACTATCCGGACTTCATTGTCAATCACCAGACGGCACCGGGCTCGGGCGTCGGCTTTCTGATCGGCTGGCGCGGCAAGGACGGGCAGGATGCGCTCGTCGGCGAGCCGAATCCGCGTCAGTGGGAGGAATACGCGAAGCACGACTGCGTCTTCCATTACAGGATGCCCGAGACGTTGCAATACATGCGCAATTGCAACGGACCCTACCTGCAATGGGCCGTCGAGAAGGGTTTTCGCAAGTTCAAAGAGCCGATCCTGATACAGCTCTATTCCGACGTGATGCAGAAATTCCGCCTCGCCGCGCAAGGGCGCACGAAGGGGCGGCAGCCGCCGGATCATTTGCGCGCGCGCGTCGAGCAGTATTTCGATCCGCTGCCGTTCTGGTACGCGCCGCTCGAACGCGACTCCACCGATCTCGCGCGCTTTCCGCTCGCCGCGGTCACGCAGCGGCCGATGGCGATGTATCACTCGTGGGATTCGCAGAACGCGTGGCTGCGGCAGATTCACGGCGAGAACATGCTGTACATGAACCCGAAGATGGCGCGCGAGAACGGCATCGAGGATGGCGGCTGGATTTACGTCGAATCGCAATGGGGCAAGGTCCGCTGCATGGCGCGCTACAGCGAAACGGTCGAGCCCGGCACCGTGTGGACCTGGAACGCGATCGGCAAGGCGGCGGGCGCGTGGAACCTTGGCGCCGATGCCAACGAATCGCAGCGCGGCTTCCTGCTCAACCATCTCATCACGGACGAATTGCCCGGCGCCACGCCGAACGACGCGCGCTACTCGAACTCCGATCCGATCACGGGACAGGCCGCGTGGTACGACGTGCGCGTGCGCGTCTATCCCGCCGAGGCCGACGCCGATCACACGCTGCCGCAGTTCGCGCCGATGCACGGCGTGCCCGGCATGACAGGCGTGATCCAGCGCGTGGTGCAGACCTACTTCGCGGGACGCGGCGAATTTGCGGCGCGTCTTCGCAACACCGTCAAGCGCAACTGACGAGGAGACCGACATGACCCAGATGGCGCTCGTAATCGACTTGAACGTCTGCGTGGGATGCCACGCATGCGTGACGAGCTGCAAGGAGTGGAACACGTCGGGCGAGGCTGGCAGTCTCGCCGATTCGCGTCCGTACGACGCCGATCCTTCCGGCACGTTCTTCAATCGCGTGCAGACCTACGAAGCCGGCGAGTTCCCGCTCGCCGACACGATCCATTTTCCGAAGTCGTGTCTGCACTGCGAGGACCCGCCATGCGTGCCGGTCTGTCCGACCGGCGCGAGCTACAAGCGCAAGGAGGACGGCCTCGTGTTGGTCGATTTCGACAAGTGCATCGGCTGCAAGTACTGCGCGTGGGCGTGCCCCTACGGCGCGCGGGAACTCGACGAAGAGCGCAAGGAGATGACCAAGTGCACGCTGTGCGCGGATCGCATTTATAACGAGGCGCTTCCCGAGCGCGATCGCAAGCCCGCGTGCGTGCTGGCGTGCCCGACGTCGGCGCGGCTCTTCGGCGACATCCACGATCCCGAGTCGGTCGTATCGAAAGCGATTCGCGAGCGCGGCGGCTATCAGCTGATGCCCGAATGGGAGACGAAGCCCGCCAACCACTACCTGCCGCGCCAGCCGGTGAATTCGTGCGGCAGCGGCGGCTCGTGTTCGTGCCAGCCGGAGAACGCCGAATCCATGCCGCTCGACATGCAGATGGAGCGCGGCGAAATCAACCTGGCGTCGATGGCCGTGCGCGTCTGATCATTCTTTTCGGAGCAACACATGAAACCCGCATTTTCCGTCGTGTTCCTCACGACATTGAGCGGTGCCGCGCAAGGCTTGCTCATCGCGCTCGTCGGCGTGGAGGCCGCGCTTCGGCTGGGTCTGTTGTCCGCGAGTGCAGCGCCGTCGCAGATGTTCTTTATCGTCGGCGCGGCGATTGCGGTCGTGCTCGGCGGGCTTGGGCTTCTCGCGTCGTTCTTCCATCTCGGGCATCCCGAGCGCGCCTGGCGCGCGATCGCCATGTGGCGCACGTCGTGGCTCTCACGCGAGTGCCTCTGCCTGCCCGCGTTCCTCGCGTGCGCAGCGGCGTATGGCGTCGCGCACGGATTCGGCTCGCCGTGGTCACTCGCGATCGGCGTGCTCGGCGTGATCGCTTGCGGCGCGCTCTTCGTTTGCACCGCGATGATTTACGCGTGCCTGCGCTTCCTGCAAGAATGGGCGACGCCGCTCACGATGGTCAACTTCGTGCTACTCGGCTGCGCGTCGGGCTTCACGCTCGCGACCGCATGCGCCGCGTGGCTCGCGCCGACGCTCACCGCCGCGCTCGCCGCCTGCGCCTGCACGCTTACGCTTGCGGGCTGCGCGAGCCGCGTCGCGTCATTGAGGCGCAACGCGCGCCTGCGTCCGAAGTCGACGGTGCAAAGTGCAACCGGCATCAAGGGGCCGAACGTCGTGCAGAAATCGCGTGGGTTCACCGCCGGCGCGTTCAATCTGCGCGAGTTCTTTCATGGACAGACGCCCGGCGCGCTGCAGCGGATCAAGTGGACGTTTCTCGTCGGTGCGTTCGCTTTGCCGATCGTGCTGATGGTGCTGGGGGCGGGTGCGTCGTCGGTCGGGGTGTCCATCGCGCTGTTGTGCGCGGCCTGTGTGACGCAGTATTCGGGGCTCGTCGCGGAGCGGTGGTTCTTCTTCGCCGAAGCGCGGCATCCGCAGAATATTTATTACGCGCGGGCTTCGTGATGGCACAGCAGTCAGCCACCCCTCCGCGCTCCCGTCCGACAACGCTCAGCCGTCAAGCCGCCTGCGCTCCCGCGCCGCCCACGCCCATCGACTGCAGCATCTCGCGCACGGCGTCGAGCGCGGCGCGCATCTCCCGCTCCCCAATCCTGCCGATACAGCCGATGCGAAACGAATCCGCGACCGTCAGCTTGCCGGGATAAATCACGAAGCCGCGTTCCTTCAAGCCGTCGTAGAAGCGCTGAAAATCGAAACGCGCATCGTCGAGCATGTGGAACGTCACGATGATCGGCGCCTGCCAATCCGCCGCCAGAAGCGGCCTGAAGCCGAGCGCCGTCATCCCTTCGATCAGCACGCGGCAATTGTTGCGATAACGCTCGCCGCGCCCCGCCACACCGCCTTCGTCCTCGAATTCACGCAGCGCCTGATGCAGCGCGACGATGACATGCGTCGGCGGCGTAAAGCGGTACTGGCCGGTCTTTTCGAAATTCGACCATTGGTCGTGCAGGTCGAGCACGAGGGTCGTCGCATTGCCTTGCGACGCTTCGAGCGCCGCGCGCCGGCAGATCACGAACCCGAGGCCCGGCACGCCCTCGATGCACTTGTTCGACGAAGCCGTGATCGCTTCGGCGCCCACCGCGCGCGCATCGAGCGGCACGGCGCCGAACGCGCTCATCGAATCGATCAGAAAGCCCTTCCCATAACGCGCCGCGAGCGCGCCGATGTCCGCGACCGGATTGAGAATGCCCGACGTGGTCTCGCAATGCACCGCGAACACGTGCGTGATCGACGGCGTGCGCTTCAGGATCGACTCGACCTTCTTCAGATCGGGCGGCGCGTCTTCGGCCGTCTGATGAACGACGGCCTTGCGTCTGGCGATATCCAAAATGCGCTTGGCGCGCAGCCCATACGCGCCGTTGATCAACACGAGCACCTTGCCGTCGCGCGGCACGAGGCTCGTCAGCATCGCCTCGATCGCAAAGGTGCCGGAGCCCTGCACGGGCACGGTCACGTATTCGTCGCCGCCATTGGCGATGTCGCGCAACTGCGCAAGCACGGACTGGTTGATCGCGACGAAGTTCGCGTCGCGCGAACCCCAGTCGTGCAGCATCGCGGCCTTCACGGTGCGCGACGTGGTCAGCGGACCCGGCGTCAGGAGAAACGGATCGCCGGTTTCGGAGGCAAAAGGCGTGACTGGCTTGGAATGGGACATGGTTTCGTCAGAAGTCGTGGCGAGATCGGTCGTCAGGGTATACGACATCGGCCCGGTTGCGCTGGTTTCGCGGCCCCGACGCGTCGCGGGCGGCACAGGCGCGTGTCGCTATTTTAGATACAAATCATCCCGAATAATAGATTTTATCGGTTGACGATCGCCGGGTCGATGATCTACATTTGATCCAACACGCTGTTTTCGGAACCATATGTTCCGTTTTATTCAAACACCGGAGACGTCACACCA
>NZ_FCNZ02000035.1 GCF_001544495.1 Caballeronia telluris
CCTTGGTTGCACCCTCATCCAACGCCAGGAATCGTTTCTCACCGTTCAGGCACATAACGCCGAAGGGAACAGAAGCCCGACAATCTGAAATCGGGTGTGCACAAGCCCGGATTCTACGACCCCGACATCAATCCGACCTATCAGGAAATGGCCTCGCATTACTCCGTGGCTGTGATCCCCGCTCGCAGTAAAAAACCGAGGGACAAGCCGAAAGCAGAGTTATCGGTCCTCCTGGTGCAGAGATGGGTTCTTGCACGCCTGCGCAATCAGCGCTTCTTCAACCTCGACGAGGCCAACCGCGCCATCGCCGCACTGCTGACCGACCTGAACAACCGGCCCTTCAAAAAGTTGCCTGGCTGCCGCCGTAGCGTCTTCGACGAGATCGATCGCCCGGCACTCAGGCCATTGCCTGAGCGGCCCTATCAATACGCAGAGTGGAAGGTCGCACGCGTCGGTCCGGACTATCACGTTGAGCTCGACCAGCACTACTACTCGGTGCCGTACCGCTATGCGCGCGAACAGGTCGACATGCGTCATACAGCCAACACGGTCGAGATCTTCCATCGCGGCCAGCGCATTGCCGCACACGGCAAAAGCGCTCGCCGTCGGTACCACACCACGATCGACGCGCACATGCCGCCGGAGCATCTGGCTGTCGCCAAAGGCTGGGATCCGCAGCGGCTGCGTGACTGGGCTGCCGACATCGGTCCGCACACGGCGGCCGTCATCCAGCACCTGCTGGGCGCCCGCAAGCACCCGCAGCAATCCTATCGAACCTGCCTGGGCGTGCTGCGCATGGGCAAGGACTACGGGCGCGACCGGCTCGAAGCCGCCTGCCGCCGCGCCATCGATTTGAAAGCGCCGAACTACAAGTTCATTGCTTCGACGCTCAAGAACGGCCTGGACCAGGAGCCCGAAGCGGCTCCCGCCCAGGCTGACCTGCCGCTTATGCACGCCAACGTGCGCGGGCCGTCCTACTACCATTGAAAGGGAGTCGTTATGCTGCAACATCCCACTGTCGACAAACTGCACGCGCTGCGTCTGCCTGGCATGGCTGCGGCGCTTGCCGAGCAACAGAGCCAGGACGGCATCGACCGGCTCAGCTTTGAAGAACGCCTGGGGTTGCTGGTCGAGCGCGAAGCTAGCGAACGTGACTCGCGACAAACAGCGGCCCGGCTGCGCCGGGCCAGACTGAAGATCCCCGACGCGTCGCCGGAGGACATCGACTATCGCACCGCCCGCGGGCTAGATCGGGCGCTCACCGCCCGTCTGCTGACCTGTGAATGGATTCGGGAGCGGCAGAATCTGATCCTCGTCGCGCCAACCGGGCTCGGCAAGAGTTGGTTGGGGTGTGCCTTCGCCATTCAGGCGTGCCGCCAGGGATTCTCCGCCTGCTATCTGCGTGTGCCGAAGCTCAGCGAGGAACTGGCGATCGCGCACGGCAGCGGCCAATACGCTCGGTGGCTTGCGCAACTGGCCAAGACGGATCTCGTCATTCTGGACGACCTGGCGATGGCGCCGCTCACGGATTCCGCGCGTCGTGATCTACTGGAGGTTCTCGACGACCGGCACGGACACCGATCCACACTGGCGACCAGCCAGATTCCCGTGGACCACTGGCACGAGGCGATCGGCGAACCCACCGTCGCGGACGCAATCCTCGACCGGCTCGTACACAACGCTCATCGCATCACGCTCGCCGGCGAATCGCTGCGCAAGACGCGTAGTCGATTGACTGCGAAGCCGCAGTCCGAGTAAAAAGGCAAGATCCCGCGTCGCTGCGCTCCGCTTGTTCGCGATGGCGTGGAATCCTTGTTCGCTTTGCCGTGGAATCACGATTCACTTTGCCGTGGAATGGCTGTTCTCTTTGCGTGGAATACGCATCCGCCCCGACTACGAGTTTGATCAGTAGCGCTGCCGCGTGCCATGTCACCCATCCCGTTGCGCGTTGCCAACCGCCTTCCGCTTATTTAGACGGGCGGTTTGCTATGGTTTGTCGGGCGAAACTCCGAAGTCGGCTTCCGTGCCGCGCCCGCCAGTTCCCCGTCCGTGTGAAACGCGAGCGGCTGAGAGCCGCATCCAGTGTCGCAGTGCGATCAGCCCGCCAATCACGCTCATCATCGAACCCGGAATCCATAGCAGCAGCCCCCCATCTGCTGGTCGCGCATCGGGCTGAGCCACGTAAATGCGCGCCCACAAATCGAGTAGATCGGATACAACTCGTGCGGTGTAAAAAAGATGTATGCGCCAAGCAGAATCTGCGGCGGAATTGCAGCGATAGCGATGAGAATGCGCCGGCCCGGCGTGAGGCGAGCGGGCGGCGCAGGCCGGAAATCAAGCACGAGCCACCAGAAGAGCAGGCCGTCAATCACCATGCTCCAATTCATTACACGATATAGCCGATAGTCAAGCATTGCCGCAAGGTGGATCGGGGAGAGCAGCCAGAAGTAGATCAGCCCGATAAAAAGCGTCAGTGCGACCACTGGATTGAATAGACCGGCGGACAGACGGCGCGCCGTTCTGGTGCCCAGCGCGGGCTGCAGCCAGCGCTGGCGCCAGTTAGTCGGGACGCCGGCGCGCAACGCGGCGCCCGGATAGGACACCGCGATCAGGAACGGTCCGACGTGATGCAGCACGAGGTGCTGCAATCGATGCATAAAGAATTCATGTTCGAAAAAATAGTCGAGTCGCGTATGCAGCGCAACATCGATTGCTAAAAGACCCAGCCAGAACGAGACATGGCGCGAGACCGACACGCTGGCACATCGCGCGCCGCGCGCGAACAGAACTGCCGCGATCAGCACTGCCACCACGACGGTCGGTGAGGGCTCCCAAGGTTCGAGCCAGTAAAGCATCGACTGCATCATGACTTGGGCGAATCGATCAAACGCCGGAGGTCATGCGCGATGGCATCGATGGAATCGTTGTCGGTGGCGAGCAGGCGTGCGTGGCCTTGCGTGTCGAAGATATAGACCGCGGAGCTGTGCGTGACTTCGTACTCGCCGTTCACGTCGCGCTTCTCCCTCTGGTAGGCCACGCGGTAACGCTTGGCGAGCGATTCGATCGCGCGATCCGAACCCGTCAGGCCGACCGCGTGCCGCGCGTCGAACGCGCGCACATACGCGTGCAGCGCGGCGGGCGTGTCGCGGGCGGGGTCGACGGTGATGAAGACAATCTGCGCACGACTGACGTCGGGGCCGATTTGTTGCAGCACCTGCATGAGCCGCGTCAACGTTTCCGGACACACGTCCGGGCAATGTGTGTACCCGAAGTAGACAAGTGCCGCGCGTCCTTCAAACGTCTGAGCGGTGACCGCGCGCCCTCCGTCGTCAACCAGCGAGAGTGCGAGGTCAGGCAAGTGGCCGCTTATATTGGCAAGGCGCCACGGTTCGCCGGTCCGAGAACACGCAGTGAAGACGACACCTAGCAATGCGGCGGCGACGAACAAGTGAACGCCGGGGCCCTTGCGCCAAAGGTGCAACAATCCAAGCATTTGGAACTCCACCAATATTCGGTGCGCCAGGTTAACAGGATACGTGAGTGCCCAGACAAACGCCTTCCTCCAAGACGATCCGGGCTTTATGACTCGGGATGGAGAGGTCAGGCAACTGTTTTTTTTAGATAGCCCGGCACTCCGATTGCCAATCCGCTTCTCGCGACGTCGATGCCGCGCCTCCCTGCGGCATCAAATTCGTCCTCCGTGGTTGGCGCCGCGACGAGCGCCCGAGATGATATCTGCCCAACAAACTCTCCGAGTGGCACAGTCGTCTTCCTGCCCGCTGGCTTCGCGCACGAACCCAACAATGCCGCGGTGTCTTCATTTTCCTGCACTTCACTTATTGATGTAATTTGTATCACGAGATGATATATATTACCTGCAATCTTTGTTGCTCGCCTTGCGGTGACAGTGCGTTAGTTCCGACCTGCAGAAGCATCATTGTTCCTTGCAAGCGTTGACCCCAAAGGCGGCCCCTCTCAACCTTCCCGTTCTCGAGCAACGGTCGTTGACGACTGCGTCAACCGGCACGGAGTTTGCGCTGTTGTCTACGTTCGAGGTTGTACAGACCTGCTAATCAAGACCTCATTGGCCGAACATCCGTGCGAATGTTCAGCTTTCTGCAAGGAGATGGTAATGTCAGAAACCGTCGGCGACTTTCTAGTTGATCGTCTTCACGCCTGGGGGGTGCGCCGGATCTTTGGATATCCCGGCGACGGCATCAATGGCGTCTTGGGCGCACTCAATCGCGCTAACGGAAAGATCGAATTTATTCAGGTCCGCCACGAGGAGATGGCGGCGTTCATGGCGTCGGCCCATGCGAAGTTTACTGGCGAGTTGGGCGTTTGCATCGCGACGTCGGGCCCGGGTGCCTCGCACCTGCTCACCGGGCTCTACGACGCACGGATGGATCACATGCCGGTGCTCGCGATTACGGGCCAGCAAGCGCGGGCCGCCCTCGGCGGCCACTATCAGCAGGAACTCGATCTTGTGTCGATGTTCAAGGACGTGGCTGGTGCTTTCGTGCAACAGGCGAGTGTGCCCTCCCAGGTGCGCCATCTCGTCGATCGGGCGGTCCGCACGGCCCTGTCCCAGCGCAAGGTCACGGCGATCATCCTTCCAAATGACCTGCAGGACCTCGACTACGAGCCTCCCGCGCGCAAGCACGGCACCTTGCATTCCGGCGTCGGATTCACCGCCCCGAAACTTGTTCCTTACGACGCCGACCTGCGGCGTGCTGCCGAGGTGCTGAACGAGGGGAAGAAGGTCGCGATCCTGGTCGGAGCCGGCGCGCTTGGCGCAACCGATGAAGTCATCGCCGTAGCCGACAAACTCGGCGCAGGCGTTGCGAAGGCACTCCTTGGGAAGGCTGTGCTGCCCGATAACCTGCCGTGGGTTACGGGCTCCATCGGATTGCTCGGAACCAAGTCCAGCTACGACATGATGATGCAATGCGACACGTTGCTGATGATCGGCTCAGGCTTTCCGTACTCGGAATTCCTGCCGAAGGAGGGCGACGCGCGCGGCGTGCAGATCGACATCAAGGCCGACATGCTGAGCCTGCGTTACCCGATGGACGTCAATCTGGTAGGCGACAGTGCCGAAACCCTGCGCGCGCTCCTGCCGCTGCTCGAAGAGAAGCCAGACCGCGCGTGGCGCAAGAAAATCGAAGGCTGGACCGCCGAGTGGTGGAAGACGCTCGAAAAGCGCGCGCTCGAAACAACGACGGGCGGCGTCAACCCGCAGCGCACCGTCTGGGAACTCTCTAAACGAGTTCACTCCGACGCGATTGTCACGAGCGATTCGGGGTCGTGCGCGAACTGGTATGCCCGCGACCTGAAAGTGCAGCGTGGCATGATGTGCTCGCTCTCCGGCGGGCTCGCGTCGATGGGGGCGGCGGTGCCTTACGCGATCGCCGCGAAGTTTGCATTCCCCGGACGCCCGGTGATCGCGCTTGTCGGCGATGGCGCGATGCAGATGAATAACATGGCCGAGTTGATCACCGTATCGAAGTACTGGAAGCAATGGTCAAATCCGCGCTGGATCTGCATGGTGCTGAACAACCAGGACCTAAACCAGGTCACGTGGGAGCAACGCGTGATGGAGGGCGACCCGAAGTTTGAAGCATCGCAGGACATTCCATCGGTGGCTTATCACAAGTTTGCCGAATTGATCGGCCTGAAGGGCATCTACGTTGACGATGCCGAGCATATGGGTGCGGCGTGGGACGAAGCGCTCGCGGCAGATCGTCCGGTGGTGATCGAAGTGAAAGCCGACCCGAACGTACCACCCTTGCCGCCACACATCACAATGGCGCAGGCGAAGGCCTTCGCGACGACGCTGATGAAGGGCGATCCGGAGCAGGGCCACATGCTGCTCGAAACTGCGAAGCAGGTGCTAAGCGCCGTGCTACCAGGGCATAAGGACGGCGAAAAGAAGTAGGCGCCCCCCAACCATGACTATCCCGACACTTCACGACGCCGCGATCACCGCCGTCCGTGCGCAGGCGTACACGATTCCGACCGACGCGCCCGAAGCCGATGGCACCTTTGGGTGGGACTCGACTACGCTCCTTGTTGTCGAAGCGGACGCGGGCGGGAAGACAGGCATCGGCTATACCTATACCGATGCGTGCGCGACGTCTTTGATCCGCGGCGCACTGGCCGAAGCGGTGCTGCATCGCGACGCATTCGACGTGCGCGCCGCATGGGTTGCGATGCAAAAGAGGGTACGCAATATCGGCCGGGCAGGCGTTGCGGCGACCGCTGTTTCAGCCCTCGACTGTGCATTGTGGGACCTGAAGGCCAAGCTTCTCGGACTGCCGCTCGTGCACCTGCTTGGCGTGATTCGCGAGCGGGTTCCGATCTACGGGAGCGGAGGTTTCACCACCTACACCGATGCGCGCCTCAGAGATCAATTGTCGGCATGGATCGCCGAGGGCGGCTGCCGCTGGGTCAAGATGAAGATCGGCACCGAGCCTCAACGCGATCCGAGCCGCGTGCGTGCGGCACGTGAGGCGATCGGCGACGCCGGCTTGTTTGTGGATGCAAACGGAGCGCTCACGCAAAAAGAGGCGCTGCACTACGCCGAGGTTTTCGCGCAATACGGCGTGCAATGGTTCGAGGAGCCCGTGTCCTCCGATGACCTCGCCGCATTGAGCGCCTTGCGCCGCGCGGTGGCATCGATGGAGGTCGCGGCGGGCGAATACGGCTACACCCTTGACTATTTCCGACGCATGCTGGACGCGTGTGCCGTCGACGTCTTGCAGGCCGATGTAAGCCGTTGCGGCGGTATTACGGGCTTTCTGGACGTGGCGACGCTCTGTGACGCGTATCACATGGCGCTCTCCGCGCACTGCGCACCGGCACTGCATCTGCATGTCGCGTGCGCAGTGCCGCGCCTCATTCACCAGGAATGGTTTCATGACCACGTGCGCATTGAAGCGATGCTGTTCGACGGCGCGCCGCGTGCAGCCGACGGCTCAATAACACCGGATTTCTCGCGTCCAGGCTGTGGTCTGGAACTGAAGCGCGCGGATGCCCGGGCCTTTGCCGTGTGAGGGGGCATCGATGAGTGCAAGGAATGCGAGGACAGTGGGGGTTGGCATCGCAGCCGGCGCCGTAGTCGGTGCGGTGCTACTAAGCGCGCTCGCGCGACGTCGTTCCGGCGCCGCAGGGCTGCCTGGCGTTGAAACAGCCGCACATCTCGATGCCGCGCGCGCGTTCAATCGGAGCTCGGCACTGCTCGCCTTGTCCGTGCTCGCGGATAGCGGCATCGAGCATTATCGCGGCTCGTTTGCGAACAAGGCGATGTATACGCCGCTCATCAGCTCGCTTCTCTCGCTCGCAGCAGGGCTGCATGGCGGCGCTGACAGCGTCGCGCGCAAGCATCCGGTGCGTAATGTCGTTTATCTCACGGCTGCATCTGCGGGCATTGCGGGCACCGGATTTCATCTCTACAACATCACGAAACGCCCGGGTGGCATCAGCTGGCACAACCTTTTTTATGCGGCGCCGATCGGCGCACCAATGGCGTTGCTCCTTTCGGGCGCACTCGGTGCGGTCGCTGAGCGCTTGCGCGATGAACCCGCGGTCGAGCCGCAGTTATTCGGCATGCAGGCGGGACGGGCACTGGGACTTGCAGCCGCCGCCGGTTTGGCGGGCACCGTCGGCGAGGTCGCCTTGCTGCATTTTCGGGGCGCATTTCAGAATCCGGCCATGTATGCGCCGGTTACGGCGGGGCCACTCGCGTGCGCGCTACTTACGCACGCAGCGCTCGCGGCGCCCCGCGAGCGCTGGTTCACGCGTGTATGGCTCAGGATCACCGCCGCACTGGGTTTTATTGGCGTGGGCTTTCATGCACGCGGCGTCGCGCGCAATCAGGGCGGTTGGCGCAACTGGAGCCAGAACGTTCTCAATGGACCGCCATTGCCTGCGCCGCCTAGTTTCTCTGCATTGGCGCTCGCGGGCCTCGCGGCACTGCGGCTCAGGGAGACAGAAAAATGACATTGCCGCCCGCTTCTCGGTATCCTGGCTATGACGTGCTAAACAAGCGCGACACCGTCTCGTGGGACGACGCGACACGCGCTGTGATCGACGAACGGCTAGGCACGCCCTCCGAGCCCAGCTTCTTCAATCCCGTTGAATGGCGCGCGCTTCTGGCGCTGTGCGCCTGCATCGTGCCGCAGCGCAGTGATGCATCGCAAATACCGGTCGCCGCGCTGGTTGACGCGATGCTCAGTGCGAATCATGGCGATGGTTATCGCGACGCTCGCCTTCCGCCGCTGCGCGACGCCTGGAAAAGGGGGCTCGCCGCGCTCGACGCTGAGAGCCGCGTGCGTTGCGACTTGCCTTTTGCAAGCATCGGCGAGGAAGCACAAATCGCACTATTGCAATCAGTGCAGGCGGGTGACTTACACGGCGACTTCTGGCAGGGCATGCCGTCGAAGCTCTTTTTCTCGGAACGCGTGCTGCACGATATCTGCGGCGCGTACTACTCGCACCCTCACGCGTGGAGCCAGATCGGTTTCGGCGGTCCCGCGAATCCGCGCGGCTACGTACGCATGAACTTCAATCGACGGGACCCGTGGGAAGCGGTCGAGGCGAACCCCGGCGCTGGGAGCAATGCACGCACGGAGAACCGGCATGCTCGATGATGCCCAGCAACATCCGCGCGGCAAGAACGGACGTGCTCCCAATGTCTTTCGCGTGGGCGCCTGGACGGCGATGCGTGAGTACCCGCAGGATGAAGCCGTCGACTTCGCGATCATTGGGACTGGCGCGGGCGGTGGCACGCTCGCGTGTCGTCTCGCTGAAAAAGGCTTCAGGGTGGTCGCATTCGACGCGGGCGCATGGTGGCGTCCGCTGGAGGAGTTCGCGTCCGACGAGACGCACCAAAACAAGCTTTACTGGACCGATGAGCGCATCTGCGATGGCGAAAATCCGCTCAGACTTGGCAACAACAATAGTGGCAAGGCGGTAGGCGGGAGCACCGTGCATTTCGCGATGGTGTCGTTGCGGTTTCGCCCGGAGTGGTTCAAATCCCGCAGCCTGCTTGGCTATGGAGCGGACTGGCCCATTGACTGGCGCGAAATGTGGCGCTATTACGCCCAGGTCGAAGACGCGCTCAAGATATCAGGGCCTGTCAACTATCCGTGGGGTCCGAAGCGCCGCCGCTATCCATACCGGCCGCACGAACTCAACGCGGCCGCGCTCGTGCTCGCGCGAGGCGCCGAGGCACTTGGCATTCCTTGGTCTCCGACACCGCTCGCCACCTTGTCGGCCCCGCGGGGCGAAGCGCATCCATGCGTCTACCGGGGCTTTTGCGTGTCAGGTTGTGCGACCAATGCGAAGCAAAGTGCGCTCGTTACGTGGGTACCCCGCGCGCTTGCCGCGGGCGCGGAAATACGGGACCTCGCGATGGTGGGCCGCATTGACACGAATGAGGCTGGCCGCGTGAGCGGAGTCGAATATTTTCGCGAGGGGCGCTGGCAGTTTCAGCGAGCCCGCAACGTGGTCGTCGCGGGTTATGCGATCGAGACGCCGCGCCTGTTGCTGCTGTCGGCGAATGCCCGCTTTCCCGATGGGCTCGCCAACAGCTCGGGCCTTGTCGGCAAGAACCTGATGGTGCAGTCGAACCAGGCCACCTGGGGCGTGATGCCTGAAGAAATCCGCTGGTACAAGGGCCCGCCGTCGCTTGCGCTCACCGAGCACTGGAACTATACCGACAAGGGCAAGGACTTCTTTGGCGGCTATTGCTACATGAGCCAGGGGCCATTGCCCAACGCCTGGGCCGCAACGCAGAACGGACGCGGACTATGGGGCGAAGCGCTTATGCGAGAGATGCAGAAGTATAACCATCAGGCTGGACTGAAAATCGTAGGCGAAACCCTGCCGCAAGAGCGCAACCGTGTGACGCTTGCCGACGAAAAGGACCAGTACGGACTGCCAGTCGCGCGCGTCACGTACTCATTTTGCGACAACGACCGCCGCCTAATCGCGCATTCGCTCGACTTCATGGGGCGCGCACTGCATGCCGCGGGCGCCAGCGAAATCTGGAACGAGACGGATGACACCTGTCACTTGAACGGCACCGCTCGCATGGGCGACGATCCGCGCACGAGCGTCGTGAACGCGGACTGCCGCAGTTGGGACGTTCCGAATCTGTGGATCTGCGACGGTTCGGTGTTTCCAACGGTCGGTGGGGTGAACCCTTCTCTGACGATTCAGGCGATCGCCTGCCGGACAGCGGATCGCATCGCCGTGCTCAGGGCGCGCGGCGAACTCTAGGTCCAGAACCCCGGCCGCCAAGCGATGCAGTCGCAATTGGTCAGACGAAGAACAATGGAGAGTAGCGTGAGAAAGAGCATACGGAATCCAAAAAACGTCGTCGTCACGGGTGGAAGCGCCGGGGTCGGGCGAGCGGCAGCACTCGCGTTCGCCGGCCGTGGCGCGAATGTGGCAGTGCTCGCCCGCGATCTGAGCGCGCTCGAGGAAGTCGCGTTGCAATTGCGCGAGCTTGGCGTGCGCGCGTTGCCAATCGCTGTCGATGTGAGCGATGCGGATGCACTCGAGGCGGCCGCCGAGCGGGTCGAAGCGGAACTCGGTCCCATCGACGTGTGGGTGAATGACGCGATGGTAACGGTGTTTTCGCCGGTCGAGCGCCTGACACCCGAGGAGTTTCGTCGTGTCACGGAGGTCACTTATCTCGGCTATGTATGGGGAACAATGGCAGCGCTCAAACGGATGAATCGTCGTAATCACGGCGTCATCGTACAGGTCGGCTCGGCATTGGCGTACCGTTCGATCCCGCTGCAATCGGCCTATTGCGGCGCCAAACATGCGATCCGCGGGTTCACCGATGCACTGCGCTGCGAGTTACTGCACGAACACAGCAACGTCCACCTGACGATGGTGCAGATGCCTGCACTCAACACGCCGCAGTTCAATTGGGCTGTGTCCCACATGTCCCATGCGCCGCAACCCGTGCCGCCCATCTATCAACCTGAAGTCGCCGCGCGCGCCATCGTTTGGGCGGCGACGCACCGTCGGCGCGAATTGTTTGTGGGTCTCTCGTCGATCAAGGCGATTCTCGCGAACAAAGTGGCTCCCGGCATGTTGGATCGATACCTGGGACGAAAAGGCTACGCCATGCAGCAGCGTCCAGAACCGTTGCGGACGGATCGTCCCACGGACTTATGGCTTCCTGTTTCAGGAGAGCATCGTGTGCGCGGAGCTTTTACCGCAGAATCCCGGGAAACGAGCGCGGCGCTGTGGCTCGACACGCACCGTGCTCTGGCCGTGTGTGCCGCCGCGTTGATGGCCGCGGTGGTGGTTTGGCGCCGCACGAGCAGGCGACTGAGCAAGCCGCTTAGTAAGCCGCTTAATAAGCCACTGAGTAAGCCACGCCGCAAGTCACTCGATACGCGTTAGGAGGGGCGATGGCCGCACGGATCGAGGACTACGCGCTGCTCGGAGACGGTCGCTCCGCCGCGCTCGTGGACCGACACGGCTCAATCGACTGGCTGTGCTGGCCATCGTTCGACAGCGATACGTGCTTTGCCGCGTTGCTCGGCGACCCGGGCAACGGACGCTGGCGCCTTGCACCGCGCGAGGCGATCCTCTCCGCCAAACGCTGTTATTACGGTCAGGGACTTGTCCTCGAGACGACGCTCACCACGGGTTCCGGCATCGTCATTCTCACGGACTGGATGGTCTGGGGCGCGACGCCCCCGATCCTGGCGCGCCGGGTGCGCTGCGAGGGCGCTCCGGTGTTAATCGAATGCGAACTGATCGTCCGCTTCGATTACGGACGGGCCGTGCCCTGGAGCAAGAAATCGGGCACCCGGGTGCAGTTGATGGCCGGCCCACAGACGCTTTGGCTGGATTCTTCCGCAGAACTGAGCTGCGTTGGCAACGACGTGCGGATGAGTTTCACCTTGGCGCCCGGCGAGGAGCGGACCTTTTCGCTTACCTGTGTGCCTTCAACGAGTCCTGCGCCGGCCGTTCCCGATATGGACGCGGCGCTCGACGGTACCGCGACGTTTTGGGCCGGATGGTCGGCGCGCAGTATGGCGACGGGGCCTTATGCCAATGCGATACAGCGATCGCTGGTCACGCTTAAGGCGCTGTCAAGCCTCGATTCGGGTGGCGTGATTGCCGCACCGACCAGTTCTCTGCCTGAGACAATTGGCGGCCAGCGAAACTGGGATTACCGGTTCTGCTGGCTGCGCGACGCGAGCTTCACTCTCAAAGCGCTGCTGGCAGGTGGCTATCATGATGAAGCGGCGCGTTGGCGGGACTGGCTCGTGCGAGCTGTTGGGGGTGATCCGGCGCAAGTGCAAATTATGTACGCGCTCAATGGTGCGCGCCGTGTCGACGAGTGGGAGTGTCCATGGCTGCCTGGGTATGAGCGCTCAACCCCTGTGCGTTTCGGCAATGCAGCCGTTGGCCAGCTGCAGCTTGACGTCTACGGCGAAGTTCTGAATGCGCTTTATATCTGCCGGCGTGCCGGCCTGCCGCCTGACGACGACGCCTGGTTGCTGGAACAGGGGCTGGTCGGTCATTTGGGGAAGGTCTGGCGCGAACCGGACGATGGCATTTGGGAGGTGCGCAGTGGTCGCAAGCCGTTCACCTTGTCCAAGATCATGGCGTGGGTGGCGGTCGACCGCGCGGTGCGTTCTGCACAAGAATTTAACAAGCAGGGGCCCATCGAAGACTGGCAACGGCTTGCGAAGCGCATTCGTCACGACGTGCTCGAACATGGCTTCAATCGAAAACTCAACAGCTTTACCCAAAGCTACGGCGGCGACACGCTCGATGCCAGCCTGCTGTTGATTCCGCTTACTGGTTTTCTCAGAGCGGACGATCCTCGGGTAAATGGGACGGTCGATGCGATCGAACGTGGATTGGTGGAGGACGGGCTAGTCCTGCGCTATCGCATCGAAGCAACGAATGACGACTCGGCGACCGAGGAGGGGGCGTTTCTCGCCTGTTCTTTTTGGCTCGCGCATGTCCAGCGCTTGCAAGGTCGAGGATCGGCGGCTCGAACGCTTTTTGAACGCCTGCTCGAGCTTCGCAACGATGTGGGTCTCTTGCCCGAAGAGTATGACTTCAGGAAAAGGCGGCTGTGCGGGAATTTTCCGCAGGCATTCTCACACGTGGCGCTGGTCAATGCCGGGATGGCGATGAGTTCGGAAATCCACAGCGCCCCCGAACACAAGAGCCCGCTTCGTCACGGCGCTGAGGCTGACAAATGACCATTTCCATTCGCGCCGCGCCCCGTAGGCCCGACAGGGTCGCCGTGCTGGCGGTTCTCGCCGTGATATTTTTGGCCGATAGGTCTGCGACAGCGTCGGCCGAGGAGAATTCTGCGCCGCTGAACTACTTCCTCCATGCAGCGGGACCCGCGGCGTCGCCGACGCTTTGGCTGGGCTGGATATTTGCAGGGATTTGTGCCGGTGTGTGTCTGATCATCGCGGTGCTACTGACCGCCGCAATCCTGCGGCGGCGACCGATGTCACTCCCCGCTGACCTCGGTGCGTTAGCCGCCACCGGTGGAGGAACAAAATGGATTTACGTGGGCGTCGGCATGTCCACAGTCGTGCTCGTCGCCATGCTCGTATATGCATTGATGACACTCGAAAGCGTCGCCAAACCCAACGACTCGCCTTCGCTGACCATTACCGTCACCGCGTACGACTGGTGGTGGAAAATCTCCTACGCCGATGCCGCTGATCCGGGACAACGCTTTGTCACGGCGAACGAGATCCACATTCCGGTCGGTGAACCGGTCAAACTCAAGCTGGAAAGTGCGGATGTCATACACGCGTTCTGGGTGCCGGTGCTCGCTGGCAAGACGCAGACGATCCCTGGTCAAACCAACGAGCAATGGATTCAGGCGGACCGTCCCGGTTTCTACCGCGGTCAGTGTTCGCAGTTTTGTGGCGCGCAGCACGCGCATATGGCGTTTGAAGTGATCGCGCAGAGCCGCGCCGATTTTGCGGCGTGGAGCGCGCAACAGGCTCAAGCTCACGTGCAGCCGTCCACAATCAGCCCGTCAATTGCGGCGGGGCACAAGCTCTTCGACGAACGATGCGCCGGCTGTCACGCGGTTCGGGGTTCATCCGCGCAAGGTGCACAGGCGCCTGACCTCACACACCTCAACACGCGTCGATTGATTGCTGCCGGCTTGCTCGCTAACACTGCGGCAAACCAGCTTGACTGGATCACCCGCGCACAGCAGATCAAGCCGGAATCAATGATGCCCAGCATGATTTTGAGCCAACAGGAAGCCGCCGATCTGTCGGCCTTTCTCGCTACGTTGCGATAACCACAGGCACGATGAGGCCATGAGCGCACCTGCTGAACCTGAACGCAATGCGTCGCCGCCGAGGCCACTGGCGCTCTCGCGGGTGCCTGAGATTGGCCGCGTCACGCCCGGAAGTCCGACGCAGCGGCGCCTGCAGAAAATTTGGGAGAGCGAACCCGGCTGGCGGGGCTGGCTTTCAACCGTCGATCATAAGAGCATCGGTCTGCGCTACATCGTCACCGCATTCGTTTTCTTGTTGATGGGCGGCGTCGAGGCTCTGATTATGAGGCTTCAGTTGGCGCGCCCGAACGCCGCCTTGCTTACGCCGGAACAGTACAACCAGCTGTTCACGATGCACGGCGTGACGATGATCTTTCTCTACGCGCTGCCGGTGCTCTCGGGGTTTTCGAACTATCTGTGGCCTTTGATTTTGGGCGCGCGCGACATGGCGTTTCCCCGGCTCAATGCGTTCTCGTATTGGGTGTTCGTGTTCGCTGGCATTTTCCTCTATTCGAGCTTCCCGTTTGGCCAGGCACCAAACGCGGGCTGGTTCAACTACGTGCCGCTTTCCAGCCTTCCGTACGACACGGGCCCTAACATCGACGTCTATGCGCTCGGCATGGTGCTGCTGGGCATTTCGACTACGGTAGGATCGGTCAATTTTATCGCCACGCTGGCGCGCATGCGCGCCCCCGGCATGTCCATCGACCGGGTGCCTGTGCTCGTGTGGGGCACGCTAACGGCTTCCGGTGGAAATTTGCTGGCAGTGCCCGCGGTCAGTCTCGCCTTTTTCATGTTGTGGCTCGACCGGCAGTTTGGTACGCATTTTTTCGACGTCTTGAATGGCGGCAAGCCGCTTCTGTGGCAGCACATGTTCTGGATGTTCGCTCACCCCTGGGTCTATGCCGTGGTGCTGCCAGCGATGGGCATTGTCTCCGACGCGTTGCCTGTCTTCTGCCGCCGACCGCTCGTGGGCTACACCCCTGTTGCGCTAGCGACGGTCGCGACGATGGTGGTGGGCTTCATTGTGTGGATCCATCACATGTTTGCCACCGGAATACCGGCGCTTGCCTTGGCGTTTTTCGGCTCCGCAAGCATGGTGATCGCGATCCCCAGCGCCGTTGCCACTTTCGCGTGGCTTGCGACGATCTATACGGGCCGTCCGGTGTTCAAGGTCCCCTTCTTTTATTTCGCCGGTTTTGTGCTGCTGTTCGTGATCGGCGGCGTGTCCGGCGTGATGACGGCTGCCGTTCCACTCGACTGGCAGCTCACCGACACATATTTCGTGGTGGCGCATCTTCACTATGTGCTGCTTGGGATCAACGTCTTTCCGGTGATCGGTGGCATCTACTACTGGTTTCCCAAATTTACCGGTCGCATGATGAGCGAACGCTTGGGTAAGAGCGGCTTTGCAGTTCTTTTCATCGGCTTCAACGTTGCCTTTTTTCCGATGCATATCGCCGGGCTTCTTGGCATGCCGCGACGTATCTACACCTATCCCGCCGATATGGGATGGAACACCGTCAACCTGATCACCTCAATCGGATCCTTCGTGTTCGCGCTTGGTGTGTTGATCTTTCTGGTCGATCTTGCATGGAGCTACAGGCGAGGGCCGGCTGCTGGCGACAACCCGTGGGATGCGCCCACGCTCGAGTGGTCCATTGCCTCACCGCCGCCGCCTTATAACTTTGCGACCATCCCGTTTGTCGGAAGCCGCCACCCGTTGTGGGAGCGCCGGCTTGCCAGCGAACAAGGAGACCATCCAGGGTCCGTGCTCAATGAAGGCTACATCCTCGACGATGGACGCGAAGCGCTCGGCACGACGGCGCTCGACGGCGAACCGAACATCATCCTGAAAATGCCGGGCGATTCGTATGCACCGCTCTTCCTGGGCGTTTTTTCCACGCTTGTATTTGCGGGCATGATTCTTCACGCATGGTGGTTCGCCGCGGCGATGCTCGTCGCCGCCGCCTTCTCGGTGATCGCCTGGCTTTGGCCCGAGCGCGGCCTGTTGCAACGGGAGCCGTTCCCCGTACACGACGAGGGAGGCGAAATTGGCTGATGCGATCGATGGCTTCAACACCACGCGTGCCTTGCCAATCGGCAGCGCGGGTGAGCGATCCAGTGGTTGGTGGGGCGTGTGGACCATGATCGCCACCGAGTCCGCTCTGTTCGGCTATTTGATTTTTTCGTATCTCTATCTCGCCTCACAATCGGCGCAGCATTGGCCTCCGGAAGGTCTGCCAAAACTCGGAATCGGGAGCGCCAACACTGTGGTTTTGCTGTCCAGCAGCTTCTTCGTGTGGTTCTGTGAACGATGCGTTCGGCGCAAACGACTGAGACTCGGGGTTGCATCGATGGGCGTCGGTATCTTGCTGGGGGCAGTTTTCGTTGGTGTCCAGCTCAAAGAATGGCACGACCATCCGTACGGCCCGACGACGCATCTCTATGGCTCGCTGTACTTCACCATCACGGGCTTCCACCTGCTGCACGTGCTGGTGGGAATCGTCATCCTGGTTTTGTTGCTGACGTGGACTGCCCTTGGATATTTCGACGAAAGGCGATGCGCCGCGCTAACCATCGGTGGGCTGTATTGGCACTTCGTGGACGTCGTGTGGTTATTCATCTTTGCGACGCTGTACTTGTCGCCGTACGTGCTTTAGGTGTGTGCTTTAGGTTTGTGTCTTGGGAGAATGAACGTGTTTGTGCAACTGGTTCGGCCGCCGTCCGGTTCTGCGACCCCGCCCTTCGACGACGCCGGCCGGTCGCGACGCGAGACTCACCCAGCACCGAAGCGCGCCGAGGCCCACCCGCTACTCGTGCTGGCGGGTATCGTTGCTGCCCCGCTTGCCTGGATCATTCAGATCTGCATTTGTGAAGCGTTAGCCTCACACGCCTGTTTTCCGAAGGAGCATCCGTTGTCTGCTCCGGAGCTCACCTCGCTTCTGCGACTCGTTGCGGCTGTCAGTGCAGGGGCCTTCGTGATCGGAAGCTTGGGCTTCGTGGCAGCGTGGACGAGTTGGCGCACAGCCCGGAAGGAGCACACGGACACGGGTGAGCGTGATGCAACGGGGTTGTCAGAGCGTGGCCGGCGCATGCATTTCCTCGCTCTAGTTGGCGTGCTCGGCAGCTCCGTTTTCTTGCTCGGACTGTTGCTGACCGCGATGGCGGCTTTTGTCGTGTCGCCGTGCGCAAGGTGGTGAACCCATGCCTAGAATTCGTTCGGTTCTTGCGCTGCTAATCGTGTCGGCCATAACGTTGAACGTCGGCAGGGTCGGCATCGCAGAAGCGACCGACGGGGACCGTCCAGGCCGGTTTCGTCCGGTTGCGACCTTCACGCCGACCGACAACGCGGCGTTGATCGCACGCGGCGATTACCTCGCGAAGGCCGCGGACTGCGCGGGCTGCCATACGGCGCCAAAGGGCGGCGCACCGTTTGCGGGCGGCCTGGGATTGGCGTCTCCATTCGGTACGATCGTCAGCAGCAACATCACGCCCGACTCGCAGTACGGTATCGGCGCCTACCGCTACGAAGAGTTTGCACGCACACTGCGCGAAGGCGTCGCACGCGGCGGAAAGCATTTGTACCCGGCAATGCCCTATCCGTCGTACTCGAAGATTACGGACGACGATATGCGTGCGCTCTACGCGTACTTTATGCGCGGCGTTCAGCCCGTTCACACACAACCGCCTGCGACGGAGTTGCCTTTTCCGTTCAACCAGCGCTGGGTGTTGGCTTTCTGGAACCTGGCGTTCGTACCGAACGGTGTCTATGAGCCACGTAATGGGCGCGATGCGCAGTGGAATCGCGGCGCTTACCTGGTGCAGGCACTGGGACACTGCGGCGCCTGCCACACGCCGCGCGGCCCGGCCTTTGAAGAGCGCGCCTACACGGAGAGCGAGGATGTTTATCTCACCGGCGGCGTAAATGATCATTGGTTTGCGCCCAATCTCACGGCGGATCCGGGTTCCGGGCTCGGACGCGTGCCGGCCGAGCACATTGCGTCGTTTCTCAAAAACGGTCACGGCGGCGGTCTGGTGACCTTTGGCAGCATGGTGCAGGTCGTGGAGGACAGCACCCAGTACCTGAGCGACGCCGATCTGAACGCCATCGCCCGTTACCTGAAAAGCCTGCCAGCCCAGCGCCAATCAGGCACTTATGAGCCGCGTTCGTTGCGCGCTCGACAGGGTGTTGATGCAATGCGAACGGGCGCGGTCCAACGTCCGGGCGCGGGCATTTTTTTGTCGTTCTGCGCTAAATGCCACCAGGCTGATGGGACAGGAAAGCCATTGAAGTTCCCGAGGCTCGCGGGCAATCCGGCCGTCCTTGCAGCGGACCCGACATCGCTGATTCGCCTCCTGGTCGAAGGAGGGCAAAGTCCCGAGACAGCGGGCGGCCCGCCGCCGGAGAAAATGCCCGCGTTTAACAAGAAGCTGACGAGCGAGGAGATGGCGCGGGTCCTGACGTTTGTTCGCAACACGTGGGGCAATAACGCGGCGCCCGTCACCACCCATCAAGTGACGGCGCTGCGCGACGGCATACATAAATGAAACGCCGCCGCAGCTTCGCGGATCGCCTGCATAGGCACCTGATAACCAACGACGAGCATACCGATGGACAAGCTAACACTCGAGGAGCGAATCCGCAAACGAGCCTATCAACTCTGGCAGCAAGACGGAAGCATGGAAGGCTGTGCCGACGAGTATTGGCGACAGGCGCGTGAGATGGTCGAACAGGAAATCATCGAGGAGAAGTCAAGACCGCAGCCGCAACGCTGACGAACACCATCATTAGACCATCAACATTTGGGCAGAACCGCATCGAAAAGACCCGTCATTGTATGTCACAACGTGATATATAATGCGAAGGAGAGGCAGTCGACATCGAAGGCTCGTGGGAAAATCGCGTTGCAGGAGGCATGATGGCCACATATCGCCGGATTCTATTGTGTTACAACGCCACGCGTGAGGGACGCTGCGCGTTGCGGCTGGGCGCCGCACTCGCTCAACAACTTGGCGCTGAGACACATCTCCTTGCGGTGTTGGACGACGCTGCGTGGTTAAGGGGCTTCGACGTCGTGCCGGCCGTACCCTTCAATCTGGAAGAAGAGTCCGCCAAAGAGGTCCTGGATGAAGGCGTCAAAAGGCTCGCCGAACTGGGCGTGGTCGCCATCGGCCACCTCGCGATCGGAAATCCAATGAATCAAATACCGGCGTTTGCCGAAACGCTAAAGGTCGACCTCGTTGTCGTAGGCCACCATCGAAGCGGTCTTCTTTCACGCTGGTGGACTGGCCAGGACGATGGACGACTGCTGGACCGACTTTCGTGCAGCGTTCTCGTTGCGATGGATACAGGGAATCCCGAGGACGCTTGGACGGCGAACGATGAAGGCGTCTCGGCGGGCGATGAGGTGCGGGAGGTAGCGGCGCCACGGGTTGACGAGCACTCAGTTGTCCATTGACTTTGCGAGCACCGATTACTCAGGAAACCGTGCGGCGTCTGATCAAACAGGCGCGCTTGGATCGCCTGAGGCTGCGCCCGCCAGACGCCGTTAAGTCGGCCGCGTCCATTTGCGCCCACACCCTGGCCCATCCCTAGCACCCCCATAAACTGCACATGCGCTATCTAACCATCGCCGACACCATTGGAAAAACCTCCCTCGTTCAGCTCGTGCGGCTTCCCGATGAAGCAATGCGGGAACGCAACAACGTCATCTTGGGGAAGTTGGAAGGCGGCAACCCAGCTGGTTCTGTGAAGGATCGCGCTGCGCTGTCCATGATCATGGGAGCCGAGCGGCGCGGTCAGATACATCACGCAGACGTGCTAATCGAGGCCACAAGCGGAAACACCGGAATCGCGCTGGCCATGACGGCAGCTTTTCGCGGGTACAAGATGATGCTCGTCATGCCAGAAGATGTATCAGCAGAACGCCGCAGGAGTATGCGGGCGTACGGCGCTGAATTGATTCTGACCCCGGCCCAGGGCGGCATGGAGTTGGCGCGCGATGCCGCGACTCAGATGGCGCGCGAAGGTCGCGGCGTCGTTCTGGACCAGTTTTCCAACCCTGACAACCCTCTTGCCCACTATGAGACGACCGGTCCGGAGATCTGGAACGATACGGGCGGCGCCGTTACGCATTTTGTTTCAGCGATGGGTACGACCGGCACGATTATGGGCGTGAGCCGTTATCTGAAAGAACGAAGCGCTGACACGCAGATAGTCGGCGTGCAACCAGAAGAGGGCGCTCGCATTCCAGGCATACGCAAATGGCCGACGCAGTACTTACCCGCTTTCTTTGATCCTCGCCGGATTGACCGAACTGAAAGTGTGAGCCAGTCGCAGGCTGAAGTGACCGCACGTCGTCTTGCCGCGATCGAAGGCATTTTTTGCGGAATTTCCACGGGCGGAGCATGCGCGGTCGCACTGAGAATTGCTCAGGAGGTGGAAAATGCGACCATTGTCTTCGTCGTGTGCGATCGAGGTGATCGCTATCTCTCGACGGGCGCGTTCCCAGCCTGAGCCGGCAGGAGCGAGTGCGATCCTGCGCTTTGTTGACGTTCGACCGTTATTGCCTGAAACGCAGTGCTCTGACTGGATTCGTTTGAGAGTGGCAAGTGCATACGCGCGGGTTTCTTTCGGAGCGACCGCGGACAGACGAAGTCATTCCGTGATGTAACTGTCGACTGAACGCACTTCAGACGTAGCCACACATGGGCCGGAAATGGAAGTGTCCGAGGTCCGTTATTTTTGCTGGTCTCCGGTCACACGCCTCGATCGCTCCTCAACCCGTTGATGAGCCGTAAACGGATCTTCTTTAACACAACTCGACAAACCGAAACCGATGGCGGCGAGCAATACCAGCGCGAGGAAGAAGAGTACCCAGTAAAAGTGAATGTCCATTTCAATAGTAATATGCACCGAACCTACTTACGGCGCGTTTAAGCGGAACGCGACACTCTTCAGTCAAACAGGTCAAACTGACGCGACCGACGCGCTTTCGAACAATACACCGCAGGTCACACGGCGCAGCAGCAGCGTGGAATTGTCGCTCGTCCACCCGCGCGCAAATGCGCTTCCCGGGCTCTGCCCGATCACAATCAGATCCGCCCTTACTATGTTCGCCAATCGGGAAACTTCATCGACAGGATTTCCCAACAGCAAGTGACCCGTTGCCGCGGCCGTCGAAGCGCGCAACCTCTCCACGCCTTCATGAAGAATCGCCATGGCAGTCTTTTCGTCGAGATCGAATTCGACAGCGGGAAGCGGGTCGAAACCACCGGCGCCGCAGCAACACTCGAGCACCGCTAACAAATGTGCTTCGGCGTTCAACTGGCGGACGAGCGCCGAACCGCATCGCAGCGAAGCTTGACCGCTTGCCGTACCGTCATAACAGAGAAGTATCCGATCGATTGAGGACATCGTTGAGGCCGTCGATGAGTCTCCACCGTTGACAAATCCGGTGGGCTATTACCTGTTCGATGACTAGGTAATGAGCGGTACCGCCTCAATCAGCGCAAAACCGACTAATGCACCGATCGCGGCGCCTACGAGCTTAGGGTGCCATCGATCAAGGTGGATAGCGGCAAGGAGCGCACCGACCAGAATGACGCCCAAAAGCGCGGACGCGATGATCAAATAACCGATCTCGAAGTCACTGGTAATAACCATGATCGTTCCCCCTTAGCCGGTCTACCTCGGCCACTGCTCGAAATCAGACCAGCACGACAGGCCCGCTTGCGAGCGGGCAGCGAAAACTGAACCAACCGACGATTTAATTATAGATCACAACGTGAGGTAATGTGTGAGGACGGACGGGCCTCAAAACCGGGTTTGTCTGCCAGTAACGCTTCAAGCATCGTCTCAGCCGCCGCGGCCCGCACGAAATAAACGCGTCTTCGACCCGCCTACGCGAATTCGCCGGAAGCGCTCGCGCTTGTGCTCTTCATCGAAATGGGCGAGCGACGGTTTCACGAGATCGCTGCGCGACACGATGCCGATCAGCCGCCGCGTCTCATTGTCCGCGACAACCGGCAGCCGTTCGAGGCCGTGGACGGCGAGCCGCGTCGCCACCAGCCGGCAGGTTTCGCCCGGCAGCGCGACGACCGGCGCCACACCGCGCAGCGCGGCGGCGACAGTCGTTTCCGCATCGAGCGCGAGCGTCGCCCGGTCGACCATGCCGATCACCGCGCCGTCGCGCACCGCCGGATACGCGCGATGCGTCTGCGCCTCGCCGAAGAAGGTCGCGAGCGCGTCGCGCGCGGTGAGGCCGGCGTCGATCGTCCGCACGCC
Organism: Caballeronia telluris; assembly: GCF_001544495.1. Taxonomy (GTDB): domain Bacteria; phylum Pseudomonadota; class Gammaproteobacteria; order Burkholderiales; family Burkholderiaceae; genus Caballeronia; species Caballeronia telluris. The sequence continues at coordinate 22,596 of NZ_FCNZ02000035.1, forward strand.
GCGCGTCATGACCTCGTCGACGTGATGCCGCTCCAGCGGATCGACGCCATATTCGCGATAGATGTGATAGCCGCGCCGCGCGATCTTCTCCGTCATGATCGAGCGCTTCATGACGACGGTCGTGAAGCCGTGGGCGACGAGTGTCGCCGCGAGCAGCGGAAGGAGCGCGTTGACGTCGTGCGTAAGGCCGAACGCGAAGACGATCGCGGTGAGCGGCGCGCCCAGCGTGGCGCCGAGCGTCGCCGCCATGCAGACGAGCGGCCACAGCGCGGGCTCTCCGCCGGGCAGGACCGGCGCGAGCAGGGTGCCGAGTCCCGCGCCCAGCATCAGGAGCGGCGCGAGCACGCCGCCCGAAGTCCCCGACCCGAGCGCGACGACCCAGATGACTGCCTTCACGGCGAGGATCGCGACTGCAACCTGCAACGCGACGTGCTGGTGCAGTAAATCGCCGATCACGTCGTAGCCGACGCCGAGCGCGCGCGGCTCGATGAATCCGCCGATGCCGATCACGAGCCCGCCGATCGCGGGCCACCACATCCAGTGGACGGGGAGCTTGCCGAAGAGGTCCTCGGTCTTGTAGAGCGCCGCCGACAACCCGGACGCCAGCGCACCGGAGAGCAACCCCGCGATCACGCACGAAACGAGCGACAACGCGCCCGGCGGCGCCGTTACGAGCGGAAAGAGCGGCCCTTGCCCGAAGAACGCGACGCGCGCGAACCCCGCGACCGCGCACGCGAGCGCGACCGGCAGGAAGCTGCGCGGCCGCCATTCGAAGAGCAACAACTCGACGGCCAGCAGCACGGCGGCGACGGGCGTGCCGAACACGGCCGTCATGCCCGCGGCCGCTCCGGCGACGAGCAGCGTCTTGCGCTCCGCGGCGGTGACCTTCACGCATTGCGCGATCAGCGAGCCGAGCGCGCCGCCCGTCATGATGATCGGGCCTTCGGCACCGAACGGCCCGCCGCTGCCGATCACAATCCCCGACGACAGCGGTTTCAGCACCGCGACTTTCGGCGACATGCGGCTTTTGCCGAACAAGATCGCCTCGATCGCTTCGGGGATACCGTGGCCGCGAATCTTCTCGGAACCGAAGCGCGCCATCAGCCCGACGATGAGCCCGCCGGTAACCGGCACGACGATCACCCAGAGTCCGAGCGTGTTGTCAGCGGGCGAGCGGTCCGCGAACGAAAAGCTGCCGAAGAAAAAGAGGTTGGTGAACAGATGGATGAGGGAGAGCAGCACGAACGCGGCGAGCGTGGCGACAGCGCCGATCACGGCGGCGAGCGCGGAAATGCCGGGCAGCCGGGCGTTTGAGGCGAAATCGCGTTTTGATGAGTGAAGGCTCATGAGGCGTTGGGAACTCGTCAGTAGTCGATCTGAGGCACGCGGAAAGAGCCCTGCAGCGACTTCAGTTCCGCGCGATGAAGTTGCGCGAGCCGCGCGAGCGCCTGCTCACCCGCCTTCTGCAAATGCACTTCGACCTGCCGCCGGTCCGTCTGACTGACCTGGCGCCGCACGAGATCGAGCGCTTCGCACCGCGTGACAAGCGCGACGACCCCGTGGTGGTGCGACTGCAGTCGCTCGGCCAGTTCGCCGATGGTTGCCCAGTCGCGGCCAGGATAGCCGCGAATATGCAGCAGTAGCAGATACTGCAGCGGCGTAACGCCTTCCCCATGGGCGGCCTGTTCAGAGAAGCGCTCAAAGCGCCGCATCTGATACCGAAACGCTGAAAGTTGCTCGAAATCTTTTTTGGTTAAGTCGCGGGTCTCGCCGTGGGCAAGCTCTTTCATCATGGTCTCAAACTCGCAAAGCGCAATTATATGTCACAAAGTGATACGAACAGCCGATTCGCGGCTCGCGTAGAACGGCCCCTGTTTAGGCGGCGTGTCGCTGCGGCAATTGCGTTTGCCGATAGAGACCCGAGATCAGGTCAGCTTGTGTGATCATGCCGACCAGCCGCTCGTGCGGATCGACCACCGGAATGTGATGATGGCCGTAATTGGCGAAGAGCGGCACGAGCTCGGCAATCGGCCTCGCGCTGCTTACCGTGCAGACGTCTGTCGCCATCAATGCGCCGACGAGCCGCGGCGAACCGTCGTTGCCTGCGAACCAGCGGGCCGGGCGCCGCAAGAGTGCCCCCAACGGGCTAGCGGACGCGTCGCGCGCAAGGTCCGCGCGCGTCACGATGCCGACCACACGACCTTGCGCGTCAGCCACCGGCAGAGCCTTCACGGCACGACGGCTTAACAGGTCAGCAGCTGTTGCAGCCGTTGTTGTCGCGAAGATCGAGGCGACCGGATGGGACATGATCTCCCCGCAGGTCAACTCGCCGAAGCCGCGGATGTACGCTTGCAACTGCGCTTCGTTCACGACCGACTCGAAGTCGGCTGGATCGATGTCAAGCATTTCACCGCGCCGCGCCAGCACCAGTTCCAGATCGGCCCGGGTGAAGCCCGGGTTCGTGGCGAGGTTCGAGGCCTGGCTTACCGCATTGCCTTTCAAGCTTTGTCCGGCGACGTGCGGATAGCGGTGGCCTGTCAGCGCATGGAACACGATCGCCGCTGCGAGCAAGGCGAACGACTGAATGAGGATCGGTTCGAACACAAAGCCGAAGCCCAACGAATGAATCGATGGACCGCCAAGGACCGCAGTGAGCGCCACCGCTCCAGACGGCGGGTGCACACACCGCAGTGTGAACATCGCGCAGATCGCCAAAGCGATAGCGAGCGCCGCCGCATCGACGGGGTCGGCGATCCAGGTCGCGCAGGCGACCCCAACCGTTGCCGACACGAGATTTCCGCCGATAATTGACCAGGGCTGCGCAAGCGGACTCGCCGGCACGGCGAAGAGCAGCACGGCAGAGGCGCCCATCGGCGCGACAAGCAACGGAATGCTCGCCGACGACCCAAGCAACAGATGCATCGTGCCGCCAGTGAAGCCGATCCCGATCAGCGCCCCGAGGCAGGAGCGAAGGCGTTCGGGCCATCTGACGGCAACTGACGACGGTGCAAAGCTGACAAGCCAGCCAACAAGTGAAGTGCGACTCAAGTTTACTCAGGCAGAAGTGCAAGCAAAGGGACCCACCTTAGGGGCAACAGCATCAGCCGGCAAAGGAGCCATTAGAAATAAATATATTACAGCATGATATAAAACGCGACTCCCCGCGTCGGGAAAAGCTCAGATTAAGGCTTTGAGCCCATCTGACTACGCGCCGGACGTGCACTATATCATAGTGTGATGTAAAATGAGCGTCTGATGGGTCGGTGGTGCTCTGTGTGCCCGACCAGGAATTGACAGCGAGGAGGAGTGTCATGCTGATCACCTTTCAATCGAAAGCCGCGCCGGATGTCACGATGCTCAAGGACCTGGCGGGCTATCTGCTGGGGCTCGTTGGCAAGCGATTGGACGTGCGAGGCGTCATTACGCGGGAGCAACTACCCGGTGCTATCGAGCGCCTTGAGGCCGCGATCGTCGACGATAAAAACACTGAAGAAGGAAGCGCGCCTTTACATCATACGACGCACGCTAATGCTTACGAGCATCGCGCTGGGCTCTCTCAGCGCGCGTATCCATTTCTGGACATGCTGCGCCAGGCACGCGAACAAGAGGCAGACGTCATCTGGGGACTTTGATGACGCTGTACAGCACTTAAAGAAAAGATGGGACCCTGCGGGAGGAACCTAACGTTGTCGGTCCATGGAGCGGCCATGAAGAGCTTGGCGTTTGCAATGCTTTGGGGCGTTTTCGTCGCCAGTTCGTTCGCTCAGCCGCGACTCGAGGCAACGAGCGCGGTCGCAATCGGCCGTTTTCGTGAAACGACGACCTGCGCGCAATCGACCTGCTGCAACTTTTGCGACTGTTGCCACATTGGCGCAGGCTCAGCAGTGCTGCGGGTCATCGGACCATACGGCAACGTACTGCCGGATCTTATTCATACAGGCTCTTTCACCTTGATAAGGTGGCGTAGTGGCGAGACGAGCCCGAAGGCCGGTGCACACGTTATGTTTGTGTGGCCCTCGGCCTGAATCGTCCAAAGTACTGGCGAAAGAACTGTTGCGAACTCTGCCGTGCCCGATAGGGGATAGAACCCTATATCGAAAGTGGCGTGCGGCCCGTCGCAAAGCGCCGTCCCAAAGCGCCGTCTCATGTCTAACGGAGGTCGCCGACTCCGAAAACCTCGGTATGAATTCGCGATGCGTCGACTCCCAGAGCCCGCAATGCGTCTACCTGCGCGCGCATAAACGGCATGGGTCCGCACACGAAGTACTCCGCATCGCGAAGTAGCACCGCTTCGCGAATCGTTGCGAGGTCAAGGCGTCCGACGAAATTGTAGTCCCTGCCCTGTACGTCGTTCGGCCCGACTTCCTCGTAAAACGTCAGTTTCGAAGCATTCGGGTGATCGGCTATGACGTCGTCGAGCCATTCTCGAAAGGCATGCACTCGTCGGTTGCGACACGCATGGAGGAAGCTAACGCGGCGGGTGGCAGAATCCATGACAATCGTGGCCAGCATCGAAACCATGGGCGTCAGGCCAACACCGCCGCTTATTAATACGACAGGCGTTCGCTTGGTACGCTCCAGGACGAAATCGCCATAGGGCGCGCTCACTTCGACATGTCCGCCAGCGTGCAATTCGTCATGTAACAGAGTGGAGACTCGGCCGGCCGGTTTTGCAGCGTCGCCCTCGCCGGCGGCCTCCCGTTTCACCGATATGCGTAGCCATTTGCCGTGCGGCGCGTCCGACAGAGTGTATTGACGGGGCTGTTCGAGCCCGATATCGCCGACATAGCGCTTGACGCTCACAAACTGGCCCGGCTCGAAAGGAGGAAGCGCCTTGCCGTCGGTGGGAACCAGATAGAACGACGAGATTTCCTCGCTTTCGTCCACTTTGCGCACAACCTCGAACGGACGCCACCCAATCCAGCCACCCGGCTGTGCCGCGCGCTGATTATAGAGCTCCTTTTCGGCGCCAATCATGACGTCCGCGAGCTGCTGGTACGCGGCGGCCCAGGCGTCGCGCATCTCACCGCTGAAGGCGTCACCCAGCGTCTCGCCCATTGCGGCAAGCAGGTGCTCACCCACGATAGGATAGTGCTCCGGCTGCACGCCAAGGCTGGCATGCTTTTGGGATATACGCTTGACGGCTGGTCCGAGCGCGGCGAGATTGTCGATGTTAGAGGCGTATGCCCAAACGGCATGCGCCAGCGCCTCCGACTGTCCACCGGATCGCTGGTTGGCGTGGTTGAAAAGATTTCTGAGCTCGGGGTGATGTTCAAAGAGGCGGTGGTAGAACCGTGTCACCACCGTCATTCCGTGCTCGCTAAGAACTGGCGCGCTCGACTTGATGATCTCGGTCTGCTTTGGGGTCAAGGCCATTGCGAATCTCCTGTGTACGCGCTCGCCCTTGCTATCGCCGTGGCAGTTCGCAGCTCAACTGCGCGAGACGCCCAATGCGCGAGCGCGTCCCACGAATAAGAGCAAGGACAACGCTTCGATTATATTTGAGGCGACGACAAAGCGTAGACGCGCTAGTCGGCGCTCATCGAGTTTGTCATCCAGGGTCCAGGCGTGCTTATAGTAGGGGTCAACGATCCTCGCCTCGGCCTCGCGACCACCGCTCGATATCGGCGAGGAGCTGAAGATATTCATTCAATACGGCGGTGTTACGATCCGATGTGGCAACACCTTGATGCACTTCGGTCCGAAGCCGGCCGAGTTTTTCTAGCAAAATGGACGCAGGTATCGTTTGGACCGTCAGGATTCTGAAGTCCATCCGGATTTCAGCGGCGCTTCGTTGATAGCGATCTCTCATCTTCTCTTCAGGTTCTTTGGGTCATGCGATGCGGTCCAACGGCCCTTGCCTCTTGGCAGCAATGATTTAGCCCACCTTTGCAATAACTACTGGCGCCGAGTGCCGGCCGGCGCCAAGTCGTCTTCGGCAAAACGCCGATCTCGTTTCGCCCAATGCGCACCGACCGAGCGTATCATGGTGTGATACGTTTATTCTAGCGCAGCTAGCCAAGGCGATCATGACCGTATCTTCCAATTTTACAAGGTGGCTGACGGAAGTTTGTCGTGCCGCGGCACAGATTGACTTCGGTCATTCTTTCTACGATGAGACGTGCGAGCCGGCTGTGGACTCAGACCGTGTGGCGCTGCTTCGCGAGCAGCTCGAACAGCAGGTGTTCTTCAGGAGACTGATGGAAATGACCTGCGTGGAGGTGATGCGGGTTCCCGTTATGAGCGTCACTGATGATCAATCGATTGGTAGGGCACTTGCTCTGCTCAATAAGCAGCGAATCAAATTGCTGCCCGTGATCGATGCGAGAGCTCGCCTGATCGGCGTAGTCACGCGCGCGGATCTTCAGCCGCTTCACCCGAGCGTCCGCCAAGGTGCTGTGGAACGCAGCGCGATCGAGGCCGCAGAACGGGAAAGGAGACGGTCACCGGTTCGCAGCGTGATGTCGACTGAAGTGACTACTGTTAATGCGGCGACCAAAGTAGCAGAGGTGATACCCCGATTCACCGCTCGAGGGCATCATCACATCCCAGTGGTGCTCGACGATGCTGAGTTGGTTGGAATGCTCACGCAATCGGATATCGTGGCAATAATGTGCCGAGGGAAGGCGGTCTGACTGCGGTCTGGTATCGAGCCACACGCGCGATCGTCGGTACGGAAGGAGATCCCTTCAAAACAGTGCCGGAATCTGTGAGGGAGGCCTCTGCTAGATCATGGCGAAGCGGTCATAGCGCTTTGCCGCGTCATGGTCATTCGGGGCCTCGTTGTGAGTTACGGGTCTTACAGGTGTCAACGGCGCTTTTGGTCCGACGATCCATTGAACTGGTTCATACAATCAGCGGAATGCGCGACACTGCGTCGAGCATCGATCGACCATCGCGTGTCAGATGAAGTCGCTCGCATCCGGAAGCGAGCGTCTCACGGGTGACGAGATGGCGGCCGAGCAGTGCTTCCAGATCGTCGGCGCTCAGTTCTGACTGATCGGGCGTGTCGCGGACGAGCATGAGAGCAGCGAATTCGTGCAGGCTAAGCAATTTTTGTCTCCCAACAGTAGTCAGTCTAGGTTGTTATTATTTGAAGCACTACCGCAGGTCTCCGAGGCGTCATGCCGACGACTGCGGCAACTCGCCAGATCTGCTGAAACGACCTCAGCCAGTCCTACCGATGACAGGTCCTGGCGATACACCTGTCATGAATCTCGCGAACGAATGAACGACGAAATCAACTGACTTGGAAGTCGATGGAATTCCAACAAGAGATCGCAATCGCGTTCCATTTGCCCGTGCGTGCCCGCCCACGCGATTCCCATAGACGAGCACGTCGACGATCTTGCCTCAATATCTGACAGCGATCTCGACAGCGCGGCAAAGACGCTTATTTTGGCCTCGCCGCCTCGCGCGGGTAGCAAGCCAGACGACGCGGAGATACATTAGCAGCCGTTCATGAGAATGGTGTGCAGGAGGGCGATGTCTTGCCTCGCACGGCCAGATGGAAAACGCCAACTGACCGGTGCGCCGACGCAGGCATATGTCGTCATCCTGATTCATCAACGCGATACTTCTCCCGAGTCAATTGCGCACATATGCCGCAGCATCAAGCTCTGCGGCGTCTCGTTAGCACTCAGCCCGCACCGGCGGTGAGGAGTCGCTGAGCTGGGGTGGCAGCCTGTCCGGGTCGGGCCGTGCTAGCTCTGCAAACCTGCCATGCTCTTGCGCAACTACGAGAGCGGACAACGGCATGCAGCATGCAAAGGCGTACGTGGCTGCGGCACCGGCGCCGATCAAACTTAGAGCAGCCGCTGAGATCGATAGATAGTCCATTTGTGCCTCCGTTCGCTAAGAACTGTTCAAATTATGTATCACGACATGATGTAATGCAACCTGGTATGTAGTTACCTATCGTGCGTGGACGCCCGTAGCGATCATCCCTCGCACGTATCTGGACGTTGTTAAGCTGAATGCTATTGATTTCGCAACACGTACTTGTATGCCTTCGACGTAAGCCGGAGACGGGGCCGCTGAGCACCAAATTTTGGAGTTTTTCGCGATTGCGGCCTCTCCTTTAAGATTGAGCTGATTGAGCCGGGTCATCGCGTCCTCGCCGTCCTTCCATTTGTCGGGCATCGCAACGTGGTGGGGGTCTCACAGCTGTAGTGCGTCGACAATGTGCAGGAGTTCGTTAAAGCGTTAAAGCTGCTGCTGATGCTCAATCCCTACCCAAGCGCCACGCCGCGTAGAGGCATCGCACTACAAATCGAGGCCAGTGCTACTTGGGTAAATGTTGTTCATCTCGCTGAGCTCGTGGGTCCGTCGTCCGTCGATGAACGGCGGACGTGCTCTGCCGTCTGCTTCGAGGCCAGCCTTTTTGGTGTAAAGGCGGGAAAATCAATAAATGTAACGGCGCGACCACGGGAGGGTGGCTGCACTGCGGCCTGCCTTGCGGCCAACGATCTGGAAGATGGCAACCTCGTCGTTCTCGAACGCATAGGCGCAGCCGGCGAGATAAATGCGCCAGATCCGATACTTCTCCTCGTCGACGAGCGCGTGCAGTCTCGTACTTTGTGCTTCATAGTTGTCGCTCCATATACGAAGCGTTCTGGCATAGTGACGGCGGAGGTTTTCCACGTCGAACGCTTCCAGTCCACCGCGTTGCATGGCGTTCAGCGCGAGGCTGATGTGGGGCAAGTCGCCGTTCGGAAACACGTACTTTTCGATGAACAGGCTGCCGTGTGAGGTTTCGTCACCGCCAGGGTCCGTCGAAGTAATCCCGTGATTCATGATGACACCATCGTCGGCCAGTAGGCTTTGAACGCGCGCAAAGTACCCTGACAGATTCGCTCGTCCCACGTGCTCGAACATGCCAACGCTTGTGATCCGGTCGAACCGTCCGTCAACGTCGCGATAGTCCTGCAGACGAATCTCGATGCGGTCCGCGAGGCCGGCGGCTTTCACGCATTCGTTAGCCCAGTCGTATTGGTTTCTGGACAGCGTAATCCCGACGCAACGCGCGCCGAATTTCTGCGCGGCTCGAATCACGAGCGCACCCCAGCCGCAGCCGATGTCGAGCAGTGTGTGCCCCGGCTGGAGCTGGATCTTGGTCAAGATATGATCGATTTTTTTCTGTTGCGCGGTTGCGAGATCTTCATTGCCATTTTCAAAATAAGCGCACGAGTAGACCATCCCGGGGTCGAGCCACAATCCATAGAAATCGTTCGAAACATCGTAGTGGTACTGGATCGATTGCTTGTCCGACGCCCTCGAGTGCGTGACACGCCGCGCAAGACGCTGCAACTTGCCCGGCGCATTGGCGACGGTTTGGGCAAGCCCGTAACTGATCTCAATGATATCGCTCAGCTTTCCTTCGACGTCGATTTTTTCCTGAACGTACGCGACGCCGAGATTATCGAGGTTCGGGTCGAGCAACAGTGGCATCGCCGCGGGCGACTTCACGTGCAAGGTGACGGCCGGCTGCCTGAAGTCGCCAAGGTCAAACGACTGACCATCCCACAGTGCCAGCCGTGCTGGCATGTTGACGCCGGCGCGCACTTCGGCAGCCCATTGCGCCAGCCGTTTATCCCAAAGCATCTGATCCTCCGTCATTTCGGTGGTCAAGCGAGTCCTGCTTCGCAAGGTCGCTATGCGCTGCCTGGCGGAGCGCCGCCAGTCGCAGCCTCGAGTTGTCTCTCGACGAGCCTAATGTTTTCTTGGTGCGACGCTAGCATCGCGGTGAGTTCGGCGCGGAGTTGTTTTTCGTCGACGCCGGGCAGCAGCGCATGGAGCTTGCGGACGACCCACGCCTGGCCTCGATTTAGGAATGCCATGCGCTGCCACAGATCTGCGACGGCCATAGCTTTCTCATAAAAGGCACCGGTGCGCCGCGATGGCGACCCGTCCAGCGACTGAATCGCCTTTGTCAGCACGCCGCACCAGCGCGCCTCGTCTTGCCGGACGGCGATCATCATCTGCTTTAGTGATGGTTCGGCGATTTCAACGACCATTTGAGACGCCACCCGTGCGCCGGCGCGCTCGGCCTCCAGCAGTTCGTTCAGTGTCGCCAGTAGCGCGTGACGGCCAGTGGTTCTATGTCGCTCGTCACCCATGTGCTCCGACAGGGCAATGGCTGATTCCTTCCTGTCGAGCACGGATGCAACGCCTGGGTCGAGAAGCGCGCCGGCCTGCAAGACGATCTGGTGTAGGCGCGTAGCTGCTCCCGTTATGTCGCTGATGCGTTCCGCGCCCTTTCCGGCGTACAGTGCCATTGCTTCGAAGTCGCCCGTCATTGAACGCAGTGGCGAATCGGTGCTAAACAGATAGATCGGCCGTCCTTCCTCTTCGCCGATCACTGTGCTTTCCGTGCCGTTCGTGCCGCAAGCGCCGAAGGGGTCGCCGCGCTCCCCGCGCGTGACGCTATTGGCCAGCACGCGCACCCGAGCGCCCTTGGGCCAGTTGATATGAAACGAGTCCGTCAGAAGTGTCTCGTGCTCGCCCGCATCGACAATGCGCTGCTTGTGGTAACTGTGCGCAAAGGACTCGCGAGTCGGAATCATCGCTGTGCCGAGGACGACGCCCTGCGCGCCGAGGGAGAGGGCGGTCGCGACATCTGCGCCTTCGGTGATGCCGCCGGCCGCGAGGACAGGAAGCCGCGTGCCCGCGACGACCTCTGGCAGCAGCACCGCCAGGGGTTGGGTGCCACGCACGTGCCCGCCAGCCTCTCGGCCTTGGACAATCAGGAAATTTACGCCCGCGGCTTCGGCCGAGCGTGCCTCTCCGATCGAGCCGATCTGATAGGCGACCGTAATGCCGGCATCGCGCAGCCGCCGGACAATCGCGGGAATGACGTCCCAAAAAAGCGACACGACCGGGACGCCTATTTCGATGCAAGTAGCAATTTGAGCGTCGAGCAAACCGACGGGCGTCGCAGCCGGAATCAGGTTGACGCCGAACTTGCGATCTGTGCCGGCGCGAACTTCTCGGACTTCCTTCAAAATCAGAGAGGTCGGCTCACGCACCATGCCTAGAAAGCCGAAGCCGCCGGCAACCGTCACCGCAGTGACAAGCTCCGCGCGTGAGACGCCGCCCATGCCGGCGAGCACGACGGGCCACGTGCAGCCAAGAAGGTCGCACATGGGACGATGGAGCGTGTTTGCGTACCGATGAAGGTCAGAAGACAGATCGAGCGCAATCGACATAACACTCCTTTCCCTGTGCGGATACCGGGCCCCGCTGGGGCCACAGATGCAATGGCGTCTAGAAAAAGACGGCTTCGGCTCCGGCGCGCCGGTCATACATTGGACAAATGTTCGGGCTTACCGCGCTCGCGCGGGCAAGATCGAGCGTCGTCTTGTTGGCTGTGAGGTCGACTTCTTGTCGACGTTCTCCAGATACATTGTTAGGATCGTTCGCCGACAACTGCCCCGCGGGAAAGGATGCTCTTGCTCGACGCATGCCCTTCATGTGGATAGTAAGGATGCCTTTGGCGCGAGCGCCGGTGGTTCTGCGGGCCCCCTTCAAGCGGCTAAACTTATTCTCGCACCCGCGTTGTCAACACACCAATGCATTATGATTAAAAATGTGAGCAAAATAATTGATATGAAAGTCAATGGACATCACACTGGCGCGTACATTTTTGGAAGTGTCGGCAAGCGGTAGCTTCGTGCTGGCGGCGCAGCGTATGCACTTGACGCAAACAGCAGTGAGTGCTCGGATCAGAACATTGGAAGAACAACTCGGACGTCGACTGTTCGTTCGAAATAAGGCCGGCGCACGGCTGACCGCTGCCGGTGAACGATTTGTTCGTCACGCGACGACTTTGATTCAGGTGTGGGAGCAAGCGCGGCAGCACGTGGCGCTTCCAGCCGGACGCGAGGAAGGTGTGAGCCTCGGTGCCGAACTCAGCTTGTGGCAGCCGTTGCTGGCGGACTGGCTCGTCTGGATGCACCGCGCCTGCCCAGAGGTGGCACTGCGCGCGGAAGTCGATAGTCCCACGCGCCTGCTCGATCGCGTGCACGAGGGATCGCTCGATCTGGCGGTTCTTTATAATCCGCCGCAGCGTCCCGACCTCGTTTCGGAACTGCTTTTCGAAGAAAAGCTCGTCATGGTCACGAGCGCGTCCGACGGCACGATGCAGCCGAATCAATATATCTACGTCGACTGGGGGTCCAGTTTCGTCGCGAACCATCAAGCCGCGTTTCCGGAACTTAGTAGCCCGCCCGTATCCATTTCGCTTGGTCCGCTTGCTTTGACTTATTTGCTGACCGTCGGAGGCTCCGGCTATTTCCGCAGCGGCACGGTTCAACCTTTTCTGGTGGAGGGGAGGCTGCGACAAGTCGCCAACGCGCCGGAGTTTTCGTGGTCGGCGTACACGGTGTATCGCACACGTCGTGAGGGGCATGTGATCGAGCGCGTGCGGCAGGGCCTGCATGTGGTCGCGGCGGCTCAAGACACATCTGGGCACGGTTCAAGTCTCCGATCGCCTAGAGCGAAAAAGAAACCGAAGCGCTAGCGGCACGCGGATCAGCCTGTGAGAGCCGGTTGATGGAAAAACTCAAAGCTTGCAATGTGCTTTCGAACGCACTTTAACGAGCGCTTCGCTTGCGCCGCCGCAGTGCTGCAGTATCGGTCGGTCAAGGGGCCATCTTGCAAATACCCGTGCACGCGAAGACAACCTAGGCCCGACGCCGAATTTTCGGGCGTCGTATGCACGTCCACCCCGTCGCAAGGATGCAGGTTTTGCAAACTTAGCACATAGGATATGGCGTTGATCCGAGGCAGGCAGGCGCCCAGCCAGAATTCCTTTAAGCATGTGCCAGTGGTCCGGCGGCCTCCTAAACGAATTGGCCGCCCCTGTAAGACTAAGTGCGCGGCTGTACGGCGGAACGTTCTCGGCAAGCGCATCGTGCCGCGCCGATCCCTCATAGCAAAGGTCTTCCACGTCAGTGTGGTCTTACTGCGAAGGGCAACTGCGTGGTCAGAGCGTTCCATTGCGCTGAAACGGCAACGAACACGAACCGCCCACGGCGCATTTTTTTCGTGCGGAAAGGGAATGGGAATTGCTCATGGGAAGGCAAACGTTCACCCAAACCGCGAGGCAAATGACATGGCCGAATCCGACAGCGGCGCCCGAAAGAGCGCTGCGTATCCATATTCGTCCGGCGGGTGGGGTTCTCTCAGAGCAGTTGCCGGCGTGTTAGCTCAGGAGAAAGTGCCGCTTAAGAAGAGCTCGGTGCTACTGAAACAGAACAAGCCCGACGGCTTCGCTTGCGTCAGCTGCTCCTGGGCCAAGCCCGCCGATCCGCACGTCTTCGAATTCTGCGAAAGTGGCGCGAAGGCGACTGCATGGGACCTGACCGCGAAGCGCATGACGCCGCAATTCTTCGAGCTTCATACGGTGACACAGCTGTGCGCATGGCACGATCACGACCTCGAAGAGGCGGGGCGTCTTACCGCGCCATTGCGGTACGATGCCGACACCGACAAGTACCTGAGCGTAAGTTGGGAAGAAGCGTTCGAAGAGATCGGACGCGAATTAGGCGCGCTCGACCCCAAGCGCGTCGTGTTTTACACTTCAGGCCGCGCCTCACTCGAGACGTCGTACATGTATCAGTTGTTCGCGCGCATGTACGGCACGAATAATCTGCCAGACAGTTCAAACATGTGCCACGAGAGTTCGAGCGTCGGGCTGAAGGAGGCGATCGGGGCGGGTGTCGGCACTATCACGCTCGACGACTTCGAGAAGACGGATTTAATGTTTTTCTTCGGACAGAACGTGGGAACGAACAGTCCACGCATGCTCCACCAGTTACAGGACGCGAGAAAGCGGGGCGTACCGATCATTACGTTCAATCCGCTGCGCGAGCCAGGGCTGCTGCAATTTGTAAATCCGCAATCACCGGTCGAGATGTTGACACCCGCTCACACTGTGATCAGCACGCAATATCACCAGGTGAAGACGGGCGGTGATACGGCGGCGATACTTGGCATTTGCAAAGCTGTGATCCACGCCGATGATCGCGCGATCGAACGCGGCGAGTCGCGACTGCTCGATGTCGACTTCATCGAGCAGCACACCGCGGGCTTCCCGGCCTTCGCCGAGTACCTCCGCGCAGTGTCGTGGGACGATATTGAGCGGGTGGCCGGCCTGTCTCGCGGGGATCTCGAAGCCGCTGCCGAAGAGTACATGCGCGCTAACGCAGTGATCATCCACTACGGCATGGGCCTTACCCAGCACCGGCAGGGCGTGCAGAACGTCAGAATGCTGTGCAATTTACTTTTTCTGCGGGGCAACATCGGCAAACCGGGCGCTGGGCCGTCGCCCGTGCGGGGACATTCAAATGTACAAGGGCAGCGCACGGTAGGCATCACGGAGAAGCCGGAACTTGCCCCGCTTGACAAACTTGCGAGCCAGTTTGGCTTCGATCCGCCGCGCGACAAAGGAATGAATGTCGTCGAGGCATTCGAGGCAATGATCGAAGGCAAGGTGAGCGCAGTGGTTAATCTCGGCGGCAATCTTGTGCGTTCGGTCCCGGACCGCTTACGTATCGAACCCGCCTGGCAAAACCTCACGCTGAGTGTGAACGTCGCAACGAAGCTCAATCGCAGCCATCTCATACACGGCAAGAAGTCGTACATTTTGCCGTGCCTGAGCCGCATCGAAGTCGATACTCAAGCGAGTGGTGCGCAGGCGGTGTCGATGGAGGACAGCACAGGCTGCATTCACGGCTCGCGCGGCGTGGCCGAACCGGCTTCGGCCGACGCGCGATCTGAGCCGTTTATCATCGCGGAACTGGCGAAGCACACCCTCGGCGAGCGCTCGACTATTGACTGGGACCGTTGGCGCAACGATTATGCGCATGTCCGCGATCACATCGCAGAGACGTATCCCGAAACCTTCCACGACTTCAATGCAAGGATGTGGACACCCGGCGGGTTTCCACGAGCTTTGCCTGCGCGCGAGCGTAAATGGCAGACAAAAAGCGGGAAGGCGGAGTTTTGCGTTCCGGAGTCAATCGGCGAGGACCCGGACATGCCCGAACGCGATCCGCGGTCGCTGCGGCTCATGACACTGCGTAGCGACAGCCAGTTCAACACGACAATCTACAAGCTCGACGATCGCTTTCGCGGCATCAGCGGCAATCGTATGGTAATTCTTATTTCCAAGGGGGATATGGAGCGCCATGGACTTGCGAAAGGCGATCACATAACCTTGCAAACAATCGCGGAGGATGGTTTCGAGCGGCGCGTAGCCGGCCTGCGCATCGAGCCATACGACATACCGGCCGGCTGCATCGCCGGATATTATCCCGAGTGCAATCCGCTATTGCCGCTATGGCATTATGCGAAGGAGAGCAAGGTGCCCGGCGCTAAGTCGATTCCTGTGCATATCGTCGAGGTGAACGGCACGCCACGCGACCGTTGACGCATGGGTCCAATCGCTAGCCTCACGCATAACGCCGTCCACGGCGTGACGAGGGAGGCCGCAAACAATGCACAAGGGCAAACGCACCCACTGTCAAGACGGCAAGTGACGCGATGGGAAACGTGCCTACCGTGTTGGCCGCGATCGTGGCTGGACGCTTCTGAGCGAGCAGTTGTAGTCGGCGCTTGGTCATGCGGTGCCCCAGTTGAGCGAGCTGGGAGGCTAACGCACGCTCGGCTGTGGGCAGCAGCGTCGTTTCTTCATCGGCGACGTGGTGAATTACTCCACGCATCAGCTGCATAAAACGCGCGTCGTAGGCGGCGTCCTCCGGACCCATGGCGCGTAGTTTCCCTATCTCCTCTCTCATTTTGTCATGCTCGGGCTTGCTTTTCGCGAGCGTGTCGTCGCCGGGCATTGCGTTGGCTAGCGCCGGGTAGAAAACTTCTTCCTCTAATTGTGCATGGATTTCCAAGGCCGTGCAGGCAAGCTCGACGATGGCCCGCTTTCTCCACCATGGGCTATCGGCATGGTACCGATGAAAAGCCGCTAGGACGTGGGTGTGATCCATGCGAATCATCGTCGTGATCGAAGGTGAGGCTGATTGAATATTCATGAAGACTCCTTTTTCCTTCTGTGCGATGTGCTTCGAATCATAAACTTGTCTCGCGTCGGGAAAGCGATGCGGACGCCCAGCATTAGCTGCCTGTCTTGAGCGGATTCCACCCTCGAAAAGCCTTTGCGGTTCGTCGGAGTACCAGCACGGATCATTCCGCGAGGAGCGCCACACTTGCTTACTTATGCAGCGTGCGGCGCAATGAAATGACGTCGTTCGTCGTGATCGTCGCGCATCGTTGCCCCGCGGACGACCTCACACAGTGAGCGCCTGTGCGATCTGCGCATTTGTCAGCCGCGTGCAAACCGAGGTCGGCTAGCGAGGCGGACCGTGAATTGTCGCAGGACCGCCGCGGCCCTCAACGACGAGCCGAACCACGTGGGGCCAAAGAGTAAGGTCGGCGGCCATCAACTAACCAGCAACAGACTTCACCATTTCCCTGTCGTTCAGGGTATTCGCTTTCGCTTAGAATACAGCTTACCCCGGTGTATTTGAGGCGGAAGTCATGGCGCTCCCTTTCTACACGGTCGGACACTCGACGCGATCACTCGAGGATTTTGTCGCCGTCTTGGATGCGGCGGAAGTCAACGAGGTTATCGATATTCGAACCGTACCTCGGTCAAGGACAAATCCACAATTTAATGCAGACGTGATTCTTGGTCTGCTGGCGCCGCATCACATCGGCTACGAAAGGATTCCAGAACTTGGTGGCCTTCGCAGTAAGGCGAAAAATGTTTCTCCCGATGTGAACGGTTTTTGGGAGAATCGTAGTTTTCACAATTACGCGGATTACGCGCTATCGGAACCTTTCCGGGCGGGCCTTGAGCGACTCATACAATCCGGACGCAAGATGCCGTGCGTTGTGATGTGCTCAGAAGCAGTTTGGTGGCGTTGTCACCGACGGATTGTCACTGATTATTTACTTGCTCGCGGCGAGGCGGTGTTTCATTTGATGGGAAGTAATAGAGTAGACGAGGCGCACTTGACCCGAGGCGCATCAGTTATATCGCCCACGACAGTCTTATACCCGCGCAAAACATCGAACCATAATGCAAGCGCGCCGCGATGACGCGAAGCGGTGGTGTGGATCCTTATTTGGTTGTCTACAGTCCGCCAGGTCGTCGTTCCCGTAGCATCGTGACGACTAGAGGGGGTGCCTTGTGTGATAGTCGTTGATCCGGGCGGCTAATAGCCAAGCTCGTCGATCGGCGAAAGCACAGCCCCTCCGTGCGACGCCTACCAGTCGGCCGCACGCTGCCGCGTTGTCTCGGGCACGCCCATTTCCTGCGTGCCTCTATCACGGGGCGTTTCAAAGAGGGTCAAAGTATTTAGCCTCTGGATCTGCGCTTAAAAGATCTTCAACGATGTGTCGCGCGGCAGAGTACCCCGCCATTAACGCATCCCCCTCGGTCGCAAAAAGTCTTCCGCCGGTATCTCCGAGACGCAATGGAGAAAAAGTCGCGACCGTCCCTCCAGTTCGTCCGATCTTGACGATCACTACGTAGGCAACTGTTGTTCGCTCGTTCTTTGGAACCGAAGTGAAATTAGATTGGACTGCAACTTCCAGTGTGAACCCTTTGTACTCGTATGCTCGGATCATCATTTCATCCTTTGAAGCGGATACTGTAACTGCAAAGACGACCAAATTCCGAAGGTTCTCAATGTCATCGGTGCACCCGCGCCCGCCCGTGCACAAGCCCGCTGCCCACACTGGCGTGTGAATAGCCCCTTCCGGGTGCCGGACTTACACGCCGGCTCCCCGCGAGGCTTTGCATACGGCCTTGACGCGCCGTTTGGGCTTGCCTTGACAAAAAAACTAAGCTACAGCCGCCCAGGTGTTCTCCGCTCGGGACGTAAGGGACAGTGAGGCAACGGGCCGTCACGATAAGCACACACCAGCTCAACGCGTTATCTACGTAGCGCGGCGAATCGACGTTGCGGTGGATCGCTTTGTTCGGGCGTCGACATTGACCGAAAAACAAAAGCCGTGACGATGGGCCGAAGCACGGGCGCAGGCAGCCGTCTTGGAAATGAGGCGGGCGCGATTCTGACTTCTGCAAAGTGATCCCGGCCCACGCCGATCCTGGCCCGACGTGTGCCGACTGGAAACTGAAGTTCCGGAGTTAAAAAGACAAAATCTGTTGCCACATTAGCAGTTACCCTTATATGGCTGCTTGCCTACATCCCCGGCGGTCGGTCAAATTCCCCCATGTATGGTCACCTCAAAATCCCCCAGGTAACGATCGCCGGCTGAGCGGTCC
>NZ_FCNZ02000036.1 GCF_001544495.1 Caballeronia telluris
CCGCTCCCGCTCCCGCTCCCGCTCCCGCTCCCGCTCCCGCTCCCGCTCCCGCTCCCGCTCCCGCTCCCGCTCCCGCTCCCGCTCCCGCTCCCGCTCCCGCTCCCGCTTCCGCTCCCGCGCCTGCTGCGAAGGTCAAGCCGGCGGCGCCGGTCGAAACGTCAAAACCGGCGCTGGCCGCGCCGCCCGTCGCCGCGAAGGTTGCGAGCGGCAGCGAGATCAAGGATTGCCCGAACTGCCCGATACTGATCCCGCTCTCCGCCGGCACGTTCACGATGGGGAGCAACTCCGACGACCCCGCCGAAAAGCCGCCGCATCGCGTGTCGATTGCCCAGCCGTTCGCCATCGGCAAGTACGAAGTCACTGTCGAGCAGTGGAACGCGTGCGCCGACGCGGGTGCCTGCACGCGTATCGCAATCGATGGCAATCCGCCGAATAATTCACCGATGCGCAACGTCAGCTGGGACGACGCGCAGGTCTACGTGAAATGGCTGTCGAAGGTAGGCGGCAAGGCGTATCGCCTGCCGACCGAGGCCGAATGGGAATACGCCGCGCGCGGCGGCACATCGACGGTCTACTGGTGGGGCGACCAGATGAAGAAAGGCAACGCGGACTGCAAGGACTGCGGCGATCCGTGGACGACCGAGAGCCCCGCCGCCGTCGGCTCGTTCGCGGGCAATCCCTACGGCCTCTTCGACATGAACGGCAGCGTCTGGGAATGGGTCGCGGACTGCTGGCACAGCTCGTACAAGTCGGCGCCCGCCGACGGCCGCGTCTGGGACGACGCCGCGTGCTCGGTGCGCGTGATACGCGGCGGATCGTGGCGCGAGGGCGCCGCGTACATGCAGTCCGCGACGCGCTTCAAGTACAGCGCGAGCGTGCGGCAGTCGCAAAACGGCTTTCGCGTCGCGCGGGACATGAAGTAACCGCGCGATGCGCGGCTAGTGCTTGCGCGCCTGCGTGCTGATCTGCACGATGTCGACCGCCACGTGGTCGCGGCCGTACTTTCCCGCGAGTTGCGCGAGCCGCGCATCGACGGCGCGCAGGTAATCCGCTTTGGGCTCGCTGTCGGGGCGCAGCGAATCGAAGAGCGGCGCGGGCGTGATGAAGAGCACGATCAGTTCCGAACCGAACGGCTTGCCGACCACCCAGTCGCCCATCGTGCCGATGGTCGCCGTGTAGTGCGGCGGCGCCTGGTTGTCCTTCGCGCGCTCGTTCGGCACGAGATGAACCACGGTGCCGTCGAGCTGGAAATAATCGACGTTGACATACGAATCGAAGCCCGGCGTCATGACGTCGACGATCAGCGGCTGGCCTTCGGTCAGCCGCGCGCCCGGCGCACGCGAGCGCAGCGAAGCGGGACGGCCCGTCTGATGGTTCGCCGTCCAGTACGGTCCGACGACCTTGAGGACGTCGCACTTGTCCTCGGCGACTGGCTGCACGCCGAGGTTGACCGTCTTCACGCCCGGCAGCGTGCTTAAGCCCTGCCTGAGCCGCCCGATGCCGTAACGTTCCGACACGTAGCCCTGCACGTCGACGGTCTGATCGTGGACCGTCGCGACGAGCGCCGAGCACGGCACCGCGGCCAGCGCCGGCGTGATCGCATCGAGCGTCAGTGCAGTCGCGGGCGCAGTCGCGGGAGCGGAAGCGGCGGCGGGCGCCGAAGGCATCACGGCCACGGCAGGCGCCGAAGGCGCCGCCGCCGGCGCCACGACACTACCCGCGACATCGGTTTCCTGCGCGCCTTTCGCGCCTTCCTGCTCGCTCCTCGACTGATCGTAGAAGTAGTAACCACCGCCCGCGACCACGGCGGCAACCAGCGCCGCCGCGCCGAACATCAGCTTCGGCTTGCCCTTCGATCCCGTCGCGGCCGCTGGCCGCTGCTCTTCGGCAAGCTCGTCGGAAAATTGCGCGACGGTCGGCGTGCGCGCTTCGCGGTCGAACGACAGCGCCGCCCGGATCGCCTTCCACTGCTTGTAGCCGAGATCGTCGGGACGGGCGGGCTTCATGCCCGCGCTGCGCGCCTGCGTCGCGGGCACGCGGTCGAACGGATGCTTGCCCGTCAGCAATTCGTAGGTGATGCAGCCGAGCGCGTACACGTCGTCGCGCGGATCGGGCTCGCGGTGCTCCAGCATCTCCGGGCTCGCATAGGCGGGCGTAAGCGCGCCGAGACTGCCCGGATCGAAGATGGTCGCCTCGGTTTCCTCTTCGGGCCGCTGGAACACGCGCGCGATGCCGAAGTCGATCACCTTCACTTCGGCCGTATCGGTGAGAAAGACGTTGGCCGGCTTGAAGTCGCAATGCACGAAGCCGCGCTCGTGCGCGTAGGCGAGCGCGTTCGCCATGCCCTTGAAGATAGGGAAAACTTCGGCGAACGGCATGCCCTTGAAATTCGGGTTCCGAAGCAAGCGCGAGAGCGGCTGGCCCGACAGATACTCCATCGTCAGATAGACGACCGAGCCGTCGCGATCGAAGTCGTACACGGTGACGATATTGCGATGCGCGAGCGTCTGCGCCTTACGCGCCTCGCGCTGCAACGCGATCAGCGATTTCGGGTTGCCGCGGAACTGCAGGTTCAGCACCTTGATCGCGACGTAGGGCCGGCGGTCGGACGCTTCCAGCTTGCGCAGATCGAGCGCCTTGTACACGGTGCCCATGCCGCCGATGCCGAGACACTCTTCGAGCACGAAGCGGCCGTTCAGCGTATCGCCGACGCCTTTCACCTGATCCAGTTCCGCCACCACCTGCCCGTTGCCGAACGACGTCTGCCCCGACGAATCGCGCGGCGTAAAGCCCGCCGGCGTGGTCTGCACGCGGGTTTCGTCTGCGTTGTCGGGGGAGGCGGGATGGAGGTTGCGCTGAGGCGCGGCGAGCGATGCTTCGTCGATGCGACGCTTCACGGCCGCGTAGACGTCGGGCGGCAGCGGCCTGGCGGCGTGCGCTTCATCGAGGATCGCGATGAGCCTTGAATGCGGTTCGCGGGTGTCCGCCAGGGCGCTGTCGATCTCTGCCAAAAACGCGTCGCGCGACGGGCCGTCGCTGTGGAATGTACGAATCGCTTCTGGAAAGCTTGTCATCTGTGCGACTCGACGCGGCTCCAAATCGACCGACAATTCACTTGTCGTAACAAACTACATGTGCACGTTCGATACTAGCCTTCACCCGCGCCTTTCGCAAATCTGGTTTTCGATCATCGGAGGCTCGCATGCGGGTGTCTCACGCGATCCAACACGTGAGCGGCCGCTGTTGGGTCCCATCCGCCGGGCACGTTGCCGCGCGCCGCTCGCCGCTCCTCGTGACACCGAAAATATCCCTTTACTTTCAACTACTTGAAAGTATTCTCGGGCGCCGCGCTCCGCTTGGCACAGGCCATGCATTGATCCCACCCGAGCAGACAGAATGCTCGACCAACCCGAAAGCCTTTCCCTCTCCAGGAGCATCCAAATGAAATCGCTGACGATCAAAGACCTCGCCAAGACCGAAGACCTCGACAGCCGCGCCATGTCGGCCGTGCGTGGCGGCAACTCCGCCTTCTTCATCCCGGGCTACGACTTCACGAAGCTCGACGTGACCGTGAATACGCAGCAGCTGATCGGCCAGACGCAGAACGTGTCCAGCGCGAACGGCAACAACGCCGCCTTCGTCACCGACATCGATTCGAACGTCAAGCCGATCCAGAAGGCGAGCAACACGAACACGATCAACGTGTTCTGAGCGCGGCACGAACCTCGCCCACCACCCCAGCACGCACGCCAGGAGAACCAACATGTCGTCCATCATGATCCAGGACCTTCGCCACAGCCAGGAACTCGACCGCCACGCAATGTCGTCCGTTCACGGCGGCTCGCTCGCGCAAGGCGGCTTCGGCCCGTTCGCGAACGTCAACGTCAACGTGAACCAGAACATCCAGCAATATCAGAACGTGCAGGTCTCTGCACTGAACAACAGCGTGATCGGGCCGAACTTCGTCGCGCCGCGCTTCGACGTCAACCCGGAACAGATCGGCGCGGCGAACGCCACCGTGCTGTTCTGAGAACGCCGTCGCGCCGCCGGTTTTCCGGCGGCCCGGCCGCTCGCGACCTGCAAAGGCCGCGAGCGGCCTTTCGCCTTTGCGTCGTTCGATTGAGTTGTGGCCGGACGTGGGGTCGCGCCGGTCACAATCGCGAACGGATTGCCTATACTGGGTGCGTGCAGTGTTCCGGCATCCGTGCGCTTCGTAGCGTGACCGTCGTCACGCCGGTTTCGACTCCGAACCTTCAGGAAAATGTCATGGCCGTCATCGTCATCAAGGATCTAGCGGACAGTGTGCTTCTCGATCGCGAAGCAATGACCGCAATCGTCGGCGGTTCGCGGACCGGCGCGCATCAGGGTTTTCGCGCGCGCCCCGCCGTGAACGCAAACCGCCTTTCCAACTATCCGGGCGTCGCGGTGCAGAGCGTGCCTGCCCCGCAACCCGGGCCGTTTCGCAAGAAGCTGGTTTCGAAGTAAGTAGTCGGCAGCACAGATGAAGCGGTCCGCGATGCATCGCGGACCGCTTTTTTTGGCGTCTTGCGCATAGGTTTTGGCTTCTGGCGCCTTGCGCACAGGCCTCATCGCAGCGCTCAGTGCGGCAAGGCCGCGCCCGTGGGCATGCCTGAAAGGCCGGTCAATCCGCCGATCGAGCGTGCGCTGCGTTTCACGAGTTTCGAGCGCACCGTTTCGCGTTCCTCAGCGTCGAGTTCGACGAGATAGCGCGTCTTGCCCGCGACCACCGCGCCGACCGGCACGCCGTCGCGAAACAGCACGCGGTTGCCCGGCAGCGCGGGCACTTTCTCGCCGGGCAATAGCGTGCCGACGAGATTGAGCGGATCGACGGCGCTCACCGCGACGAAACTGCCATCGGGCGAGCGCTTGCGCATGTCGCGCAGCAGCGGCACGGCTTCGGCGAGCGCGAACTGCTCGCCCGCGATGCCCGCGACGAAGCGTCCGCCGCGAATCTCGCCACGCGCCTCCAGCCGATGAAACACGCGCAGCAGATCGCGCCACGGGGGGAGCCAGTCGGCCTCGCGTTCGAGCAGCCGCCAGAACACGACGCCGTAGCGGCGCAGCAGCACCATCGCCGCATGTTCGACGGCGTCGGGCGCGCCTTCCGCTTCGGCGCGGCGCAAAAGCGCCCAGCGCCCCGCGTCGTCCATCCCGCCGATGAACATGCCGCCCCGCCGCGGCCGCCGGCTGAACGCATTGCGCTTCGCCGCCGGCGCGAGCAGCGCGCGCAGGCCCGCAAAGCTGTCGGCGTTCACGAGCCCGAGCGCGACCAGTTCGCCGAGCGCCGTCTCCAGTTCCGTGCGAAGGAGGCGCGTGTCGGCGAGCAGTTCGTCGAAGAACATCGCGCCATGCGCCTTCAATGCGTCGTGGACGAGTTGCGCGCGCGAACTCATCTCCGGCGCCTCGCCCGGACGCATCAGCGCGCTCCAGGCGGCGAGATGGCGACGCGGCAAGAGGACGATCGGCGTGCCGCGCACCGGCCCGCCCGCCGCGCGCGCGCGTCCGCCCGGCCGGCTCCAGACGACCTTGCCCGAGCGCGAGATTTCGTCGAGCCAGTAGCCCGAATAATCCGCGATGCGCGCGGGCAGCATCTCCTCTTCCCACGCGACGGCGGGCGCTTCGAAACCTTCCAGTTGTTCGACGACCGCGAGCAGTGCGTCGCGTCCTTCGCCGCGCGAATCGGCGGAAAGATGCTGCCATTCGAACAGGAAGCGCATGAAATCCTGCCGCTCGACCGGCTCGATCTCGCGACGCAGCCGTCGCACCGTGTAGCGATGAATCCGCGCGAGCAGATGCCGCTCGCACCATTCCTCGTCGACGGCGCCGGGCGTGAAGCGGCCGCGCAGCACGTAGCCCTCGGCTTCGAGCTTCGTCAGCGCGAGCGCCACCGCCGACGCCGGCAAAGCCAGCGCCCGCGCGATTTCCGGCACGGTCAGCGGACCGAATCGCGACAGCCGCGCGCGCACGATCTCGACGAGCGCGTCGTCTTCGGTCCACGGATCGGTGTAGCCGGCGGGCGCGTGCAATGCCGGATGCATCGGCGCCTGCGGATAGACGGCGCGCACGCACGTGAGCCGCTCGACCGGCACCCAGAGCGCGTCGTGCTCCGCGACGCGCAAGCGCGTGGCGCGGCCGGACTGCGCGAGCGCGTCGAGCCACACGGGCCAGCCGTCGTTTCGCCCGGCCTCGGCCTCGGTCACGCACGCGAGGCTCATCAGCGCTTCGTGCATCTCGTCCGCGCCGCGCGCGACGGGCCACGCTTCCGCGCGCACGCCTTCGATCGCTTCCGCGTCGAGCGCGCCGAGATCGTCGGCCGATTCGGGGTCGCTCCAGCGGCGCGCCAGCACGGCCTGCGTGCGGCGCTCTTCGAGCGGGGCGTCGTCGAGGAAGGCGTACGGACGCGCCGACAAAATTTCCGCCGCCAGCGGCGAAGGCGCGGGCAGATCGCGCGTCACGAGCCGCAGTTCGCCGCCCTCGATGCGCCGCAGGATCGCGAGCCATTGCTCGCTGTCCATCGCGTCGTGCAGACAGTCGTCGAGCGTCTGTTCGACGAGCGGATGCTCGGGCACCTCGCGCTCGCCGACGACGTTCTCCGCGCACGCGACCTGATCCGGAAAGATCGCCGCGAGCAGGTCCTCGCTCTTCATCCGCTGCAACTGCGGCGCGACCTTGCGTCCGCCCGCGTAGCGCGGCAGCGCGAGCGCGTTGGTCGCGTTCCAGCGCCAGCGCACGCCGAAGAGCGGCGCGTCGAGCAGCGCCTGGATCAGCACGTGCTCGGCCGTGTTCGAGCGCAGATAGCGCCACACTTCGTCGAGCGCGAAGCTGTGGCTGCGCGTGAGCGACAGCACGATCGCGTCCTCGGTCGCGGCGGCCTGGAGTTCGAAGTTGAAGGTGCGGCAAAAGCGCTTCCTCAGCGCGAGACCCCACGCGCGGTTCACGCGGCTGCCGAACGGCGCGTGGATCACGAGTTGCGTGCCGCCGGATTCGTCGAAGAAGCGCTCCATCACGAGCGTGTCCTGGGTCGGCAAAACGGTGAGCGCGGCACGCGCGCGCGCCAAGTATTCGACGATCTGCCGCGCCGCCTCGCGGTCGATGCCCGCCTCCGCCGCCAGCGCATCGACCGTGGCATCGAGCGTGCTTTTTGCGCCGAGCCACGCGTCGATCTGGCCGCGCATGCGCGCGATCGCGTGCGACAGCTCGTCGCTTCGGCCCGGCGCCTCGCCGAGCCAGAACGGGATGTTCGGCGGCTGGCCGTTCGCGTTCTCGACCCGCACGCGCCCGCCCTCGATCCGCAAGATCCGGTACGACGTGTTGCCCAGCTGGAAGATGTCGCCCGCAAGGCTTTCGACGGCGAAATCCTCGTTGACCGTGCCGATCTGCAAGCCCTGCGGCTCCAGCAGCACGGCGAAATCGGCGTTATCGGGAATAGCGCCGCCGGACGTCACCGCCGTCAGCTTGCCGCCGCGCCGGCCGCGCAGCGTGCCGCTCACCGCATCGCGATGCACATACGCGCCGCGCGGGCCGTGACGGCTCGTGAAACCCTCCGAGAGCGAACGCACGACCGCGTCGAACTTTTCGCGCGCGAGCGTCGCGTAGGGATACGCGCGCGTGAAGCACGCGAAGAGCGCGTCCTCGCGCCACTCGCGGCACGACACCTCCGCGGTGATCTGCTGCGCGAGCACGTCGAGCGGCGCGCGTGGCACCGACAGCGCATCGAGTTCGCCGCGCCGCACGCAATCGAGGAGCGCCGCGCATTCGATCAGGTCGTCGCGCGACGTCGGGAAAAGCCGCCCTTTCGGCATGCCGCCGACCTGATGCCCCGAACGCCCGACGCGCTGCAAGAACCCGCCGATCGACCCCGGCGAGCCGAGCTGGCAAACCAGTTCGACATCGCCGATATCGATGCCCAGTTCCAGCGAAGCGGTGGCGATCAGCACGCGCAGTTCGCCGCGCTTCAGCCGCTGCTCCGCGTCCAGCCGATGCTCGCGCGCGAGACTGCCGTGATGCGCCGCGACCGCTTCCTTGCCGAGCCGGTCGGTCAGATGGCGTGCGGCGCGCTCGGCCATGCGGCGCGTGTTCACGAACACGAGCGTCGTGCGATGCTGCGCGACGAGTTCGGCGAGCCGGTCGTAGACGCGCTCCCACATGTCGTTCGACATGATGGCTTCGAGCGGCATCGGCGGAAGCTCCAGCGCGAGATCGCGCGCGCGGACGTGCCCGACATCGACGATCTCGCACGGCTCGCCCTCGCCCACGAGAAACTTCGCAACCAGTTCGATCGGCTTCTGTGTCGCGGACAAACCGATGCGCACCGGCTTCTGCGCGCAAAGCGCGTCGAGGCGCGCGAGACTCAGTGCGAGGTGCGCGCCGCGCTTGGTGCCCGCCACCGCGTGAATTTCGTCGACGATCACGCTGCGCGTCGTGGACAGCATCGCGCGGCCCGAGTCCGAACCGAGCAGCACGTAGAGCGACTCGGGCATCGTGACAAGGATATGCGGCGGGCGCTTGCGGACGGCGGCGCGTTCCCGCTGCGTGGTGTCGCCGGTGCGCACCGCCGCGCGGATCTCGACGGGCGGCAGGCCGAGCCGCGCGAGTTCGTCCGAGATGCCCGCGAGCGGCTCCTGCAAGTTCACGCGGATGTCGTTCGACAGCGCCTTCAGCGGCGAAATGTAGACGATGCGCGTCTCGTCGGGCAGCGCCGCGCCGTGCGCGAGGCCGTCGCGCACGAGTTCGTCGATGGCGGCGAGAAACGCCGTGAGCGTCTTGCCGGAGCCGGTCGGCGCGGCGACGAGCGTCGAGCGGCGCGCGCGGATGAGCGGCCATGCGCGCGCCTGCGCCGCGGTGGCGGCCGGGAACTGGCGCTCGAACCAGGCGGCGACGGCGGGATGAAAATCAGCGACAGGGGATGGGTCGGTCATACGCTATTTTAGGAGGCGATCGAACATCGCGTGCGGCGCTGTGTCGCGCGCGCCGGCTGTCACGAAACCGACGTCTTGCTCGACGATGCTGGACGTTCGCGTCTGATCGCGACCGCGCGGGCGTTTCCGGTTGCTGCAAAGATAAGGCCGATGGCGCCATAATCAACCGCGCATCCGTTGCGCGCCTGACGCAACCACGACTGGAGAAGCTCTTGGACGACGCAGCACAAGGCCAAACGCCCGGCCCGGCAGCCCCGAATCTCCCGCTTTCCGCCGACGAACTCCGCAAGCTCGACGCCTACTGGCGCGCATGCAATTACCTGTCCGTCGGCATGATCTATCTGCGGGACAATCCGCTCCTGCGCGAGCCGCTCAAGCCCGCGCACATCAAGCGGCGTCTGCTCGGACACTGGGGATCGGACCCGGGACAATCGTTCACGTGGGTCCACCTGAACCGGCTCATCGTGCAGCAGGACCTGAACGTGATGTTCGTCTCGGGGCCGGGCCACGGCGCGCCCGCGACGCTGTCGAATGCGTATCTGGAAGGCTATTACTCGGAGGTCTATCCCGACCGCAGCGATGACGAAGCCGGCATGCTGAAGCTGTTTCGCGCGTTCTCTTCGCCGGGCGGAATCGGTTCGCATTGCACGCCGGAGACGCCCGGTTCGATCCATGAAGGCGGCGAACTCGGCTACAGCCTGTCGCACGCCTACGGCGCCGCGTTCGACAATCCCGATCTGATCGTCGCCACGATGGTCGGCGACGGCGAATCGGAGACGGGCCCGCTCGCCACGTCGTGGCATTCGAACAAGTTTCTGAACCCGGTGCAGGACGGCGCCGTGCTGCCGATCCTGCATCTGAACGGCTACAAGATCGCCAATCCGACGATCCTCGCGCGAATTCCGCATGAGGAACTCGAAGCGTTGTTCATCGGCTACGGCTACAAGCCGTATTTCGTCGAGGGCGGCGATCTGCCCGGCATGCATCAGCGCATGGCCGCGACGCTCGAACAGTGCATCGGCGAGATTCGCGCGATCCAGCAGCACGCACGCGCGAACCACGACACCACGCGTCCGCGCTGGCCGATGATCGTGCTGCGCTCGCCGAAAGGCTGGACGGGGCCGAAGGAAGTCGACGGCCACAAGGTCGAGGACTTCTGGCGCTCGCATCAGGTGCCCGTGCTCGATCCGGCGACGAACCGCAAGAGCCTGCGCGTGCTCGAAGACTGGATGCGCAGCTACGAGCCCGAAGCGCTGTTCGACGAAGAAGGCCGGCTGATCGAAGAACTTCGCGAGATCGCGCCCAAGGGCGAACGCCGCATCAGCGCGAATCCGCATGCGAATGGCGGACGTCTGCGGCACGCGCTTCATCTGCCCGACATGCGCGACTACGCGTTCGACGTGACAAGCCCGGCGAGCGTCTATGCGTCGCCGACCGCGGTGCTCGCCAAGTTCCTGCGCGACGTGATCCGCAATAACATGTCGAACTTCCGGCTCTTCGGTCCCGATGAAACCGCGAGCAACAAGCTTGACGGCGTGTACGAAGCGTCGGGCAAGCGCTGGATCGCGGAGACGAAACCCGAAGACAGCGACGGCGGCGCGCTCGACCCCACCGGCCGCGTGATGGAGATGCTCTCCGAACACACGCTCGAAGGCTGGTTCGAAGGCTACGTGCTGACGGGCCGTCACGGCCTCCTCGCGACTTACGAAGCGTTCGTGCACGTGATCGATTCGATGTTCAATCAGCACGCCAAGTGGCTGGAGAAAGCGAAAAAGGAAATCGACTGGCGCGCGCCGATTCCGTCGATCAACCTGCTGATCACGTCGCTCGTGTGGCGGCAGGATCACAACGGCTTCACGCATCAAGACCCGGGTTTTCTCGATGTCGTCACGAACAAGAGCCCGGAAGTCGTGCGCATCTATCTGCCGCCCGATGCGAACTGCCTGCTTTCCGTCGCCGATCATTGCCTGCGCACGCGCGACTATGTGAACGTGATCGTCGCGGACAAGCAGCCGCATCTCCAGTATCTGAACATGCAGGACGCCATCGTGCATTGCTCGAAGGGCATCGGCATCTGGGACTGGGCCTCCACCGACGCGTGTCACGAACCGGATGTCGTGATGGCCTCGGCGGGCGACATCGCTACGATGGAGTCGCTTGCCGCCGTCGAGATCCTGAAGCAGCAGTTTCCCGAACTGAAGATCCGCTTCGTGAACGTGGTCGACCTGTTCCGCCTGATGCCGGACACCGAACATCCGCATGGTCTTTCAGCGCGCGATTTCGATTCGCTCTTTACGCGCGACAAGCCGGTCATCTTCAACTTTCACTCGTATCCGACGCTCGTGCACAAGCTCACGTACAACCGCACGAATCACGAGAACATACACGTGCATGGCTATCGCGAGAAAGGCAACATCAACACGCCGTTCGAGCTTGCGATCATCAATGGCGTGGACCGCTATACGCTCGCGATCGACGTGATCGACCGCGTGCCGCTCTTGCGCGATACCGGCGCGCATGCGAAGAACTGGCTACAGGATCAGGTGATCGAAAGCATTCGCCATGCGCATGCGGAAGGCATCGATCGCGATGAGATTCGCGAGTGGACGTGGAAGGGATAAACGACGAAGCCCCGCCTGGTCGCGGGGCCTTCGTTCATTCCGCGTGATCCTTCTGCCTGAGCGATTGCGGCAGGCCGAACATCAGAATCAGCGCGCACACGACGCTCATGCAGCCGATCGCATACAGCGCGGGCGTCGTGCTGCCCGTGAGATCGCGGATGCGTCCGACCATCACCGGGCTCACGATGCCGCCCAGTTGCCCGAGCGTGTTGATGAGCGCGATGCCGCCGGCCGCGCCCGCACCGCTGAGGAGCTTCGGCGGCAGCGCCCAGAACGCCGGGATCGCAGCGACCACACCCGCGCCCATCACGCCGAGCGCGACGATCAGCAAGGTCGTCTGCTTGTCGAAGACGCCTGCCGCGAAGAAGCCCGCCGCGGCCATCAGCAACAGCACGCAGACGAACTTGCGACGCTCGCCGGAGCTGTCCGACATACGGCCCACCACGACCATGCAGATCGCACCGCACACATAGGGCACGGCGGTGAGGAGGCCGATGATCGTCGGATTGTCGGTGCCTGCCGCGCGAATCAGATGCGGCGCCCAGAAGTTCAGGCCATACGACGCGATCTGGATCAGGAAGTAGATCAGTCCGAGCGTGAGGAAGCCGGGCGTCTTGATCGCGCCGAGGAGCGAATGGCCGCCGGGCGCCGGCTTGCTTTGCGACGAAATCTGGCTCTTCAGATAGGTCTTCTCCGCTGCCGTGAGCCACCCGGCGTCATCGACGCGATCCTTCAGCACCTTCAGCACGAGGAGGCCGAGCAGCACGCAAGGCAGGCCGCCGAGCAGGAAGAGCCAATGCCAGCCGGGCATGCCGAGCACGCCGTTCATGTGCCCGAGCACGAGCCCCGACAGCGGCGCGCCGACGAGCCCCGAGAACGCGGAAGCAAGAAATAGCAGCGACGTGATGCGTCCGCGATAGCTTGCCGGGAACCACAACGTGAGGTAGTACAGCACGCCCGGCGCAAAACCCGCTTCCATCGCGCCGATGATGAAGCGCAACCCGTAGAACTGCCATTCGTTCGAGACGAAGACCATCGCCGTGGTCGCGAGGCCCCACGAGATCATGATCCGTGCAATCCATTTGCGCGCGCCGACCTTGTAGAGCATCAGGTTGCTCGGCACCTCGAAAAGCACATAGCCGATCACGAAGAGACTCGCGCCGAGGCCGTAGGCGGTGTCGGAGAAACCGAGATCGCTTTGCAGCTGGAACTTCGCGAAGCTGATGTTGATGCGGTCGAAGAAGGCGAACAGATAGCACAGCATGATGAGCGGCATCAGCCGCCACGCCACCTTGCGAATGATGTCCGCCGTGTTTTCCTTCGCTAGCGGACGATTCGTTGCCGCTACTGCGCCCAGATCGCTCATGATTGTCTCCACGCCGGACTGGCGTTGCGCCGTCCGGTCGAATAGGTTGGTGAGGGTAAATTCAGATCGACTTGACGTACTCGGGTACCGGATGCACGTCGCAATTGCGCCCTGCCTTCGCGAGCTGCCCCGGCACGTCGTGGCCGACGAGCGCCGGCAGCGTGCGCGACAGCGCGATCAGCTTTTGCAAGTCGATGCCCGTCGGGATGCCCATCTCGTCGCACAGGTTCACGAGGTCTTCCGTGCAGATGTTGCCCGACGCGCCCGGCGCGAACGGACAGCCGCCGAGACCGCCGAGCGCG
The DNA here is from genome assembly GCF_001544495.1 of Caballeronia telluris. Lineage (GTDB taxonomy): Bacteria > Pseudomonadota > Gammaproteobacteria > Burkholderiales > Burkholderiaceae > Caballeronia > Caballeronia telluris. Next base: position 13,229 of record NZ_FCNZ02000036.1, read on the forward strand.
GCGTCGAAGCGGCGCGCGCCGGCATCGTAGGCCGCGAGCACGTTGGCGAGACCGAGACCGCGCGTGTTGTGAAAGTGCAGCGTGAGCGCGTCGGCGGGAAGGCGGCCGAGCACGCGTTCGACGAGCCGCGCGACCTGACGCGGATTCGCCATGCCGGTCGTATCGGCGAGTGTGATGCCGGCGATCCCCATCTCGCGATACGCATCGACGATCGAGACCACGCGGTCTTCGTCGATGCGTCCTTCGAACGGACAGCCGAACGCCGTCGCGACCGTCGCGTTGAGGCTCGCGCGGCTGCCCTTCACGAGCCGCACGATATCGCCGAAGCCCGCGAGCGATGCCTCGCACGACATGCGCATGTTCGCGCGGTTGTGCATCTGGCTCGCGGACATCACGAGATTGAGTTCGTCGGCGTGAGCGGCGAGCGCGCGCTCGGCGCCCTTCGCGTTCGGGATCAGCGCGACATAGATCACGCCCGGGCGGCGGCCGATGCCGCGAAATACGTCGTCGCCGTCGCGCAGGGCGGGAATCGCTTTCGGCGAAACGAACGAGCCCGCTTCGATGCGCGTGAAGCCGCAGGTCGAGAGCGCGTCGATCAGTGCGATTTTGTCAGCAGTGTCGACCCATTGCGGCTCGATCTGCAAGCCGTCGCGCGGCGCCACTTCCTGGACGATCAAGCGTTGCGTGTAGTCGCGGTTCATTGCACGGCTCCTTGTGCGCGCAGGCGCGCTACTTCGCTGGCATCGAAGCCGAGCGAAGCCAGTACGCCGGCCGTATGTTCACCGAGCGCGGGCCCTTGCCAGTGAACTTCGCCCGGCGTGTCGGAAAGCTTCGGCACGATGCCCGGCATCTTCACCGAGGCGCCGCCCGGCAGGTCCGCGTCGAGCAACATGCCGCGCGCCTGGTAATGCGGATCGGCGACGATGTCGGCCACCGAATAGATGCGCCCCGACGGCACTTCCGCGTGTTCGAGCGTCGCGAGCACATCGTCGACCGAATGATGCGAGGTCCATTCGGTGATCGCTTCGTCGAGCATCGTGCTTTGCAGCGCGCGGCCGTCGTTGTGCGCGAGCGCGGGATCGTCGGCGAGATCGGGGCGGCCGATCACGTGCATCAGGCGCTTGTAGATCGGATCGCTGTTGCCCGCGATCACGACGAAGCCGCCGTCTTCCGTGCGATACGTGTTCGACGGCGCGATGCCCGGCAGCGCGCCGCCGCTTCGCTCGCGCACGTGACCGAGCAGGTCGTATTCGGGCACGAGGCTTTCCATCAGGTTGAAGACGCTTTCGACGAGGGAGACGTCCACCACCTGACCGTCGCCCTTGCCCGTCTTCACGCGCAGCACCGACATCAGCGCGCCGATCACGCCATGCAGCGACGCGAGCGAATCGCCGAGACTCACGCCGACGCGCGCCGGCAGGCCGTCTTCGTCGCCGGTCGTGTAGCGGATGCCGCCCATCGCCTCGCCGATCGCACCGAAGCCCGGCCGGTCGCGATACGGACCCGACTGGCCGTAGCCGGAGATGCGCACCATCGTGAGCTTCGGGTTGATCGCGTGCAGCACGTCCCAGCCGATGCCGAGCTTTTCCAGCGCGCCGGGTCGCATGTTTTCGACGAGCACGTCGGCGTCTTTCACCAGCCGCTTGACGACCTCGACACCCTCCGGCGACTTCAGGTTCACGCAGACGGACTTCTTGTTGCGCGACTGGAGATACCACCAGAGCGACGTGCCTTCATGCAGCTTTCGCCATTTGCGAAGGGGATCGCCGCCGTTGGGGGTCTCGATCTTGATCACCTCTGCGCCGAATTCCGCGAGCATGCGCGCCGCGAAAGGCGCGGCAATCAGGGTGCCGATCTCGATGACCCGAATGCCGTCAAGGGGTCCGCTCATGGTGCCTGTCTCCGTGTGGGTTTCGTATGGGAGCAGGTTAGGAGCGGCGGCTTCTTGTGTCCAACCGCATTTCGGCAAGGACCGTTCGCGGATCGCGAACGCTCCGGTTTTTACGCTGTGGGGTTGTGCTGCTCGCGGGCTTCGATCGTGCGCAGATGATCGAACAGCATCCGGCTCACGGGCGACAGCGCGTCAGGATCGCGCACGGCGATGATGAGGCTGCGTTCGGCCCACGTTTCATCGAGCGTCACCGCGACGAGCCCGAGTTGCCGCCCCATCGCGCGATAGACGTCGAACGGCAGCACGCCGACGCCCATCCCGGCCTGCACCATGCGGCAGACCGCATCGAAGCCCGGCACGTGGATGCGCAGCCTGAGCGGCTTGCCCGCCTGACGCGCGGCGAGATGCGTGCGCATGTTGATCGAACTGGCCGAATGCAGGCCGACGTGATCGCTGTCGAGCGTTTCTTCGAAGCGAACGCGTTCGCGCTTCGCGAGCGGATGGTCCGCGCGCATCACGATCGCGAGGCGGTCGTGGCGATAGTGGGCCGTGTGAAGGCCGCGCGTGTCGGCATCGCCGGAACAGATGCCGAGGTCGGCGAGACTGTCGGCGATCGCTTCGATCACGCCGCCACTCGGGCGCTCTTCCAGGTCGATCTTGATCTGCTCGTGAAGCGCGATGAACGCCCGCAGGTCCTCCGGCAGGAATTCGACGATCGCGGACAGGTTCGCCATCATCCGCACGTAGCCGCGCACGCCGCTCGCGTGCTCGGCGAGTTCGATGCCGATGTTCTCGATGTCGCGCAGCACCCGGCGCGCGTGGTGCAGCAGCGTTTCGCCCGCAGGCGTGAGGTCCATGCCGCGCGCACGTCGCTCGAACAGCACCGCGCCGACGGCCTGCTCAAGTTCCAGCAGCCGCTTGCTCGCGGCCGACACCGCGATCGCTTCGCGCTCGGCTGCGCGCGTCAGCGTGCCTTCCTCGAAGATCGCGAGGAAGAGCTGCAGGGTCGTGAGATCGAGGCGGCGGAGGAGGTTTTTGAGCGGCATGCGGGAGGGTTGGCGAGGGGGTGCGGGTATTGTGGACCGGAATCGGCCGAACGCGGGCGCGGTCTGACAGAGCCGCACAGCATGGCGTTTGTATACGTTTTCGCGTTTGTATACGTTACGTGAACACGGTGCAAGATTTGAACAAGGCCGATAAGCGACGCAGCGGCACGTCTTCCGTCGCGCGCAGGCCGCGCAATTTTCCCCACTCTCCCGCCCGCAAAAAAAGACCCGCACGAAAGCGGGTCCATCGCATGCCGATACGTCGACGCGTCCTCGATGCATCAAGGTGCGGAAGCCGCCTTTCCCTTCGCCGCCTTCTCGGCATCGACCTTGCGCTGCGCTTCCTGAATGTTCTGCGGATAATTCTGCTGGTCGCCGCCGGGGTGATAGCCGTTCTTCTCCAGATCCTTCAACTCGGCATTCTTCTTGGCGCGCGCGGCCTTGCTCTGCGCCTTCTTGACTTCCTTTGGCGTGGACGCGACCGCGTCCGGCGCCGCGGTTTGCGCCATCGAGACCGGCGCCCATGCGAGCCCGATGCCGATCGATGCCACGATAGCTGCTGAAACAGCGCGAATGTGGAACATGACGAATTCTCCAGGGAGGACCGCGTTATTGTCGATTCGCCGATCCCGCGTCACACGGCGGCCGGTATGTGAAGATAACCCGCTTTGGGCTTCGACGCTCTCCGGCGTATTCAGCGCTTCGTGCGCAAGTCGAGCGCGAGGAACACGAATGTCGCCAGCTTGCCGAGACATTCGACGGCCGAGAGCGTCGCGAGCCAGCGCGAATGCGCATACTCGACGGGAATCTCCGGCGCCATCGCCAGCACGCTCATCAGGCACACGAAGAGCAACACGTACTTCGCGAAGAGCCGGCGCTTGAGCGCCAGTCCGACGATCAAGAAGAGCAACGTCTTCGATGCGAGCACGGCCGCGATTTCCTCCGCGCTGCTCATCGGGCCGCCGCTTGTGTAGGCGGTGCCGTCCGCGTCCGCGCTGCCGGAGAGGTCGATTTCCCACGGCACTTCCACGAGCGACCAGGCGACCACGAAACACGCCGACGCGCTCACGCACCGCCCGATGCGCCGTGCATCGCCGGCGACGTCGGGCCGATCGCGCCTGCGCCAGAACGGCGCGAGGCCGCTGACGGGCGGATCGTCGTCGGGGGTGAGATGAGTCATCGGAGTGCGCTCGTCACGTCACGGGTCACGAAGGCGCTTCGCTCGTCGCGATACTCGATGCTCGATGATGCGGTGCTGCCCATATGCGATCCCCAGGGTTGTTCAGTTCAGCCTAGGCGATCAAAAAAGCGAACTCCATCGGGCAATCCGCGATGCGATCGAGGCCAGCCTCTATTGAGCCTCGATTGCCCGGCGCCACGGCCAGGCAATCAACGACATTGGGGAAACCACGCGTCGCAACGGCGCAATGGACAGACGCTGGACGATGCCGACTACGCTTTAGTACTGCGCGGATGTGCAAGAAAGAAGCGCATCATTTCGGCGCTCGCATCGGGACCGGTGGGATCGGTATAGGTGCCGCGCGAGCTGCCGCCCGCCCATGCGTGCGTCGCGCCGTGAATCGTCCATGACTCGGCCTCGACGCCGCGCGCGGACTTGAGATGCCTCACGGTGCACGCGTGACCGCCGCCCGCCGCATGCGACTCGCGACGTTGCACCGATGCTTCCACGTCGAAGCCGCGCACGATTTCCGTTGCATTGGCGAGATGCACGGTCTTGTCGGCGTCGCCGTGAAAGACGATCAGCGGCCGTTCGGGCGTCTGCGCCGGCGCGCGATGCAGCTTCGCTGCCTTGCGCTTGCCACCGCGCATCGCCGCGAGCGCCGAAGGCAGGTCGTGCGCCGCGCCGTGCGCAAGGCCCGAGTGAATGCCCGCTGCTGCGTACAGGTCGGGATACGCGCGAATCATGATCGCCGCCATTGCGCCGCCCGCCGACAACCCGGCGACATACACGCGCTCGGGATCGACGCGGTGACTCGTCATCACGTCGCGCGTGATGTCGGCGATCAGCGACGGCTCGCCTTTGTCGCGCGCCTGATCGCCCGGCTTGAACCAGTTCCAGCATTTCGACGCGTTCGCGTGCTGCGGCTGCACCGGATACGCGACGATGCAGGTGTGCCGCTCGGCGAGCGCGTTCATCTGCGTGCCGGAGGCGAAGTCGTCGGCGTCCTGCGTGCAGCCGTGCAGCATCACGACGAGCGGCAGCGGCTCGTCGCGATACCCCGACGGCACATACAGCCGATAGTTGCGCAGGCCAGCGGCGTTCGCGCAGGAATGCGTCGTGAAGTGACCGCGATCCTCGACATCGACGTCCGGGCGTTTGAACGTCCGGGCCTTGGGCGCGAGCGCAGATGCCGGCGCGGTTGCGGGTGTTTCATATTCATGCGCGCGGGCGTCGGCCGTTTCTTCGCCGCGCAACGCGCGCTGGATCGCTTCGGTTGCCTCGGCGGGGTTGCCATTGCGCAGCAACGCCATGACCTTGTGCATCGAGTTCATCAAACCTTCGTTGAGTTTCATCTTTGTTCCAGTTGTCGTGTGAGGGGCCGCTAGCCGATCCGGTCGGCAAGCGCGGCCTTGACCGCGGGCGAAGCGTGAAACGCTCCGAGCACGACGATCGATTCGATCGTGGCAAGTGCCAGTTCCGCGGATACGTCGGTGGCGATGCTGGCAAGACCCAGCACCTGAATCTGCAGCCGCTGGTTGGCGGCCAGCGCGGCTTCGAGATCGCGTTTCGAGAAATGCTGCATGCCGAGCACGAGTTCGCGGCGCGTCACGGTTTCGCTGACGACGTTCGCGTGGATCGCAAGCTGATTGCGGATCGCCGTGCGGATCAGGTCCGTCCTGTTCGAATAAAAGCCTTCTTCGACGAGCAGGTCGATCTTCCCGAGGTCGACAGGACCGAGGTTGATCGTAATTTTTTCGCTCTCGCCGCCTTTCGGACGCGGTGCTTCAAGTGCCGGTTTCGTCATCTCACCATCCAAATAACATCCAATGGGATGGTTATAGGCTGGTTTTTATGACGAGTCAACGCGGAAATTCAGGGACGCAACGCGGCGAGCAGCGGATCAGTCGGGAAGAATCGGAGTTGGCCGGACGGCCGGAGGCGGGGTCGAGGCACGCCGCGCGGTGCCCGGCTGGCCGTAGAAGGCCGCCGAATGCACGCTGCGGGCGGTCCGCTGAAAAGCGGGATGAGGCGGGCGAAACCTTGCGATGAAACCTTAGGCGAAACGCCTAGTTATAGCCGCGCACGACGCGGCTTGGCTCGCCATCCTCCGCGCGCTCGCCGGCAAAGCGTCCGCAGACTTCGGCGACATACTCCGGCTCTGCGCAGACTTGGCTCGAATGATGGGAAACGGGTGCTTGTTCGTCGCCGACGGTATCGGCGGCGTCCAGCCACGTCGCGAAACTCGCATGCGTGTTGGTGTCCATGAGTCGCTCCTTGTGGAAGTCGATGGAAGGTTGGCCTTCACTGAAAGAGTGCGCGCTTGAACCGCGAAGCGCCCTAGTGGATTTTCTCGATGGACGGCGGCCGAACGCGCTGGCGCCCCTGCCTGCCGCCTTCGAAAAGCGCCGGATGTTGCCAGAACAACACAGCGCCGCACACTTTAGTGAAGCCAAAAAAGTGCCCGGGCTGACCCGGGCAAATACCAACCAAAAAGGATGCCTTACGTTGCAGCGCATCAGACCACGTTCTTTTCGACGATCGGTCGGTTCGCGAGCACGCGCTCCCAGCCGAGCGTCGAGAGGTCGAGCGTCGTATAGCGGCCGTGCAGGATCAATTCGCTGACGCCGCGTCCGGTAGCGGGTCCCTGTTGCAGTCCGTGGCCGCTGAAACCGTTCGCGAAGATGCAGTTGTCGATGTCCGGATGACGCCCGATGATCGCGTTCTGATCGAGCACGTTGTACTCGTAATAGCCGGACCAGCAGTTCTCGACGCGCAGCGCCTCGAACGCCGGCACGCGATGCGCGAGCGCCGGCCAGATGACGTCGTCGAAAAGCGCATGGTCGACTTCGTCGAGCGGCAGGTCGTCGGGATCGTTATCCGCCGATGGCGACGTGCCGCAGATATACGTCCGCCCTTCCGGGCGAAAGTACACGCCACCCGGATCGATCAGGAGCGGACACGGCCCGAGCCTCGCCGGCGACGACACATTGAAGATGCTGCGCCGCCGCGCCCGTACGGGCAACTCGATGCCGATCATCCTCGCGATGCGGCTCGACCACGCGCCCGCCGCATTCACGACGGCGTCGCACGCATGACGCTCGCCGTTCGACGTGAGCACATGCGTGACCGTGCGACCGTCGCGCGCCATGCCCGTCACCTCGGACGCCACGTAGCGCGCGCCGAGCGCCTGCGCCTTCTTGCGCAGCGCCTGCACGAGACCGTAGCCGTCGAACCAGCCCTCGCCGCTTTCGCCGAAGGCGCCCGCCGCGAGATCGTCGGTGTTCAGCCACGGAAAGCGCGCCTGCAACTGCGGCTGGTCGAGCAGGCTGATGTCCGCGCCGAGGCTTCGCTGGAGCGCGTGGTTCGCGCGCAAGGTGGCTTCACCCGCAGACGTCGCGAGAAAGAGATAGCCGCCTTCGTGCAGATCGATCGACGGCTTCGCGCCGTTCACCTCCAGCCGCTGGCCGATCGAGCGCAGGAACTCGATGCCGTAGAGCGACATCTGCACCGAGAGCGGTGTCGAGAACTGCTGCCGGATCGACGCAGCCGAAAGCGCCGACGACGAACGCGCGTAAGTCGGATCGCGTTCGATCACCGTGACCGGGACGTCCGGGGCGCTGGCCCGCAAAAAGTACGCCACCGAACTGCCGATCACCCCGCCGCCGACAATCACCACTGTCGAAACCATGGCCCGGTCCGGTTGGTTCAGCCGATCGAAAAATCGATGCCCTGTGCAAGCGGCAGCGCCGACGAGTAATTGACCGTGTTGGTCGCGCGGCGCATGTAGCCCTTCCACGCGTCCGAACCGGACTCGCGGCCGCCGCCGGTTTCCTTCTCGCCGCCGAACGCGCCGCCGATCTCCGCGCCGCTCGGGCCGATGTTCACGTTCGCGATGCCGCAGTCGCTGCCCGCCGCCGACAGGAAGCGCTCGGCTTCGCGCAGGTCGGTCGTGAACGCGCACGACGACAATCCGTGCGACGCCGCGTTGTTCGCCGCGATGGCTTCGTCGAAGCCACTGTAGCGCAGCACGTAGAGAATCGGCGCGAAGGTTTCGGTCAGCACGACCTGCGTTTGCGCGGGCATCTCGACGAGCGCCGGCCGCACGTAGTAGCCCGCTTCGCAACCCTTCACCTCGATGCGCTCGCCGCCGAATACCGTGCCGCCCTCCGCTTTCGCCTGTTCGAGCGCCTGCTGCATGCGCGCGAACGACGGCGCGTCGATGAGCGGCCCCATCAGCACGCCCTTCTCCAGCGGGTTTCCGATCGGAACCTTCACGTACAGCTCCTTGAGGCGCGCGACTGTGTCGTCGTAAATGCTTTCGTGCACGAACAGGCGCCTTAGCGACGTGCAGCGCTGCCCCGCCGTGCCGACCGCCGAAAAGAGGATGCCGCGCAGCGCGAGTTCGCGGTCCGCGCTCTTCGAGACGATGCCCGCATTGTTGCCGCCGAGTTCGAGGATCGAGCGTCCGAAACGGCGCGCGACTTCCACGCCGACCGCGCGGCCCATCGCCGTGCTGCCCGTCGCGCTGACGATGTCCGAACGCGGATCGGCGACGAGTTGCGCGCCCACTTCGCGTCCGCCAATGACGAGCGCCGTCAGTCCTTCGGGCGCCGAGCCGAATTCGGTGATGGCGTCCTGCATGATGCGATCGACCGCGAGCGCGGTGAGCGGCGTCTTCTCCGACGGCTTCCACACCACCGCATTGCCGCAGACGAGCGCGAGCGCGGCATTCCAAGACCACACCGCCACCGGAAAATTGAACGCGGAGATCACGGTGCAGACGCCGAGCGGATGCCACGTTTCCGCCATCCGGTGACCGGGACGCTCGGAGGCGATCGTAAGGCCGTAAAGCTGGCGCGACAGGCCGACCGCGAAGTCGCAGATGTCGATCATTTCCTGCACTTCGCCGAGCCCTTCCTGCAGGATCTTGCCCGCTTCGAGCGAGACCAGCCGGCCGAGCGCTTCCTTCTTCTCGCGCAGACGGTTGCCGAGCAGCCGCACGAGTTCGCCGCGGCGCGGCGCCGGCACGTCGCGCCATTGCGCGTATGCGGCGCGCGCACGGCCGAGCGTGGCATCGACGTCCGCCTGGGTGTGCGTCTTCACGCGTCCGATGAGCGCGCCGGTGATCGGCGAGGTGACGTCCATGTCGCCGCCGTCGGCGAGCTTCGCAATGCCGAGTTCGGCGAGAATCGAATTAGCGTCCACAATGACTCCTTGTATTTCCGATACGAAACTAAAGCACGTCGGCCCACTATACACGACCCCGCCCGGCGACCGCAACGCAACGGGCGCACTAGGTGAAAACCATGAAACGGTAGCCCGCTTCCCTATCGTTATAGCCCGATCGTGCAGGCCAGGCGCCCGACTATTTCCTGTACCGCGTCCGATGTTACTATCGGAAACTCAAGGAAAGAAAACATTCGACCCATGGCAACCAGAAACACCGACGCGAGCACCGAACAGTCGACTTCCGATCTCGGACGCAGGGTCAAGGCCGCCCGCCTCGCGAGCGACCTCACGCTCGACACCGCGAGCAGGCTGTGCGGGGTATCGCGTTCGGCGTTGTCGAAGATAGAGAACGGGCTGATGTCGCCCACCTTCGACGTGCTGCAGAAAATCGTGCGCGGTCTGGAGATCGATCTCGGCGCGCTGTTCGGCTCGGCGTCGGCGCCCAATGCGAGCGGGCGGCGCTCGCTCACGCGCCGGGATCAGGGGCAGCGTCACGCGTATCGCGGCTATCAGATGGAACTGCTCGCCACCGACCTCGCGCACAAGGCGATGCTGCCGTTTCGCATCCGCATCACGGCGCACACGCTCGACGCCTTCGACGACTGGGGCCGTCACGAAGGCGAGGAGTTTCTGTATGTGATCAGCGGCAGCGTGTGCCTCTATTCGGAGCTGTACACGCCGACGCATCTGAACGCCGGCGACAGCCTCTATTTCGACAGCCGCACCGGGCATGCGGCCGTATCGACGAGCGAGGAAGACGCGGAAGTGTTGTGGATGGCGACCGGCGGCGTCGTGCCGCAGGCGGGTACTTAGCTCGCACGGACGCGTTGCGCTCGAAGTACGGCGAAGTCAGCGTGGCCGCGCCCATGCCGGATTGAAATTTGTCCCATCTTAGAGAGGCAGCACGATGGCCCAGGACCCTTCTTTTTCCGCATCGCTCGACGCGGGCTTAAGCGGCGCGACGCGCGTGTATTTCATCGTCGGCGATCCGATTGCGCAGGTGAAATCGCCCTCGGGCGTGACGGCCGCATTGCGCGCGGCGGGACGCGACGCGATCGTCGTGCCGGCGCACGTCGCGCCGGACGATCTGCCCGGGTTATTCGCAGCGGTGGCGCGGATGCAGAATGTGGACGGCGTCATCATCACTGTGCCGCACAAGTTCAGCGCGACGCCTTATTGCGCGACGCTATCCGATGAAGCGAAGTTCCTCGGCGCGGTCAATACGCTGCGCCGGCAGGCGGACGGCTCGTGGCACGGCGGCATGTTCGACGGCACGGGTTTCGTCGCGGCGCTGGAGGACGCGGGCTGCAAGCTGAACGGCAAGCGCGCGTTGCTCGTCGGCGCGGGCGGGGCCGGGTCGGCGATCGGGCATGCGCTCGTCCATGCGGGCGTTGCGTCGCTCGCGGTGCGCGACAACGACGCCGCGCGTACCGAAGCGCTCGTCGCGCGGCTCGCGGACCTGGGGCTCGGCAGCGCGAGCATCGCGGCGAGCGATGTGGCCGCGCAGGACTACGACGTCGTGGTGAACGCCTCGCCGATGGGCATGCGCGCCGAAGACCCGTTGCCGATCGACGTATCTCGCATGCCCGCGACGGCTTTCGTCGGCGACGTGGTCACCAAGCCGCCGCTCACGCCTTTCATCGAAGCGGCCCGCGCGCGCGGTTGCGGCACGGTGACCGGTACGCAAATGTTCGGCCGCGTGTGCGACCGCATCGTGGAGTTTCTCGTCGAGGCTTGAGCGCGTCAGACGTGCAGGTGTTCGTGCTGCGCGGCATCGTCGCCGTGATGATGCCGCGCGCGCTCGATGGTCGCGGGAATCGTATGCAGATGCGCGTAGCGCACGCCGCGCTGGCTCGTCACGCTGTTCGCAAACGCCGTCACGTCGTGCGCCCGGCCGCGCAACACCGACGATTCCAGCAGGCTCTCGTGATCCAGATGCACCCGCATGCTCGCCACCGACAGATCATGACGGTCATGATGCGCCTGCGTGATGCGGCGGGCGAGATCACGCGTCGCGTGGTCGTAGACGTAGGTGAGCGTCGCGATGCATTGCCTGCGCGAATCGTCCGCGGACTCGCGCGCCTGACTCTCTCGCACGATGTCGCGCAGCGCTTCCGAACGGCTCGCGTAGCCGCGTGCGGCCATCAATGAATCGACGACGGCGAGCAACTCGTCGTCGATGGTGATCGTGATTCTTTGCATGGATCCTCCTTGCGGGCATCGGCCGGTCGGCTTTCATGCTATCCGATCGTTTTGACAGTGTGACGATATTTATAAAAAGTATTATTCTGTGCGGTCCTCTCTGGAGAACCGATGTCCTTTCCTGTCAAAGCATTGTTCGGTAGTGAACGTGGCACGCTGCGTCGCAGGATCGCGGGCCTTTACGCGCTCCTGATCGCGTTCAACGTGCTTGCGTGGGGCTGGGCCTTCATGACGTTCCATGGTCATCCGCTCCTGTTGGGCACGAGTCTCCTCGCGTACTCGTTCGGGCTGCGCCACGCGGTGGACGCCGACCACATCGCCGCCATCGACAACGTCACGCGCAAGCTGATGCAAGCCGGCGAACGGCCGATCGCGGTCGGCCTCGCGTTCTCGCTCGGACATTCGACGATCGTCGTGCTCGCGTCGCTCTTCATCGCCGCGACGGCGACCGCGCTGCAGACTCGCCTCTCGGGCTTTCGCGAAATCGGTTCGCTGATCGGGGCGCTCGTCTCCGTGTGCTTCCTCTTCGCAATCGCGCTGATGAATCTCGCGATCCTGCGCTCGGTGCTGCGCGCCTTCGCGCGTGTACGTCGCGGCGAACGCTACGCCGACGAAGACTTCGACATGCTGCTCGCCGGACGCGGCTTGCTGGCGCGTCTGTTCAGACCGCTCTTTCGCCTCGTCAAGAAGAGTTGGCACATGTACTTCGTCGGCTTCCTGTTTGCGCTCGGCTTCGATACCGCCACGGAGATCAGCCTGCTCGGGCTGTCGGCGGCGGGCGCGACGCAGGGCATGCCGGTCTGGTCGCTCCTGGTGTTCCCGGTGCTGTTCATGGCGGGCATGACGCTCGTCGACACGACCGACAGCATCCTGATGCTCGGCGCCTACGGCTGGGCCTACGTGAAGCCGGTGCGCAAGCTCTACTACAACATCACCGTCACGACGATCTCGGTGATCGTCGCGCTTCTGATCGCGTCGGTCGAAGCACTCGGCCTCGTCGCGGACAGGCTGCATCCCGGTGGCCCGTTCTGGGACGGCGTCGCGAACCTGAACGACAATTTCGGGCTGATCGGCTATCTGATCGTCGGGGTCTTCGTGCTGTGCTGGCTGCTGTCCGCGGCGGTGTACCGCTGGAAACGCTTCGAGGAACTCGACGTCCGTTCGGAACCGTTCTGAACCGGCGCGCCTCCACTCCGACACCTGCTTATGCGGGGTTTCGCACGCTCGTGCGCAAGCCTAGTCTTGTGACTCCCGATGACGCCGCACGGCAAGGAGACTCGCAATGGACGGAACTCCAATCGAATACAAGGGCTGGGGGCTGACGCCGATCGTTTCCCGAACGCCCGAGGCCTTCAACGTGCTGTTACTCGTCGAGAAGCCGAACGGCATCCGACGCGCGATGGGACCGCTCGGCAAGTTCGCCTCCGCCACGGTGGCATGCTCGTTTGCAATCGAATACGGCAAGGCGCTGGTCGACGGGCGGCCGCTGCCGACGCAAACGGTTGGGGGATAACGGTCCCGCCAAACAGAAAAGGCCACGCTCACGCGTGGCCTTCTTCGTTACATCAACTCGCCGCTATCAGGCAGACGCCTTCTGCAGTTTCTCCTCCGCCATCGTCTGGGCGCGCAGGCGCTCGTAGTCGTGGTTGTCGATCGGCACCGCGTCCGGGTCGCCGAGATCGTTCAGGTGAATCCGATACGTCTCGCGAGCGCTATAGGCCGACAGCGCCGCAATCACCGTCACCGCCAGCGTGATCGAGCCGACCGTCAGCGGGATGTTCGTCGATCCCGGCGGCGCGACCAGCGCGAAGAGTGCAGGCAAGAGCGCCGTGATGAGCGTACCGACGTTCTGCGCAATCGCCATCGCCGAGACGCGTGAGCGGGTCGGGAACAGTTCCGGATAGAAGCTCGGGAAGATCGCGTTATAGCCTTGATACACCACGCCCCACATGAGAAGCGACATCACGATCGCGAGCGGCACGTTGTGGATGCTGATCGCCCACAAGTAACCGAACGAGAGCAGCCCCGAGCCGATCGCGCCGACCATCACCGGCAGGCGTCGGCCGATCCGGTCCGACAAATCGCCGACATAGGGAATCACCAGCACCGCGAGGATGTTGCCGGCGACCGGAATCCACAAGTACACGCTCTTGCTGAAGCCGATGCCATACGAAGCCTGCACCGCGTAGGCCGCACCGAAAATGGTCGCGACAACCGGGATCACGTTCATCAGCGCCATGCAGACGACGCGGAACATGTCCTTGGAGCTGTATTTGAACGCTTCCTTGATCGGCGACTTCGGCACTTGCGTTTCGCCGGCTTCCTTCGCGAAAGCAGGCGTTTCCTTCACTTCGCGACGGATGATGTAGCCCGCGAACAGCACGCCGGCCGACATCAGGAACGGAATGCGCCAGCCCCACGAATTGAACGCGTCTTCCGGCATGAAGTATGCAAGCGGCAGGAACACCGCGGCAGCCAGGATCTGACCGGCCTGCACGCCTTGCAGCGTGAAGCTCGCGTAATAGCCACGGCGTCCGAACGGCGCGTGTTCGAGAATCATCGAACTGGCGCCGGAGATTTCACCCGCGACGGCAAAGCCCTGGATCAGGCGCAGCACGACGAGCAGCGCCGGCGCCGCCATGCCGATCTGGTGATACGTCGGCAGGAGGCCGACTGCCATCGTCGACGCACCCATCAGGAACATGCAAATCAGGAGCACGGTTTTACGGCCGTGCGTGTCGCCCCAGTGACCGAGGACGAACGCACCGATCGGACGCGCCACGTAACCGACGCCATAAGTCGCAAGCGACGCGACGATGGCGATCTTCGGATCGCCCGAGGGGAAGAACAGTTGCGGGAAGATCAGCGCGGCGGCCTGCGCATAGATGAAGAAGTCGTAGTACTCCAGCGCCGAGCCGATCCAGCCGCTCGCGGTCGCCTTCTTTGCCTGATGCTCGCCCTGCGGCTCGTGGTCCATGGAACTAGCCATGTTTGTCTCCAGTATGGATGAATCGATTGAATCTTCAGTGAGTCTTCGCTCGCGTCTTCGTAGGGGCGCTTGTTGCGAACGACAGGCCGGATGGAACGCTGTCTTTCCTTCATCCGGCAACGCTTCCGATGGTTCGTGCATGGGTCGCGTCGGGGTGAGTGGAGAATATGAGACGGCGACCTCGCCGGCAATGGCTTCCATCCGATTTTGCGCGATTATCGAACGCTTATGTCCGATTAACGAACGTTTCAGGGGTTAGCACTAACCATTTGGTTAAAATTTCTCCGAGCCGTTCAGCCGGCGTTTGTCACCGTGCCGGACCGGCGCAGCGCTTCCGGGCCGAGCAGTTCCGGCAGCAAGGAATCGTCGACGAAAGGCGATAATCGCGCATATCGGTACACTGATCGCACGGAACGAGGGTTATTGCTCATGACGAAGACACCGCTCGACAAGCGGGACTGGATCGCCGGACTGGAAAAGGGCCTGGCGATCCTCGAAGCGTTCGACGACCAGCACGCGCGCATGACGCCGACGCAAGCCGCGATGCGCACCGGCCTCACGCGCACGGCCGCGCGCCGCTATTTGCTGACGTTGGAGCATCTCGGCTACGTGCAGACCGACGGCAAGCTGTTCGGGCTGACGCCGCGCGTGCTGCGGGTCGGCTGGTCGTATTTCGATTCCGCACGGCTGCCGCGCACCGTGCAGCCGTACCTGCAGCAACTGAGCGCGACGCTCGGCGAATCGGTCTATGTGAGCGTGCTCGACGAATGGGAGCTGGTGTTCATCGCGCGCAACGGCACCTCGCGCGTGATGACGACGGGCTTCGTGCTCGGCGCGCGCGTGCCCGCGCCGCTGACTTCGCCGGGCGTCGTGCTGCTCGCCCACAAGCCCGACGAGGACGCAGTCCGCCAATGGCTCGACGATACCGAGCTCAAGCCCTTCACGCCCCAGACGCTGACCAACAAGACGAAGCTGCACGAGAAGATCCGGCAGGCGCGCGCCGACGGCTTCGCCGTGATCGAAGAGCAGTTGCAACTGGGCGTGAGGGGCATCGCGGTGCCGATGAAGGACCGGCACGGTGAAGTGGTCGCGGCGCTCAGCACCAACATGCTGATCGGCAAGGAGACGAAGGAAGCGGCGCTCGCCCGCGTGCTGCATCCGCTGCAGGAGACCGCGCTCGCGATGCTCAATGTGATCTGAATCCGGACGGAGCTAGCGGTCCACGATCGTGCTGAGATTCGAACGCACCCTCGCGAGCAGCGCGATCAGCTGCTCGCTTTCCTCTGCGCTGAAGCCGGTCAGCGCCTCGGCCGCGATTTCATCGCCGACGCGCCGCGCCGCGTTCAGCGCCTTCTGCGCCTTCGCCGTCATGCGGACCTGCCGCTCGCGACGGTCGCCGGGATTGAACCTGCGTTCGATCCAGCCGCCCTCTTCCATGCGGTCCAGCAGCCGCCCGGCCGAGATCGGCGCGACTTCGAGCAGGTCCGCGAGCCGCGCCTGATTCATCTCGCCGTAATGCGAGAGATACGCGAGCGCGCGGCATTGTGCGCGCGTGAGATCGAGCGACGACTTTGCGAGATCGTCGAACCGCTTGCCGACCAGCCGGCCGACATCGGACACGAGAAAGCCGAAGCGCTTGTCGAGTTGGGTTTGCATCGCGTGATTATAGGGAAGCCGGCGCATCCCGCGCGTGAAGCCCGCCTTATAATAAGCATGCTTATCATCTCCCGGCGATCCCTTTCAAATGTCTTCCCAAGCCGCTCCGGCGAGCGCAGCCGCGCCGATCAACCGGCCCATGCTCACCGTCTCGATCATGCTCGCGACGCTGATCCAGACGCTCGACAGCACCATCGCCAACGTGGCGTTGCCGCATATGCAAGGCAGCCTGTCGGCGTCGCAGGACGAGATTACCTGGGTGCTGACCTCCTACATCGTCGCGGCCGCGATCGCCACGCCGCTCACCGGCTGGCTCTCCGACCGTCTGAGCGTCAAGCGCCTGCTCTCGTTGTCGATCGCGGGCTTCACGATTGCGTCGGCGTTCTGCGGCCTTTCGGAGACGCTCGCGCAGATCGTCGGCTCGCGGCTCTTGCAGGGCATCTTCGGCGCGTCGCTCGTGCCGCTCTCGCAATCGATCCTGCTCGACATCAATCCGCGCGAAAAGCAGGGTCAGGCGATGGCCGTGTGGGGCATGGGCGTGATGGTCGGCCCGATCCTCGGTCCCACGCTCGGCGGCTGGCTCACCGACAGCTACAACTGGCGCTGGGTCTTCTTCATCAACGTGCCGATCGGCGCGTTCGCACTCTTCGGCGTGCTAACGTTCTTGCCTGCGCGCGAGCCGAAGCACGGCGTCAAGTTCGATGCGTTCGGCTTCGCCACGCTGGGTCTCGCGATCGGCGCGTTCCAGGCGATGCTCGATCGCGGCGAACAGCTCGATTGGTTCGGCTCGCTGGAAATCCGCATCGAAGCGATCCTCGCGGCGATCAGCTTCGCGTTCTTCATCGCGCACACGGCGACGGCGGGGAGGAAATCGTTCTTCCGCTATGAGCTGCTGAAGGACCGCAACTTCGCGACCGGCGTATCGTTCATCTTCGTGATCGGCGCGGTGATGTACGCGACGCGCGCGCTCCTGCCGCCGATGCTGCAAACCCTGATGAACTACCCCGTCGCGACGACAGGGCTCGTCACGGCGCCGAGCGGGGCGGGCACGATGATCGCGATGATGTTCGCCGGACGCCTGCTCAAGCGCTTCGACGCGCGGCTGATGCTGCTCGCGGGCTTCCTGATCTCGGCGTTCGCGCTCTGGCAGATGATGCATTACACGATCGTGCTGTCGGCGTCGGACATCGTGTGGCCGGGCGTGATCCAGGGCTTCGGCCTCGGGCTCGTGTTCGTGCCGCTCTCCGCCCTGTCGTTCTCGACGCTCACGCCGGAACTGCGCGCCGACGGCACGGCCACGTATAGCCTGATGCGCAATATCGGCAGCAGCATCGGTATCTCGATCGTGCAGACGCTGATGACGCGCAACACGCAGATCGCGCACGCGGACCTCGCGGCGAACGTGACCGCGTTCAATCCGGCGTTGCAGTCGATGCTGCCGAACGGCTCGACCTATGACATGGCGGTGCTCAATCAGTCGATCACGCAGCAGGCCGCGATGATCGCGTACCTGAACGACTTCAAGCTGATGTTCGTCGCGACGCTGCTCGTCGTGCCGCTCGTCCTGCTGATCCGGCCGACGAAAAAGGCGCCGGACGAATCGCTTGCGCATGCGGCGATGGATTGAGGTTCAAGGCACGAGCAGATTGCCCTGCCTCGCCTCGCCATTGCCGAAGCGGCCCATCTGCGTGCCGAGCCAGTGCTGGTTCAGTCCGGCCGGGTTCGCGACCGGCACGAGGACGATCTGCGCGCGCAGCCGGCCATCGCGCTCCAGCTGCGCGAAATGCCGCTTCAGATACCACGCGACGACCATGCCCGGCAGTTCGTCCGCGTGCGGCGATGCCTGGATGTAGACCTTGCGCGATGCATCGTCCGGGCCGTAGTGATGGCTTACGAGCGTGCGCGCGGTCCCCAGCGTGGGCGAGGTCAAAGGATGGATTCGCGTCTGCATGGACGTCGTGAATGGAAAAAGGCATCGCGAGCGAGGCCTTTTTCAGCGTGCCGTAAAAGGCGACCGGGCGATTACTGCACCGAGACGTCGGTCGCGAAGTACTTCGCCATGATGCGCTTGAACGTGCCGTTCTTCTTCATGTTCGCGAACGCCTGGTTCAGGCCCTGCTTCAGTTCGGCGTCGCCCTTGCGCAGGCCGATGGCCGTGCCCGGACCGATGATCGCCTTGTCCTCGACGATCGTGCCGACCAGCGCAAACGGCTTGCCCTGCGGCTTCTTGAGGAAGCCGATGGCGGCTTGCGCGGCGTCGGTGAACATCGCGTCGATACGGCCGGCGACGAGGTCGGTTTCCACCTGTTCCTGGTCCGCGTAAGGCACGACGGTCGCGCCCTGCGGTTCCCATTTGAGCTTTGCGTAGCGCTCCTGCACGGAACCCTGCTCGACGCCGACGCGTTTGCCCTTGAGCGATTGCGGCGTCGGCAAGATGCCCGAGCCTGCGCGCGCGACGAGTTGCGCGTGGGTGTCGTAGAGCGGATCGGTGAAATCGATCTGCTTGAGGCGCTCTTCGGTGATGCCCATGTCGGAGAGCACCGCGTCGAACTTGCGGGCCTTGAGGCCGGGGATCATGCCGTCGAAATTGTTTTCGACCCACACGCATTTCACTTTCATTTCCGCGCAGAGCGCGTTGCCGAGATCGATGTCGAAGCCGGCGAGCGTGCCGTCGGCGAGTTTCGATTCGAACGGCGGATACGACGGATCGACGGCGAAGCGGATTTGCGTGATTTCCTTCGCGCCTGCGGCGAACGAAGCCGAGGCGATCAACGCGCCGGCGAGCGCCCGGGCGGCGAGCGATACTGTTTTCTTGTGAGACATTCCATTCCTTCGAACTTGCTGTTGATGCGTACTGCAGAGGCAGCCGATGCCATTGCGAAGCGCGCGCGGCGGCGCGCTTCGCAAAAAAGCCCTGAATGGTAGCTCAAAAGTGGATCGCGGGCGCCGAAGGCAGGCGGAACCGCGTGCGGCCTACGGCACCACCGACAGGAACAGGAACGTCGCGAAGATCACCAGATGGACCACGCCTTGCAGCACCGTCGAGCGCCCGGTGCCAAGCGTAATGACACTGACGAGCAGCGTCAGGGAGAGCATCACGATTTCCTTCGAATCGAGCCCGAGCGCGATCGGTTGCCCGATGGCGATGGACACGACGGCGACAGCCGGAATCGTCAGCCCGATGCTGGCAAGGGCCGATCCCAGCGCGAGATTGAGGGAAGTCTGCAAGCGGTTGAGCCGCGCGGCGCGCAAGGCGGCAAGCCCTTCGGGCAGCAGCACGAGCGCCGCGATGACCACGCCGACCACCGCTTCCGGCGCACCGGCCTTCGCCACGCCCGCCTCGACCGCCGGCGACAGCAGTTTCGCGAGCCCCACCACCGACACGAGTGACAGCAGCAGCAACGCGACCGCCGCCCAGGCGTGGCCGGCGGAAGGCGGCGGCGCGTGCACTTCGTCGTCGACGAAATCCGGCGCGCGCACGGGCACGGGCGGCAGGAAATAGTCGCGATGCCGCACCGTCTGCACGAACACGAACACGATGTAGAGCACCAGCGAAATCACGCCGACGAACACCAGTTGCGAGATCGACAACACCGGCCCGCTCACCGTGCTCGTGAAATTCGGCAGCACGAGCGTGAGCACCGAGAGCGCGCAGAGAATCGCGAGCGATGCGCTCGCGCCCTGCAACTGAAAGTCCTGAACGTGATGCCGCAAGCCGCCGACGAGCAGACACAGCCCGACGATCCCGTTGCTTACGATCATGATCGCGGCGAACACGGTATCGCGCGGCAAGGCGGCTTTCTCGGGACCGCCCGTGAGCATCACCGAGACGATCAGCGCCACTTCGATAACCGTCACCGCCACCGCGAGCACCAGCGTGCCGAACGGCTCGCCCACCCGATGCGCGATTACTTCCGCGTGATGCACTGCCGCGAACACCGCGAAGGCGAGCGCGATGCCGGCGAGCACGAGCAGCATGCCGCTCGGCATCACGATCGCGAGGCCGAGCACGGCGAGCGCGACGATCGGCGAGATGACGGTCCAGTCGAGTTTGAATTTCATCGGCGCTCCGGGCGATCTTTCTTGTTGGCGCGCGGCGCGCGCGGACACCGGGGCATCATAACGAAAAACGATGCGCCATCGCGCTTCGAAGATCTTTGTGCACGCTACGGAGCGCCCGTGACCGCGTGCTGACAGACATCCATCGACCGGTATGACGAAACCCACGTACGTCAGGCTCGCCGGATGCGCCGGGTTTCGAACCCCGGCGCGTCCACGCGTTAGCCGCTCACTCGCTCACGTTTTCGCGGAAGTACAGGCGCTTGGGCAGACCCCACAGAATCAGCGCCGAGCCCAGCAGGCACGCCACGGCGATGGCATAGAGACCGGGCGTCGCGCTGCCGGTCAGCATCTTGACCTTGCCGACCATGTACGGGCTGATGATGCCGCCGAACTGCCCGACCGAGTTGATGAGCGCGATGCCGCTCGCCGCCGCGATGCCGGAAAGAAAGCGCGTCGGCAGGATCCAGAAGAGACCCAGCGACGTGATGATGCCGGTCGCCGCGATCGTGAGTCCGATCACGAGCATCACCGTGTTGGTCGGAAAGAAGCCGCACAGCACATAGCCGACGGCGCCCGCGAACGCACAGGCGCCAAGGTGCCAGCGACGCTCGCCGGTGCGGTCCGAGTGCTTGCCGATCAGGATCATGCCGATGCCCGCGACCGCGTAAGGCAGCATCGAGATCAGGCCGATCGCGAAGGTGTCGGTGGTGCCGGCCGTCTTCACGAGCTGCGGCATCCAGAAGACGAGGCCGTAGATGCCCATCGCGAGGAACAGGTAGATCACCGCCATCACGAGCGTGACCGGCTCCTTGAACGCGGCCTTCAGCGAATGCACTTCGCCCACCTTCGGATCGCGTGCGAGTTGCTCGGTGAGCGCGCGCTTTTCGCCGGCATCGAGCCATTTCGCTTTCTCGATGCTGTCGTCGACCATCACGAGCACGACGATTCCGAGCACGATGGATGGAATGCCTTCGAGGAGGAACAGCCACTGCCAGCCGGGCATGCCGTTTAGGCCATCGCAGAACTTCATGATCGCGCCGGAAAGCGGGCTGCCGATGATGCCGCACAGCGCGATCGAGGCCATGAAGAACGAGTTGATGCGCCCGCGCCGCGACGAGGGAAACCACTTCGTGAAGAAGTAGAGCGCGCCCGGCACGAACCCCGCTTCCAGCCCGCCGATCAGAAAGCGCAGCACGTAGAACCACGTTTCGGTGCGCACGAACATCATCGACGCCGACGCGATGCCCCACGTGATCATGATCCGCGCGATCCAGCGTTTCGCGCCCACGCGATGCAGCACGATGTTGCTCGGCACTTCGAAGAGGAAGTAGCCGACGAAGAACACGCTCGCGCCGAAGCCATAGACGGCATCGCTGAAACCGAGTTCGCTCTGCATCTGCAGCTTCGCGAAGCTGATGTTGATGCGGTCGAGATACGAGAACACGAAGCACGCCACGAAGAGCGGCACGAAACGCCAGAACACCTTGCGGTAGAGCTGGGCGTCGTCGTGAGTCGCGGTCTGCGGGACGGCGGACGATAGGGTTTCCACGGTTGTCTCCTTGATGTCTTTCTTGAGCGTGTCGGTGTCAGTAAGTTGCCCGTCCTCCCGACAGGTCGAACACGGCGCCCGTCGTGAACGAATTCTCCTTCGACGCGAGCCACGCGACCATCGACGCGATCTCGTTCACTTCGACGAAGCGTCCGCGCGGAATCTTAGAGAGCATGTAGTCGATGTGCTGCTGCGCCATCTGCTCGAAGATCTTCGTGCGCGCGGCCGCCGGCGTGATCGCGTTGACGGCGATGTCGAGCGCCGCGGTTTCCTTGCCGAGGCTCTTGGTGAGCGCGATCACGCCCGCCTTCGCAGCACTGTAGGCCGACGCGTTCGGATTGCCTTCCTTGCCCGCGATCGACGCGATATTGACAATGCGCCCATACCCGCGCGCGATCATCGTGCGAACGATCGCCTGGTTCACGTGGAAGGTCGCGTTGAGATCGACGTCGATCACGCGCGACCATTCCTCGGCCGCGTACTCGGCGAGCGGCGCATTCGCGCCCGCGATGCCCGCGCTGTGCACGAGCACGTCGATCGCGTCGAAGCGCGCGATGGTCGTATCGGTGGCCCGCTGTACGGCATCGCGCTGCGTGATGTCGACGACGACCGTCAATACATCGCCGAACTGTGCGAGGGCTTGCTTCGCGGCGGCGAGCGCGGCTTCGTCGCGATCCCACAGCGCGATGCGCGCGCCGCCCTGCAACAGACGCTCGGCCACGGCGAGGCCGATGCCCTGCGCGCCGCCCGTCACCACTGCGCCGCGCTTCGTGAAGTCGTATTGGTTCATTGCGTTCTCCTCATGCATCGACGGTGCGTTGCTGCTGCTCGCCGAGTCCTTCGATGCCAAGACGCATCGTCTGTCCCGCGCGCAGATAGACCGGCTCGGGCTTCTGTCCCATGCCGACGCCCGGCGGCGTGCCCGTCGAGATCACGTCGCCCGGCTGCAGGCTCATGAAGCGGCTCAGATACGAGACGATGTGCGCGACGTTGAAGATCATCGTGCTCGTGCTGCCGTTCTGGTAGCGCTTGCCGTCCACTTCGAGCCACAAGCTCAGACGCTGCGGATCGGGCACTTCGTCGGCGGTGACGAGCCACGGACCGATCGGACCGAACGTGTCGCAGCCCTTGCCCTTGTCCCAGGTGCCGCCGCGCTCGATCTGATACTCGCGCTCCGACACATCGTTGATCACGCAATAGCCCGCGACATGCGAAAGCGCATCGGCTTCGTCGATATACGCGCCGCCCTTGCCGATCACGACGCCCAGTTCCACTTCCCAGTCGGTCTTCTTCGAGCCGCGCGGGATGCGCACGTCGTCGTTCGGACCGACCACGGCCGAGAGCCACTTGTTGAAGACGACCGGCTCGGCCGGCACGGGCAGGCCCGATTCGGCTGCGTGATCCGCGTAGTTCAGACCGATGCAGATGAACTTGCCGATGCGCCCGACGCACGGCCCGATGCGCTCGCCGGCCGGCACGGCGGGCAGCGTAGCCGGGTCGAGCTTGCGCAGGCGCGCAAGCGTGTCGGGCAGGAGCGCGTCGCCCGCGACGTCGTCGATCACGCCGGACAGGTCGCGCACGGTGTGAGTGTTATCGAGCAAGCCGGGCTTTTCGCGGCCGGGGGCGCCGTATCGCAGCAGTTTCATCGGGTCTCCACCAGTGCAGTTATGTGAGGACGCATTCGCGTCTGCCCGCCAATGTAGGGAAAGCGCGCCGCTTTGAATAATGAAAGCTGCTGCTCGCGTGATAACTTTCCGTTATCTTCGCGTTGTCCCTTAGTCATCTCTCTTGCCCCATGCTGCCCAACGTCGATTCGATTGCCGCGCGCCTGCGCCTGAAGCAACTTCGCCTGCTGATCGCGCTCGACGAGCACGGGTCGCTCCATCGCGCCGCCGACGAAATGGCGCTCACGCAGCCCGGCGCGACCAAGGCGCTGCGCGAGATCGAGGCGACGTTCGGCGCGACGCTCTTCTCGCGCTCGCCGCAAGGCATCCAGCCGAACGAACTCGGACGCTGCGTGATCCGCTACGCGCGCCTGATTCACATGGACGTCGCGCATCTGCGAGAGGAAATGGCCGGCATCCTGCAAGGCGCGGGCGGCCGGCTCGCGGTCGGGTCGATCATGGGCGCGGTGTCCGGCGTGCTCGTGGACGCGCTCACGCGCCTGCGCGCGAAGCAGCCTGCGCTGACCGTCGAAGTGGTGGAGGACACCAGCGCGCGCCTGCTCGCGTTGCTCGATCAGGGACGGCTCGATCTGGCGATCTGCCGCGCGAGCGTCGCGCGCCAGCCAGATCACTACGATTACGTGGAACTGCGCGACGAGCCGCTGGCGATCGTCGCGGGCCTCGCGCACGCGCTGATCGACGCGCCCGACGTCACGCTCGCCGATCTCGCGCAAAGCCGCTGGATCGTCTATCCGAGCATCATGCCGCTTCGAAGCCTGTTCGAGCGCGAGTTCAAGGAAGCGGGCCTGCCGCTGCCGCTGCATCCGGTGGAAACGTCGTCGACCATCACGACCGTGCTTCTGCTGCAACGCGACCCGACGCTCGTCTCGCTGATGCCGCTCGACATGGCTCACTTCCTCACCGGGCACGGCCTCGCCCGGCGCCTCGCCATCGCAGTGCGCTCGCGCACGGAGCCTTACGGCATCGTCACGCGGCGCGGCGCGGCACGGTCGGCCGCGACCAAGCTGATGATCGACGAACTGACGCAATGAAAAAGGCGCGGCCAAAGCCGTAATGCCGTTCAGTTAAGCGACTGAACGGCATTTTTGTTGGCTGCTCAAAGTAGTTGTAAACGGGGCTCGGCG
>NZ_FCNZ02000037.1 GCF_001544495.1 Caballeronia telluris
GAGCCGCAGCGATATGAAGTCGCTTCCCATGCGGGCATCGAGAAGCCGTAAGACGCGGGTATTGAAGAGTTCCGACGCATCACACGGCAAGCGCTCGAGGCCCGGCACGCATTCCTTTGCCCGGCGGTTCGCGGCGACAGCCCGGCCGCGCTCGTCGAAGGCAATGAGGATCTCGGGCTGCGATTCCACGTAGTGGCGGTTGCGGTGTGCAAGCATCACCCAGCGGTTCGTCGTGGCGTGGAGAAAATAGCTGTTTTCGATCAGAATCGCGCTCTGCCGCAGGATATGGTTGACGAGGCGCTGACTCTCGCGTTCGTCCGGGGACCGTACGGCTGACGCGTCGAGCACGCCAATCAGCTCGCCGGAAAGGCCGAAGATGGGCGCGGCGCTGCACGTCAGCGTGGTGAACGCGGCGCGAAAGTGGTCGAACTTGTGCACCGTGATCGGTTCACAGTCGAGCAGCACGGTCGCTATGCCGCAGGTCCCTTCCTCGCGCTCCGACCAACACGAACCCGGATACAGCCCCGCGCGCTTGAACGCGTTGCGACGGTCCGGGTCGACGCGATAGTCGATCGTCACGCCAGCCGCATCGGTAAGCATCACGCAATAGTCGGCTTCTCGCACCATCTCGTGCAGTTGCGACAGGCACTGCCCCGACGCGCGCAGCACCGGTTCCTCGCGCTGGCGAATATCGCGAAGCTCCGGCGTTGTCAGGATGCGCGGTCCGACCGTGGCACCCGGATCGAGGTGATATTGCTCGAGCGAACGCCGGTACGATGACACGAGTCGGTGCGATGCACCGTCGCCCGAACGGGGCGCACGCGCCTCGATCACACTGCGCACGCGTTCGATATGTCGAGTCTGAGGAACATAGGGCATGGCCAGTCTCCGGCGGTCCGATGGCGCGTCGCGCATAACACGTCATTGCGCGGCACATCGATACTTCGTTGGTTCAAGCGTTGTACCACGCGCATTCGCCGAAATCACACCGCAATGCACCATCGATGTCATTGAGACGTCCGTCTCAGTTGACATGACGACTACCACCTTGCTACGCGGAGGCGAATCGCCAGCGTCAAGTGCTGAAGGGTTCAGGGGCACGCTGCTCGCGATAGCGGATCACGAACCGCTCCACCTAGCGTCGGTTCAGACCCAGCCGCTCAGCAGCGCGCCAAGTCGTCAGACGCGCCTCGGCGACCGCCTGACTTTCAGCCGGTCAAGCTCCCGCATGCTCATTGTGCTCGTCCCGGTGCGCGTCGTGGCGGTCCCCATAGGCGGGAAAACCGCACCAGCATGCTCTACAGATCCCTTGGTACGACATCTGTACTTTGCTCAAGTACGACACTACTACTCTGCTCCCACATTCCGTGTCAAAGCAAAATTGAAATGTCGTACCGCCGGCTAAATACAGATGTCGTGTTTTTGATGTGTGATTGGCTCTGTTTTAAACGGTTTGAATTCACGTAGTGTTGAAGGACGGTCCTGATCGGACCGGGGCGTGTCAGACTGTTCAGCGAGTGCGAGCAGACCGCGGGCCAGGTGTTAAAGGCGTCTTAGACTGCTGCGCGACCTGCACGATTGCTTGATCCAGATCGGCTCGGGTGAATGCGCGCGACTTCTTCGTGCCGGGCAAGGGCTTGTGAGTGCGCACCGCAGCACCTCGGTTTGTACGAGACGGCGAGCCTGAGATCCGACGGTTATCGCGCTGCGCCTGTAACGCTCGCGCGACCTGCAACGCATGACCAAGACGCTTGTTCTCGATGATCGCGCCTTGGTCGATGTCTGCGAGCTTGTCATACGGCACAGCATGCAGCACGCTGCCATCAGCGCGGATTTCGAGGCGCCCATCCGGGTATTCCCACACATCGATGTAGCGGCCGATCAGCCTGCGGTTCGCTGCCGTGTCATCGAGCAGCCAGAGTACGCGATCGTTCAGCAACGTCAGCGCATCCGATACCTTGCGCTGTACCCGCCAAGTCAAAACCGCGTCGAGATTCTCGTCATCGCGCAGCGGCCGGTGCGCGTCGTACGCGCTTCTTGGCGGCTTTGCGAAGCGTGCGTTATAGGCCGCCATGAAAACGCAGGCAAACGCGTTTGCAGCTGCAATGGTGCTGATATCACGCAGCCGCAGCTCCTTTACCAGGCGATCCTGCAGCGTCAGATGAGCCCGTTCAACGCGTCCTTTGGCGGCGCTGCTGTTGGCGCAGAACGTGTCGATGTTCAGCTCATACATCGCGCGGCCGAACTGCGTGACGCCTTTGCCTCACGTCTCCTCGCGCTTGTGAACGTAGAACACGCTTGCGCGGTCGCTATAGAATGCCACCGGCTTGCCGTGGCGTTCGAGATACGCGCGCGTGGCCTCGAAATAGCTGAACGTCGATTCGGTCGGCGCGAAGTGCAAGTGCATCAGCCGACTTGTCGCGTCGTCGACAAACACCAGCAGTGTGCACGCGAGCCCTCGGTCTTCAAACCAGTGGTGATCACTGCCGTCGATTTGTACCAGCTCACCGAAACAAGCCCGTCGGGCACGCGGTTGGTAGACCTTCGGAGGACGCTGCTTGCGTGGCACCCACAGGCCGGCATCCGTCATCAGGTGCCGCACGGTTTCCTTCGACAGCACGAGGCCATGGCATTCACGCAGTTTCTCGCACGCCGCCCGCGCCCGTTCGGTCAGCGCCGGGTACGCAGCGAAGAACGTCTCCACACGGCGTGCGCTGGCGACACCGAGTCCGGCGATTGCGGTCCACCAGCGGCGCCGGCGCGGAATCCGCACGGTCAGGTCGGCCAGCGTCCGGATGCCGTGCGCCCGCAGGGCGGCCACCACGCGCGGCGGCAACCACCGGTCGATCTCGTCGGCAATATGCGGCACCGGCGCTGGCAAGCTGCGTAACGTCTCGATTACGCGCGCGACGGTATCGGCCGATCCGGCGGACTGCTCACCGATGAATATCTCCGCCAGATCGGCCCGATGGTGGCTTGCCGCGTATGAGATCAAGGCGCGTCGGATGCGGCCGAGCACGCCGCGCGCGGATGCCCCTCGCGCCTTGCGGTCGCCCAAATAGCGGGCCACGGCGGCTCGAGCGCCGAGCCCGGCGTACCAGGCGCGCAGCGCAGCCAGTTCGGCGTCGTCCGGGAAGGCGATGGGATGGGTCTCACGCGTTTTCATGCTCGCCAGTTTGGGTCAAAAACAGCGATGGACAGATAAGGCTATTTATCGGTCCAGGGCCGTTTTGCGGACGCGGGCCATTGTCGGCGGTCCAGGTTCTTATCTTGGTCAGCCCGTGTGGTGAGCCAGAGGGGGCGGCAGCCGACCCCCTGGCGACGTTGGGCAGCGAGAGTATGAACTGCCGCTCTTCGCTTGTGGTCGGACCTTCGGAAAGCCACGGGTCGAAGGCTCCCCAAAGGACGAGCAATGAATCTGTACGGCGTTCCGCCGGTCTGTTGTTCCCTTTGGTGGCCGCGAGCGCAGATCGCCGCGTTCGCAGCCCCCGAGCGGCACGGGAAATAGCCACTCGTCAAACTTCTGTGCCTTACTATTGATATTGCCGATTGACCGTTTTGTTCGCGTCATTAAGCGGCTCAATCAGATCGATTTGCGCTTTCAACGGACTTGGTTGATTCACTTGCAAAGTGCCTGCCGGTGTGAACTCCATCTGACTGTCCAAAGCGACGTCATAGGCCGGCCAGTTAGTTAAACCCGCGTCAGACGGATTGCCGGTTTTGGCAAACGCAGCCCAGTAGGCAATCATGCGCTGCGCTACCTGTTCGTCCTGACTAGTGACCGCAGTACCATACGTCGAAGATAGCGTGTCGAAAACGTATGGGATCTCGGCGCCGTGCGTTGCGCCACTGATCTTCTCTCGCACCGACTGCGCGACGTACGAGAAGCGATAAAGGTAGGTCGGTACGCCTGCTGAGGTGAAAGTTCGCGCGATGAAACGTGCAGGCTCGTCCATGGTGATGACACGCGAAATCTGGCTCTCAATGGAAGCAACGGAGGCCGTGCCCGAGGGATCGAACGCGGCAGCAGCCGCGCCCAGATTCTGGGGGCCAAAGATCGCATAGGCCTGTTCCTTCGTGCTAATGCCCGGAGTGGAAAAGCCGAGGTCGGCATTGTTGACTCCCAACATTAGGGGCACCTTCGTGAACTGGCCATTTTTGTACAGATTCTCCGGTTCGTCGAGAACGAGTTTGCCGTCGACGATCGAACCGCCCGAAAACGTGGCAAGGCTGTGCGGAGAATTCAATGTCGAACTGTTCAGTCCATCGACAATCTGATCCGCAGATAGCGCGCGCATGGCTTGAAGAGCGCTCGTATCGCTACCATTGATCCCGAATCCCTGAGCGAACAAAGCACCCTGCTCTTCGGCCGACGCCCCGACTGTTTTTGCGTTACGTGTAAGCGTGCGCCCATAGTACTGATTGACGCGTCCATTGCCGGACTCATTGATCGCCTTCTGGAACAATCCGGTTGCCAACGGCGATGTCAATAGGTTGTGAATCGACTCACCCCCGGCCGACTGCCCGAAAACGGTGACATTTCCCGGATCGCCACCGAAATTCGAGATGTTACGCTGCACCCACTTCAGTGCGGCGATTTGATCCATGTAGCCGTAGTTTCCCAATACCTCGCCCGATTGCGAAGCAGCTGCCGTCAGTGCAGGATGCCCGAAAAATCCAAATCTTCCGAGACGGTAGTTAGTAGTGACGATCACGACGCCTTGTTTTGCAAACTGTGTTCCATCAAATCTTGGCATTGACGTTCCGCCCCCAACGTATCCACCACCGTAGATCCAAACCATTACCGGCAACTTTTCGTTTCTGGCAGCCGTGGCGTTGCTTCGCTGCGGGCGCCAGACGTTGAGGTACAGGCAATCTTCAGAGGGCGTTACAGTGAGTGCGCTAGGGGCGGTGCCGCTAGTCTGCATGCAATCGTGAACAAAAGACGTCGCTTGACGCACGCCGCTCCATGCGGATACCGGTTGCGGGGGTCTCCAGCGTAAGCTCCCGACTGGTGGAGCCGCAAAAGGGATGCCCTTGTAAGCGATCACGCCGTTAGCGCTCGAGCCTTGTACGGCGCCATCAGTCGTAGTAGCGATGGTCGGGTCCGGGATCGTCGATGAGCTGCTATCGGCTCCGCAAGCCGCTAGCGTCACGGCGATGCTCGAAAATACGAGCAATGTGCGCAAGAGGTTCATTTCATACTGCGCCAATACAGCGCCAAGTTCCATCCTCTCCAATGCGTTCCGTCTCCGTGTAGTCATGGCTACCGTCGTCCTTGTATGAGTAGGGACATTTCGTGACCACCATCGTCCATCCAGTTGGCGGGGCCTGCGGCGCAGGATGAATCCGAGTATCTTGGGGGCGTTTCTCGCCGTCAAATTCAGGACATTAATGGTGTCCATGAATCGCTTTCATGCGGCATATCATTGATGATGTAATCATCTCGGTGCGGTTTCTAAAAGCAGGTGATTGGCATATGGCGCACTCCATAGCAAGTTCATGGACCGACCCTGGCGTTGCCAGTTATTCAGTGCTTTGCAGATAGACGTTCCCTGATGAATCATTCACCGCGGTACGTCAAAGGCGCGCGACCTTCTGCGGGAAACGCTGCGCGGGTGCTGAGACGCTGAGCAAGAAGAGCAACTTACCCCGGCGGTTTGGCTGGTGGTGGGCGCCGCGTCCGTCCCACCGCCGCACGCGGTCATCAACAGTGCAACTGACGCGATGAGCAGTTGCGTCAGCGTCGACGGCGACAGCGAGGCGTTGCCATCCCTTTTTGTAAGCATCGCGTATCTCCATGACTATGGCTCGGTGCAAGAACTCGAATCACGCGGGCGCGCGCTCAATTTGTCAGGACGCTTGTTGCTTTGCTTCTCTACGTGCGACGGATGAAGTTGTCGGATTCATTCGGTAGGGCTTGGAGAGGAGCGGTGATCAACATCGCCGTCCGTCCGATGGCGGTGCTGGCGTCCATGGCGGACTTGTGAGCGCCGGCACTAGTGTCGATGCATCATTCGATACCGTCAAATCCACCGAAAATAGTACGGGTATCAGTTTGATGAATGGCTTGTGGATGGCGGAACGTCAGCGGCCCGGACGATCCGTTCATCAGCGATCAGACGAACGCGATGGGAAATAAAGAGCATTGCCAGGTATTGTGCGAGCACCCAGCGGCGTCAAGCTCGATATCGGCTACGAGGTGTCGGCCGGCGTCGTGAAAGCGGTGCGCGGCGACAGCGCCCAGGCCTGTACCGCACGGTCAGGCCGGCTCTTCGGGCAATCTTGTTGCCCTTCTTCTCCGCGGTCGGTGCGTCTACGTCTGAAGCATTGCCTCGATGAACGCGGCCACGCTGCACACCATTTCGTCCCGGCCCTTTCGTCCGACGATCTGCAGGCCGGCCTTCATTCTCGATTGCTCGATGGGAATGGGTAGCGTGAGCGCCGGATGGCCGCTTAGATTGAAGGGACGAATGAGCGAGGACATGGCGATTACCGAGGTTCCCTCGCGCGCCGCGTCGAGCGTGATCGGTAGCGACGGCATCGTCGGCAGCACGATGACCTCGGCTTCTTCCAGGGTCCTGTCGACTTCGTCCGTGAACGCGCGTCGCACACGTTCGGCGGCATCGAGATCGGCGGCCGATGTGTTCGCGGCGGCACGCAAACGTGCATCGATGTCCGCACCAAGCTTCCCGCTGGCTATCAAATGCCCGAACGCGCGCCACGTTTCCGCGTTGATGACAGCGAGGCCGGCGACGAACGCATCTTTCATCGACTCAAGTCGAACCTTCCGGGTCGCGACGCCCGCGCGCTCCATGGCACCCGCGACTGCTCGCGAAATGTCGTCGTCAGCTTCGACGTCGATGATCGCCACGCGCGCCTTTGAGGCATCCCGACGCGCTTTCCCCGGCTGAAACGAAGGGTCGATCGCCAGCATCACATCGATGATCGTGTTCATGTCGCGCGCAAACGGGCCGACGCAATCGAGCGTCGTTTCGCGTGGCGCGACGCCATCGCGCGACACACGGCCGAACGTCGGCTTAAGACCAATGACGCCGCAACAAGCGGCCGGGCAACGCACCGATCCGCCGGTGTCGGTGCCGAGCGCAGCGTCTACGAGCCCGTCGCCTACGGCCGACGCAGAGCCGCTCGAAGAGCCACCTGGAATGAGCGCAGGATCCTGAGGATTGGGAGGCGTGCCGCTGACATCGTTAATACCGGTCATCCCGAACGCGAGCTCGTGCATGTTGGTCTTGCCGGCGATGCGCCAGCCCGCGTCGATGAGACGCTGCACGACTTGCGCGTGACGGGCGGCGGGTGGCGCATCCGCAAGCGCCCGGCTCGCGGCGGTGGTCGCACAACCCGCGATGTCGATGCTGTCCTTAATGGCGATCGTCGGTGCGCTCGGTCGGTCCTGCGGCCCAACCTCGAATGTTTTGATGAACGCGCTCATGCTGATGTTCCTTGCGCCGAATTGACTTGCCACGGCGCGTCGAACAGGCGCTCCGTGCGGAAATGCGTGATAACCCACCCCGGATCGTCGCCTGACGAAGGCGCGAAGTCGATTTCGAGGCGCGCCGCGATCAGCTCCGCCTTGGCATCGACGTAACCCGACGCCTGTAGCATAATCCAGCGGCCCTTCGCCGCGACGCCATCGCTTTCGATATGCTCGGCGGTCAGGAA
Organism: Caballeronia telluris; assembly: GCF_001544495.1. Lineage (GTDB taxonomy): Bacteria > Pseudomonadota > Gammaproteobacteria > Burkholderiales > Burkholderiaceae > Caballeronia > Caballeronia telluris. The sequence continues at coordinate 7,684 of NZ_FCNZ02000037.1, forward strand.
ATGAACATTGGTCGTAAAATGCGGCGTGGGCGGCAAGTAGCGCTGGAGCATCGCGACGATTTGCTCCGGTCCCTGCAGGCGGCCGAATTTGTTCGCATAGTTCGGACCGATGCCTTCCCACACGGCATCTTCGCTGAACAATGCCGCGAGCGATTCGCCCTCGAGAGCGCGCGCTGGCACGTCACACAACGCCATGTAGCGCGCGATCGTCCTGCGCACCGCGTTCTGTCCTTCGAGAGCCCGCACACGCGCTTGCAGCACTTCGATGGTGTGATCGGTCATCGCATCACTCACTGTTGTTGACGACATCCTGTTTGTAAACACTGCTGGTGTCGTGAGTCACTCACAGTCACCTCTGCGTCGGCTAAAGATCAGCGGCCGAGCGCGCGCGCGGTTTGTCCGCCGATGCCGAAATCCGTGTTCGGTATGTCCTTAATCATGACGCGCGTCGCCTGTAAGGGCGCGTCGAGGACGGCCGCGCTCGTCTGGCAGAGTTGCGAGATCAGCGCTTCCTTTTGCGCATCGGTGCGTCCTGCGATTAGGATTGCAATAATGACGGGTAATCCCGCCGCGCTAAGCTTGCCGCCCAAGCCACTGTTCGATGCGGGCAATTCTGACAGCAGAATGCGAACGGATTCGGCCGGCGCGCCAATTGCATGTGCCGTCGCTTGCGTGAGCCCGTGAATGAGCGATGCCTTGCGTTGGTCGGTGTGACCTGCAGGCAGATAGACTTCGAGTGTCGGCATGAGCGTAATGGAACATTAGAGCGCGCACCGCCGCTGGTTGATGACAGCTGATCGACGACGCGCGCGTGACATCAGAGCAGGAAGCCGATGGCGCTCAGCGCCTCGGTCGAGTCGATCAGGCGAACCACCTTTTCGACCAGACGCGGCTCGCCGCTCGACATGTCGATTTTGTGTGTCAGGTCGGCAGCAAAAATCGTCGAGGCGCCCCGCTTGTAAGCAATGACGATCTGCGAGGACTTCACCTCAACGAGATCCGCGCTGTCGTCCGAGAGCGTAAAGCGCGACACCGTGCGCACCGTGCGTGCCGCATCAGAGGCCGATGCCGAGAAGCCGGACGTCATGCGCTGCACGCGCAACTCGCGCATGTGATGGTCGTCGTATGCATAGTTGAGCGTCGATGCGTAGTCGGTTGTCTGCGGATCAATGGGTACTACATAATGGCCTTTCGGGTCCCACATCTCCAGCCAGACGCGATAGTCGCGGTGATCGAGCAGTTCGGCTTCGCGCCAGATGAACGCGATCGCGCGCGCAAAGGTCTGATCGGTAAAGAGTGCGTTGCGTTCGTCCATCATGCTTGCTCCATCATGTCCCGCCACTGCCTGTAGGCTTCGCGCATCCCAGTTTCGTCGGTCGAGTGCGCAGTCTTTTCTCCGTTCGGAGCCGTGGTTTCGCGATTAAGACCGCGATTCACCAGAATCGGTACATCGGGGCCTGCATAAGAGCCGCGTTGCACACGTTCCCAGGCTTCCGCATCGTCGGGGCTGCCGAAGCCAAACGGGCCTTGGAAATGCTCGTGGATGCGCAGACGCACGCGGTTCGCTTCTTCGGGGCCGCCGTCCATCCCAAGCGCGACGTGACGGATCTCCGTTTCATTAACGGAAATCGGCCGCAGCACGCGGAAGAACGCCATTGATAATGCTAGGTTCGGAAACAGATTCAGGTTGAAGCCGACGCCCATCAGCGAACGAACGATGCGGCGTACTTCCTCCTGCGTGTGCTTTTCCGCGAGCTGCGCGGCGAGTTCATTGAAACGCTCGGGCAGCGGTGCACCGTCGTCCTGATCGAGATCGACGATTTCCGGCACTAGTACGGCAAGGCTGTGACCGTTGCCTAGTGAGCGGCAAAACGCCTTGTCGCTCGTCATGAAGCTCGTGATGACGGCGGCCGTTTCTTCGTCGATGGACTTCATCCAAGACTTATGCACGACGGGAAAGTGATAGAGGTCGGTCGTGTTCTCGAGCTGAATCTTCCAATTGCCCTTGAATTTGAATTTGTGCTCGCCGTTCGCCTTGATCGGATAGCCCGCGCCTTGCTTCATGAAAAGATCGATCCAAGGCTTGGCGCCACCGAGAAAGTCCTCGAGCGGTTCGATGGATTCATCGAAGCTTGCGAAAATCAGCCCTTGATAGACGCCCACCCGCAGCTTTTTGAGCGGCAGATCGCCTTTCTCACACACGCCTTCGTAACCATCGCCGTAAGGCAGCGCGCGCAGCGTGCCGTCGAGCGCATACGACCAGCTGTGATACGGGCACGTGAAGCCCTTTGCGTTGCCCTTGTGCTCTTCGCACACGGTTGCGCCCCGATGACGGCAACGGTTCTGCAACACGTTCACGGATCCGGTCTTATCGCGCACCACGATGACGGGCTGGCGGCCAATGGTCGTCGTCACAAAGTCGCCCGGCTTGGGCAGCTCGCTGTCGTGCGCCACCCAGACCCACGTCTTGTAGAAGATGCGTTCGAGTTCAGCTTCGAACAACTCCGGATCGTAGTAGAGCGAAGGCGCGATGCGATCGGACTCAGCGCGCTTGGCAAGCGCGCTCGTGTCGATGGTTTGGTAGGTCGACGTACTCATCGTATTCCTGGGGAGAAGTTGAGTGGCTGATTGAGCGACTAACACGAGCCTGGCCGTGCAGTCGGCGCATCCTCTCGTTGACATCAGTCTCGCTTTTCGAAGATCATGCGTCAAATCGATTAAAAACAGGGCGCCCAATAAGTGCGGCCGATATCTCAAACTGCCTGCCATGACATCCATCGACCATATCGATCTCAATCTGCTGCGCGTTTTCCAGGCTATCGTGGAAGAGCGTAGCCTGACGCGCGCAGGCGAGCGGCTCGCGCTCTCGCAACCCGCGGTCAGCTATTCGCTCGGGCGGTTACGCACCCTGTTCGACGACACGCTGTTCATTCGCACACGCGCGGGCATGCAGCCCACGCCCGTCGCCCTGGAACTGGCTGAGATCGTCGGACGCGCGCTCGATACTGTGCGACAGGCGTTGCGTTACGCCGAGCGCTTCGATCCGGCGACGAGCACCCGAACGTTCCGCCTGTCGCTGTCGGATGCGGGCGAGATGGCGTATCTGCCGGCAATCTGTGCCGCGTTACGCAACGCCGCGCCGCGCGCGAAGCTGGTCGTCGAGCCGTTGCCGGTAGAAGAAATCGAAGAAGCGTTGCGCGCGAGTCGGCTGGATTTCGCGATCGGCAACTTGCCGTCGCTATTGCCGCGCACGCGCCATTGCGTGCTCTTCGAGGAGTCGTATGTGTGCATGACGCGCAAACGCGACGATCTGCCCGAAGGCAAGAAGCTGAAGCTCGAGCAGTTTCTTGCCGCGTCGCACGTTCAGGTTCGCTCGCTCGAGCACAGCCATGACGCGTTGGATGATGCGCTGCGCGCACAAGGCGTCGGGCGCAATATCGCACTGGCGTTGCCGCATTTTGTGGCGGTGCCCGGCGTGCTGGCTGCAACGGATCTGCTTGCCACGCTGCCGGAAAAGCTCGCGCATATCCTCAATCGAGGCGACGCGTTCCGTATCTACGCGATGCCGGTGCCACTGCCGAGAGTGGGCGTTACGATGCACTGGCACGAACACTTCCACGAGGATGAAGGCCTCGCGTGGATGCGCGGCCTTATGACCGACACCCTCGCTGGCTTCAAGAGGATGTGATCTCGCTCAGAGATCGAGCACCAGCACAGGTGAACGAGAACGCGACACGCAGCAGCAGATCACGCTGTTGCTCGCGCGTTCCGCTTTGCTAAGACAGTGATCACGATGCTCGGGCTCGCCGCTCACGACGTCGACCATGCACGTACCGCAAACGCCTTCGCCACACGACGTATCGACTTCGATGCCGATCGACGCGAGCGCATCGATGATCGACGTGCTCTTGTCCACGCGAACCGTTTGTCCGCTGCTTGCGAGTTGCACCTCGAAGCTGTCCAGCGATGTTTCGGCCGCGGGGAGAGGCTCGGCCTTGAAGCGTTCGAGATGAATCGCGTCCGCAGGCAGGCGAGTTTGCGCCGTCTCGACCACAGCATCCATAAAGGCGCTCGGCCCGCATGTGTAGACATGCGCGTTCGGACCGGCATCGCGAATGCATTCATCAAGCTTGTCACGCTGTTGGTGCCGCTCGACGCCGAAATGCAGTTTTACGTCGGCATTGAACGGTGCGCGCGTCAGCAACGTCACGAATGCAGCGTGCGCCTCGCTGCGCGCGAAATAGTGCAGCGTGAAGCGCGCATTGCTCGCAACGAGCCGATAAGCCATCGACAGCAATGGCGTGATGCCGATGCCTGCGGCAATGAGAATGTGCTCGCTTGCGGCCGCGTGGAGTTGGAAAAGATTGCGCGGCGCGCCGACGGCCAGCTCGGTGCCTACGGTCACTTCCTCGTGAAGCGAACGTGAACCGCCGCGCGACTGCTCTTCCTTCTTGACCGCGAAAATCTGCGTCTCGAGACATGCGGGATCGCCGCAAAGCGAATACTGACGTGTCACGCCTGAAGGGCTGGTGACGTCGATATGCGCACCCGGCTCGTAGGGTTCAAACGGCGCGCCGTCGATTCTGGAGACGCTGAACGACCGCACGCCATGCGCTTCCTCGCGCAACACGTCGACTCGGACTTTCACGGTGTGAGCTTGCATGATCGCCTTCCTTTGAGGTGTTGCCTGGGAACCATGCGTCAATGTTAGTGCCGCCCGTCGAATAAGCAAAATAGATTAAAAATCCTGTACTGCATCAATGGCACTGATGATGCCTCGCGACTGCAAGCCGTCAAAAAGAGCCGCTCTAGCGCTGACGCGTTTCGTGCGTGAAACGTAGCGTGACGACCGTGATAAGACTGAGCACGATGAGAAACACCGCGACGGGCCAGGACGCGTGATAGCGCAACAACAATGCCGTGGCGAGCAGCGGCGATAGACCGCCCGCGAAGATCGAGGCCACTTCATGTCCAAGTGCGACGCCGGAGTAGCGCACTTCCGTGCTGAACAATTCTCCGACCAGCGCCGGCAAGGTGCCAATCATCGCGCCGTGACAAACGGCGGTGCCCAGTACCAGTGCAAGCCAGATGAGCGGGGTCGAATGGGTGTCGAGCAGCCAGAAGAACGGGAAGGCCATCACCGCAAGCGAAACCGCGCCGATCATGTACACCGGCTTGCGTCCGATCCGATCGGAGAGCTTGCCCCACAGCAGCATAGCGACCATTTCAATGACCATCGCGAGCATGACACCGATGAGCATCGTCGAATTGGGAATACCGACAAACTTGCCGTACACGAGCGAAAACGCGAGGAAGATGTAGGCGCCGCCGTTTTCAGCGACACGGAGGCCCATCGCCATCAGGATCTCCTTCGGATGACGCTTGATGGCTTCGAGCACCGGCATGTGGGACGTCTTGCCGGCTTCTTCCGCGTTTTTAAAGTCGCGGCTTTCGGGCAAGCTGTGACGAATGTAGACGCCGAGCGCAAAGATCACGATGCTCGCGAGAAACGGTAGGCGCCAACCCCACGAGATGAACTGCTCGTGCGGCAAGGCCTGCACCGCGAGGAACGCCGCCGAGGACAGCACGAAACCGCCGCCCACGCCCAGTTGACTCCATGCCGCGTAATAGCCGCGCTTTTCGGGAGGCGCGTTCTCGCTGATCATCAAGACTCCGCCGCCCCATTCACCGCCGGACGCAACGCCTTGCAGAAGGCGAAGCGCGACGAGCGCGACGGGTGCCCACACGCCGACGTGATCGTAAGTCGGCAATAAGCCAATGCCGAAAGTTGCGAAGCCCATGATGAGCAGCGTCCAGACGAGCGATGCGCGCCGTCCGTAGCGGTCGCCAATATGCCCAAACACGATGCCGCCGAGCGGCCGGGCGACAAAGCCCATCGCGAATGCGGCGAACGCCCCGAGCGTGCCGATTAGCGGGTCGGCGTTGGCCGGGAAAAACAACTTGCCGAACACGAGTGCGGCCGCCGTGCCGTAGACGAAGAAGTCATACCACTCCATCGCATTGCCCGCGACCGACGCGATGACAATACGCTTGAGGGCGCGATCCGGCATCGCCGCGCTGCGCTCGGCGGTCAAGGAATGAACTGTTGCCATGTTTGCTCGCATTAAATGAGTAGGCTGCGGCCTTTAGGAAGGCTTCGCATAACAGACAGTGTCGAGGCGAGACTGATCTCCGTCAAATTCGCCGAAAAGACGTCGTGATATCAGCCCAGCAAATGAATGTCAGTCGTCGGGCTGACGAAACATGGCGGAGATGGTCTCCCGCAACCACGCGACGCCGGGATCGCTGGCGAACTGGGTGTGCGAGTGAATCTGTATTTCGATGGGCGGTAACGCGAACGGCAAGGGCAGAATGCGGAAGGCCTTGCCGCGATTAAAGCGCCGCGCAATGCTCCTGGGGAAAATGACGGCGAGGTCCGTGTTCATTACGATTTCGGGCGCCACGACGAAATGCGGCAGTCGGACGACCACATCGCGCTTAAGATTGAGCTCGTCGAGCCATTGCTCGACCATGCGATGGCCTGTCGCGTTCGTGCTCGCGTAGACATAGCGCAACGCAGCCAAGTCTTCGCGCGTCGGCCGCGATTTGCCTAACGGATGATTGGCGCGCACCACGCATACATGCTCGTCGACGAACAACGTCTGGCTCACACATCCCGCGTCGAGACCCGGGACATATCCCAGTGCAAGATCAATTTCGCCGGCGCGCATGGCCGCGCTCACGGATTCCACCGGAACATTCACCACTTCGATGCGAATGCCGCGTGCCTCGCGGTCAAGCAGCGCGAGCAGCGGTGGCAGGAAAAAGAACTCCGACATGTCTGACATCGAGATGCGAAACACGCGTCGCGCCGTCGCGGGATCGAACTTGGCAAGTTGCTGGACCGCCTCATTGATGATCGATAACGCCTGCGCGAGCGGCGGATATAGCCGATGCGCGGCATCGGTTGGCACCATGCCGGTGGGCGTGCGCACGAAGAGTGGATCGTCAAAAAGTGTGCGTAAGCGCCGTAGCGCGTGACTGACCGCAGGCTGCGTCAATTCCAGACGTTCGCCGGCGGCGGTGAGGCTGCGCAGATCCCAGATGGCGAGGAACACGCGCAGCAGGTTCAGATCGGCGAGACCGAGGTTGGGCTTGGTCATACGGTTGACTCACGAACAAGCGCTGGTCGCGCCATGCGGCCATCAATGTGTGGCGAGATTACCGTATGTGCTGCGCATTGCAAAATGCGGCGTGCCGCCTTGATAAGGCGGCAACGTATGAAAATCGCGGCGCATCAGGTCGCGCACCGGCGAGGCGAGCGCGTCGGCGAGCGCGGACGCATCGTCGAAGACGACCTTGTTGCGCTGCATCACATCCGCACGCGCGCACGGTAGGCCGCTCGTGCATTCGATGCGCGTATAGATCTCCAGCTCGCGCAGTGCGGGCAAGGTCGACATCAGCGGCGCATGATGCTGCAAGTAATGCGCGAGCCAGATGTCGAAGTCCTCCGCAGGCCCTTCGTACGCGACGAGATAAGTGCAACGCTGAACACGCCCTTCGCTGTGTAGACCTAGCGGGGCCAGGGCGCGCACGGCCATGACCTGCTGCGTAAAGCGCCCGGCAATCAAAGGTTCTTTAAGCGCGCGATCAATGGGGCCATCCCGTCTCGCTGCCGCCTCGAAGGTGGCGAGTTCATCGAAATACAATTGCAGCACGCTCGATGGCGCATCGGCAGCCGGCGGGATGCGCGGATCGACGCGTTGGGTTATCGGCTCATGCACGACGAGGCTGCGCAAGCCGTCGATGCACTGCAACGGCGCGATATCGAGCAGCGGTTGCTGTCCGCTCGCACCGATCAGAAACAGGCAGACTTGCATGGTCACACCGCCTCGCAGGAAGCGGCCGCACGCGCGAGCCGATGAAACTGCCGGCCGAAGTACACGAGACCATCGCCGTCTTCACGCGAGCCGATGTGTTCGACTTGTACGAAAAGCACCGAATGCGAGCCGACCTTCTTGCTGTCGACGATGCGGCCTTCAAGACTCGCAATGGCATCGTCCAGCACAGGAAGTTGCAGTGCGCCAGGCCGCGAGCCACAGCGTGCAAAGCGTTCGTCCATCGAGCAACTGTCCATGCCCGCAAACACGCGCGCCAGTTCTTGCGCATGCGCGCCGAGCACATTGATGCACGCGCGGCCGTTGCCGAGCAGCACGTCGTGAACATAACTCGACTGATTGATGCAGACGAGCATCGTTGGTGGCGTATCGGTCACCGAGCAAACGGCGCTTGCCGTGATACCGCAGCGTCCGTGTGAGCCGTCCGTGGTGATGACGTTGACGGCCGCGCCGAGCGAGGCCATTGCGTTGCGAAACTGTGCACGCGCTTGATCGTGGGTCATGGCTGATGTCCTTTCAGGGCTCGCGGATTCAGGGATACGGCGTGACGGGCGGAATGCCCACGAAGATCGCGCCCGATGCATCGTAATTGCCTTCGCCCAGGAAGGCGTGTTGGGTGACTACGATCGAATCGCGCACCAGACGCTGCATGCGGTTCTCACGATAGATCGCGCCGATGCCCGCCATCTTGTACGCCTGCATCACGATATCGGCGCAGGTGTGGGCCGCGTGCGTGGCCGACAGACGCAACAAATTTGCTTCTGCAGGCAACACCGGGTCGCCAGCGAGCACCGTGCGCCAGGATGCTTCCGCGGACTCGAAGAAGAACGCCCGCGCGCTACGCAACTGCGCTTCTGCCTGTGCGAGCCCCGAGCGATAGTAGGCGCGATCGGCAAGACGCGGCGCACCTGTCGTGGTCTTTGTCACCCCGGACATCCCCGCCAGCATGTCGAGCGCGGCGCGGGCAAGACCGATGTTGACTGCCGCATGCACCTGCGCCTGATAAGCGACGGCGGGATACCGATACAGCGGTTCATCGATAAGCGGCACGCCCCCACGCACGAAGGTCCATTGTTCCTCGACGTATTTGTCTTTCAGGCGCAGATCGTGGCTGCCCGTGCCCTGCATGCCGACTACGTTCCAGTTATCGACGATCTCGACTTCGCTCGCCGGAAAGACGGCGGTGAAAGGCTTGCCGGCGTTTTTGTCGTCCGCGCCAGCAGGTGCCCCGCCTATTCCTACGCCGATCCAGTCCGCACCCTTGCAGCCGCTGGCAAAGCGCCATTGCCCCGACACGAGAAAGCCGCCGGGCGCGCGATCGGCCTTTTGCAGCGGATACAAGCCGCCCGCGAAGACCTGGTCAGGACCGGACGAATAGATGCGCGCCTGTGTTTCCACCGGCAGTGAAGCAAGGTACGTGTTAGCGGAGCCGAACGCTGCAACCCATGCGGTCGAGCCGTCTGCGATCGCGATGCGTTCGAGCATCTCGAGAAAGCGGGCAGGCGGCAGCGCGTCGCCGCCGAAACGCTTCGGCGTGCTCGCACGGAAAATGCCGACGCGCTTCATTTTGCCGACCATATCGCGCGGCACGTGCGACATGGCATCGAATTCGTCGCGGCGGCGCTCGACTTCTTCGATCAGCGTATCGAGCGACAGCGGTCCGGCGTACTCGGGATAGTCGTTCTGCGAATCGATGATGGCTTCGCTTTGAAGGGCTTGCATGAGTGGTACCTCTCGGTTAATGGTGTGTCGATGTCATTAGGGCTGGTGACGTGCAGCGGCGCGCATCGCTTTCGGAAACGTCTCGCGCGCGAGCAACGTAGCGATGACAGTGATGAGTCCGAGTACGCCCAGATAGATGGCCACCGGCACGGCGCTGTGATAGTGGGCGAGCAGCGCGGTGGCGATCATCGGCGAAAGGCCGCCACCGAGTACGGAAGAGACTTCCCGGCCGATGCCGAGTCCGGAGAAACGAAGATGCACCGGCAACATCTCGCTGATGAACGCGGGCTGTGCGCCTTCGAGAATGCCAAGCGTGATGCTGTTCGCCAGGATCAGCGCGGCAACGACCTTCCAGTACTCGCCTGAACCCAGCAGCGCAAAGTACGGCCATGCGACCAGCACAATGGCGATCGCGCCTGCGAGATACACAGGCTTGCGTCCCACCCTGTCGGTCATCCAGCCGAAGAACAGCGAAACGGGGATCATCAACAGCATCGAGATGCACAGACCGCTGAGAATCCAGCTCGACTTAATGCCGAGAAACTGCCCGTAGGCGATAGAAAAGGCGAAGAAGAGGTAGGACGCCGCGCCCTCGCCAAAGCGCAGGCCGAACACGGTGAGCACTTCGCGCGGACATTGACGCAGCACTTCGATAACAGGCATCCGGCTTTCGTGGCGCGTCGCCTTCACTTCAGCGAACGCGGCGCTCTCTCCAACGGAGCGGCGCATCCAAAGGCCGAGCAGGACGAGTGCGGCGCTTGCGAGAAACGGAAGGCGCCACCCCCAACTCTGAAAGTCGTCAGCCGGAAGGTTCTGCACCAGTAGGAACGCGCCCGTCGACAAAACGAAGCCGAATGCTGCGCCACAGGGGCTCCATGCCGCGAGCGCTCCTCGCTTTGATTGCGGCGCGTTCTCGTGAATCAGCAAGATACTGCCGCTCCATTCGCCACCCGCAGCCAGTCCTTGAAGAATGCGCAGAAGAACCAACATCACAGGCGCCGCAATGCCGACCTGCTGATACGTTGGCAAAACGCCCATCAGGACGGTGGCGGTGCCCATCGTGAGCAGCGTAAGCATCATCACAGCCTTGCGGCCGTAACGGTCGCCGATATGGCCGCATAGCACTCCGCCGATCGGTCGCGCAATGAAGCCGACGGTGAAGCCACCGAATGCGGCGATGGTGCCCGTCAGCGGATCAGTGCCGACCGGAAAGAACAGCTTGCCGAAGACGAGCGCGGCGGCGGTGCCGTACAGGAAGAAGTCATACCACTCAAGGATTTGACCAAGCACCGCCGTAGTGACGGCACGGCGCACATTGCTTGCGGGACGCGCGGATCGTAGTTGAGCGAGCGCGCCTAGATCGGAGTTCAGAGCTTCAGGGTTCATGGTGGGGGAAAACATGAAGTGATGGTTCCCGCTTCCCTGATGCTCAAAGAAGCGGCGCGGATCGTATCGATGCGATGTGCCCACGATATGAGCGCCGACAATCGCGGTCAAATTCGAGACAAAAATGCACGACATGAATTTGGTGCATGTGCCTCTGTGTGCCGTACGTACTAACCCTTGCTTTGCGCGGCATATCAATGACGCTTATTGCCCATCATGCTTTTGGTTTATTTGCCGTGTGAAACGGGGGACCGCAGACTGCGTGGCGCATCGCCCTCACTACCGCAATGAGCCTTCATTGCTTCATTCAACAGATCGAATCGCATGGAACACGCACGTATGAGACTCGCCTTGGGAACTTCTCTTGCGCTGCTTGCAGTTGCAGGCACGGCGCACGCACAAAGCGCGGTGACGCTGTACGGCATCGTCGACGATGGCTTTAACTGGACCTCGAACTCCGGCGGTCACAATCTCTACAACCTATCGAGCGGCGTTATGCAGGCCAGCCGCTGGGGGCTGAGGGGTAGGGAAGAGCTTGGTGGCGGGCTCGCTGCGCTGTTCGTACTCGAGAATGGCTTCGATCTCAATAACGGCTCGCTTGCGCAAAAGAATCGCGGCAGCACCCAAGGCCTGATGTTCGGTCGTCAGGCGTACGTGGGCTTGTCCAGTGCTTACGGCACCGTGTTGCTCGGTCGTCAATACGATTCAGTCGTCGACTATGTGGGCCCATTCGAGTCCGGCACCCAGTGGGCGGGATATATCGGCGCACATCCCAGCGATCTTGACAACCTTAACAACGCATATCGCGTGAACAACGCGATCAAGTTCGCTAGTAAGTCTTACTACGGAATTACGTTCGGCGGCGTTTATAGTCTGGGTGGCGTGGCGGGCGCGGTCTCGCGCAACCAGCTATGGTCGCTCGGTGCGGGCTACGCGAATGGCCCACTTACGCTGGGCGTCGGATACCTGAACTCGCGCAATCCGAACGTCGGCTTTTTCGGCGACAACGGCGCAAGCACTCCGCCTGCCGCGAGCGCGAACTTTATCTCGTCGCCGGTATATAGCGGCTATGCATCGGCGCGCACCTATCAGGTAGTCGCGGCGGGCGCGGCCTACGCATTCGGCCCAGCCACGCTGGGCGCGACATACTCCAACATACAGTTCAAGAGCCTCGGCGATACGGTGAACTCCGGTCCCAATCCGCGCGGCTACTCCGGCAATGCAATCTTTAACAACGTCGAAATCAACTTCAAGTATCAGCTTACGCCGGCGCTCGTGCTCGGCGCGGCGTTCGACTACACGAAAGGCGGCGATGTCGATTCGGCCACCGGCAACAATCCGGGCGCGAAGTACTACCAGGGCGCGCTTGGTGCCGACTACTTCCTGTCAAAGCGCACGGACGTTTATCTGATCGGCGTGTACCAAAAGGCATCCGGCATCGATTCCACCGGCACGGCGGCGGTTGCGGCGATCAACAACCTCACGCCGTCGACGAGCGATCGTCAAAGCACGGTCCGCGTGGGCATCCGCCACAAGTTTTGAAGCAATCAGTCTAGTGCCAGCGCGCGGGCGTACTGAAGGCATGCTCGCACGCGTTCTTTTCGGGCACGCAGGCGACCCCCAGAGTTTTGGGCAGGAGGAACCGCACGATTAATGGTTGGGAAGCGAACAAGAAGGCACCAAGTCGGTACGACTTGCTCGGCGAACGTTCGCAGCCGCCATCTCTCGTGTTCCGCGAGCATTTACGTCGTGACATACATTCGCGTCAAGGACGTCATCAATATCATGGATGACACAAGTCACATTTGATCTATTTGACGGATGTTTTGGTCGCGGATTATCTTGTCGTCGAAATCGCAAATACTTTCATGCTCAGGGGCGCGCGGCGAGGATACACAGCGCAGCGTCACCTGTCGGACATATCGAACCTATCGCCATGACTTCCGCGACGATCGAACGCATCGAAACCTGTCTCGTCGACTTGCCGACGATTCGCCCCCACAAGCTTTCCGTCGCCACCATGCACGGGCAGACCCTCATGCTGGTGAAAGTGTTCTGCAGCGACGGCATCATTGGAATTGGCGAAGGCACGACGATCGCCGGCATGGCCTATGGCCCGGAAAGTCCGGAGTCCATGAAGCTCGCTACCGATGCGTATCTTGCGCCCGCCTGTATCGGCCGCGATGCGACGCGCGTGCAGGCGCTCATGGCCCATCTTGCCAAGCTGGTCAGGTTCAATCACTTCTCGAAAAGCGCGCTTGAAACCGCGCTCCTCGACGCACACGGAAAGCGCCTTGGCGTACCGGTCAGCGAACTGCTGGGCGGCCGTCATCGCGAGCGTCTGCCGGTCGCCTGGACGCTCGCATCGGGCGATACGGACAAGGACATCGCGGAAGCCGAGATGATGCTCGAGCGTCGTCGGCACAAGATCTTCAAGCTCAAGATCGGCGCAAAGGACATCAAGGCAGACATCAAGCATGTCGCCGACATCAAGCGTGGGCTGGGCGATCGCGGCTCCGTGCGTGTCGACGTCAACATGGCCTGGAGTGAAACGCAGGCGGCACGGGCTATTCCCGCACTCGTCGATGCAGGCTGCGAGTTGGTGGAGCAGCCCGTCGCATCCGCGGCGGCGCTTGCGCGCCTGATGCGCCGCTTCCCCGTCGCATTGATGGCGGACGAAGTCCTGCAAGGACCCGAAAGCGCGTTCCAGATCGCGAAGCAAGAAGGTGCCGACGTCTTCGCGATCAAGATCGAACAAAGCGGCGGTCTCATCGCGGCGCAACGTGTCGCCGCCATCGCCGATGCGGCGGGCATCGAGCTTTATGGGGGCACGATGCTGGAAGGCGCGGTCAGCACGATCGCGTCGGCACATCTCTTTGCGAGCTTGCCGAGTCTGCAGTGGGGCACCGAGCTGTTCGGTCCGTTGCTCATCACCGAGGAGATCCTTACGCAGCCGCTGGATTACAGCGACTTTGGACTCACCGTGCCGAACGGTCCTGGCCTCGGCATCGAGCTGGACGAAGCCCGCCTCAAACGCTTTACGCGCGACGGACTGGTCGCGGTCATCAAATAATCGAATTCCTGACGAGAAAACGCAATGCTCTTTCACGTACGCATGGATGTGAACCTTCCGCTGGATATGCCCGCCGATGTCGCAAGCGAAATCAAGGCACGCGAGAAAGCCTATTCGCAGGACCTCCAGCGCAGCGGCAAGTGGCGGCACATCTGGCGCCTTGCGGGCGAGTACGCGAACATCAGCATTTTCGACGTCGAAAGCAATGCAGAGCTGCACGACATTCTCACTGCGTTGCCGTTGTTCCCGTATATGAACATGTCCGTGACGCCGTTGTGCCGTCACCCGTCCTCTGTTCGCGATGGTGACGCATGATTCAAAGCGCGTGTCTCAACACAGCAGACGCTGCGCCAGACCGCAGTACCCTATGGAGACAAAATTGTGAACGTCAAAGTATTTGAAACGAAGGCGGTTCAGGACTTGCTTTCGGCGGCCGCCAATCTCAGTTGCGAGGACGGCAATGACCGCGCAAAGCAGATCACGCATCGCCTGTTAAGCGACCTGTTCAAGGCCATCGACGACCTCAATATGACCCCCGACGAAATCTGGGCCGGCGTGAACTACTTCAACCGGCTCGGTCAAGACGGAGAGGCTGCGTTGCTCGCGGCGGGGCTCGGGCTCGAGAAGTTCTTGGATATACGCATGGATGCCGCAGACAAGCAGGCCGAAATCGATGGAGGCACCCCGCGCACCATCGAAGGCCCGCTGTACGTGGAAGGCGCACCGCTCCGTGATGGCATGTCGAAGATCGATCTCGACGCAGATCCGGACGCGGGTCCGCTGGTCATCCGCGGCACAGTCACTCGTACGGGCGGCACGCCGGTCGCGGGCGCGGTGGTCGAATGCTGGCATGCGAATTCGAAGGGCTTTTATTCACACTTTGATCCGACCGGCGCACAAAGCCCGTTCAACTTGCGTGGCGCGGTGCGAACGGGCGATGACGGCAATTATGAGTTCCACACGCTGATGCCAGTGGGCTACGGCTGTCCGCCGCATGGTGCGACTCAGCAGTTACTGAACGTGCTGGCACGCCATGGTAACCGGCCGGCGCATGTTCATTTCTTCGTGACGGGGGACGGCTTACGTAGGTTGACCACCCAGATCAACATCGAAGGTGACCCGCTCATATGGGACGATTTTGCCTACGCTACGCGTGAAGACCTGATCCCGCCGGTGGTCGAGAAGACCGGTGGCGCAGTACTTGGACTGAAGGAAGAAGCGTACAGGGAGATTAACTTCAACTTCGTGTTGACGCCGCTGGTTCAGGGCAAGGATAACCAACTCGTCAATCGCCTGCGCGCCACCGCTGAAGTTTAATTGCTTGACGGCGGCGGAGGGTTCGCCGCCGGTGTCCGTGGCCACAAATCGATAGGTGCTCCGATGTCCAGTCGGCGCGCACTGCGCTATCCTGCGGGCGCTGCACGAAACTTCAAGCCCATTGCTCTGTATGGGTTGCCACGATGACCGGCCTGCACACTAGCGATTTCCCGCCGGCGACTACGCAATCAAACGGCTGTTATGCACTGGACATCTGCCGCATGAAAGTCCACTACGGGTCGCGTCCAGCCCGGTGGGACGGCATACGTCGCCGTCAATATTCCTTGATCACGGTCGGCGCGGTGCGCCGCAGTCCGCATTTCAAGCGCGAAGTGACGACTTTATTTCGCGTCCGGCAGAGACTTGCTGAGCAAGACTCGGCACTCTATCCGGTGCTCCGAAGTCTCGAGTTGACAAGTTTATAGTCGCAGTTTTGACATCTTTAATGCGTTTTACGACTTATGCGCGACGGCGCTCGCATAGTATCGCGCCACCTCTTCGACCACGCGCTGCTTTTCGGCCTGGACATAGATCGTCGTCGTTTGGAGCGAAGCGTGGCCCAGCACCTTCTGCACAACGTCGACCGGGACTTCATCGGCGACCGACTGCGTGCCGAACGTATGTCGGAAAGCATGCGCGTTGGCCTGCCCGAGGCGCACCCGTTCATCGAGGCTCAAGTTATCCATCGTCTCGACCAGTTCGGTGACCATTCGACTAATCAGCCGGTTCAGTCCGTCCGCGGTGTAGCCCGCTTCCTTCGCAGGCTGCCCGTCACCACGCTGCCCAGCTCGATGTCGCCGGCGTGACGCATCGGTCCAGGGGATGATGACCGGCGCCAGCAGCGGCCCTCTCTGAGGGTCTTCGGTTGGGCCGTCGAAATCTTGAGCCCGATCGCGCCAATGCGCGCGCAGCGCGTTCAGCGTCGCGGCGCTCACCGGCACCGTACGTTCGCGCTGGCCCTTGCCGATGAGGGTCAGCTCCCACACGGGTCGCTCGAGCGTCCCGTACGATGAAGGGCGCAGATCCTCGCGCCGGGCGCGTGCGGCTTCTTCACGCCGCAAACCCGAATCGCCCATCAACAGAATCGCCGCGCGCACGGCGCGCCACTGCACGCCGTTTCGACGTATGTTCGTGTCCATGCGCCACTGCGCACCGGCCGTCGCCCCGCCCTCTTCTGCTGAGCGCACATCGAGCTCGTCACGCAGCTTGCGCCACAGAGTGGAAGGCAAGGCGCGTTCAATCTTTATCGCGCGTTCCCGCCTGGTCACCATCGGATCGTTGACCGCCTTCCACGGGTTGCCGGCGAGATAGCGTACATCGACCCACCAGGCGAAGGCCGTACGCAGCACGCGCACGGCATAACGCTGCGACTCGCTGGAAAGCGCTTCACTGGCGAACGGTCGCCAACGCGGCGAATGCCGTGCGAAGCGCTCGCCGACGAAACGCGGGTCCGGGCTTTTCAGGAAATCCTTATACGCCTCGCAGTCATCCACCCGCAGATCGCTCAGCGCCTTGCCGCGCAGCACCACCGCCCACAACAGGAAGCGCTCGAGTTCCTTGGTGTAGGCGCGGAGGGTTTTCGGCTGATCGCGGTAGCGGTTCAGATAGGCGCGCACCGCATCGAGATCGTGGTTCGCCTGGATATAACAGAAGGCCGCCGCGCGGTTTTCGCCCCGGTACGGACCATCGGCGCCGGAGAGTGCATGCGGCACCGCCAGGCGTTCGAGCGGCGCGAGCGTGAGGCGCTTCGCCTCCCCACTCGCCCCGCCTTCGATGTAACGCTCTGGCACGACCTCGACGACTTCATCAGCCACCAGCGGCACGCCAGCTTGCTCGTCCGAGTCGATATCGATCTCGACGGTGAGCTGCAGCGTCGCCTGCTGCTTGCGCAACCAGCTCACGATCGCGCGCGCCCGGCCCGGACCGATGCGCGGAATCGAGCGCCACCAGCTGCCGCCGCGCCGATTGCAGAAGGCAATCAGCTCACCCAGGGTCTGAATGCCCTCGCCCTTCAGGCGCCGGGCCACGCGCGGCCGCAGCCAGGCACTGATCGCGTGATCGGCATGCGGCGGGAGCGCGGCAAGTTGCGCCGCCTCCGTGACCATGCGAAACGTCACCGCGGTGAGCAACGGGCGCCCGTGCTGACGGATCGAGGCGCGCAGGTGATCGGCGAGCGCGGTGGAACCATGCGCGAGCGCCAGGGCCACCAGCGCGTCGAGCATCGTGTTGAGATAGCGCTCCATCGCGCCGGGCGTCGCCGCGTGCGCCTCCTCGTCGGGGTCGTAGTAGCTGCGCGCGATCACCGCGGGCGCGATGCGCTGCACGTACGCGCGCAGCGCCGTGAAATCCTTGGTGGTGTAACCGCGCTCGACGATGAGCTGTTCTGCGGTGAGCTTTTCCGGGCGACGCGCCGTCGCTGCGGCGAGCTTTTCCGGGGCAGCCTCGGGGGGTGCTTTTTGGGCGGCCCTGGCGGATCGTTTGGGCACAGCGGGCCGGGGGTCAGCCATGAGGACCCTCTCCGCCAGATCCAGCCGATCCAGCCGCGCCAGTCGGTCCCTCCCCCGGTGCGGTACGCGAGGTCGTGAAGCGTTTCAGCAGGGTCCGGGCGTCCGCGAGAAACGCGCCCGGGAACTTGCGGCACAGCGCCTCGAACATCGGTCGCGCGTCCTGCAAGCGCGCGGCGACCCGCCGGTCCTGGCTCAGTTCACTGCCTTCGACGCTCGTACCAGCTGGGTCCGCGAACACGACCCGCTGCAGCAGGACCACGGCACCACATTCCGCGATCTGTTCGAGCACCGGGCCGAAGTCGCTGCCGAACAGCACCGGCCCATAGGTCAGCACGAGGGACGTGAGCACCAGCAATTCGACGCGGCTGGGTTTCACGGGCAGCGGCACGGGCTGCCCCTGAACGATCTGGCGCAGGGCCGCCGCGCGGCGGTTGCGCACGATGGTGCGGTCGAGCTCGAGGACGATGCGTGCGACCTCCGGATCTGGCAGCGCGTCGAAGTCGTAGTCATCGTCGTCATCGGCATCATTCGCGTCGAAGCCGGCAAAGTCATGTGCCACGGGCCCCTGCCCTCTCGAGTAAATTGAATTTGGCCCATTCTACCCCCGAAACGCTATCCCGATAATAGCCATTATCAGGCTTGAGCGGAGAGGCGTTTTCGCTGTGAATAATAATTAGCAGACAACGCCGCGTTACTAATTTGGGCGATTCCTGTCGGTTGTGCGCGCTCGCGCTCGTCCAATCCCCGCCGTTCCGCCTCCTACGTGTCGCTCAGTGGTAGTCGTCCTCCCGCTGATGCCTGACAGCGAGAATGTTGATGGTGAGCTCGTCTTCAATCTCAAACAGCGCGACATAGCCGGTGTCGCCGAACGACACAACGAGCTCGCGCAGATAAGCGTTATCCGGCACGACCTTGCGGCACGTGTACGGAAAAGATTCGAGCATGTCAGCCGCCTTGCGGATCGCTTCAAGCGCACGCCGGGCAGCCGGTGCGTCTCTTTCGAGCAAGAACCTGTACAGGCGTAACAAATCGGCGCGCGCTTCAGCCGTATAGCGGACCCGATAGCTCAACGTTTGCGCTGCTTTGTTTCCGCAGCGACCAACATCGCTTCCAGTTCGCCGTGCACCTCGGCTGCGTCGTAATACTCGCCCGTACTACGCGCCCGATCTCGGGACTGCAGGCCGCGCGCCACGAAATCCCTTTGCATCTGCCGACGGCTAACGCTTGCGCGCAAGGAAGACTCCATGAGCGACGACAGGCTTTCTCCGTCGAGCAGGACGCTCTCGGCGGCCTGGCGAAGTTCCGGATCGACCCGCAGGGACGGCAAAGAGGCGGTTTTCATCTGACTACTCCAATGCGTTGCATTTGCAGCGCATAGGTTACCACAGCTCCCTATTCGACGGGCGGACCGAATGGGCCAGCGACCGCCTGCCCTGCCGAACGCCCCGCGTGCGAATGGCGCGGCGGACCGGGCATGGGGCGCGGAGGGGGCGCGTGCTTCCACTGCTCGGGCCACATGATTGCACGCGCTCGACCAATGGTTCACTGTTGTGACGGGGCTGCCGGTGGTGCGCACTAGCGACGACGCTCGGGTGGTTTGCCCTGATGCGCCATCGCTTCGGGCCGGGTTCTCCGCCACCGCCCGCGGGCCTCGCACCGCCCTGCAGACGTGCGTCCTGACCGCCACGTCCGGTCCGGGCTCGCTGCTGCATGAAGCGGTCTGCCGCGCCATTTGAGCGGCTGTTCGACTGGCAATCGGCGGCGCCGGCGAGGGTCACCGCCTGTGGCACTCACGCGATCTAAACCAAAGGCCGGCAGACGTCAGCGGATCGCCCTGCCGCCCTTCCCCCACCCGGGCGATCCGCCCACATCGGCCTCCTCCCGATCCCGGGCGTCAGCGCCCCTCGCTGCGCCGTGCCGATCCTCAGGTCTAGCGGCAGCAAGAGCGGCAGGCCCGGGTGTACGCCAAACTCGCCGTAGGGGTCGTCGTCCGACCGCACTTCCCGGTGGGCGTCGCTGTGGGCCGATGGTGGGTCGTCTGGGACGCTTGCAGCGGTCATCCGCCCGTCGTGCGATGTAGTGCCCCGCGGGGAACCGCGTAGTCGCTTCTACCCGGGCGTGGACTTTTAGGCTGGAACTCGCACACGGTCACCAGTCGACCACGGGCGTCCGCTTCTAGCCCGTGGCGTTTCTCCATCCAACCGGGCGCTCCGCATCGGCTGCTTGCTTCGCCTCCTTGCGACCGCGCTCGACGATGGCGCCTCGCCCGGCTCTTGTCCTCGAACTCGCCTCAATGAGTTCATCCCTTCGGGCGTCTCGATCACGGTCTTGCAAACGGGTTCCGGAGCGCCCGCCGTACCTGCGCCTGCGGGCAATGCGCGGACGTTGGCGGGTAAGATTGGTAGTTGCATTTCTATCGGGGATCGAATGGCGCCTCGCCGCGGCTCGGTGCCCGTCTCTTCGTCCGTTGAGTTCGTGCAGTGCGATTCATCCGGTCCCTCAGACGCGCTCGCATGCGCCGTCATTCGCCCGCTCCGCGCACTTTCAGGAGCTGTCGCAGGCCGGCGATGTGGTCCCGCACCGCACCCGTCACCGGAGGCTTCGCGTGCTTCGGCGGTGCCGCGCAAGGCTGAGATTTGCCAAACGATTCCCGTTGCGTATGAGCAAAGCGCTCGAGATCCAGCGCGGTCGCGGGGCGAAGTTTGCCGGACGCGAGCGCCGTGGCAAACGATGGCTCCCACCCCGCGGCCTGGCGGCCAATGCGCTCGGTGACGCTGAAGATTGTCAACGATTCACCTTCGGCCCCGATGACGAACTGGCGTGCGCCGTCGGCGTCGATGAACGTGCGGCCAGCATGTTTGCGGGCAACAGCCTGGGCGTCCACGCGCTGCTGCGCGCGCGCTTGGTCGGCGCGGTGTTCGTCATTCCGACGACGCACGAGGAGCGAGAAATCAATCGGGTTGCGGAGCAGGGCCCGCAAGTAATTTATCGGTGCCTTGGCGAGCTTCAGGTGGTCCCAGGTGGCCTCAACGATATCGGAGAGGCGCTTGCCGTGCTCACGCGCCTCGCGCATGAGCTTGAAAATCAAGAAATCAAAAAAACCCAGGGTGCGGAGGCGCTGAAGGTCCACAGGTAGTTGGCCCGGTTGTCTCTTTTGAAAAACAGAAGGGCTTAGATCCTTATATATTCCACCGTCTGCCACATTGGCAGACGGTACAGACAAAGAAGGTTGGTCCGATGCGGATGTGGTTGAAGAGGCCGTCTGGGCGGGTTCTTCTTCGTGCGCGCGCGGAGGCTCCATGAGGCCGAGGAGGGAAGCGGCGTGTTCCGTGAGATGAAGGTAAGCGCGACCAAATAACCCTGCTTCGACATAGCGGCGCTGCGGCCGACGCTCGATGAGTCCGGCGACCTCGAGATCGTCCAGGCTACGATAAAACGTCCGCATCGATTGCAGCGCGCGGCCTGTGAGCAGTTCACGGCGCGCGAAGATGGCATCGAACGGGTTGGCAGCATCGACGGTCCGCGCGAGAGCGGCAAGGACGGCGCGAGCGCGAGGGGAGATCTGTTCGATGTGCGCGGCGCGAAACGCGGCCCTGAAGACGACCCAGGGCAGGTTGGTTGAGTCGCAGCGAAAAGCGGTGAGGGCGGCCGAATCTTCCGGATGTGTTCCACCCTCGCCAGCAACGAAGCGTTGCGCGATAGACATGTCGAGCGGTCCATTTCAGTGAATGGATGGGTTTTGCTTGACTGTCGATCTTGTTGCGCTACACTCCGGGATATCTGTAGTCCCTTTCCAGTTTCCAGCTGGGGAGTAGTGCGGCAAGGTTTCCAGCCAAGCCCACAATCGCAAAGGCCCTCAGTTTCCAGCTGCGGGCCTTTGTCTTTCTAGCTCAGATTTTCTTCATTTCCTTCTCCGTTAGCGGCTGCGTAGTACGAAGACATTAAAAATCAAACACTTAAGTCTTCTGAGGCTTTGCTAATTGCTCAAGGTGTTTGCGGATCGCGTCACGGACGGAGCTCGCGATTTCCTCGGACTGAAATTCAATTCGCATGACGTTTTTTGCACTGCGGACGTCGCACCAAGTTGTCTTCCCCGAGCGGATCTTGAAGTTTGTCGCTGCTGTCACCGCTTTCTTGGGCTCGACGGAAGCGCGTGCGAATTTGACCGCCTGCGATTGGTCAAGCTTCCCACCCGCAAGACGTTGGACGGCCTCTAGCACTCGGTCGCTCTTGCCCGCCTCAGCGAGAACGGCCAACTCAGCCGCAGCGTTCGCTCCCAACAACGCCATGTTCGCTTCAAGAATTTTCCGAACCTCATGCGGGAGACGTTCGAAGGACAACAGAGCGCTGATATGCGACGGACTGATCCCCACACGCTCGGCAACCGATGCCTTACTCAGTTCTGGATGCTCCGTCTGGAATCGCTTTAATCCGACGTACTTCTCGTAGTCAGTAAGGTCCGACTGCATTAAATTCGCGAAGAAGGCTCCTTCATCGGCCTCTTCAGCCGTCGCTTCGCCCAGCACACAGCGGATCGTTTCTCGCCCAAGTTCACGATAGGCATCGCTTCGATGGTGTCCCGAGATAATTTCGAAACCGCCTTCGGTGCGAGGTAGGACAACTACCGGATGAATGAGCTTGTTGTGCCGCAGATTGTCCCGCAGCTCGGAATACTTCTCCGGAGCCATGTATCTGCGCCGGCCCGGGACCTCATGCAGTTCGGAAAGAGGCACGTCTGCGGCGCCGCCCATCTGCTTGGCTTTCTGCAGCTCCTTCTTAAGGCGGTCGATTTCATCCTGCTGTTGCTCCGACTTCGCCTGGAGGTGCATTAATTGGCCGGGAGCGGTGCGAGGCGTCGTCGCGGCTCGATTCTGTGCCTTGTCTGCCTCCTCATCTGTAAGGCGTATGTTCGCGGCCTTTGAGGCAAAATTTTTCATGCTCATGATGCGTTACCCCCTTTCTGCCAAAGAGCCGACACGCGATCATCGACGCGATCGACGAATTGGTCACAGGGCGTCCGAATCCGACGCAGTGTCTCGGCGCCACCTTCATACGTCGTGATGTCGTAGACCGTCGCGAACCGCATATTTGTATTGCGTGCGACATCGGTTTCTGGAATTTCGACTGGGATGACCCGGTTACCGTAGAGTTGGGTAATCCACGATTGGACCGCCTTCGCTGCCGGCTTCGGCGTCATGCGTGTGATGAGAATGTCAAGGAAGTCGAATTCTTTTCGTGACTGTTCTCCGCGTGCTGCCATGCCTGTCACCAAATCAGAAAACAAGTGCCAAAACTGCACCATCGAGGCGAACGATAAAACGTCAGGTACTACTGGCACAATCACCCCGTCAGCCGCGAAGATCGCATTGATGGTCAGGTAGCTCAGCGACGGTGCCGTGTCCAAAATGATGTAGTCGTACTCTTCGCGCAGAGCTTCAATTCCCGCGTGAAGGACGTTCTCGAAGCGCTCGCCGCGGGCACCCGCCGATGCACGCGCGGGCAGCATAAACTCAGCGTTGAAGAGTTCAGTGGAAGAGGGAATCAGGTCCAGGTTGGGCCAGTAAGTCTCTTGGGGAAGGGTCCGCATGTCAAACCCGTC
Organism: Caballeronia telluris; assembly: GCF_001544495.1. Taxonomy (GTDB): domain Bacteria; phylum Pseudomonadota; class Gammaproteobacteria; order Burkholderiales; family Burkholderiaceae; genus Caballeronia; species Caballeronia telluris. The sequence goes on from NZ_FCNZ02000037.1 coordinate 31,186, forward strand.
ACCCCTCAAGTAGGCCTCGATCAAGGGCATTATTGTTTGCGAAGCGTCGACCTCTGCGTGCGGGTTGATCCCGTACAGCGTTGTCGCACTCCCTTGCGGATCAAGATCGATATGGCAAACACGTCGACCACGACGCATCGCCAGCCCCTGTGCGAGAACAGTTGACATCGTGGTCTTGGTCACGCCGCCCTTGAAGTTGGCGACGGCAATAACCTTTCCGGGACCCAATCTTGGAGTTGGAGCGAGCTCGGCCCGGACCCATTGAACAGCCTCGTCTACGGTGAACTGACGTGGCGAGCCTCGACGCGCTTGCTTCCCTTGAGGAAGCTCACCCTTCTTGAGCATGTAGGCCATCCGCTGGACGTCAATCCCGCACATCTCCTGGACCCGCGCCGAACTGATCATCGGCGGAACCTTCCTTGGAAAAGGTTCGAGTAGTTCGTCGCGGATCTTCTGCAACATGAAGTCGGACAGTCCAGCGAGCTTGATAAGATCTTCTGGCGTAGTCTTACCGGGGTTGGCGAGGTCTATGTCCATTGTCCACTTTTCACCGTTTGGAATTATTCTATCGGCAAACGAGATTTCTGGCCGCCCGATAGAATCAAGGGGACTTTAGACGTCTTGCGATGTAAATGCAAGTTAACTTTCAGCCGTTCGGGTGGCGCAATGCCATGTGACGCGGGAGGGCAAGCCGTTTTTCACGAAAGGACTTTAAGTGTGGAACAAAGTCGAAGCCGTGGAACACGTTCGTAAGCTTCCGTGCTTCGAACCCTTGGTGAAATATCGCGGAAACGCTGATGCTGGGTTCGACGTACGCATTCGTGGCTGCGATGCGTCCGCGGCTGCCGGAGGTGTTTCGCAATGAGGGTATGAGCATCGAGCAGGTGATCGCGCTTGCATTGACCGAGGACCACGATCTTCAGCAGCGACTGTGGTCTTTCGAGCCCTCGAAGCCAAGTTCAACGCTGTTTCTAGGAATTCACGGTGACCGCGGCAGCCGCCATGCCGCGGGTGCTCCGTCGCTGCTATTTGAGCGATATCCGATTACCAGCCTGGTTGTGGCGCGACAAAAATGGGAACCAGACGCCGGCCCGGTTGTGCCTCGAATGACCCTCGCTTGCGAAAATGATGCCGCTTGAATTTAGGAATACCGCACGATGGGGTAGCAGATCCCGGCCGTGTCCCTGTCACTTTTCGACCAAAACGCAACTAATGATCGTGCCGATTTCTCACTGCGAATCAAGAAGACGCCGTCGCGACCTAGTGGAGTGATGGCGACCTGGCTCTCCGAGCGAATCCGCCTGTCGGCGGATCGGGCTCTATTCGCTTCGCTCACCGGGCCTGCAGTCCCGGCCATTCGGCAACGATCCCTTTCGCAATTCAAGTCAACAACTCATCTAGAAGAACCCGCTAAGGGGCGCTGCCCCTGGCGCGCTGCAAGGGATATGGCTGCGCCCTGGCCGCGGGGTATCCCCAAAATTTTTTCGATAAGGCGCGGAAAAAATCCCGGGTGATCCCCCTCCCCGCGTCCAGCCCTTGCAGCTTGCCTCCCCGGTCGTCGCCCGACGGTCGTCGGGTGCATGTGCGCAACCCAGCACATCCACCCCGAGACCTAAAGGAAAGACCATGAAAGCCCAAACGAAGACACCTCTTCCCGATATCTACAGCCGGGTGACGGACAAGATCGTCGCCGACCTGGAGCAGGGCGTCAGGCCTTGGGTAGAACCGTGGAAGGCTGGAAACGCTGGCGCCCGGATTCCGCTTCCCGTGCGTCACAACGGCGTCCCTTACCAAGGCATCAATATTCTGCTTCTGTGGGCCGAGCAGCTCGACAAAGGTTTTCAGTCCAAGCGCTGGATGACCTTTAAGCAAGCCCAGGCGCTCGGCGCGAACGTCCGTAAAGGCGAGCATGGAGCCCTCGTTGTCTACGCCAACAAAATCACCACGAGCGAGACCGACGACAAAGGCGACGAGCTCGAACGCGAGATCCCTTTCATGAAGGGCTACACCGTGTTCAACGTCGACCAGATTGAGCACTTGCCCGAGCAATACTGCGCCGACCCGGAGCCCGTCGAAACCGAACCCCTAAAGCTGGTCGAGCATGCGGAAGTCTTCTTCGCCAACACCGGCGCTGTCATTCGTCACGGCGGGAATAGGGCGTACTACGCGCCCGCGCAAGACATCGTGCAGTTGCCCGTCCCCGAATCGTTCGATACGGCGGAGAGCTACGCAGCCACCAAGGCGCATGAGATCACCCACTGGACCAGCCACAAGACCCGCCTCGACCGCCAGCTAGGCAAGCGTTTCGGTGACGACGCCTACGCCGCCGAAGAGTTGATCGCCGAGATGGGCGCCGCTTTCTTATGTGCCCAGCTGGGATTGACCCCGGAAGTTCGCGACGACCACGCCGCTTATCTCGACCACTGGCTCAAGGTCCTGAAGGCCGACAAGAAGGCGGTTTTTACGGCCGCAAGTCAGGCGCAAAAGGCCTGCAACTTCCTGTTCTCGCTGCAAGGCGAACACGAACAACAAGCAGCGTGAAGACATCGGCCGGAGCCTGGGCGCGCACCACCCCAGGCCGAGGACCGCGTTCTCAAAATAAGGAGATGACTCGTGAGCAACTTCACCGTCGTTTATGCCGTCAATGTGCCGCACTACGGCAAGGCCCAGATCGAAGCGCCGACTGCAGCCGAAGCGATCGCCGCGGCCAAGCATCGAGATCCCGCGGACCTCTGCACCGAGCGCGACCGCAGCAGCGCCGCTTGCGCGCGCATTGTTTCGATCACTGACGATGACGGACGAAGCATTGCCGAGGGTGTCACGCTCGACGGGGCTTTTATGCGATACGGTGGGCGCCCCGCATGGCTCCTTTGCGAAGCCTCACCGGCCATGCTTGAAAGTCTGCAGAAAATGGTGTCGCGCTCCGACGATCTTGTGCGCGCGTTGGCCTGTCCGAACGGCCGAAACGAACATCTCGTGGAGCGGCTTTGCGCCGCGTGTCATGTCGCGAAGGCCGTGATTGCCGCGGCAAACGGTGGGAACTAGGCACGGCATCAGTGCGACCGGACGTCGAGATCGAGGTTTGCCGATCCCCTCCGGGAGCCGAGAAAAAGGGCCGTGGACTCGAGCGGACCAAAAGGACCCGTGCGCCATCCACTGGCGTCTGAGGACCTCCGCAAAGAGCGCGCTTGGTCCCCTAAACATGGGAGGCATGGCCTGATCCGCCAAACCTAGGCCTTCCTGCAAGGAAAACAGAGCGTCATGAGTGAGCCGACGCGCGCCAAGCAACTGCGCGATCACGGCGAGATTCGGTGCTTCGATCAGGCCAGCCACCGAACGATGAACGCGGCGATCGCCGCTCCGAGGAGGGCGCTCACGCCAGAACATATTCCCACAGCAGGCAGTGCCTGCATCACCCCAGCGGCGGCGGCTCGCTTGCCGCTCGCCGCAACCAACTGCGCAGCGTCGGCGTTCGCCGCCCTGGCATCCCGGATCGCCTGAGTCAATTCCCGATGCGCCGTCAGCAGTTCGCGGGTCGCGGTCTGCACGGTCGCATCCAGTTCAACCTTTGCCTGGCTAATGCCGTCGCGCACGCTCGTCGCGTCGGCGATCGCCGACTTCAGGTCGGCGAGAATCTCCTTGGAGTCGCCCAGGAACCACTCGAACAGGACCTCTTCCTTCGTAGGCGGGCGCTCCATTCATGCCACCAGCGCCGTAAAGGCATCATCCAGATTATTGCGCACGGGGATGGCCAGCTTCTTCCAGCGA
>NZ_FCNZ02000038.1 GCF_001544495.1 Caballeronia telluris
AATACATCTACCGGAAATATGGTCGCGACAGGGCTGCTATCGCCGCAGCGGTATCAACCTATCGGCCGCGCGGTGCTCTGCGCGAGACCGGAAAGGCGCTCGGCGTTGACCCGCAAATCGTCGACAAGGTTGCGAAGTCGCACCAGTGGTTCGACCATTCGCAGGACCTGTTGCGTCGGTTCGCCGAATCGGGCCTGGACCCTGAGAATCCACTTATCGATTTGTGGGCAAAGTTGGCGGCTCAAATTCTTAACTTTCCGCGGCACCTGTCGCAGCACTCCGGCGGCTTCGTCATCAGCCGAGGCAAGCTTACGCGCCTTGTGCCGGTCGAGAACGCAGCGATGGCGGACCGGTCAGCGATTCAGTGGGACAAGGACGACCTCGGAGCGTTGGGCCTCTTGAAGATTGACGTGCTCGCACTTGGCATGCTGTCAGCAATTCGCCGGACGCTCGACATCATCTCCGAGCAACGAGGGGAGCGGTTCGAGATGCAGGACATTCCCGCAGAGGACAAGGCGACGTACGACATGATTTCGCGCGCCGATACAGTCGGCGTCTTCCAGATTGAATCGCGCGCGCAGATGAGTATGCTGCCTCGTATGCAGCCGCGCGAGTTCTATGACCTGGTCATCGAAGTGGCCATCGTACGGCCTGGGCCAATTCAAGGTGGCGCCGTCCATCCGTATCTGAGGCGGCGGCAAGGCTTCGAGCCGGTGACTTACCCCAGCGATGCCTTGAAGACAGCACTCGGGCGAACGCTTGGCGTGCCAATCTTTCAAGAGCAGGTCATGCAGGTCGCCATCCTGGCTGCGGGTTTTACGCCAGGGGAAGCGGACCAACTCCGCCGCGCCATGGCCGCATGGAAGCGCAAAGGCGGGCTCGAGAAATACTACGACCGCATCGTCCTCGGAATGCAGGACCGTGGCTATGAGAAGGACTTCGCAGAAGCCATTTTTGAACAAATCAAAGGTTTCGGCGAGTACGGCTTTCCGGAGAGCCACGCGGCGAGTTTCGCGCTGCTCGTGTACGCAAGCAGCTGGCTCAAATGCCACGAGCCGGCCGCGTTCCTCGCAGCGATGCTGAATAGTCAGCCGATGGGCTTCTATTCACCGTCGCAGTTGTTGCAGGACGCGACGCGTCACGGCGTGCAGGTCGTTCCTGTAGACGTCACCATCAGCGGATGGGATTCGGTGCTCGAGAGGCAAACGAATTCAGAGATGGCGGTTCGCCTTGGCATGTCACTGCTGAAAGGGATGAAGGACGGCGCGGCAGAACGTATTGAAGCGGCTCGAGCCGTGAAGCAATTCTCGAGTGTCAGTGACCTCGCGAGACGCGCGCAGCTCGACCGTCGCGACTTGCAGGTCCTTGCTGCAGCAAATGGGCTTTCGTCGCTGGCGGGAAATCGGCGGGAAGCGCTTTGGCAATCCGTTGCGGCGGTCCCGGACCGCGATATCCTTGCTGAAGCTAGAATTGACGATGAGACGCCGGTGCTCGGCGCGCCGTCGGAGGCTGAGACTATCGTTGCTGACTACAACTCGACGGGACTCACGCTTGGGCGCCATCCGCTTTCTTTGCTGCGCCCGGCACTGCTCGAGCAACGACTGATGCCAGCCTCAACGCTGATGACCTATCGAAATGGTCGACTCGCTCGCGGATGCGGACTGGTTACGGTGCGTCAGCGACCAGGCACTGCGAAAGGCGTCATGTTCGTCACCATCGAAGATGAGACCGGGAACGTGAACGTCATCATTTGGCCGTCGCTCCTTGAGAAGCAAAGAAGGGAAGCACTCGGCGCAGCGTTGCTTGGCGTATACGGAACGTGGCAGTGCGAAGGCGAAGTTCGACATCTTGTCGCGCAGCGGCTTGTCGACATGTCTCATCTGCTGGGCGGACTGAATACAGTAAGCCGTAACTTCTGCTGAGACACATCGACAAGCGGCCCGCGCGGAGCGTTGCGTCGACGCCGCTCAACTCGGCCGCTGTCCGGAACGCGGCTTGCTGAGCCTCAGGTGCACACCAAACTTGGGAGGCAAACATGGCAGGCGACACCGCATACAAACCCGGCGAAATCGTGAAGGTCAGCGGCATCTACTCGGTCGTCCACGAGGACGGAAAAAATACATTTGAAGTGACCTGTGTTGAGGGAGAGCACTTCCCGCCAACGCGAAGTGGGAAGGGAGCGCATTTCGAACTCAAGTACGCCGCGACGCATTCTCACAAGCACGACCAATTGAAGGGCACCGAGGCGCGCAACTGATGCTGCGAATTGGCCGCATGGCATGCCAACAGTGGAAACAGGCCACCTGCGCCGTGGTCTCGTGCATGGTACCCATGCGGTGCATTAACGCGATTCCGGCCCTTACTTCGACGGCCGCCTGTTTATCCTGGAGCTAGCGTCAATGTCCGAACACGTTTATAAACTTTTGGAGCTAACCGGCTCGTCCACGACCTCATCCGACAACGCGGTGCAGGTCGCGCTTGAAAAAGCGTCTGCTACGCTGCAGAACCTCGAATGGTTCAAGATTCAGGAGGTCCGAGGTCATACTGAAGGCGGGAAAATCCTGCGCTGGCAGGTGACGCTTAAGGCAGGCTTCCGCATCGAAGACTGATTGACTTTGTGGAGCAGCCGGGAGTGAAACAAAAGTGTGGCGAGGCCGAGGCCATCTCACGAGTCGCGGGGGCAGCGCGAGAGGTGCTTTCAGCGACCGAGGCGTTGGAAGAACACGCCAAAGCCGAGGGCAACGAAGGCACCCGGGCTTTGCACTTGGCGCGCCTCGCCGCTGCTGTTGATGACCTTCAATCGGCGCGCGATGCGCTGGACGAGCTGCTCGCCAAGAAGTTACGTTGACTTTGCCAGCATAAGCTTGTCAGTTTGCGACTAACGTTATGCCACGCTCGGGTCTACTTGACGGTAGTTCCCGGATGCCGCGCAAAGCCGCTTACGGCAGACGCTTGATTGCTGCTGCCAACGATTGTCCGGCCGACCAGTAATCGACCCAAGGGTCGCTCACCTGGAAGCTCAAATACTCACGAGCGGTCTGGACGCTCCATTGCGCGCCGCTCTTGAGGTCAGCAAGTTGCTCCCAAGCAATCGGCATTGAGACGCCCATTCCAGGTCGAGCCCGGGCAGAGAATGCCGCAGCAGTCGTTTGTCCCTTCCCATTGCGCAGATAATCGACAAAGATTTTGCCTACGCGATTCGATGGGCCAGATACCGCCGAGAAGCGTTCTGGAATCGTCTTCGCGAGATGCGCAACGAACGATTTCGAGAATGCCTTCACCTTCGCATAGTCCAATCGCGGAGTCAGAGGCACGACGACATGCAACCCTTTGCCGCCACTTGTCTTGAGCCAAGCTTGGATACCTAACTCCGACAGCAGTGTGCGAACCAGCATTGCCGCCTCCTGGACATGATTCCACTTCACACCTTCACCGGGGTCTAGGTCGAAGATGACCCTGTCAGGCGCGTCAAGCCGACGGACCACCGAGTTCCAAGTATGGAATTCGATAGTGTTCATCTGAGCTGCGCTCAGCAACGCATCCGCCGTATCGACCGTCAGTAGCGGCGGATGCTTTGGCCACAAATCGCGACTATGAGCGGTCAGGCCAGGCATCGCTGTGCGCTCGGCATGCTTTTGGAAAAAGAGATTACCGGCAACACCGTCCGGCGCGCGAACAATCGCGAGAGGCCGGTCTATGAGGTGGGGAAGCATCCGTTCCGCAACACTTGCGTAATATCGAACAAGGTCGGCCTTCGTGATTGACGCCGACGAATCGATAACGCGCTCGGGATGGGAAATCTTCAGTTGCGGCGGCGGCTCGGGAGCTTGTGTCGTTCCACCCTCACGGACGACGCTACGAGCTGTCTTGTCTAGGCGTAACCCGATAAATGATGCTTGCCTTACTACGCCTTCCGCCGTCCATTCTGAAAACTCCACCTCTGCAACCAAACTTGGTCGAACCCACCTTTCGCTGCCGGGTGCACGCCTAGACCATCGTCCGGGCTTCTTGACAGGTGTGTCGAACGGCGCCGCGTCAACCTCGAGAGGCGCGAGGCGGTGCCAAAGGTCTCGTGCGGTTTTAGAATTCCATCCGGTCCCGACGCTTCCTGCATCATGAAGCTTGCTGCCGACGTAATAACCGAGTAACAAGCTGCCGACTTCCCCATCGTTGCCGCCACGTGCGGTCATGCCGCAAATAACGAGCTCCTGTCTCAAACGTGTCTTCGCTTTGAGCCACGTTTGCGTCCGTCCCGACTCATAGAGCGCATCGCGCCTTTTGAGCATCAGGCCCTCCAAGCCCAGTCCTGCGGCAGCCTGAAATACCTGTGCGGGCGGCGCGTCGAAATTTTGACTGAACAACAGGTGTTCGCCCGAGTCTTCAAGAAGCTGTGCTAGTCGTCCTCGCCTCGCCCAGAGCGGCACTTTTCTAAGGTCGTCCCCGTCGAGATACATCAGGTCAAAAAGGAAGAAGACGATTTCCTGATTCTTGGCGCCGTCAATGGCATCCTGAAGTGCTGAGAAGCTGGGAATGCCATCCTTGAGCACGACAATCTCGCCGTCAATCCAGGCACTTGACAGCGGGAGCTCCAACAGCTCGGCAGCGAGCGTCGCAAACTTTGCAGTCCAGTCGTGGCCGTTTCGCGTGAACATTTTCACGCGCTTCTTATCAATCCGGGCAAGGAGGCGATAACCGTCCAGTTTCGTTTCAGTTATCCAGTCGCCTACGGCAGGCAGAGAGTCAGCAAGCGTGGCCAGTTGTGGCTCCAGCGTTGCAGGCAGCGGCGCTCGTCTTGCGGCCGACAGGTCAATCTCGGATTCGGCTGCGCGCGAGCGTCGCCCCGCCCTCGGCTCACGTACTTCAATGAGCCCGAGAGGATTCGCGATGACGCTATCCGGAAGCGCCTTTATGACGTCGTATTCTGCGAGTGGCCGAGCCCACTCGTCGCGCTTTTTGAAGAGCATCCACTGGTCTTGCTTGTCGCCGGCCTTCGATATGCGCACCAACTCCCATAGCCCGGCGAGCTTCTCGCCGTGCAGTCGAAAGACTAGCTTCCCAGATTCCATCCCTTTGGCGACGTCGCCTACCGGCTCCCACGTTCCTCGGTCCCACACAATGACAGTGCCAGCACCGTATTGCTTTGGAGGGATGGTGCCCTCGAAGGCAGCGTAATCGACGGGATGGTCCTCGACATGCACCGCCATCTGTTTTTTCCCAGGGTCGTAGCAAGGACCTTTAGGTACTGCCCACGACAACAGCACGCCATCGAACTCGAGTCGAAAGTCGTAGTGCAGACGGCTCGCCCAGTGCTTCTGGATGACGAATCTGAGACTACCAGTACCGACACTCGTGTCACTGGTCCGTGCGGATGGCTCCGGCGTGACGCTGAAATCCCGTTTCTTCCCGTAGCGGGCCAGCGGCGGCGACTTCGTGTCACGAGTAGGAATCATGATGGCGGTCCGTAAGCAGAGCGGTGACGAAGCCCAACGTGCCACCTCGAGCGAATATTCAACGAGCCGAGGAAGCAAACGGCATGCCGTTCCGTTGCACGACCCGGAGAGGCGCGATGGCCGTCATCGTGGCTGCTGACCGTGCTGCCGCACACCTGCGGCTATCCTGTCTACACGCTCTGGCGGCCGTGGGCGACGATCTCATCCTTTTTCTCCGACGAAAGGCCAACCGGCCGGCCAGGAGAAGCTCATGGTTGCTCGCTCGATTGCATCGCTTTCTCTGTCCTTTGGACTGGTCTCTATTCCTGCTGGCCCCCGACGACTCACGTCTGAAACAGCAGTACGTCTCCGAATCCACTGGGCGGGTTGTCGAGCGGGCTTCCATGTAGAAGGGCTACCAGTTCGAGAAGGACCGTTATGACGTCTTCACCGGCGACGAATTGAAGGCGCTGGAGGAAGGCGCGAGTCATGTCGTCGAGATATTCTCATCGGTTCCAGAAAACTCAGTCGACCCCGTGTTCTACGACAAAGCCTATTTCATTGCGCCCGATAAACGCGGCGGAAAGCCATACAGCCTCCTTCAGCAGGCACTCGGAGACCGGGAGGTGTGCCCTCGCAAAATACACGCCTGCCGCGGAACGATCTGGCTCAGTATTGGACGCGACGCCGACGAGTCCGTGATTTCCGTGCGCGACACGCGGGTAGGCATTGCCGCCGAGCAGCTACCGTCGATATTCGAGATTTTCGCGCAGTTGCCGCCGGGACATGACCGCGCGCAAGGCGGACTGGGCATAGGACTGTCGCCTGTCAAAGCCTTTGTGCAACGACATGGCGGCGATGTCAAATTCTTGGACTGATTTATGCCGCAATTCCAAGACTCTGCCGGTATTCGACCGGGCTCAGGGAGCCGAGCGAGACCTTGATCCGCTGTGCGTTGTACCGGCGGATATACGAGTCAACGACGTCGATGAATTGATCAACGGTCGTGGCCCGCCAGTCACGAGGATAGAATAACTCCGTCTTGAGGCGCCCGAAGAAGCCTTCGCACGCTGCATTATCCGGCGGACATCCTTTGCGCGACATCGAGCGAATCAGTCTGGCATCCCGCATCCGTGAGAGCCATCCCGGCCAGCGATAGTGCGCACCGCGATCGGAGTGAACCACGGGCACGCTCGTCGCAGCCAGCCACTGACGCAGTCGCCGAATCCAGCATGGTATTGAAGAGTTCGCGGCGTGTGGCGGCAGGCCGGATCGCCGCCCTACAAGAAATCCTAAGCATCCTCCAGACTCTCGCCACGCTCAGCGATCAACTTGCCCAACTCGCGGGTCGACAGAACGCGCCGCTGCGGATTCGTCGAGTCGGACTCGTCGTCCGCCAGGTTCTCGATGATCGTAAGCAGTACCTTGCGCGCAACCTTGATGTCGCGCTCGCTCAGTCCCGCCACGCTGATTTCGTTGACTTCCTCCGCAAGCGGTACGAGTTTGGTCTTCAGCGCGCGGCCTTGGGCAGTCAGATAAACGTGCGTGTTCTTCTTGTTTTCGGGACGCTGCTGCCGCTCGACCAGCCCGAGTTTTTCCATGGCGGTCACGGCGGCAAACGTGGTGGGCGCCATCACGCCCGCCTGCTCGCTCAGCTCGCGCTGCGTCAGGCCATCGGATTCCCACAGGATACGCAGGAAAGTCCAGTGCCCGAACGATACCGAATGTTCCGCGAGCCGCATCTGCAAAGCGCGGACCATCGAGCGCGTCGCGTCTTTCACCAGGTGTGCGAGACGGTCGTTCGGCACGGACTCGTGCCAGTGGCGCAGCATCTCGGCAGTCTCGCGCGGTGCGCCTTCACCAGTCTTTTGTCGTGTCATAGCGATATCTTTTTAGTCAGTCGGGTTCTGTCGACATGATAGCCGGTGGGCTCGCCACGGTGCTGATCGACAGGCGAGGCCGCCGTCTCCGTGCAAACCCGAACTTGTCCCGCGCCAACGCTCTCCTTACCATAATGATTAGATATCGAATAAAAAACGATGGGCCGCCATACGGCGCATCGTTCCCCATGAGCACGGAAAACGGAGACGCTTGGTGGCCAAATCCACAGTCACGCAATTCATATCGGAAGCGGACGCGACTGCGGCGCGCGTCGAGTCCACGTATCACAAGGTCACCTGGCGGCTGATGTCGTTCATCTTCGTCTGCTGGGTGTTGAATTATCTGGATCGCGTGAATATCAGCTTCGCGCAATTGCAACTGAAGCACGACCTGGGCTTGTCCGATGCCGCGTACGGCCTGGGCGTGAGCCTGTTTTTCATTGGCTATATCCTACTGGAAGTACCCAGCACGCTCTGGCTCAAGAAGATAGGCGCGCGCCTGACGATCTCGCGCATCATGATTCTGTGGGGCGGCATTTCCACGGCGATGGCCTTCATGACCACGCCCGCACAGTTCTATATCGCGCGGATCCTGCTCGGGGCCGCGGAAGCGGGCTTCTGGCCCGGCATCATTCTGTATCTCACGTACTGGTATCCGGGCGCGCGGCGAGCGCGGATCACCTCGCGCTTCCTGCTCGCGATCGCGGCGGCGGGCGTCATCGGCGGGCCGCTGTCGGGCTGGATCCTGCATAATTTCGTCGATGTCCTGGGCTATAAGAACTGGCAATGGCTGTTTTTCCTCGAAGGGTTGCCTGCGCTGGTGATGGGTATCGTCGCGTTCTTTTATCTCGTCGACCGTCCGCAGGACGCGCGCTGGCTCGACGACGAACAGAAGAAGATCATTCTCGATGCGCTCGCTGCCGACCGCGCCGAGAAGAAACCCGCGAAGCATACGCGCCATGAACTGCTGGCCGCGCTGAAGGACCCGCGCGTGTATATCCTCGCGGCGGGCTGGGGGACCGTGCCTCTGTGCGGCACCATTCTAAATTACTGGACGCCGACCATCATCCGTCAGGCGGGAGTATCGGATGTGCTGAACGTGGGGCTGCTGTCGGCGTTGCCGTACATCATCGGCGCGCTCGGGATGTTCGCGGTCGCGCGCAGTTCGGACGTCACGCTGGAGCGGCGCTGGCACTTCTTTCTGTGCACGGCCATCGGCGCGCTTGGCGGCTTTCTGCTGCCGGTCCTGTCGGGCAACACGGTGGCGGCCATTGTCTGTCTGGGCATGATCTCCATTTCCTACTTCGGCGCGGCGGCTATCATCTGGTCGATTCCACCCGCCTATCTTTCCGATGATGCCGCCGCCGCAGGCATCGGCGCGATCAGTTGCCTGGGGCAGGTCGGCGCGTTCTGCGGCCCGATTGCGCTCGGCTGGATCAAGACCATGACCGGCAGCCTCGCCATAGGACTGGCGGCGATCGCGGCGATCGTCTTGATGGGCGGCCTTGCCGTGTTAATCGGCGTGCCGGCCAATACGCTGCGCGAGCACGCGGAGAAACATTCCTGAACATCGAATCTCGCAGCACGGACGGCGCCTAGGTTTCGCAGGCGCCGTTTTTATTTGTAGCCTCCTGCACCTGCTAAGGGAAAACCCGCTTGCCTGAAAATCATTAGATATCTAATATAAAGTCATAGTGATCGAGTCGAGGCATGGCGCGGTCGAATGAGGCGAGAACAGACGCAAAGCGCGGGAGCAGGTGCAATGAACGACGAACTGTCTTTCAGGACACTCGTGGTGACGAAGAAGGACCGGGTGGCGGAGGGCATCTCCCGTTTCGAACTACGAGATGTAGCCGGGCGCGAGTTGCCGGCTTTCACTGCAGGCGCGCATCTCACCGTGCGCGTGCCGAACGGCGCGAACCGCAACTATTCGCTGTGCAACGACCCGGCCGAAACCGACCGTTACGTGATCGCTGTCAAGCGCGATACGGCCGGCCGAGGCGGTTCGATCAGCATGACCGATGATCTGGCCGAAGGCGACCATATCGAGGTTTCCGAGCCGCGCAACGAGTTCGGCCTCAGCGATCGGGCGCGCAGCTTCGTGTTCGTCGCGGGGGGCATCGGCATCACGCCGGTGCTGTCGATGATGCGTCATCTCAAGGCTACCGCCGGCCCGCGCTTTAAGCTGTATTACGTGTCGCGCAGCCCCGAAACGACCGCGTTTCTCGATGAGCTGTCGAATCCGGAATGGAAGCCGCACGTGGTGATTCACCACGACCACGGCGATCTCGCCAATGCATTCGACTTCTGGCCGATCTTCGAAAAGCCCGGCAGCGGCGCGCATGTCTACTGCTGCGGCCCGCGGGCGCTGATGGACGGCGTGCGCGACATGACGGGTCACTGGCCGACCGGCACGGTGCACTTCGAGAGCTTCGGCGTGGATCAGTCGCGTGCGGCGGAGAACACGGTGTTCAGCGTGAAGCTCGAACGCTCGGGCTGCAGCTTTGACATTCCGAAGGACCGCTCGATCCTCGAAATCCTGCGCGACAACGGCATCCGCGCGCCAAGTTCATGCGAAAGCGGCACGTGCGGATCATGCCGCACGACGCTGTGCGCGGGCGAGGCGGACCATCGCGACATGGTGCTCGGCGACGACGAAAAGCGCGATCAGATCATGATCTGCGTTTCGCGTGCGAAGAGCGGGGAACTGGTACTCGATCTTTGAAATATCTGGAGACGCAACGATGCTTACGCATGAAGAAAACGAATTGCTGTGCCGTGTAGAAGGCGATGCGCCGATGGGCCAGTTGATGCGTCGTCACTGGACGCCGGTATGTCTCATCGAGGAAGTCAGCGAACCGGACGGCGCGCCCGTCAAGGCACGCGTTTTTGGAGAGGACCTTGTCGTGTTCCGAGACACCGACGGCAACGTCGGCGTGATGGACGAATACTGTCCGCATCGGCGTGTTTCGCTGGTGTATGGCCGCAATGAGGACTGCGGTCTGCGCTGTCTCTATCACGGGTGGAAGATGGACGTGAAGGGCAACGTGATCGAAATGGTCTCCGAGCCTTCGTGCAGCGACATGACGAAGAAGGTCAAGCACAAGGCGTACGAAACGAAGGAATGGGGCGGCTTCGTATGGGCGTACATGGGACCGCAGGATGCCATCCCCGACTTCGTACCGCCCGCGTGGGCGCCGACCGAAGATACGCGCGTGAGCATCGCAAAGGCGATCCTGCCGTGCAACTGGGCGCAGATTCTCGAAGGCGCGATCGACTCCGCGCATAGTTCCAGCCTGCATTCGTCGGACTTCGTGCCGGCGCGCGTCGGCGGAGCGGAGGCAACCTCGAAAAACTGGTTGCGCCCTTCGACCGACAAGGCGCCGCGCCTTCAGGTGCATCGCACGGAATTTGGCTTTCGCTACGCCGCATTGCGTCGTCCGATCCAGAACGCCGCCACGCATGATTACGTGCGCTCGACCGTGTTCGTCGCGCCCGCCACTGCGCTGATCCCGCCGAACAATCTGTACAACGTCGCGAATATCAACGTACCGTGCGATGACACCAGTACCGCGTTCTACTTCATGGCGTGGGGTCATCCGGACAAGACGCCCGAAACCGAAACCTGGCGCAAGTTCCTGGGTCAGCAGGTGGGCATCGATCTGGACTCGTTCTATCGTCCGCTGCGCAATCACAATAACCGCTTCTGGCAGGACCGCGAGGCGATGAAATCGGGCAACTTCACCGGCATCAAGGGCTTCCCGAACCAGGACATCGCGATGTGGCTGACCATGGGCCCTATCGCGGATCGCACCGAAGAACGGCTCGGCGCGAGCGATGTCGCCGTGGTCGAATTCCGCCGCCGCATGCTCGATGCGCTGAAGGCCTTTGAGGCGGGTGAAGTGGCGATCGGCACGGGCGAAAACGCGGTTCCGCGCAGCGTGTGCTCGTTCCAGGCGATGGTGCCGAAAGACACCGACTGGAAGCAATACGCCGCGCACCCGGTATGGGTGGAGCGTGCCGAAGATGCGTCGCCGGAACTCGAATCGAACTATCAGGTTCAGGTGTGATGGAGACGATCCGACTCGGCATCGCGGGACTCGGCCGCGCCTTTTCGCTGATGCTGCCGACCTTCCTCGGCGACGCGCGCGTGCGGCTCGTGGCCGCCTGCGATCCGCGCGAGGCGGCGCGCAAGCAGTTCGAAGCGGATTTCGATGCGCCGACCTTCGACGACATCGACGCGCTCGCCCGCGGGCCGGACATCGATGCGATCTACATCGCCAGTCCGCATCAGTTTCATGCGGCGCATACGCGGATTGCGGCGGCGCACGGCAAGCATGTGCTGGTCGAGAAGCCGATGGCGCTGTCGCTTGCCGAATGCGACGACATGATCGACGCATGCCGCACGGCCAACGTGCATCTGATCGTCGGCCATTGTCACAGCTTCGATGCACCGTATCTGCGTACGCGTGAACTGATCGCATCGGGTGCGTTCGGCGACGTGAAGATGATTCACGCGCTCAATTTCACCGACTATCTGTATCGGCCGCGTCGGCCCGAGGAACTGAAGACGGAAGAAGGCGGCGGCGCGGTATTCAGCCAGGCGGCGCATCAGGTGGATATCGTGCGCATGCTCGCGGGCAGCCGTGCGACGCGCATTCGCGCCGCGGTCGGCAACTGGGATGCGGCGCGTCCCACCGAAGGCGCCTATACCGCGACGCTGTGGTTCGAGAACGGCGCGTTCGCCACACTCTCGTACAACGGCTATGCCCACTTCGATTCGGATGAATGGATCGGATGGATCGGCGAGATGGGACAGGCGCGCAGCCCGGACGAATACGGCGTGGCGCGCCGAAAGCTCTCGCAGGTGGCGTCGCGCGAAGAGGAAGCACGTCTGAAAGCAGCGGGCACGTACGGCGGAAACGCTTACACGTCTGCATCGCAAGGAGCCGATGCGCGCAGCCACCAGCACTTCGGTCCTCTGATTGTGTCGTGCGAACGCGCCGACTTGCGGCCGATGCCGGAGGCGATCGTGGTGTACAGCGATGAACGGCGCGAACGCATCGAACTCGATGCGCCGCGCGTGCCGCGCGCCGAAGTGATCGACGAGCTGATCGGCGCCGTGCATGGCGGCGTCGCGCCGCTGCATGACGGCGAGTGGGCGCGCGGCACGCTCGAAATCTGTCTCGCGATGCTGCGTTCGAGCGCGCAAGCGTGCGATGTCGTCATCGGAAAAAAATAAACAGGATAATTGAATATGGTAAAGCTCAATCTTTCGATCGCGGTAGGCAATTACGATCGCATGCGGCCGCTCGTCGATGGCGAAGTGCAGATCGACGGCGTCGATCCGGTCTTCATGCTTCAGGACCCGGAAGAGATCTTCTTTCGCGCCTTCCGTCATGCGGACTACGACATCTGCGAACTCTCGCTGTCCAGCTATAGCGTGAAGACGGCCGCGGGTACGAGTCCGTATATCGGCGTACCGATTTTTCCGTCGCGTGCGTTTCGCCATACATCGATCTACGTGCGCAACGATCGCGATATCAAGACGCCGTCCGATTTGAAGGGCAAGCGTATCGGCGTGCCGGAGTATCAACTGACGGCCAACGTGTGGGCGCGCTTGTTTCTCGAAGAAGATCACGGACTGAAGGCGTCGGACGTGACATGGATTCGCGGCGGCTATGAAGAAACGGGGCGTCTGGAGAAGATCAATCTCAGGTTGCCCGACGACGTGCGGCTCGAAAATGCGCCCGAGGACAAGACCATTTCCGGCATGCTCGCATCCGGCGATATCGACGCGCTGATCGGGCCGCGTGCGCCCTCGTGCTTCACGAACGGCCATCCGAACGTGAAGTATCTGTTCGACGATCCGCAGAAAGCGGCCGCCGACTGGTACGGCCGCACGAAGCTGTTTCCGATCATGCATCTGCTGGGCGTGCGGCGCTCGCTCGCGGAACAACATCCGTGGCTGCCGGGCGCGGTGGCGAAGGCCTTCGAAAGGAGCAAGGCGATCGCGCTCGCCAAACTGAGCGACACGTCCGCGACCAAGGTGACACTGCCTTTCGTCGAAGAACAATTGCGCAATGCGCGCCGTCTGATGGGGCACGACTTCTGGCCGTATGGCTTCGAGCCGAACCGCCACGTGCTGTCGCGCTTTCTGAAGCGGCATCACGAGGAAGGCCTGTCGAGCCGTCTGCTGCAACCGGAGGAACTGTTTCATCCCGCGACGCTCGAGAGCTTCAAGATCTAGCAGGACCCGCGGCGCTTTCCGCGTCGCATTTCCATGCATTCGATGCGCTGTGGAGACCGGTGCATCGAACCGCCCGAACCAATCGCAAGTCACGACAATGAAAATAACTACGATCGCCTCGCTGATCGCGGCGGCGCGGGCTTGCGCGTCCGCGAATGCTAGCGCGCAAGGTTCTGTCACGCTGTACGGGATTCTCGATGTCGGTATCGAATAACAGCACCCGGGCAGCGTCGGTTTTAGTCGTCTGCAATGCAAGGTTGCCAGTGCGAATCCGCGACAGGTCCAGCAGATCGTCGATGATTTTTGCCTGGCTCACCGCTGCCCGCGTGATTGCCTCCGAGGCTTCGCGGATTTCCGGAATGTCACGTGTGATGTCGCAGGCTGGCACGAAGGTGAGCGCGCTCGGAAAAATCGGCTGCACGACACCGTTGATCTGCGTGTAGCGCCCCGAGATGATCCACGATGGTTTGACCGCCCCCGCGGGCGCGCCCGTCCGGGTATCGGGAGCAAGTCCGAGTTGATTGTATAGCCAAAGAATCCTGCCGATGTCGGCTCTAACGTCCGTCACGCAATCTCGACACCATCAACGTAAAGATCGTTCGTGCCAACCTCAGCGCGCTTGGCCTTGCAGACTCGCAGTCGCTAAGTGCGGCTCAGGTCAGCTCGGCGACTACCGCCGCGGCTGCCGCGCTCGCCAACGACCGTACCAAGGCCGCGCAAGTCGTCACGCTCGACCAGTTGTGCAGCGGGGAAACGGTCAAGTACGCTTGGTCGACAGGTTCAAGCCAAGATCCATTTGCGACATCACCACACCTCATCCGTTGAGCCCGTTTCAAGCGTAATTCATTCCGGCCATCGTTGGGAGAGTTATGCAGACCTTCCGTTACCGCTACATCAACTGAATATGGCGGCACGAGGCTTGCCGCATCACCGAGTAACTGCTTCGAAGGTCGACGTTCCGTCGACGGTATCGGTACACGGCATGGCTGCAGGCCCTCGGAAGCGGCCGTAGCTTCGTGCCACCCCGGTAGTCCACTCTGGGTCGGGCAGAGCCATTCATAACTTGCACGGTCCCTCGTGTCCCGCGGAAACAGCGCGAGCAGCTGCACTACCTGGATGCAGGGTGAGGCTGCTTGTCGGACGGCAGCGCGACCGGCCCCTGGCCGCGCGGCCAGGAAGCGACATTCGACGACGTTACCTACATCGTCAATTTACGTACGTTGTGGTGTACAGCGACTCTCATAATAGGAGAAGTCCAATCGATGCCCAATACGACGCGCGAGCGTACGGCGCGACTCTTGCGGCTTCACTAGGAATCGAATGGCGAAGGTGGTCAAGAAGCTCGTTCTTGAAGGCGAAGGAATAGCTTTGCTGTCGAGACGCTCCATAGGTTGCCTCGCATTATGCGAAACTTGCATAACCATATGCAGGACTAGCATTCACCTTTATTTTAGCTTCCCTAAGATTCCGTCCAGACAGAAAAGCGCCGCTGGATCGACGGCGTTCCACCCCCGAGCGCGCAGCGGTCGCAACCGGCCCAAGACGCGCCATCCTTGGACGGAGACAAATGAAAAATCGCCTCACGCTTTACATTCTGGCTGGCATGGTGCTCGGCGTGGCTGTCGGCTACGTCTGCCATCGGTCGGCTGCGGATGCGGCTCAAGCAAAGGCCATTGCTGGCTACTTCTCGATCGTCACCGATATCTTCCTGCGCCTCGTGAAGATGATCATTGCGCCGCTGGTCCTGGCTACGCTCGTCTCCGGCCTCGCCGGCATGGAGGGTACGAGCGATGTGCGCCGAATCGGGTTGAGGTCGATCGGATGGTTCCTGTGCGCGTCGCTGTTCTCGCTTGCGCTCGGCCTCTTCCTCGCGGACCTGTTTCAGCCGGGCGCGGGATTGCACTTGACCCAGACGAGCGCCGACGTGGCGACCGGCCTCAACACCGGCGGCCTGAACTTCAAGGACTTCGTGACGCACGCGTTTCCCACCAGCATCCTCGATGCGATGGCGCGCAATGACATCCTCCAGATCCTCGTCTTTTCCGTACTGTTCGGCATCGTGCTGAGTGTGATCAAGTCGGACCCGCGCGTGACGCCGTTGATCGCCGCCGTGGAGGGGCTCGTGCCCGCCATGCTGAAGCTGACCGACTACGTGATGCGACTCGCCCCGCTCGGTGTCTTCGGTGCGCTCGCCTCCGCGATCACGGTGCACGGGCTCGACGTGCTGATGACCTACGGTAAGCTCATCGGCAGCTTTTATGCCGGTCTCGCGCTTTTGTGGACCGCGCTCATCCTGGTCGGCTATGCTTTTCTCGGCAACCCGATCTGGGCGCTGCTGAAGGCGATCCGCGAACCCGCGATGCTCGCTTTCTCGACGGCGAGCAGCGAGGCCGCGTATCCGCGTCTGACCGAGAAGCTCGAAGAATTCGGCGTCGACAAGAAGGTGGTCGGCTTCACCTTGCCGCTCGGGTATGCGTTCAATCTCGATGGCTCGATGATGTATCAGGCGTTCGCGGCAATTTTCATCGCACAGGCGTTCGGTATCGATATGCCGCTCGGCACGCAAATCCTCATGTTGCTCGTCCTCATGGTCAGCAGCAAGGGGATGGCTGGTGTCGCGCGAGGCTCGGTGGTAGTCGTCGCGGCCGTGGCGCCGATGTTCCACCTGCCGCCTTCGGGCGTGGTGCTGGTGCTCGCCATCGATCAGATACTCGACATGGGACGCACTGCGACGAACGTGATTGGCAACAGCATTGCCACGGCGGTCATCGCCAAGTGGGAAGTCCGGCGCGCGGTGCGGGAACAGCGTGTTGCACAGGCGGTCACGTTCGGCCAGTTCGAAGGCGAGCCGAAATGAGCGACGGCAACCAGACGAGCGTGCGAAAGTTCGGCGTCGTCGGCGGGCTCGGGCCGCTCGCGAGCGCGGACGTCTTCTTCAAGCTGATCAAGTCGATGCCCGCGCGAGCGACGGCGAGCATTTCGGTGCCATCTTCGTGCAGCATTCCGGGGTTCCGATGCAGGCAGTGAGACGTTGTCGCGAAGAAAGCTGTCCATCTTCGATTTAACAGCTTCGAGAAGCGCGGCGTGACGACCAGGCAGTGCCAGGAGGATATCGTCGCCGCGATGAATGGGTTGATCGCCGAGGGCGTCGAGGTGATCATCCTCGGATGTACCGAATTGCCGCTCTTGTTTCCGC
The DNA here is from genome assembly GCF_001544495.1 of Caballeronia telluris. Classification (GTDB taxonomy): domain Bacteria; phylum Pseudomonadota; class Gammaproteobacteria; order Burkholderiales; family Burkholderiaceae; genus Caballeronia; species Caballeronia telluris. Next base: position 16,756 of record NZ_FCNZ02000038.1, read on the forward strand.
TGACTGATTTCACCAGGCGAAACGGCGCGCGCGTGCGACTGATCGACCCGACCGACGTGCTTGCAAGACAGTGCGTCGCGTATGTGAGCGCAGCGGCTGCGCCAACCGCATCCCGCTGCTCGCAGCAACCTGAATAGACTGATCCAACCCAATTGATACTGCCGACCGGCCTGCGCACGACGTGCGCCGGATGACTCCGTTCGTCAGCTTCATCCGCATATTTAAAGGAAGAGAAATCATGCTCACGCTTACCGAACGTATCGAACACGACCTTCTCGGCGACCTCGCCGTGCCCGCCGCAGCCTACTATGGCGTCCACACGCTGCGGGCGCTCGAAAATTTCCCGATCACGGGTATCCCCATCTCGGTCTATCCGAATCTCGTCAACGCATTGGCGAGCGTGAAGGAAGCGGCCGCGCTCGCCAACTACGATCTTGGACTACTGAGCGAACCCAAGATGCAGGCGATTGTCCAGGCATGCAGGCAAGTCCGCTCGGGCACGGCGCATGATCATTTCGTCGTCGATGTCATCCAGGGCGGCGCGGGCACTTCGACCAACATGAACGCGAACGAGGTCATCGCGAACCTCGCGCTCGAACATCTCGGCCATCAGCGGGGCGAATACGGCGTTCTGCATCCGAACGAGGACGTGAATCTCGGGCAAAGCACGAACGATGTCTACCCGACCGCCCTGAAGATCGCCACTTATGCGGGCATCATGCAACTGGTCGAGGCGATGGGCGTGCTGCGCGCATCGTTCGAGCGCAAGGCGCACGAGTTCAGCCACGACCTCAAGATGGGCCGCACGCAGCTTCAGGATGCAGTGCCAATGACGCTCGGCCAGGAATTCAGCACGTTCGCGGTCATGCTCGGCGAAGACGAAGAGCGGCTCAAGGAAGCCGCGAAGCTGATCTGCGAGATCAACCTGGGCGCGACGGCGATCGGGACCGGTATCAATACGCATCCCGAGTATGCGCAGCTCGCGTGCCGGCATCTGAGCGATGTGACCGGCATTGCGCTCACGACGTCGCCGAACCTGGTCGAAGCGACGCAAGACGTCGGCTCGTTCGTGCAGCTTTCCGGTGTGTTGAAGCGTGTCGCGGTCAAGCTCTCGAAGACCTGCAACGACCTTCGACTCCTTTCGAGCGGCCCGCGGGCTGGCCTCGGGGAAATCAACCTGCCACCGGTGCAGGCCGGCTCCAGCATCATGCCGGGCAAGGTGAATCCGGTCATTCCGGAAGTCGTCAACCAGATCGCGTTCGAAGTCATCGGCAACGATGTGACGGTCAGCTTCGCAGCGGAGGCGGGCCAGCTTCAGCTCAATGCGTTCGAGCCGATCATCGCCCATAGTCTCTTCAAGAGCGTGGCCCATCTGCGGGCGGGGTTCCTCACGCTGGCCTCGAAATGCGTCGACGGCATCACGGCCAATCGGGACCGGCTGCGCGCGATCGTCGAGCAGTCGATCGGCATCGTGACCGCGCTCAATCCCTACATCGGCTACACGCACTCGACGGAAGTCGCGAAGGAAGCGCTCGCGTCGGGCCGAAGCGTCGCGGAGATCGTGGTCGAGAAGGGGCTTTTGAGCCAGTTGCAAATCGACGAGATCCTGCAGCCCGCCATGCTGACACAGCCGAGGAAGATCTCGGCGTAAAGAAGGCCGGCCGGGGCGCCTTGCCGATTCGCGACGTCCCGTCTTTGCGCTGTCCAACCAACCGAGGAGAATGGAAATGAATATCAAGACCGTCGTACAAGATGCAATGCTTATCGCAGGGCTTGTCGTAAGTGCCAGCGCCTTGAATGGAACGAGCGCATGGGCCGCCGATGCGGCACAGAACGGGACGATGATCGCCGCCAAGACGACGTCGGCAGCCGCTACGCCGCGCATTCTCGTGCTGGCAACGGGTGGGACGATCTCCGGGACGGCTGATCCACGCTCCGCGATCGGCTACAACTCGGGCAACGTGCTGGGCCAAGATCTCGTCCGGGGCGTTCCGGGCATCGAGAAGCTCGCGAATATCAGCGCCGAGCAGATATCGAATGTGGGCTCGCAGGACATGAGCGACAAGATCTGGTTTCAACTGGCGCATCGAATCCGTGAGGCGTTCGATCGAAACGAGGCGGACGGAGTTGTGATTACGCACGGTACCGATACGGTGGAGGAAACCGCGTTCTTCCTGCACAATGTGCTGCGCTCAGACAAGCCGGTGGTGCTGGTCGGCTCTATGCGTCCCGGCGGTGCGACGAGCGCCGATGGTCCCGGCAATCTCTATGAAGCCGTAGAAGTGGCGGCGAGCCCGAAATCACAGGGCCGGGGCGTGCTGGTGGTGATGAACGACCAGATTCACGGGCCGCGCTGGATCACGAAGACCAATACGACAGCGGTGCAGGCTTTCGCTTCGCCGAATGCGGGCGCGATCGGCTATGTGGATCCGGCAAGCGTGCGATTCGTCACGCCGCCGCCTCAATCGGCGCGCAACGTGCTGGGCTTGCCGACGAGCGACCAATTGCCGCGTGTCGAGATCGTCTATGCGCATAGCAACATGGATGGGCGGCAGATCGACCACGCGATCAGCGATGGAGCGAAAGGTATCGTGCTGGCGGGCGAGGGCGATGGCGACGCGTCTAAGGAAGCGCTCGCGGCACTCGATCGGGCCGCCAAAAACGGGATAATCGTGGTCCGCTCGACGCGTGTGATGTCCGGATTCGTGAACCGCAACGTGGAGGTCGATGACGACAGGCGGGGCTTCGTTGTCTCGCTTGACATGAATCCGCAAAAGGCCCGGCTGTTCACCCAATTGCTTATTGCGAACGGTGTTACGGACTTGGGAAAGATACAGCAGGCGTTTAGCGACACTTGGTGATCGGCGCTTTTTGACTTGCTGGCCATCGTCACCTCATCCGCGACGGGCTCGGTTTTCGAGAGCCCGTCGCCGGATTCGTTCGAACCGGCACCCGGGAATTTCGGCATTTAACGATGGAGCGTGGTGGCCGCAGGTATGGAAATACCCGACTGCCAAGCTGCAAGTTTCACACTGCGGGCTCGAGTCCTCATGGCCGCTGCTCGGCGAACGTCGGCGGTGATTGCCCGCCCTTACTCTGCAACCGGCGCGGCAGCAGTTGGTGGCGCTCGATGCCGGGCGTCGCTCTGCCGGGCGTCGCTCTGCGGGGCCGCCGCCTTGCGCGGAGTCAATGCGTCCGCTAATGGGTTGCTTGCCTTAGCCATTCGCCAGGTTCCTTAATTTCTTGTTTTCGAGAAAACATGATTTCACGCAGGCCCACAAGGGCCGCTATCCCGGCCGCTGCGGGTGTCTTGGCCCTTAGCTCAGGCGGGGTGCAACCTTCGGTCATCGCCACGGCATACGGTACTCGGTCCGCAATGAAGTCTGCGCTAGCTGCCCGTTCTGGGAGAGAACGGCCACGGTTTGCGCCGTAATGCTGGCCTGCGCCTTTGTCGGGTGAAAACAAACAGGAGCGGCTTACCTGCGTCCTTAACCCGCTCCAGGGTCTCGAAGACCGCCCATAGATCGGGGGAAGGGCGAACACGGATTAGAACGAGGTCCGTCAGGCGGAGGAGGGCCATATTTTGGTCGGAGAGGGCTGGGGCGGTATCCACGAAGCAATACGCCGCGCCCTGTATCCCGAGCGCGTCCAGTCCGGCCTTACCGCTGCCTCCGTTCTGGCTGGCCAATTATCGTTTTCATGACATCAACGTTTGCTAACTTATTGACTTGAAAGATAACGGAGGCAGAGATGCTGTCAGCCTCTCAGATCCATGTTTATCTCCTTCCATGAACTTCACAAGGCCCGAAACAGCGCGGTTTACCTTATTGGGAGGCTGCGTCGCAACCGCAGGAATTGCGTATTTTGAAGGTGGGAGGCAGCCGAATTGTCACCGGTTTTCCCGTTGTGCAATCCATTCGACTATTGAGCAAGGCCGCCGCCGTGGATCCTATCGCTTGGCACGGCTGAACCATGGCAGTCAGGCGCGGCTCGAACGCGTCGGCCCAATCGAAATCGTCGAAGCCCGCTACGGCGACATCCGCCGACACGTGCATGCCACATCGGCGTGCCGCGAGCATGATGCCGATTGTCGTGAGGTTATTGCCGCCGATCAACGCGGTCACGGGCTTGGCCGATGTGAGCAGATGCGCGGCGGCATCGGTGGCCGTGGCAAGGTCGGTGTGGCCGATGGAAATGCGTTCTTCATGGACCGCAAGCCCGCGGCTGCGCAATCCGTCGCGAAAGCCCTCCGCCCGCTCCAGGGCGGTCGTGAAGTTGGCTTGACCCGCGAGGAAGCCGATCCGCTCGTGTCCATGATCGATCAGGTGGGTCACCATCGTCGCGAGAGACCGCCGGTTCTCGACTCCGACGCCGTCGAGGTCGACATCAGGGAGACGGTCGACCATGACCGACGGGATACGTTGTTCGCACAGGTAAGTCAAGGCGCTGTTGTTGCAACCGCAAGATGGCGCGATGATGATCCCGTCGACCCGCCGCTTGTGAAGCGCAGCCACGATCTCGAGTTCCCGTTTGGGGTCGTCCTGCGTGTTCGCGAGCAGCACCATCATTCCGAGCTTTGCGCATTCCTCCTCGATGGCGTTGATGACGTCGCAAAAGTACCGGTTTCTCGTGGACGAAATGGCAAGGCCGATCGTACTAGTGGTTGATCGTGCCAAGGCTCGCGCCACCGTGTTGGGCGTATAACCGAGCGCGCGAACGGCGTCGTGGACCGCTCGGGTCGTGTCGACGCTGACGAACCGTGTGCGGTTGAGGACGTGGGAAACGGTTGAGGTCGCGACCCCGGCGAGCCGCGCGACATCAGCGATAGTTGCCACTGCGTCCCCGACACAGTCTGGAGTACGCGGAATTGGAGGACATTCGTAATCCTTTGGTAATCAATTTTGAATGACTGCATGGGTGCGCGTTTCCAGCCTCGTTGCATTCAGCATATGAGGGTAAACGACCCAAGGCAAGCGCTTGCGCAAGCGCTTGCCTGTGCCTAAGCTTCACTCGCTACAGATAAGAAGACGAATCCCCTTTGACACGGGAGACGACATGGAAGCGCATATCCGGCGGGCTAGGTCCGTTGCGCTATGACTGCGCCGATGCTCGAATTGCGCGGCATCCAGAAGCGCTTTGGTGGGGTCCATGCGCTCAGAGGCATCGATTTCGATCTCGCGGCGGGCGAGGTGCATGTCCTGCTTGGCGAAAACGGTGCGGGCAAATCGACGCTGATGGGGGTGCTGTCGGGCGCCGTCCTGCCCGACGCAGGGACCATCACGCTCGATGGTCGTCCCGTGAGTTTCGCGAGCCCTCGAGAGGCCCACGCCGCGGGCATCGTGATGATCCCGCAGGAACTCGACCTCGTGCCGGGCCTCGATATCGCGGGCAATCTGTTCCTCGGCAACGAGATCACCAGCAAAGGCGTGCTCGCGGCCGCCGACATGCGGCGCCATGCGCAGGACCTGCTGGCGCGCGCGGGAGTCTCGCTCGATGCGAGTCTGTCGGTCGCGAGTCTTCGCATGGGCGAGCGTCAGCTCGTCGCGATCGCCAAGGCGTTGTCGGCCAGGGCGCGCATCCTGATCATGGATGAGCCCACCGCGGCGCTCTCGGCCGCCGAGGCGGATCATCTCTTCACGGTCGTGAAGGAGCTTTCCGGGCGCGGTGTGGGGATCGTCTACATCTCGCACCGGCTCGAAGAAGTCACGCGCATCGCGCACCGGGTGACCGTGATGCGCGACGGCGCGGTCGTCGGGACCACGGCCCCCGACGCGCCGCAGGCCACGCTCGTCCAGTTGCTCGTCGGGCGTCCGTTTTCCGACCTCTTTCCGCCGCGCGCCGAGAACATCGGCGCGCCGATCCTGCGGCTTGAACACGCCGCATTCGATCCCGACATCGCGCGCGTCGGCTGGCAGGCCCCGCGCGACGTCACGCTGACGGTGCACGAAGGCGAGATCGTCGGCCTCGCCGGCCTGATGGGCGTTGGGCGCACGGAACTGCTCTCGACCCTGTACGGCTTCGGCACGAGCGGACGCTGGCGCGGCCTCGTCGAAGTGCGCGGCAAGCCGACGGTCCTGGGCGACATTGCGGCGGCGCGGCGCGCGGGAATCGCCTACGTTACCGACGACCGGCGCGGCACCGGTCTCATCCTCAATCACACGGTCGGGCAGAACGTCCTCATGTCGACGCTCAAGCGCGTCACGCCATTCGGTCTCGTGTCGCGCGCACTCGAGAAGCGGCACGTGACGCGCGCACTGAACGACTACGACGTGCGCCCGCGGCTCCCCGGCGCCAAGGTCGTGAACCTGTCGGGCGGCAACCAGCAGAAGGTCGTCTTTGCGAAGGAACTCATGAACGACCCCGGCCTGCTTCTGCTCGACGAACCGACGCGCGGCGTGGACGTCGGTGCCAAGGCTGAGATTTACCGGCGTCTGCGCGGCCTCGCGAAAGACGGCCTGGGTGTGCTCGTCGCGTCCTCTGAACTGCCCGAGCTCATCGGACTGTGCGACCGGATCGTCGTGATGCACGCCGGATGCACGATCCACGAATTCGGCCCGAATCCAGGCGAGGAAGCCGTGCGGCGCATCAGCGAAGGCGAGGGGATCGCCGCATGAGCACGACGCCGACTTCCGCCGCCAAGGCCGTCGAAAGTCCGCGCAGCCTGCTCGCCTGGCTGGTGCGTTTCCAGAGCCTGCTTGGGCTCATTCTGGTCGTCGTGGCAGGCATCGTCTTTTCGCCGCGCCGGCATGGACACATCCTTTTTCTCGGCGCCGACAACGTCGCCAACATCATCCGCTCGATCTCCGAAACCGGCATCCTCGCACTCGGCATGACCTTCGTCATCATCGCGGCCGGTATCGATCTGTCGGTCGGCGCTGTGCTGGGTCTTTGCTCGGTGCTGACCGCGACGCTGCTGGTCAACGAAGGATGGGGACTGTGGAGCACCTTGTCCCTCGTCATCGCGACCGGCGTGATCTTCGGCGCGGTCCAGGGACTGATCTCGGCCCGCCTGCGCATCCAGGCCTTCATCGTCACGCTGGCCGGGCTTCAGGCGGCGCGAGGCTTGTCGCTGATTGCGTCGAACAATGCGTTCATCAACATCAACTACGGCACCGGGCCCGGCAGCGCGCCACCGGCGTTCGGCGTGCTCGGCGAGCGGATCGGCGGCGTTTTTCCCGTCGCGACGCTCGTCTTCGTCGTGCTCGCGGTCGCTGCCGCATTCCTCCTCAACAACACGCGCTACGGACGCTACGTGGTCGCCGTCGGCGGCAACGAGAAGGCGGCGCGGCTGTCCGGCATTCCGGTCAATTCGATCAAGATCTCGGTCTACGCACTGACGGGTTTCGCGTCCGCGATCGCGGGCATTGTCCACGCCGGACAGTTTTCGTTCGGCAGCCCCAACGACGGCACCGGCTACGAACTAAATGCGATCGCCGCGGTCGTGATTGGCGGCACGGACCTGTTCGGAGGCGCCGGCTCGATGGTGGGCACCATAGCGGGCGCGGTCATGCTCGGCGCGCTCGCCAACATCCTGCAACTCAACGACGTCAGTGCCGCGATGCAACTGCTCGCGACCGGCGCGATCATAGTGATCGCCGCGGCGTTGCAGACCTATGTCGTGGGACGCGGCGGCGCGAAGCGGTGAACGTTGCTCGTGGCTTGGGGTGCACAGCGCATGCAAAGAACAAAAGGAGACGGGCACATGAAAAACTTTCTGCAAACGACCTTGCTGGTTGCCGGCGCCGCTCTCGCGTCCGGCACGTGGGCGGCGGGCGGCAAGCCGCTCGCGAAGGAGTGCGGGCCGAACAACGACTACGTAATCGGTTTCAGCCAGGCGAACTTCAAGGAACCGTACCGCGAGCACGTCAACCACGAGCTTGAACGCCTCGTGAAGAAGTACCCGAAATTCAAGCTCGTCATCGCCGACGGACAGGCGAGCGTGAACACCCAGGTCTCGCAAGTCGAGAACTTCATGACGCAGCGCGTCGACCTGCTGATGATCTCGCCGTTCGAGGCGGCGCCTCTCACCCCGGCCGTGTCGGCCGTCTACAAGGCGGGCGTCCCGGTGATCGAGCTCGATCGGAAGACGACCGGCGAGAACTACACGGCCTTCGTCGGCGGAGACAACCGGGCAATCGCGAAGGAAGCGGGCGAATGGGCCGCGAAGACCCTGCTTCCCGAAGGCGGCGAGGCGGCCGTGCTCGAAGGGCTGCCGAGTTCATCGCCTGCGATCGAACGGCTCGAGGGATTCAAGGCGGGCATCGCCAGCAATCCCAAGATCAAGCTCGTCGCGGTCCAGCCGGTCAACTGGATGGAAGACCAGGCCGTCACGGTGTTCTCCGCGATGCTGCAGGCGCACCCCGACATCAAGCTCGTCTACACCAGCAACGATCTCGCCGCGGCGGGCGCGTACATCGCCGCCAAGCAGGCGGGCAAGGTCGGGCAGGTGAAGATCATCGGCACGGACGGCCTGCCGGGACCGTCCGGCGGTATCCGCGCGGTGGCGGACGGCCAGTGGGCCGCTACCTTCACCTATCCGACGGGCGCCGCGCAGGCGCTCGAACTCGCGAAGAAGATCCTGATCGACTGCGCCACGGAGGTTCCGCGCAGTGTCATCGTGCCCACGCAGCGCATCGATCAGGCCAACGCGAAGGCGTTCTACGGCAAGGAAAAGTTCTAGCACAGCAGGACCGCACGCAGCGCGTGGCCTGGGGCCGTCCGCTTCCGGCAACGCCCGGCAATACCAGCACACGAGGCTACAAATGAGCAAGTCCACTGCGGCAACTACGGGCGCGAAACCCCGGCCCGGGTTCGCTGGGAATCTCCTGCGGTCACGGGAGACGGGCATCATCGGCGCGCTGCTCATCATGGTCGTCGCGCTGACGATCTTCGCGCCCGACTTCGCGAGCGTTGACAACCTGCTCAACGATGCGCGCAACTTGGCGTTCATCGGCATCGTGGTGCTCGGTCAGGCCGCAGTGATGATCACCGGCGGAATCGACCTGTCGGTAGGCAGCGTATGGGGACTTGCCGCCGTCGCGTCCGCCGCGATGATGCACGCGGGCATGGGCGTGGTGCCCGCCTGCGTGCTGACGCTGCTGATTGCGGCGTCGGTCGGCTTGTTTAACGGTTTCTGCGTGACCAAGCTACGCATGCTGCCCTTCGTGCCGACGCTCGCGACCATGAGCATTGCGCGGGCGCTCGCGCTCATCATCACCCGCGGCAAGGCGATCGACGGATTCCGCCCCGATGGGGACGCTTTCTTCGCGCTCGGCGGCGGCGATTTCCTCGGGCTGCCGGTGCCTTTCCTGATCTTCGTGGCGCTGTCGATCATCGCCGCGATCGTGCTCAAGCGCAGCGTCTTCGGCCGCCAACTCTATGCCGTCGGCGGCAACGAGCGCGCCGCGATGCTCACCGGCCTCAACGTCGACCGGCTGAAGATGAGCGTCTACGTGATGTCTTCGGTCCTGGCCGGGCTCGCGGGCATCATCGAGGTCAGCTACCTCTCGTCCGCGATCTCGAACCAGGGGCTCGGCAAGGAACTGAGCGTCATCGCGGCCGCCGTCATCGGAGGCACCGCGCTTAGCGGCGGCGAGGGCACCGTGATCGGCGTGTTCATCGGCACGGTGATCCTTGAAGTGCTTCGCAACGGTCTCGTCCTGCTCGGCACCGACGCCTATTGGCAAGGAGTCTTCGTCGGTTCCGTGATCGTCCTTGCCGTATTCATCGACCAGCTCAGAAAGGGCGTCTGGCGACGTCGCTGAGTGTTCTGCCCATAACGACCCTTTGGAGAAAACAATGACACGCATCCTGCTCGGCGCCGTGACCGCCGCTGTTCTGTTCGGACTTGGGGTGGCTCCCCACGCACAGGCCGCCGATAAAAAAGTGTTCGCCGTCGTTCCGAAAGCGCTCGGCGTGCCGTTCTATGCCGACGCGGAGAAAGGCTGCAAGGAAGAGGCCGCGAAAATCGGCGCGGAGTGTCTCTTCACCGGCCCGGCCCAGCTCGACGACGCCGAACAGGGCCGCATCGTGCGCGACCTCATCACCAAGAAGGTCGCGGGCATCGCGATAGCGCCGAACAATCCGGATTCGATTAGCGGCGTCATCAGCGCAGCGATGGCGAAGAACATCCCGGTCGTGACCTTCGACTCCGACGCACCGAAGACGAAGCGTGTCGCCTTCATCGGCACCAACAACGAAGCGGGCGGCGAGTCCGGCGGCGAGGCATTTGCGAAGGCGCTTCCGAAAGGCGGGAACTATGCGGTGATCACGGGCGGACTGTCGGCCGCCAACCTCAACGATCGCATCAAGGGCTTTAAGTCGAAGCTCGGCAGCAACTTCAAAGAAGTATCGGGATCGCCCTTTCCCTGCAATGACGATTCGAGTACCGCCGTGCAGTTGATCCAAGACATCCTCGCCAAGAACCCCAATATCGATGGCATTTTCTTCGCGGGCGGCTGGCCGATGTTCGCGCCGGAAGCCTACATGCGCGCGTTGAAGAACAAGGCGGCGGACCTCAAGGGCGGCAAGTTCGTGATCGTTTCGTTCGACACCTTGCCCACGCAGATCAAGCTCCTGAAAGACGGCTATGCGACGACGCTCATCGGTCAGCGGCCGACAAAGATGGGTTCGGAATCCGTCGACCAGTTGAACAAGATTCTTAAGGGCGAGAAGGTGCCGCCGGTCACTGATACCGGCGTGGACATCGTGAATTCGTCGAACGTCGACAAGTTCACGGCCGGCAAGTAACCCCGCGCGGAATGGAGCTCGATAAGGCCGTCCCGCGTCTTCCTTGCAACGAGTTCCGCCATGACCGTGCTTTTGAGCGTTGAACATGTTTCTAAGATCTATCCCGGCGTCAAGGCGTTGCAGGATGTCTCCTTTGAAGTCGAGGCGGGGACCGTGCATGCGGTCATGGGCGAGAACGGCGCCGGCAAGTCGACTCTGATGCAGGTGATCGCCGGCGCGCATTCGCCGACCTCCGGGCGACTGGTGTTCGATGGCCACGAAATGCAACTGTCCGGCACGCGCGACGCCGCCCGCCAAGGCATTTCGATCGTGTTCCAGGAGTTGATGCTCGCGCCGAACATGACGGTGGGGGAGAATATCTTCCTCGGCGCGGAGCCGCGCATGGCGCGCGTGCTGGTGGATCGCGGCGTGCTGATCGCCAAGGCGCGCGCGGCGATGGAACGGCTCGGCATCACGCTCGATCCCGACACGCGTCTCGGCGACCTGACGATCGCGCAACAGCAACTGATCGAGATCTGCAAGGCATTGATACACGAGCCGCGTCTCCTGATTCTCGACGAACCCACGTCGAGTCTTTCCGAGGCCGACTCGCTCACGCTCTTCAAGGTCGTGCACGACCTGCGCGAGCGAGGCGTCACGATCCTCTATATCTCGCATCGCATGCGCGAAGTGTTCGACAATTGCGATGCCGTGACCGTGCTGCGCGACGGCAAGCACGTGCGCACGGCGCGGCTCACGGACACCTCTCCGGACGAAGTGGTGCGTCTGATGGTGGGGCGGGACCTTGCCGAAGTGCGGCGCATCCGGCCTGAGCATGGCGACCAGCCGGTCGTCCTCGCGGTGCAGGGCCTGGGCGACGACGAACGCTATCGCGACGTGTCCTTCGCACTGCGGCGTGGCGAGATCGTGGGTCTCGCGGGACTGGTTGGGGCCGGACGCTCCGAGGTCGCGATGGGCATCTTCGGCGCGCCGCCGCCGACGGCCGGAACGGTGTCGGTGGAAGGCAAGCCCGTGAATGTCAAGAAGCCTCGCGATGCCATGAAGCTCGGCATCGGCCTTGTTCCCGAAGACCGCAAGGACCAGGGGCTCGTGCTCGGGATGTCGGTCGGCAGCAACCTGTCGCTCGCTGCGCTCGGCCTTGGCCGACTCTCGACCGCGAGCGTGATTCGGCCGATGCGCGAGTCGCGCATGATCGAGGGCTACGTGAGGCGCTTCCAGATCAAGACGCCGACGGTTGAGCAGCTCGTCGGCCTGCTGAGCGGTGGCAATCAGCAGAAGGTTGTGCTCGCCAAATGGCTCGCCTCGAGGCCGCGCGTGCTGATCGTCGATGAGCCGACACGCGGCGTGGATGTCGGAACGAAGGCGGAAATCTACGCGCTTATGCGCGAATTAGCTCAAGATGGCCTCGCGATTCTCGTGATCTCGAGCGACTTGCCCGAAATACTGACGATCTCGGATCGCATTCTCGTGATGCGAGCGGGCCACCTTGCGGGAGAAATCAGCTTCGATGACGCCTCCGAGGAGCGCATCATGTCGCTCGCCGCCCTCGAACGTGCAGACCCGGCGCATCCCGAGGCGAAGCCTGCGGGGTTCGTCGCGTAGCAGCCGAAGAAGCTCCATCGAACGTCCCCAATGGCCGATTATGCAAAGCCGTGGATATGGAAACTTGCCGGGCGAGTAGTGGACAGAGCTTGTCAGAATCGGTACCACAAGGTTCCGCAATGGCGTGCGTGCGCTGAAAGTCTACGACGCGCTCGTTGGCACGCCGCAGCCGACCTGGCATCTCGAGGGAGCGCATGGCCGTCGAAATGTGCGTCGGATCCTTTGCGGGATCATAGCAGCGACGTGGCTCACCACCGCGAGTTGCTGGCGCGGACGGCGCACCGCGCGGCCGCGGGCATCGAGCGCGCTGAACGCTTGGGGGCTGGTGTACTCGTTCATTAGATGCAGATCGGCGTACAGCAGCACGTTGTGTTCGTCGATACGCGCTACGGTGTGCGACTCGACGAGCTTCCGGTAAAGGGTCTGGGCTGACATGACTTACTCGCTGAGAAAAGGCAGCACGCGCTTGAGCAGCCGCTCCGGCGCTTCTTCGGGAATGTAGTGGCCGCAAGGTAGGGCCTCGCCCTGCACGTCCGGCGCGTACGCCCGCCACTCGGCAAGCGGATCGAAGTTTTATTCGATCACACCCTGCGCCCCCACAATGCCATGAACGGGCAGCCAATCCGCTGCTGGGATGCGAGCGTCGCGCGATCGTGTTCGAGGTCGATCGTCACGCTTGCGCGAAAGTCTTCGAGATGCCGTGCGCCGTCGCCGGATCGGAGAGGCAGCGTAGATATTCCGCGTAAGCCGCCGGCGTGAACGACGCCAGGCCAGCGCTGCGCGCTCCGATGGTGTGCTTCAGATAGAGATCGGGATTTGCGCGGATCAGCGTCTCCGGGAAGGGCGCGGGGCTCACCAGCATGAACCAGTGCCAGTAGGCGCGCGCGAAATCGAACGAGGTCTGTTCGCACATGGCGAGTGTGGGCGCGACATAGGCGCGTCACCGCTTGCGGATGATCGAGCGCCATGCGCGCCGCGACCCGCCCGCCGCGATCGTGACCGATCACCGCGCAGGTCTCGTGGCCGAGACGGCGCATCAGTTCGATCTGATCGAGCGCCATGCGCCGCTTCGCATAGTTGGCGTGAGCTGCGTCGCCGGGCGGCTTGCTGCTGTCGCCGTAACCGCGCAGGTCCGCCGCCACCACCGTGAAGCGCTCCGCCAGCGCGGGCGCAACTTTATGCCAGATCGCGTGCGTTTGGGGATGCCGAGAAATTCGGACGTCGCACTATGGCCGACTCTCAGTGACGCTTCCTCTGCCTGATGCTTGCCCTTGCCCGGACCGGTCATTTGCCTGCACCCGTGGAAGGGATACAAGTCAGCACGAGAATCCCCCCGTTATTTGCGGCAGATCTAACTGCAGCCTGGTGAAACTCGCCCGGCCCGCAAGACCATTCGGCAACGAAATCGGCCTTGCAAGCATTTCGAATACGAAGGGCCGCCGGCGAGGCAACCGGATAACGACAGGTATCGGCGGCGTTACAGTGCAGAGCCAGGTCACGGGTCGAATTGCCATGATGGGCGCCACAATTTTCACCATAGGTACCGGATTCGATTCGTATAGGGTCAGCCAACCCGTTCACGCTAGCTCCGAAAAGACCAGCAAGCGAAAGAAGGGCGCAGATTGCTCGGATCACGGTTGCCTCCATTGTAGGAGCCACGGTTGTCCCACGAAGGCGAATCGCTAGCATAGCGCTCGTCGACAGCGAGCCGCGTCGTACCGAAGCATGTCCCCGAGCCTGCTACTCAAGTCTAGTGTGTAAATGGCTTTCACGCGGAGAACGATGTCGCTGCCTGTCCGTCGATTCCCTTGTTTTAACGACGATTACGCATTGACAGGGCGGACCGGTTGTTTGCGACCGGACGTCGGCTCTGGCAGATTTGCATGTCACTCATCGGTTGGGTTCCGAGGTATCGCTGTCGCTCCAACGGCGGAACTTTGCGCGCCCCGAACGACAGGTGGTGGTCCGAGTCTTGTCCGACGTCTACCCGCAGTGTGGTCCTCCGTTGATCGTCCGTATCGTCCAGTTGTCGGCCCGTTGCAGCCATTGAAGATTCTCGAAGGCGGACTGCGGCTTTATTGAATTTGCGGACATCCGTCGAGGAGCGGCAGGCCGTACTGACTGTTGCTCACGCATGGCGGGCGTTCAGGCTTTTTGCTTTTTCGTGAGACGGAGTGGTGGCTGACATCCTTTGGCAAGCGATGAGGATTGCCGAGGAGCTCGACGAGCCGTGTCTCGCGTTCGGAAAACGAGTACTCGCGCCGCTGCGACACCATGAAGATGAGGGCGCGCATGTGCCATGCGCGCCGTCGGAGTTCGACAAGTGTTCCATTCGCGAGGTCTTCCGCAACCATATAATGCGGCATGTGCCCCCAGCACAAAATGCCCCTGAGCAGATCATGCTTCGCGCCGAGGTCATTCACAAGCCACTGGCGTTCACCGGCGACCCGCTGTTGTGTCTTTTCCGCATCGGGCTGATTGTCGGTGACGACGAGCTGGATGTGCTGGCCGAATTCCTCCCGCGGGATCGGCCCCGCGATTGCGGCCAGCGGATGCGATGGTGCACAGACGGTCACCGTTTGCGCTTCACATAAACGCTGCCTTTCTATTGAACCACATGGCAGTACCGATATCCATAATATTTCCTTGAACTAAAAAAGCAGATAGCTCCGGATGGAGCGGGGCAAAACTTCAAGGAGGGAGAGGACAGCGAGTACCGCACAGGTGAGGCTGAAGCGGATGCTTCGAAAGCGGAAATAGGAGAGTGCCGAAAAAATTTCAAGAGCGCTCGACCTTTGTTGCACGCGGCCGAGCATTGCTCGCATGGGTTGGCGCGCATGAGCTGCACACCGGCGCCACAAAGGGGCGCCTTTCGGTCGGTTCTCCGTTGATTTGTTCCATACTTCCCGCGCTGTCCTGGGACGGTAGAATCACTGCGCCTGGAAATCGACAAGCTGACGCCAATATTCATCTTCCCGCCCTTCGGGGCTTCCTTCCTGCTGCCATAAAACGTAGGCCCGCTCCCGAAGATGTTGGTCAAGAGCGCGATGCCAATACTCTTCCGCGCGTCCCTCAGGGCGTCCGTCTTTCTCCCAGAGCAGGTAAGCGCGCTCTCGAACAGCCTGCTCCAAACCAAGTTTCGTTTCCGAACTCTTTTCAACTTCATCGCCATAGGGAGCCATCTGACCGCGCCGACTCGTATGGATCCTTGCCGTCAGGGTGCGGAGTTCAGCGTCGGGGACAAGCCGGCCTTGCGCTGCCGCTTCAAGCGCCTTTTCTTGATAGGCGGAATCCTCAGCTGCGTCGCCCGAGTCGCCCAGCGTAACGGGGTAGGTGTGCAGGACCGAACCGCGACTATCTAATACGTCAACCAATCGTTCCGCCATGATGATGTTCCACGTTTGTTGTAAATCCACGGGTCCTGACGGATCCGCAGGTGACATGCAGCGATGTCTTCGCCCACATCGCAGAGCAATTTTCATGCTAGCTCCGGACGTTTTCGACAAAGTCGCCAGAGACATCACTTGGGGCGGCGCTTTCTTCCCTACAGAATTGAAGATTTGCAGTCGTTGCGTCCGCGCTGATACCAGTCTGTCACCATCCCTGAACGCTCGCTGGCTGCCGCAAGCGTTGCTGATTCAAGGCAAGCGCTACTTAAGCATAGCTGCCCGGGGAGGGTTTCTGCCACTCAAGAAATCGAGGAATGGTGGAAACATAGCGCTGGAGGAATGCAACGAGATTGGCAGGGGCGGGCGAGTTTCCCAGCCGTCGCCACGACTCAGCGAAGCGAGAGAAGTGGCCTCACTTGTCCGGACAGTTTTGTGAGATTTTTAAGTGGAACGTCCGGGGCAGTCATGCTGCCGATTTGATCGCAGGCAGCGTCGCGAAGTATGCCTCATCCGGCGTGCGGTCTTCCAGACTCGAATGAGGTCGTTTCTGGTTGTACAGATTGATGTAATCGCCGATTGAGCGGCGGGCGTGGCCGACCGATTCATAGGCCTTCAGATACACCTCTTCATATTTCACGCTTCGCCACACGCGCTCGACGAACACGTTGTCTCGCCAGGCACCTTTGCCGTCAATCGACAGGCGAATGCCCCGGCTGAGCACGGCCTCGGTGAACGCTGTCGCGGTGAACTGGCTGCCCTGGTCGGTATTGACGATCTCAGGTTGCCCGTACTTCGCGAACGCTTCTTCCAACGCCTCGACAGCGTGCATCGCCTCCATCGTAATCGCTACGCGGTGGGCCAGTGGGCCGGCCCCTGCGAAAGCCGGACACGATGTAACGCTTAAACTTTGAGGTAGTCTTACGCCTATGTTTAAGCCCAGCTCTAACGTGGAAACCATTGAATCGCCTGGCGCAAGCTGTATCAGGATGGAAGCCTGTCAGCCGTGAGTGCCGGCGAACAGTGGTGCCAGCCTCCGAACTGGTCGATGCGATGAAGCAGATTCGCGAACTCCAGCGACTGCTGGGCAAGAAGACGATGGAAGTGGAAATCCTTCGCGAAGCAGTGGAGTACGGCCGGGCAAAAAAATTGATTGCGCGCTCACCATTGCTGCCGGGGGACGACCGATGAAGACGGTCTGTGAAGTCCTGGGTGTGTCGCGCTCTAATCTAGCGGTGAAATCAAAGCGCGAAGCTGAATGGGTCGACAAGCGCAAAACGCCCGCCCGTGACGACATGCCGCTCGTCGCGGAGCTTCAGGGGCTGGTCGCTGATTTGCCTAGTTACGGCTATCGGCGTGCATGGGCGTTGCTGCGGCGAAACTGGGACGCGCAGGGACAGCCTCGCGTTAATGCAAAACGGGTTTATCGGGTTATGCATACCCACGGTCTGCTGCTCGAACGCCGGCCTCGCCATGCCCAGTCAACGCGCCGGCACGACGGCAAGGTCGC
>NZ_FCNZ02000039.1 GCF_001544495.1 Caballeronia telluris
TCCCAGCTGTCCACGTGGACAGGTAGCATCAGAGAATCACTCGTCCATTGCTAGGGCGTCCCTGAAGGACCGCATACAGTTCTCCGGAACTGTCGTGGAAGTGGGGCGCGACGTCACCGGCATCGAGGAAGGGGATAACGTCGCTATCGAACCGGTGATTCGATGCGGCATGTGCAGGCCATGTAAGTCCGGCTTCTACAACGTGTGCAGATGTGTCGGCTTTCAGGGACTCTCGTCCGATGGTGGCATGGCGGAATATGCGGTCGTGCCGAGCCACATGGTTCACAAGCTACCCGGCAACGTCCCCGTCGAAATGGGCGCGCTAGTCGAACCCATGGCGGTCGCCTATCATGCGGCCACTTTGGGGGATGTGACGGACCAAAGCCGTACGCTCATTTTCGGTGCAGGTCCGATCGGTATAGGTCTTTGGTTCGCCTTACGCGGCATGGGCGTGGCCGAGATCGACGTCGTAGAGCCATCGGCGATCCGCCGCAAGGCAATTGAAGGACTGGGAGCACGCACTATCGATCCAACGAGCATTGACGTGCCGGCCTTTATCGCGAATAGAACCAACGGTGAAGGAGTCGATGCAGCGTACGACGCCGCTGGCGTGCCGGCTGCTATCTCGTCGGCGTTGCAATCATTGGGTGAGCACCGGACTCTTGTGAGTGTTGCGATCTACGACAAACCCATCCTTACACCATTGCTCGAGACCGTTATGCGTGAACGGCGCATACAGGGGACGCTCTGTTACACAGGCAAAGATTACAAGAACGTGATTGACCTGATGGAGCGCGGACACTACAGGACCACGGGTTGGGTGGAAACCGTGCCGCTGGCGAATGTACTGTCAGAAGGTTTCGAGGAACTGCGAGCTGGACGGAAAATGAAGGTGTTGGTTGACCCGGCACAATAGGACCAAGTAGCGGAAGGGGCCCATTGACTGGAATAAAGCATACCTGCTCTATGTCAGCAATGCGGAAGCGACGCCACCGAAATAAAGGTCGGACATCGCTGTGAGGTACGGCCCTGACAGGGGCGGTTAGCCAAAAGACGCGCGCTACGAGAAAGCAGCACCGTGACTACTCTTATTATCGACAGTGCGGTTTTTCTTGAAGGCCGGGAACCGGCGACGTCCCGTTCGAGGACTGCTTGTCATGAAGACTTGCTCCGCGAACGGCACATTCATTGCCGTCCGCGGAGCAGGTCTTCATTGAGCCCAAGGCAATATCCTATCGTTGAACCAACTCGAAGCAGGCGCGGTCGGCGGGTTTGATAGCCCTCTATATCTGGTTGACATAGCGCCGTCTTAGCGGTGATGTATATGTAAACCTAATCGACGTCATGAAGGATCGTTGTCGTTGTTTGATTGACGTTCCGGTACACCTAGACTCGACTCGACTCGACTCGACTCGTGCGAGCTGCATAGCTCTGGCTGGCCGTCGCGCCTGCTCGGCCTTTGTCTCGACGATTGGGTGCAGCCGCCACAGAGCGACGTACCTCCGGTCCGACCATTTCCCGATCGTTGATGATTATTATCGCGTCTTCGGCCTTTGCACCGTCTTCCAGCCACACTGGGTTAGGATGGCACGCCGCCCCTATGCGGTCATCAGCGACATTATGAGGCGAGTCCTCCGTTCATCGCCTTAAAGTCTCCAATAACAGTTTCCGAAACCATTGGTTGCCCTCGTCCGAGCCATAAAGCTCATGCCAGTGAATGGTCGATTCGAAATGCGGTAGATCGATGGGCGGCGGGTAGACCGCAAATTGACCCGCGTCGTTGAAGATATCGGCGACGCCACGAGGGAGCGTTACCACCCAGTCAGTACGCAAGAGTATCTCGGGCGCAACGTTGAAGTGCGAGACGCGCAGCGCAATGCGGCGGTACAGCCCCCCGAGCCTTAAAGACTCCTCGATCAACACGTGACTCCGGTCTAACGATGCCACGGCGATGTGAGACATTTGCTGGAACTCTTCGGCGGTAAGTCGCTTGGCTGGCAGGCCGGACCGCTTGCGGGTCATACAAGCGTACTCATCTTTGAACAGCAGCGCGTGCTCTGTCGTCGTCTTCAAAGATGGCAGGTTGCCGATGGCGAAATCAAGCTGCCCGAGCCTCATGCGTTCCTCAACCTCAGTGACAGGGACTGCTTCGGCTGCGATCCGAACACGCGGTGCGACTTCCTGAAGCTTTTCGCAAATGGATGGCAGGAAAGCCTGCTCCCCAACGTCCGACATCGACACGCGGAATTCCCGAGTGCTCGTCGCGGGGTCGAAGGGTTCACCGTGACGCAACGCCTCCCGCGCGGCCGCGAGGGCCCGGCCGATGGGATCCTTCAGCCGCTGGGCAACCGAGGTCGGCAACATGCCCTCGGGGGAACGCACGAATAAAGGGTCATCAAACATCGCGCGAAGGCGCCCCAATGCGTAGCTTGTGGCCGGCTGCGAGAGGCCTAGGCGCCTGCCCGCCTGAGTCAGACTCCGCTCCTCCAGAACAGCTTGAAACACCCGAAGCAAATTGAGATCGACCTTATTGAAATCCGCCACGTTTATACGCCCCATATTATTTATGAATTTGACGGATAGTATAGGCAATCCTAGACTCGTTTCAAACATCGATGTAACGAGGCTTGGATCTTATGAACACGTTGGTCGAACCGCTGGTCATTTCGGGAGCGCATCGCACGCTGCCTGGCTTGTTGCAGCACCGCGCCGCGCGAAACGGTGATGCGCCGCTCTTTTCTGATCGTGTAACGAGCTGGACGGCAAGCGACGCGGTTGAAGTCGCATCAAGACGCGCCGGTGCATTGGCTGCTTACGGAATTAGGAGGGGCGACCGTGTCGCGATTCTGTGCGGCAACAGGATCGAGTTCATGGACATGGTGCTCGGGTGCGGATGGCTTGGCGCCGTTGCCGTGCCGATTAACACCGCCTCGCGCGGCATGCAGTTACAGCATATCTTGCGGAACTCCGGCGCCCGCCTCTTGGTTGCAGAGTCAAACCTGGTTGGAGCGGTCACGGCGCTGGATCAGGACGAGCTCTCCCTCGAAACGATCTGGGTCATCGGTGAACCGCAAGACGCCTCTGGACCTTCGCGGTTTACGCAAGTGGCGCTTCCCGCGGGCGGCGAGCCGCTCGAGGCGGCGACGCTTAGCGACGGCGATCCGTTCGTTATTCTGTACACGTCAGGTACGTCGGGTTTGTCCAAAGGCGTGGTATGCCCGCATGCACAGTTCTTCTGGTGGGGCACGCATACAGGGGGCGACCTTGAAGTGCGCGCCGGCGATGTGCTCTATACGTGTCTGCCCCTGTTTCACACGAACGCGCTCAACAGCTTTTTCCAGGCGTTGATGCACGATGCACAGCTCATTGTCGACCGGCGCTTCTCCGCTAGCGGGTTCTTCGATTCCCTTGTCAGTACAGGCGCGACGGTCACGTACGTGCTGGGCGCAATGGTCCCGATCCTGCTCTCGCGGCCGCCGTTGCCCAAGGAGCGCGAACACCAGGTTCGCGTTGCGCTTGCGCCCGGCGTGCCGCCGCAGTTCCAGGACGCGTTCACAGAACGCTGTGGCATCGGACTTGTGGACGGGTACGGTTCGACCGAGACGAATTCGGTCATCGGCGGCAAGCTGAACACACGCCGTGCAGGATACATGGGCAAACTTGCGCACGGCTTCGATGCGCGCGTCGTCGATGAGAACGACCAACCGGTGGCGGACGGCGAGGCAGGCGAGCTTATCTTGCGTGCGGATCAACCCTTCGCGTTTGCGAGCGGCTACTTCGGCATGCCGGAGAAGACCGTTGAAGCGTGGCGCAACCTCTGGTTCCACACGGGCGATCGCGTCGTGCGCAACCACGACGGGTATTTCAGGTTCGTTGACCGACAGAAAGACGCGATCCGTCGACGCGGCGAGAATATTTCCTCGTTTGAAGTCGAGCAGGTCTTGCTCAGCCATCCCGCCGTGGAGCTAGCCGCAGTTTTCGCTGTGCAGTCTTCCCTCGCCGAGGACGAAGTCATGGCCGCCATCGTTCTGCGCGAGGGCCACACGCTCGATCCGCTCGAATTCATCAAGTATTGCGAGCCGCGCATGCCTTATTTCGCCGTCCCCCGCTATCTGGATTTCAGGCCTGATGTACCTAAGACGGAAAACGGCAAGATTATGAAGTACAAGTTGCGCGAAACCGGCGTGACTTCGACGACGTGGGACCTGGAACAGTCGGGCTATCGACTAAAGCGCTCCTAGATCGCGAACGAACAACTGCAACGCGAATACCGTTTCCTCCCGTCGTCGGCCGACCTGACCCCAAGGCGGGCAAACGCAACCCCATCGTCACCTTTCAGTGCCCTCGGCGCACACCCGGAGTAAGAGATGGCAAGCATGCAAACCCTGTCGGCCCCGGCCGGCCGCGCCGACGGCACGACAGCCGAAGTAGCGGGCAATGTCGACCAGAAGTCGCTTCGACGAATCGTGATGGCGTCGGTGGCTGGCAACGCGCTGGAGTGGTACGACTTCTTCCTTTACAGCACGGCCGCGGCGCTGGTCTTCGGAGAACTTTTTTTTCCGAAAGGGACGGATCCGCTCATCGGCACGCTCGGCGCGTTCGCCGGTTTTGCCGTCGGCTTCGCTGCGCGTCCGCTTGGAGGCGTTATCTTCGGCCACATCGGAGACCGCTTCGGCCGCAAGGGGGCGTTGGTCTGGACACTGTCCATCATGGGCGGCGCGACTTTCCTGATCGGCGTATTGCCGACCTACGCGCACGTCGGTTTCTGGGCGCCCGCGATGCTCCTGGCGCTGCGCATCCTGCAGGGCGTCGCTGCCGGTGGTGAATGGGGCGGCGGTGTCCTGATGATTAGCGAGTCCGCTCCGCCCGAAAAGCGTGGCTTCTACGCATCGCTGAGCCAGATCGGCGTGGGCGGCGGTTTCGTGTTGTCTGCAGCGATCTACTTCTTCGTCCAGATGTTGCCGAAGGACGCTTTCATGAGCTGGGGCTGGCGTATCCCATTCCTGCTCTCGATTCTGATTTTTGGCGTAGGCGTCTACATTCGCTCGAAGTTGCCTGAAAGCGCGGAGTTCGCCAATACGCAGGCTGCAGGGAAGAAAGCTCACATGCCCGTGCTCGACGTTATCCGCAAGCACCCGCGCGAGATTCTGCTGGCGATGGGACTGCGCGTAGCCGAGAACGGCGGCTCGTACATCATGCTCGCCTTTGCGCTCGCGTATGGCAAGTTCATCGGTGTATCGAGTCAGGTCATGCTCGCAGGAGTAATCGTTTCGATGAGCGTCGAACTGTTTGCGATGCTCCTGTGGGGGCGGCTGTCGGACCGCATCGGTCGCAAGCCCGTCTATCTGATCGGAGCGTTGGGCTTGGTTGTAATCGCCTTTCCCTTCTTCTGGCTGATCGACACAAAGGTTCCCGGCCTAATTTGGCTCGCGTTCTTGCTTGGTAATGCAGTGTGCCATGGCGCGATGGTCGGCACGCAGCCTAGCCTCATGGGTGAGCTCTTCAGCGTGGAGGTGCGTTATTCGGGGATGGCGCTAGGACATGAGGTGGCGTCCGTGTTCGCGGGCGGGCTCGCGCCACTGCTCGCCACGGCGTTACTGGCGCACTACCACGCGGCGTGGCCGGTCGCGCTGATGATGATGGGGATGGGCCTCATTACCGTCATCGCACTTGTGTTCACGCGTGAAACTGTCGCCCGGCGCGGTTGAGGAACCACAAGATGTCACCAACTGATTTCGGTGGAGTGGTCGTCACGTCCGGCGTCGAGGTTCCGTATCGCCGGCAGCCGTTGACCGGCTCCACCGGCGAACTATTAGCAGAAGCGTTCGGCGCATTGCTGAAAGACTCCGGCTTCTCGGCGAAGGACATCGATGGGCTGGGAGTCGCTTCATTCACGCTCGGCCCCGATCACGCGATCGATCTGGCGTGGCGGCTCGGCCTGAGCCCTCGCTGGTGCATGGACGATTGCCATGGTGGCGCGAGTGGCATCAATCTGTTGCAGCATGCGATTCGCGCGGTCCAGCACGGCGATGCGAATGTCATCGCCCTGGTCTCTGGCGACCAGTTCCAGCCGAGTGATTTCAAGAACCTCGTCGAGAACTACAACTTGACAACCCGCACGTGGCTGCGGCCCTTACAAAATGGTGGACCAAACAGTGTATTCGCGATGCTCACCCAGCGGCATGCGAGGCGCCATGGCCTGACGCGCGCCGACTACGGTGCGATATGTGTCGCCCAACGCGAGTGGGCAAGTCTGAATCCGCAGGCCGTCTACCGGACGCCGATGTCAATCGATGATTATCTGGCAGCGCCGCTGGTTGCCGACCCGTTAGGGCGCCTAGACTGTGTGCCCGTGGTGGCTGGTGCAAATGCCATTCTGGTGACCCGCGACGACCTCGCGAGTGGTCCGAGAAGCGTGCGCGTGCGGGCCTTGAAATGCTTGTACAACGCTGACCATCAGATGGGGGACGGGCTAGAGACATCGCTCAAACATGTGGCAGCGGAGTTGTGGCGACAGGCTGGCATTCGTCCCGAGGATGTCGATCTTGCCTCGGTGTATGACGATTATCCTGTGATGGTCCTCGCGCAAATGAGCGACCTCGGTTTTTCGGCCGACGGCGATATGCGGGCGCTCATTGCGCGGATCACCTCGCGCACTTTACCGGTCAACACATCAGGCGGGCAGCTGTCGGTCGGCCAGGCGGGCGCTGCCGGAGGCATGCACGGCCTAGTGGAAGCCATCGTGCAGCTTCAAGGCAAGGCGGGCGACCGACAGGTGAACGAGGCGAAGCTCGCTGTGGTGAGCGGGTACGGGATGGTCGAGTATCGCTACGGCATGTGCGCAAATGCAGTGGTTCTTGAAAGAGCTTGAGGAGCGGCGGATGGATCTCGACATTACGCAATGCACGCAGTGCGGGTTGGGGCTTTTCCCGGCTCGGTACTTCTGTCCTCGCTGTGGCAGCAACAACTGGACGCGACGCGCGGTCGAATCGGGCACGGTCATGGAATCGACCGTGGTACGGCACCGTGCCGGTGAGCGCGACGCACCCCCGCTGTACCTTGCGACCGTGCGAATGAACGAGGGGCCCATGGTGGTCGCCCGTTTGAACGCGCCAGTCACGGACGGAGCGGCTGTGCGCCTTCAAGTGGACGCCAATCACTGCGTCGTCGCCGATGCACTGTGACGACTATTCGTAACAGCACCAAACTTTAAGAATAAAAACGTCGCTTCAGATCAAGGAGATCGTCGTGAGAAAGAGGTTATTTGTATTGTCGTTAGGATGCCTATTCGGATGCAACGCGGCCAACGCTCAAAGTAGCGTGACGCTGTACGGCATCATCGACGACGGCCTCACCTGGTCGAGCGATCAGGGCGGACACAGCGCCTGGCAGATGCAAAGCAGCATTTCCCAGGGAAACCGCTGGGGCTTGAAGGGAGTGGAAGATCTGGGCGGGGGCTGGTCTGCCCTTTTCAAGCTAGAAAATGGCTTTAACGTGAACACCGGAGCGCTCAGCCAAGGCGGGCGGCTATTCGGCCGGCAGGCGTACGTTGGTCTCTCGAGCACGCGCTACGGTACAGTCACCATGGGTCGACAGGGCGAGGCCATTGGAGATTACATCGGCACATTTTCGGCCAATGGCATGCTCCCCGGTGGCATTCTCTTTCCACATCCGGGCGATCTCGACAACAATGGCATCGACTTTCGCCTGAACAACACGATCAAATACACATCGCCGACCATCGCGGGACTCACTGGCGTGGCGATGTACAGCTTCGGTGGCGTCGCGGGTGACTTCGCGCGAACGAGCGCGAAATCGTTCGCCCTACTATACGCATACGGTGGGTTCCAATTCGCTGGCGCCTATACATCGATTGACCATCCCGCCCAAGCCGTTCCCGAAGGACTGTGGACTGCGTCCAATACTGTGAACGGGAACTACGGCCTTGCTGCCGGCAGCTATAAGGTGATCGGCGTGGGTGCAGCCTACACATTCGGTCGGGCGACGATCAGCGCCGACTGGACGCATACGCAGTTCGGAGACCTTGATCCAACGCTCGGCGCAAAGGTCGGCGGTCACGCGACGTTCAACATCGGCGAAATCGTCGGCCTGTATAAGGTCACGCCGAGTTTGCAATTGGGCGTCGCGTACAGCTACACGGCGGGCCGCGTCTCCCAGACAGGTTATGCACCGGGCTACCACGAAGGCGACGCGAGCGTCGACTACCTGCTTTCTGTACGTACTGACGTCTATGCCAGCGCAACCTATATGCACGCGACTGGCGGTGCTGTAGCCAATCTTGCACCCGTGCTCGCCGCGTCTAGCTCGCCGAACCAGGTGGCATTGCGAATAGGCATGCGTCATAAGTTCTGAGTGCGCGGGCACCGGGGCGCGTTCTTGAACACATGGTTGCAGCACGCCGGTAGGCCGGACATAAGCAAAACAACAGCTTTATCTAATGCGGAGGCACGTGTGAAATCGGTACTCTCGTTGCAACAATTGACATCGATGAGCATTCTTTGTGGCGTCACGGCGCTGTTTCTGGCCGCTTGCTCGGGAAGCGACGGAGCATCATCGGATCCGGCATTAGCGACAGTCGAGAGTGGCAAGCTACACGGCGCCGTTTCCGATAACGTTCTTTCATTCAAGGGTATTCCGTACGCAGCACCTCCCGTAGGCGATCTACGTTGGCGAGCGCCCCGTACAGCGGCTTCCTGGAGCGGTGTACGTGATGCAAGCGCCTACGGGCATGACTGTATGCAGTTACCCTTTGCTTCCGACGCTGCGCCCATAAGGACCACACCGTCGGAGGATTGCCTCGTGCTAAACGTGTGGCGTCCTGCCGCGAACTCGGGCGGGAACGAGGCGCAGAAGCTGCCTATCTTGGTATGGATACATGGTGGCGGCTATACGAACGGTGGCTCATCGCCGGCGGTCTACGATGGAAGCCAGTTTGCGAAGCATGGGTTGGTATTTGTGAGCCTGAACTATCGGTTAGGGCGATTCGGTTTCTTCGGACACCCCGCGCTCACCGCTTCTCAGTCGGGCGAACCACTCGGCAACTACGGTTATATGGATCAGATCGCTGCGTTGCAGTGGGTCCAGCGCAATATCGCTGCCTTCGGTGGGGACCCGCAGAATGTGACAGTTTTCGGCGAGTCGGCCGGCGGCGAATCGGTGCACTCACTGATTACGTCGCCTCTGGCGAAGGGGCTCTTCTCGAAGGCGATCATCGACTCGGGTAGCGGACGGGTCAACCAAACGTATGGACGCTATCTCACCGCGACCGGACCGGGAGGAGTCGCATCGGCCGAGCAGCTCGGTACAGCCTTCGCGCAACGCATGGGGATCTCCGGCAACGATGCGAACGCGCTGAGCCAGTTGCGCGCCCTGACGGCCGACCAGGTGGTCGACGGGCTGAACCTCGGCACTGCGTCTTCCGCGAACACGACTTGGTCGTCCGGCCCGATGATCGACGGCAAGCTGGTTACTGACGAACCGGGGCGGTTATACGCGAGTGGTCGATTCAGCTCGGTTTCCTTGCTGGTGGGCACCAATGATGCGGATCTTGCCATTCCCGTGCCGGCGAAGTCCAAGGACGACGCCTATGCAACCTTTGGTTCAGGCAATCTTGCCGCCGCGAGATCCGCCTTCGATCCAAGCGGGACTGCAAGTGTTCCCGACGTGGTAAGCGAAATTGCGAGGGTCGAACTGATGCATGAACCCGCGCGTTTCGTGGCCCGGAGCGTGACTGCACACGGATCGGCTGCCTATGTGTACCGATTCTCGTATGTTGCGCAATCTTTGAAAGGCAAGGTGAGCGGTGCGGTACACGCGGCCGAGATCCCGTACGTCTTCGACACGCTGACTGCGGCATACGGTAGCCAGGTGACGGACCAGGACAAGCGTGTCGCCCAGTTAGCAAATGCCTATTGGGCCGACTTCGCCAAAGCGGGAAATCCTAATGCAAGCGGTCGCCTCGTATGGCAGGTGAATGACGCGTCGTCGAACGCATTGTTGGAGTTCATGCCAGCCGGAACGGCGGTCACGGAACAACCGGATCCCTTGAAAGGACAGCTCGACCTCGTCGAGCCAGTCAATGATGCAGCGCTCGGTATCTGAGCGTGCTTGCACCGCTCGATGCATCAGACGTGCAAAAGCGCGCGAGCCGGCAAGTCAGCAGGCCTCGCGCCGAGACCACTAGCCGGTAAGTGTCGCGAGCGATACCTGTGTGACGGATGAAGGCCGCGCCAAGTGGGGTTTGACGGTCCATTGCGGGCAACCACAGCCGCCGCCGTCTAGGGGCGCGGGCCATCTTCTGCGCACGATTGTGGCGTCCATAGGAACAGGGCCGCGGGACCGAGGAACCTGTCCGGTTGCGCCCCACCGCGCCGAAGATACGGACCGATCCTCAGGGAAAACTATGATTTTGGAATAAATGAAAATGGAAATATACTAGCTTCAAGGACGACGATTCACGCGTCGTGGGCGATAGGAACATTCTGTAAGAGGGCGATGATGGCCGAGCGTTCGTTTGTTGAGGAAGTCAAGAAGCTGCGCCTGGGCGCGGGGGAGCTGTTCAGCGGCGAGGGCATCCTTGCCGTGACCAAAGCCCTCCTCGAATCGGGTGTCGCGTACGTGGCCGGCTATCAGGGCGCACCGATCTCGCATCTGATGGATGTGCTGGCCGACGCTCAAGACATTCTGCAGGACCATGGCATCCGCTTTGAGAACAGCGCCAGCGAAGCGACCGCTGCCGCCTCTCTGGCGGCCTCGGTCAACTACCCGCTGCGCGGCGCCGTTACCTTCAAGGCGACTGTGGGGACAAACGTAGCCTCGGACGCCCTGGCGAACCTCGCGTCAGGCGGGGTGACCGGGGGCGCATTGATCATCGTCGGCGAAGACTACGGCGAAGGCTCGTCAATCATGCAGGAACGCAGTCATGCGTTCGCGATGAAGTCGCAGATCTGGCTGCTTGACCCGCGCCCGAATCTGCCCTGCATCGTGCAAGCCGTGAAGGACGGCTTCGACCTCTCGGAGGCGAGCAGTACGCCGGTCATGCTGCAGCTGCGCATTCGTGCGTGCCACCTGCACGGTCAGTTCGTCGCTTCTGACAACAAGCGTTCGGCCTTCACAATCAAGGACGCACTCGAGAACCCGGCGCGCGACGTTAGCCGTATCGTGCTGCCGCCGGCGAGCTTTGCGCACGAGCGTGAAAAGATCCACGAGCGTTGGCCTGCGGCCGTCGAGTTTATCGAGTCACGCAAGCTTAACGAACTTTTCGGAGAAGACGGCCAGGACATTGGCATCGCCGTGCAGGGTGGCAGTTACAACACGGTCTTGCGCGCGCTCGAGCGGCTGGGCCTTGCCGACGTGTACGGGGAATCGAAGATTCCGATGTACGTGATGAACGTGGCGTACCCCCTGATCGACTCCGAGTGGGAGCGCTTCTGCGCGGACAAGCGTGCGGTGCTTGTCATCGAGGAAGGCCAGCCTAACTTCGTCGAGCAGAACGCCAGCGCGATCCTTCGTCAGCGGGGCGTGTCGGCAACGCTGCATGGCAAGGACGTCCTGCCGCTTGCGGGTGAATACAACACCGCGACAGTGGTGAAGGGATTGCGTAGCTTCTTCGAGCGGTATGGCGTCCTTGAGCCGCAGCCTGCGCCGCGCAAGGTGATACCGGTGGTCGCGGTGAAGGAAGCGGCCACGACCCAAGTCGCGGCAGACAATCCGCCACCGGAAGTCAACGAATTGCCGGCGCTTGACGACAATGTGCACGCGCGCCCCCCTGGCTTTTGCACGGGCTGTCCAGAGCGCCCGATCTTCACTGCGATGAAGCTGCTCGAGCGTGAGATCGGACCGCATCACGTCAGCGCCGATATTGGCTGCCATTTGTTTTCCATCCTGCCGCCGTTCAATCTGGGCGCCACAACGATGGGGTACGGCCTGGGTGGCGCCAGCGCCGCCGCGCTCAACGCGCCAGCCGCGAAGCGCGCCATTTCCGTCATGGGCGACGGCGGGTTCTGGCACAACGGGCTGACAAGCGGCATCGCCAACGCCGTTTTCAACAAGAGCGACAACCTGACTGTGGTGGTCGACAACAGTTATACGTCGGCCACGGGTGGTCAGGACATCCTCTCTTCGACCGCACTGAATCCGACCCGTAGCACCGGCCATGAGATTGAGCAGGCGGTGCGTGGAGTGGGCGTGAAATGGGTCAAGACGGTTCGGCGCACCTATGACCTGAAGGCCATGAAGGCGACCCTCAAGGAGGCCCTGACCACGTCTACGAAGGGGCCCAAGGTGCTGATCGCGCAAAGCGAGTGCATGCTCAACAAGCAGCGGCGCGAGAAGCCAAAGCAGCGCAAGGCAATTGCTGCGGGCGAGAGAGTCGTGCGCGAACGATTCGGCGTCGATTCTGATACCTGTACCGGGGATCACTCGTGCATCCGCCTGTCTGGTTGCCCATCGCTGTCGATTAAGCCCAATCCCGACCCGCTGCGTACTGATCCAGTGGCAACCGTGCTTGACAGTTGCGTGGGTTGCGGTCTGTGCGGGGAGGTTTCGCATGCAGCGGTGCTGTGCCCGTCGTTCTATCGCGCGCAAATCATCAGCAACCCCACGCGCGCAGACAAGCTGCGCCAGCGCACTCGCGACGCAGTGATCGGCTGGCTGCAACGCCGCGGCGCCGCGCGCCGTGCACGCTACGCATTCTGATTCAGGAAAGAAATGATGAACCTGCAACCCATCAAAATTGCGATCCTCGCCATGGGCGGCGAGGGCGGCGGTGTGCTTGCCGACTGGATCGTCGATCTTGGCGAGCATAATGGCTATCGTGCTCAGACGACGTCGGTGCCCGGGGTCGCACAGCGTACCGGAGCGACCATCTATTACGTCGAGCTCTTTCCGGTCGAACCGGGCCTCGCCCGTGCGCCCGTCCTCTCGTTGATGCCTTTGCCGGGTGACGTGGATGTCGTTCTTGCTTCGGAGCTGATGGAGGCAGGCCGCGCGGTGCAGCGTGGACTGGTTACCCCGGAGCGTACGACGCTCATTTCTTCCACGCATCGGGTCTACTCAATCGCAGAAAAGACCGCAATGGGCGATGGCCGCGTGGACAGTGAAACCCTTATTGCACACGCGAGCAAGGCTGCGAAACGTTACATCCGCTTCGACATGGCGCAGGCGGCACAGGCAAGCGGCAGCGTGATTAGCGCCGTGCTGTTCGGCGCGCTCGCCGGCGCTGGCGTGCTGCCGTTCAGTCGCCGCGAGTTCGAGGAGACCATCGAGCGGGGCGGCGTCGGCGTGAAGCCGAGCCTGCGCGCATTTGCCCTCGCGTTCGATCGCGCAAGCGAGCAGGAGACTTCCGGCGCTTCCGAGCCTGCGGATGAAATTCTATCGACGCCCCGTAATGCGACAGTCGCTCAGCTCGTCGAGCGTGTACGTGCGCAATTGCCAACCGCGGTGCAACGCATTGCTTTCGAAGGTGTGCGCCGCTTGATCGACTATCAAGATCCCGCCTACGCCCGCCTGTACCTCGACCGGCTCATCGCGCTGACCAGCGAAATGCCCGCGGAGGGAGCCGCGCTGTTACGCGAGACCGCACGTTACCTCGCGCTCTGGATGTCGTATGAGGACACGATCCGTGTGGCGGACCTGAAGACTCGCGGCGCGCGCTTCGAGCGCGTGCGCGGTGAAGTGCAGGCCCAGTCGAACCAGTTGCTGGAAATTAACGAGTTCATGCATCCGCGCATCGAGGAAATCTGCGAAACGCTGCCGGCGGGACTCGGCCGCTGGTTGGCAAAGCCGCATTGGCTTCACGGGTTCGTCAAGCGACGCACGCAGTCTGGACGGGTGGTCCGCACGAGTTCGCTGGGCGGCTACTTGATGCTGCACGCCGTCGCCAGTCTGCGGGCCATTCGGCGCAGCACATTGCGCTATCAGCTCGAAAACGCACGTATCGAAGCGTGGCTGGCGCAGATCGCCGAGACGGCAAAACACAATCCCGCGCTGGCCACCGAAATCGCGCGGTGCCAGCGACTCGTCAAAGGCTATAGCGATACGCACGCGCGCGGCTTGAAGAATTACCAAACGCTGATGGCTGCGGTGCGCAAGGCCGGTGCGCGGCTGGCCCCGGCCACCTTACGCGACTTGCGCGACGCAGCGCTCGCCGACGAACATGGCCACAAATTGAAAGCGGCGCTCGCGCGGCACGCGCTGGCTTGAGCGGCCATACAACAAATCGAGGAATCGGTATGAATGCACATGTGTTCGAGCGCCAGCGCAAGATCCACTTTTCCGAGTGCGATGCAGCCGGGATCGTCTTCTACCCCCAATACTTCGTGTTGTTTAACGACTTGATTGAACTGTGGATCGACGAATTGTTGCCCGACGGCTATCACGGTGTGCTGGGCACACGGCGCATCGGGATGCCGACGGTGCGCCTGGAGGTCGACTTCAAGGCGATCAGCAAAATGGGCGACCGGGTTCGGCTCTCGCTTGACGTGGAGCGCCTCGGCAAGAAGTCACTGACGCTCCGGTGGACGTGTACGGGCGCAGATGGCGTAGTTCGCATGGCTGCGCGGCAGACAATCGTGACGACTTCGCTGGACACCCACGAATCGATTCCGATCCCAAACGATCTGAGGGCGGGGATTGAGCGTGGGGCAAATGAGTGCGCAGTTGCGGTCAATCAATGAAGTGGGGCGTCCCTCGCTAGCAGGGCGATAGGTAAATCTGAGATATCGGAGTAAGGCAAATGAAGATCGTCTGCATTGGGGGCGGGCCGGCAGGCCTCTACTTTGGACTGCTGATGAAGCTGCAAAATCCAGAAAGCGAGATTGTGGTCGTGGAGCGCAATCGTCCTTACGACACGTTCGGATGGGGCGTGGTGTTCTCTGACGCGACCATGGAAAATTTGCGCGAGGCCGACGCCGTGTCGGCTCAGACGATCGGGAACGCGTTCAACCGCTGGGACGATATCGAGATCCACTTCAAGGACCGTTCGATCAGAAGCGGTGGACACGGCTTCATTGGCATTGGCCGCAAGAAGCTCCTCAATATCCTGCAGGCACGATGCGAAGATGTGGGCGTGAAGCTGGTGTTCGAGGAGTATGTCGAAGATGATCAAGCGATCGCCCGTAAATACGATGCTGACCTGGTGATTGCGTCCGACGGTGTGAACAGCCTCACGCGCAAAAAGTATCAGCAGACCTTCAGTCCCGATATTGACGAGCGTCGATGCCGATTTGTCTGGCTTGGCACCAAGAAGGTGTTCGACGCTTTCAATTTCATCTTCGTGCAGAACGAGCACGGCTGGTTCCAGGCACATGCCTATCGTTTCGAGGACGGTCTTTCAACTTTCATCGTGGAGACGCCCGAGCAGACGTGGCAGGCCGCGGGCATCGGCGACATGAGTCAGGAAGAGGGCATCGCCTATTGCGAGAGACTGTTCGCATCGTATCTCGACGGCAACCCGCTTATCTGCAACGCCACTCACCTGCGCGGCTCCGCGATTTGGATTCGCTTTCCGCGCGTCATCTGCGAGAAGTGGGTGCACTGGACCACGCGAGGCGACGGGAAGAAAGTGCCGGTCATCCTGATGGGGGACGCGGCGCACACCGCGCATTTCTCGATTGGTTCCGGTACCAAGCTGGCTCTCGAGGATGCGATCGAGCTGGCGCGCAGCTTGAAAGCGGTCAGCGGTTCGCTGGAAACGCAGCTCGCGCACTATGAGGCGGTGCGCAGCGTCGAAGTACTCAAGATACAGAACGCCGCGCGTAATTCCACCGATTGGTTCGAGAACGTTGAGCGCTACGCCGGTCTGGAACCGGAACAGTTCGCTTATTCGTTGCTTACTCGTTCACAACGAATCTCGCACGAGAACCTCCGCTTGCGCGACCGCGACTGGCTCGAAGGCTACGAAAGATGGCTTGCCGGCGACGCCGGCGCGGCCAGCGCCGAACATGGCGTGCCGCCGATGCTGACACCGTATCGGATTCGCGATGTCGAACTTAAGAACCGCATCGTGGTTTCGCCGACTGCGATGTACTCGTGCGAGAACGGCGTGCCCGGTGACTTCCACCTGGTGCATCTCGGTAGCCGCGCGCTCGGTGGCGCCGGGCTTGTGATGGTCGAGATGACGGCGGTTTCTCCCGAAGCGCGGGCGACGCCGGGATGTCCCGGACTCTGGAACGACGAACAGACGGCGGCGTTCGCGCACATCGTCGGCTTCCTTCACGTTAACTCCAGTGCGCGTATCGGGATTCAGCTGGGTCATGCGGGACGCCGTGCATCGACACAGCTCGGTTGGCAGAAGATGGATCATCCGCTGGAGGCCGGCAACTGGCCGGTGGTTTCCGCTTCGGCGCTGCCGTATCTGCCCGGTGTGTCGGAAACGCCTCGAGCGATGACGCGGGAGGACATGGATCGCGTGCGTGACGACTTCGTTGCTGCTGCTCGTCGCGCCGATGCAGCCGGTTTCGACTGGCTGGAACTGCAAGCGGGCCACGGCTATTTGCTGTCGTCCTTCATCTCGCCGATCGCCAATCAGCGAGACGACGACTACGGCGGCTCGCTTGAGAATCGGATGGCGTTTCCTCTGGAAGTACTTCGTGCGGTGCGCCGTGTGTGGCCGGAGGCAAAACCGATCTCGGTGCGCATCTCCGCTTCGGACTGGGTAGAGGGCGGCATCGGCGGCGACGACGCGGTGCAGATCGGGCGCCTCTTCAAAGCGGCCGGCGCAGACATGATCGACTGCTCGTCTGGCGAAGTGACGCCGCAGCAGAAGCCCGTGTACGGCCGCATGTATCAAACGCCGTTCGCCGACCGTGTTCGCAACGAGGCGCAGGTTCCGACGATTGCCGTGGGTGCCATCACGGAAGGCGATCAGGTGAACGGCATCATCGCTTCGGGGCGCGCCGACCTATGCGCGATCTCGCGCCCGTATCTCGCGGATCCCGCCTGGCTGCTGCGTGAAAGCGCAAAGCTCGGCTACCGGAACGTGGTATGGCCGCGCCAGTATCTGTTTGCTAAAGAACAGATGGAACGCTCCTTTCAACGCGCGCCATCGTGAGATGGCAGCGTGCCTGGTTGACCCACTTTCACGCAAGGGAGCCACAACGACATGGCTGAGCAAAATTACGACGCGTATCGCGAGGGCGTCGCGGGCCGCGCAGATGTAGAGGACACGCCAGAACTCATCGCCTATTACAGATCGCTTGAAAGGCTCGAGGCAGGCGCGCTGTGGACCGTGGCGAACAAGATTGAACCGTGGGAGCCCAGGTCCGCGTCGGTCCCGGTGCTCTGGCGGTATCGCGATATGCGCGAACACGTGCTCCGTTCCGTGCAACTCGTGTCGCCCGAAAAAGCCGGGCGTCGCGTCATCTACCTGAGCAATCCGGGTCGTCGCGAGGTATCAGCAGCGGTCGGCTGGCTGTATTCGGGGCTTCAGGTCATGCACCCGGGGGAAGTTGCATCGGCGCACGCCCACTCTTCCTCGGCGCTGCGTTTCATCATGGAAGGCACGGGCGCCTACACCGTGGTCGACGGCCACAAGATGACGCTCGGGCGCAATGATTTCGTGCTCACCCCTAATGGCACCTGGCATGAGCACGGGGTGGCGGAGGAGGGCACGCCCTGCATCTGGCAGGACGGTCTCGACATTCCGCTCGTCAATGCCTTGGAGGCCGGTTTCTATGCGGTGCATCCTGATCTTCGCCAGGCAGTTACGCACCCGGTGAACGACTCAACGGCGATCTGGGGCGCGCCTGGTCTGCGCCCGCAGAACGGCGACTGGAACAAGCGCTACTCGCCGCTCTTCAAGTACGAGTGGGAGCCGACTTACGAAGCCCTCGTACGGCACGCACGCGTAACAGACGGCTCGCCGTTCGACGGCGTGTTGATGCACTACGTGAATCCGGTGACGGGCGGCCCAGTGATGTCGACGATCGGCGCGAGCATGCAATTGCTGCGTCCGGGCGAGCAGACGCGCGCTCATCGCCACACCGGCAGCTTTATCTATCAGGTGGCGAAGGGCAGCGGCTATTCGATCATCAATGGCAAGCGTCTGGACTGGACCGAACGTGACATTTTTTGCGTGCCGTCGTGGGCGTTTCACGAACATGCGAACAGCTCATCGTCTGATGACGCGTGCCTTTTCTGCTTCAACGATTTGCCGGTCATGCAGGCGCTGAATCTATATCGGGAAGAAGCGCTTGGCGAGAACGGTGGGCACCAAACTGTCTTGCAGTAGCAGCCAACCTTCGCCTCAAAATCGATTCAATATTCGCCGCCTCAATTGTCGGGCGGGCTTCAAGGAGTCTTATCATGCGTCTTGTCACCTATCGATCCGATGTGAATGCTGCTGCCCGTCTCGGCGCGATCGTCGATGATGCTGTCGTCGACCTGGAGCGCCTCGGCGCCGCCACGGGTTTTGCACTGCCGGCGAGCATGCTGGAATTCATCGATCTCGGCCCGCAGGCAGTACGTCAGACCAGCGCGTTGCTCAAAGAACAGCGCGACAGATGGCCGTTCGGCGTCTCGATGCCTGCGAGCAATGTGAAGCTGCTCGCACCCATCCCGCGCCCGCGCAAGAACATTTTCGGCATCGGCCTGAACTACGTTGAGCACGTTGCGGAGTCGAGTCGCACGCTCGATACATCGAAGGATTTGCCGAAGGAACCGGTGATTTTCTCAAAGCCACCGACCTCGGTGATCGGACCGGGCGACGCCATCGAGCACAACAAGGAAGTCACCCAGCAACTGGACTGGGAGATCGAACTTGCGGTCATCATGGGCACGCGCGCCAAGCGCGTCAGCGCGTCCGATGCGCTCAGCTACGTGTTTGGCTACAGCGTCATGATCGACATGAGCGCGCGCGATTGCCGCCGCGCCGGACAGTGGATCTATTCGAAAGGACAGGACACTTATGCGCCATTCGGGCCATGCATCGTCACGGCAGATGAGATTCCCGACCCGCACACGCTCAACTTGAGCTTGACCGTCAACGGGGTGATCAAGCAGAGCTCCAATACGCGCCACATGCTCTTCAAGGTGCCTACCCTCATCGCCGATATCAGCAAGGCCATCACGTTGGAGCCGGGCGACATCATCGCCACCGGCACGCCGGACGGGGTGGGTGCGGGCCGTTCGCCGCAGGAATGGCTCTGGCCCGGTGACATCGTTCATGGGCAGGTGGAAGGTATTGGCGAGCTCCGTCATCCGGTGGTGGCTGTTTGACGCCCGCGAGATCCGCTTAACCTGCTGAAACGTTCGGAGACGCTCTATGCTCAATCTTCCTCAATTCAAGGCGGCTGCGGTGCAGGCCGCCCCGGTGTTCCTGGACACTGACGCTACTGTCGACAAAGTCTGCGGGCTCATTCGGGAAGCGGCTGGCAACGGCGCGCGGCTCGTCGCCTTTCCGGAAGTGTTCGTGGCGGGCTATCCCTACTGGAACTGGGTGATGAACCCGGTGGAAGGCAGTCCGTGGTTCGAGAAGCTTTGCAGATCGGCGATCGAGATTCCCGGACCCGAGATCCGCTGCATTGCCGCCGCTGCCAAGGCCAATCACATCAATGTCGTGATCGGCGTGAATGAGCGTAGCCGAACAGGCATTGGCACGCTGTACAACACGCTTCTGACGATCAGCGACGAGGGGCGCATCCTGGGCCGGCATCGCAAGCTCGTGCCGACGTGGGCCGAAAAGCTTACGTGGGCGAATGGCGATGGCTCCGCACTGCGCGTGCACGACACCAGCGTCGGGCCGCTGGGCTCACTCGCTTGTGGTGAGAACACGAACACACTGGCGCGTTTCAGCCTGCTCGCACAAGGAGAACTCGTTCATGTGGCGAGCTATATTGCGCTGCCGGTGGCTCCCCCTGACTACGACATGGCCGAAGCGATTCGCGTGAGAGCCGCCGCGCATTGCTTCGAAGGCAAGCTATTTACGGTGGTCTCGTGTTCGACGGTGTCGCCGGAGATCGTCGACGCGATGAGTGCGACGCATCCGCAAGCGCGCGAGCTGCTTGCGCGCCGCAACAGCGCGTTTTCTGGGATTCTCGGCCCCGACGGCCGCGTGATCGGTGAACCGCTGATCGACGAAGAAGGGATCGTGTATGCCGACATCGATCTCTCGCGCTGCATCCAACCGCGCCAGATGCACGACATCACTGGCCACTACAACCGCTTTGACGTGTTCGATCTGCGGGTGA
Organism: Caballeronia telluris; assembly: GCF_001544495.1. Lineage (GTDB taxonomy): Bacteria > Pseudomonadota > Gammaproteobacteria > Burkholderiales > Burkholderiaceae > Caballeronia > Caballeronia telluris. The sequence continues at coordinate 20,208 of NZ_FCNZ02000039.1, forward strand.
ACCGCCGGCCGCTCGCGGCTGCGCAGTTTGACGACGGCACGGCTGACACCTCTAACCGCTTCGACGCTGAAACGGATGCGGAACTCAACTCCTTCGAGCTTACTGAGAGCAAGTCATGACACAACCGCGCGTTCTGCGTATCGGGCAGATTGTGCCCTCGTCCAACACGACGATGGAAACGGAAATTCCGGCGATGTTTCGTGCGCGAGCGCGCGACTTCGAGGAGCGCTTCACGTTCCACTCCAGCCGCATGCGGATGAAGAAGGTCGTCAAGGAGGAACTTGAGGCCATGGACCGCGACAGTGATCGCTGCGCGCTCGAGCTGTCGGATGCGCGCGTCGATGTACTTGGCTATGCGTGCCTCGTGGCGATCATGAGCATGGGGCAGGGCTATCACCGGGTATCTGAGAAGCGTCTCTTCGAGCGTACTGTCGAAAATGGTGCGCCCGCACCGGTCGTCACCAGCGCGGGCGCATTGGTGGATGGGCTGCACGCGATGGGCGCGAAGCGCGTCTCGGTGGTCTGTCCCTACATGAAACCATTGACCAAGATGGTGGTGGAGTACATCGAGAGTGAAGGCATTGAAGTTCAAGATTACGCCGCGCTCGAGATTCCGGACAACCTGCAGGTAGCCGCGCAGGACCCGGCGCGGCTGGTGGAAATCTACAAGCGCCTGAATCGTGCGAATACAGACGCGCTCGTGCTGTCCGCCTGCGTGCAAATGCAATCGTTGCCTTCTATCCAACGCGTGCAGGACGAGTCCGGCACCCCAACTGTCTCGGCGGCAGTGGCGACGACGTGGCAGATGCTGCGGCGTCTGGACCTGCGCGCCGAGGTGACAGGTTGCGGCGAACTTCTCTCCGGGAAGTACTGAGATGGATGCGCCGCAGCTGGATTCCTCGCAGTGCGCCGCAGAAGAAGACATGCACTTCTACGAGCCGGCGAGCGGGCACGGTCTCGCCCACGATCCGCTCGGTGCGATCGTCGGACCGCGTCCAATTGGTTGGATCTCCACACGCGCCGCAGACGGCCGCCTCAATCTCGCGCCTTACAGCTTCTTCAACATCTTCAACTATTCGCCGCCCGTCCTCGCGTTCTCGAGCGTCGGCTTCAAGGACACGGTACGGAACGCGAGAGAAACGGGAGAGTTTGTTTGGAATCTTGTGACGCGGGACCTATGCGAGCGCATGAATCTGACGAGCGCGGAAGTGCCGGCCGATGTTGACGAGTTTGCGCTCGCCGGCGTGGATGCGGCTTCATCACGCGTCGTGTCGGTCCCCCGCGTGGCGCAAAGCCCGGTTTCGTTCGAGTGCAGGGTGTCTGACGTAATGCAGTTGCGGCGCGCCAATGGCAGCGCAATCGATACGTGGATGGTGATCGGGGAGGTCGTCGGCGTGCACATCGCGCGTGGATTGTTGAGTGACAACGCGTATGCAACGGCGGCCGCGCGCCCGGTCATGCGCGGCGGCGGTCCCGCGGACTACTTTGAAATTGGAGAGGCAGCGAAGTTCAAGATGGCGCGGCCTAAGGCGCTTAACCGAGGATAGCCGAGCCTACCTGCTGAACGGACCGGCCGCGGACCGCATTACTCGGCCGGGCGGTGCAGATCGAGAAGTAGACGCAAGGTGGCCTTAAGTTCATCGGCCTTGGCTTTTCCCAGCGGCGCAAGCACCCGCTCCTCATGAGCCTTCGCCTGCTTAATGAGCGCGGAGACAAGCTTCTGGCCTTGCGGCGTGATACGCACGAGGGTGACCCGTCGATCGGTGTCGTGCGGGACGCGCTTGACGTAGCCTTGCGCTTCCATGCGGTCTAGCAACCGTGTGACGGTGGGCTGCTTGGTGACGGTCTTTTGAGCGAGCTGACCGATGCTGATCGTCTTGCCTTCCGAGAGCGTCGACAGCACGCGCCAGTCAGAGACCTCGAAGCCGGCGGCTTGCACGATCGCATGGAATTCGCCAGAGATGAGCTGGCTGACTTGTGCGAGCAGCGCGGGCGTGTAGTCATCGACGAAACCGCTGAAAGGTGAATTGCTCATGCTTGGATGGTCTGCAGTCGTGGAGGGACGCGCAGTTGCGTAAGGAACGATTGTGCCGCCGGGGCCGCAAGTCTCGAGGCGCCAAAGACAGACTAAACATGATTTTGAATGGTTTTGCCGCTGAAGACAACGCGGCAGGTGAACAAAAGTGGACGCGGCAACAGATCAATGCGCACTGAGGGCGAGACCCAGTGCATTCATAGTCGATCGAGCAGAAAACGGAGCCCAGCATGAGCAACAGTCTTGAGCAACTTACCATTGAGCTGGCGAGCGGCCAGGTCCGAGTCGTCGACCTGACGCAGACCCTGTCACCCGACTTCCCTGCATTGCAGTTGCCCCCGCAGTTTGGTCAGGTTTGGGCCTTCAAGATGGAAAAGATCAGCCAGTATGACGAGCAGGGGCCAGGTTGGTACTGGAATAATTTCTCGTGCGGTGAACACACCGGCACGCATTTCGACGCCCCCGTGCATTGGGTGACGGGCAAAAACCACGTGCGGAACACCGTGGATACCATAGACGTTCAAAACTTCATTGCACCGGCAGTTGTGCTCGATGCGAGCGCAGAGGTGGCGGCCAATGAGGACTGGCTTTTGAGCGCCGGTTTCCTTGAGGCGTGGGAAGCGAAGCACGGGCGCATCCCGGCTGGGGCCTGGGTGCTACTGCGCTCTGACTGGTCCAAACGCACGGATCCGGTTGCATTTCTCAATATGCGTGAGGATGGGGCGCATACCCCCGGCCCGACGCAGGAGGCGGTTGAATGGCTGATACACGAGCGGAAGGTGCACGGGTTCGGCGTTGAGACCATCAACACCGATGCTGGCCAGTCGTACGCATGGCCTACGCCTTATCCGTGTCACACGCTGATGCACGGTTCCAATCGGTACGGCTTGCAGTGTCTGAAGAATCTCGATCAATTGCCGGCGACGGGCACTGTGATCGTCTCAGCGCCGTTGAAAATCCAAGGCGGATCAGGGAGTCCGCTGCGAGTATTGGCGCTCGTCGCGAACTGAGCGAGCCAGCACTTCCCCCGGCTGACGTGGCAAGCGAGGATGCCGCGCGCTGGTCCGCCGCATTGTCTTTCAAAGGTACGGATTGTTGCAAACAGGTTTGCAGCGCAGTAAACAAATATCAAGATTGGCAATTTCGGAAGACTACTGTTCTCAGAACTATCCTTATCTAACTGAAGGAGTGCTGAAATTGAATCTCATTACCATCGCGAAAGCTATATTTGTTGTCGCACTAAATGTGACGCTCGTTAATGTGTCGCACGCTCAAAATGAAGGTCCAGCGGGGGCGCAGAGCGAGCAGGCGTCTCATAGCACCAAGGCACAGCGGAAGGAGGCGAGAAAACAAGCTCGTGCCAAGAAAAACGCAGAGCTGAAGAAGCTCGAAGACGCGGGATACAACCCGGCGAAGGGCAACGATCCTCATTATCCGCAGGATCTTCAGAGCGCCCAGAAGAAGGCCGGTGTCGCTGGGGCCGCTAGCCAATAGGCACTGCTTCGATACACCGTGACCGTCGAATGATGGGCCGGTAAGGCGGGCTATGCTGGTTGCGGTCACTCGCGCTCCTTGCACTTTAATCAAGAGTAGCCGCTGAGCAACGCGGTCAATGAGGCGCGGTTCAGTTGACGATACCTAGGCATAAAAATGACATATACGTCGATGTCCATGGGCTAAATCGAAGCATTCATGTTGGGCAATACGTCCACGATCCGTCCGTCTCACTGCAAAGCTCAGTCGTATGTCGGCCAGATGCCAGGGGCGGCAGGGAGTGAGTTAGACGCGGTGGGAATCAGCTCGGCGGATGACGGGGATATTAAAAGCAAATTTGCGATATGTGCCGCGCATATCTAGACTCAGCACGTGGGGCAACTTCGGTAATGTCGACGGGGAATGAAGTTGGTTATCCTACGTTTAATGGACTCGGCGGTCGGTCTTTGCTCCTTACCACCACCCGATGACAGTGCGCGGGTACCGCTTGAGAGGGCACCGCAAACTAATAACGGCTCCGTTGACCCGCCATGCGTCAACAAGCGAAAGAGGAGACTTGAATTGAAAAAAAAACGAGAGTGGGCGGATTTGCCGTTTCTTACCGTCAAGCTGGTCGTTGCCACCTCTGCAGCGGCTTCGATTGGCGCATGCGGAGGAGGGTCGGACGAGGCGCCGGCAGTGCCCTCGATGCGGGTTAGCTGCTCTTCGCTTTCCGGAACAAGCGTTGCCGATACAACGTTCACTGCGGCGGAAGCTATGCCGTATGCGTCTCATGTCGGCCGTTCTCCGGGTAGCAGTGAACGGGGGTAATTTGGTTCCCACCAAATGTTTTGGTGGGAACCAAAGTGGCCGAGATTGTGGATAGCAAGTGCGAGGCACCGGGCAAGCGCCCCAACTTTGCGCGCGAATTCAAACGACAGCTGGTCGAACAGACGTTCGAGCCCGGGGCGTCTGTATCGCTTGTTGCGCGTCGCAACGACATAAACACCAACCTGCTGTTCAGATGGCGTCGCCAGTATCTTCAGGGTGCATTTGGGGCGCCGCGTCCGGGGCCTGCCAGACAGGAACCCGATGGTGACGTTGCATCGTTACTTCCAGTCAGCATTGTCCCGGAAGCCGAGGCCTCGATGCCGGTCCGCGAAGCCGTGTCGGAGGACGCCTGCGAGATCGAATTTGACCGCGCACGTTTGCGCATTCGCGGTAACGTGTCGCCGGATATGCTGCGGCTGCTGATTCGGGAGCTGTCCCGATGATCGGCCTGCCGGCTGGCACTCGCATCTGGATCGCCGCAGGCGTCACCGACATGCGTAGTGGTTTCCCGGCTCTTGCCGCGAAGGTGCAATCGGCACTCGAAGAAAATCCGCTCGGCGGCGACGTGTTCATTTTTCGGGGACGTCGCGGCGATCTCGTAAAAATTCTATGGGCAACCGATGACGGACTATGGCTTCTCGCGAAGCGGCTTTCGCATGGGCGGTTTATTTGGCCCCAGGCGGATGGCGGCAAGATCTTTCTGACGTCGGCACAGCTGTCGATGTTGCTCGAAGGCATCGATTGGCGACAGCCCCGTCGCACGGCCGCATTGTCGATGTTGTAAACCGCATCGAAGGCTCGTAAACTGCGGCTCATGCCCGATCATGCGCCGCTTCCTGACACCGTTGCCGAGCTCCACGCCCTGGTGCTCGAGCAGCAGGCATCGATCGCAAAGATGGAGCAGGAGATCGCCGAACGCGACCGGGAGATTGTCGAACGCGACCGGGAGATTGTCGAACGGGACCAGCAAATCGAACGCCTGAAAGCGCAGATCGACAAGCTCAGGCGCATGCACTTCGGTCGTAAATCCGAGCAGTTGGAACGGCAGATCGATCGGCTCGAAACCCAGCTCGAGGATCTGGCAGCGGGCAGCGGCGTTGCCGATGTTCGCCGTGCGCGCGCTCGTGCATCGAGCTCGGGCGTATCTGCAGCATCCCCGAAGGAAGCCTTGGCGCCCCATCTGCCACGCGAAGAGCGCGAGCTCGAGCCCGATTCCATCTGCCCGAAGTGCAACAACGCCATGGAGTTGCTCGGCGAGGATGTGTCTGAGCAGCTCGCGCGCGTCACGGCGATGTTCAAGGTCATCCGCACTATCCGTCGCAAGCGGATCTGCACCGGTTGTGGCCATATCGCGCAACCTCCCATGCCGGGGCTGCCGATCGAGCGCAGCATCGCGCATCCGAGCTTGCTGGCCGAGATCATCGTGGCGAAGTATGCAAACCACACGCCCCTGTATCGGCAATCCGAGATCGCGGCGCGCGATGGCGTACGTCTCGATCGGGCCACCATGGCACGTTGGGTCGGGCAATGCGAAGAACTCTGCCGGCTGCTGACTGAAGCCCTGCGTCGCTACACGATGGCGACTGCCAAGCTCCACGCGGACGACACGCCGATCCCGGTGCTTGCGCCTGGGAACAAAAAGACCAAGACCGGTCGATTGTGGGTCTACGTGCGCGATGATCGCCGCTCAGGTTCGAGCGAACCTGCTTCTGTCTGGTTCGCTTACTCGCCGGACCGCAAAGGCATTCACCCCCAGACCCATCTTGCCGGATTCGAAGGCATCCTTCAGGCGGACGGCTATGCCGGCTTCAACGAGTTGACCGAAAGCGGCAAAGTTCGTCTGGCATTTTGCTGGGATCATGCGCGCCGATACGTATTCAACGTGCATGAGACAGCCCCGTCGGACACCACGAAGCAATGGCTCGACATGATTGGCGAGTTTTACGGAATCGAGGCTGATATCCGCGGCAAACCGCCGGATGAGCGGCGACGCGTCAGGCAAGAAAAGAGCACTCCATTGCTCGCGGCCCTCGAAAGGTCGATGAGGGAGAAGCTTGCGACGCTTTGGCCAAAGGCACCGCTGGTCGAAGCGATCAACTACTCTCTGAACCGCTGGGGCGGGCTCACATTGTTCTGTGATGACGGCCGCGTCGAAATCAGCAACGTACTCGCCGAAAATGCTTTGCGCTGCGTGGCCCTCGGCCGGCGCAATTTCATGTTCGCTGGCTCTGACAGCGGTGGCGAGCGAGCCGCCGCAATGTATAGCTTGATCGGCTCGTGCAAGTTGAATGGCATCAACCCACGCGCCTACCTGGAATATGTCCTTACACACATTGCCGATCACCAGGCCAACCGCATCGACGAACTGTTGCCCTGGAACGTCGCGAAGCACCTGCTCCCATCTGCACCTTCATCGGGTTGATCCCTTCTGCCTCCGGCAGGCTTAGCCTGCCGCATTCTCCGACGCTTGTCCAAAGAATTCTCAACGGCCTTGGCGCGACGCATACGCTATGCCAGCAGGCGACTACACAGCTCCGGCTGGCAAAACGGTGACAGGACTACCAGCGTTTTGCCGACTGGCCGCTACGATAAAGCCGACGGCGGAGTCCGACATCAAAGTTGAGCTGTGGATGCCCACGGATTGGAACGGCAAATTTCTCGGGACAGGTAACGGCGGGGCGGGAGGCGTTATCCAGTACGACGCGATGGCGATCGGGTTGCGGCGCGGCTTCGCGGTCGCGAACACCGATATGGGAACCTCCCCCGATGGCGTCAGCGCTGTGGTGGGCAAGATGGAAAGAATCATCGACTACGGATACCGCTCGACGCACCTGATGACCACGATGTCAAAGGCCGTCCTAAAGCGGTTCTATGCGACCGACCCGACACGTTCCTACTTCTACGGGTGTTCAACCGGTGGCGCGCAGGGCGTACAGGAGGCGCTGAAATTTCCGCAGGATTACGACGGGATTGTGATAGGCGCAATGGGCCACAATCGCGTGCCCGCCCACGTTGCGGGTCTCTGGGCCTACGTGGCAACCCAACACGATATGACGACCTATCTGACTGCTGCCAAGCGTAAGCTCTGGGCCGACAAGGTGATGGACTCCTGCGACGCGCTCGACGGCCTCAGGGACGGGGTGATCGGACGGCCTGATAAGTGCAGCGTCGACCCTGCTGTTTTGCAATGTGCTGCGGGCGACGGCTCGGACTGCCTGTCAGCGGGGCAGGTCGGCGCCTTGCGCAAAATTTACGCGGGACCTACTCATTCGGTCACCGGTGAACACCTCTATCCCGGATTCTTCCGAGGCACCGAACTCAGCTTCACGGCAGAGGTCCCGTCGTCCACCGCCGTATCGGGAGGCGGTAACTTCCCTTTTCAGTGGATCTGGGGCTTGAACTGGAATTGGCGAAACTTCGACTTTGGGCGCGACGTGGACGTTATGCGCAATACGCTCAACTTTGCTGTGGATGCTACTAGCGGAGATCTCACCGCCTTCAATGCCCGAGGCGGCAAGATGATGATGTTTCAAGGCCTGGCTGATCCGATCGCCGCGCCAGGGGAAACGTTGAACTACCTGAACACCATCGAGAAGACGATGCCGGGGCAATCGGATAAATTCGTCAAGCTCTTCAACGCGCCGGGAATGGGCCACTGCGGCGGTGGCGTCGGACCAAATGTGTTTGGCAACTTCCGAGTCGGTTTTCCGGACCATCCGAATGATCCGACGCAAGATCTGCTTGCGGCCATGGAGCAATGGGTTGAGAACGGACGCGCGCCGACGCAAATTACCGCGACCAAATACGTCAATAACCAGCCCACCGGTCCAGTGGAGCGAACAATGCCGATTTGCGCGTGGCCGAAGGTGAGCAAGTACAAAGGAACGGGCGACGTAGATTCAGCGGCGAGCTTCGATTGTGTCGCTGCAGATTGAAACCGCTAAGACGCATTCGCGACAAGCTTAGGCTCGCGCTACGTCGACCGCTCGTCTCACAGGATAATCGTATCGGGAGCGACGACCGTTGCTTTTAACAAGAGACGTCCGACCCAGCGAGTCTTGAAGGGCCGTAGTGGCCGCAACACGCCGGTCGTCGAAGGCGGATCACCCGCGGGTTACAAGAAGGTCACCCGCGGGTTAGCAGAAGTTTTTGCTGACCGTCGTTAGGCCCCGAGAAAGTGTGACATGTCGACGAGACGTTGCGCGACCAGCCTGTTCTTTTCTTCGATGAGATCGGGCTCGGGCTGTTTGCCGTGGCGGGTGCGCAGAATACCCTGACTTTCGGGCAGGGCGCGGAGCCTGCGATCCTGTTGGGCATCGTGAACGCGTTAGGCGGCGGCGTAATGCGCGATGTCGTGCTTTCACGCGTGCCGGCCATCCTGAATCGCGAGATCTACCCATCGGCCGCGCTCGCCGGCGCGGGCACGCAGGTTCTGTTCTTTTACGCGCACTGGACGCAGTGGTGGACGCCGTGGTTCGCCACCTTCATATGCGTCGTCATCCGGCTCGCTTCGCTTTACTTCGGCTGGCGCCTGCTGGCGTTCCGCGGGGGAACGTAAAAGGGCGTGCGAAAGGATGAGCCTTTCTGATTTATTTGTTGAACAGACGCGCGATGCCGCCTTCGATATGGTCGCGCATCAGGTCGCGCGCCCGGGGTTGCCCGCATCGATGGCGTCGACGATCTATGTGTGCTTGTCCAGTTCAATCGGAATTTAAGGCCAGAAGCGCATCACGGATCCGTGTCACTTGACATAAAGGAATTTGGCGAATTTCCGCACTGCCCGGACACCGCCGGCATTTAGCTTCAATGCGCCATCCGCTCAATCCGAAAACGTATAGCGCACAGCGGGCGATTTTGGCGAGGAACCTACTCGGAACGCTCCTTGCTCAGCTGTCTTTGTTCTGACTCAGGAGATACAACGATGGCAGGCGACAACTCGTATAGGCCCGGTGAGATCGTCAAGGTGTCCGGCATCTATTCCGTCGTCCATGACGATGGCAAGGATACCTTTGAAGTGACGTGTGTCGAGGGTGAACATTTTCCGCCCACGCGAAGCGGTAAGGGTGCCCACTTCGAACTCAAGTACGCAGCGACCCATTCGCACAAGCACGGCGAATTGAAAGGTAATGAGGCGCGTGGCTAGTGTCAGTAAGTCTGGTCGATCGGCGTCGAACCTGATACTGGCTTAGCGCTTTATGCCGACCGCCCGGCGCATCGCGGCAGTAATCCCTTGCCGCGTGCGCCAGTAGCCTTCCCATGGGTCGGCTGCAAGCGTGCGTTGTCGCTCGATGGCGTGGGCCATCGTCCACTGGTCGCCGCCTTCCACGTCCTTTAACTCATCCCACGATATCGGCATCGACACCGCCATGCCGGGACGCGCGCGCACCGAAAACGCAGCCACCGTGCTCGCGCTTCGGCCGTTGCGCAGGTAATCGATGAAGATCTTGCCCACTCGATTCTTCGGACCAAGCACGGCCGAAAAGCGCTGTGGCACGACACGCGTCATGTGCTGCGCGACTGCTTGTGAAAACTGTTTGACCTCCTCCCATCCCTGTCGGCGAGTGAGCGGCACGACGATGTGAAATCCCTTTCCGCCGCTGGTCTTGGCGAATGAGCGCAGGCCCAGTTCGTCCAATACAACCTTGACGAGCGATGCGGCTTCCAACATCGCCGACCACGGCAACGACGGGTCGGGGTCCAGGTCAAAGATGACGCGATCAGGGTGCTCGAGATCCGGCGCGGCTCCGTTCCATGAATGGATTTCGACGACGCTCATCTGGGCGAGTCCGACCAGCGCGTCAGCGGTGTTGGCGACCAGTAGGGGCTTATGTCTCGGATACACGCTCACGGGCAGTTCTTCGACGCCGGGAATGCGGGCACGCTCGGAATGCTTTTGAAAAAATAGTTCGCCCGCAATACCGTCCGGCGCGCGCACGAGCGCGAGCGGTCGGGCGTGCAGGTACGGCAGCGCCCATTGCGCGATGGCATCGTAGTACCGCACGATGTCGAGCTTGGTGCGGCCTGAGGCTGGGTCCATCACGCGCTGCGGGTTGCTGATCTTGATGTTACCCATGATGACGGTGCCGCGCGGACCGGGTCGCTCGCGCGTCGAGCCGATATTGCCGGTGCCGGGCTCATCCGCGACCTTTTCCTCGGTGACCGCCCGGGCGGGCTTATCTTCGCGCAACGCGTGAAAGACGGGATGACGGACTTCGCCGTTGGGCGTCCACTCGAGAAACGACACCTCAGCCACGATGTCCGGCGCGAGCCAATGAAACTCGCGATCGCGCTCCGGTTCCGGGGCGTTGTAGAAGGCAGGGGACGGCCGCTGTAGGGCCTGAGCGCGTCTGGCGAATGCCGCACTGCGCGCGGGCGATAGGTGCGGTGCAACGTGCCCGGCATATCTGAGGTTGCTGTCCTGCTCGTAGACGCCCAGCAACAACGAGCGCACGCCTGACTTGGCACCTTTTACCCGTGAGAAGCCGCCGATCACGAACTCTTGCCGGAGATTACATTTGAGCTTGATCCAGTCGTTCGAGCGTCCCGAGCGGTATGGCGCATCGGCCCGCTTGCCAATGATGCCTTCGAGCTTCATCTTGCAAGCGGAGGCCACGAGCGACGCCGGATCTTCGGCAAAATCGTCCGAATAGCGTAGGAGCGGGCTCTCGGCCTGTTCCGTCAACTCGTGAAGGAGGGCGCGGCGCGCCCGCAGCGGCTGCTCACGGAGGTCCGTGCCGTTGAGCCATAAAAGGTCGAAGACGTAGAGAACGATGTCGGCCGTACTTCGCCGGTCGAACGCGTTTTGCAAGGCATTGAAGTCGGGCTTGCCTTTCGCATCGAGTACGACCGCTTCTGCATCGACCCAAGCGCTGTCGACCGGCAACGCCTCGAGGGCCTTTCGTAATCGCGGCATGCGATCCGTCCAGTCGTGTCCATTGCGCGTGATCAGTTTGATCTCACCCCGCTCGAGGCGCGCGAGCATCCGATAGCCGTCGAATTTGATTTCGTAGGACCAGTCGCCGTCGGCCGGATGATGCTGAACGAGCGTGGCAAGCTCCGGCTCAATGAGCGGCGGCATTTCGCCGGGCGCTGTATCGGGCGCGCGTACGCGCGTTGCACGAGATCCGGTCCACCGGCCCATATCACTTGCCCGCGTCCGGCGGCACGCCGTTGCTGTCGTCGTTGCCGCTGTCGTCGTTGCCGCCGTCATTGTTCCTGTCGTCGCGATGGCCGGTGTCGTTACACCGGTCCAGTATCGGCGGGGCAAGCGCCTGCGTCGTGTCAATTCCGGCCGCCTGAAGAGCGGCATCAATGCGCTCTAGCTCGGACCGGAAGTTGATGCGTAACCTCGACGGGGGCTCGTCGTCACCTAACAATGTCATACCGTCGTGGATGACAAGAGCGTATCGGGCAAGTAAAAGCGCATCGACAAGCTGGGCTTGCCGATCGGCCTGTTCAATGAGAGCGGTGACTTTCATGGGCGGGTGACCTCCGGTATGGGACATGCAAACCATGCGCCAGGGGGCGAACCCGGAACCGTTGCCAATCAGAGACAGGCGTTGCATGCGGACGCCAAGGGTTAATACTTAATCCTGTCTCCTCCATGTCTACCATGGATTCAGCCCGCGCGATAGAGCGGGCTTTTTTCGTCTGGCGGCGGAAAGGACGACCTCCACGACCGTCAGAAACGCCTTTCCGCGTCGGCTATCGCCGGTCAGGCGTCTTGCTTGTCAAGTCGTGGCGCCTCATGCGCAAGATTGATGTGTGCTACGGTTACTCGATTGCGGCCCGCACGTTTGGAGGCATAGAGCGACTCGTCCGCG
>NZ_FCNZ02000040.1 GCF_001544495.1 Caballeronia telluris
AGGTTTGCAGGCTCGAGATCCTTTAATTCCCACGCCTCCAGCCTGATGATTAGATCGCGATACTTGGGCGCCGGCGCCCGTGATGCTGGACACCGACGCCATCAACATGATCGTGGTGGCCCGGGAGGCGAGCGTCGATCGATATGATCGCGAGCGTAAGTCGCTTGTTCGGGGCGGAGCGGACGCTCGAACGTCCACATGAGAGCCGGCGCGAACGTCCGTAGCTTGGCCGGCTCCGGTCCGATGACGAGGAGACGACGCCGGTCGCCGCGCCCAGACCGTAACAGTCACAGGCCGACCCACAGTCGGCGGTCGAGCCGAGGGACCTCCACGGTTGGTCTCAAGTCTAGCGGTCGTCAGTCCAATCGCGTTGACCGGCATCTGGCCGACCGTTGCCAAACGGTTCGCGTTCTCGGGGATTGAGACCGTAAAAAAGCGTCCCAACGCCTCGCCCGACAGTGGCGATCTATGTGGAAAGACTCAATCGGCGGCCGAGTTCCCAAGCTTCCGCTGGCAGTGACTACCATTAAAGTAGTCTTTCCCCGGCTCGCCTCATGTGCCTGTCGCGCTTCCGGTCTGCCGCCGGCGCTGTCATCGCCGCGCTGACGGCGCTCACGATGGGGGCATGCACGGTCACCCCACCGCCCCGCGTTGTGGCCGCGCGCACCGCGGCGCCGCCCGCGGCGCCTATTCAGACGCTCAGGGAGTACAAGGCGCGCGTCGCGCAACGCATCTTCAAGCGCGATCCATCGCTCTTGTTGAAAGGCACTCCGCAAGCGATGCTGCGTTCCTTCGTCCTTGTGTCGTTCACAGTGGACGGAAACGGTCGGCTCGTCGATTCCTCTGTGCATCGCACCAATGGCGACGACGAAGCCGAGGATACCGCCCTTGCATCGCTGCGACGCGCGGTACCGCTGCCTGCGCCGCCCGCTCGGCTTCTGAACGGCAACGGTCAGCTTGAACTTTTCGAGGGTTGGATGTTCAACGACAACGGCCAGTTCCAGTGGCAAACGGACGTGGACCCCGGACTGGCGGGCGCCGTCGGCTTGCCGCGGTCGGCGGCTACGCTCGTGATTTCGGTTGCGCCCGGTTCTCCGGCGCTCGACGCGGGCCTCACGCCCGGCAATGTCGCCGAGCAGATCGGCGACAAGACGATTGATCATGCCGCGGATTTCGTCGCGCAGGATGCGGCGCTCCCGCCCGGCGACAAGGTCGTGCTGCAAATCGCGCGCGGTGCCAGGCCAATGACGGTGACGATCAACCCGGGCGAGGCCGTTGCGGCACACAAACGCCGAAGAGCGGAGCGAGCGCAGCAAATCGGCTCGGTCTTACCATGCATCCGCTGACCGACGCCGAGCGCCGCAAGAGCGATCTCCCGCAGGGCCTGATGGTCGAGTCCACTCCGGAGGGGGCGGCGAAGGCGGGCATACAGCCCGGCGACATCGTCCTCGGCGTGAACGATGCACTCGTCGAGTCGCAAGAGAAACTCGCCGCAGCGACTTCCACTACCGGCAAGAAGGTCTCCTTGCTGATTCAGCGCAACCGTGCGCGCAGCTTCGTGTCCGTCGATTTGAAATGAACGACTGGGGCGGTCTGCGGGATCCAGCATCGATGGTCGCCAGGCGCCGGATACGGGTCCAGGAGGTGATCGTGATCAAGAATATTGCCACTGCCCTGCTTCTCGCGGCCGCCCCGCTCCTCGCATTGGCCGGGACACCGACGCTCCATTCGCGCAGCGCGCTGGTGTACGACATCCGGCATCAGGAAGTCCTGCTCGAAAAGAACGCCGACACCGTGCGCCCTGTTGCCTCTCCTCCCTGACCAAGCTGATGACAGCGATGGTCGTGCTGGATGAGGCGCAGTCGATGCAAGAAACACTGATGATCGGCAACGCCGACATCGACCGGCTCAAGCATTCAGGCTCGCGCATTCCGGTTGGCGCAACGCTCAAACGCGAGGAAATGCTGCGCCTCGCGCTAATGTCGTCAGAGAATCGCGCGGCCTCCGCACTGTCGCGCGCGTTTCCGGGAGGTCAGCGTGCCTTTCTCCGGAAGATGAACGAAAGTATCCGTCAGCGCATCCCGTCTTGAACGCACGCAAGCCCGGTGCGAAGGTGTAGCCATCGTAACAACGGAGCACGGCGATGGACGACGCTACGGGAGAGACGGCTGTACCGACGGGCACCCGACGCCCCCGGCAAGGCGAAGCATTCTGGCGCGAGATGGTCATGGCATGGACCATAAGCGGACTGGGCCTTCGACGTTTCTGTCGTGAGCAGGGGCTCGCCGTCAGTACCTTCGGCCTGTGGCGCAAGAAGCTGTCTGGCGAGGCACGAGCAGGCGCGCACCCGCTCGCGGTCACCCCGGACGCTGCATTTATCGTTTCCCATCCGGACACCGCACCAGCCACTCCTGCGCCACCGTCGACGGCGGACACTTTGTCATCTTCGCGTGATCGGGTGACGTTGTCGCTCGCCGGTGTTCGCATCGAGCTGACCGGTGCTCATGCCGAGCGCATCGTGCGTTTCGTGCTCGGACAGCTCGGAGGTAGCCGGTGCTGATCGCAGCCGATGTTCGTGCGTATATCTGCCGTGAGCCGGTCGACATGCGCAAATCCATCGACGGCCTGTCGTATCTGGTCGAGCCACTGCTTGCCCAGAACCCTGTCTCGGGCAATCTGTTCGTGTTCGTCGGCCGGGACCGCTCGAAAGTCAAATGCCTATACTGGGATCGCACCGGTTTCGCGCTCTGGTACAAGCGCCTTGAACGGGGCCGCTTTCCATCACCGTTGGCGCTCGCGCAACGCGGCTTCACGCTCGCCGAACTCAACGCCTGGCTCGAAGGCATTGAGATCTCGGCACGCGAGCCGCATCACGCCGTCGCGGTGACGCGCGTGAGCTGAACTCGCTGTCGCCTGTGCAGATACAACGCTCCCCGATCTTGTAAACGTAGCGCGAGTTGGGCATCATGATAGCCATGCCGCCCACCGCTATCACTGTCGCGGAATTGCCGGTCGAGCCCGACGCGCTGCAAGCCTTCGCGCTCGAACAGAACCGGCTGGCATGCGTGCTGTGGGAGCAACTGGAAGCGCTGCAGCACCAGATTGCCCAGGCGAACCGCGCGCGCTTCGGCGTCAGTTCCGAGCGGCTGGCGGGTCAGGCGGAACTGTTCGACGCCGCCACGGAGTTGCCCATTCCTCCTGAGCCGGCGCAGGTTCCGGTCGCGGGCCACGCCCGCAAGGGCCGTCCGGCGCTGCCGAAGGACCTGCCGCGCGAGCGCGTTGAATACGATCTGAAGGACGAACAGAAAGCCGCATTCGATTCGCTCGAGCGTATCGGCGAGGAGCGCAGCGAGACGCTGCACTACGAGCCGTCGAGGCTCACCGTCATTGAACATATCCGCTTCAAGTACGCGGCGAAGAAGGATGGCGAGTCACCATCGTGACCGCAAGTGCCCAGCCTTCGCCGCTGCCGAAGAGCAATGCGAGCGCGAGCCTGCTGGCTAACATCCT
The DNA here is from genome assembly GCF_001544495.1 of Caballeronia telluris. Taxonomy (GTDB): domain Bacteria; phylum Pseudomonadota; class Gammaproteobacteria; order Burkholderiales; family Burkholderiaceae; genus Caballeronia; species Caballeronia telluris. The sequence continues at coordinate 3,511 of NZ_FCNZ02000040.1, forward strand.
GGCCAACACCTACGTCGATCACCTGCCTTTGAACCGGCAGGAGATGCGCTATGCACGACGTGGTGTGCACCTGCCCCGGGCAACGCTGTGCGAATGGAAGCTGGCGGCAGCCGAACTGCTCGAAGTGCTGCTGCCACCGCTACGGGCTCACCAGTTGCAGGCACCCCGCATGCACGTCGACGACACGACGCTGCCATTACTCGAGAAGGGTCGCACGGCGACGCGCACGGCACGATTATGGGGATACCTGGGCGCGGGCCAGCGCGAGGAGAACGGCGTCTGGGTTGACCACCCGCCAGCGGTCGTGTTCGAGTTCGCCGAATCGCGCTCCGGTTCGCATCCGCTGCGGTACTTGCAGAAGTACAAAGGTTATCTGCAGGCGGACGCGTACAGTGGACATGGCGCACTCTACGAAACCGGAGACATCGTCGAGGTCGGATGTTGGGCCCATTGCCGTCGACGCTTCTTCGAAATCGCGAAGGCGCAGAGCAAACCGGGCCTTGCGGCGCAGGCGCTGCAGTGGATTGCCAGCCTGTATGCGATCGAGTCGCGGATCCGGGACCAAACACCTGATCTCAAATATGCGGCGCGGCAAATCGATGCGCTGCCGGTGCTCGCACAATTCCGGCAATGGCTCGAAGGCAACGTCATCGGTTTGCCGGCTCAGGCGCCGCTCGCGAAAGCCTTCGGCTATGCGTTACGCCATTGGCCGGCGCTCGTTCGTTAACCCGAGAGCGGAATCCTGCTACCTGATAACAATGCTCTCGAGCGTCAAATTCGCCCTATCGCGACGGGGCGTTCATTGTGCACCTCCTTCTGAATCCTCGATAAACATTGGGAGTTGGCCTTCGATGGCGCTGCGACACGGGCGAAGCTTCCGGGTAGTCAGCGCGGCATCAACTGCCTCGGTATGCAGGTCGCTTGCGCGGATCTGCCATGGAGCGTCGGGCATTACTTGCTCAGCGGGCAGAATTCGGTCCTTGATCAGGCGGCGGATCGCATGATTGGTGACGCCAAGCACTTCCGCTGCCTCGGACATCGTCAACCATTCACCCTCCTTCTCAGCCGATTTATAGGCGTGGATGTCGCGCACGTGCCGTACGGATCTAACCCGATGCGCAGTCCAGGTCTTGCCTTGGCCCGTCCGTATTCCCATCCGGTTTAGCGATGCGGCGATGTCCTGATCAGACCATCGGGTAACCATGCTGCGGATAACGGCGAGCGCTTCGTCAGAGGTGCTGCATCCGTGTTCGCCTGTCTTGGGCTTGCGGATGCGCAACTGTGAATGCTGGCCTCCTTGCCAGTGGATCGTGAGAATAACTTCACGCGTTGTCTCATCCACGGCCGCGACAATATCGACGATCAGCGCCCGAACCAGTTGCTGGCGCATGCGCATGGTGACACCCGGAGCATTCCAGGCGGCGTCGAGGTCCTCGGCAAGCTTGGTGAAGTCAGGAGCAGCGCGAGCTGGCACTGATGTGCGTGCGGTCTGCAGACGCGCCTGGCAGGCTTGTACACGACGCAACGCTGCTTCCCAGTTCCTCTCCAACTGCGCGGCAATCAAACGGTTATCGGGATCGCAGGCAGCGTAGCGTCGCTCTGCCAGCGTGGCCTCATACTGAGCCTGCTGCAGGTCGAGTTCGATAATTCGCCGCTGCTCATTCAGGGTGTCCATACGCATTTGCTCGGCCTGCAGGGCCGCCTCTATCGCCATTGGTTCCACGACACGGATCAGTTCCTTCGCGATCGCGGCGTCTATGCGAGAGCCACCAAAGCTCATGCACTTCGGCGGCAGGTCGAAGCGATAGCATCGGTAGAGTTGGCGGCGAGCCGCTGCTGGTTGCGCTCGAATTCCTCCCAGTCAATGTAGCCTGGGTGGTGTTCCTTGAGCAGCACCTCCCACTCCTCGAACGGCTTTGGGTGCTTGTAACTCTTGTGTGCACGGCCATCAACGATGGTCGTCTTGTTCCCGCTCTTACCGTAAGCATAAGCTCCCGAATAGAATGGATTCCTAATCACGGAGAGCACGTTGCGATAACGTATCAGCGTCCAGTCGAAGTGCGTCAGGCTACTACGATCAGTCGGACGCGGGAAGTGGACCTGCTCGGAGCGTAACGACATGAAGGTCTGTCGCGCGCTACCCAGTTCGCGAAAGCGAGCAAAGATCAGGCGTATCACTTCCTGCAGTCTCTGGTTTGGATCGAGACCCAGGCCGACCTCACGATGCCAGAGGTAGCCAATCGGCACGCTGATGCGCAATTCACCGCGCTGAGCTTTGGCACGCGCGGCGTCGAGCATACGCGTTCGAAGCACGTTGAGCTCGAACTCGCTGATGCTGCCCTTCATGCCGAGCCATAACCGGTCGTTCGGCCGGCAAGGATCGTATACGCCATCAAGGTCGATCACTCTCGCTTCGACGAGACCGCACAGCTCGAGCAGATGGTGCCAGTCGCGCCCGTTACGGGCAAGACGTGACGCATCCAGGCAAAGGACAGCCCCGACTTCACCGGCACAAAGCAATGCCACGAGGCGCTCAAAGCCTGGCCGAGCCACCGCTCCACTCGCCGATCGGCCCAGGTCGTCGTCGATGACCTCGATCTCGCCAAACCCGCGACGCTTGGCTTCGTCCACGAGTTCGTACTGGCGACGCTTGCTCTCCAGGTTCACCTGGACTTGAGCCTGCGTCGACTGCCGAACATAAACTACCGCCTTGCGCTTGAGAAGGGGCGCCGGCAGACGATCAGCGTTCGTCATCGTCACACTCCTTCGCGGTGGTGGCGCCCGCGGCTTGTATCAGCAGGCTCGCAAGACGCATGATCGCCCTTGCGCGCTGCTCCGCGTTCATTCCCTGAAGTTCGGCGTTGTCGAACCTCATGCTCATCTGGCGCGGCGTCACCACTGGCGATTGCGTTCGTGCTGGAACGCTCTTTGGCAGCTTGTCCATTGCGTTTCTCCCGGACGATGTTGAAACCGTCCGAAGAGTGTGCGCGCAAGCGCCGATCAACAAGCAGCCGATGCAGGCCGCATAGCGCCGCGACGGTGACTCTCGGCTCGCCAAGCTCCATGGCTGAACACACGGCACGATCCAGCATCCATGCCGCCATCACCCTGACTATCCCGGGGCCGGCTTCAACATGAACCACGCGACCACCGCTGCGTTCCTCGACGTCTCGAACCTTGACGCGGCGACCATATAGTGGATGCCAACGGTAATGGACTTCAATTTCCTGCCCGATATGGGCAGAATGAGCACGAGCTTGCCCTGGGGAGAGCCAATTGGACATTCGCGGGCTCGCCGCGTGGCGCCAGGGCCGCCGCCACGATGTACTCGCTGCTCGGCACGGCTCGGCTGAACGCCTCCGAGCCCTATGCATGGCTCAAGGACACACTTCAGAAGTTGCCGTCGTATCCTGTCAATCGCGTGCACGAACTGTTGCCGCTCGCCCGTTAAACGCCTAGACATTCATGGACATTCTCGACTCGCTTCGGCAGGCGCCCAGCGCCGAGTTGTATCGCCTCTATCTCGCCATCGGCAAAATGCTGGACGACCCGCGACGTATTCTCGAAGTACGTCAACGCTTGCACCTGGGAATGGAGGTCAGTTATATCGGGGGCGATCCGCTCGCATCACCTTCGCACGGAACCGTGGTGGAGCTGCGGCAAACCCAGGCGGTGATTCAGGACAACCAGAGCCGTCAGCGTTGGTCGGTGCTCTACGCGGCGGTTATCCCTGACACTGCGAGCGGCCCAACCCACGCGCCTGCGTCGCCGCCACCGCGAGCTCAGCGAGAGGAATTCTTCATCGGCGACACCGTCGGCTTCACCGACAAACATCTGAGCGAGCGGGTCGGTATCATCGTCCGCCTCAACGCAAAAACCGCGTCCATCGCTGTTAATGATTCGGAAGGTCATTGGCGGGTCTCTTACGCTCTGTTGCGGAAGATCGTCGACATCTAACCGCGCGACACCGTCAACACGGGCTCCGCTGACGGATACGAACGAAAAGGCGAGCGCCCTGGGCATGGCGGCTACGCAGTTCGACGACCCCACGGGGCTGTCGGCCGACAACGTCTCCACTGCGCGCGACCTGATAAAAATGGCGGATGCCGCGTCACGCTACCCACTGATTGACGCTTTCACCGTACTTTCCCGTTACGAGGAAGTCATCGGCACCAGAACGAGGTTCTATCGGAACTCGGATCCGGTCGTCGATTGGCCGGACTGGAGCGTTCAATTTGCGAAGACGGGCTATACCCGGGAGGCCGGACGCTGCATTCTCGTGGAAGCGGACATGCCGAATGGTCCGGTCATCATTGCGTTCCTCGGCACGCCTTCCTCGTGGGTGCGTTCGATGGATCTGGTCATGATTCGCCGCTGGCTGAACGGCGACGAAACCCCTGTCGTGATGCGGCGCGTGTATCACGCGAGCACGCAGTATCGCCATCATCAAACGATCACTCGATCGCATTGGGCCAGCCGCGCAACTCGCCGCATACCGAACAAAGGGTAAGCACCATTCTGGCAAGCGGCATCTCCGCCTGGCATCCTGAGGTACACCCTATCGGATTTCCGGTTTCGCTTCGCTTGTGGCTTCAATTGCCCGTCCGTCAGCCAGCAACGGCTGCAGCGCCGGCCCGAGCGACTTCAGCAACTGCACGGCAAGCGCACTCGTGAAGTCGTAGTGCGCTGCGTAGGGCTCGCGGACGTAGGCCGTGAGCGTGCCGAAGAAGCGCTCGCCGATCACGAAGACGAACGTGGCCGTCCTGTTCACCTTACGCGATTCAATGAGACGCCGGCCGCGGGCATACACGTTTAAACGCCGGTCGCCGGTGCCCGTCTTGCCCGAGACGTCGAGTGCGCGGCCATCGAGCGAGGCCATGCCATCGGCGAGTCGCTTCGCGGTGCCGCCCTCGACGACATCGCGCAGGAGCCGTTGAACCACAGTCGCGATCTCGGGCGCGAGCAACGGCTTCGCCGGCGCGCTCACCTGGGTGAACCGGGTCTCAAACGGCGTGTGCTTTGCGAATTCGAGCGTCGAGATGCGCTGCGTGGCGAGCCCTTGGCCGCCATTCTCCACGATGCCGATCAGCTGCGCGAGCGCCTCCGGACGGTCGCCCGAGGCGCCGATCGCCGCCGCATAGGAAGGCGTGACCGACGCGAACGGATAGCCGAGCGCGCGCCACGACTTCGCGATCTCGGCATACGCCTGCAACTCGACCATGCGCTTGATACGCCTGTCCTGCGTTGCGTGATAGCGCGTCTTGAAGAGCCACGAATAAGCGGTGACACGCGCATCGCGGCTCGCTTCCTGCACGTCGTTCAGCGTCGCAAGCGGATGCGAACGCAGATAGTTCACCGTCCACAGTTCGAGCGGATGCACGCTCGCAATATACCCGCGATCGTTGAGATTGAACTTGTCGACACTGTAGTTGACGTAAAGCTTCGCCAGGTCCTGGTCCGTGATCGACGCGGACGGTGAGCCGCGCAGCGCCGCGCGCATGCGGGCATCGAACCCTGCCTGCGGCTCGTCGGGCGCAACGCTTCTCAAGACCGCGGCGAGCTTCGGCGGCGAGTTGCGCACGTCGCGCAACAGCAGCGCGAGCGCCTCATCCGCCGTCCTGGGCCGGTATCTCGTGTAGAAGCGGCTCATATAGACACGGCTCTCGGCGTCGGCGAAGCGCGTCAGGTAGGCGTGACGCACCGCCGGATCGTCGAGCCAGTCCGACGACGGCCCCGCCACCCCGACCATTTCGTAGTGGACGATATCGCGCATTAGGCGCACGAACACGAGATTCACTGAATGCTGGAACGCGCTCTCCACGGTGAGCACGCGCGAGTTGTCGGTCGCCTCAAAATTGGAGAAGGCCTGCGCGCCGCCACCCGTGTAGAAAGTTTCGCCGGCGCTCGCGGAGTACTTGCGCGCGACGGCGGCATCGAGCATCGCGGGGAGCGAGCGGTCCGTCGTGTTCGAGAGATAGTCGAGCGCCCAGCGCGTGAGCGCATCCTGGCGGTCGGGCGTCACGCTGCGCAACTGCGCGGCGCTCATCGCGCCATAGCGCGCGTGCAGCGCCGCGACGACCTGCAAGTAAGTGATGACCGTGCGCATCTTGGCCGTCGATCCCAGGTTGAGTCGCCCGCTGCGGCTGATGTCGAAGGGCTCGTTGATGCTGTCCGTCTGCACGCGCACGAGGTTCGTGCCGCCTTTGCGCTCCATCAGCGTGAAGCTGTACGAGATCTTCGAAGGATCGTCGTGGGGCCGCAGCATGTGATAGCCGAATAACCCGGCATCGGCCGCGCCATAGCGGGTGGCCGCGCTCGCGAGCCGCTCGCTCACGGCCCGCTGCACCGGGTCGTCGAGCGTGGCGGTGACGCTGAGGTCGAGACGGTCAAGATCGTAGAGACTGGGTACGCCCAGTATCGCAAGCAGGTTCGAGCGCAGTGCGGTCACGCCCTTGCGCGCGACGAACGACACCGCCGCGCGCCGATGTGGCGCCGGATTCAGTTCGAGCGGCACGGCAAGCGCCGTGTCGCGCAGCGCCGGTGCGATGATGCCGTTCGCGCCGAGCAGGCGCAGATAGCTGTCGGTGCGGCGCTCGAGTTCCGGGCTGCCCGGGCGCAGAACGCGCGACGGCGCGCGCTGCGCGATCATCAGCGACAGCGCCTGCTTGAACGCGAGCGCCTGCGCATCGAGCATCTCGGCCGAAACGGGTGCGTTCAGGATGCGGTTGTATTCGTCGAAGTCGCGTCCGTACCACGCGGCCATGCCGTCCGGAAGACCGTTGATCTCGCCGATGCCGGGCCGCGCCGCGAGCGGCACCGAGTTCAGATAGCGCACGACGAGCTGACGGCGCGCGGGCATCGTCTGCGGGCCCTCGAGATACGCACGCACGGAAGCCGATGCGATCTGGCGGAGCTTCTCCGGCGGCGACGCGGTACGTCCGCCCGACGAGTGGCGGAACTTCTCGATCTGGGTCGCCAGCGTGCTGCCGCCCGGTTGCGGCGCATGCCTGTCGACGACGCGCCGGCCCTGATCGAACAGTGCGCGACCGAAGCGTCCCCAGTCGATTGCGGGATTGCGGTTGGGCAGGCTGTCGTCCAGCAGGCTGCGATCCTCGATGAAGAGCAGCGCATTGACGATGACCGGCGGAATGAACTCGAAGCTGTCGTAGACGAGACCGGGACTCGCAGCGCTGAAAAGCGGGTTGCCGCGCGAATCGAGCAGTGTGAGCCCGGCGCGGTCCTTCTCGTCATAGGGAACGAAAAGGCCCCTATCGGCCATCGACAGCATGGCTGCCGAGCCGCGCGCCTGCGCGGTGACGGCAAACCCGCGCGCAAGGAGCCGCTCCTCAAACGACGGCAGCAGTGCATAGCCGAGCCGCGCATCATAGGGTCCGGCGGACGCCTGCGGAATGCTGGCGCTGGGTCCGTCGCCGACGGAAAAGCCGATCTCGCTCCCCAACTCCGACAGGTAATGCGCCTGCCGCTGCGAGGTCTGCATTTCGATCTGCGTCATGCGCACGGCGACGGCGCAGATGAACACAGACGCGATGGCGAAAAGCCATGCGATCCAACGCCCGGCAGGCGGGACGCGCGACCCGCGCAAGAGTTCCTCTTCCAACGGCCCGCTCATGACGCGTTCTCCCGGTGCGCCCCACGGCTTTGTTCTACACAACCGAGTGTAGCGCAGGAAATGCAGACCACTCAGACAAGATCGAAATGGAGATGGCTCGCCAACTCGCCGACGCGCACAGGGAGGTTGCCAGCTACGGCCCTGCACTGACGGGCAGCGCTTGCCCACCGAAGGAAAGGTCCTAGGGGACGTTCACGGGGGCCGTCCCCATGTGTCGGAAGCAGCGCTGACCCCGGCCGTAGACCCTGTTCGCATATCGTCACGGCGCTCAAGCCGCAACGCCAGGTGCATAGCGTGTACTCATCGAGGGAACATAAATTTAACGACACGGGCGACTTGTGAACAGCGCCGTAGGTATCCGTCACGATAAAGCCGTTAACGGAACGGCAAAGCGCGCAAGCTTCCCTTCGCGATCAATGGGCAAAATCGACCCACAGGCGTCATTCGGCCCAACGTTTGCGACCGTCCGCTGTGAAAACATTAAGCCGACGTTCGCAAGCCCTTTGTTATGTATTGCCGGCTTTCGTCCGCAAGCATGGTTGATGCTGTCCGCATCGACTACTGGAATTCGCGCAATATTCAGTCCGTCGATCTCTTTCGGTGACAGTCCGCGCAGCTCGCTGATCGAGGTATTGCCGCCTTCCCTCGGCGGCGGCGGTACATGAATTTCAGATCACGCGTTGATCGGCAAATTAATCGATCGCAATCGATAGCTGCCTCTGGTCACGCAGCCGCGAACATCCGCGGAATCCGCTGCAGTTCTCAGGCAACACGTCTGCACCCTTCAATGCGCAGGCCATCGGTGATCTCTTTGACGCGCTCCCAATTCGCCGAGGTCAAGGCGACCATCAAAAAGGCAATGGACGGTAATAACGGCGGCTTTGACTGCTGGACGTTCCGAAGAAATTTGAGTGGAGCAAGCAGATGACAACCGTCGCGGAATAGCAAGCGATGTATTGCGGAAAGATGTCACGGCTCAACTCGCGCCGAATATAGCACCGACCGCGGATGCCACACCCATCGAAAGCGCGCTCCAGAAAGCCACCCGTAATACACCAGGACCCACTTTCGCTCCTCCGACGCGCGCGGCAAGTCCGCCAAGGATCGCTAGGGAAACCAGCGCCGTCGCCGCGATACTTGGGGCCACCCATCGCTGCGGGGCGAGCGCCGTGACGATGAGCGGCAAAGCGGCTCCAACCGAAAAGCTGCTGGCTGACGCTAGCGCGGCCTGCAACGGATTTGCAGCGGTCGTTTCCGAGATACCCAATTCGTCGCGGGCATGTGCGCCGAGTGCGTCGTGAGCCATTAAAGCCTGCGCAACCTGTTTGGCAAGCGCCATGTCGAGGCCGCGCCGGACGTAAATCGCCGCCAACTCTCGGTGCTCGCGCGCGCCATCCGCATCGAGCTCCGCCTGCTCTTCGGCGAGCGCCGCTGTTTCAGTATCCGCCTGCGACGAGACCGATACGTACTCGCCTGTCGCCATCGACATCGCGCCAGCTACCAATCCAGCCAGGCCGGTCAGCACCAGATGGCCGTGTTCGGCGTGCGCGGACGCGACGCCGATTATCAGACTTGCCGTCGAAATGATGCCGTCGTTCGCGCCAAGGACCGCAGCGCGTAGCCACCCGATCGCCTTGATTCGATGCGGTTCCTTGTGAGCCTTGGCCATTGGCGGACCCTAGCGGTCTCGACCCTGATCACGCGACGGCCCTGCGTGGGGCAGCATCCTTTGCAGCACACGGTCCTTCAGGACAAAGCGGTGGAACAGCGCTGCGACGACATGCAGACCAATCAACGCGAAAAGCACCCATGCGAGGATGCCGTGCACATCCCCCATCGCGTGGCCGAAGGCCGAGCCCGGTTCGCTCAGCGCCGGATAGGACACCACGCCCAGCAAGCGGACCGTCCAGCCTCGTGAGGACGCATTGATCCAGCCGAGCAGCGGCACCAGCACCAGGGCGGCGTAGAGGAGAACATGCGTTATGCGCGAGACGACGCTGAGTAGTGGTGGCAGTTCATCCGGCGTGGGCCAATGCGTCAATCGCCAGATCACCCGGATTGCCATGACGGCGACGAGCGTCGCGCCCACCCCAAGATGCCAGGCGATCAGATTAACCGGCTGCGTGTCTTTGTGGACGTCCGGCATCGTCCAGCCGATTGCAAATTGCATTGCGACCAACAGGACGGTTAGCCAGTGCAGTGTGCGTGCGACTGTGTCATATGCCGGACGCTGCATTCCGTAAACCTTCGCCATTCTTGCTCCTCAAGTTTTCACGACTTGATGAATTGATGGGGGGTGCGCAGCCTGCGAATCTTGAGCTGATGGCCTGAAAAAAGCACTACGCAAATCCGATAGATGCTAGCGACATTACCTTAAGAAAACCTGATGCCGGGGAGGGGCGATCTGGATGCTCGACTCCGCTGCTGTTTCCGCACAGCCCCCAACGTGGGTTCAGCACGGCCGGAAAGCCGGGAGGCCGGGGTTTTCCACTTGAGTCACGGAAATAGTTTGCGCGTTAGCAGGCAGCGTCGCGGGCCGGTTTCTTGCTATCGGTCCGTTGCATCGTCAATCAACGCTCTTCGTTCGGAACCCACATGCGCCTGCTAAACCGTCTGGCTATTTCAATGGTTTTGCCACTGGCCTCCTGCGCGATTGGACCATCAAGTTCAACTGACACGGGCTTCGGCGCATCGCCCGCCATGCCGGCTCCGGAATCGTCGTTGGTTCCGATGGTCAACATCGCGCCCGTTCAGGCACGCCCCGACGGTTTTATGCCCGCCGCACCCGCAGGCTTTCGCGTCACCGAGTTTGCCGGTGGCCTCGCGCACCCGCGCTGGCTTTACACGCTGCCCAATGGTGACGTACTGGTCGCGGAAAGCGACGCGCCAAAAGAACATGATGAAGGCAGTGGCCTATTCGGCTGGGTCAGAAAGCAGGTCATGAAGCGCGCCGGCGCCGGTGTGCCGAGCCCCGATCGCATTGTGCTGTTGCGCGATGTGGATGGCAGCGGCGTCGCGAGGACTCAGACCGTGTTTCTGGGTGGCCTCCACTCGCCGTTCGGGATGGCGCTCATTGGCAATCAACTCTATGTTGCCGATACGGACGCTCTGTTGCGTTTCGACTATGTGACAGGCACCACCCAGCTTACAAGCCTCGGCGTCAAGGTTGCCGACTTGCCGGCCGGGCCGATCAACCATCACTGGACCAAAAATATCCTGGTCGATCGCTCCGGCAAGCATCTGTACATCACGGTGGGATCGAACAGCAACGCAGGGGAAAATGGAGTCGACGCCGAAGAAGGTCGAGCGCGTATCCTTGTGTTCGACATTGACACGGGCCATGTGCGGCCCTATGCGACTGGATTGCGCAACGCCAACGGACTTGCCTGGCAACCGGACAGCGGCGCGTTGTGGACGGCAGTCAATGAGCGGGACGATCTCGGCAACAATCTTGTCCCCGACTACATGACCGCCGTGAAAGATGGCGCTTTTTATGGCTTTCCCTACAGCTACTACGGGCAGCACATTGACACCCGCGTCAAACCGCAACGCCCCGATCTGGTTTCAAAAGCCATCACGCCGGACTATGCGCTCGGCAATCATACGGCTTCGCTAGGTCTGGTTTTTTACGACCGGACGCTGTTCCCGCCTCATTATCGCGGAGGCGCATTTGTTGGCCAGCATGGATCATGGAACCGCAAACCGCCTACCGGCTACAAGGTGGTGTTTGTGCCATTTGTCGATGGAAAACCTGCAGGATTGCCTGAAGATTTCCTGAGCGGCTTCCTGACGGCAGACGGCCACGCCGTGGGTCGACCCGTCGGCGTCGCACTGGACGTGCATGGGGCCTTGCTCGTGGCCGACGATGTCGGTAACGCTGTTTGGCGGGTAGCGCCGCGTAACAACAACAAATCGGCTGAAAGCGCGTCGGCAGGTAAATGACACAGCCCTGGCGGTTTGATCGGCACCGCAAAGCAAGACGCCCGTGGCGTCACTTCAAGGGACGGGGAACCCGGAACTGGATCCCGGTGACGCTCCGCAGGATAGAGCCAGCATTGTCGTGATTCGGTAGTTTGTGATAATCGATCGGAACATCTGCGCCGATGGACTGCTCCGTCGCCGAATTGCCGAATTGCCGAATTGCCGAACGGCCGCTATCTCGACAATCATCGGCCCTTTCGCAACAACCCATTGACCGTCTCTTCCTGGCCGGTTTCCGAAGCTCCCAGTTCGAGCGCCGACCAAAGAGCTGCGATCACGAGGCGAATTCGCTGCCCGACCCTGAAAGGCCGCTGGCATCCAGCCTGCCAGCGTCTTTTGACACCGGCATACCAGACATCGAACATCCCGGTCGACTCGACGCTCTGTGACTCGATCGGCTAACGACCAGGAGGCGACCCGTGAGGGACTTTTAGCCAGGCCTTCTCAATGTCTTTTCTTCCATCGCCAGTGCGCGGGGAATGTTCGATGCTCGGGCGAAGACCGCCTGAGGCACATTTTTAGCGCGGTTGTCACGCGCCCCGGAGCTCCCGCGTGGCTTTCGCAAGGTCTCTGGAAGGTGGCAGGCCGAACATGCGAGCATATTCCCGGCTGAACTGGTTCGGGCTTTCGTAGCCGACGCTGAATGCGATCGACGTCGCGTTACCCTGGCCGGAGATCAGTTGCGACCGCGCGTGCAACAACCGTACGCGCTTCTGATACTGCAGCGGACTCAACGCCGTCACCGCCTTGAAATGGCGATGGAATGCCGAAACGCTCAACGCCGCCATCTCGGCCAGCGCCTCCACCCTTATCTGTTCGGTAAAGTTGCGGCGTATCCAGTTGATTGCGACACCGATACGCGAAAGCGCCGTGTCCGGCGATGCGATGTCTCGCAGCATCCAGCCGAGCGACCCCTGAAGCACCCGGAACAAAATCTCACGCTCGTAACCGGGAGAGAGCACCGCGATCTCGTCCGGCCGTTCCATCAGCCGGAGCATTCGAATCCAGGCGTCGAGAAGCTCGCCATTGACCGGCGCAACCGAGAATCCCGAACCGAACAGCGTGCTGCAGACCTGCACCGGCAAGTCGCGGATAAGCGCCGCAACAATTGCGGGGTCAAGTGTCAGACTGACTGCAAGATACGGCTCGCCTGTCGCGGCCGGATGGACGGACCCGACGGCCGGGAGATCCACGGACATGACGAAGTAGGTCGCCGGGTCATAGTGAAAGGTCCGGTCGCCGACCGTCATCGTCTTGGATCCCGTCAGGATCAGGTTGATCATTGGATCGTAGACGGCGGCGAGCTGGTGCTCGGGGATTTCACCCTGGACCATGGCGACACGCGGGATGCCGGTTTCCGTGCGCTTGTTCTCGGCCCTGGAGGCCAGTGCTCTCAGTTCTTGCAGTTGCTGTTCCATGGTCCGAACCTAACAGAGGCCATTTGAGCATACAAGGTGAAAGCAGAAATAGGCAAGCTTTGAGGAGGATTGGGTGGGTGTGCGGTGGTCGATAGTCGTAGTCTCTTCTCACACCAGACACACAGGAGAGACGCATGAAGATCGTCATCGTGACCGGAAGCAGTCGCGGCCTTGGGGCCAGCACCGCTCTCGAATGCGCCAGGCGCGGCATGGGCGTGATCGTCACCTACAACAGTAATCCGGAAAAGGCGGCAGACGTTGTGAAGGCCATCGCCGGGATTGGTGGGAAGGCTGTCGCTCTGAAGCTTGACGTCCGCAACAGCCGCTCGTTTCCTGAGTTCCGCGAAACGGTTTGTGCAAGGATCAAGGCCATCTGGGGCAGAGAGACATTCGACTTCCTTGTCAACAACGCTGGGTACGGGCTCTATGCTCCGATCTCTGATGTAACCGAGGAGCAGTTCGACGGCCTGTTCAACGTCCACCTCAAGGGGCCGTTCTTCCTGACTCAGGCGCTTCTGCCAATGATCGAAGACGGCGGCCACGTCGTCAACGTCACCAGCGCGACCAGCCGCGTCGCCACCGCGGGCGTCGCGCCTTATGCCGCCTTCAAGGGCGCCCTGCAGGTTCTGACGCGCTACATGGCCAAGGAATTCGGCGAGCGCCGAATCAGGGCGAACTCGATCGCTCCGGGCGCGATCCGCACAGAGCTGGGCGGTGGATTGAACGAAGATTTCGAGGCCATGCTTGCGGGGCAGACTGCGCTCGGCCGGATCGGCGAACCGGAAGAGGTCGGCCGCGTCATCGCCAGCCTGCTGTCCGAAGAGAACCGCTGGATCAACGCCCAGAACATCGAAGTGGCGGGCGGCTACATCATCTAAATAGAGGAGAGAGCGCCATGCTCGACCACGTCTTCATATCCGTCAGCAATATCGACCGCTCGATTGCCTTCTACGAGAAGGCGCTCGCACCGCTCGGTATCGCCCATGCGGTCGACTACGACGGCAGGCAAGGCCCTGCCGGCCACCCCGATCTCAAGGGTTTCGGCGCGAACGGTCGCGTGTTCTTCTGGCTGCGCGAAGGTACGGTCGAAGGCCGCGCCGCTCATGTCGGCTTCATCGCCGATGGCAAGCGCGAGGTCGATGCGGCCTTCGCGGCGGCGATGGCGGCAGGTGCCACCGAAATCCATCCGCCCGGACCGCAACTTCACTACGACCCCCGCTACTACGCGGCTCAGGTTCGCGACCCCGACGGCTACAGCCTCGAATTCGTCTACAAGGAATGGCAGCACTGACATGAAGAAACTAATGATTTACGGCGCGACGGGCTACACCGGCCGCATGGCGGCGGAACACGCCTCGGCAGCAGGCACGCCCCTTATTCTCGCGGGACGCAATGAGGCGACGCTCGTACCGCTCGCCGCAAGCCTCGGTGTGGAGCATCGGGTCTTCGCGCTCGAAGACACCGCTGTGATTGATCGGTCACTGGGCGACGTCGGCGCCCTTCTCAACTGCGCGGGTCCGTTCGCCAAGACCGCCGATGTCCTAATGAGAGGCGGTATCCGCAATCGCGTCCATTACCTCGACGTCGCCGCGGAACTTGACTCCTACCGTCTGGCCGAAGTGCTCGACGTCGAGGCCAGGGCTGCAGGTGTCATGCTGCTACCGGGCAGCGGAGGCAGCGTCGCGATGCTCGGCTGCCTTGCCGGACACGCCGTTGCGAGAACGAAGAATCCTTCGAGCATCAGGGTGGCCATGCATGTCTCGGGCGGCCTGTCCCGCGGCTCGGCCGTCAGCGCCATGGGAAGCGTCACCGCCGAAACTCTGGCGCGTGCCGACGGGAAGCTCGTTGCCCGGTCTGCTGGAGCCATCCGAAAACTCAACTTCGGCAAGGGTGCCGTCGACTGCTTTCAGGTGACACTTCCCGATCTCATCACCATCTGGCGGTCGACGAACGTTCCGGACATTGAGACCTTCGTCCACTTGACGGGCGACGGATTTCCGCAAGGTGATCTCTCGGCGCTTCCAGACGGACCGAGCGAACAGGAACGGTTCGCCAATCGGTATCAGGCCCTCGTTGAGGTCACCGATTCCGACGGCGAGGTCATCCGATCGGTTCTCGATACGGTCAACGGCTACACGTTCACGGCGACCGCTGCCGCCGAGACGGGCCGTCGCGTTCTGGCCGGCGAGGCCCGTCCGGGTTTCCAGACCCCCGCGATGCTGTTCGGCAACGGCTTTGCCGAGACAATCGCCGACACCACCATCGTCGACGTGTGAGGAGCAGCCCATGCAGAAGCTCGTCGATACATTCATCCAGACCGCCAATGCCTTCGACGTCGAGGGCGCGTTGGCCCTCTTCACGTCCGATGCAGTTATCGACGACGTTTCGGTTGGCGACGCCTTTGTCGGCACCGAAGGTATTCGCCTATACCTCGAGCAATTCTTCGTTGCTTATAAAACCACCAGCAAGCTTCTTTCGCTCGAGCAACTGGACGACTTCAATACCGTCGCTCGACTCGATTTCACGGGCGACTTTGGCCACGAGATTGGGGCTCTCAAGATCACGATCAACTCTGACGGTCTTGTCGAACGCATCGACGCAGATCTCGAATAAGCATCACGGAACGCAACAATTGGCGCTTGCAAGGGCGCTGACGCCGGGGAGGGCTTCACTTCGCAAGCCTCCGGAACAGCAAGGACTATGCTCATGACCACGTCACCATCACTCGCCAACGAGACCGCAGACAGGCTTGCGGTCGTCGATGCTCTCTATCGTTTTGCCGCTGGCATCGATCTTCGCGACGAGAGCCTTCTATCGTCCTCTCTCGCAGAGAACGCCGTATCGGACTTTCGACCAGCTGCCGCTAAAGCTGGGTTCGAATATCCGGTCATCGAGGGCAGAGACGCTATCGTCGCAGCCCTTACGACCTCGCTCGCGACACTGGATACGACGCACTCCGTGACAAACCCGCGTGTCACTATCGACGGTGATAACGCACGCTTGGACGCACTCGTGGAAGCCCAGCATGTCCCTCGCCACGATCACACTCGCCATTACCTAATGAAGAACCGCTACGATGTCGAACTGGCAAGAAAGGGCGACGTCTGGGTCATCACACGGAACACGGTCGACAACGTCTGGGGCTCCGGAGATCCTGCTGTTCTTTCTGTCGTGTAGAGCGCGCTTACTAAGAGACTGAGTGGTGGTGTGAGCGAGTCGCCACCACCACGGTGCGGCGCATCGTCGATGACCTGTTCCATTCGTAGCATCGGGTACTTCACTCATATGTTTGTTGAACGCCGAATGACTGAAGTGGACCAATCAGCGGTCGTCCGGCTAGGCTTGGCGATCGTCTCTTAATGGCCGATTGCCGAAGTAGAAAGTCGAGCCGCGCCCGGCGCCCGTGAACGGGGCGCGAACGTCGGCGCTTCACCCACTGAAGCCGGTCGCGCGGGCGGGCGAGCAAAGGCGCGCCGCGATCATCCGGCAGGCAATGGGCGTACCTAAGAACCGCGGACCCGTCGCAGCGGATGTGCTCGCGCGGTTCGTCGAGGAAAAGAAGGCGTCGGGATTTCTCGCGGACGCGTTGGCGCGGCGTCGGATCGACGGCGCATCCGTGGCGCCGATGGCGCACTAGGCTCGTGGAACCTTGCCGCTCGATCGAGCTTACTGCTTCGCTTGTGTCCGCTGAAGGAACGACGCACAAGGGTCCCCGTCAGTTGACCGGATCTGAAGGAAGGATCGGTCATCGACGAGATGCCGCGGCAGGTGCGGGGAAGGACTCTTATTGTCGTCGTCCTGCCCGCCTGCGAACCGGCGGACCCCGATTGAAGGGTTATGAAAGCGACAGTTATTTCTCACGGGCCATCTCCTCCTGACTCTTCGCTGGAGGGAGGCCCAGCGCCATTTTCTCGACGAGCAAGCCTTGGTCAACCAGCTCCATCATGGCACGCTGTGACTTCGTTGGGTTTCGTTTGTCCGTCGCTCTCGGCGTCGACTGCGGGGCTATTGGAACGGCTATGCGCTTACCAATAGCCGCGCGAAGTCAGGTCAGCCGCGCCCCGCCCGATGACGGCGGATCAGGCGGCCGTCCTGAACACGGCCATCGTCGCGCGCAGCGTTTCGGCCTGGTCCTGGAGCGAACCGGCAGCGGCCGCCGCCTGCTCGACGAGCGCCGCGTTTTGCTGGGTGACCTCGTCCATCTGGCTGATCGCTTGATTCACCTGCTCGATGCCGCGACTCTGTTCGTTCGATGCGGAAGCGATCTCGTCCATGATGTCGGTCACTTTCTGGATCGCCGAGCTGATCTTCGTCATCGTCTCGCCGGCGCGGCCGACGAGTTCGGTGCCCGCATGCACGCGCGTACCGGACGCCTCGATCAACTCGCGAATCTCCTTTGCGGCAGTGGACGACCGTTGCGCGAGACTGCGAACCTCGCTCGCAACGACTGCGAAGCCGCGGCCCTGTTCGCCGGCACGCGCCGCTTCCACGGCCGCATTGAGCGCCAAGATATTGGTCTGGAACGCGATCCCCTCGATCATGCCGATGATTTCGGCAATCTTCTGTGAGCTTTGCTCGATCTCGGCCATCGTGCCGACAACGTCGCCCACAATCGTCGCTCCTTCGTTCGCAACGTCGCGCGCGGTCCCAGCTAGTCCGCTCGCCTGACGTGCGTTCTCGGAATTGTGCTTCACGGCCGCAGTCAGTTCTTCCATGCTCGCAGCGGTTTCCTCGAGCGAAGCCGCCTGCTGTTCCGTGCGCGACGACAAGTCCGTGTTTCCCACCGCGATTTCGCGGCTTGCGCTCGCGATTGCGTTGGCGGACGTCTTCACGCTGTCGATGGCACCCAGCAGTTGGGTGCGCATGCGGGCCATCGAATACATCAGGCTTGAACGGTCGTCGACAGCGGTAGCGACGTCGACGGTCAGGTTGTTGTCGGCAATCTGATTCGCCACTTCAGCGGCGTATGCCGGTTCCCCGCCCATCGAGCGGAGAATGCCGCGATTAAGACGCGACACCACAACGCTCAGCACGACCGCGATCACGGCTAGTCCCCCCAGGCTCCAGCCAAGCGACGAGTAGAACGCCGCATTGATATCGTCGATGTAGACGCCTGTGACGAGGAACCAGTCCCACGGCTGATACATCGACACATAGGACATCTTCGGCAGGATCTCATTGCTACCGGGCTTGGCAAAGGAATAATAGGTGTAGCCGGTCCCCTGGCGCTTGCCTACATCGATGAGCTCCCGATAAAGGAAGACGCCGTTCGGGTCCCTGAATTCCATCATCGTCTTGCCGACGAATTCCGGCTTGATTGGATGCGCGAGGACTTTCGCCTGGGAATCGAAGACGCTGAAGTATCCGTTGTCGCCGAAACGAACGCCGCGGAGCGCGTTCAGTGCACTTTCCTTCGCTTTGTCTTGCGTGATCGAGCCGCTGGCCGCTTGCTGTGCAAACTCCTTGACAATGCTGTTGGCCACCTCGGTCGCATGTTTGAGGTCGCGTTGCGTTTCTTCCATGCGCAACGCGCGCATGCGATACGCGTCTGCCACGGATACTCCTGCGAGGCATACAAGGCTAAGAAGCAGCGGTAGCCAAAGTTTTTTAGAGAAGGTCATGCGGTTCATTCACCTGAGTTCGTTTTGCTGCGGGCAGCATAGGCCCTACAGCCTTTATGATGTGTTGCTGGATAGAAGTCCAGCGGATTGCGGGAAGCATAGGTTGCAGTGACCCGACTCGCTGTCCACCTTCGACAAAAGGCGGGGGCGATATCAGCCGTGCTTGAGACAACAACGCCGCCTTATACGGCAGCGCCCACCATCAGCGCCATCTCCTCGCTCGTCATGAGCTTCTCGATGTCCATCAGAATGAGCATACGGTCATCAACCGTACCGATGCCCGTGATAAAGGCCGTGTTGAGCGTCGAGTTGAACTCTGGCGCGGGGCGGATCTGCTCCGCGGTGAGGGTCAGGACGTCGGACACGCCGTCAACAACGATGCCAACCACCCGGCCAGCGACGTTGAGCACGACGACGACCGTTTGGTCGTCGTACACCGCGCTTTCCAATTCGAACTTCAGGCGTAGGTCGGCAATCGGCACGATGACGCCGCGAAGGTTAGTTACGCCTTTGATAAACGAGGGCGCGTTCGCGATCCGGGTGACTGCGTCATATCCTCGGATCTCCTGCACCTTGAGGATGTCGATCCCGTATTGCTCGTGGCCCAAATTAAAAATCAGAAACTCATGGCCGCCTGCGTCGGGCGCACCTTGCCTTTGTTCGTAGTTCATTCTTTCTTCAAATGGGTGCTGTCAAGTTTGCTTCCGGAAAATAAGCCGGTGTGCTCGATGGTGCTACCCGATGGAGAACGGCACGGTGGAAAAAAACTGAACAAAAAATTGCGCGTGTCGTGTCGCTTTCGCGGCGACCGTTAAGATGAATAGGTAATTTATACCTGCTCGCATAAAAGACACAGCGTGGAACAGCATTTTTTGCCTTGAATTCGGTGACGGTTTGCCGTTATGCATAGGTCGTCTTCCAGGGTTTCAGCTTCTTAAAAACGTCTAAAAAACGTATCTAAAAAGAACGCGCGCGAGAATTCGAGAGAACAGGCGAAAAGAAGCCCGCCGAAGCGGGCAATCATGATCTATCAACGCGCCTTCCGAGGGGCGCACTCCGTTGTTAGTAACTTTTTCGGGGACAAACAAAAAGAAAACAGCCCGCCGAAGCGGGCAACGAAGGCCAAAAGGTAAGGACGTCGCCCATAGATTGGCGGTTAACCGCGTGTGCACTAGTCCGCTGCACACCGACCGATGAACCCGGCCTATGCACAGCCGCTACGCGGTCCCGAACCTCCTCACACTTTAGAGCCTGGCGCGGCCTGCGGCCTTGCCCCAATGAGAGACAAAGCGAACGTCAGAACGGAGCGGTCAAAAAAAACCCCGCCGAGGAGCGGGGCGAGGTCGCGAGGAGACTCCGACATGCGTCACGTTCTCAGCAACCCTCATACCTTAGCTGCTGGACGAGATGTAGCGAATCCGGCGCTCAGTCCTCCCCCGTTTCATCTCATGGAAGCTTTACGGTCCATTCGCGCACTGCAGCCCCACGGCGCGAAGAAAGCGAAGTGCAGCCAATGAGCCGGGAGAAGGCCGCGTCGGTGGCATGAAATCGATCTCCTGAGGGCGTATTCCCCGCCATCAACTACCATGTCTATCGTGGTTTGCAGGAACGCCGTCGACGAGTCGGCATTTGGCCCAGACGTCGGACGGCGGGCCGAGGACAAACTCGCAGTCGGCCAAATGCCAAGGCAGGTACGACTACTGCGTTTGCGAAAGCGCCGACTAGCTGGTTATGTTGAAGGAGCGAAACGCATGTTCGGCCTGACGGTGCTTGACCTCGCCCGTTTTCAGTTTGGCTTCACGATATCCTTTCACATTCTGTTCCCTGCGATTACGATTGGCATGGCCAGCTATTTGGCCGTCCTTGAAGCGTGCTGGCTTCGCACCCGCCGGAACGTCTATCGCGACCTTTATCACTTTTGGCTGAAGATCTTCGCTGTCAATTTCGGCATGGGCGTCGTGTCGGGGATCGTGATGGCTTACCAGTTCGGCACCAATTGGTCTCGTTTCGCGGTGTTTGCCGGAGGCGTGACTGGGCCGCTGCTGACTTATGAAGTGCTTACCGCGTTCTTCCTCGAAGCGGGCTTTCTCGGCGTCATGCTGTTTGGATGGAACAAGGTGGGCGCCGCGCTTCACTTCCTGGCAACTCTGCTGGTCGCGATCGGTACGCTGATCTCGGCGACGTGGATACTCGCGTCCAATAGCTGGATGCAAACGCCACAAGGATACGAGATCGTTAATGGTCGCATCGTGCCGGTGCGTTGGCTGCAAGTCATCTTCAATCCGTCATTTCCATATCGCCTCGTTCACATGAGTCTGGCGGCGTTTCTCGCGACCGCCTTGTTCGTGGCCGCGTCGGCGGCATGGCATCTGCTGCATGGTCGTGACAATGCTGCGATCCGCAAAATGCTGTCGATGGCGATGTGGATGGTGCTGGTCGTCGCGCCAATCCAGGCGGTCGTCGGGGATGCGCACGGTCGCAACACGCTGGTGCACC
The DNA here is from genome assembly GCF_001544495.1 of Caballeronia telluris. Taxonomy (GTDB): domain Bacteria; phylum Pseudomonadota; class Gammaproteobacteria; order Burkholderiales; family Burkholderiaceae; genus Caballeronia; species Caballeronia telluris. Next base: position 24,657 of record NZ_FCNZ02000040.1, read on the forward strand.
AGCCCGCAAAGATTGCCGCGATGGAGGGGCATTGGGAGAATCGTGGCAATGAAGCCGTGCCGCTGATCCTGATCGGCTGGCCTGATATGCAGCGCGAACAGACACGCTTCGCCATCGAGATTCCTCACCTGGGCAGTCTGATTCTCACGCACAGCTGGACCAGGCAGTTCAAAGGCCTCAAGGACTTTGCTCCCGAGGACCGGCCCAATTCGACGATCATCTTCTGGACGTTCCGGGCGATGGTGGGACTCGGAACACTGATGATCATGCTCGGGCTGTGGAGTTTGCTGCTGCGCCGTGGCGACCGGCTCCACCGAACTCGCCCGTTCCTGCGTGCAACACTGCTGATGGGTCCGATGGGCCTGGTCGCGCTTCTTGCCGGCTGGCTGACAACAGAAATCGGCAGGCAGCCGTGGGTCGTCTACGGCCTGCAGCGTACTGCCGAGGCGACCTCGCCAAGCGGCATGCCGCAACTGGCGCTATCGGCCACACTATTCGTAGTGTCGTACTTCTTCGTGTTTGGCATTGGCATCGCCTACATCCTGCGCCTTGTGCGAAATGGACCGTCGCAGTACCTCGAAGCAGGGCTACCGTCAGGCGGCCCGGGACAGGAGCGCACGCCGGCTCGACCGCTATCGGCTGTTGGCGACGAGTCGTCAGGTACCACGCTGCGTCAAGATTCAAGGAGCCGGCGATAATGCGCGTCGACATCTCGCTGATCTGGGTAGCAATCATTTTTTTTGGCGTGATGATGTACGTCGTCATGGACGGCTTTGATCTGGGCATCGGGCTGCTCTTTGCGTTCGTCTCGACGCGCGCCGAACGCGACGTGATGATGAACACCGTCGCGCCCGTCTGGGACGGCAACGAGACATGGCTGGTGCTGGGCGGCGCAGGCATGTTAGCTGCCTTCCCTGCGGCGTATTCGATTCTGCTCAGCGCCCTATACCTGCCGCTGATATTCATGCTGCTGGGGCTTATTTTCCGTGGGGTCGCTTTCGAATTTCGCTTCAAGGCGAACGACCGGGAGCGCCCCATATGGGATGCCGCGTTTATTGGGGGCTCATTTGTCGCGTCGTTCTTCCAGGGCGTATCGCTCGGCGCGTACATCGCTGGCGTGCGTGTCAGCGGGTATGCGTTCGCCGGCGGCCCACTCGACTGGCTGCGGCCTTTTCCGGTGTTCTGCGGTATCGGCGTGCTTGCCGCATACGCGCTGCTCGGCGCGACGTGGCTTGTCATGAAGACGGACGGAAAACTTCGGCAGGCTATGATCCATCTCGCCGAACGGCTTGTCTGGACGCTGCTCGCCGCGATCGTTGTCGTCAGCATATGGACGCCGTTCTCCCAACCGCGCATCGCTCAGCGCTGGTTCACGCTGCCGAATCTGCTCTGGTTCTGCCCAGTGCCGCTGCTCGTTGCGCTGTGCGCGTATGCGCTGCGACGTTCACTGCGACAGGAATCCGATACGGGACCGTTTCTATTCGCACTGGCGCTGATCTTTCTCGGCTACAGCGGTCTGGCAATCAGTATCTGGCCGAATATCGTGCCGCCGGGTATCTCCATCTGGGAAGCAGCCGGGCCGTTGCAAAGCCAGCTCTTCACGCTGGTCGGCGCGTTGTTAATCATTCCATTAATCCTTGTCTACACCACATGGTCGTACTATGTGTTTCGCGGCAAGGTACGACAGGGCGAGCACTATCATTGATAACAAGACAACCCGGCGCGTTGCGTGTCTGGAGCAAGCGCGTCGCATGGCTCATCGTAATCTGGGCGGCGAGCGTCGCTGCGCTCGGTATTGTCGCGAGCGCGCTGCACCTGGCAATGCACGCGGCGGGCCTGAGCCACTGAATCGCGAGCGCACCGCAGGCTCCCAACAATTGACCTTTGATAAAGCAATTGCGGTCGTCATGTTCAGCCTGACGGCAGCTGCCCATGCCAGTCTATTTCTCGATCTTCACCCGCGTCTCTTCTGCCAACTTCAAATGCTCGCGTAGTATGGGCGTTGCACTTGCGGCAAGTTCCCGTACGTCAGGGTCGCTACCATGCTGCGCCTCGTCGCTAAAGTGCTTGATGTCATCCTTGTGGTCCGAGACGTTATGCTCCATGAAAACCTTGTCAAACGCGTGCCCGGTCAGCGGCGTAAACGCAGCCTGAGTCGCCTTTTGAGTAATCGATATCCCGCTAGGCAAGCGGTAGCCTTTGCGCTTTGCGAGGCTTTCGATCTGAGCATCGAGTGACTTATGGTCTGTAATCATGCGCTTGGCGAACGCCTGCACCGATGCGTCCGACGATTTGCGCAGCGCGATTTGACACGACTCAATCTCAGCGCGGCCATCCTGGATCGCAGAACCAAGGAAATCGGAGGGGTCTTTTACATCGTCGGCGCGCGCTACGGTCGCGCCTGCTACTAGTAGCAAGCCGGCGACTGCCTTTGACGCAACGACGGGAAGCCACCGCATGGGCCGCTTGCCTTCGGTGGGTGCGCGCACGATGCGCAATTTCGGTATCAGGTCGCGCGTCGGCATCGGCTCCTCCTTCACTAGGACGTTTCCGTTGATCAGCATTGCGCGTGCCCCGGCGCACTCGCAATGGCTGCCAAGCTGCATTTACGGCGACTCCTCGCGGTTTCCGAGATACGATCGCACGCATCCGCGCGCAGCCGCCTGAACGCCGGGCCGTGGTAGAAGACCATGTCGATGTCCCAAATCCTGCACGCACGGCATTCGCCGGCCCAGGGCACCGGTCCGGGCACGACATAACTTGGAGAGCGTGAGCAAGGCGCAGTGGCTCGCCAAACTCTGAACGCGGGCGCGAGAGGCGCCGACCGTGGACGTTATGCAAGGTGCCCACTCGGCGCCGCTGTGCGTCGACTTGCCGGATCTCTGGAAGGACCGGCTAGATCGAAGCAGGCGAGCATCGCGCCCGGGCCGGGATAGACTGCGTGGCAGCCCGCATCCCGGAGACTCGCCTCGGTGAAACCGCCAGACAGGAAGCCTATGCAGCCCATTCCCGCCGCGCGCGCGGCCTGCGAATCGTAAGGACTGTCGCCGATCGCAACGGCGTCGGCGCCAGCGACGTCGAGCTTTTTCAGCACGGCATTGAAGATATCAGGCGCCGGCTTGGACGCTTCGGCGTCATCGGACGAAGTCGAAGCATCGAGAAGATCGGTGATGCCCGCAAGGTCGAGATACACGTTGAGCTCCTGTTTCTTGGCTGACGACGCCACGGCCACTTTCAGGCCCGCTTCACGAACTCGCGCGATCAGCTCGGGCACACACGAGAACGGGCGAACCATTGGCAGATAGTGCGATCGGAAATGGTCACCGCGCCACTTCTCAAGCGCTTCGCCATGGTCCTGCTGCTCGGCGTCCGAGAGAAACACCGGAATCAGCTTGTCGCCCCCCTTGCCTATCTGACTGCGCGCCTGCTCGAACGTCACCTCATGGCCGAAGTGAGCGAACGCCTCCTGCCAGGCGCGCGCATGGAGGTCGACCGAGTCGACCAGCGTTCCGTCGATATCGAAGATGGCAGCTTTGAGCACGAGGGATCGTCTCCTGATCGTACGGTGGTTATTTGCGTGCCTCAGCCGACGCGCCGCTTCCTGTGCCGGATGCGGACGCCTCGATCTTGCTCCCGCCCACGCTCATGCTGTCATTGCCGGCGTCGTGCGCCTTCTTGCAGCTTGCGACGCCGAAGGCCAGCGGCGCTATGAGCAACACTGTACTCATGAATCGTTTCATTTTGGCTCCTTGCGCCTGCGGTGCCGACGCCCACTTTGCGCCGAAACCGTACTCCTGCTTGGCATAGCAGTGTCCATGCCCAACAAGGGTCGCGGTGGCGCAGACAGCCAAACGAAGGGTTCGGGCATGCGTATTGCGGGACCGATTGCACCGGCTGTGCATCGAAAGAGGACTGCTATGTCAACCACGCCCATCGTTCCAAGACAAGCGCAGCACTCATCGAGACTCGCTCCTGCGATTTTCGAACTCTTGAATCCCATCCCTTATGGTCTGTTTGTCGGCACGCTAATCTTCGACGTCACCTACATGAGCACGCGCAATGTCTTTTGGGGCAAGGGCGCCGCGTGGCTCGTGACGGCAGGTCTCATCATCGCGATCATTCCGCGGCTGATCAATCTCGGTCATGTGTGGTTGCAACGCCGGCGCCGCGTGTCGCGCATCGAACAGATCGACTTCTGGCTTAACCTGGCGGGGATTGCAGTTGCGATCGTCAATACCTTCGTGCATAGCCGCGACGCGTATGCGATGGTGCCGGACAACGTGATTCTCTCGGTCATCACCGTCGTGCTGTTAAGCATTGCTCATGTCGCCATGTCCATGAACAGGGTCGATCTAGCGGAGGCGGTTCATGAATAAGCACATTGCGGCCGGTGCTATCGCCGTTGTTTCGGCGCTGCTGAGCGGATGTAACGAACACGCACAATACGACGCAGCGCATCAGGCAGGATCCAATCCGCCAATTCCGCAGGCCCGCAACTTCCTCGCCCCGCCGATGCAGGTGCCCAAGCACGTCGGCTGGAGGAACGGCGCCACGCCCAAGGTGCCCGACGGCCTGAAGATCGAAAGCATCGCCTCGGGCCTCGTGCATCCACGTCAGGTCTATACGCTTCCCAATGGCGACGTGCTCGTGGCCGAATCCAACAGTCCGAACGAAGAGGCCGTCACCACGCCGAAGCAGCTCATCGCCGGCCTGATTGAAAGCAAGTCGGGAAAGAAGGCTAAGGGTGCCAATCGCATTACGCTGTTGAGAAAGCCTGCCAGTGGCAGCGGCGAGTGGGAGAAGCATGTATTCATCGATAACCTGCATTCGCCCTTCGGGATGCAGCTGATTGGCGACACCCTCTATGTCGCCGATACTGATGCGATCCTCAAATTTCCGTACAAGACAGGTGAAACGAGCATCGTCGAACGTGGGGTCGAACTGGCCGATCTCCCCAATACCGTCAACCACCACTGGACCAAGTCGCTCCTGGCGAGTCCCGATGGCAAGAAACTGTATGTGGGCGTCGGGTCCAACAGCAATGTCGGCGAAAACGGTCTGGAAGTCGAGTACCGTCGCGCTGACGTGCTCGAAGTCGATACGGCGACTGGCGCGAGCCGCGTCTACGCCGCGGGCATCCGCAATCCCACCGGCTTGCAATGGGAACCGAAGACCGAACAACTGTGGGCCATCGCCAACGAGCGCGATGAAATCGGCGCGGATCTCGTGCCCGACTATCTGACGTCCGTGAAGGAAAACGCCTTCTACGGCTGGCCGTACAGCTACTACGGCCAGCACGTCGATCCGCGCGCGCAGCCGCAGCGTCCCGACCTCGTCGCCAAGGCGATTCCGCCGGACTTCGCCATCGGCTCTCACGTTGCGCCGCTGGGACTCGTGTTCTACACCGGCAACAACCTGCCGCCGCAGTACCGTGGCGGCGCGTTCATCGGCGAGCACGGCAGCTGGGACCGTTCACCGTTGAGCGGCTACGTCGTCTCTTACGTGGCGTTCGAGAACGGCAAACCGGTCGGCGCTCCGAAGGACATCGTGACGGGCTTCACGTCGCAGGACCAGAAGGAACTTTATGGCGCGCCCGTAGGTGTCGCGCAAGACCGAAACGGAGGTCTTCTGATCGCTGATGACGTCGGCAACATGGTTTGGCGTATCGTGAGCGCGGGCGGCTGATCGCGCGCTCCCAATTCACAGCTCAGCCGAACCGGCCGGCCTTGCCTTGGAAGGCAACCGGCTGCGTCGTAGAGGCGTTCTCCGGTTGACGCTGCCTTGACGCGCGCAAGCTACGCTTCGGCTAACGCCTCAACGAATTATTTCAGGCCGCCTTCTCTCCTGATAAGGGCGTGGTAGGGCACCTCCCTGGTCGTCGATTCTATCGGTGTTCCGGTGCACTGCGTCGACGCGTTGCCAGTTGCGCGTGCGGCCTTTCTATCGAAGCGGATTGCGTTGCCGAGCGTTCTCGTGAAGCGCCGCGCGTCGCCGGTGGCATCCGTGTCGCACTGACCGACCTCAACGGCGACAAGTTCGACCATGGCCCGCTAGATTTCGTCGGAGGCGCGCCCGTACAGGCCGCATGTAGGCGTCTTCAAGACCAACGCTGCAAAAATGCCGTCGATCATGAAAGCGACGCGCGAGCGCCGTTTGCCGCGCCACCAACACAAGGGGCTTGTCACGGTACCCGCACATGAGCGTCGAATCGCCGCTTGCAACGGCTGAGCTGACGTCTAGCCGCCCGTTGACTTCACTCAGCGAACGGCCGTTAGAGGCCGTTGGACTAAAGCCCGACGCGGATCGCTGGACCCGACCCAGGCTGTGTGGAAACATGCGCAGAACCGCAACACGGCGCCCAGCTCTCACGCCTCCGCGCGCGCTTAACTGTTTCTGCGGCCGATGCGGTACAACGCCCCTTTAAACGACTCTGATGCCTTCTAACAAGCTGTTCTGGGTGAATCTCAGGACCTACGGGGGGCTCAAGCACCCGCCAGCAGCATTTCCTTCATCGTCTTCCTGAACCCCAGGATTCTGAGCACACGCATGAGATTGTAGGCAAGTACGTTCAAACTCATTTCGGTACCTACATTGGGCAACCTGCGCGTCAGGAAGTGCGTGTAGCCCATCCAGTGCTTGAACGTTCCAAAGACATGTTCGACGGTTCGCCTGCGCACTGTCATCGCATCGGGCGTTTTGTCCAGCCGACGTTGAACTGCCTCCAGCACCGACTCATGCTTCCATCGACTTATCCGTCGTTCGCCGCTGGGCGTGCACTGCGACTTTATTTTGCATTGCGAATAGGCGCTGCTCCAGTATCGGTGTAGCTGCATCCCGTGTTCCTCGCTGGTGTAACGGTATATTGCCCGTTCGCCAGCTGGACATTGGTATTCGTCGTCCCGCGCAATGTAGATGAAGTCTGCCTTGTCGAATCGGCCATGGTATTTCGTCGGTCTTGCAGAATCGCGCGAAGCCGAGCGCAGCGTGCGGATAGGTGCAGATAAGCAGTTGCGAAACTCCCAGTTTCAATATGAAATGGGCCTATCTTCCGGGAGTGAGAAGCGCCGATGAGCACACCGGATTTCTTCCGCAGCCGCCTGGACGCGATGATCGATTTGCGGCATCCG
>NZ_FCNZ02000041.1 GCF_001544495.1 Caballeronia telluris
TGGGCGCATTGCCGTCGACGGTTCGTTGAGATCGCCAAAACCCAAAGCAAGCCGGGGCTCGCGGCACAGGCGCTGCAATGGATCGCCCAGCTATACGCCATTGAGGCGCGAATCAACCATCAAACCCCTGACCGTAAATATGCGGCGCGCCAAGCGGAGACCTTGCCGGTATTAGCGCAGTTCCGTCAATGGTTGGAAGGCAACGTCATCGGTTTGCCGACTCAGGCACCGCTTGCCAAAGCGTTCGGCTACGCGTTACGTCATTGGCAAGCGCTGATTCGCTACACAGAGAGCGGTGTTCTGTTACCGGACAACAACGCTTTAGAACGGCAAATCCGGCCGATTGCGCTTGGAAGAGTCAACTGGACCTTCGCGGGCTCACCGCGAGGCGCTCGTGCGACGGCCACCATGTATTCATTGCTCGGCACGGCTCGCTTAAACGGTTTCGAACCGTATGCATGGCTGAAGGAAACACTAGAGAAGTTGCCGTCGTATCCCGTCAATCGCGTGCATGAACTGCTGCCGCTTGCCCGCTAACCACCCCGACCTTCATGGACATCCTGGACTCCCTTCGGCAGGCGCCCAGCGCCGAGTTATATCGCCTCTATCTGACCATCGGCAAAATGCTCGATGACCCCCGACGCATTCTCGAAGTCCGACAGCGGTTGCACATCGGCATGACTGTCAGATACATCGGTGACGATCCGTTGGGACCGCCTTCGGAAGGCACTATCACCGAGCTGCGACATACGCAAGCGGTCGTACAGGACAACGTGACTCGACGCCGATGGGCAGTGTTGTATGCGGCGATTATCGTCGATGCCACCGCAGCCCCAATTCAAAACGAAGCGCCGCCACCGCGCCCGCGTCCCGAAGAGTTCTTCATCGGCGACACCGTCGGATTCACCGACAAGCATCTAAACGAGCGTGTCGGCACCGTCGTCAGGCTGAACTCTAAAACGGCGTCGATCGCCGTGACAGACTCCGAAGGACACTGGCGCGTCTCGTACGGTCTATTACGGAAAATCCTCGATATCTGATTGAAGTCCTGTCAACACGGGATGCGCTGACGGATACGCAGGTAATGCCAGACCGTCGTTGTCGAGGCGCCGACCGCATCGGCGATCTCCCTCTGGTTGCGATTGCACTCGAAATGCAACCGCAGCACTTCCCTGATTTTGCGCATGGTCAACCTGACATTTGCCATTCGGCACCCCCGACAGAATTGTCGAGCGTGCCACTGTTGACCCGCGTCGCCGCCACCTCGAAATCCTGTTCGCGATGGCGTGGAAACCTTGTTCTTTTTGCCGTGGAATCGGCATTCACTTTGCCGTGGAATTCGTGTTCTTTTTGCCGTGGAATTCCTGTTTACTTTGGCGTGGAATATTCAGGCGGAGTCACGGACTGCTGCATCGTTGATCTGTTCCGGATGCCGCGTTCCACCTATTTGCTGTCGGGACAAATCTAGGTGATGGCCGGTACACGCGGCGGAAGTCGCACTGTCGCGAAACTTGGGATGCCAGCGCCGACCCAATTTACGGCGCGCCTCGCCGCTGTCGTCACCGCCATCGCGATTGTCGACTAAGGACGGATCCGGATCACCGCGCGGCGTCGAAGCGAAGCGCCACATCGACGCTGGCGAACTCATTCCCCATGCACAATCTGATAACTGGATGTCGACAGCAGCAGCCGGACCGTGCGAGTGCCTATGTGTCCGACGGCTTTCCTCGCACGCTTGGCGCAAGCCGAGTCAATGAAGGACGCGGGCTTTGAGAGCTTTGGCCACTTTGAATGTGCGCTCGAGAACGGGGTCAGGCTTCGAAATGAATACGACTGCTTCTTCCTCATTGCTGACTATCAGCTGTCGGACCTTTCGAACGACCTTCCGCGGGCAACGCCGTCTGGGAGATAGCCTTTGATCGGCTGCCCGTCGGGCTTAACCCAACGTTCGAGATTCGTTGTACAGCGCAGCCACCACCTATCGCTTACGTCGCGACGGCCGCGAGGTACAAGTGTTGCGTTAGATATATCATTTCCCGATGATCGCTGCGATACCGCAGGTACGCGATGCAGTATCGCGGCCAACGGGTACGCCCGGAGACAAAACGGGATTCCGCATACAGGAGATTGACGATGGTCTTCGACAAGCTATTAACCCAGGCAATTCTCGGCACAGCTTCTGATGCAATTATTGCGAGTGACCAGGACGGCGTGATTCACTTCTGGAATCAGGGCGCCGAGCGGATTTTCGGCTATGCAGCCAGCGAGGCGGTGGGGCAATCGCTCGACATCATTGTCCCGCCGGACTTTCGTCAGCGTCACTGGGACGGCTATCGTCGGGTGATGCAAACAGGCGAGAGCCACTTTGACCGCGGGGATCTGTTGTCGGTACCCGCGAACCGTAAAGACGGTACGCGCATTTCGGTGGAGTTCTCGATCGTCCCGTTAAAGAACCATGAAGGGCGGGTCGATGGCATGGCGGCCATCATGCGGGACGTGACGAAGCGCCAAGCAGAGATGCGCGCGCTGAAGGCACAGCTCGCGAGGACCGGAATGGCGCCGTGAGGTGACCATCGTGCTTTCGTGCCTTCATTGCTTTCGCTGAGCACCAGCCTGTGCTGGCCAGCATGATGTGCATGATGCCGGGCGCACTGCGACAGGCAGATTTCGACAGGCAGATTGACGCCAGCGGAGCTGCCCGGCGCCGCAGTACCGGACAGCGTGTCTCAGGCAAGCTGGAAAGAGTCATTTCGGACCGGGCGGACGCGGGTTCGGTGTTGCACCGGCGCCACGTCACTCATCGGGTTGGCCAGGCACGAGCCGACGTCGCCCGCACGCTGTCTCTTCGTCTCTTCTCATTCGGGCATACACCAGAATATCGAAAGATCAGCGGTTACTCCTCCGACAGATGCGAAAGAACGTCTCGCAACACGATCGCCTGGTTATGCTCCTCGTCCTTCGCGCCATAGACCAGCGTAATTGGCTGCCCCTTCGCATCAGCAAGGAGGCTCCGCATGCGTTGCTGCTGTTCTTGAGCATCGAGTTCAAGACGGTAGCGTCGCTGAAAAGCTTCCCATCGAGTGGGCGTGTGTCCAAACCATTTGCGCAAGGCAGCGCTTGGCGCGAGGTCGCGCGCCCACTGACCAAGCGCCAGTATCTCCTTGCTGCGTCCGCGAGGCCAGAGGCGGTCAACGAGGACGCGATAGCCGTCTTCCGGTGTCGCATCCTCGTATGCCCGCTTGACAAAAATCTTCAGGCTCTTCCGTTTCGCGTGTGGCATTTCCTGCTCCGTTCAGACCAGTGTCCCGATACGCGTTACCCGGCCGGTCCCAGGTCTTGCGCGACGAGCAGGTCAACCCTCTCGCGCAGCATGGGAAGGACTTCGCTTTCGAACCACGGGTGCCGTTGGAACCACGGCTGGTTGCGCGGGGACGGGTGCGGCAACGGAACGAAGGCTGGCGCGTATTCCTTCCACGCCCTCACTGTTTCCGTGAGCGACGTCTTGCGTCGGCTGCCGAGAAAATGCTGTTGCGCATACTGGCCGATCAGCAAGGTCAATTGAATCTCCGGCAGCTTTTCCAGCAGGCTGTCCAACCACAGTTGCGCACACTCGCGACGCGGTGGTTTGTCACCGCCGTTGCCGCGCCCGGGATAACAGAATCCCATCGGAATAATCGCGAACTGCGACTCGTCGTGAAATAAGGTCGCGTCGATTCCGAGCCAGTTCCGAAGACGGTCGCCGCTCGCGTCATCCCACGGAATGCCTGATGCGTGCACGCGCGCCCCCGGCGCGTGTCCGACAATCAGGATGCGCGCATCGGCCCGCGCGCGTACGATGGGGCGAGGACCGAGTGGCAGATGCGGCACACATACGCGACAGGCACGCACGTCAGCCAGAACCGCATCGAGTGAAGAACACGGGTGTTTACTCATTTTCTGGCCATTTCATTTCCAGGTCGTCGTCATGGTGTTTGCGTCGCCCACCAGCGATCCCCTGCAACTCGCCGGAACTGACAAGTACGACGGTCACGAGTATCGAAGCGTTCTGGAATGCTGTGAGTGCATGCGGGACGCCGGCGGCCAGATAGATAAGGTCCCCGGCATGCAGGATCTGGTGGCCTTCATTCATCTCGAGATCCACTTCACCTTCGATGCATTGCACCGTGACCGGGCCATCAACCGAATGCACAGGCATCCCTTTGCCAGCCGGAAGAACGATCCGCATGACTTCAAGGCGCTCCTCCTTGAACAGCGCCGTGGTCGGAGTCTGTTCAAGCATGTCCCCCAGCGGTAACAGGCTCGCAATTTCGCCCGACGAAAGATGTGAGATGGCCACCCCGTCTCTCCTTGGCATACAACCCGGTCAGGGTCGGCAAGTCGGCGTGGATCGCCAGGCTACCTGCCGCGCGTCTTGCAATAGCATACTCCGCACGACGCCGAAAACCTGGACCGCGGCAGGCAACGGATAGCGCGCACCGGCGCCTATCGCCAGATCCACGCCGGTGGATCGCTGGCTGGAAATGACTGGTCGGATGCCATATCGACCGGATCCAGTGCAGGGAAAGACTGCTCCCACTGCTTCAGGTCGTCCTGCTGCTGACCGGTCGACCGACGGGTGCCAGTTTGCCCCACACCGGTGACCGGCCCGGGTGTCAGTCGTGGGCCGTGTAGATGGGCAAAGGGTCTCATGGTCGTTCTCCAACGGGTTTCGATGGACTCGCGGACAGATTGGCGTCGTCGCAGGCGGGTTCGATCGCAAAGTTCAGGTGTGCGCCGACTCCCGACTGGCGTCTGTCCGGTGCCCGACACTTGCGCGTTCGAGCGATGACGTTTGGGCCAGCAGGACCGGGAGGTCTGGTCGCGTGTCGCGCGCGGGTTTGATCGATAGAAAACACACGATAGCGGACATGTGACCCGCCATTACACCGCGCGGCGCGCGAGCATCGATCTGATCTGGCCGATGGCATACGCGGGATTCAGGTTCTTCGGGCAGATGTCGGTGCAGTTCAGGATCGTGCGACAACGAAAAAGCCGGTAAGGATCCTCGAGATTGTCCAGTCTCGCCTGCGTGGCCATGTCACGCGAATCGACGATGAACCGGTAGGCCTGCAGCAAGCCGGCGGGTCCGACATACTTGTCCGGATTCCACCAGTACGACGGGCAGGCCGTTGAACAGCACGCGCACAGGATGCACTCGTACAGGCCGTCGAGCTGGTCGCGTTCTTCGGGACTTTGCAGGCGCTCCCGTTCCGGCGGCGGCGTATCGTTGATCAGATACGGCATCACCGAGTGATACTGGTTGAAGAACGATGTCATATCGACGATCAGGTCACGGATCACGGGCAGACCGGGCAGCGGCCGCAGGACAATCCGCGACGGCAGATCGTTCATGTTGATCTGGCATGCAAGACCGTTCCTGCCGTTGATGTTGATGGCGTCGGACCCGCAGATGCCTTCACGGCACGAACGCCGTAACGAAATCGATTCGTCGACCGACTTCAGCCTGACGAGGACGTCCAGCAGCATCCGGTCGCGCGGATCGATGTCAACCTCGAACGCCTGCATACGCGGCCTGGTATCCGTGTCCGGGTCATACCGGAAGATCTCGATCACGCGGCTGTCACTCATCGTGCATCTCCACTTTGTGTTCCGGGTTCCGAGCCGGTGATGCTGCTCCCGGGGGACGGCATTCCGCTGTTACGGATCAATAAGGCAGCCGGCGAGCTGGTTGCTTTTCACTCCCATCGTCAATGCCCGCCGGAGCCGCCCGCTCCGCTGTAATAACCCGATGGAGCTGGGCAAATCGCTCATCCACCGGGCCCTCGAACAGAGGATCCGGTTGTCCGCCCGCATTAACAAGTTCGATGGCATGCCAGTCGTCATCGTCGAGATAGCGTAACGCGGCGGGAAACAGCGTCAGCTCTTCGACAGTCATGTTATGCCGCAGCCGCTCCGCGTAGAGACGGACGTGGATTTCGACCAGTTCCTGTGACATGTTTTCTTCACGGGCCGCCGCTTCCAGATCCTGGAGAAGTTCGTGACCCTGCGAAATCAGTGTGACGTGTTGCGCCTCGATTTCCCGCGCAATCTCGCCGGACAAGGCGTTCTTGCCCCGCAGTTTCTCCGCGATGCGATCCTCGATTGCATGGTGGGCCACATCGGGAAAGCGTGTCAGGTAGTAAAGCGCATCCACCAGCAGCGCGATGTTCGGGGAGCCCGGATCGGTGCGCAGTGACCGCTCGTCGTTGAGCAGTTGCACCAGTCGGCCCAGCCTGCCATGTTCGGCCTGCAGGCGCTCAATGACCGTGGGCATGGGGCGCCTCGTCAGGGTTCGGGTTCGCATTCTCCGACATCGTGTCGAGTGCCAGCGCTGAATGCGCATACGCCGCACCAGCACGCATCTCGGCCGCGACCCAGATGGCCTCCATGATCTCCTGTCCGGTCGCGCCGCTTTTCAGGGCGGCCGCCGTGTGGCCGCGTATGCAATACGGGCACTGGGTGACATGGGCGACCGCCACGGCAATCAGCTGTTTCGTCTTCGCGGGCAGCGCGCCATCGGCGAAAACGCTGTCGCTGAATGCCTTGAACGCAGCAAGCGGTGCGGGCGCCAGTTGCTTGCGCCTTGCGGCGATTCCGGGATTCGACGGCGGATACATTGCTTTGTTCATGGCCTGGCTCCCAATGCTGGTTCAATGACGGCGTCACAACGTGGACGTCGAATGCACACCATGTCCGAATGCAGGCGACGCAGGGAAGCTGCCGGCCGCCGCGCTCATCCGCCACTACCCGTGCGGACTCCGGATCAACCTTTGCTGATCTTCGCCTTGTAGCCTGCGTCCTCGAACGCAACCAGGAATTCCTCGGCCATCATCCAGGAGTCAACCTTTACGGTTCTGCCATTAACGTTGACATTGACCTTTGCGTCGGGGTCAACCGCGCTGATGGCCCGGGCAAGCGTCGGTGCGTCGCCATCACCGGTCATCTTCTCCACCTCGAATTCCATATGTTCCAGTTCCATGCGCTGCTCCTTGGCTTCAGGTTATCGGCCTGGCGGCGGTTATTCAACCAGCGGCGGCGTCTCGAACGTATGGAACGGCGCCGGACTCGGCACCGTCCATTCGAGTCCTTCGGCGCCGTCCCAAGGCTTGTCAGCCGCCTTGGCGAGACCGGTGCCGCGATAGGCCGGCAATGCAACGAAAAACAGGAAATAGACCTGCATCAGGCCGAAGCCGAATGCGCCGATCGTGACCACCTGGTTCCAGTTGGTGAACTGCGCCGGGTAGTCGGCATAGCGACGCGGCATGCCGGCCAGGCCCAGAAAATGCATCGGCAGGAACGCGACGTTGAATGTAATCATCGTGCCCCAGAAATGGATCTTGCCGCGCAGTTCGTTGTACATGTGTCCTGTCCATTTCGGTGACCAGTAATACCAGCCCGCGAACATCGCAAACAGCGACCCGGCCACCAGCACATAGTGGAAATGGGCGACGACGTAATACGTGCCGTGCAGCGCGATGTCGAGCGGCGCCATCGCCAGAATCAGGCCGCTGAAGCCCCCGATCGTGAACACGAAGATGAATCCCACCGCGAACAGCATCGGCGTTTCGAACGACAGGGAGCCCCGCCACATCGTTGCCACCCAGTTGAATACCTTCACACCGGTCGGCACGGAAATGAGCATCGACGCGTACATGAAAAACAGCTGGCCGGTGACCGGCATGCCGGTGGCGAACATATGGTGCGCCCATACCATGAACGACAGGACCGCAATCGCCGCCACGGCATAGACCATCGAGCTGTAGCCAAACAGCGGCTTGCGCGAAAACGCCGGGATGACCTGCGAAATGATCCCGAACGCCGGCAGGATCATGATGTACACCTCGGGATGTCCGAAGAACCAGAAAATATGCTGGTACATCACCGGATCGCCACCGCCGCCCGCATTGAAAAATGACGTGCCGAAATGGCGGTCGAACAGCAGCATCGTGATCGCACCCGCCAGCACCGGCATCACAGCGATCAGCAGATAGGCGGTGATAAGCCAGGTCCAGACGAACATCGGCAGCTTCATCATTGTCATGCCGGGCGCGCGCAGGTTCAGGATCGTCACGATGATGTTGATCCCGCCCATGATCGACGACGCCCCCATCAGGTGTACCGCGAAAATCGTCATGTCCATGCCCGGGCCCATCTGGATCGACAGGGGCGCGTACATCGTCCAGCCGGCTGCTTCCGCGCCACCCGGCGCAAAGAAGGAACCTATCAGCAGGATCGCCGCGGGAGGCAGGAGCCAGAAGCTGAAATTATTCATCCGCGCGAAGGCCATGTCGGCCGCGCCGATCTGCAACGGGATCATCCAGTTCGCAAAACCGACGAACGCCGGCATGATCGCGCCGAAGATCATCACCAGGCCGTGCAGTGAAGACAGCTGGTTGAAAAATTCGGGCCGCATGATCTGCAGGCCCGGTTCGAAGAGTTCCGCCCTCAGCATCAGCGCCATCACGCCACCCGACAGGAACATGGTGAACGCGAACAGCATGTACAGCGTGCCGATGTCCTTGTGGTTGGTGGCGAGCAGCCAGCGACGCCAGCCGTGCGGCAGTGTGTGTGGGGGGTGTTCATGGGGAATCGGTATCGCTGTGCTCATCGGATCCACGCTCCAGCTGGTGAGGAAGGCACTGGGTCGACCGGCAGCGTCCCGAGTGAGCGCCGATCGTTCTGACGCGGAGCAGGTCACCTCTCTATGCGCTGCGCCAGCAGATTCGCGTGCACAAGGATGCTGCATTGCCATTCCATGATGAACGCGTCCGGCGTCGCCAGACTTGTACGGCGCCTCCTCTCTTGTGCGTCATGAACTTCGGCAATTCAATTGAATTTAAACTATGTCACAACATGATCTATAGTGAAATGCACCGAAGCACCATGAAAGTGTGCCGGTGAATGCGCTGCAGCGCCTGCGCGCCCCGATATCACTGCACGGCACGTAGCACCGAACGGAGGCATCCGTCATGACGACAAGATTCAAGGTTGGCGATCATGTAACCTGGAATTCGGAGGCCGGCCATGTGAGCGGCATGATCATCAAGGTGCATACGAGAGACACCGCCTACAAGGGGTACACCCATCACGCCAGCGTGGACGATCCACAGTACGAGATCCAGAGTGACAAAACCGACCATATCGCGATGCACAAAGGTGGCGCGCTGAAAAAGATGGCTTCCTGAGAGACGTTGACTGCTACCGTACAGACGGGTCGTCAACGAATGTGAAACCCTGTTGCTGCGAGCCTGCGTGCATCGGCCATTTCGGGTGCGTTGCCGTGAGGCGTGCACGCGGGTACAAGGAACGGGCGCAACAGAACGGGCCGGGTTGTGACAGGACAGCAGATGCCGCAATGCGCTTCGCCCGTCGCGAACTTTGTCTGGCGATCGACGGAGGATACCCATGCGCACTCCCGCGAGCATCTGCAGGCATCCCATCCATCCGATGCTGGTCGTCTTTCCGATCGGTCTCTGGATTTTTTCCCTCGTCTGCGACGTCATCCGCCTCACCGGTGCCCCAGGAGAAGCGTGGTCCACCGTCGCGCTTTACAGCATGGTCGGCGGCCTCATCGGTGCGCTCTGCGCGGCGATACCTGGATTTATCGACCTGCTCTTCTACAAGGGTGGTGCCCCACCGGTCAGGAAAATAGCGCTGACCCACATGGCGATCAATCTGACGATCGTCGTGCTGTATGCGATCAATATCTGGCTGCGGATGCGAAGCTTTGTGAGCGTGAGTCCGGGCCTGAGCACGCCGGTTCTGCTTTCGATTGCCGGTGTCGCGTTGCTTTTTGTGTCAGGCTGGCTAGGCGGCCAGATGGTGCATGTCTACGGGGTGGGTGTCGAAGGACGGGAATAGCGGCGTGCTGCCGCGGCTGTCCTGAACAGTGGCGGGTGGGAAACCTGTCGCACATCGTCGACGTCAGGAGAATCGGATGAACGAACCTGCGAATCAACTCAGCGGACCCGACCTCGCCGGAGGCGTCGCGCTTTCAGAAATTACCGACGGTGCGATGCTGCAGGGACACGCCCACGGCGAGCCGGTATTGCTCGTGCGGCGCGCGGACGAACTGTTCGCGATCGGCGCCGTCTGCACGCACTACGGTGCTCCACTGGCCGACGGGATGCTGGTCGACGACACGGTCCGCTGTCCCTGGCATCATGCCTGTTTCAGCCTGCGCACCGGCGCGGCGCTGCGCGCGCCGGCGCTTGATCCGGTTGCGTGCTGGCGTGTCGAGCAGCGGGACGGCACCGTGTATGTTCGCGACAAGCTCACGCCTGTCGAACCAGAGCCATTGCCGGCAGCGTCCGGCACGCCGCAATCGATCGTTATCGTGGGTGGTGGCGCGGCAGGCAATGCCGCCGCCGAGACGCTCCGTCTCGAGGGATATACAGGGCGCATCACGCTGCTGAGCGCCGATCCATCAGGGCCGTGTGACCGGCCCAACCTGTCGAAAGGCTTCCTCGCGGGCACCGCGTCCGCGGAGTCGAATCCGCTGCGTCCACTGGCGTTCTACCAGGCGCATCACATCGACCTGAAACTGGATGCGCCCGTCACTACGCTCGACACGAGGAGCAGGCATCTGCAACTCGTGGACGGCACCCGTGTTGTCTACGATGCACTGCTCCTCGCCACCGGCGCCGAGCCGGTGCGGCTCGAAGTGCCGGGTGCGGATCTCCTGCATGTGCACTATCTGCGCACGCTCGCCGACAGCCGCGCACTTGTCACGAGCGCGCTCACTGCGAAGCGGGCGGTGGTGATCGGCGCGAGCTTCATCGGACTCGAAGTGGCCGCATCGCTGCGAGCGCGCAATGTCGAGGTGCGCGTGGTTGCGCCGGATACCGTTCCCATGGAGAAAATCCTCGGACCAGACGTCGGAAACTTCATCCGCGAGCTTCACGAACGCCACGGCGTGACGTTCCACCTCGGCACCACAGCGATTTCCATCGACCCGCAGGGCGTCCAGCTGAAGAGTGGAGAAACACTTCCTGCCGATCTTGTCGTGATCGGCATCGGCGTACGGCCGGTGATCTCGTTCGCTGAGAAGGCGGGCCTGCTCATCGATCGCGGCATTATCGTCAACTCATACCTTGAAACGAGCGTCCCGGGCATCTTCGCGGCGGGCGACATTGCCCGCTGGCCGGACCGGCTCACCGGCGAGCGCATCCGCGTCGAACACTGGGTGGTGGCCGAACGCCAGGGGCAGACCGCGGCACGCAACATGCTCGACCGGCGCGAGCCGTTCGACGCCGTGCCGTTCTTCTGGACCGAGCAGTACGATTTCGGTCTCGCTTATGTCGGCCACGCGAAGCACTGGGATGAGGCCGAGCTCGACGGGCAGCTCAATGCCGGGACGCAGGCATGCACGGTCACCTATCGTCGCGGTGGCAGGAAGCTGGCCGTGGCTGTCGTTCACCGCGATCTTGAAGGTCTGCGCGCGGAGGTCGAGTTCGAGAGGACGGTCGCCGCGACAGACTGGCGACATGCGGGTACGGTGATCTGAAGGAAGCACAACAGGTACGGGCAAAAGGCCGACGCAATACGCGATGGCTGCACGACCCGGAATCAGGCGGACGCTGGAATGAAATACAGGGACTACTACGAGGTTCTCGGACTGCCACGCGCCGCGACGCAGGACGAGGTCCGGCGCGCGTATCGCAAGCTCGCGCGCAAATATCATCCGGACATCAGCCAGCAGGCCGATGGGGAGGACCGTTTCAAGGAACTGGGCGAGGCCTATCAGGTCCTCAAGGATACGGAGAAACGCGCAGCCTATGACCGTTTGGGCCGCCAGTGGCAGAACGGCCAGGATTTTCAGCCGCCGCCCGACTGGGACGAGGGCTTCGAATTCAGCCGCGCGGGCAACCCGCCCAGCGCGAATGCCGATTTCAGTGAATTCTTTGAAGCGATGTTCGGCGGTGCGCACACAGGCGGGCGTTCGCGGCAAACGGAAAGGCATGGCGCGGCACCCGATCGCGGCGCCGCAACCGCGGACGATCTGGAGGATGCCTATCGTGGCACGCAGCGCCCGATCCCCGGACAGGATCATCACGCCAGAGTCGTGATCGATCTGGTGGACGCCTATCACGGCGCGCAGCGTTCCATTTCGCTGCAAATGCCGGTCCTCGATGTGCACGGTCATGTCATCCTGCAACCGCGTACGCTGAACGTCACCATTCCCAGGGGCGTGCGGGCCGGGCAGCACCTGCGCCTTGCCGGTCAGGGCGACGCCGGCCTGGCACACGGACCGGCAGGTGACCTGTATCTGGAAATCGGCTTCCGCGAGGATCCGCGTTTTCGTGTCGACGGACGCGATATTTCGCTCGATCTACCGGTGGCGCCCTGGGAGGCCGCACTCGGTGCCCAGGTAACCGTTCATACTCCTGATGGCTCGGTCGAGCTGACCGTGCCAGCGGGATCGGCCGGCGGCTGCGGCTCAAGGGCAAGGGGATTCCGGGGAAGACGCCGGGCGACCTGTACGTCATATTGACGATCATGCTGCCGCCGGCCGACAGCGACAGCGCGCGGGCGGCCTACGAAGCGATGCGGCAGGCGTTCCACTTCGATCCGCGCGCGCATTTTACGGGTGGTCGACCATGAAAGAATCGGTGACGGTCTTTGTGGAAGGTGAGATTGTCGAGGAAGACGTGGAGTTCACGCTCGTTGAATTGTGCCGGGCAAGCGGCGCGTCGGAAGAACAGCTGACGTTATGGATCGCAGAAGGCGCAGTCGAGCCGCAAGGCACCACGCCGCGCGAATGGCGTTTCAGCGGCGCTGCGC
This sequence comes from Caballeronia telluris, assembly GCF_001544495.1. Classification (GTDB taxonomy): domain Bacteria; phylum Pseudomonadota; class Gammaproteobacteria; order Burkholderiales; family Burkholderiaceae; genus Caballeronia; species Caballeronia telluris. The sequence goes on from NZ_FCNZ02000041.1 coordinate 12,823, forward strand.
TGAAACGCGTGCGAACCGCCCGCCGGCTCGCACAGGATCTCGAGATCAACGCACCAGGCATTGCGCTCGCCCTCGACCTGCTCGATGAAATCAACGCATTGCGAGCGCGTTCCAGGCGCGCGTCCGGTCGTTGAGCGTATTTTTCACGTTCCTCATCGACTCGATGGCGCGCTAGACACGAGGCCCAGGCATGGTTGGCCAGCCGGCTAACCTGAATCAAGGCGGTTGATGCGCGCCTGACGGAACACGAGGTTGCGGGACTGCAAGGAGGAGACAAGGATGGCACACATACACCCGGCACCCCCGCATGATCCGGAGGAGGCAAGTCTGAGCCCCGCGGACGATCGGGTTCGCCTGAATCACTGGCTACCGCCGCAGTCAGGCGTGGTTCCCAGGATCCGGATCGGTCAGCGCTGGGTCAACGTGTTGTGGGCATTGCCGATTGCTTTCGTACTGCTGGTTATCGGCGTGGCCCTCGCGCAGGCACTGCGGCAAGTCCCGACGGTGCAGGAATTCCTCGTGCGCTACCCGGGTATCCCGCCATCCGCAGGGGCTGTCGTCACGGGATTCCCCGCCTGGCTCAGGCTGCAGCACTTCCTGAACCTGTTCTTCATGGCGTTCATTATTCGCGCAGGACTCCAGATTCTCGCCGACCACCCGCGGCTGTACTGGAAACGCGACTGCACGCCCGGCACGGAATGGTTTCGCTTCCAGAAGGCGGTGCCCGCCGGCCGTGTGTGGACCGCGAAGGACGATTCGGTCACGCTTCCCACGTGGCTCGGCATTCCTGGAATCCGTCACTCCATCGGGCTTGCGCGATGGTGGCATTTTTCGATCACATTGCTCTGGATGATCAACGGCATCGTCTTTTACGCATTGCTGTTCACGACCGGCCAGTGGCTGCGGCTGGTGCCGACGACATGGGAAGTGATCCCCAACGCGGCTTCCACCATCCTTCAGTACCTGTCGCTCACGTTCCCCGCCGATCACAGCTGGCTGCGCTACAACAGCCTGCAACAGATCACCTATTTCATCACGGTGTTCATCGCGGCGCCCACCTCCATCCTGACCGGCTTCATGCAGAGCCCGGCGATTTCCAACCGGCTCGGCTGGGTCGGCCGGGCGTTAAACCGGCAGCGGGCGCGTTCGATCCATTTCATCGCGTTGTGCTGGTTCCTGTTCTATATCCTCGCGCACGTGACGCTGGTGTTCATTACCGGCGCACGCGTGAATCTGAACATGATGTTCGCTGGCGTCAACGGCGACACCTGGAGCGGCGTGCTGGTCTTCGTCCCGGCCATGATGCTGGTGGCCGTCACCTGGTGGCTGGCATCTCCGTTCACGCTGCGTCATGCGCGCCGGGTTCAGCGGATCGGCGCGTTCATGGCCCGGCCGTTCAATAGCGTGACGCAGTGGTGGGACCCGACGAGCCAGCTCACCGAGAAGGACATCTCGCCGTACTTCTGGCCCAATGGGACGATGCCGGCATCGGCCGGGTTCGATCAGCTCGTGAAGGACGGTTTTGCGCATTACCGGCTCAGAATCGACGGTCTGGTCGACAAGCCGGTAGAGCTCTCATACGCCGAGCTGAAAGCCATGCCGAAGCAGGAACAGATCACCACGCATTTCTGCATTCAGGGATGGTCCGGCGTCGCCAGGTGGGGCGGCGTTCCGATGCGTCATCTCCTCGACCTGGTGAAACCCACAGCCGATGCCCGCTACGCGGTGTTCTACTCATTGGCCGATGGCGGTGACGGTGGACGCTACTACGACGTGCACAGCATCGCAAACATGCGGCACGAATTGACGATCCTCGCCTACGAGATGAACGGCGCACCGCTCAGCGTCCTGCATGGCGCGCCGTTGCGGCTGCGCTGCGAGAACGAACTCGGCTTCAAGATGGTCAAGTGGATTGCGGCCATTGAGTTCGTGCACGATTTCGCCGACCTCGGCGCGGGTGAAGGCGGCTACAACGAGGATCACGAATTCTACGGCTACCGCGTGCCGATCTGAGTCGCTTCTCAGATGAAAACGAACATTGCGATCACCGCGGCCGCCATCACGCCGGTTGAAAGCCATCCAAGCACCCGCAGCGGTACGGGCGTGACGAAGGTGCCCATCACCTTTTGGTTCGACGCCATCAGCATCATCAGCACCATGATCGGCACTGATGTGACGCCATTGATGACGGCGCTCCAGAACAGCGCCCTGATCGGGTCGATCGACGTGAAGTCGAGCGCGAGGCCCACGAGCGTCGCGAGCACGATGATCCCGTAGAACCGTTTCGCCAGTTGCGGTTCGAGCGCGAGGCTGTTTTTCCACCGGAAGGTGCCGGCCATCGCATAGGCCGCCGAGCCGGCCAGAACGGGCAACGCGAGCAGCCCCGTGCCGATGATGCCGAGACTGAAGAGCAGGAACGCAAACTCGCCGGCGATCGGTTTCAGCGCGGAAGCCGCCTGCGACGAAGTCTGTATATCGGTGATGTGATGCGCATGCAGCGTGGGCGGATTCAACCGGTCGTCGCAACACCTTTGATCGAGGAGGTGTTGCATGGCACCAAGTGCAAAGCGGGTGTATCGGTTGACAGGGCGAGGAGCGATGTACTCGCCGGGCGCGCCATCACTTGGACATGAGATCGAACGTCGGTTTTGGCAACAGATTGCGACTGGCATTACAAGCGAGAAAGCAGCGGAGGCGGTAGGCGCATCTCAAGCGGTAGGCTCGCGCTGGTTCCGCTATCGTGGCGGCATGCCACTATTCATGTCGAAACCTATTGCGGGTCGATACTTGTCGTTCGCTGAGCGAGAAGATATAGCATTGCTCTCTGTCCAAGGCCTCGGGGTGCGCGAGATCGCCCGTCGTATCGGGCGCAGTCCATCAACCGTTTCGCGCGAACTCACGCGCAATGCGGCGACCCGTGGTGGTTGTCTCGAATATCGTGCTTCGGTCGCGCAGTGGAAGGCCGAACGGTTCGCTAAACGACCAAAGCCAGCGAAGCTGGCGACTAATGCACGGCTGCGTCAATATGTACAGGAGCGCCTCGAGGGAAACGTACATGACGCCGATGGTCGTCAAATTGCCGGGCCCAGGCAGGCACCGTTCAAGGGGCGAAATAAACCACATCGCGGTGACCGAAAGTGGGTCAACGGCTGGTCACCTGAACAAATTGCCAATCGATTGCAGGCAGATTTCCCGGACGATGAGTCTATGCGCATCTCTCACGAAGCCATTTATCAAGCGCTCTATATTCAAGGGCGCGGCGCGCTCAAGCGCGAGTTAGTGCACTGCCTTCGCACCGGGCGCGCGTTGCGCGTTCCCCGAGCGAGAGCGCGCGCCAAGGCATGGGCGCACGTCAGCGAGGAGGTGATGATTTCTAGCCGGCCCGCTGAGGCGCAAGATCGTGCTGTGCCGGGCCATTGGGAGGGTGACCTGATTATCGGCTTAAATCGATCAGCCATCGGGACGTTGGTGGAAAGATCCAGCCGTTTTACGATGCTCGTGCACTTACCTCGAGAGAAAGGCTATGGGGTGATCCCACGCACGAAGAACGGGCCTGCGCTAGCAGGTTATGGGGCTGTCACAATGGCCAACGCACTTAAGAAAACGGTGACGGATTTGCCTGCTCAGTTGTGGCGATCATTGACATGGGATCGCGGCAAAGAGCTGTCCGATCACGCACGCTTTACTATTGAGTCGGGCGTGAAAGTCTTCTTCGCCGATCCACACAGTCCATGGCAGCGTGGTACGAACGAAAACACCAATGGCCTTCTACGACAGTACTTTCCAAAAGGCACGGACCTGTCCAGATGGAGTGTTCAAGAGCTTCAGGCAGTTGCTAACACGTTGAACGCAAGGCCCCGGAAAACGCTCGGCTGGAAGACGCCTGCGGAAACCCTGGACACCTATCTAAAATCCGTTCAACATTCGAGTGTTGCGACGACCGGTTGATTCCGCCGTGACAGCGGTGGTGAGAATGATGAAAAACGCGATGAGATTGGAAAACGCCATTCCGATCGCCGTATCCATGCGGATGCGGCTCAGATTTGCCGGACCCTGCGACGGCATTGCCGTCAGCGCCTGTTGTCCCTTCTTCGCGTGCAGTTCCTCGACCTCCTGCGACGCCTGCCAGAAGAACAGGTACGGACTGATGGTGGTGCCGAACACGGCGACCACCGTCGTGATGTAGCCCGCGCTCCACGAGCCGTGCGGAAGTATCGTGCGCACGGCCACGGTCGCCCATGGGATCTGGACCGCGAAGATCACGCCGACGTAGGCGAACAGTGCCAGGGTGAGCCACTTGAGCACGCGGACATACCCGCGGTACGGCACGAACACCTGCAACGCCAGCGAAAACACGCCCAGTCCGACCGTGTAAGCGCGCGTGGGGCCGCCGACGAGCAGATTGACGGCCGCACCCATGGCCGTCAGGTCGGCTGCAATGTTGATCGTGTTCGCCACCAGCAGGAGAACGACAGTGCCGTACAGCAGCCACCGCGGATAATGGCGTCGCAGATTCGTCGCGAGACCATGGCCGCTCACCCGGCCGATCCTGGCGCTCACGACCTGAATGGCGACCATCAGCGGATACGTCAGCAGGACGGTCCACAGCATGTTGAAGCCGAATTGCGCGCCCGCCTGCGAATAGGTGGCGATGCCGCTCGGGTCGTCGTCCGCTGCGCCGGTGATGAGTCCTGGTCCGAGCTTCGCAAACCACGAGTCGGCCTGACTGTCGACTTCGATATCGACCTTTGCGGACGACGGCATGTCGTGTTCCATAAACGCCCGGAGTGGTGCTGCCCCAGCGGGGACTGTTCAAGCTGCGATTTGTCCGATCCAGCTGTGAAGCGCAGAAGCGCGTGACGTGTGGCGTAGACCGGACACCGGATGGACAGGCGCCTTCGCCTTCCATCGCTTCGCTAACCGGACAGCGCCAGCGCGCGTGCGCAGACGTTGTCGGTGGTGAAACCATACTCTCGCAACAGGACATCGGCTGGAGCCGACGCGCCGAAACGCTCCATGCCGAGCACCTCCCCGCGTTCGCCGACATAGCGATGCCAGCCTTGCGGCACGCCGGCTTCGACCGCCAGCCGCGCGCCGACCGAGCGCGGCAGCACCGCGTCCCGGTACGCTTGCGGCTGGGCATCGAATAACGTCCAGCATGGCAGCGAGACCACGCGCACGGCGATGTTCTGCGCCAGCAACCGGTCGCGCGCGGCCATCGCGAGCGCGACTTCCGAGCCGGTGGCGATCAGGATCAGCGCCGGCTTGCCGCCGGGCGCGTCCGCGAGGATGTAGCCGCCGCGCCGCAGGCCGTCGGCGGCTGCGAACTGGGCCCGATCGAAGGTCGGCACGTTCTGGCGCGTCAGGATGAGCGCGGTCGGCCGATCGCGCGTTTCCAGTGCGACGCGCCAGGCTACGGCGGTTTCGTTGGCGTCGGCGGGGCGAATCACGTTGAGGTTCGGCACGGCCCGCAGGCTGGCGAGCTGCTCGACGGGCTGGTGCGTCGAGCCGTCCTCGCCGAGCGCCAGACTGTCGTGCGTGAACACATAGATCACGCGCAGATGCATGAGCGCGGCCAGCCGGATCGGCGGGCGCATGTAGTCCGAAAAAATCAGGAACGTCGCGCCGAACGGTATGGTCCCGCCGTGAGCGGCCAGACCGTTCAGGATCGCACCCATGCCATGCTCGCGCACGCCGAAGTGCAGATTGCGGCCGGCACGACTCCAGCCGCCTCCCTCGGAACCTTGCCGGTCGCGGGCGCTGGCGCCGGGGGCTTCGAAATCGCCAAGCCCGGACAGTGCGGTAAAGGTGGAGGGATCGAGATCCGCGGAGCCACCCATCAGCGACGGCAGACGCGGCGCGATCGCATTCATCACCTTGCCCGACGCGACCCGCGTGGCGATGCCTTTGGCGTCGGCGGGAAAGAGCGGAATGTCCCGGTCCCAGCCAGCCGGCAATTCGCCGCGCGTCGCGTTCAGCAGTTCTTCCGCGAGCCCGGGAAACGCTTGCGTATAAGCGGAGAAGCGGGTGTTCCACTCAGCCTCGCTGTGTTGCCCCTCTGCAAGCGCGCGACGAAAATGTGCCTGCGCGGGCTCGGGGATATAAAACGCCGGCTCGGTCGGCCAGCCAAGGTTCTGTTTGGTCAGGCGCCCCTCTTCCTCGCCGAGCGGCGAGCCGTGTGCCTTGTAGGTGTCCTGCCTGTTCGGTGAACCGTAGCCGAGATGCGTGCGCACGAGGATCAGCGAGGGATGGCGCGTTTCGGCACGCGCATTGTCGAGCGCCTGCCTGATAGCGGCAAGATCGTTGCCGTCGTCGACGGACTCGGTATGCCAGCCGTAAGCCTCGAAGCGTCGCGCGCGGTCTTCGGAAAACGTTATGTCCGTGGCTGCGGAAAGCGTGACCTGGTTGTCGTCGTAGAGATAGATCAGTTTGCCAAGCTGCAAATGGCCGGCAAGCGATGCGGCTTCCGATGCGACACCTTCCATCAGATCGCCGTCGCTGACGATGCCGTAGGTGCAGTGATCGATGATCTCGAAGCCCGGGCGGTTGTAGCGTGCGGCGAGATGTGTCTCCGCCATCGCCATGCCGACCCCGTTGGCGAAGCCCTGACCGAGTGGTCCTGTGGTCGTTTCGACACCGGGTGTGAGGCCGCGCTCCGGGTGACCGGGCGTGAGACTCCCCCATTGGCGAAACTGTTTGATCTGTTCGAGCGGCAGATCGTAGCCGGTCATATGCAGCAGGCTGTATAGCAGCATCGAGCCGTGGCCAGCGGACAGCACAAAGCGATCGCGGTCGAGCCACGCCGGATTCGCCGGGTTGTGTTTGAGAACGCGGGTCCACAGCACGTAAGCCATGGATGCGGCGCCGAGCGGCAGACCCGGATGGCCGCTATCGGCCTTCTGCACCGCATCGACTGACAGAAAACGCAGCGTATTGACGCACAGGTCGTCCAGCGTCGACGCCGCAGGTGGGGTGGAAACCGCTGGGTTCATGCAAGCTCTCCCTGGTTGCTGGCAAACCGAGGCACACGCCTTACCGGACCATGTGTCATCGTTGGCGAACAGATCCGGATACCATCTTACGCCGCTCGATGCGCGCAGGGCCACGCGCGCCCAGACATGCGCGAGTCGTATGGCTTTGTGGAACTGGACCTTCCACATACCCATCCAGCGATGCGGGCCCCGCTTGCGACGGCGCTGTCAATTTGCCAGGTACCGGCAGCCGCATGCTGCCCGAGCGCGGCCACCTACGGGCAGGAGGCATCGTCGACGTCACGTTTCAGCAGGTCACTCCATACGGTCATTTCGCGGTGCGCGACTGATGCCGGGTCCCCCCTCAGCACGGCAAACTGCGTCGTCTCCTCAGTGCGCCAGAACCGGATATCGAAAGCTTGCTCGCCGACGCGCAATTCCCTGAGCGTCACGTCGCTGAGCCACGGCGGCAGTACAGCGTCGATATAGAGCATCCTGTGCGGCGCATCCGGCTGCAGGCCAAGGATCGCCTGCAGCAGCGAGAAGACTGATCCCGCAGCCCAGGCCTGCGGCACATTGGCGCCCGGATACTGAACCGGAAAATTCGCCGCGTCCCGATGCAGGCCCGCATAAAGCTCAGGTAGCTGGTTCAGCGTGAAAAAGCCTCCCGCCCCACACACGTCGCGTGCGATCCGGCCTGCTTCTTCGGTGTAGCCATAGCGCCTGAATCCCAGCGCAATGAGGCCGTTGTCGTGCGGCCAGACCGAGCCGGTCTGGTAGGAATACGGGTTGTAAGCGGGATGGCTCGACGACAGCGTGCGGATGCCCCACCCGCTCCACATGTCCGGCTGCATGAGACGCGCCACGACGCGTGCCGCGCGTTCGGGCGGCACGATGCCGGACCACAGGCAATGGCCGGGATTGGACGCGACACTCAGGACTTTCTTCTTCTCGCCGTCGAGTGCGAACGCGTAAAAGCCCGTCTCCTCATCCCAGAACGCCTCATTGAACCGCGTGAAGAGCGCAGCGGCTTTCGTGCGCAACACTGCGGCGCGGGCCGCGTCACCCAGCGCATCGTAGATTTGCGCCATCCGCAGCCACGCATCGTAGACGTAGCCCTGCAACTCGCAGAGCGCCTTGGGTCCCTTCACCAGCGTCCCGTCAGGGTATACCAGCGCGTCGCCGGAGTCCTTCCAGCTCTGGTTCTCAAGACCGGCCGACGAGCGCGTGGCGTATTCCTGAAAGCCGTCGCCGTCGCGATCGCCGTACCTGTCGATCCACTCGAGGCAGCGCTCCGCGGTCGGCAGATGACGCTTCAGCAGTTCGCGATCGCCCGTACAGCACCACGCCGTATGCAGCGTGATCAGATAGAGCGGGGTCGCGTCCGCTGTTCCGTAGTACGGCGTGTGCGGAATCAGCTTGAGACTCGCCAGCTCCCCCAGACGGAGTTCGTGCATGATCTTGCCAGGCTCCGCATCGCGATAGTCGTCGCGCCCGGTTGCTTGCCAGACGCCGAGTACATCCAGCGCGCCTCGCGCAAAGTCGGAGTAGACGAGCGAAGTCTGCAACGAGGCGATCAGACTGTCGCGTCCGAATAACGCCACGAACCATGGCAGTCCAGCGGCCGGCACGAGTTGTGACTGGTCGGCGCCCTGAACGGGCAGACGGAGCGCTGCCATGTCGTCGGTGGCCTGACGAAACAGGCGCCGGAATCCGTCGTTGCTGCTCTCGAGCTTGAGCACCGCGCGCTGCCAGTCCGCGAGCCGCTTGCTGTTTTCCGATGTGTCGCGGTCCAGTCTGGTGCACGCGTGGGGTGCCGGACAGCTTTTGTGACCGTCCGAGAGATCGTAGGTGAGACAGCTGTGCCACTGGGCGCCGGGCGCCAGCTCGACGTCGAACGTGAGCCGGCCGTTCGCGTACACCGCGGGCGAGCCGTTGTTGTGCGCTGTGATCGCGACTTCCCGCGAAAAGTCCTGGTTATGGTAGGCGGTGGTGAGACGCTGCTTGCGCTCGGACCATTTCGTCGTGACGTGGCCGCGCCGGATGAAGTGGCCGGACTTCACCTCGAAGAGGTCGGCAAAATCGCTGCGCACTGCAATTTCGAGGTTGAAGCGCACTGCCGACTGGCCATAATTGACCAGATCGAGATCTTCGTGCACACCACCGCCGATCTGACGGCTGAGCATGAGCCCAATGGTGTGCGCCGCGATCGGACCGGCCTCGGTGACAAGTGCGCGGTTGGCCAGAAAGATGCGCGCGTCGAAGGAGGTGGGCGTGCCGCCATTGAGCAGATCCCACGGCTCTCCGTCGGCATATATCGTCCAGTTGCTGATCACGCGGGTGTCATAGAAGTACAGGCCCTTCTGGGTCGGTCCTTTGATCTGGCCATCCGGCTCGGTCAGGAGGACGGCGTGCCCCTGATGGATCGCGAGCTGTGGCGGCCCCACCTTGATTTCGAGCGACATGGTCCTCTCCTCGTGTGCCGGTATCACCCTCTGCTGCACCATTCACATGTTAAGTGCAAGTAGCTTGTGCTCGTTTTCCGGCCCCCGCAGCGAGACGCGGAGCGCAGCCCGTCGCTCGGTCACGTTGGTCGTTGCGCCGCTGAACATGGCATCGGTCCGCTCCCGAAGACTGCATTCGCCAGCCAGCTGCACGAGGAGCGCGATCGTCTCATCGGTCACCCGGTTCTTCGGGTAGTTGAGGTAGAAACCGGCGGCTTTGACGCCCAGGCGCTCGCCCCGCAGGGGACCGCCGGCGAAGAGCTGCCGCAGGTGCAGATTACGCATCTTCCGGTGATGCTCCGGCAGCGCCTTCCACGCCGGCCGCTCAGTCAACAGTTGAAGCTGGGCATCCCGCTTCGTGGTCACGGTTGTGCCGCACGCGTCGGATCGCCCTTCTCCAGCATCGCGCTCTTTGCGGCGATGCGGCCGAGCAGATCGTTCCATGACTTGTCGAACGATTCTGCGCCCTCGCGCTGGAGTTGGGCGGCAAGCGCCGCATCGTCGACACCGGCCTGCGCGAATTCGGCGAGCACGTCTTCGGCGTCCCCGCCATCGACAGGCAATACACCCTTCAGTTCGCCATGATCGGCGAAGGCGTTCAGGGTCTTGTCGGGAATGGTGTTGATCGTGTCAGGGGCCGCCAGCGACTCGATATAGAGTGTGTCGGCGGCGTCCGGATCCTTGGTACCGGTGCTGGCCCAGAGCAGGCGCTGCGGCCGGGCGCCGGCAACCGCAAGCTGTTGCCAGCGGGGCGATGCCAGCAACTCGCGGTACGCCTGGTACGCGCGTTTGGCGATGGCAATCCCGAGGCGGTTGCGAAGCGGCGGGGGCACCTTGTCTTTCACCGCGACATCCCAGCGGCTGACGAAAATGGACGCGACGGAACTGACGTCCGGATCGAGTCCCGCGGCGACCCGCCGCTCGATGCCGCGCAGGTACGCCTGCGCGGCCGCGACGTATTGCTCGCGCGAAAACAGCAGCGTGACATTCACAGGCACGCCGGCGAAGATCGACGCCTCGATCGCTGGAACGCCTTCCGGCGTGCCCGGAATCTTGATGAACAGATTGGGACGCTGCGCGGCTTCATGCAGGCGCGCAGCCGCGTCGATCGTGCCGGCCGTATTGTGTGCCAGCAAAGGGGACACCTCCAGCGACACCCAGCCGTCAACCCCACCGGTGCTGTCGTGGACGGGACGGAACAGGTCGGCGGCCCGGCTCAGATCCTCGATCGCGAGTTCGAAAAACAGCGCCTCGCCGGATTTCCCCTCAGCCGTCAGTTGCCGGATGGCGGCGTCGTAGAAATCTGCCTCCGTGATGGCTTTATCAAAGATCGTGGGGTTCGACGTCAATCCGGTCACTGAAAACTCGTTGATATAGCGCTGCAGCGTGCCGTCCGTCAGCAGGCCGCGCGTAATGTTATCGAGCCAAAGGCTTTGGCCGAGGTCGTGCAGTTGTCGGGTCGGTTTCATGATGCCTCCTGTTACGCGTCGCCTGCTGTGCCGGTGCCGAACAGCGTGGCCAGATCAGCATCGGCCAGCTCGCCGATGCGCTCGATCGTGATGTCGGCCAGCGGATGCACGGCGGGATTCGCTGGGTTCGTCGAGTATTGTCCCGCGCGCAGAGAGGGATCGTCGCCCGGTGCGCCGGTTGGAAGGGCGGCCCTGCGCTATTTCAGATTGTTGAGCTCGGCACGTGCAAGCGTCTCAGCCGATTCCCATGCGACATCTTCATATTCGAAGAAAGTGTCGAGTTTGATGATGAGTTCATTGCTCCTTGATACGCCCTTCGGAACGACACACACGCTCGCCACCCAACCATCGGCAATATGATCTTCGACGCTCATGTGAGCGTCGTGTGTCCTGCTTGAGATGATTCTGTCTGCCATGGCACGCCCTGTCTGATTGAACGACAGCCACACTGGCCGTCGTCGCTGCTGGGTAAAGCTCGCGGTTCATCGATAACAGTCGGCGCTGCTATATTCCGAACTTATGTTCCGCAATGTATTTGTCGCCGTACGCAAGTGCTGCCGCATAGCCTTCCTTGCTCGTCGCAAAAACGCCGACGTCATAGTGCTTGTCGGCCGAAGGAAGGCAGCCTTCAACAGCATGCCGAAGATGAAAATCGAATGTCCCGTCCTGGAGTTCCCGACATTCGGGGGTGAATGTATGAATACGGGCTTGATACAACTTCTGAATGTTCTGCCTCATGACCTGCTCCCGCCTTTGACGCCTTTGAAGGGTCTCGTTTTCGTTTGATCTGGCACGGTCTGGATATGATGAAGACCGTGGTCTTCACGGCGGTTCAGTCCGATGCGACCTGTTCGTCGCCGCCGGCATCCGACCAATATCCGTGCTTGTCGTAAAACTGCTGCAGCGCGACTTCGTAGCATCGATCGATCGGCATGGAGTCGTCATAAGCGGGGCTATTCTTGATGACTTCGCGCGTCAATGCGGTCGACACGGTCGAATCGAACCAGTCGACCTCGTCTATCCAGTGAATCGCGATGAGCACGGCCTTGCCGCCGGGCCACCAGTTGTGCGTTTCCACGACGAGGTAACGAATCGCCCAGTCGGTGTCGTCGTAAATGAAATCCGATACGTGACCGATGCCGCCGTCGGCCGTCTTGAGGTGGTAGCCCTTGACCTCGTCGGTGCTACGCAGATGGACGTCCGGTTGCGATTTGTCCGTATCCGAGGTTGCCCCTGGTGGCTCATCGAGCACGGCGTCCGGCGACACACCTGTCGGATCATAGGCCGGGTAGGCGCCCATGCCCCAGAGGTTTGGACCGCCCCAATAGGTCGGATAGCTGTAGTAGCGCAGATACTCGATCTCGTGCTGCCGCGATACCGGCTTGTGGGCGTCCAGCATTGGGCTGTCCCTCACCTGCTGCCGGGAAAGGCCGACATGCACGACACTCGATCCGGGATCGGTGTGTTTCACCGAATACGGCGAAACCAGCACTTGCCGGTCGTTCAGCCAATTGCCTGTTTCGACCACCAGATAACGCACACCCCATGACTCGTCGTCGAAATAGGCCTGGCTAACTGAGCCGATGTCGCCGTCCACTGCGCTAACGGTGCTTCCGTGCAAGTCTCGTATGCTTCGTAACATGGTTTCTCTTCCCTGTGTTTCGACGAACGCGCGCATCACGCGCGTCCCTCGGCCTTAATTTCAAAGCGGCGCCTGTCGATCTGCTGACTGCGGCTCGCATCGCAAGAAGAGGTGGTAGTGCGACCCGAGAGCGCTGCGCCGAGCGCCAGAAGCGATCCGGATGTCCTCCAGATGAAGTTCGTCCAAGCATGATTTTCTGTCGCTGGTCAACGATAGAAGACACACTACGCGCCCGCATGGGAGAAAGCGGTACGACAGCGTACGGATGTCTGGCTACGGTGCGCACGCACGATCCTCGTTGATCGTTACGGGACTTTTCTGATCGCAGGCGGCCACCGGTCCGCTGACGCTTGCCGCGATCATTAGACGTCCTCTCGGCCTCACTGGGTTCTCGCGTGATTCGGTCCTTCTTGCCGATCTGAACGGCCACCGTATAGATTTACCGAACCGCATTTGTGATCCCCTCCCGTGTCAATCACTGGGCACTCCGTCTTAGCCAGGCCAACATTGAGGTCGCGTCGCTGCTGACTGACACCTGTGAGATTCACGGCCGCGGTGGCCGCGACAAAAGACCGGAGCGCGATGAAGGCGATGGTTGGGACGGTTTCGCTGCCCCGCACAAGGCCCGGGGAAGGCAGTGATCTCACGCTCAAGCTGACGATCGCTACGTCCAGCTGCTCTTTTTATGTCAGCCTATAAGTGGAATGACCACCGGCCGGTCGATGCGGTTGTTCGGGAAGACGAACCGGACAATGATTGTTGACCTTCGTACAATCCGCATGCATTGGCGTGCCGCAACGCGAAGTCCTGTCAAGGCGCGGATCCACGCCGCAATTTAGGCACGACTTATAATCTATTGCGTATCTGGCAGATTTGACTGACGCGAAGATTGCCGCATGGTGACGCGCTGCGACACAGCCCGCAAAAGTGTCGGAGCATTGCGTCTTCTATTCATATTTGGCCGTCAGGAAATCGTCAGCGAAAGCGGCGCGGTTCCGAGCGCGTTGCGGAGAGTGCGAAATGGCTCAAGGTCATCGTCAAAACGAAAACCATCTATTGGCGGTGTTGCCTGACCTGGAGTGGGAGCGTCTGGCGCCACACCTGCTGGCCGTGGAGATGCCGCTCGGCAGCGTGGTCTACGAATCCGGCGATCGCCTCAATTACGTGTATTTCCCGACCACCTGCATCGTGTCTTTGCTGTATGTGATGGAGGACGGTGCGTCCGCCGAAATCGCGATCGTCGGCAACGAAGGGCTTATCGGCATCGCGCTTTTCATGGGGGGTGAGACCACGCCCAGCCGCGCGGTCGTACAAAGCGCCGGGAAGGCGTATCGCCTGGACGCTCAAATCCTGAAAGAAGAATTTCATCGTGCCGGTCCCGTCCAGCGCCTTTTGCTCCGTTATACGCAGGCGCTGATCACCCAAATGGCGCAGACCGCCGTGTGCAACCGACACCACTCGATCGACCAGCAGTTGTGCAGGTGGCTGCTGCTCAGCATCGACCGTCTCTCGTCAAACCAACTGAAGATGACGCAGGAACTGATCGCCAATATGCTGGGCGTACGCCGATCCGGTGTAACCGAGGCCGCGCTGAAATTGCAAGATGCGGGTTTGATTCGCTACAGCCATGGCCACATCGAGGTACTGGACAGGCCGGGAATCGAAACACGCGTGTGCGAATGTTACGGCGTAGTGAAGCGCGAATTCGAACGGCTGTTACCCGCTTTGAAAGCGCTATAGAAGGGGAGTGGGCTCGGTGAGCAAGGTTCACAGAGCGTTACAGAATAGCTATCCAACCATGCCCTTAAGATAACTCCCATTCTGTTAACGGCTCGATTTCCGCCAACAACTACACCACGCGGTAGCGAGCGCCGTTCTCGCCTTGCACGACCCTCGTCGTTTGACAGCAGCGTCTCGCCGGCGGTCGCGCTGCGGTGCTGACGCCAGCACCTGCCGGAGGAACCTGAATCGGCCTTTGCCGAGTTCGAGAGTCGGTCGTGCTGGGGCGGTTGTAGTCCACCTTCCGGTCATCCGCCGGCCGCGAATGACGGATCATACCGGCGCCAATGCGTTCTCCGACCTTTAGCTTAGCCGACTGTCGGGTGCTCGTGATTCGTATCCGTCAGCACATCCCGTGTTGACGGGACTGCGATCAGATATCCACGATTTTCCGAAGTAAACCGTACGAGACGCGCCAGTGTCCTTCGGAGTCTGTCACGGCGATCGACGCCGTTTTAGAGTTCAGCCTGACGACGATGCCAACACGCTCGTTCAGATGTTTGTCGGTGAATCCCACGGTGTCGCCGATGAAGAACTCTTCGGGTCGTGGGCGCGGTGGTGGCGCTTCGTTTTGAATCGGGACTGCGGTGGCATCGGGGAGAATCGCCGCATACAACACCGCCCATCGGCGTCGAGTCAGCTTGTCCTGCACGACCGCTTGCGTATGTCGCAGCTCAGTGATGATGCCTTCCGACGGGGGGCCTAACGGATCGTCACCGATATATTTAACGATCATGCCGATGTGCAGCCTTTGGCGGACCTCGAGAATACGTCGAGGGTCATCGAGCATTTTGCCGATGGTCAGATAGAGGCGATACAACTCGGCGCTGGGCGCCTGCCGAAGGGAGTCCAGGATGTCCATGAATGTCGGGGAGTTTAGCGGGCAAGCGGAAGCAGTTCATGCACGCGATTGACGGGATGCGACGGCAACTTATCCAGTGTTTCCTTCAGCCACGCATACGGTTCGAAACCGTTCAGGCGAGCCGTGCCGAGCAGTGAATACATCGTGGCCGTCGCACGAGCGCCTCGCGGCGAGCCCGCGAAGGTCCAGTTGGCTCTTCCAAGAGCAATCGGTCTGATCTGTCGTTCCAATGCGTTGTTGTCGGGTAACAAAACACCGCTTTCTGTGTAGCGAATCAGCGCTTGCCAATGACGTAACGCGTAGCCGAACGCTTTTGCGAGCGGTGCCTGAGCCGGCAAACCAATGACGTTGCCTTCCAGCCATTGCCGGAACGTTGCAAGTACTGGTAACGCCTCAGTTTGCCGCGCCGCGTATTTGATGTCAGGTGTCTGATGGTTGATTCGCGACTCGATGGCATATAGCTGGGCGATCCACTGCAGCGCCTGTGCCGCGAGCCCCGGCTTGCTTTGGGTTTTGGCGATCTCAACGAACCGTCGACGGCAATGCGCCCA
>NZ_FCNZ02000042.1 GCF_001544495.1 Caballeronia telluris
AGAAACTGATCCCTCACTGAATAAGCTTCTCCCTTTGCTTCCCCGACTACCTGTCAGATGCAGTCCAGGCTAATACAAATAATGTGAGGCCATTTCTCCGTATGTTCGATTGATAATGGGATCGTAAAAGCTCGGCTTGTGCACACCCGATTTAAGGTTGTCGGGCGTGACGATCTCAGGACAACCGCCCATAAATTCGAATGCTCGAACGTCAGAACCAATCCAATCAGAACTTTGCTGAGTCCAGGTTGCTTCTGCAAACGTATAGTTCGAGGCTCCCAGAACAGCCACGAACAACTCTGCCTCCCGGATTTCGCCCGTATCCGCGTTGACGATCGCAACCTTGTCGCCTGAGTAGTCGACGAACAGCTTCTCGCCCGGAGCATGCGTCTGCCGTAAGGTTAGCGGAAGTGCATTCGCCCATTCGCTGTATCGTGTGCAAAACCAGGTGTACGCGTAACCGTCGGGGTGCTCGGCCTTGTACTCATTCCAGAGCAGGTCGAGCGTCACGCCTTTGCGGGCAAGCTCGCGCCTCACGGTCGGCCAGTGCGGTGCAGGACGTTCTCCTTCCACGCGCGGCGGCGGCGGAAAAAGGCGAGCCTCGAGTTCATTATCACCGAGTGCTGGCGGCAGCGGGTAGCTTAAGCCGGCACGCTCCAGACGGCGGACATATTGCCCAACGGTTGTGGGCGAGGTGCCCAACGCCCGACCGACTTCCCGATGATTAAAACCACACTCGAAATGTAGGCGCAGCGCTTCTCGGATTTTACGCATGGTCAACTTTGGAAATGCCATGTAGACGCCCCGACGAAATCGTCGAGCGTGCCACGGTTGACCTGCGTCGCTACTTTACGAACTTACTGTCCAGCTTGGCACGAAATCGCTGTCCAGCTTGCCGTGAAATCCGTGTCCAGCTTGCCGCGAAATCCTTGTCCAGCTTGGTGTGAAATACGCAATCTGACAGGCTCGAGAGCCGAATTTGCGTTCGGAATACATGTGTTGCGCGAGGCTCAACGGCATTGCAATCTCGCTTCTGTACGTCTTTTGTAGGCTTTCTCTAAGCACAAGAGCGTGGCTTCGGTGCATGATCTCGCGGCAAAGTACTCAAGCGCTCGGATCGACGGCGATTCGTCAGGAGACTGACTTTCTTTTAAGGTAGATACGGCTGTGCAAGTCAAACACCTAGTAAAGCATTCGTGGGAAAACCTTGCACGCCGCAGATTCAACTGGAAGCATGCCACGGAAGCGCGGAAGATCCTGTGCGCCATCGAGGAGAAGCACGGCAGGACCGATCCTGCCCAACTGCGGCTAGCTGACGCCTACGCCCGCGATGTCTTCGGGGACATGTGCTATGCGCCTTGGCTTCACGTGTACACGGCCTTTAACCGGACCTTCAAGGAAGGCTGGATTCCGGACAACTATTACGGCTGGGTCGTGGTTCCGAAGATGAGCGGCATGTATGGCAAGATATCTCACCTAAAGCCGCTCGCAAGGCTGCTTTTTCACGACGACGTGTTTCCGGATCTCGGCTACCACGTGAACGGAATTTTCTTTTCTGCCGATCACGTCGCCATTCCCGATTCGAAGGTATCGGAGTCGGTCTTCGCCACGACGGATATAGTGGTATTCAAGCTCGACCAATCTTCGCAGGGCCGCGGCGTCTTCTTCTGGAATCGCCGAAACTTCGATGTGGAGCGCATCAAGCGGCTGGGCAACGGCGTACTGCAACAGTTCATCGTGCAGCACAAATCGTTTGGCCGGTTCGCGTCAAAGGCGGTCGCCACGGTGCGTTTCACCACCGTCGTCGACGATGCGGGCGACATTTCGTTGCGCGCATGCTTCCTTCGTCTGGGCCGAGCGGGGGACGCCATTATTCGCCCAGACAGCGAAATCTGCGTGCCCGTTGACCTCGCGAGCGGCCAGTTGTTTCACGAGGGGTATTCGAGCGACTGGATCGGCGTCGACGTACATCCCGATTCCAAGGCAAGATTCGAGGGCGTGACGCTGCCGGCGTTCCCGGAATGCGTGCGCAAGGTGACCGAGCTTCATGCCAAGATGCCCTACGCACGCTGCGTAGGTTGGGATGTAACGGTGAACGCCGACGGGAAAGTCCTGTTGATGGAGTGGAACGCGCAACACAACGACGTCAAATTCAGCGAAGCCACGCAAGGCCCCTGCTTCTCGGATCTCAAATGGGAGAAGCTCGCGCTGGGCCCTGCACGCAGTTGACTAGTTGATGGTAGGAGAATTCATCGTTTCCTTGAAGGCGTCGTTCCGCCCGTTACGGCGAGCGGTTAGACACATCTTGGAACACTTCATGTAGACACGTCAGGTGCCGAGGACAAACCGCTTAATGGCTTCTTTCAAGAAGAACTTCGCCATTCTGATGGCGTTGCAGGTGTCCACCTACCTGGCGCCGCTTTTGACGTTGCCGTGGCTCGCGCGCGTGCTCGGTCCGAATGAATACGGACGTCTTTCTTTCGCGCTGGCTTTCACCGCATATTTCATCACGTTGACGAATTTCAGTTTCTCGCTTACGGCCACGCCGAAGATATCCATCAATCGGCACGACCGCACCATCCGCTCTCGAATTTTCTGGGAAACGATATCGGCGCAGGCGCTCCTCGCATTCGGCGGATTTTTCGCACTGTTGGCATTAACCTTCCTCGTGCCGCAGCTCGCGAAGGATCGTGAGTTGCTGCTCACGGGGTTCGGCATGGCCGTCGGAGCGATGTTCATTCCGACGTGGTACTTCCAAGGCGTGGAAGATCTCGCACCCCTCAGTGGTTTCGTGTTCGTGGGCCGTGCTCTAAGCGTGCCCGCAATGTATCTCTTCGTGCGTCATCGCGACGACGTCTATATCGCAATGCTGATTAACATGCTGGTGCCGCTGTTGTCCGGCATTGCGATCTGCACGTTCTTATACTTTCGCGACGAAATCGACTTTGTGGCGGTCTCAATCAGGACCGCGTTTAGGCCGCTCAGGGAAGGGTGGAGCGTGTTCATCGCGACGTCACTCGTCGAGATCTATGCGTCGAGCAATATCGTGCTGCTGACCCTCATGGCGGGAAATGTGGCAGGCGGTTACTTCGCCGCGGGGGACAAGCTCATACGCGCCTCGCTCGGCATGTTGCAGCCGCTCAGAACCGCCGCTTATCCGCGCATCAACTTTCTGATGCATCACGCGCGCGACGATGCGTTCGCCTTTCTGCGCAAGATGTTCGTCTTGCAAGGCAGCATCGCGTCCCTGGTTTCGCTATGCATCTTCTTCGCAGCGCCGCTCGCGGTTAAACTGCTGTACGGCCCACAATACGAGCCCACCATACACGTGTTGCGCTGGTTGGCGTTCGTTCCGCTCATGTCGAGCTTGTCCGATTTGTTCGGCGTTCAGACGATGCTTCCGCTTGGCATGAGCTCGGCATTCAGTCGCGTTCTAATCGGATCGGTGGTATTGAACTTTGGTCTGCTCGCGGTGCTCGCAAAGCTGTTTGGCGAGCAAGGTGCTGCCGCCACGGCGCTAATCGTCGAAACATCAATTGCAGCGTTCATGGTCTTAACACTACAACTTGAAGGCGTGCAGTTCATTAAGCGTCCGGTCGCGACTGAAAGCGCGGAACCGTGATCGAGGCGCGGACTGAATTTCCCGCTGAATATTTGCGGTGCAAGTCCTTCTTGTTTTCAGTCGGAGTACGCAGCGAGGAGTCGATCAGGAGTATCAAATCAATACCAGTCGCTTTCGCGGCGCTAACAGAATACGGTTGTGCCTTCGACTTCTTGCGCACTTGTACAGCCGGATTCCAAACTCAAAAGCGAACGCGGCATCGACCCCAGGTCCGCATCGACGCCTCTTCCAGCGCTCTCATCGCCCGGCGTTGACCTGGAACACACGCCGGGCAGGCTGATCAATCGCCATAGCGAAAACGCTGGCCCCCCTCGGATTACTCCACGGTTTCTTTCCTCGAGGTTTGTTCAACGCCTGCCCGCACGTGTGGTCGTTGGCTCGTAAGCCTTGGGTCGAGGGCAGGCATCGAACAAACCCAGACGCAAGCTGCCGTGGGGTCACTTCGGAATCACGGGCGGTTCACGGTCGGCGGTTCTTCGAACGCGCTCGCTTTCGCGGAAGAAGGCAACTAACCGTTTGTAAGCTCCTACTCTTGTACATTGGATAGCCCCGTGTATAGCTAATTGCGGCGACGAGCGGTAAAGCAAAGTTCAAAAGGAGGGATCGGCGCGAGCGACAAGCGTGCGCGCAGTCCTGCCCCCAGCCGAGAAGCAAACCTTGAGGGTACCTACTGGATCTAGGCGCATGATCAGGCATCGTTGCAGCCGCTGCAAGGTACGCGACGCCTTCTCGCGTGATCTGGAAAAACTCCGGCAAACGGCTGATCGTGCCAAGGAGCGCTTACGCATCGGAAAAGCGTGCGCTGCTGGAAATCGATCGCCAACGCGGTGCAGTGGTAAAAGTACAGAAGGAATTGGCAGAAGCAGCCAAACGCGCAGAAAAACGGGATGGTGAACATCGTCACACAGTCGAGGCGCTGCAAGAGCAGCAGGGCGACGCTCGCCATCAGACTGGGGTGTTGCAGGGCAAGCTGGCCGCGCTTGAAGAGGCATACAAGTCCCTTCGAGAGCAGTTGAAGTCGCTGCGCGCAACGAGGCGTCCCTCAGCGCGACGCGCGCGCCGGCAGAATCCCGTCCTCCGGGCAGGCGCAGCGCGCAAGGCGACGGCTAGGAAAACGGCGGGAACGAAGAGCCGAATATAGTCTTGGCGTCTTGGCGAGCCCGATCTGTAATAGGGCTGCGATGACGGCGCGCGGGCATTGCACGCCACACGCGTTGAAGCGAACGCGGCATCGCTATTCTGCCTATACTGTGACATCCGATTGACCTTACCGGAACGTCGATGCCGCCCGACTTCGTCCCCACCGTGTCGTATGCGCAGAATGCGGAAGACATCGTGCTCTTACGCGCGCTTGCGCATGTCGAACGCGGCTTTTACGTCGATGTAGGCGCGTGGGATGCCACCGAGGACAGTGTCACGCGCGCCTTCTACGAGCGCGGCTGGTGCGGCATCAACATCGAGCCGCAGCCCGGACATATCGACAGCTTTCGCGCCGAACGTCCGCGCGACATCAATCTCGCGCTTGCGATTTCCGACCAGCCTGGGCAACTGTCGATCTGGGTGCCGCGGTATTCCGCGCTCGCCACGTGCCGGCGCGAGATGCTCGCGCCTCACATTCCGAATTACGGCGACGCGACCGAACACGTCGTCGACGCGGTCCGTCTTGATGCGTTGCTGCGAGAGCATGCGCACGGCCGCGAGATTCATTTCTTAAAGATCGATGTCGAAGGTTACGAGAGCGCCGTCATCGAAAGCGCGAATTTCGACGAGCATCGTCCCGTGATATTGATCGTCGAAGCGACTTCGCCGCACGACAACGCGCCGTGCTGGCATGGCTGGGAACCGCGCCTGCTCGCCAGCGGCTATCGCTTCGCGCTGTTCGACGGCCTGAACCGCTTCTACGTGCGCGAGGAATCGAAAGCGCTCTTGCCGACACTCGCTGTTCCCGCCAACTGTCTCGACGGTTTCGTCACGCGACGCGAAATGCGCTTGCGCCGTGAACTGTACGAAGCGCGCTCGCTGCTCGCGCGACACGGCCTCGAAGCAAACGCCAACCATACTGGGGAGTCGTGATGAACGCAGGCTTCGCACACGTCGGCGTCTCGACGCACGACATGGAAACGACGGTCGCTTTCTATTGCCACGTGCTCGGCTGCCGGCTCGTCGGCGACGAGCGCATCGAGATCGGCAAGGGCGGCGTCATTCGGCAAGTGAGCATCGATGTCGGTGAAGGCCAGTACTTCGTGTTCATGGAGGCGAAGGGCGTGGACGGCATCCGCGGCGATTACGACACGAGCATCAATCGCTCGCTCGGCGTGCCGCTTGGGATGTATCACTATGCACTGCGCGTCGCGTCGATGAGCGAGCTGACGGCGAGGGCCGAGGCCATCGCGCGCCACGGCATTGACGTGTCCGAGGTGACCGATCTGGGCAACGCGAAGGCCGTGTTTCTGCAGGACCCAAATGGCTTGCAGCTCGAATTGTCCGTGAAGATCCGCGATTTCGACGAATCCGATATTGGCCGGATCACGAAAGCGGAAGTCGCCGACAGCGCCTAGACGGCGCGGTCTCACGCCGGCCCGAACACGGCCCGGCCGGTCGCGGCCAGGAAACGGCCAGCTTCGTACATATGCAGCCACACGCCGGCGGTGATCGGAAACAGACGGCGTATCTCGCCTTCGGGCCAGATCGATTCACGCGCCTGCATGAATCGGCCCGCGGCGTTCGCCGAGGAAACCGCATCACCGAAATTCACGACATCGTCGAAACCAAAATCGACGCCGCGCCGGGCGACGCCCAGCAACGCGAGATCGTCTCCAGTGGGATAGACGATGCGCTTGCGCAGCGCACGCCATGCGCGCGTCGCGCGCGCTTCGATCGACGGCACGGATGCGGGATCGAGCGTCGCGAGATAGTCGAACGCGCCCGCGCGCATCGCGTCGCACTGCGGCGACAGGCGACTTTGCCAGTTCGCCTGTTGCAGATTAGACGTCACTTCGCCATCAGCGGCGCGGCCGTACGTGCGCACGCTCGGCAGTTCCGGCTCGAAGAACGCCTCGATAAAAGGCCAGTAGAGCCGCGACGCGCTTCTCGGTTTCCACGGACTGTAGTCGTTTTCGTCACAGACAAGTCCGACCGCGGCAGGCAGCGACAGGCCGGCGCGCCGCTTGTAGTTCGCGCGAAACAGCAGCACGGCATTCACCGTGCGATCCGGCAATCCGAGCGCGAGGAAATGCCCGATGGACCCGAACACACCTGTATCGATGACATGCAGCGTGCTCACGCTGCCGCATCGCGATGCGATATGCTCGCGCAGCAACGCGGCCTGCGATGCGATGGCATCGTGCGCTTCGCGGCCGCGCGCGTCGGCGGAAAACAGGCGGAGCAGGCGTTCGAGCGTGTACGGCTGTGCCCAATCGCCGCGATCCGGCAAGGTCTTGCCCGACAGCACCGATGCCGCCGCCGCGCAGCTTCGTCCGTCGAATTCCAGCGCGAAAAGGGGCGCGACGCCCTGCGGACACGCTTGCAGTCCCAGCCGCGACGCGGCGAGCCGCGACACCATCAGATCGGCGCCATCCAGACGCGGACGACAGATGCGCTCGCGAAACACGTCGAGCGCGCGCCGGATGATGAGTCCGCCGCGCGCGCAGTACAGCACGCGCGACGCGCCGTCGTGACTCACGGCATCGAGATGGATCGAGAGGACATCACAACACTCGGCAAGTATCGGACCCATGACGCCGAAGCCGAACGCATGGCGCTCATTTGATGCCGCGCGCCGAACCGGTAATTCAGTCATCTTCCGTTCCTGAGCCGGACGACCTACACTTGGCTGCTGTATCGTGCAACTGCGGGCCTCGTCGAGGAGAGCCGAAACATGCCGCGACTGCCATTCGATTTTCAACTGTCCGTCCTCGGACTGAGCGAAGTAAACCACGCCGCGACGAAGTCCGCCAGCCATGTCGTATCGCTTGTCGATCCCGGTACCGCGCTGCCGCATGCCATCGCGTCGCTCGACTCCGGGCGTCGGCTCTTGCTCGAAGTTTACGACGCGCTCGATTCCATCGAGGGCCGGCCCGCGCCCGACCACGAAGACGCCAACGCGCTATGCCGATTCGCGGACACGCTGAATACCACGAATCTATCGCATCTGCTGGTGCACTGTCACATGGGGCGATCGCGCTCGGCGGCGGCGGCCGCGATCATCCTCGTCCGGCTGGGTTATTCGCCCGACGACGCATTTGAACGCGTGCGCGCCGTTCGCGATCCAATCTGGCCGAACTGGACGCTGCTCGAACACGGCGACGACGTGCTCGTTTGCAACGGCGCGTTGCTTCACGCGTGCCGGGCCGTGTACCGGCGAGTGGAGCAAAAATTTGCGCGATGGGTGAACGATCCGCGTCCCGAGTCGCTCGACGCCATGCCTTTGGGCGCGGTTCGTGCATGACGCCGGAATCGGAACTCGCGTTAGATCGCGAAGCGTTCGCGCGGCTCGGTGACGCGCAGGCTCACGCACAACTGCAGGCGTTCGCGCGCAGCACGACAATCGGCATCGATCGAAACGAATGGCGGATGCTGCTTTGCGGAACGGACCTCGCGCATCACGAGGCCGATCCGTATCTTCACGAGAACGCCGACGCCTTGCCGGTTCGCGTTCGTCGCGAGGAACACGCCGGATTCCATCGCTCGCTGCCCGACTACGATCTTTGTCTGGAAGACAGTTGGTCCGGCTATTTTGTCGCGCGTCATGTGACGACGCACGCGTCGACTGAACCGCTCGTGTTCGTCCATCTCGACGATCACACCGACATGATGTCCACCCTGCTGACGCTGGCTCCGAATGGATTGCGCGATCCCGCATCCGGCGCGCGCTTCGATCCGCGACAGCCGGACGACTGGTCGTCCGCGATTCGAAGCGGGGCGATAGGCATCGGCAGCTTCGTGACCGCGCTCTATTATTTGCCTCAGCCGGTGCATGTCGTGCATCTCGATCACGTCACGCACAGTCTCTATGAGCGATATCCGGTGACGCGCCGCTCCATCGCGCATCCGCTCTTGCCACATGCGCGCTTCGCCGCGATCCACAAGCGCACGCGCGCGTCTTCCGATCAGCTGGGCACGTATACTCACGGCTGCGACCCCGCGCATCTGTTGCGCGCGATGCCCGCAGGTCGCCTGATCGTTCATATCGATCTGGACTATTTCATCAACGACTACAACGGCAACGCGGGCGCGAAGCCCAGGTGTACGGTCGAGCAGATGCGCGCCCGCGCGGGCGAAGCGATGCAAACCTTCTTCGATGAAATCACCCGCACCGGCAGGACAGTTGAACGATGGATCGTCGCGACATCGCCGGGCTTTTGCTCCGCGCGGCACTGGAACTGGTTACTCGATGAAATCAGGCGTCACATCGTCACATTGAAGCTTCGCTTCAGCGATACTCCGTTCGCGAGCGATCAGCCGATTCGATGAAATCGAGCGCCGCATCCGTAAGCGCCTTGACGTGAATGATGCATTCGGTGGTTTCAGGCGCATCGCAATGACTGCCCGCCTGATCGAGCCACTGGATGAGTTCGAATCCGCCCGGGCAGACTGCATAGTAATCGCAAGTCTGGGCGCACCGATGGTGGCTGCGCGCAAAGTCACCGAGCATGACGGTGAGTTTCGTCGATTGAAGCATCTGCGCCAGCGCGGTTTGCTGAATGTTGCCAAGCGCAAGTCCGTTGCCGTCGCCGTATCGATCCGCCTGGGTGGCGATATCCAGCCCCGCATAAAACGTCGTGACGTTGCCCTTTGTGTCCATGTTGAGCGAGCGCAGTGGCGCGCTCGTTTCGCTGATGAACGAGGGCGCATCGGCGCGGCCGACCGTCGCGATTCGTTCGAGCGTTTGCGACACGTTGCGAATCGGAAGCGCGCTGCCTTCGAGCCGCTTCTCTTCCCACCAGTCGAACACACGCCGGTAGAAGCGCTGAAACGCGGCGCGATCCGTTTCGGCATATGTGAGATCGTCCATGCCGGCGACAGGACTAGCCAGCACGTTGAAGTGAAAGTCTGCCAGCGATGCGCGGCGCGCGTGAAAGAACTCGAGGAAGGACTGCGGGTCCGCCATCGTTTTTCTCGTGACCACGGCTATGACGTTGTACTTGATGCCGCGCGCATCGAGCGCATTCATGCCCTGCAACGTGCGCTCGAATGTGCTTTTTCCGCGACGGTCGATTCGAAAGGCGTCGTGCAGCGCCGGGGGCCCGTCGCAACTCACGCCGAGCCGAATGACGCGCGCATGGCGCTCGAAGAAATCGCACCATGCGTCGTCGATGAGCGTGCCGTTGGTTTGAATGTCGAACGACACGGAAACGTGCGGCGCGCGACGCGCACACAGGTCTGTGATCGCGTCGATCATGGCTGTGTAGTACGTCGGGGGCAAGGTGAGCGGTTCGCCGGAATGCCAGACGACGGCGAACTCCCGAGCGAGCAGGTCCGTGCCGATCAGTTCGCTGACGAGCTTCAGTGCCAGTTCAGGCGGCATGCGGGACTTCGTGCGCCGGCTTTCCTCGCTGAGATCGCAATAGGTGCAATTGATGTTGCAAAACGACGTGCCTTGGAGCACCAGTTGCTCAACTGGTCTGAGCGCAAGCGTTCCGGAGAGTGGCATGACGGTGCCAGGCATCGAAGAGGCGTTCATGACGACCACGATCGATCGTCACGACTCGCAAAAAGAAGGCGGGACTTCATTTGCGCATGGCCGATCCCCAGCTCATCTGAACCTTCTTTGCCGTTTTTTCATTGCTAACGAGACTTGCCAACTTAACGCTTCCTTCACGCAACGACGTTGAAGCACGCACAAGACGCGACGTAACCTGACTGTTCGTAATCATGACTCTCTCCATGTGTGTCGAATCTGAAGAACACGTCGGACGAATAAGCCTCGCTTGACATCCCGCCAAGGCCGCGTCAACTTTTGCATACGCGTGTGAAAAACACAATAGGTTGTGAGCGTCCCAATGACAAACGGTCGCTTGTACGTTGCCGCACATTTCTTGTGGCATCCGCACGAACCATGAAGCGAGTGAATGAGCATGAGCGCTGCGCGACAGGGTGTCATGCGACAGACGCAGATGAGCCGGGGAGCAGCCGATGATCTACGATGCGCTGGACGAATCCGTCGCGCTTGACCGAAGCGTCGATGTTGCGATCGTCGGCTCCGGGCCCGCGGGCATCACGCTCGCACGCGCGCTCGGCGCGCATCTCGACGTGCTGCTGATCGAAGCCGGCGGCCATCACGCAAGCGCAGCAACCGACGACAGCCTCTCGGGCGCGGTCAGCGGTCTTCATTACCGGCTCGACGAAACACGCGCGCGGCGATTCGGCGGCTCGACGGCGCTTTGGGCCGGCTATTGCGCGCTGTTCGATCCGATCGATTTCGACGCGCGGCCTTGGGTCGCGCACAGCGGCTGGCCTTTCGCCGCATCGGAAGTCATGGAGCACTATGCGGCGGCGGCGAAACTTCTTCACGTGGACGACGCCTTGTTCGACGCCAGCGCCTTCGGCGAAACGGGCGCGCCATTTTTGTCATACGACGAAGCGGCCGACTCTTGCGTGTCGCTTTGGCGTTTCGGCGAACCGAAGGCAGACTTCGGGACTGAGAATCGGCAATTTTTGGAGCGCGCCCGTTCGATTGATGTCCTGACCAACGCTTGCGTAACGGAAATCATCGTTACGGACGACGGCAAAGCGGTGTCCCGCCTGCACGTGCGCACGCTCGCGGGACGATGCGCCTCCGTGCGCGCGCGCTGCTTTTTGCTCGCGGCCGGCGGCATCGAAACGCCGCGCCTCATGCTGGCATCCCGGAATCAGTGTGTGGACGGCATCGGTAACGCCTACGGGCATGTCGGCCGATGGTTCATGGAGCATCCGCATGTGTCGATCGACGGCATCGAGATGGCGGCGAATCCCGAGCTCGCGAAGTGGACCGGCATCGCGCAACACGCGGACGGACGGCACTTCACGTGCTGCGCGGGTCTGCGCCCCGACGCGCAGGCGCGGCTCGGCGTGCTGAATTTCAGGGCGCATTTTTACCGGTCGCCCGCCATGACGGCGGATGCGCCGCCCCGCGTCGGGCTCTTCTTCGAGCAGGCGCCCAGCGCGGCCAGTCGTTTGACGCTGCTGCACGAAACCGACGCGCTTGGCCTGCCGCGCGTGCGCCTGAACTGGAATGTGTGCGAGACGGACCGGCGTTCGCATTGCCTCATCGGTGAAATGCTGGCGAAGCATCTGCTCGATAACGGCACCGCCATTCGCACTGGCCCGCGCGGACTATCCGGCGAGATCCTGTACTCCAATCATCAACTCGGCACGACGCGCATGTCGGTCCTGGCGCGCGATGGCGTCGTAGACGAGAACTGCCGCGTTCACGGCATTGACAATCTCTACATTGCCGGTGGAAGCGTGTTTCCGACGGTCAGCTGGGCCAATCCGACGATGACCGTGCTCGCCCTGACGTTGCGCCTCGCGCAACGGCTGGGGCGCGAGCTCGCGCCCCACATGGCTGCTTAAGCGAAGGCGCGCAGCATCATTGCGCCTGCTTGCGGACGATGAAATCGCCGATTACGAGCGTGTCGATGCCGCTCCGATAGAACGTCGCGATTGCGTGCTCCGGCGTATTCACGAGCGGCTCGTCGTCGAGATTGAACGACGTGTTCAACACCGCCGGAAGCCCGGTGAGCTGCTCGAATCGATCGATGAGCCGATGGTAAAGCGCGTTGGCATGCGCGCTCACTGCCTGCGGCCGCGCCGAGCCGTCGACATGCACGACGGCTGGAAGACGCGCCTTCCACGCCGCCTTGACGTGCGCCGCGACCAGCATGAATGGCGACGCATGCGGCGCGTCGAACACATCGTGAAAGCGCTCCGCTCGCACCGAAGGCGCGAGCGGCCGCCACGTCTCCCGCCGCTTGACGTGCGCGTTCACCCGATGCAGATTCGCGGCGACACCCGGATTCGCGAGAATGCTGCGATTGCCGAGGGCTCTCGGCCCGACCTCGGACGCGCCCTGAAACCAACCGACGATCTCGTTGCGCGCAAGCGCCTGCGCGGCTGCCTCCACCGAATCGCAACGATCGTACGGCGCCTTGGCGAAATCGAGCGCGGCCCGCACCTGCGTAGGCGTAAAGTCCGGTCCCCAGTAAGCGTGATGAAACCCGAATTCGGGCCAGTGGCCCGTGACATCGCGATGGGCGAGAATCGCCGCGCCGAGCGCGGTGCCGCCGTCGTGGCTCGCGGGTTGGATGAACAACGCATCGACGAAATCCTGCTGCGCGAGTCGGCCGTTTCCGGAGCAGTTCAACGCAACGCCGCCCGCCAGCGCGAAGTTGCCGCAATGCGTTTTATCGCAGAGAAAACGCGCGATATTCACGATCGACAATTCGTAATAACTTTGCAGCGTGGCCGCCAGATCGCGATGCCAGTCTTCGATCGCGTCATTCTGACGGCGTCGCGCGATATGTCCGCGCAAAAAGATTTCGTATCGCTTGATATCAGGCAGACCGAACGGTGGCTCGCAAAAATCGGGCAGCAGATCGCGATCGACCCTGCCATACGAGGCCAGTCCCATCGTCTTGCCTTCGCCTGAGTGACAGCGAAATCCCAGATACTCAGTAACGAGCTCGTAGAGCATGCCCCAGCTTCTGTACGTATCGATTTCCGCGAAGGTTTGAATCGGACGGTCCCGGTCGTACCATCCGAGAGAGCCACTCGCGCGGCCACCCCAGCCATCGAGCGTTATGACGTTCGTGCGATCCATGCCCGATGGAATCGCGGCGCTCGTAGCATGACAGAGATGATGGTCGTAGTATCGGCGCTCGCCGTAGGTGTCGAGATGCGTATCGCCGTAAATCAGCGCGAGGCTCGTGAAGAAGCCGAACTGGTCCGCTTCCGCGAGTGTGCCGTCGATGTAGCTTCGCGCCTCGGCGGCACGCGCGTGCTGCGCATTGGGCTTGTCGAAGCCGATCGCGGTGATATTGATGTCATCCGGTTCAAGACCTGCTTTCTCCAAACAGTACGCGATGGCCCGGGCCGGATACGCATGCGGCGCATGCTTGAGACGCGTAAAGCGCTCTTCTTCTGCGAAAGCCACCAGTTGCCCGTCGGAGATGAGGCACGCCGCCGGGTTCCAGGAAATCGGATGAGTCACGCCGAGAATGTGCACGGTGCGATTTCCTATGATGAAACGTATCGAGTGGCGTGTTGCGGCGATCAGCGTGAAAGCGCGAACGCGGCGGACTACGGGAACGCGGCAGTCAGTGTAACTGAGTAATTTCTGCGGCGTGAAGCGAAACGTTGCGTGCATCTTCGACAGCGCCTCATGATGCTTTCTCCGTGACGAAGCGTGCGATCGGTGCTAAAACAAAAGGTGACGCTAACGCCGCGTGAACAGCAGCGTAGCGATCCACCCGCGATCATTCAGGGTATTGAACCATGAGCCCACTGCATGCGGTTGTGTCGAGTTCGAACGCTCGTACAGCGGATTTCGTGCATTGGTGTGTGACTCATATCGGGCGGGCGCGGCCGTCGATCAATCTGGGCTTGGCGACGCTGGAGGCATCGCGTGGTGCGCTCGACGATGGGAAAGGCATGCCGTTGTCATGCGCGAGCTTCGTGGTCATGCTCACGCAGTCGAACGAGACCGCCGACCCGCACTGGATCGCCGCGTGGCAACGCGCGCTCGACTCGCGCGCGCCTATCACCGTGGTGCTTGGCACATCGGGACTGACGCTTCCGCCGGAATTGAAGCCCTACACGATGTTCGATCTTTCGTCACGCGACGCTTCCTTGCTCAATGCGCTGGCGCGTCACCTACACTCGAAGCTGGCGATTTCCACTTCGCCGGCAGCCGCGAGAGCACAGGCAGTCGACGACAACAACGCACGCTATGGTTGGTCCCGCGTGCCGAGCTACTTCAAGGATCGCACGCGGGAAAGAAAGAAGATCGCGGACTTTATCGTCGATGAATGCACGTTCCTCATCGCCGTGTATGGCCGCCACGGCGTGGGCAAGCGCACGCTCGTCGCGCGTGCTCTTCAGGAGACTGCGCGCGGCAAAGGCGTTTCCCGCCCGATTTACGTCGACGCTGCGCAGTCCCCGTCGACTGTCTTCACCGACATTCTGCAAAAACTAACCGACACGCTCGACGACGATGCGAAGCAAAGGGTCGAGAAGACGCGAGAAATACCTCAAATTTCCGTCGAGCGAATCTTCGAAGAAATCGCACGACATATTCACGGGAAGCCGTGTCTCATCGTGATCGAAAGGCTCGACGAGATCGTCGAGCAAACATCGAACAGGGTCAATGATCACATGGCGCAGTTCCTGCGGTACATCGCGTCGGGGACGTGGCACCCGTTCAAGGTAGTATTGACAACGAGTGTCGTGCCCGACGAGTTTCGGACCTTGAATCTGCCGCACTATCGCCCGGTTCCGCTGGACCACGGGTTGCCCTCGCCGGACGCGCGCAGAGTTTTACGCGCCCTCGACAACGACGGGCGCCTGGGACTGAGAGACGCGTCCGCGGTATTGCTCGCACGCGTTCTTTCGGTGACGCTTGGCTACCCGCTCGCCATCGAGCGGTTCGTCACGATACTCATGAATGATCCGGCCACGCGGCCCGATAGCCTGATCGACCACATCGAACGCGCCATAGCCAGTGCGGAGGAGCGCATGCCGGACTATGACGCTTTCATCAGCGCATTGGTGGGCGAGGCGTTCAAACGGCGCTCGAAGGACGAGCAAACGGTGATGCAGGCGCTAGCCGTGTACGAAACTCCCGTACCGAAAGAGGCCGTGCTTTTTCTGTTGAAGAAATGGAGGCCCGAAATCGAGTTGCAAAGCGTGGTCAGGCAGCTCCTTCTATCGCATCTTATCTCACAAGATGACGACAAGCTGACTCTCGACCGTGTCGATCGCGAATATGCATTGAGCAAGCTTGCCGAACGCCACCGAGGGGCTTTGCGCCGCAAAGCCGCCGCCTGGTTTCGCCGGATGGAGTTGCCCGCGCACGCCTGGCATACTGAGACCGATCTGAATCCGCACTTCGCACAGTTCAATATATTTCTGCGCACCCGGGACTATGCGCGTGCACTGCACATACTCGATTCGATCGCGCCCTTCCTAAACAGGCGCGGATATTTCATGCGCCTCGCTGAGCTATCGAGAGGGCTAAGAAAGGAGGAGGTGAGCAACTCGATCGCCTGCAAGGCCTTGTCGTACGAAGCCGATGCACACTGGTACATGGGCGATGTCAGGAAAGCGGTGGAGCTGCAGGAACAGGTCGATGCGCTGCTGATCGGATCGAACGCGAGCGAGGAAGACCGGCTCGATTCGAAGATTCGGCTGATTCGCTTCGGCTTCTATCTTCGCTCCACCGATAAGACGCTCGATGCCGCCCGCGACTGCGTGCAGGCGATCTTGCGCGCCGGTCACGACGATCCGCGCCGGGGCGCCTTCGCATGGCGGAACATGCTGGTGTGCGAGTTCGAACTGGGTCATCTAACCGAAGCGCTCGCATGTTGCGAAAGCGAGCATGCGTGCGCAAAGGCTTCAGGTGATGCGGAGCTTCTTCAGAACAGTCTCGTCGACGCGTCCGTCGTTCATGTGGAGATGGGCGAGTTGAAAGTGGCCGAAGAACTACTCAGGCAGGCGCTGTCGACATCCGACGAGAGTCAAAGCCCTCGAGCCGAGGCACTTGTATCATGCGAGCTTGCGTCGTGCCTCGCATCCCTCGGCAGGTTCGAAGAAGCGGCCAGATTCGCATGCAAGGCGCGCGAGCTCAATCAGAGGATCGAGGCGCACGCAGGAGCCGCGCTTTGCATGCGCACACATGCCGCAATCCTGCTCGATCAGGGCCGAATCCAGGAAGCCGAGTCGACCGCCGAGCAAGCTTGCACCGAAATCAAAGCTTTCGACGATAACGGATCGCGCTATGTGTGCATGCGCGCGGAGATCGAACTTGCACGCCGCCCCCGCAGCACGGTGGCGCGGCAGATGCTGCGTCAGCTCGATACAGAAGGGCGAAACGAGTGGTCCTTCAATACGTTGCTGGGCATCGCGTCGGTCGGAAACAAATGCATTGACGGCGCCGAGGACAGTGCCACGGAGGCTTTCGGGCAGGCACTTGAGCGCGCGGACCGGTATCTCAAACATTGCGCTCAGAATGTCTCCGCGCTGGGCGAGCGTGCGCTCGCCTTGGCGGGACTGGCTGTCTGCGGAGATAAGGCGAAAATGCCGCTGGCCGTCCAAGCCTACAAAGTCGCCTTCGAACGTGCATCCAGCAGCTGCATGCGCAAGCGTCTGATACGCCGCTTCAATGCATTGGTAAAAGCAGATGCGGGCGAAATTGGCCTCGATTTGATGGACATGATCTTCAAGCAAGAAAGCCAAAAGGTCTTCATTTCTTATCCAGGGGAGGACGCGGGCAACGCCCTCGTTGACAAGATTGAACAGGACATGCCGCTGGAACTTCACTTGATCCGCGATCGCAACAGAATGCGAGTGGGCGATTCCATCGACAGATTCATGCAGCAGATCGGCAAGGCCAGACTCACGATCGTCGTGATCAGTGACGCGTATCTGCGCTCGGAGTACTGCATGACCGAGTTGCTTTACATGTGGGAGGGAAGCAAGCGAGATTGTGCGGGGTTCATGAACCGTATGGTGCTGCTCGTCGTCCCGCCGCTCGAGATTTCGAGCGACGAGAACCGACGCGTATACAGCCAGATTTGGTCAGACAAGCACAAAGACGCATTGACCCACGCCCGGGACAACGAAGACGCGGACGTGGTTGCGACTCAAAAAAAACTGAAAGATCTGGCAGAAAACACCGTCAGCATGCTCAAGTGCATCGCCAATACGCTCATGGCCGATTCCACTAAGACGACGATCGAAGCTGTTATTAGTCGTCTACTTGATTCGCGTTGATTGTGCCGCGCCCAGCTCGCGCTTCCTCACGGAGGCGGTTCGTTGTCGCGCGTGATCAACGAGACGGTTACGTCGTGACCGTCTTCGCGATCATCACCGGAACGCGCACGATTTACACCGGGCGCTTGCGATTCGACCGCGTGAACGATGCGGGGTTGCGGTGCAATTCCGATGCGTCGGTCTGTTAAGTCGAGCATTTTGACGAGCACGAGCCAACGAGCAAGCTCAAAAACATCGACGAGTTATACGTTGGGCGTTATTGCAATTACGCGAAGGAACATTGGACGCTCGCCCGGCGAGAACCCGGCGGTCGGCCTGATCCTTTGTGCGAGGACCAACGAGGCGATCGCACGCTATGCGCTCGAGGGGTTGCCCACCAAGGTGCTTGCCGCGGAGTACCACGTTGTGCTCGCGGACGAAAAACTGCTTGCTGAGAAATTGACGAAAACCCCCGTGAACTTGGAGCAGTTTGATCCGCTGAACTCGCGCGACGATCTCATCAAGCTGTTGGCCGAGACGGGGATCTCGTTCTCGCGCCCCAACGACGTTGATATCGCGGCCGACGATGGAGACACCAGTGTCGAGACGCGATCAAACGCGGCGACGTCGTTGCCGCCGCCGCTCGCGCCGCTTGCCAACTCACGGCAAGTTGGATCGACGACCGCGACGTGCAGGCATCGAAGGTCGTAAGCGGGCGGTTCACCCGATGACCGGCGAAGAGCCGTTGGCCCGAACATGGAGCGTTATCGGCAGCTCTCTGCCTCATGGAACTGAGAGGCGGTCAGCCCTGCTAACGTCGATTATTGCCCCGGCGGATGAGTCGGGTGCGCTGAGGCTGCGAAACAGAGACTGTCTATCTAGCAGCTTTCTGCCGCTCCCCGCTGAACGGACGGGTCAACCCACATGGTCGAGGGTGCGGCCGCTTCCTCGCAGAAAAGCTAGTTGGATGCCGGGCCCAGCACGCCGGTCGCTTCGGAACCGCTTCGTGAGCGTGGCAATGTCCGTGTCGATGAGGGTGAAGTGGCGCTCGACGTCGAACTCCGACGATCGGGCGTGCAGTCGAACTTGCCCCACGAAGAAAGCTCCAGAGCCCGTCATTGTGGCCTCCTTCGAGGTGGAGCTGTCCGAGCTTCTGCGCAGAAATCCTACCGCAAGCCTGGCAGCTTTACGCTCTCGCCGGTGTGACGCTTGCTTGGGCACTAGTTCGCGCTGCCGGCAACATCGATCCGGTGTCGCGCAGCCGCGTATGCCACGCGAAAGCCTGCTCCAGCCGATGCGGGGTATGCCCTCCGCCTTGCAACGCGTCCTGATAGTAGTCGCGCAGCAGGTCGCGATACTTCGGATGCGCGCAGTTCCGAACAATGAGCGCGGCGCGTTCGCGCGGAGCTAGGCCGCGCAGATCGGCCAGGCCCTGCTCCGTGACAACCACGTCGACGTCGTGTTCGTTGTGGTCGCAATGCGGAACCATGGGCACGACGCTGGAGATGCAGCCGTCCTTCGCCGTCGACTTCGTCGCGAAGATCGCGCACGATGCATGACGCGAAAAGTCGCCGGATCCGCCTATGCCGTTCATCATATGGGTACCGCCCACATGCGTTGAATTTACATTGCCGTAAATGTCGAACTCCAACGCCGTGTTCAGAGCGATCAAACCGAGCCGGCGAATCACTTCGGGATGGTTGCTGACTTCTTGGGGGCGCAACACCAGGCGACTGCGGTATCGGTCGAGTTCACCCAACACCTGCGCCTGACGCGCAGCCGATAAGGTGATCGACGCCCCTGAGGCGAATGTGACCTTGCCGGCATCCAACAGGTCGAAGGTCGAATCCTGCAGCACTTCAGAATAGATTTCAAAAGCGTCGAATGGCGCATCGACGAAGCCGGCTAGTACCGCGTTAGCAATTGTGCCTATCCCCGCTTGCAACGGCGGAAACCGCCCGGGCATGCGTCCGCGCGACACTTCATGCTGGAAGAATTCGATCAGATGTCCTGCGATTAGACTCGTCTCTGTATCCGGAGGCAGCACGGTCGACGGGCTGTCGGCCTGATCGGTGATCACAATCGCCGCGATTTTCTCGTGCGGAATATCGATTGCCGATGTCCCTACGCGGTCGCGCGGATGGATGATAGGCAGCGGCTCGCGGTTCGGCCGGCGGCCCGGAATCCAGATGTCGTGCAGTCCCTGGAGTCCGAGCGGTTGAGCAAGGTTGATTTCGACGATGACCTTCTCCGCGAGGATAGCAAAACTCGCTGAGTTTCCGACCGAAGTGGTCGGCACTATGCCGCCGCTTTCTGTGATCGCCGTCGCCTCGATGATCGCGACGTCGAGTTTGCCAAGCTGATTCGCGCGCAGCAATTCGACCGTCTCGGAGAGATGCTGGTCGATGAACATGACTTCGCCGCGATTGATGGCGTCGCGCAGCGTCTTGTCCACCTGGAACGGCAAGCGGCGCGCCAGCACGTGGGCCTCGGTAAGCATGCGGTCCACGTCATGTCCGAGCGACGCACCCGTCATCAACGTGATGCACAGCGGCTTGCCTTCCTGGCGAGCGCGCTGGGCCAATGCAACCGGGACCGCCTTCGCGTCCCCTGCGCGCGTGAAGCCGCTGGCGCCGACGCGCATGCCATCGTGGATCATAAGCGCCGCCTCAGCGGCCGAAGTAATTTTCTCGCGCAACGAAGCGCAACGAATACGATCTTCGTACATGAAATGAGTCTCTCCTTGGTCGCAATCGACGCTACCGATGCGCACGCCTGCGTCCGCTTTAGGCGGCCGGATTGCCGCAGTGACCGCGGCGTCATGACCGATGGCGTCGCGGCCAGCTTCTGCGGCGTATCTGTGGTGGTGCTCGGGGTTCCTAGCTGCCGAAGTAGATTTTGCAGAAGCTCACAGGGCCGACGCACTCGTCGGCTTTCGTTGCCGGTGCGACAACCTGGCTCGCCGGGGCGGCGCCGTCGTTGCGTTGCTCAACCGCTCGCGGCGCTTGGCGTTGCGGAGCGACCTGCGTTGTCTGAGCCTGAGCGACAGCGGCAGACAAAGAGCACGCGATCAGGACAATCTTCACCAATTTCATTTCGTTCTCCAGGACTAACAGTTATTGCGTGACGGCGATGAAACTATATGACCGCTGTATGTGCGAATAAACGGCGCTGTCTGGAAGTGACCTTTCCATCCCGTGGAACGATCCGGCGTGCGGCGAACTACATTCGCGCGTTAGCACGGCTTGAACGGCGCATCCTTGTCGAGCAATGCAGTACGTATGAAATGAAGGCAACTAAAAATTCGCTGCATATCGTGACGTCTGTCGGGATTCGTTCGTACTGCATCGAGTACGTCTTGTGCGATCCACATCGCCGAGCGGACGGACACCACAGCGCGCTCGAGCGCTCGTGCGTCGGGCCGCTCGAACAACTGCGCGAGATGATCGAGCAAACGTTCGACGGCCGCACTCCAACCTGGGTGCAGTGCCTGGACATACTCAGCGCGTGCTGCTTCATCGCGCAGATCAATTACGGCGTGGCCCACTTCCAGGGTTGCCAGCATCCAGCGCAATGCGTGCCTGCGCCGACGCGAGTGCCGCGCGAGCTGCACGCGAAGCTGCGAAGCGAGGTCGAGCGTGCTCGACTGAAAGCGTTGATTGAGCTCCGTCCGTTGGTCTCTGCATGCGAGCACGGCTTGCGCACGCAGATCGTCCATGATTCGCTCGATGAGCCACCCCATATCGGCGGGAAAGACTGTCGCGAGGACGATCGCGGTCAACAACATCGACGCCGTGAGGGCGATGCCGTTGTTCACTAGCAAATCCGGTTCAAAAGCCACGACGTTATCCGGTCCGGCCAGTAAGCAGAAGAACACCGAAAAGCCGACGCCGAGACCCGCCGCGCGCTTGCTCGTCGCGAGATGCGCGCCCAGTGCCAGTACTGGCGACAGCACGATGCAAAGGAGCGGGAAACCGTCGATGTTTGGATACACGTAGCACGTGAACATGTAACCCGCGAGAGTTGCGAGCGCGGCGCCGATCGCCATCTGCACAGCCATTCTGGGCGCGTTCGGCGCGGTGGACGTCAGCGCGCACGCAAGCGCAGCGCCGATAACCGCGAAGCCTCCGCTCAGCCAGCCGGTCGCGATCCAGAACCAGGCGGCAATCGTCATCACGGTGGCAGAGCGGATAAGAGTGAAAGCGATCAGATAACTGTTCGTTTTACTGGCGTAGCTGCTTTTTCTACCTTGCTGCGGGCCGAGCTTACGTTGCGCAAGCGTGGCGTAACTGTCGGAGTACTGCGTCCATTCCGCGACAAAGCGGTATAGCAGCTCCGCTGCTGTATCAAAGTCTGCCCAGGATTCCGCCGATGCGTGTCCATGCTGCTCTCTGGTCTGTCGGATACGTCGCGGCAGGCTGGCGTGGAATGTCAGCAATCGAGCGGCTAAATCCGAACCATCCGCCGATACGTCCCGCGGTAATGCAAGCAATGCCGTGAGTTCGCGAAGGTATGGATCAATGCGCCTCATGACCGGGGCGGCCTCGCTTGCTTGGGAGCGCTTGAGCAACTGATGCAGCGCATGCAGACGCGCGCAGGCGTGCATGAACTCATTGTTGAGCCGGCCGAGGCGATGATTGCGTG
This sequence comes from Caballeronia telluris, assembly GCF_001544495.1. Classification (GTDB taxonomy): domain Bacteria; phylum Pseudomonadota; class Gammaproteobacteria; order Burkholderiales; family Burkholderiaceae; genus Caballeronia; species Caballeronia telluris. The sequence continues at coordinate 22,214 of NZ_FCNZ02000042.1, forward strand.
AACGCATCGCCGGATCCTCGAAAGCAGCGAAGATGCGCGTGGCCTCAAAACCCACAATCTCGTCGACGAGTTGCATGAAACGGCGCTCGAATGCCCGGCGATCGACCCGGCGGGAAAGCACGTCGACAGCGAACGCAGTAAAATCTCCGTAGCGGACTTGCAGTGCTTGCAGCAGCGCAAGACCGGAGCGCTGAGGCACGATCAACGCACTTACCGCGCTCGAGCAAATGATCCCGACTCCCACTTCCGCTGCACGCGTCAGTGCCGCGAGGAAAAGACCCTCGGGCGTCGCGACATTTGGAATGCCGATCAGGGCTGCCGTGTAGCCCGCGAGAACAAAGCCGTACCACCTGAAATGCCGATACCTTACCGCCGCCGCGATGCACGCGCTCACCCAGGCGATCATGCCAAGCACGTGCAGTTCGGGCTGCTGGGCGAAAAGGGCGCCGAGTACCAACGCTGCTACTGCCCCCACCGCAGTTCCGAGACCCCGGTAGAAACTCTTCGCGAGCACCATCCCGCTGAACGGGTGCATCAGCACAAAAACGGTGGTCATGGCGATGCGCGGCTGAGGCAAATCGAGCAACATTGCACTACCCAGTGCAAGCAACCCCGCACTGACTGTTTTGAGCAGATGCAGCCAGACGAGTCCGTCGCTGCGTGCCCAGTCGCGGATGGCTGGTTTCAATTTGTGCAACAACGCGGCCCACGCTCGAGCGGAACTTGCCGTCGGTTTAATCGCACGCGGGCGTTTCATCGAAAGGCAATGCGCCTCGGTTCGTGGCGGAAGGAAGCGCCGGTCGATCGCACAGACGCCGGCAGGCAAGGCGCCGATTGTAGGAGCATGCTATGCGGCCATTAACTGCACATTTTCGGAACCTCTCTTTCATATCGAACAACAATGAGCCGACTGGTCGAGCGGACAATGCGGCCTCTGCCGCCGCGACATAGAAGGATTGATGGATACGTTACAAAACATGCGCGTGTTCTCGCGCGTAGTGGAGGCCGGCAGTTTCACCGCTGCCGCCCAGTCTTTTAATTCGACGACGGGCGCCATGTCACGCGCAGTCTCCGAACTCGAGGCTCATCTGCGTACGCGCTTGCTGAATCGCTCCACACGCCGTCTCGCGCTCACTACCGCAGGCGAGCGCTATCTCAAACGATGTCAGCAAATCCTTGCGGACGTTGAGACGGCTGAGGAAGAAGCAAGTTGCGCCCACGAACGCCCGAGCGGCGCACTCCGTATGCACAGTTTTGCGAGCATTGGCCAGCATTATGTGTTGCCGGCTATCTCTCGCTACCGCGCGCTTTATCCGGAAGTGACTGTGGAGTTGACGTTGTCGCAACGCATGCCCGATCTCTTCGAAGGAAGCTCGGATGTCGCGGTGATTGGAGCGTCGGCGCTTCCCAATTCTGAGCTCGTTTCGCTTCCGCTTGGGACGACGTTCAGCATACTGTGCGCATCGCCCGCATATGTAAGAGCGCGCGGTGCGCCGCAGGGGCCGGCGGATCTCGCTCATCACGAGTGCCTGATTTTGCATACGCCCGCGTTCGCGCCGCACGAGTGGGTACTCGACGGGCCTAACGGCAGTGAGACGATGGAGATCGACGGCCCGGTACAGGTGAATATCGCGGAGTCGCTAGTCGTTGCGATCCGGGAAGGGATGGGCATTGGCATGGTGCCGCTTTACGCGGCAATCGCCGGACTGAGAGACGGTACCTTGGTGCGCGTGTTGCCAGGCTACACGCTGCAGAAGATGAACGTTTATGCGCTGTATCCGTCGCGGAAGTTTATCGACGCAAAGACGAGGACATGGGTAGAGTTTTTGCGCACGCATTTGCCAAAGGTGATCGCCCGGGATGAGGCGTTGCTGGCAGAGATTGGCCAAAGCGATAGCGCCAGCGAGTTGCTGCCGCGAGGCTAATGCACGTCATGAGCAGGATCAAGCGAACCAAAGGGACTTCCCCGTCCCCAGGCTACGGCAGAAGCCGCGACTCGGCATCAAACTGCCATGAAGGAGTATCGATCCTTCGTCAACGCCAGCAGGAGGGGAAAGTCCATGGCATGTTCACCGTTCGGATAAGCCGGCCTGTTTGCCGCTCGTCGGGCACTTTGCAGCGAAACGCACGAGACGCGGCTTGAGGACGTTATTAAAGTGCAGCAGCTCAACAGCTCATATCTAGGCCCCGTTACACCCTTGCGAGCCATCGAATGACGAGTCGTTCGTGATCCCGGCCATACCGAATGTCGACCTCACGAGCGGCGCGATGAAGCGTCAGAGTTTGTGGGGGCGCTACTCCCACTCGAACCAAGGGTTTACCCAAATCCAGCAACAATCCCCTGCAGAGAGAGCCCTTAATTTTAAGCGTTTGCTTATCTAGACTGTGGTCACTGGCCTACGAACAGGGCTGTTCGTAGCAGGACAAAACAAAGTCTGGAGGTAAGCACCATGAAGTCCCTTATTCAAGCCGTTGTCGTTGCCGCTGCCCTTGCTGCTCCGGTCATCTCGTTCGCGCAATCGAATGCGTCTATCACCCGTGCACAGGTACGCGCCGAACTGGTCCAATTGGAAAAGGCCGGTTATCACGTTGGTGACGGCGACAACGCGCACTATCCCGAAGCAATTCAGGCTGCTGAATCCAAGGTTGCTGCACAGAACGGCGCGGCAAGCGGTTACGGCGGTGTGGTGAGTGGCCCGTCGGAATCAGGACGCCCGGCAGTGACGAAGGCGGACTGGAACGCGATGTACAACCACCCGTGATGCATTGATTTCGGATGTGCCGGGGGAGGGCGCCAAAAGTAGCTCCTGAGGATGCAGACACACGGACAGCTTGCCCGTAGCAACGGCGAAGTACGAATCCAACTGGGAACTGTCTTCTGCACGCGCGGGAGCCGTAGTGCGCTTCTTTGCCGACAAGGGCATTGAAGCGCACCGAATGGCCGGGCGGGGCTCGTCGAACTGCCGCTCAGTTCGCGTAAGTTAGATGTGTTGTGCCAGATAAGAGAAAAGAGTCAGCGCGAAGGCGAAAGAAACGGCCGCGCGCATGCCTCAACATTACAGAAGCTGCACATGACTCTCGTTGCCGCCGTCACCGCGTCCTGGTCTTCGTCGGCGACGTTTGTGCCGTGCGTTTTCGCAAACCGATTCATGAGCAAAGAAATCCGGCCAATTCGCGAGACCCTCGACGAGCTTCGCCTGCAATGGCGCGTGCTGAGCTTCTATGAGCGCTTCGAGCAGATCATCGCCCATATGCTGAGCATCGTGATCTCGGTGATCATCGTCGTATCGCTGTGGCAGTTGATTCGGGCGGTCATCGCGCTGTTGCTGTCGGGGGCGCTTGATCTTCTGGATCATGCGATCTTCCAAGCGGTCTTCGGGATGGTGATGACGCTGTTGATCGCGATGGAGTTCAAGCATTCGATTACCCGCGTCATGTTAAGACGCGATCACATCGTGCAAGTCAAGACGGTGATACTCGTGGCGTTGCTCGCGATAGCGCGAAAGTTCATCATTCTCGATCCAGCCACGGACCCGGCTCGGATCGCCGCACTTGCGGCCGCGTTGGTTGCGCTGGGCAGCGTCTACTGGCTGATGCGGCAGCGCGACGATCCCGTCGATGTTGCGATTGCCGAGCGCGCCGAGCGGGATCGCGACGAGCCCGTCTGACAACGTACTTTCGCTCCGATCATCGATCACTTACCGGTTCTTGCTTGATCTTTGCGCACCGCTTCTGTCCAGCGCGATCACGTTGCTCGACGCCGCGCTGTGCCTCCACGTGAAGCGCGCCACCGCGGCCGCTCAACGATTTGCCGGGACTGTCCGTGAGCCGCGCGACCATCGAGAGCCTGTTGCTCGACCTGACGGGCGAGCCGGATACCGAACTGGCCTCGGCGCAGGCTGCGGAGCAGATGGCGCTGCGCGAGGTGCTGCGCATCTGAGCCGAAGCGAAGGCGCACGACGATGCGCTCGCCGATCTGTGCCGCGGCTTTGCGTTCACGTCGCTCGAAATCCGCGCATTCCTCCTGTGTCTCGCGCGGAACTCCACGCCAAATATCAGCGCATCTTCGGCATCATCAATGACGACCTGAGCCGGCGCAACGCGAGCCTTGCCCTCATCGCTTCGGTGCTCGGAGACCCTGTCACGATCCGGGGCGAACCCGCACGGCCATCGCGTCTTTTGCCCATGCGCGTGGTCGCTGCTCCCGGCAACGCGCCCTCTACGGTGACGACCCGCTGCGTGTGGATCCCGGCACGCACGATCGCGCTGCGGCTGCCGAACACCCACGCCACGAGGGCGAGCGGCAACGGCCGTTCGCGTTGGGTCACAAACTGGCCGGGCTTCGGCCCAGCTTTCAAGTTTTGCTTGCGAAATTGCATGAGTTCATGAAGACCGACGACGGCAAGCGCCGCGTAGCAACGCACATGAATCCCGCACGGACGCTCAGGCGCGACTGTTTCGCAAGAGTCGTGGGACGGGCGCGATACTTCGCTACGTGGGTCACGTGCTGACCGATAACCGACATGGTCTGGTGGTGAACGCACAGGTCACGCAGGCCAACGGTACCGCCGAGCGGGAAGCAGCTGCAGAGATGCTTGCGCACGCCGCGCGATTTTCCGGTACGTCCATTACGGTAGGTGCAAATAAAAATTACGACACGGCCGGCTTCGTGGCGACGTGCCGCGCGAACAATGTGACGCCCCATATGGCGCAAAACGATGGACGCGCGGGCGGCTCCGCGATTGACGCTCGAACGTATGCGATCCACGAACGACGCCCCTCGGAGTAAGGTGGAGAGCGCGTGATGTGTGTCAGCAATGCGGGTC
>NZ_FCNZ02000043.1 GCF_001544495.1 Caballeronia telluris
CTGGCTCCATTACGCCGATCCTGCGCTGGCACCTATGCGCCGATCATCAATTGGCTCCTATACGGCGATCCGTGACAGCATCTTCTGAACCCCGTCGTCGGAGAACGCGTCATACGCATAGGTTGCATTTTTCATCAGCAGAGCAAGACGCTCGAACGCTAGGCTGAGCCGTTGTTGCTGCGAGGAACGCGGCTGGAATCGGTTCAAGTACTTAACGACGGCGTTACGTGCTCGAGCCTCCCTCACCACCCCGGCGGCGAGAATCTGAAGGCACGTGTAGCTGTTCGCAGGGCAAGATAGCGGATGAGCGGTGAGTAGCGGCATATAGTAAACTTTGTCAAGCTGGCAGGCCGCAGCCATGACGCTCCTAAGCCGCCCCCACTCCCGGGTAGTGAGGCGTTCATCGCACGCCCTTCCCGTAGCTAGCTCGCATATCTCGCCGTAGGCTTTCGTGCCCTTGGCAGTGTTCGCTCGCGTGCTCATGATGACGAGATTGCCCTCGGCGTATGCGCCGTCATTGTTTATGCGGTCCACGGACCAATCAGAGTCTTGCAGTTGCGAGTGGGTCAGTTCGACCAACGTGATAGGGCACGCAGCAACGTCAATGCGCTTCAGAAATTCGGGGGTAACCTCCGTTTGAACGATGCGGCCGCGTCGCAAGGCGCTTAATCGTAACTGAAGCCACTTTGACTCGAATCGGTTCGGGTGGCGTTGTGGCGTCGTGAAATGGCACAAGCCCGCCTTGTAGCCTCGTATGACATCGGGGTTTGCACGTTCATCGCTTAGTACTCGCCCGAACCTGGCGTAATCCCAACCCAAATCGAAGCCTATTTCTGACGTGTACTGTTCAGTCATCAGAAGGTACCTCCGATTTGGGACCGTTGCCCGGCCTCCGCAGGCGTTCCGAGGCAACCCGGTGCTTCGGCCCTTCGATGACCTGCACCCGGCTTTGCTGCCGGCGCGTGGCTCTAACTCCCTTGACCGTCAAGCAGAGTGCGCCTACGCAAGGGTCGCTTGGAGCTGCGAGCGATGATTTGCCCGGCGCCGAATCGTAAAGCTCGTTCGCGACTATTATGCTAGCGCTCGCAATTTCGTCCGCCAGAATCTGTGGCGTGATTTTGACCAAAGGCCGGTACGCGGTCGCCACGCCTGCACCAAGCGGGTTCTCCAGGTCGAGAAACGTCGCCTGCCCCTTCTTCAACGACGCCGTTCTCACGAGCGGCGAGCCATCGGGGACGGTCAGCGTCTGGCCGGTGGTGTCGACCAAGCGGAGTTCTACCCGAGCAATGCCGTTGCGCACGCTCTCACATGAAAGGCCGCTTTCGCGGACGAACGCCGCTGTGATGTTCGCGGTCCCACATGCTGTGGTTCTGTGCGCGAGCCGAGTCGGCGTCACGGTTGCCAGGCCTGCTCCAGTTTCTGTCGGTCGCTGCTACCAAAAGGGGGTCGACAAATTGATGAAATTCACTTCGGAGAAACGAGGTAGATGATGACGTCGGTCTTCCCGATGTTCTTCACTCGGTAGGCTCCAGACGGCTCTAGATACCTGACATCATCGGTCTTCCATTCAATGGTTTCTTGCTTGCCGTCGGGATATGTCCGCTGCAAGGTCCCGCCTTTTAACGCACGTCCTACCCGGTAAAGCGCCGGCGCGCTGTCGCGCTCCGCGCCTGGCTTATACCGGTTTTCGACCACCTTAACTTTGTCGTTGTCTACGTACACAACTTGGTCGGCCTTCAACGTCGGAGCCGAGGCCTTGTCTTGAGCAAACGCTCCGCTCCCCGCGCCCACCAAAAGGACCATGGAGAAAATCGTGCGGCTGGCCAAAAGGCAGTGAATTCTGCTCATCGTATGCTCACTTTTGATGCCGCTGTACACAGGGCACGGGACACGGTCTGGTTTGGTGCTAATTGCTCAACCACAACGCGAACACTCGTTGCAAGGCGTTCGGAGACAAGCGCAATTTCCTGAGCATGCGATTCGTTTATGCATAGCCTCGCGTCGCAGAGACGCGTTCTGTCATCGAAGGACTAATCCTGCAGGGTCCGACATGCCGTCAGAGATTAACTGCGTTTTTCCGTCGCGAGTTACAGGAACCATCCATCCGGTGTGTGACAACGAACTCGGCGTTTCCCCCGTGTACACCACGGTTGACTTCAGGTTAGGCCAGGCAATGCGCTGAACGACGCGCTTCCCTCGTTCGCAACCCTCCGTTCGCGACAGATACAGAGCGTGGTCGATGAACACGACATCCTGGGCGGCTGGGTTACCGAGACTGGCCCGCGGCAGCATAGTCGGACGTAAGTTGGCGAAAGAGCCCGTCCCGTCGTTTAGCAAAATAACGGACGGCTGCCCAATTCCACCGTCCGCGCCCAGAAGGACGATATCTGGTCGTCCATCTCCATTAAGGTCGAGCGCTTCAACATCGGTGAAATCAGTGATGAAGCTACCCAGCAATGTAGGGTCAGGAGTAAAGCCCCCTTGACCATCATTCACCAGGATGAACGCAGTCGTGGTGGTATCGATAGGAAAACCGTCCGCAAACATGCCTGTCGTCTTTGAAAAAGTGGTCGTATTGGCATCGATTGCGACTACATCGATTCGGCCGGTGCCGGTCAAATCCGCGGCGGCCGCTGATACAAACGCCCCCTCCAGCCTAAGAAACGTCGTCTTGTAACCTCCATCAGGCTGGCTCAACAAGACCGCTGACTTCTCGCCAACGAACGCGGTGGCCCCAAGCCCTCGACAGGCTATGAAGACGTCGGGCTTTCCGTCGTGGTTGAAATCAGCAACGATGGCCTTCGTCGGAAAGGTACACCCCACGTTGCTCGCAAGAAGCACAGTATCGCGGACGAAGGTGTTGTCGGGCTGCCGTCTCCAAAATTCAAACGCGCCCTTGGCTGCTTCCAGGGGCGGCTTAGCGGGGTCGAAGGTAGTGGTCGCGACAAAGAGGTCAAACGACCCTCTTTGAAAAAAGTCGCCAAAGGCACGAGCCGTCGCATTCGTCGCCGGATAGGGCAATATTTGAGGGCCAATATTTAATCCCTTTGCGTTCTGATAAGACGTATTGGCAACCCGAAGAGCCATTGGCGGCGCCGAGGTCGAAGCTCGAGTGTCGTCACCTTTGCACCCGCAAAGTGCGAGAAATGTTGCGAGCAGAAGAACTTCCCAAACTCGCTTTAGGAATGCAGGTTTCATGGTTTCCTCCCTACGGTGAAACCTTGAACGCTGACCTTCGATTTAATGTAGTCCGAAGTATTGCACCCCGGAGTGATGCGCGGGAGGCTGCCGTTCATGACCATTGGACGATTTGCTGTTTAAGGTCGTTACAGCAAAACGACAAGTTCTAATAGTGACTTGGGACTCGAAGAGGTCGCGAGCCGATACATGGATTAGCCCGTGCGATTGAGCCAGGAGGCGCTGATAACGAAACCAACGGACCAGCGTTAAAGGCGAGGTATCAAAGTCACTATAGGGCCGGCCGCATCCACATGCAAGGACGTAAATGGCAGTTTCGCCATATTCCTTAGTCAACCCTGTATATATTACACAGCCAAAGGTTACGGGAGAAAGTCTTCGAAATGAAATTGAAAGAAATGCCAGTTCGCCACTCCGCCTCGCTGAGTCGATTGCAGTTCTCCGATTCCCGTGCACGCTATCGGCGCACGCATACGGGCGGTCGGGCGTGTAATTTCACCATGCGGCTAACCGGTGGTGAACTACTCTTGTAGGACTCGCTGGACGCACACCGTGTCTGTAACGAGCTAACTAGCTCTTCGGAGGTTGAAAAACATGAAAACTCTAATTAAGGCAGTCCTCGCCGCGGCTGTCTTCGCGGTTTCAGTCGTGTCGTTTGCCCAATCTGATTCGCCCGTGACGCGCGCTGAAGTTCGCGCTGACCTCAATCAACTCCAACTGGCAGGCTATAAGCCAGCCAGCGGCGACGAGCCGAACTACCCTGCGAACATCCAGGCAGCCGAGGCACGTGTCGCCGCAGGCGGCGCTGCGACCGGTTACGGTGGGGCGACCAGCGGGTCGTCGGCATCTGGCGGCGGGGCCGCGGTTAGGCCCGCTTCTACGAGCGACTTAAACAGGATTTACTTCGGCGGCCAATAAAAGCGGCGCTTGCGAATGGATAAGCAGCTCGACAGCATTCCGTCAGCTTAACGGCGGAGCTGCCATCGTAGCGCTGCTGTTGAATAGCACACGCAATTCTTCGATGATAAAGGGCTTTGCGAGGACCGCAACTCCGCCCAACTTTGCACGTGTAAGTTCGTCTGCGTAGGGCTGTCACCGGCGCAAATTTCTGAGCGGGCCACATGCTTCGAACCTGTCAGCGAGGTTGATGCCCTCAGTTTTCCGGGCATTTGCCACGTCTGAAAGTATAAAATCAAAGGCGACGCTGTTCACGAGCACGTCAAGCGCTTCGTGCGCGTAGCCAGCCGTAGCCGCGTGACGTACGGTACATCCGAGCACTTCGAGCACAGCGCAAAGTCCCGCGGCCACCTCCTCATTGTCCTCGACAAGAGGAGGTGGCCAGAGGTCGGCGCCGTCGTGAGAGCCGGCTCGGGTGGCGCCGGTTCTGCGAGCTTTTCCGCACCTTGGTACCGAGGGAGATAGAGAAACAGATTCGTACCTTTACCGACTTCGCTTTCTATCTTCGCTGTGCCACCGACCTGGTCGCCGGTCGCCATCACTTGCGCTCGGAAGCCATACCGACAAGTCGACGACTTCCAGCTTAAGAGGTTGCTTGCGAGCGGCGCTCATCAGGCGGCGCGCGAGGCACTCCGCTCCGACGGTGGCCGCTTTACCGCTACGACTTCTTGCTTTACGTTCGTATAGTTCCAACGGGCCGCCAACTCCCCATATTGGCGGATACGACCATCAAAAAATTGTTGAAGTCGTGAGCGACGCTCGCGACCAGATTGCCGAGCGCCCCCATTCGCCGGAGTTGACGGCTCCACGCTTCGGCAAGATTCTCGCCGTATCGACGCGTCTCTCCAGCGGTCGCATGCGGTTTGTTCGGCCCTCAATACCGCCGTCCTGCCGGTACAAGCCGACCAGCAGCGCCGGGGTGTTGGCGGTCAGGTCGCGCTAGAACTTGCCGAAGTATTGACGTCTGAGAGCTAGGGATATAACCCGTAGAAAGTCTCCGTCTTTGGTCACGAGAGCCATATTCGTTGTCAAGACGTCCGACTGCAGACCTTCCCCGATAACGGCCGGGAAAGTAGGGCTTTGGCGCAGCAGCGCGTGCCCCGCGAAAGTCCTCGCGACCGGCGACGGAAACTTGTGGCACGGGAAAGAAGCGGCTGCTCGCCAACAACTCCCCGTTCTTGCCGAACACGGATACCGCTGCAAGTTGTGGGTAGTCGCTCGCGATTGCGTTGAGTCTGCTGTACATGCGACCTTTGTTCGGTCGAATTGTCAGGTCCGCGCGGAGGTCACAACGGGAGAGTCTCATGCACTGCCAAAGACTCGAGCCGGGCAGGAATGCTGGAACCTTGTATGGTCCGATGACATCGAATTCTCCGCCCGCAGTGCTTACCTCAAAAGGACGCGCGTACTCTATTACACGAAATTGCTGCGTTCAGCTCGAATTTTCGCCGTTCTCTTAATTGATACCGCTCGACTGCGAGTCGGACCGGAGCCCCGGAGCCTCAGCCATGCAGGCCCGCTCTTCGCGACTGGTCTATTTCGCATTCGACACTCCACGTGCCGGCGCGCTTCAATCGTCGTATGCGAAGGTATGAGGAGTCTTGATTTCAGAGAGCAGCAATGTCCTGGCGGTCGCGAGGCGGCCCAGCAGGATTTGGCCGTGGCGACGTCGCGTGAACCGACGCTGGGTCACCAAAGGTGAGTGTCTTCATTCCAGATTCAAATTCTCCGCACTGCCGGAAGTGCGTTGCACAACGCACTTCCCAATGCAAATCTGGCGCCACTTCTCGAACAAGGAACTATGCTTTGAGCGCACAGGGTCGAAAATCAGCGGTCAAAAGTCTTCCATTCACGGCCGATAAGGCTGCCTATCCTTTCTAGCGCTTGCCCCTGCCACGACAAATGGGAATGGTAATCGACCTCGCGACGGGCGAACGTCGTGCCTGGACGCACAGGCAAGTGCGGCTCGCACAGTTGTATCGCAAACGTGCGACATTCTTTCGCGATGTTGCTATGGCCCATGGCGACGGGCCGACCGCGTGGACTTCCGACGACAACATCATCGCTGTTGATATGAAGGTAACGCGAGCCTTCCGCCAGGGCTGCCGACTCGCGCGAAAGCCTCCTCCCAATCGCTGGAAGTTGAATTTCATAGTACTCAAGTTCCTCGAGGTAAGCGAGGTTGTGGGCGCAGAAATTGTGGACGCCCTTCTTGAGTGTGAACTCAAATGGTATCTCGAGTTCGGCCTACGCAAAATCTATGACTTCGAGTTGGGCCCGTGACGTTCAGCAGTTTCGGTATTGTCCCCCAGAACACGTTAGCTCCCCAGTTCAGTTCGAGACTTAGACGTTCGGCTGCCTTGATTTGCTGGACGACATGCAAGACCGTCGCTCAAGCGTCGGCACGGGTGCGGCGTGGATGTGGCTGACGAACCGAGTCGTTGCCCGAACGTTCCAAGGTTCTCAGCCTCTGACCACCAATCCGAGTCCTTAAGATGGGACACCAGATTACGGTCTTCCAAGAGTTGTTCGTCGTATGACCGCAGGCCAGATGCTGCTCGACGTTATGGCACGCGAAGAAGACACTGAGCGTCTTTACCTGTCGCCTCCGACGGTCAAGCGTATCAATCCTCGTGGAGACAAGAGGGCTCGACGCTTTAAGGAGGTTAAGCGTTGGCGGAAGTGCATCTGCCCTCTAAGGCTGCGCACAGGCGCGGCATTCCGTGAGGTCGCATCGTGCCACTTAGGTATGCTACAGACTTAAGTGAGATGGATGCCGGATGCTCTCCCGAATCGAGAGCGGTGCCGTTCAGCTCATCATCATCGCCCTGACATTTCGGCGGGCGGGTGCAGCAGTTGCGTCATATCGATTCCCCACACCGCGAGGGACTTCGTCGATGCGCTGTCAGTCCAGCGGTCAAGGCGACGAAATGAGCTAGACAACTCCCTGAGTCAGTATTGGGTTGCCGCAACCTGCTAGGCGGCCGCCGTTGCTTTGTGACATATAGCGCGTCCGGCGCTTCTTAATTTGTCCGACCTTTAGGCCGTCGGCCGTATGCGTGTAAGGACCACTAGAAATCCCAGCTCGTACCTTCTATAACCTCTTCATCTTTCGTCCGGCTTGCATCAAGGAAGTTCGATATTACAACGCTTACAGATTTACCGAGTTTGGAAGCCGTCCAAAACCAGCCCTTACGCTGTCACCAACAACACACGAGGTGTCGAAAATGGAACGCTTACTCCTTGCAACAAAACGTATGTTCGCTCTCTACTTGGTCGCTCTCTTTTCCGCTACTGCAGGATGGGCTCAGACTCCGCCCAAACAAGGAACCATCGACGCGACCTACACCGCTGCCGGAACCGATGTGCGAGAGATTGAGGTCACCGGGGACGTTGCGGTCTATCTGTACGAATCCACTCTCGTGATGACGAACAACAGCAAGACGCCGCTGATGCAAAATATCACGGCACATTGCGTTGAGGCCGGCTTCACTGCGGGCGTCGGAAACGGGTACTGCGTGTACTTGGACAAAGATGGAGACAAGTTTGTCGAGGCTTTTAACCATCCCAAGGGCGCGACATCAGGAAAAGGGACCCTCGTATCGGGGAGCGGGAAATACAAGGGCATCCAGGGAGAGTTCGCTTGGGAGGTAGTGCAAGCACTGCCTGCGGAAAAAGGCTCGTTCCACTACCTTGGCAAGAAAACCGGCAGCTACCGTCTCCCCTAACACCGAAGCGTTATTCTCGTCTCCAAGTACAGTCATTCCGTGATAAACCGTAAGCGCGTATCGCGCCAGCAGTGCCTCGACGAATTGAGCTTCGCGCTCCGCCCGTTTGAGGAATGCGGTGGTCCTCATGGGAACGCCCTCCGGACCAAAGAGACGCAAACGGCGCACCTGATGCGTAGCGTTGCTGGAAGAGACAAAGGGCTTGCAATCGACGTCTGCGGGTTTATACTGATTCCCGTCTCCTCCATGGCTCGACCGATGTGGAGTCCGCCCGCCGACGAGCGGGCTTTTTTCTTTGCCCCATGCCTATGTCAGCCCGGGCGGATTCAACGGCGCCTTCGGTACCTACGAAAGTGTGCCATTCCAACTCATAGTCGACGAGGCGGTGTGCCTCTGGCATCGCCGTGACGCGAGACAACTCTGGAATGAGCACGTCCGATAAGGACGCTCATTTCTGAGAAACACGGCTCCTGTGCTACCTTGCGAATTCATGCGCTTATCGCCATCCCGCGTTTTATTCGCAGCGACTTATGGATTCAACGTTCTCGGAAGAAAGCATCAGACACCTCGCGTATCTCTTGTGGGAAGCAGACAGCCGGCCGGACGGCCGCGACGAACACTACTGGCACCTTGCGACCACAGCCACCAATGGATTCGTGGCCCTTCCTGCTCGTCGCGCGCGACTCTTAGCGGTGGGTCGTAGTATGGCTCAGTGCGGGGAAGTCGGCCCCTGGGACCCGAGTGTTGCGAGGTACTCGTTGAATCGGGCAGAGTTCGTGCGCTGCACGACGTCTTGAATTAACGGCACAGCACCGTCGCACCCACGATGTTCCAGTTGGCAAGCCAGCGTGGAGAGGAAGATTCGCAACTCTTCTTGACCGTGTCGGTCCGCGAAGGCGCGAACCGTTTCGTGAACCGCGCCGCTGAGCGTGTGCGGGTATAGCATGCTCGCGATGTGCGATGCCCCTTGAGCCAGTTCGACCTCGTACTTCTGTCGGCACCGTACCTCGGTTGCGTTCGCTCGATTTCATGCGGCATCTTCCGACCTTGGGCCGTACAGCACCAGTGCGTATCGAGCCCCCGGAGTTGCTACTAGCCGGGTGAACACTTTGGTCAAGCAGCTTTGACGCGTATTGCCGCGGCCGGTGCCCACGGAGATTTCAGACCTAACGAGCCCCGGCGCTTACTTCTTCCTCGCGGACGAAGACCTTTATCAGGGCGCGACAACTACTCCGCTTTCAAGAACCGGCTTCTGGGTGAATTTATTCAACGTCTCTTGGCCTTCGCGTTGGTATTCAGCCAATTCCGACTTCGCCGTCGTCGACCCTCCGCTTTGCATGTTCGAGACTATTTCTTTTGCTTGCTTACCATATAAGCTCGCTTTTCTGCGGTTGCCTTGGCACGGCTTGCCGATAGCTAAGCGAGGTCTTAACAACTTGCAGATTAAACGTTGTAAGTTTCTCGACGCCATCAAACGCGGCCTAGAGGCCTCCAAACAGGTTTTGAACTTGAAGTGCCTGCGCGGAAAAGAATTGTTGCGGGACCACTGTGCTCATGACGTCTCCTATGGTCGGGCGCCGCGGTCGACCGCAGTTGGCTCCGGCGTCGTAAGTGCATATTGCACTGCAACAAATCGAGTGTTCGGGCATCGCCGACGAAGTCAATGGGTATGTCGCGAGCGGTCGTACTCAGACGCTAGAGTTGGACATCCTACTGGCAGGTCGGTGCCGGCGTTTGCCTAGCGAGCTTCAGGAAAAGTTGAAGAACGCGCGAAACACGCGGAGGGGCAGACCATCCGGAAACTGCTTTCGAGCCTTGCAGAGCGGCTTTTTGGACAAGCTCTTCGAGCCTTGAAGAGCGGCTTTTCGACAAGCTGATAAGGCACTCCAACGCGATAGTTACCTGAACCCCTGAGCCCGGCGTCCAAACCGTGGATGATGACCCCGGCAGGCAAACAAGTTATGGCTCTTTCGAAAACGGAGTGGCTAACGGCCTTCAGCGAGCATGCGAGTTGAAGGCGGAGAAGTCGAGTTTGCCTGCGATGAGAAACAGGACCGTACGCATGGTTTCGAAGCGAGCGTATCCGCGTGCCTTGCGCTTGGCGGCCTGAAACAGTCCGTTGATGGCTTCGATGAAGCCGTTGGTCTGGCGGGTCTGGGTCCAGGCGACGATGCCGTCGAAGTGTCGGCGAATCAATCGCACCACGTCCTTCATCGGTTCGACCTTCGAGCGCATGACGTTGGTGCACCACTGTTGCAACATCTCGGAGACGACATTGATTTGCTTGCGCTCGAGAATTTCGCGCAGTTGCTCTCGATACAGCCAGGCGCGTGCCGTGCGGCTGGTAGTGTACTGACTGACGAGCGCCTCGAGGTCAGTCAGTTGGGCCAGATTGAGTTTGTTCGCGTCCTTCAGCAGCGTCCAGCGCATGCCTTTAAGTTCCGGGTCGACCTTCTGTTGTTGGCGACGCACTGTATCGAGCGCCTTGGACGCGTGCGCGACGACGTGAAACTTGTCGAAGGTCAGCCGCGCATCGGGCAGATGTTCGTTGACTCCCTTGATGAAAGCCGGCGACATGTCGATGCTGACCGAGCCGACCTGTTCGGGCTTGCCACCGTGTTGGCCCAGATAGGCGGCGAAGCGTTCAATCGTGCTGGCATCCTTGCCGGTCGTCACGAACACGACCCGCCGCGCCTGCATGTCGTCAACCAGTGTCAGATACTCATGACCGCGCCGGTACGAGGTTTCGTCAATCGCCACTGTCGTCACCTCCGACAGGTCCGCCGACGCGAGCGCCACTTCCACATAGCGCGAGCAGATGGCGGAACCCGGTGCCACGACAGGTTGACGATGCGCGCCACGGCAGCAAACGGCATCTGCTGAGCGAGCATCAGCACGAGCGCCTCGAACAGCAACGTGAAGCCGCTGAGTTGGCCGACCCAATCAGGTTCCACCAACCGTACCGAGCCGTCCGGCAAGCGCACGCGCGGCACCCGTACTTCCAGATAGCACTCGTGCTGAAAGAAATTCAGATGGCGCAGACGCTTGATTTGCGTGTCGTGCACCGGGTGCTCGCCGGCGACGCTGGCATAACCGAACCGGCTGCCCCGCGACGAAGTCCACCGCAATCGTGAGCTGGCGTTTGCCGGCATCAAAGTCGACGCTTTGTACGTACCACGGGGCCTTGATTCCCAGCGCGGCTTCAAACAGTTGGTTCGTCATTGTTCGTTTCGTCTTGCATGGCTGGTTGCAGCATTCTGCCGCAACCAGCCATGACTCAGCTTATCGAATCAGTGCGCCTCAAGGGTTCGCTGCGCCGGGCTTACGCCCGCCCTTGACCCGCCAAACCACCCACTGAGAATTCAAAAGAGGCAAAAAACCGTGTAACGGCCGCAGCCCACTCGATTCACGCCTCGTATTAAACTCAAGAGAAAAAAGTTAGTGCGCCGTTTCGGTGCGTACAATCGTACTCCTGACGAAAAAATACGGCCGTTTGAAATGGCCGAACCAAGGCTTTGGAACGAGTCTTTTCTTGTTCTTTCGTCAATAAAGCTTATAGTACATTTGCGATGTCGATACGTAAGTCACGACTCAGGATAGTAAGCGTCCTTCCGGGCTCTCTGGAAAGCGGTTTGGTCAGCGGATAGATTTCTAACGTTTGATAACATGCAATTTCATCGCTCACATCGTTCCCTGCGGCCGCAGGAAAACGTCCCTTGTGGCACCCTTAGCCTCGAATGCGAAATCAAATAGCCCGATGCTCTGGCTATTGCGTAGCAGTAGCAGGCAACCGGTGCGACATGCGTTATCTCGTTCAATCAGTAAGTACATGATGTTGTTGGTACTTATCCTCGTGTCATCGACGCCTGCAGGTGTAGCGGTGGCAATAGTGTTTCCTGAGTAGGACTAGCAAGGCGGCTTCATCGACAGGGGATAGCAGGTGGTCATGGCGGGTCCGCACCGGTGTGCAGCTTCCGTGTTGCTCAAACCGAACCCTGGTGACGAGGAAAACTCGACGCTAATCCATGGAGGTAGGAAATGAACAAGAAACGTCTCTCGCTTTCACCCGATACGCTGCTCGAGAAAGGGGTTCTCGCAATGCCCCGGGGGATACGTGCAATTATATTGGGTGCTTCGATGACTGGAGCCTTGATGGGAGGACAGGTTGCAAATGCGGACGATGCATTTTCGCGTGAAGGCGGTAAATCGGAGGACATCTTCATTGGCGACATCGGAGACCCAGGGAATCCGTCGGATGACGCAATCAAGCGGGTCAACCTTTCCACGGGAGCGGTGTCGGTATTTGCTTCGACCAATTTTCCCAACGGATTAAACGGAGTGATGGGCATCATCTTCAACCATGGAGACCTGGTGGCCAGCAATCAGAATTTTAGTGACGACCCGAGCGTCAACGGAGACATTCTCAGGTTCAACGGGAGAGGCACGTTCACCAACTTTCTCGTAGGCGTCAAGGACAAGGGTGTGGCGTTCGCCCCGCAGGGCATAGTCTTCGGTGGCGGCGCAAACGAGGACCGCCACGAGTACCAGGAGGACCACTACTATGTCGCCAACGTAATCAAGAGCGGCCAAACCTGTGCGAAAGTGGATGAGGGTGATGTACGAGAATTCAACGAGTGGGGCGCCTTCGTTCGCGCTCTTGAGCGCACTCAGTTCAAAGAGGGTTTCTATCCGCGCGGCGTTGTATTTGGGCCCGACGGAATGCTGTACGTCGCCTCGAGGGGCTGCCCAACAAGCAGTGACCCTGCAAGTTCGCTCCTTGGTTACGTTCTCCGATTCAACCCCTATACGCACAAGCTCGTTGACGTAATTGTGACCAATGAAACGGTGCAGAAGCAGGCGTTAAAGTTTGGCTTTCACCGACCGGAGGGACTTGTTTTCGACGACAAGGGCTATCTGTGGGTCACAAGTTTCAGGGACACGACGCCTGCGGCCGACCCTTCCGATGTCAACAATGTTGACCGAATTCTCAAAATCGATGTGAGGGCCAAAAAGGTCGTTGATTCGCTGCCTTTGTCTGCTTGGGGAAAACCACGTGCATCCGCGCAGGCAATCATCTTCGGGCCCGGAGGGAAGCTGTACATCCCTATCTCCGGCAACGCTCCACAGACAACGGGGCAACTCCGTCGCTGCGACATCTACACGAAAAGCTGCGATACCCTCGTCAAGGAAAATAGTGAAGGAGGCGGACTGATTTCACCGTGGTTTCCAATTTTTAGAAACAGTGACCCGGGAACTCTGAGCTATCAAGGGCGATAGCGCGCTCTCGAGTATTCCGTCTGAATCGAGGCAGTCTATGCAATCGAGCCCTTCACGGCTTTCGACTGCCTCCGCATAGTTCAGATTTGGGGAATGATTTGTCCGACCTCGGGTTGCCAACCGACGCTCCGCGGTGCAGCCTTGCCGCACCTGAAATCAAGCAGCCCATCATCAACGATTTCCACCTAACGATTCCGAGTGCCCAATATGCAGGGGCTCGGGATACGCATCGGTCAAATCTAGAGATTCTCCAATAAGCCACTCAACTTCGGTAACGCCGCTGACGAAATCTCCACAGTCTCCCGAATAGTCTCTCGAGCCGACACTAATAGATTGCGAGGGTTCGTCTTTGGCCACACGTAGCACCGCTTTAGCACCCTTGCGCTCGATGACTGCTGGCCGCAACGGGCCGAGTGCATACGGGATGTAAGGCGTACCCGTGCACCCACGGCCAGAATAGGACGGTGTCACTCCGCTCCACTTCAGGTCGCATGCAGATTGAGACTCATCTGGCGTTTTGATTCGAGCAAAGCCGACAAAAACAGGTGCGCCCTTAATGTTCATAATCACGCCACCATCCGATACGTTTCCCATCGGAGCGTCCACGACGACCCCCACGAGCCTGCCGTGCGCGTCATACAGCTTGGGGACGCTTTCATGCCGTCCTTCGTCGCCCGATTCGTGGGCGAACGTCGCTGAACTCGTCGCAGCGAATACGGCAATCACAACCGAGGTACGGAAAAGACACATACTCACCTCGTCACAGGAGACCCGCAGGTCCCGCAAAGTTACGGAGCTATCCGCAAGGGTTCTGGATAAAGTTGGGTCAAGTCGAGAGTGCTTTCGACAGGCCACGCCTTCGAGACAAACACCGGCGCGCCCCTTATGCAAATAGGGTCGCCAATCACGGCCCCAAAGGACCCAATCGGTGTCGTTTGAGAAACTGTATCCTGCGCGATGTAGAGTGTCGCGGTCGTCCCCTTACGCTCGATGGCGCTTGGGCGGAAGGCACCGCGTTCGTAGTAGATGTACGGCGTCCCGCTGCAGTTTTCCCCTGAGTACGCGAGCTGCGGGTATTGCCACCTCATCTCGCTGGCACTCGTCGCCCCTCCCGGACCGACGTTGCCAACGCGGGAGATGCCGGCAAATACGAAGACGCCCTTCACGTTAAGCACCACTCCGCCGTCGTAACCAATACCCGAAACGTACACAACATCGCCGACTACGGTGCCCCGAGCGTCGTAGAGGCGTACGCTGGCGTGCTTTCCTTCGGGCCGCGCGTGCTCGCCCCATCCGCGGTCGTCATCACCATCCCACAGACCGTGCGCAGGTGCCCGCACCGCGACCAGACAAAGAGCCAAGACGGACATAAGAGAGTAGAACGTTCGAAGGTACACGTAGCCACCTCACTTTCGAAGAACGACCGGCGCCCGTAATCAAGGGGCATTCAAGCGCGCCAGAGAACTCTACAATCCCACGCGAAGAGGTTCGGGATACTTTTCGGTCAAATCAAGCGTACTTTCGATTCGCCACACGCTGTCCACTAAAGAGTAGTTGCCGACGCATTTTCCACCCTCCAGTTCAGACATGATGGTATGGTCCTCGGCGCGACCCTCAACTGCGATTAGGAGCGTAACCTGTGCTCCCTTCCGAACCATAGCCGCCGGTCGAAGTGCCGAATTCGGAGCCACGACGTACGGAGTCCCGGTGCAATTCGGGCCTCCGTATCTGGGTTCGCGGTCGCTCCATTGCATCTGGCTCGCCGACCGCGTGAAGCCACCATCTTTGGAGATGCGGCTGAAGCCAGCATAGACGAGGACGCCGTTGATGTTGAAAACAACTCCGCCATCGTCGTTGTCAGCGCTACCAACGACAACGTCTCCTACAAGGTTTCCCCGCGCGTCGTAGAGCTTGGGAGTGATGCCATGCTCTTTCCACATCCGGAACCTGAATTCGGCTCGCTCACTGCTTACCCGCCGGGTAACGTCTTCGTCCTGAGCAAAACTAAGTAATGGTGTGCCTGACATGGGCAACAAGAGCAGGAGAAGAATCCGCAGCTTTTTAAAAACGTGCTTATTCACTTTATCCCCACTGTATTACGAAGCGAGAGGGCCCGGCGGCATCAATAATATGCATAACTTCACAAATATCCAAGTTTATAACCGTTTTCGAGATGGCAGTTGCGGAAAAGCCCGTTCCGCTTGTATTGGGCCCGGGTGGCTCTTCGTTTGCCGTAGACCATCATCATGTCGCGACTGCCCTTTGGCGCTCCGGAATCAAGACCATACCTTGGGTACTGGTTGCTGATTTTTCATCTATGTCGAATCAGAAATTTTGGTTGGAGATGGAAAACCGCCGCTGGACCTAAGGGTACGATGTCCAAGGTCGGTGCATGAATGTCGCCGACATGCCCGTCCACATCTGGGACCTAAGCGACGACGAATATCGCAGCACCTGCGCGCCTGTGTATGCGAGGCGACTGTGCGCCTCGTTGCGCCGAAACATGGGGGATGTCGGTGCTCCCAACCGCGCGGTGCGGTGGTCACATTCGGACTATCCGGTAGGCCCACCATAATGGGCGACTACGGAAATCGCCGGGAAGGTCGACGCCGCCGTGGCGGCGGCGCGGATTGGGAACTCGGGCAAGCTGCGGTCAGAAGCAAGGATAGATTGGGTGTTCCCAGCCGTGCCTAATGGTTGCGGGCGCATCGCGGTGGCGAGCGGCGCAGACTTTAGTTTCCCTGGTAGATGTCACACGACAAACCTACTACACAAGGTGCGCCGGTTCTGCTTCGCCCACTGTCGCGGGTGCTCGACATTGGCGACCCGCCATACGATTCGTCGGTTGTGCCCCCTCCAGTCGCGACCGGCGCTGCCGATTGTTGGTCTGCGGACCACGTTGGCTGAGTGACTTGAGAATAAGCGGTGCCAGCCACGGCAAACAACAACACGGCACCGGATACTGCAATAAATTGCGCTTTCATGGTTACACCTTCGCTAGCAAAAAACGCTGTTTAGTAGCCAAACGAGTGAAGCACACTCGTTACCTCCGTAAGCTAGGGCGGGTAGGCCGTGCTTGATTTAACGATGAAATCGCGGGGATTAGCCAACCTACACCGTGAAAGGAAAAACGACCGGGCGATGCGACCGCAATGAATGTCGGCCGCGCCGAGATTATTGGAAGGGAGTGCTGCGCTGCCAAGTCATGAGATATGCGCTGCTTGGCATCGGCAGACACGTGTCAGTGTCGGCACGAAAATCTGCACGGCGTGACTTCGTGAGTCGGCAACGACGTGAAAATGCCGTTACTAAACTAGTTATAGGGCGGTATTTCTCCCAATTCAAGCCGAAGACCACGGTTTGAAAAGAGAGAGTACTCCGACCATCATTAATTACGATAGTATTTCCGCAATATTTATAATGCCTTAAGCGGGACTTCGTTGCACCTGCCCGTACCCGTCGGACATCGCAGCCGTGGCTATGTGCGAGCTAGATTTTCGGTCACATCGATGCGTAATAATTTAGCGATGGTTGAGCCATCATCCACGGGCTGTTGACGCCAACACAATATTGACCCGTAAGTCTGAAAGCGGCTGTCCAGCCAGATTCGGCCGCGAGGCGTTGATAGGGAGTCGGTTTTTGATTGGCAGGCTGGCCATTTCGATGTCGACACCATGAGCAAACAGACGTCGGCGGCAACCCCAGGTCGGCGCTCTACCGTCGAGCGCACCGCTATAAACCTGCTCTCTAGATTCCACGCTGGAGGGTATGTGCAAGGCTCGACTTTGATACGGCCACACGGCAATCGTGAGCTGCCGTTTGGCCGTATCAAAGTCGACGCCCTGCACGTACCACGGGGCATTGATTCCCAAGGCGGCTTCAAAGAGCTCATTCGTCATGTTCGCTTCGTCTCGCAGGGCTGGTTGCCTCATTCTGCCGCAACCAGCCCTGCCTCAGCTTATCTACCCGACGCGCGTCAAGTGTTCGCTTCGCCGGGCTTGCGCCCGCACTTGACCCGGCACTTCACCCACTCGAGATTCGAAAGAGGCTATTTTCCTCTTTCAGTTAGCAGTGAAGTGAAAATTCGGTCCCTGTCGAGCTCGTCGTAGTACTTGTAATACAGCTTGAGGTGCGCGGTTAACTAAATGTCATACTCGCCATGAACATGTATCGAAAACGGCTGCCCGGTCACGGGAATTTTTCCATCTTGGTCAATGGAAGACCCGACCGTGCCCGGGCTTTCGAGCGCAATGGAGCCGTTGACTTGCTGTCTGTTCGTAGCGCCCCGAGGAGGAGTTCGGTGCCCGGGGACTGGACTTCAAAGCCCAGGCCCAACAGGATACCTTCAACTTCTTCCTCGTCCAGATGTATCTCGGCGTCGGACAACGGTCCTTGGTCAGGATACGCGAATCCGTAGGCTGCACCGACAATGGCTCTTGCATCATAGAGCGTTCCCGTCTCTGGCATGCGAAGCATGTGCTCTCGCGATTTCTCGAAACCGTGCTTTGAGAGAAAGGCGGTTCGGCCAATTCGGTCAAACTCTTGAAGAGCGGCGTCGACCGCTGATGTCGCCTGTAATTTCCGTGCATCCATGGTCGTATCGTTGGGTCCAACACGGAGGAGAGTGGACCGGCAATGAAATCTCTACCGGTCGCAGCGGTTTAACGGCGATGCTTTTCAGAACTTTAGCTTTGATGGTAAGCGGTGCCGTGCGAACTCGCGACGCCCGCGATTCGCCGCATCAGTGGCGCTGTCAGACCAGGACTCGAACTCGGCGTCGCAGTCATCAGCGTGCTCTTCTATGCGGCCGGACGCGTGCAAGGCGCGCGCCGGTTGGGAGGCGGCGCTCGCGCTTGCAATTGGCCATCGCGGGTTTATACTTATCCTCGTCTCCTCCAAGTCTCCATGACGTGGATTCAGCCCGCCAGCGAGCGGGCTTTTTGTTTTTTGTTGGTCGGTTTCATGCCATCGGCGGACAGACTTGAGTCGCGGGTCGTATGACTGTGGTGCCGGGCGACACGGAGGCGCCGCTGCGACGTCGAGGCGGATGCGCCACAATGAGCGACCGCCCGGCAGCGCAAGAAAACAGCGCCGCTGTAACCCTGCATAGAAGAATACCCGCGATGACTGACCGAATCCTGAAGGCCACCCACGAAGCGTATCGCGATGACATTGCGGACCTGACGACCCGGCGTCCTTTGCCTGGCCCGGCGCTGCCGCATCTCAATCCTTTCCTTTTCCTGAACCACCACGGACCGCAAACCTATCCGCGCAACAACAGCGGGCTGCCTTTTGGGCCGCATCCCCATCGGGGATTCGAGACGGTGACCTTCGTGCTTGAGGGTAGCCTGGCACACTCCGATACTGGCGGTCACGAGAGCGTGATTGACGCCGGCGGCGTTCAGTGGATGACCGCAGGAAGTGGTCTGATACACGCGGAACTGTCGCCCGCGTCGTTCATGGACGAAGGCGGTGAACTGGAGATACTTCAGCTATGGCTGAACCTTCCCTCGCAGCTCAAGATGACGGCGCCGCGATATGTCGGTCTGCAAGATGCGGATATACCAGTTGTCGAGTCGCCTGACGGCGCTGTACAGGTTCAACTGGTTTCGGGCGAATGGCATGGCGTCAGAGGCCCAATTAACTCCTTGACGGATACGTTCATGTCAGTGGTCCGGATGTCGGCCGGGAGTGGCACCACGTTCGATGGGCTGACCGGAAGGGTGGTGTTCCTCTACGTGGTTCGCGGAAGTATCCTGGTTGGCGACCGAAAGGCCGAGAGGTTCAACCTTGCTGAACTGAACGACGAGGGCGACTCGTTACGTATCAAGGCAGAAGAACGTGCCGTGTTGCTTGTTGGACACGCTCATCCCATCGCTGAACCAATTGCTGCCCGTGGTCCGTTCGTCATGAACACGCAGGCGGAGCTTAATCAGGCGGTCGCCGACTTCCACGCCGGCAAGTTCAACGTTGCTCCCGACTGAGCGACGAGGTACTGCGTGTTAAGTCACCTACCAGATAAAGCAAGACCGTTGTGTTTTCCACGCAAGACACAGTGACTCGATGAGATGAGGCGATTTTAGAATTGCCAGGTCTCTGGTCGTTGAGTTGAAGGGAAGCGGAGCCAAAGCGACGGATGCCGCAGGACAACACGGAGGAAGGTTATGGCAGCCTCTCGAATGCAAAAACGTCCCGGGCAAGCGCCCGGACGAGTCATTCAGTCATACGTATCAAGTGACGGGCATAAAATTTCCCTGGCACAGGCGGCCGATGTCTGGGCGCAGACCATCGCCGCTCGTCATACGAACTCCGCGGCAATCGCAAAGCGCCTTCAATCTGAGTTGGCGGCAATAGGTTTTGCGCTCGAACCAAAAGATGCTCTACAGCTCGTGAAGCGCATCGTAAGCAACGATGTGACGGTGCTCGTGCAGACGAACGCAGCTTCGGCGAATGCACGGTCTCGTTACATGTTGGTTCTAACGGCATTCGGCGAAGAGCTCGACAGGCGTGAATTTTTGACGGTATGGGATGCGATAGCCGTTCTCGTTAGCTGGACAATGGCTTCGCTCCCCAATGGCGGAGAGCCTGCACTTTGCCAAATGGAAACCTATTCATGTGGCTTTGACATCAGCGTTTGGCCCAACCGCTCGGACGAATTTGCTTTCGTACTTAGACGCTTTGAAGAGCGCGAAGATGAGGAACGCTATCTATGTGACGTTGACCATGTGGAGCTTCGTTTGGCTGCGCAAGGGCTTGTGGAGAAGCTGAGCAATGTCCGACCGATGTTGGTTTTCAATGACTCGTTCGTTCCCGCGGATATTAACCCGTTGCTCGTCGCCCGGTTCTATTTAACCGGCCTTGAAGGAGGTTCTGCATTTGCACCGGTCCAAGAGGCCAACCTCCTACAATTTTTCCTCTGGTTCGAGTGCACGTCGTGCGAGTTGGAGCGGGGAAGTTGGATTGTTCGAAGCGAGTCCCGGGCTTTCAGAATCGATGTCTGTTGGGTCGACACGCGCTTGCCTCGAGCTGAATGGAGGGAAATCGAGGAGAAGCATCCTGAAGGACTTGGTGATGAGATTTGGGACAGGTATTGCGAATTCCTTGACGCTACCGACGGGCCCTTTGGGAAAATCAAATGGGCTCTCCGTGTCGCAGACAAGCTGCGCTTTGAGTTTGATGCTGGTTGGCTGTCGGTCATTGATAGCGACGCACTCTCTGAGGCCGCGCATCGGCACATGCTTGATAGCAAACGTCCCATGCAAGTGGCAGACATCGCCGATTCTTTCCCAGTAGGGAGCGAGCGCCTCATGAGGCTGGCACCGGAAACAGTCGTGAAACTCGCCCGCGTATTCAACACTGCGCCAATGGCCTTCCTCAATGCCTGGGGGAATCGACAGCAATGGGTGTTGGTGACGACTGCGGAGACATTCGAAGACGTTTTATCAGGAGCGACGGCGTTTGAGCTTGCTCCCAGCTTCGGCGTCAATCCCCCAGCACACTCCCTTTTGGTCGAGGCAAGAGACTTGAGCCGAAGAATCTTTTTCGAATCGCAACTCGGACTAGCGGACTCGTTGTCTGAGACAATCAGAGACGCGGTCTTTGACCTCATCGCCAAGGCGGACAAGGCGGACATTCTCCTGTTGATGTCGCGCAAGACCTTATTTTCGACTTCGGAGGGAAGCGGGTCCAGTGAGGGACGAGGATACGAAAACGTTGTGTATTTCGACGCGAAGCCTTGCTGACAGCCAACGACGCCTCGGCAGACCAGCCCTCGTCGGGCGGAGCCGAGCCCGAAGCCAGGTCCGGTTTTGCGCCATGCCCGCCTCCTCGCGTTAAAGCGTGGCGAGTCGAGCGTAGCGCCTCGCCCGGAAGAACTATGGTCTACCGCTTCTAACGTCGGCGTCGCGCCGACCGCCATTTCAAATTGACGGGCGATTGACAAGCAGTCGGAGCCGAGCGGGTCGCATGAGACGGGTAAGAGGCATCCCATGTGCCGGTTTCTGAGGTCGACCATGCACCTCGTGAACAATTGAACCCGTCCGATACTTTACGGGCGGAAGGGTGCCTTACGACCGGGCTTCCCGTAGAAGCTTGAACACTAGAAATTCGACCGCGCTCTGAGCGTCGACGGGGTCCCGCCGATGTTCCTGAGCCATGTTTCGTCGCGCCTGATGGCACCTGTTTGACTTCATCAACAACACGTGCGCAGCCGGCGGCGACGTCGTTCCGCGTACGACGAGGAGGCTTGAGGCTAACGCTTCATCCCGACGGCGCGGCGCATCGCGACAGTGATTCTTGCCGGGTGCGCCGGTATCCTTCCTATGGGTCTGCGCCGAGCGACCGTTCCTGTACAGCATTAATCCAACGAGCGCACGCTCAGATGGCATCTTCGGTCCGTCCGCGCCCACTAAAGTTTCCGTCGGCATTGCCGATACCTGCCGTAGGATGAGCAGAACTAGGAACGCCGCATCACCTCAGTTCGAGCTTGCGATTTCGAGAATAACGACGAAGACGACGCCGAATTGAGGATGCTGGTTTGCAGCTTCCTTGTCGACGCGCCTGGTCACGGGGAAACGGTGGTATGCGAGTCAGAAGTTTGATGGGCTGGGTTGTCACGGCGTTTTTGGCCGGCTGCAGCAGCGTAGGTCCGGGGTTCGCCAATCATCCGGCCGACTGCGCTATCGGGATACCTTGGGCAGACTGTTTGCCAGGCACTCGTGGCTACGCAAATGGCGGTGGAAGTTATCATCGGGTTGCAGCGAAGGCACAGCGCGATGCTTTGGCGGCGAAGTTCGACGACGCGTCGAAGCAATGCGAGACAGAAATGGCGACGCCCGAGTTGCTTCCCTTGCGCGACAAGATTCAGTTCTCTCGAAAATTGGACGACGCTCCTCCGTTTCAATACTCCTCGTTGGACGTATTCCCATCCGCGGTTGACCGACCCCTCATCGCGAGATGGGCGACGATTCGCGATGGTTGCATTCAACGCGAAAGCGCCATCGAAATAATTCCTCCCGATGCCACGCCACTGGATGCCACCCGCATCAAGCAGGAGCGCGCTTTCGGTCAAGAGGCAGAAGCGAAAGTCAGTGAGTTGGTTCTGGCGCTGTACCAGCAGAAGCTGACATACGGCGAATTCGCACTGCGCCGATACCTCATCGGGAAGGCAGCGGTAGACGCTGCACGGCAGTACCGGGAAGCTCGACTGCTGCAAGACCAAGAGCGTCAAATCCAGACTCAACAAGTCGCCAGTCAGCAGTTCGCCAACACTATTACTGCGTGGACGGCTTATATGCAAACCGTCAATGCGCGCCGGCCGCAGACCGTGAATCTGACGGCGGTCACAACAGCCACGCATTGCACCTCCGTCCGCAGCGGCAACGTGGTCGATACGAATTGCAGGTGAGTAGCCACCATCGTTGCATCGATTCGAAGAAGCCCGACGAGCTTGAATCGCCGAGGTCATGTGCGAGTGCTAAAAGCGGAAACGAAGAATGGCTAGAACGCAGTCAAGGGCATACATCCCGAAGGATGTTAGACGAGATTTGTGGATTGCCGCGGCCGGGCGGTGCGAGTTTCGAGGCTGTTGCAAACCGGTGGACCGGGATTTTCTGACCAAGGAGAAATGCGTTGTAGGCGAGTACGCGCACATCATCGGAGACAGTCCTGATGCGGCTCGTGGTGTGGCCGGAGAATCTGAGCGCCTCGCGAAAGACCCATCCAATTTGATGATTGCGTGCTTCGATTGCCACAGCCGCATCGACCGGAATGGCCGGGACAACGAGTTTTCAGCCGAAGAGCTCCGCCGTATGAAGCGCGAGCACGAAGCGCGTGTAGAGCTCATCTACTCTGCAACTGGAGTGAGAGAGAGCTTGCCGATTTTGATGTCCTTTCCGGTGGGCACGCACGTCCCCGTTGTCGATATAAGGCAGGTCCACTATGCGCTACTGGAAAATAGCAGCTATACGACATTTCCGGTTGGTCAATACGTACATATCGATAAATCCGACTTCGGTGCGCTCGATGACTCCACGGAGTTTTGGCCGCGCGCTGAGCGCGTCGTATCGGATGTCTACGAGCAACGGATAAGACCGCTGCTGACTGCGCGGGGCGGAGTGTCGCATTTGACCATTGCAGCGTTTGCGCCTATTCCAATGTTGATGAAGCTTGGCGCTCTGATTGGGGATAAAACCGAAGCTTCAGTGCTCGACTTGCCTGTTGAGCGCTGGCTTTGGGACGCAAATCCCAATTGCCCGGCGCCAAGTTACGTATTCGATGTGCCAGAAAAGCTCCCAAGAGAAGTTGCCGCAGTAGTCAGCGTCTCGGGCCGGGCGAACTGGCCGGACAACATGACGACCGTCGAGTTCAGGGCTGCTCAACCCAACTGGTCAATTATCCGGACGGAGGCCCATATACTGCATTTCAGACAGCAGTTCAACGCTTTCCTGACGAAGCTGACCGATGCCGGTGTTCGCGTGCTTCATCTGCATCCAGCGACACCCTTGAGCGGCGAGCGTGGAGATTGGCAGAACTCTGCTGCCAAAGATTTTCGAAGAGGTGCACGCCTGGGAGTGGAAAGCGCCGGCTTGGACGCCCGCGGTACGTTTAAAGTAGCAGCCCTCGACATCCCATTTTTGCGTGGTTACTTCGCCCCTATGAAGAACGCCTAGGCAATGCAAGCTGTGCGACGAGAGCAGCGCATTCACCTCGTGCCGCGCGTGACTCCGGTACGACAGCGCTCTGCTTGCTCACAGCTTCTTGTAGTTTAGAGGGTCTATGTTTTTGTGTCTGCAGGCGGAGGGTGGAAATCTCCCCGCGGCGGTAGGCGATTTGCATCAAAAAATATTTGACGATGGGCGCAGTTCAGGCCGTCGGCAAGAACTTCGCAATATTCGTCAGTGATGCCTTGAATAGGTTTTGGAGCGTGCATATATAGCGTTCGCCCGCCATCAAACTGCTTGCCTATGACTGCTGCCGCCACCGCATTTCCCGCGTCATCCACCTTCGGCACGAGCTCGGCTGCGCTCGCCGGGCTCGATGACCCCGCTCTCGCCGTGTGGCTGAAGCAGCAGAAATCCGCCAGGAACGAGGTCGTTCTCGTCCACGCCGGTACCACTTGGACAGTGTACGAGAGGCCGAGCACTCGCGGAGTCCTGCAGTCGGCAGACCCGGAGAGCAAGTCGAAGAACGCATTCAAGGCGCTGGCACGACAACAGCGACTCTTCGCCGTCGAGATTTCACACGCGGAAATCTCCGAGGCGACGACCGTGGATGCAGCTTGGGCTCCTCGTGTGATGTCGGAGCAAGAAATCGATGAGTTCGCCGAGCAGCGCAAGGTGTATCTGGGACGCGTGGACGGACGCGGCGAGGCAGTCACGCTGGACACTGCGAATCAGGTCTGGGCTGATGCCGGTGGCTGCTGCATGTTTCGGGGTTGCGGGCACGATTTGAGTGTCGTGCCGCTGTATAACAAGGGTGCCCGGATTGCCCATCTGGCGCACATCATCGCCTCCGACCCTTGCGGCCCACGCGGAACCGATAAAGACTCTCACAGGCAGTCCACGTTAGCCGAAAACATCATGCTGATGTGCGATGCGCACCACCGGCTTATTGACAGCTTCGCACCTGACCGCTTCTACGCTCAACGATTGCGCGAAATGCGGCGGCTTCACACCGTGACGGTCCGCGGCTATCACGCTGCATTGCGGCACTGCGTAGCCCAGGTCGTGACCATCTTCGGCGACATCGGCGCCGCGCCCACGCGCTATCGTGACAGCGAGTTTATGGAGGCACTTCTCTCTAACAGGCCGTTGAAATATCCCTTCGTGGGCGAACGCCCGTTGATTCGAAAGAGCTAGCGCGACGCAGTGCCGAACGACTTGATGCTGAACTTCGTTGATTCAGGTGTTGCCGATGCCGCTTTCTTTCCCGCTTGCGTTTTCATGCTACCCGAGCGGCAAGCGTTCGCATGCGCGTCAAGTTATAGGCGGCCTGTGTCAGTACAAAGAGTTGGTCGACTCGCTTCAGACCTCGAAACATCGCTTGCCGAATCCTGCCGACGGTCTTGCCCCAGCCAAACACCTGCTCTATGCATTTGCGTTTGCGCTGACTGATAGCGTAGCCGGGCCATCGCGTTGTTCGAGCGTCAATCGCCGAACCGCCCGCGCGTGCATCGTTTTGCGCCACATGGGGTGTCACATTGTTCGCGCGGCATGTTGCCACGAAGCCGGCCGTGTCGTAGTTCTTGTCAGCACCGACCGTAATGGAAGTAAGCTGCAAATCGCGCTGCATCTGCAAGCATCTGTGCGGCTGCGTCCCGCTCGTCCGTGCCGTTGGCCTGCGTCACCTGTGCGTTCACCACGAAACCATGCCGGTTATCGGTCAGCACGTGACCGATGTAGCAAAGCATCGCGCCCGTGCCACGACTCTTGCGAAACAGCCGTGACTGAGCGTCCGTGCGGGATTCATGTGTGTCGTTGCTACGCTTCTCGCCACGCCAGTTCTCTTCGGAACTGCTACCGCCGTCAGGCGAAGAGTCGTCATCCGACTTTGTCTTCAGCACGAAGCTCTTGTGTCCCGCCCAAGCCTGAATGAGCGTGCCGTCGACGCTGAAGTGCTCACCCGACAAGTGACCACGCACGCGAGATGTCTCGACCGTCTCGTTGAACAGACTGACGATGACATCGTGCACCATCAGGCGGTCGCGGTTCTTACTGAAGGTGGAGTGGTCCCATACCGCATCGTCCATCGCCTGTCCGACGAACCAGCGAAACAGCATGTTGTAGGAGATTTGCTCCATCAACATGCGTTCGCTGCGAATCGAATACAGCACTTGCAACAGCAGCGCCCGAATCAGCTTCTCCGGCGCGATGCTCGGTCGGCCGCCCTTTGCGTCGCTGTCGTACATGCGCGAGAACACCGCGTCCATGCGTGCGAGTGCCTCGTTCAGCCACAGTCGAATCGGTCGCAGCGGATGATTTGCCGGAACGAAGTCGTCCAGCCTGGACATCGTGAACATCGATTCGGTGTAGCCGTCCGCTCCGCGCATCGCTTCGGTCTCAGTGGTGTTCGATTCCTTGATTCAACGTTTCTCCCTTTCGCCAGGATGACCTGCGCCGAGCGTATTTCAACAAGCTGCTAAAGAGCTGTCCATGCACCCGGATGTGAAGCGGCATCTGGTCTATGAGAGCCGTGGCGACCGGACAGCGCCGGGCTTTTGGGAAACCTACCCGCGAGCAATGGCCCTGCAAATCGGGCTGTGGTGCAATCGCTCAAGCAGTTAGCGAGTGCAGGCAAGGGCGAGCGGCGATACTCATGGAATTCCACGTATGCAACTTGCGCCTAGCTCGTTCGACATCCTCCGTTGTGCTTGGCTTTACGGCAGAAGGATTTGGAACGGTTGGCTGTCTAATGCGCGGTGAACAGGGCGGTTTCAAATCGAAGCGCAACAAGGGGTTTAATGTTTAGCGCCTTGAGGTTGACTCGCTGAGGCAAGTGT
>NZ_FCNZ02000044.1 GCF_001544495.1 Caballeronia telluris
AGCTCGGCGATGAAGGCATCCTCGTCATCGATGCGTACGGCGCGTTCGAAACGATGAGCGTCTTCAGCGGTGATTTCAGGGAACTCCATGGCGGGCATTGGCTTGGACATGGTTCGGCCTCATGCGAGATACAATACCAGAACAATAATCGCTTTTGTCGTGTTTGTCAACTTTGTCGCCTCAGCCTCAGCTTCAAGACGATGATGTTTGAAGACGACTGGTAAAATTTGGCGCCTGATTTCAGGCATGCACCGTGGGATTCGAACAGCTCATTGCGCTTAAAGCGCAGCTGAACCAGGGCGCGAAGGGCAAAAAGGCCGCATCGCGCCTGACGTCAGCGCCAGTAGGCGCCGGAACGGAAATCAAGCAGCCACCGAAGCGTCCGCGAACGTCTGCTGACGCGGCCGGGCGCGCGGTCAATACGCTGCAACGACATTTTCCGCACGCCTTTCCACACAGTCCCGCGTCAAAGGTTCCTCTCAAGGTTGGGATTCTCAAGGATGTGCTTGCCCGAGCGGCCTCGCTTGGGCTGAGCGAGCGAGACGCTCGTAACGGCGTCAAGCTCTGGTGTCGCGGCCAGCGCTATTGGACCTGTCTCGTCGAAGGCAATATGCGCGTGGATCTTACCGGCGCAATCACCGGCGTTGTCTCTGCTGCGGAGGCGGAGTACGGCACAAGTCAAGAGAAGGCTCGGCTCGCGCGCAGGCAAGAGCAGATTGCGAACAATTGACATGGTCGACCGCGTTGACCAACAAGACGCGCCTCAATTGCCGGTTAGATTTTACATAAAGACAATTAGCGCATTTTAATTAGTGATCCTAATGGTTGTTCTTCCTGCACTTGGCGGGACACCGAGCGCGTCGAGAGCAGCATCATTTCACACGAGCGTCGGTACCTTGTCTTCGCACGAACTGCGAACCGACATAGAGGTCAGGGATAGTGTTGGCGCGCGTGGTGTAGGTTCACAATCCAAATGCGATTGCGGTTGACGCGCTAAACGATGATGTGCTTCGGCAGCACGACCATCTTACGGGTGTTTGGCGCGCGGCCTTTGCGCAGGCGGAAGCGGTGAACCGGGTAACGTGCCCGCCGCCGCGACAACCGTGTCGAAGGCGGCATTTGCTGCAGGAATACTTTCTTCAGTCGTGGATCTTGTCGGGCCTGCGCACCGCACGCGCGTGCCTTGAACAAGCTTCGTCATTGTGCCGCTCGCATTGCGCACGCACGATCAGGCCACCGCTTCTTCGTCGGAATGTTTTCACCATCTTCTTCGAGTGCCGTTCGCACCTCTTTGCGAAACCTCGCGCCGTAGGCCGGCTTCTTCCCCGGTGTCGTGCCCGCCAAACGCTGGTTCGGTCCAAAATCTTCCCATGTCCAACCTCGTTCGGTATGTGCTTCATTACCGCGCGCGAGTTGACGCATCCCCGCTCAAGCTTGCAGATGCGTCGATCACTGCGGCAGTTATGTAACGCCGTCATGTGGCCCTTATGGGCCGCCGGTGGAAAATTGATCATGCAGGAAAGAAAAAGAGTGCTTGTCGCTGTCGGCGAGCACGATCGCACTGTTAGTTCGTTGCCCAGTCGCTGTCATCGCGCTACCACGTGGTAGATCTTTAAGATTCGCTACAGCCCCCACCCGCATCGTTGCGCAGAAGCTGGGACCGCGCAAAAGAATCTGCGACTAATGCCCGCGTTTGCGCAACGAAACTTATCTAAAGCGTGATGATACGCATTATCAGGCATGGAGCGTCGCGGAAAGGCGGCGTTGGCGGCCACCGAACTCCGGAGTGCGCGCCGGCGCGCTATCTGAGGATTCGGCTGGAAACCTTTGGACGAGCTTGGGGTCCCGCGAAAACCGCATGCGTAACACATGCCGTTTATTGGTCTACAATAATTCCTATTGGACAATCGACGGAGACGAAACATGGTGGCAGAGACCAGGACGTTGACGGCACAGGTGCCCGTCGAACTTGCTCAGGAAGTAGATGCGTTGTCGGAGCGTCTTGAGCGGCCCCGCCAGTGGATCATCAAGAAGGCGCTGGTCCAGTTCCTTACTCGCGAGGCAGAGAAGCGACGCCTGATTCAGGAAGGTCTGGATGACGTTACCGCGGGCCGTCTGATCTCGATGGACGAAGCTCGTGCATGGGCAAATAGCCTGGGCGCGGACAACGAGTTGCCGGTACCGAAGGCGTGAGCGTCAAGGTCCTCCCGACCAGCAAAGCGATGTCCGATTTGAGCGCGATTGCGGCGCATGTGAAGAAATACAACGACGCCGCCATCGCGCGCAAGGTCGTCAACGCGCTGCTCGACGAGGCGGAGCGCCTGGGGCAGGACCATTTTCATCGTATCGGGGAAGAACTAGACGGTTACGATGGACCCCCGGCGCGCGAAGTGCATCGGTGGGTGTGCCTCGCTGGACGCTACGAACTTCACTACGAAGTCCTGCCGGCCTACGCGGACGAACCTATTGCTATAGCGATCCTTCGTGTCTGGGACACCCGGCAAGACCGGTAAGACCGTGTTCGACCAACTAGTGACGCAACCACAATTCAAAGACTCGTCGAAGGTGCCGCTCTGAGACGGCCTGCGCTTCGATCTGGCACGGAAGCTTGACTTCGGGCGGCATTGGATAGGCTTTGGCGTCAGGGCGATGTGTCCAAGAAGGACTAAAAACCAGCCCGGGAATGCCGTTATGCACCAGTAGGATCGGCATCGGGGCCCCCGCCCACCGGCAACGTTGTGATTAAAGCTTTTCCTAGATCCAAATGACGCAACACACGCAGGACACAACCGCCGCATACATGGAACGAGCGCGCGTGCTCACGAGTATGAAAAGGCGGGCCGTCGAAGAGATCATCAAGTCAAGAGGCGGCACCCAGATGACTCACGTCGCCGTGCAGCGGAAAGCGGCGACCATCCTTGGCAAACTAGCGGCAGCTATTAACGTCCGCGCGGGCGATGCAAGGCAGCTCGTCAAGATGTATGAGCGGTTCGAGGAGTTCGAGATGCGCGCCGAGCTTGAGAGCCTGTTCGGTATCGCCGACTTGCAGCTGTTGGCCACCGAGACCGATGAAGCGGTCAAGGCTGCCATTCAAATGAAGCGAGCCGATATGAATCTCACAGGCGCAGCGATTACGACGCGCTTGGGAAACCAGCCGCCTAGATCGAGAGCAATCCGGAAAAACAAATGACGATTGACGACGGTACGACCATCTACGTCCAATTACAGATTGATGTCTACGGCGGATGCGTCGAGCTTCTGAGCAAGGAAGTCACGGAGGCCGACGCGCTCCAAATGTTCGCGAAGGCGAGCAGCGACCCCCGATTGATCAAAGAGGACGTCGCAACGTTGCTTGCGACCGGGACTGAAGGCGATGTCTTGCTGTTGGGCTACTCGACACCGGGGCTTCGGGGCCCTCACGGGACGGTCGCTTTCGCCCGGGAGCACGCAATCGATGCGGCGGAGAAGTATTTCGGCTTCTCGCCCGATGAAGTCCGCGCAGCGCTTCATCCTGGCAATGTCGCAGCATTGATCGACGAGCGCGAACGCGGCATGGCGCGGCTGCAAGATGACTATCCCTAGCTTGCAGAGTTCTACGATGCCTTCGTGGAAGCCATGGACGACATAAGAGAGAACCCCCCGGACGAATTCAAGCGGGAAATGGCGCGGACCCGCGGCCCGCTGCACTAGAGGGGCCGTTGCCCGCCTCCCCCGTTCTCGCGAACAGATGCCAACAGAAACGGAGATAGAAAAATTGTGGCTAATAAGCGGCCAGCAAATGTTTTCGCCTTCGGCGAAATCTTAGTGAAGTGCAAAGAGGAGGCGGTCAGACGCTGCGTCGACAAGGCCCGGTGTGAGGGGTCGAACGTCGCGGCAGCCGAGCGAAAAGCGGCATCCCTCTTCTACAGATTTGCCGAATTTGAATGGCGTCTGTCGAAGGCTACGACCGCCCAATATGTGCGGGTCTATGAGCGCTTTGCCAAATCACGGCATCGCGCCGAAATGGAAGAACTCTTCAGCGCAGGCGAACTGGCGGTTCTCGCGCCGTACTCGGACGATGAACTGACCGAGATCGTGTTGGAGAAGGCAATCAAT
This sequence comes from Caballeronia telluris, assembly GCF_001544495.1. Classification (GTDB taxonomy): domain Bacteria; phylum Pseudomonadota; class Gammaproteobacteria; order Burkholderiales; family Burkholderiaceae; genus Caballeronia; species Caballeronia telluris. The sequence goes on from NZ_FCNZ02000044.1 coordinate 4,096, forward strand.
CCAACCCTTACCCGTGAACAACTGAAACATCTACTCAAGACCCGACAAGCAGCATGAACGGGTACTCAATCACCAACGTCGAAAGGGAAAAACATATGTCCAAACTTGATGGTGCAACTGTCTATGTCGAGCTAGAACGCGCCGGAGGTGGCCGCATTGAAATTTACTCGCGCGAAGCGACAAAGGAAGAGGCGCTGCGGATGTTCGACTCCGCGAGCAACGACCGGCGAGCAATCGAGGACGATCTTGCCTCGCGTCTCGCAGCCGAGGTCAAAGGCGACCTGCTTTGCGCTGGCTATTTTTTCGTTGACGGCGACAAAGACGCCCACGAGGATGTGGCATTTCCAATCTCGCATGCAGTCGCTGCTATCAGCGAGCATTTTGGCATCGAAGTCGAAACGCTGGAGCGCGCGTTGGAACCCGCGAACTTAGCCGCGCTTACCTCTGTGAAAGAGGCCGAACTCGCCGCGTTCTGCAAGGACCATCCGGAAGCAGCTGGTGAACGGCACCGCGCCGTGCAGGCAGCGTTGGCTGAGGAACTGGCCCACGAATTGGAAGGCGAAGTAAAGCACTAGCACGTTGCCCACCCAACGCTCACGGCCTAGTGAGGCATTGGGCGACGCCGGCGGCGTCGAGCCGTTGCCGCCACTCGTCAGAAAAATGGCGCTCGTCGACGCATAGCAGACAAAACGCGACGAAGAGGAATATCATCCGTCACCCGACAGAGCAACGGCAGCTAGCAGCATGAACGAGTACTCGATCACTGATATTGAGAACGCCATCAACTACTGGCGATCGCGGCAGGCGGCGACGGATGACTTTGCTGTCTGCCCGCGAGCAAGGATACTGGCGGACGTGTACGGAACGATGATCTATCATCAGCGAGAGCGCGTCGAAGCCAGAAACTTGACGGCGGAACAAAATGAAGCGATAGGTCTTGCGCTCGCCCAGAAGGAACTTTTTTGATCCCGACGAGAGGGGGCAAACGTGTCGAACGCCGGTAGCGCCCTGGTTTGGGTCGACGCTGTGGCCGGCGGTGGCCGCGTCGAGATCTATTCGCGAGAGGTATCGAAGGCGGACGCGCTGCGCATGTTTGCATCAGCCAGCACCGACACACGAGCTTTCGAAGAGGACCTCATAGACTGGGTGGCAACGGAGATAGTCGGCGACGTTTTGTACGCCGGCTATTTCTGCCCTAAGAGCAAAGGCTTGGACGAGGAAAAGCAAGTGTCGTTCGCGCTCGTACATGCTTGCGACGCTATCAGCAAGCATTTCGGCATTGACGCAGGACTCCTCGAACGCGCATTGCGGCCTGAGAATCTGGCGGAGTTGGCCGCCGAACGGGATGCAGAGATCGCATCTCTGGTCCATGATCTTCCCGAACTGACGAAGGACGCCGAGGCCGTGCGAGAAAAGCATGCGTCGGTGCAAGCTGCTCTTGCCGACGAACTTGCGAAGGCGATCGCAGACGGCAAAATCACCTCCCATTAGGCGTTCGGGACCTCTCGCCCCGCCTTGACAACCGCGCCGCTGCTTGTTTGGATCTTCATGGTTTCGTTTCTCGCTGGCTTTAGTTTTTTAACGGAGCCTGCTTTGAAATCTTTACCGTGCGAGGGGGCGTGCGGGCGCCCAACCACCTCATCGGTAGCCGGAGAGCCTTGCTGGGCGGGGTCTCCGCCCATTTGAAACAAATTGAAACAAAGTGTGAGCGGGCGGACTACGTCGTGGCGTTGAAGATAGCGCCGAACGCGGACGAGCCGCGATCCATTGGGGCGGCGGTTGTTGCGGGCGGTGTAATCTGAGCCAGCTTGTCGGCCAGTGCGGCCTCTGAAAACGGCTTTACGATATAGCCGTTAGCACCGGCGCCGATTGCGGCGATGACATTTTCGCGCCTTTTCTCAGCGGTCACCATCAGTACCGGAAGGTCGGCGTGATCCTCCGACTTGCGGATCTCCTGCAGCAGGGACAGCCCGTCCATATTGGGCATGTTCCAATCGGTGATAACCAAATCGAACCGCTGTGCTTTGAGTTTTTCAAGCGCTGCAACGCCATCATCTGCTTCGTCGACGATCGTGTAACCGATCGACTTGAGCATTTTTTGAATCAAACTGCGCATGGTGGCCAAGTCATCGACCACCAACAAGCGTGTATCGGCATTCGCCATCGGTTAGTTCTTCTCTCTCATCACTTTTATGAACGACGGCGGACCATGCCGGCGCACAGCGCTATCAAGCTATGTGCGTAGGCGATCGGCGGTCGCGCCCTTCCGACGGACCCGGCTGCGGCATTAGCGGCGGCAAGATCGTCTTCCACGCTTAGAACGTCGCCCAATCGCCATCGGCCGCCGTATGCACCGGGTGCGCGGCCGCAAGCGACGGCTTCGCCGCTCGCGTCACCGGTGGCGATTTCTTGGGCGTCGCTGTCCGCGTCGGCTGCGGCGCATAGTTGTTCGTTGACGCGACGGAGAGCGTTTGGCCAGTGCGGAAAACGGCGACGGCTGCGGTCAATTGCTTCGCTTGGTCCTCCATCGAACCTGCCGCTGCCGCTGCTTCCTCAACGAGCGCCGCGTTTTGCTGCGTGACCTCGTCCATCTGCGAGATCGCTTGATTCACCTGCTCGATGCCGCGGCTTTGCTCGTTCGAAGCCGAAGCAATCTCGCCCATGATGTCGGTGACGCGCTGGATAGCGGTGCCGACGCGCTGCATGGTCTCCCCTGCCCGCGCGACGAGTTCAGTACCCGCTTGCACTCGGTCGCCGGAGGTTTCGATCAAACTTTTGATCTCCTTCGCAGCGGCTGATGAACGCTGTGCGAGGCTTCGGACCTCGCTCGCGACTACCGCAAAGCCACGGCCTTGCTCGCCTGCGCGCGCCGCTTCGACCGCCGCGTTGAGCGCCAAGATGTTCGTTTGGAAGGCGATGCCTTCGATCATGGCGATGATCTCAGCGATCTTTGCGGAGCTCTCCTCGATGCCCGCCATCGTGTCGACGACCTGACCGACGATGGCACTGCCCTCGTTGGCTACGACGTTGGCGTTGTCCGCCAGGCCGCTCGCCTGCTTGGCGTTCTCGGAATTCTGCTTGACCGTGGAGGTAAGCTCTTCCATGCTCGCGGCGGTTTCCTGAAGAGAAGCCGCTTGCTCCTCCGTACGCGATGACAGGTCCGTATTGCCAGCAGCGATCTGTTTGCTGGCGCTGGCAATCGCCTCACTGCTCAGCCGAACAGTCCCGACCGTGGCGACCAATTTGTCTTTCATGGTCGCGACGCCGGCAAGCAATTGCCCCATCTCGTCGCGCGTCTTAATCGACACCTCGTGCGTGAGGTCGCCGTTCGAAATGTGCTCGAAGTGCTTCAGCGCCTCGGCAAGTGGCGTCATGATGGCCCGGCGCAGGACGAACCAGCCAAGCGCTGCGGTAGCAAGACCCACGAGCAATGCCAACACTCCAAGGGTGCGCAGTTTCGACACGCGGGCGTCGCTTTCGGCCGTCTGACGCTTCGCATCGACGAGTTGGAAATCCTGCAGCTTGTCGAACGCTTCGATACACCGGTTGTAGGACGTCGGCATATCTTGGAACGCGATGCGGCCTATCGCCTCTTTGTCGCCCGCTTCGATCGCAGCGCTGAATTTGTTGACGACCTGTCGCATGTCGGCGCGAGCTTCCGCAACGCTCTTTGCCAATGCGTTCTCGTCGGCTCCGCGTGGGGCAGACTCGTACTTGCTGTACCACTCGTCTGATTTGCGCATAAAGCCATTGGCGCGTGCAACCAGTCCGCCGGCGTCTTTGTCCGCCGGATTCAACGCATAGCGGTCGAGCGCGAGCCGCGCACGCGCGATGTAGTTGTTCGATATGCCGAGAGCGTTGACCGCTGGCAGCGAATTGTCAGCGATGTCTTTGGCCGATGAATAGGTAGCAGTGATGCCGTACAACCCAAAGCCGACTGAGAGCGCCAGCAGAAAGCCGAGGAAAGCCATGGTGAGCGCAAGCCGCGCCCGAATCGTGAGGTTCTTCATAGTTCTTAGTTCTAGCGCTCAAAGTAAGGCAACACGATCGCGCAGTGGCGGGTGCCTGCCGCTTCTCGATTAGAAGAGGGTCAATGTATATCGGCAACGACCGTCACAAGCTGCAGTAAAAAAGATATTTAATGACGGGTCGGTAACAATGACTGCATGCGCTCCTGCCTTTTCGCTGAGCTTGTGGCAACGTGCGGCTGACTTGATTCGACGGGGTTGTTGGTAAGCTCATAGGAATCAATAGCCGCAGAGCGACGCCACGAACCGATGTCCAAAAGAAATCCGACGAAGTCGCAGCGCGCCGTGATGGAGTTGCTCGATCAGGGCTTACCGGTCGAGCACATCGCGAACAGTCTCGGCAAGAGCGTCTTGGCTGTGAAGAAGCAACTAAACCGAATCAAACGCCGAGTCCGAGAAGGAAGGATCGACCCCTCTCCTCTGCCGATCGAACGCGCCGCGAGCGAGCCACGCATCTACCTCGCGGGCTTTGACGTCTTTCGCCGGAACGCCAAGGATTACGGCGAGCACCTCAAGCAGCTCTGCCGCGATCGCGGTTTCGTCGGGCTCTATCCGCTCGACGGGCAAGTGCCCTCCTTGCTTCAAAGGCAAGACGCTGCGCGATGGATATATGCCGCGAACATCGAATTGATCCGTTCGGCCGATATCGTGATGGCGAATCTCGATGACTTCCGGGGCGCGGGCGAGCCGGACTGCGGCACTGCGTTCGAAGTTGGTTCGCTGTCGCGCTCGGCAAACCGGTGTGGGCGAATCGGTCAACCGAAGCGACGCTCGCTCAACGCGTTGAGGCAGCAGCGACTGAAAGCGAAGGCGCTTTCTGTGCCGGTGGCTATCTCATTGAGGACTTCGGCCTAAGCGTCAATCTAATGCTCGCGTGCTCCGCGCAGATTGTCGTTGGCGGGCCGGCAGCTTGCCTCGATGCCATCAAAAATGGAAAGGGCGGCCCCTCTCTTGGTGGCGCGGGGTTGGCGAAGCGTTAGCTTCGCTGTAGGGTTTGGGTTGAGCGAACTTCAGTATATCGACTTCTATGTCTGACGATCTTTGGCTTACCGCACCGGAAGACGCTTATGCGCAATGGCAACGGGAGGAAGCTACCGGTGCCGATCGCCGCGCGTTCGCCGACCAGTCGATCGTTCAGCATCGATCGATGTTTTCGCGGTTCAACGACTATCTGACCGCGCACCGCGTGACTGTGGCGAACTACGGCGCGGACCACCTCGACGGCTTCTTCACCGACCTCGCGCAGGACTGCGCACCGGGCACAACGACGCGCCTGCGCTACCTCAAGCTGATCGACCGGTTCACGCGCCACCTTGTCAACGTCGAGTTACGTGCGGACAATCCGGCCGCGCTGATGCTCGTGAACGAGAGCTGGCCAGAGGACGAACCGAGGCCAATCTACCTGTCGTCGGAAGACGATGCGCGATTACAGGCGGTATGCGTCTCGACGGAAGATGCGGCGTTCAAGGAACTGAGAAATACGGCAATCGTTGCGCTGTTTCTCGCGTCGGGAGTCACGGCGGCCGAACTCAGGCAACTGCGAGTCGACGACCTAGGCATGAACGACGAGCGCCCTACCGTTTTCGTCGAAAAACATGGACCGCGCATTGCCCGCCGCGTGCCGATTGACGCCTTCGCGGCCGATGTTCTGCGCAGCTATCAGGACGCGCGCCGGCGCATCCAGTGCGCGACGCAATGGCTGTTCATTGCAACCGCAGGGGGAAAACCGATGCAGCCCGATACGTTGGTGAAATGCGTTCGAGCATCTCTACGACGCGCGGGCTTGTCCGCTGCCGACGAGAGTCCCCGCTTGCTGCGCAATACGTTCGGGCGTCGCGAGATCATTGAAGGCAAGACCAACGAGCAGGTAAGCAACCTGATGGGCTTGTCGAGCCACCGCACCGCTACGCGTCTGCGTCAAACGGTTGATGAAAAGGAGATGTCGGACGCACAAGTTTAATGCCGGCCGTGCGGCCGACTTCGGCGGCGGCCATCCGGGCGGTACCGTACGGAGTGGTTCGAATGGCTGAGCCCCGATAAGAAGCGGACAAAGGAACCGCCAAGACTGAGAGACCGAGCAAGCTCTGGCCTAATCCTTGTCACCCGACCGACATCACAACGCGGCCGCCCCGCCCCCGCTCGACGGCCCGAAATGTTTCAACCGGAAGTCGGTAGGCCGTCAGGCGGATCGCAGGCCACAGTCGCCATCTTGGCAGGCACGGAAACCTCTAGCAATTCAAGGTCTTCAGAGATCGCCGTCTCGTTATGCTTCAGCCCGGGCGGAATAAGGAGCGATTCCCCCGTGTCCACACGAATAACGCGGCCATCCTCAAATTGAAGGTCTATCCACCCACGAAGCGTATAGATGAATTGCGCATCGCAAATATGATAATGCCACCCGGTCTGCCGCATTACGCCCGTAGCCAACGTTACCTGCGCCCGCATGAGGCCATCGGTCGCGGCTGTGACGCCCAGGTCTCGGTACTTGAAGAACGGCCTCCGCCCTGCCACAAGTGGCGCTGTTTCTTCTGTGGCGTGTGTCAACCTCGGCAGAAGATCAGCCGCTGCCTTTTCCACAACCCGCTGTATCTTGTCGGTGTCGTACGTCATAGTTTCCTCTAACTGACAAACATATTGTTTGGATGCAACGCGGCGTCGTTGGCCAGCGCGCGCGATGAACCGTAACTGCCAATTAATCGCTGCTTGCGTCGTGACGCTTTCGCTTGAACTGACAACTTCAGTTGATGTTGCGACCGCGAGTTTCAGGAAGGACGAGCAGCCCAATTAACGCGGCGACCGCGCAACTCGCGATCGGAAAGTAAAAGCCAGATGTGACGCTGCCAGAATAAATCTGGATCGCGGTCACAATGAAGGCTAGGCTCCCGCCAAACAGCGTGCTTGCGATGTGATATGCAACAGATACGGATGTGTAACGTATCGCCGCTGGGAAGAGTTCCACAAGCATCGCGGCCATTGGGCCAAGGATTGCGCCTACAATCAACAGCAACAAGACCAGCAGCGCCACAATACCCGGCTTGTTCACACGGGATGGATCAGGTTTCTCCGGGAAGCCCTTACTTTTAAGCACAGAAACAACGTCTGCATTGGTTCTAGGATGTGAAGCTTCGCCGTCGATCAATAATGCTGCCCCCGCTTCCTCAGTAGCAACAAAGCTATAGCTTAAGCCATTCCGGTTAAGCGCGTCCCGAATCACGTCACATAACGACACGGGTTTCGAGAATATATTGAAATCGCAGGTTGAATTCTGGCCTCGTACTTGGAGAACATGGGATTTTGTAAAGTCGTATAGCTCGGGATTAGCCGCCCTCGAAAGACCATTGAAAATTGGCATTGTCGTAGCGGCGGCAAGGGCGAGCCCGACAATCATCACCGGTTTGCGTCCGATTTTGTCGGACAGCCAGCCAAAGAGAATGTAAGCCGGGGCGCCGATTACTAGCGCCACGATGATAAGGCGGTAGGTTACGGCATAGTCCAGCTTCAGAGTGCTTGTCAAATAAAAAAGTGTATAGAACTGTGAAAGGGCCCAATGGGCAGACGCGCCACAGACCATCACGATTCCGACAAAAATCCACTTCACGTTTGCCCTCGACGAAAGCGCCGAACGCAACGGCGTCTGCGCGATCTTGCCTTGTGCGAGCATTGCTTTAAAGACGGGGGACTCTTCGAGCTTACCGCGGATGTAAAGCGAGAAGAGAAGGATGAGGACCGACGCCCCAAATGGGACGCGCCATCCCCAGTTCGCAAAGTCATCTGCCGACAGAGCGCTTCGGCACAAGAGGATCACGCAAAGGGACAGTATTAGACCACCCGTAGACGTCGTCTGGATCCAGCTAGTAGCGTAGCCACGGCGCGCCGCCGGGGAGACTTCGCCAACGTAGATCGCTGCACCACCGTATTCGCCACCGATAGCTAGCCCTTGTATCAGGCGCAGGGCAACGAGCAAAATCGGAGACAGCCAGCCTGCTTGTTCGAAGGTCGGAAGAACCGCCACGAGTGCTGTCGAGAGGCCCATGATGACAATTGTCACCAGAAACGTCGTTTTGCGCCCGACACGATCGCCGAGACTTCCAAAAACGATCGCCCCGAACGGCCGAATGAGGAAACCGGCGCCATAGGTGGCAAGCGCCGCGAGGAATCCGGCAGTCGGATTGTCTTTGGGGAAAAACAACGTCGAAAAGAAGCCTGCGAGCGACCCGTAAAGGTGAACTGACCCCACGAAGTTGGACACCTTTTTGGGGTGTTTTTGGTGAGATACAGCGAGAAGAAGAAACTGTCGGCAACGCAGGATTACTGCGGCGGGCATGCCGGTCTAAAGAGAGTTGCGGCCCGCCACAACGTGGACGTTTCGTCACTTCGGAAATGGATAGCGGCATATCAAGCGCACGGCGAGGAAGGTCTGCGCACAAGAACCAGCTGCGTGCGATATAGCGCTGAATTCAAGGGTGCAGTTGTGGAGCGGATGCGGACGGAAGGCCTTTCATTCCGTCAGGTTGCAGCGCTCGCGGGCGTTCGCAATTTCAATATCATCGCAGTGTGGGAGCGGCAGTATGATGACGGCAGTTTGGCCGCGGGACGTTCACGGCCTGCAACTTCTACCCTCAGAATGCCGAAACCACCGACATCAAAAAAGAAGCCGGCAGCGGATGAAGACCGCAGCCGCGAGGATCTGCTTGCAGAAGTGGCGCAGCTGCGCATGGAGAATGAATATCTAAAAAAGCTCGACGCCTTGGTTCAAGCGAAGACGAAAACAGCGCGGCAGAAAAAGCGCAAATCGTGCTTGAACTAAGGCAACGTTACCCCCTCGCAGCGGTCCTTAAAGTGGCCGGCTTGGCGCGCAGCACTTTCTATTATCAGCAGAAGGTACTGCAGGCCGGTGACAAATATGCGAGCCTAAAGGAACGTATCCGTGTGCTCTTTGAGCAGCACAAGGGCCGCTATGGGTATCGTCGGATCACGGCTGCCATTCGGTGCCAGGGCGACAAAATCAACCATAAGAGGGTACAGCGTCTCATGGGCGAGCTGTCCCTGAAGTCATGCATTCGACCAAAGAAGTACAAGTCGTTCAAGGGGAACGTCGGCAAGATAGCTCCCAACGTACTGAAGCGAAAATTTGGTGCGTCGCGCCCCAACCAGAAGTGGGTGACGGACGTGACTGAGTTTAACGTCGGCGGCCAGAAGCTCTATCTTTCTCCGGTTCTCGATCTTTTCAACGGCGAAATCATCGCCTACGAGATGGCACGACGTCCGCTATTCGATATGATTAACACGATGCTGGATAAGGTTTTCGCGAAGCTTGGGTCACGTGACAAGCCGATACTGCACTCCGATCAGGGCTGGCAGTACCAGATGCCTGTCTATAGCCGTCGGCTAAAACAGCAAAGAATCAGGCAGAGCATGTCGCGTAAAGGCAATTGCCTCGATAACGCCACGATGGAGAGCTTCTTCGGAACGCTCAAGTCTGAATTCTTCTACATGAACAGGTTTCGCAACCTCGACGAGCTGCAAGCCGGAATCAAAGACTACATTCACTATTACAACCATGATCGAATCAAGCTAAGATTGCGAGGACTTAGTCCAGTCCAATACAGAGTGAAATATAAGCAGCACTAACGTCAACGTGTCCAACATTCCGGGGTCGGTTCAAGCCAGGTGACTTGATAGTGGCTGACAGCGATGGTGTCATCGTCGTGCCGAACAGACGGGCGGGTGAAATCGTAAACCTTGCCGTCGAACGCAAGAACGCCGATGACGAGACCAGACGAAAGATAAAGGGCGGTGAGTCGGTTCTATCCATCAAAGGGCTTCGGCGTGTGCTGGAAGAGAAGGGCGTAGTCGAAGTCAAGGGTACTTGGCTGGACGCAACGGCTGGCAGCTAGGTCGATTGGCCGATTGGCCCATCCAGCGCGAATATGGAAAGTGCGGGTCCGAGAACCTTCGCCGTTCGTGACCGCTTATGCGATCGCTCGCCTGGTGACACGCCCGCTTTCTTAAGTGACCGTTCGCCCATTGGTGCGCTAGAACTTGAGAAGAGCCGGGCGAGCGACATCGAACTCCGCCACTGTAAGCGCGTCGGAATCGTCCACAGAGACCCGTGTTTGTCGTTGCTGCAACTGGCTGCGGAATAACGGAGTTATACGAAGCGTCGGCTGGAATGAAATTCACATCCACTATGACGACGTAGGTCGGGAGTGTGCTCCTTCAGCAGCTCTGTGCGATGAGGTGCTGAAAAACAGATTGGACTGGGCTGGTAACAAGCCCCTCCCTGATGCACACGTACATATTCCTATTTGCCCAAGAGTCCGTCAGGGTAAGGAAGCGCAAGTTTAAGGCCTGCATGTAGGTACGCGCTGCCTGCTCCGGCATAATGGCGAGCCCAAACCCTGCCTCGATCATCCGACAGGCCGCCTCGTAGCTTTGCACAGTGACACGAAGTCTTAGCGGCTTTGAAGCTTCCGCTGCCGCTACCTGCATTAAGGTATTGATTGCCGCATTGTTGTCAAAGCCGACGAAATCATAATCAAGGAGGTCGGCCAGCGCAGATGCGTCTGATCTTATGGCGTGAGTCCCGGGCACGACAACGCACAAACGATCAACCTTGTACTCAGCGCATTGCAGGCCCGACAGCAAGTGTTCTCCGACGACAACTCCAACGTCCGCTTCGTTGCTTTTTAGACTTTTCACCACATCGATGCTTCGAGCTTCACGTACTTCAAGCTTGATTTCAGGGCGAGCGGTCGCGAACGTCGCAAGTTGCATGGGAAGGTCACTGCTGAGCGCCGATACGTTCGCATGAATTCGTACGTGTCCCCTCGCCCCTTGCGCGTAATCTCGCATATCGCGCGTCATTTGGTCGACGTTGCGCATAAGGATTCTGACATGCGCGGCCAAGGCCATCCCCGAGTCCGTAGGTTCCACACCGCCGCCCGGCAATCGCCTCAGAAGCCCGACGCCGAATTCATCCTCGAGCAATCCGATTCGCCGGCTAGCAGCAGAGAGGGCAATATGCATCTCGTCGGCAGCCTTGGACAGACTCATGTATGCCACGGTGCGTTCGAGAACGACTAAGGAAAGGAAGTTTGGTATTCCGCGCATGCTATATGGTTCTAGGAAACATGAGACTTCCACCGAGCGTGACGCGCCACAGCGCAGGACTGGACTTCACCAAACTGTGGTTGCCGTCGTCGACGGCAAGCGACAGTGCGATTACCGTTCCGTGATGCAAACGCCAGCCGCCTCGTAGAAGGGACTCCGTCGAACTGCGCAGGCCCAGTTTGCAACGACAAGGATACATCGTTGATCAGCGAACGAACGAAATAATAGTGAACTGCCGATCCGCCCGCGGGCATTGGGCCACTGCCGTGATAATTACGCGTTGCTGCGGTTATTAATTGCACATGACCGTTGTGTAGCCGGGGCCTGCTGAACGGCAGTTCAAAGACAGAAAACGGCCATCTTTCGGCGAGCGTGGCGGTGTCCGCAATGGGTCGATTGCGGCTAATCAGGTTGGGCACTGCCCTGGATTGCTGAGCTACGGCGCCGGACGCAAATACGCATCCAGCATGACGAGGTGCATCTCGCAGATGTTTTCTCGATCGGGCTGGCGCGCGTAGTCGCGGCCGGTGAATGCGCTGATCGTGAATCGGTTCGACGCAATGTAGTAGCCCATGCCGATGAGCGTCACATAGAAGTCGAGCGGATCGACGCCGCTGCGAATGTGCCCCGTCGCCGCCCCGCGCTCGAGGACTGTCCGGATGACGTCGATTACCGGCGAGATCGTCGCGCGCAGCTTTTCCGAAGTCCGCAGGTACCGACCTTGATGCAAATTCTCACCGTTGATCAGTCCCAGCCAACGGGGGCTGTCCCAAAGGTGTGCCCAGATCGATTTCGCAAGAGCGGCGATCGCGTCGCGCGGTTCAAGTCCAGAAAGGTCGAGGTGGCTTTCCTTCTCGGCAAACTCCGCGTACATGGACTCCAAGACGGCGACATAGAGTTGCTCTTTGCTGCCGAAGTAGTAATACAGCATACGCTCGTTCGTCGCTGCAGCCTTTGCTATCGCATCTACGCGTGCGCCGGCGAGCCCGAGCGTGGCGAATTGCTCGCTCGCCGCCTCGAGGATCCGGCGCCGCGTGCCTTCGGGGTCTCGCTTCACAATCTTCAGGTCGGTCTCTGTCATATCTCGTTGGGTTCCGTGCGAGGGGTGCTGAGCTATCGCAGCTTTCATTATCGCTGCTTTGCCCGTCGCTCTGCCCCCGTGACTTGACTTCGCGAACCGATACGTAGGCTCGATGTGCACCACGACGTGGGGTCGTGGATGTACACCGGAGCCTGAATGACCTACAAAGGCGACTTCAAAGATGCCGTCTTCCCTAGCGCCGATCGGGAGGCGCGTATCGCGCGCTATCGTCTCGTTCTCATTGAACTTAACCTGCGCGTTTCCGCCGTCATCCATCTGCGTCGCGAGGATCGACCAGCCCGCTATCAGATCGGCAGCGAGCGTGAATTCGACGTCGTCGTTAATCGGATCGTGAACACGGAGCTTCGCGGCGTACGCGTCGATTCCATGCGCCTTGTGGTTGAGTCCGACCAGTCGTCTATCGAATATCCGCTGGATTTCAACGCAGCAGACATCCCGGCCCGGCGAACAAACATCCAGCCGTGGCTGGATGCTGCCGAGCTGCGGTCACGCGACATCGTAGGCGGCCGCGTTGCGCTTTTCGTGGACGTCGCTGCCGGGCGCCCCGCTGAGGCGTGGCTCACGGAACTGTTGCGCGACTGATTAGAGACGTGCGCCAGTAGGCGAACTCTTAAGAATGGCTGACTCGAGCCGCTAATCAGATTCACTTATATGACGCTCGACCCCTAATGGCCTACGAACCACCTGTGCTGTCGGAATTTATCGCTGCCGGTGACGAAATCAACCTCGCGCTGCTGCAGATCGATTCCAAGGAATTTTCGACCGACGGCGACCGCAAAACTGCGCGTCGAGCGGTGTTGGCCGACGCAGTGGCGAAGCACAATTTGCCGGGCGTTCGCGAAGCCGTGTTGAGCCACGAGATCAGTGGGTTGGTCGCGAATCGCCCGATGATGAGTAGGCTGTTTGACTATCACGAGCTCAAGGCGATGTGCCTGCTGAGAGCGGCACCGTCACTGGTTGACGGGTTCGTCGCTGTGAAGCGAAAGAACCCACTGTTCGGTCTGGGTGAGATCATGGCGCTAGCCGTTGAGGCGCCGGAACGACACCAATGGGGACACCTCTGGGAAGAATGATGCACCGATATGCGGTCGGCGAATGGGACTCCCTGTGGAGCAGCGACCCTTACATGAAGCACCGGTTCGTGCTCGATCTGGAGTCGCGCACTGTGATCGCCGGCGAAGACCGCATTCGCCGTCGCTGGTGGTCGATGCGTCTTGAGGACGTCGCCTATATGCAGCAAATCCTCAACGAGACATTCGATTCGATATGGGACGAGCCAGAGGAGTTCGGCTTCGTTCGTCAGGCCGAGATTCCCGCATGGGCGACTAAAGCTTGGCCGTGGCCGCCGTTGCCAGAGGTGGAGGACGTCGAAAATACGCTGGACAATCCTGACGTTCCGCTCCAGCGCGATGACTTGGGCCGTCTTGTCTTTCCACCCCGCTTCGTAGCGGACGGACGGAAGTAGCCGCCGCGACCACTGCGCTGCCCGTCAGTCCGACTTGCGGCACACTGCTTCTTTTCGTTGAAGGGCGATCGGTGGACAATGCATATAAACCGACGGCAGAACAGGAAGCCGTCGTCGAAGCCGCGAAAGGCGGCGGCGATCTGAAAGTCAAAGCGTATGCAGGCGCAGGTAAGACTTCGACGCTTCGGCTCGTCGCTCAGCAGCTCACCGGCCAGCGCGGTAGCTATCTGGCCTTCAACAAGGAGATCGCGGACTCAGCGCGACGCGGCTTTCCGGCTAACGTCTCAGCCCGCACGGTGCACTCGCTGGCCTATGCAAGCGCGCCCGCATGGCTGACCGCACGTATCAATGTGCCGTCCGAGCCACCGCACGAACTGGCCGCCCGATATGGCTTCGGCCCCATCGAAGTGCCGACCATCACGGGAAAGAACGCGGAGGTCGCGCCCTTCGAGATCGGCCGGATGATCGCAGACGGTCTCGGCCGCTTCTGCCGGTCCGCCGACGACACGCCGCAGCCGTTCCACATCCCGGTCGACGAAAAGATTCGCGATGATGCCGCCGACTGGCTGCGCGAGCAGCTCGCGCCCAGCATTGCGCGTCTGTGGGCGGAGAGCGTGAACCCGCGCGGGCTGAAGGCGATACAGCCGGACGTGTACTTGAAAGTATGGGCGCAATCGAATCCGCGTATTAACGCCGACTTCATCTTGTTCGACGAGGCGCAGGACAGCGACGGCATCATGCTGTCCGTTCTCGCCCGGCAAAAGCACGCGCAGACGATCTACGTGGGAGACCCCTATCAGCAAATCTACGAATGGCGCGGTGCGGTCAACGCGATGGCGCAGATCGATGCGCCCGAGCGGCCGCTGACTGAATCCTTCCGGTTCGGGCCGACCTTCGCTGGACTGGCGAGCTGCGTGCTCGCATTGCTTGGAGAGGCGACGCCGATCCGAGGCCAGCCAAGCATCGGCTCGATCATGGTCGAAGATCCGTCAGTGCAGCCGCCCGTGGACGCAGTGCTTTGCCGCAAAAACGCCACCGCAATCTGGCAGTTCGCAGCGGGCTTGGAAATGGGGCATCGGCCGGCGCTTCGCATGAACCCGAGCGAGATTATCGCTTTCGCGGATGGCGCGGATCAGTTGCGCAACGGTAGGCGGGCTTTCCGGCCAACCGCTCTGTCGCTATTCGAAAACTGGAAAGAAGCGCAAGCCTTCGCGCGCAGCGCAGTTGGCCGCGACCTGCTGCCGGTGGTAGAGATCGTCGACGATCGCGGCACCGACTACTTGCGGGCGCTCGCTCAGCGTCAGACGCCCGAGGGCCAAGCCGACTACGTCATTTCGACCATCCACCGGGCGAAGGGACTCGAATGGAAGCGCGTGCGGATCGTCAACGACTTCCGCTTCAAGATGGTCGACGGTCGGCTGACGTTAGATGAGGACGAGATGCGGCTGCTGTACGTGGCGCTCACGCGCGCTCAGCACGTGCTCGACATCTCGGATGTGCGCGATGAGTTGCTGCGGCTCTTTAACGTGCCAAAGGCGGCACGCGGATAAGCGGTCAGGCCGCCTGTGCCAATGCCACACTGCGCTCGAGCGCTGCTTTGGCGGCCGCCTTGGTCTTGCCTGCGCGGGACGGCGGCCGGCAAATGCCACAGACCATTGAGTGCGACGGCTCATGCGCGTGGGCGACGAACTTGCCGCGGCAGCGTGTGCAGCCCGCAAGACGAAGGATCCCGGCGTCCCTGAAGCGGATAAACGTCCAGGCACGCGTCAAATCCATTTGCAGCAGTTCGCCTTGCACCTGGAAATGCTCTGCATAGAGCCCGTACGCGCGAGTCAGCAAGTCAACTCGATCAAGGCCGTCGCTGTACGTTTCAAGAAACGCATAGACGTTGGCAAACATCGACGTATGGATGTTCGGCGCCCACGTCAGATACCAGTCCTCCGAGAACGGGAGCATGCCTTTGGGCGGCGATGCCCCCTTCACTTCCCGGTACAGGCGAATCAGTCGCTCACGCGACAGCTTCGGAATCTCCGACTCCAGCACCTGCATGCGAGCGCCCAGTTTAATGAGCGTGACTGCGCGCATGACTTGCGCAGCTTCGTCAGCGAGGCTTTTTGAGGCGGTGGTCGTGGTCATGGTCAGGCCGTCAGCAAAGCGTCGTTGGTTACGGCGGAGACCGTCGCTTTGTTGCCACGACCGGCGAGGCCAGCCAGGATCGCATCTGCGCGCATCCGGAAGAAGCACAGCACCTGAGACGACGATGCCAGCTTCTCGGTTTGCACCGGCGAGAGCTTCAGTAGCGTATCCGCCATTTCCGCCGATAGACCCAAATGTGACTGTGCAGCCTCGCGATCCGACGCCAGGACGCGTCGCGCGAGCATGAGGTACGACATGTTCAAGTCGCGGATGGAGCCGAGGTCGGAAAAAGCATGGATCATGGCTGCGGACCAAATAAGTGGATTCAGTTTGCTCGTTGCGCCTTTCGTCAGGGCGCGAGCGAATTGTCTGACTACACCGGCCGCTTTGCAACATTTCGTTACACCCGGTAATCGTTTGCTACAGGAAAAATGGCCCGCGCAATCGCTTACTAAGGAAGGATATTCTTCTTTTATTCGCTGGTTTTCCGACAAACGACTTGTGGTATCGACATCAAGCCTCGTTTTTTCATTGCTGACCGGTGCGGGATTTGCTCTATTTGTTCTCCAAACGCATCGAATGCCGGAACGCTTAGATCGGTAATGTCTACTCGATGAGGCATTACCCGACTGATGCGAGAAAACGACAGAGTTACTGGCTGTCGGCCATTTGAGCCCGCGCACCGCTAGGAAGGCCGAGATCATTCGATCCTCTCATGGTGTAGACTACTGTACAAACATACAGTACGAGGTCCGACATGGGAGCGTTAGCCCTCGAAGACATTCATCCATCGATTTGGCGGGGTTCGCAGCTGGGCTCCGCTCGCGTGAACGTCGTGCCGTGTGGGTTCGAGCCTCTCGCAGCCGAACTGCCGGGCGGCGGTTGGCCAAAAAGCGCGCTGACCGAGCTCTTGGTGCAGCAGCCGGGCGTCGGCGAATTGCGGTTGTTGCTGCCCGCGCTTAGGTCGGTCGCGCAGCGGCGCATTGCTTTGCTGCAGCCACCGCACCGGTTCCAGCCCGGAGCGGCAGCGTACTGGGGCTTGCCTGAAACCTCGATTAACGTCGTCCGCGCCAGCAAGACGGCTGACGCGCTGTGGGCCGGTGAGCAGATCCTCCGCGCTGGCACGTTCGGCGCGCTGATCTTTTGGCAGACCCATGTGCGACCCGAGGCGCTGCGCCGCCTGCACCTGGCCGCGCAGGCGAGCGAGTCGCTGTTCTTCATGGTCCGGCCGCTCGCTGCCGCAAGCGATACGTCGCCTGCCCCGCTTCGCATCGCAGTACGTCCGGCGCGCGACAGCGTCTCGTTGGAGTTCGTGAAGCGGCGCGGCCCGGCGCGTGATGAGCCGCTTCTGATCGGACTGACCCATTCGCCTATCCTGTTGAATCGCCATGCAAGTGTGGATCGGCGTGTATCTGCCGCACCTCAGCCGAGAAGTCTTCCAGCCGAACTGGTCGTCCACGAATGAGGCGGCCTCGGGTATGGGCTTGGTCGTGCTCGACCACGAGCGTGTCGTCGCGCTGGATCAGGCGGCGCACGAGGCTGGCGTTCGCATGGGCATGCGCAAAGGCGGCGTTCTGACGCTCGCGCCGGATGCGCGCATCCACGACAAGGACGAACTGAAAGAGCAGCAGGCGGTCGCGGACGTCGCTACAGCCCTCATGCAATTCAGCCCGCAGGTGGCGATCGCCGAGGAGCAGACGGTGCTCGTCGACGTGTCGGCGAGCTTACGGCTATTCGGTGGCGTGCGCGCGCTCAGACGTGCGATCCGATCCTCGCTGGCCGCATTCGGCTTCACGGTCCGGACGAGCGTTGCCCCCACCGGCCAGAGCGCGTGGCTGATGGCCCGCTATCGCGGCGGCCTGCGTCTGTCCATCCGCTCCCTCATGCGTCAGTTGCCGCGCCTGCCCGCCCTTCTTGTTCTTGAAGCCCGGCGGTACGCCGACTGGTTTGAAGGCCTCGGGTGCACGAGCGTCGCGGACCTGCGGCGCTTGCCACGCGCGGGTCTCAAAAAGCGCTGCGGGACCGCGCTGCTCGATGCGCTTGATCGCGCGGTCGGCGAAGCGCCGGAACTCTACGAATGGGTCCAGACGCCGCCGTCGTTCAATGCACGTATCGAACTGCCCGACCGCGTTGAGCATGCCGAAGCCGTGCTCTTTGTCGCGCGTCGGCTCATCGTGCAGTTGACCGGTTGGCTCGCGAGCAAGCAACTGGCGCTCGCGCGCTTCTCGATCGAACTTGAACATGAGCGCGGGCGCGCGGCGTTGCCGCCAACAACGATTGAAGTGGCGCTCGCGGAACCGACTTGGCACGAGGAACACCTGACGCGCTTGCTGAAAGAGCGGCTTGGTCGAGTCGAATTGGCGGCCGCGGTCATCGCCGTGCGCCTGGAAGTGAACGACGTCGAAGCGGCCGAACCGCCCTCCGACACACTATTTCCCGAGCCGGGCGGCAGCGCCGCCGACCATAACCGGCTGATGGAGCTGCTCGTTGCGCGCCTGGGTCATGACAACGTGCTGCGCGCCGCGCCCGTCGCCGATCACCGCCCCGAGATCGTATCGAACTGGGTCCCGGTGACCAGCGACGCCAAGGGCTGCCCGCTTCCCGGCGATCAACCGCGCCCATCGTGGCTGCTTGAGACGCCGGTGCAGTTAATGACGCGCCAGCACCGCCCGTTTTACGGCAGTCCGTTGCGCACCGTATCGCCCGGTGAGCGTGTTGAAGCCGGATGGTGGGGAGGCGAGCTCGTGACACGCGATTACTTCGTCGCCGAAGCCGACGACCACACCTGCTACTGGATCTACCGGGAGCGGGTTGGAAGCCGCGACGAAGAAGATCCTCGGTGGTTCCTGCACGGTCTGTTCGGGTAGCGCGATGGACGTGTACGCCTCCATGCTGCCCGGCTATGCCGAGTTGCAGTGCTTCTCCAACTTCACGTTCCTGCGCGGCGCCTCGCACCCGGAAGAACTGATCGTGCGCGCGGAGCAGCTCGGCTATCTCGCGATCGCCATCACCGACGAGTGTTCGCTCGCCGGCATCGTCCGCGCGCATGTTGCCGCCAAGGAAGCGAATATCCGGCTCATCGTCGGCGCGCATTTCCAGTTGACGAACCCGGACGGGACGCGCGCCCTCGCCTTCACCGCCCTTGCCATGAATCGCAACGGCTATGGGAATCTATCGGAACTCATTACCCTTGCGCGCACGCGCACGCCGAAAGGGACGTACCTGCTGACGCCCGACGATCTCGCGCGGCCCGAAGTGCCGTATGAGCACCTGAAAGGTTTGCCGGACTGCCTCATCATCCTTTCGCCGGAATACCCGGCCAAGGAGGAGCGGCTCGATGCACAGATGGAATGGCTGGCGCGCACGTTCGAGGGCCGTTGCTGGGCGGCGCTGACACTCCACGCTCGCGCGATGGACGACATCCATCGCGGCATCGTCGAGCATGTCGCCGACCAGCATGGGGTCCCGATCGTGGCCACCGGTGGCGTCACCATGCACGTGCGCTCTCGCAAGCCGCTGCAGGATACGCTGACGGCCGTGCGCCTGAACCGCTCCATTGCCGAATGTGGGTTCGAACTGGCGCAGAACGCCGAGCAGCACCTGCGCGCCCGGCTACGGCTCGCGAATCTCTATCCGGAGCGGGCGCTGGCCGAAACGCTGACGATCGCCAGTCGCTGCAGTTTCTCGTTGGACGAACTGCGCTACGAATATCCCGACGAGCTGATTCCGGAAGGCACGACACCGACCGCCTATCTGCGGCAGGAAACCTACATCGGCGCGCATCGCCGGTTCCCGGCAGGCATTCCGCACAAGGTGCAAACGCAGATCGAGCACGAACTGGCGCTGATCGCCGATCTTCGGTACGAGCCTTACTTCCTGACTGTTTACGACCTCGTGCGCTTCGCGCGCAACGAGAGCATCCTGTGTCAGGGGCGCGGGTCGGCGGCCAACTCTGCCGTCTGCTACTGCCTGGGCGTGACCGAAGTCGATCCCGCGCGCAGCTCTATGCTCTTCGAGCGCTTCATCTCGAAAGAGCGCGGCGAGCCGCCCGACATCGACGTGGACTTCGAGCACCAGCGGCGCGAAGAAGTCATCCAGTACATCTATCGCAAGTACACACGCACCCGCGCGGCGCTCGCGGCCGCCGTGACGACATATCGGCCCAAGAGTGCCTTACGCGACTCGGGCAAGGCGCTTGGCGTCGATCCGGTCATCGTCGACAAGGTGGCCAAGTCACACCACTGGTTCGACTCCAGTGCGGACCTGCTCAATCGCTTCGTTGAATCGGGACTCGATACCTCGACGCCGATCATCCAGCAGTGGGCGAGTCTCGCGTCGCAATTGCTGAATTTCCCGCGTCACCTGTCGCAGCACACCGGCGGCTTCGTCATTGCGCGCGGCAAACTCTCGCGGCTCGTGCCGATCGAAAACGCCGCTATGGTCGATCGCAGCGTGATCCAGTGGGATAAGGACGACCTCGAAGCGCTGGGGCTGCTCAAGATCGACGTGCTCGCGCTCGGCATGCTGTCAGCGATCCGGCGCACGCTCGACCTGATCGCCAAGCAGCGCGGTGAGCCCTTCGAACTGCAAGACATCCCAGCGGAAGACCCGGCCACGTACGAGATGATCTGTCGCGCCGACACGGTCGGCGTCTTTCAGATCGAATCTCGCGCGCAGATGAGCATGTTGCCGCGCCTTCAGCCCCGCGAGTTTTACGATCTCGTCATTGAAGTAGCGATTGTGCGGCCAGGACCGGTTCAGGGCGGGATGGTTCATCCGTACCTTCGCCGGCGGCAGAAGCTTGAGCCAGTATCGTTTCCGAGCCCCGAGATGGAAACGGCGCTCGCTCGCACGCTCGGCGTGCCGATCTTCCAGGAGCAGGTGATGCAGGTTGCCATGCTCGCAGCAGGCTTCACCGCCGGCGAGGCCGACCAGCTCCGCCGCGCAATGGCCGCGTGGAAGCGAAAAGGCGGACTGCAGCACTATTACGATCGCATCGTGAACGGCATGCTCGAGCGCGGCTACGACCGCGAGTTCGCTGAATCCATCTTCGCGCAGATCCAGGGCTTCGGTGAGTACGGCTTTCCGGAGAGCCACGCGGCGAGCTTCGCGCTGCTGGTCTATGCAAGCTGCTGGCTGAAGTGCCACGAACCGGCGGCGTTTCTCTGCGCGATGCTCAACAGTCAGCCGATGGGCTTCTACTCACCGTCGCAACTCGTGCAGGACGCAAAGCGCCATAAGGTGCGCGTGCTGCCGATCGACGTCACGATAAGCAACTGGGATTCGTTCCTGGAAGGCGACGGCTCAATGGCGCCGGTGCGGCTCGGCATGTCGCTCATTCGCGGCATGCGCGATGAGTCGGCCGCGCGCATCGAAGCCGCACGGGCGGTGCGCCCTTTCGAGTCTGTCAACGACCTTGCGAACCGTGCGCGGCTCGATCGTCGCGACCTCCAGTTGCTCGCGGACGCGAACGCCCTATCGGCGCTATCTGGCAATCGGCGTGAGGCGCTTTGGCAGGCGGTGGCAGCCGTGCCTGATAAGGACTTGTTGCGCGCTACGACGCGCGAGGAAGAACTGCCGCTGCTTGCCGCACCTAACGAGGCGCAGGAGATCGTGAGCGACTATCGCTCGACGGGCCTGACGTTGAACCGGCA
The DNA here is from genome assembly GCF_001544495.1 of Caballeronia telluris. Taxonomy (GTDB): domain Bacteria; phylum Pseudomonadota; class Gammaproteobacteria; order Burkholderiales; family Burkholderiaceae; genus Caballeronia; species Caballeronia telluris. The sequence continues at coordinate 25,594 of NZ_FCNZ02000044.1, forward strand.
CCCTCTCGCGTTGCTGCGCGCACGGCTCAACGAGAAGAAGATCTTTGCGGCCTCGAAGCTCGCCACCTATCCCAACGGGCGGCTTGCCAAGGCGTGCGGCATCGTCACCGTGCGTCAGCGTCCGGGCACAGCGAACGGGGTCCTCTTTATTACCCTGGAAGACGAGACCGGCCAGATCAACGTTATCGTCTGGCCGTCGTTGGTCGAGAAGTTCAGGAAGGAAGCGCTGGGAGCCTCGCTGCTCGGCGTCTATGGCGTCTGGCAGAAGGAAGGCGAGGTAAAGCACCTTGTCGCGAATCGACTCGTCGACATGACGACGCTCCTTGGCAACTTGGCCACGTCGAGCCGCAACTTTCACTGACGTCAGACCGCTGACGGAAACCGACCCATACCGGCCGACCACGCATCATGCGCATCAATGGCCGGTTGCTTCGTTGCTTCGGACGTTCGGCAAACTCC
>NZ_FCNZ02000045.1 GCF_001544495.1 Caballeronia telluris
GCTGGTATGAAGTAGTTTTGTCGGGCATTGCAACACCTTATACGAGATAAGTGTTGCACCTCACTTTTGAGGCCGCCTTGCCTAGAACGGGATGTCATCATCGAACGACGCAGATTCTTTCGGCTGCGTCGTAAGCGGCTCTTCACCGCTTACTCCTGCACCGCTGAGCGCCTGCTCAAGAGCCGCCTCGACCGCGTCAATCCGCTCCTTGCAGACTTTATATGCTGCGACCGACTCAGTTACGATGGTAAGTAGGTCGTCGATATTGGGTTCCTGTTGATTGCGCAGAGTCTCTGCGTGTCTCTGGAGCACTCCATACGCCTGTCTGAAAGTCTTCTCACTCATGTTCACAATCCTCGCTTTACCCCGACGGCTACCCGGCCGTCTTTCAACTCGATTTCTAACTCACCCATCGACTTTGCGTCGGCAGCAGATGTGACCGGCTGACCCCGTTCGTTCCGCACGATGGCGAAGCCGCGCCCCAAGGTCCGCTCTGGTCCCTGCCCAGCGACCTCACGGAATACGGCGGTCGCCGCGTTTCGCGAGCTTGCTATCTGTTGCCGTGCCGAAAGCGCGACGGTCTGGAGGTCTTGTTCAATTGATGCCCGGCTTCGACTTACATCGAGTGATGTTCGGTCGTGAATGGCCTCAACCCGTGTCGTCGTGAGTGTCCGTGCCGTCTTTACAACGTTGCAGGCCCCGCCTCTTATCTCTGAGAACACGCCCGGCACCTCGCGCTTCGCCATTGCCAACAGTTGGTAGGCGTTGTGCCCTACATCCGTCATCAAGACGCCCGACTCGTGCTTTGCATCGCGCACCGTCAGCTTTGCTCCAAGTTAAAGCTCGCCTACCAAAGCGGACGTGGTCTGTCTTGCAGCGGCAACTTGCTTGAGGGCACCGGACTGAACAGCTGTGAATCCTTTGTCAAGCAGCGCTCTAGCGCCAGTTCCGACTCTTGTTATTTGTGCCGCGATGAACTCGAAATGTGCCTTGGCTTCATCAATCCGTCGTTTGATGACTAGCTCTATGCCGGCAGCAACCTTGCTTGGTGTGTCGAACCGAGTGTTGGCCACTTCATCGATAATCGTGCTGTCGCGCTCGTGCCCTACGCCGGTCAGCACAGGGACTCCCAGACAGCAGATGGTCTTGGCCAACTCGTAATCATTCAACCAAGCCAAGTCATTGACAGCTCCCCCGCCCCGAATGATTGCGACCGCATCGGGCGGCGCATTGCCTGATTTGCCCCAGTGCGCTAAGGCGTTCAGGAGCGCATCGCGTATTTCCCGCGCAGCCCCTTCGCCTTGAAAACGGCTCGAAGCATAGGCAAAACGGCAAATACCAAAGCGCTCAAGCCGGTTCGCTTCCACTCGAAAGTCGCCAAGCCCTGCAGCCTCTTGTGGAGCAACGACCAGGATGGCGTTGAAGTCCCATGGCGGAGGAAGCTTTTTGTTAGCGTCGAAAATACCTTCCTGCTGCAGACGCGCACGAATTTCCCTCTTCCGAGCTTCAAGGTCGCCCAAGGTGTAGTCTGGGTCAATGGCATCAACCTCAATGCTGAAGCCGTACTGGGGCTTGAAATTCGGCTTGGCCCGGACGAGAAGTTTGATGCCGGGAGCGATGCTCGCACCGGTGGCTCGTTCGAACTCCGGGAGAATGCGGTTTGCAACATTCGCCCAGATGATTGCTCTCGCTGTCGCCAAGAGACTGCCGTCGGAACTGCGCTCAGAAAGTTCGAGATACACGTGGCCACTTCTGGCTCGTGTCTCGACAACTTCCACGATGGTCCAAACACCCGACCTGAATGTTTGCGCAACCGCTTGAGCGACGCTGGCGAGTAATTGTGAGAGTGGGACACCCTTCTTCGGCGCAGCGACCTCTCGGCCCGCACCACCGAGGCTTGGTAGCCGCTCGGACGTCGGGACGGGGACCAAATCGGCAGAGCTCATCGCCGCGGGCAACCAGGCGCTGAACAGTGCGAGGTCCGTCCCCTCAGGCACATACCACTTGCGCTGATTTGGGTCCCATCGGGCGCCGAGTGCCTTGGCTTCATCCTTCTCCCTGAAAGGGACATCTAGATAGGTCGTCACGAGAATTCGATTGCTGTCGAGAGTGTTCCGGATTTGTGCTCCGGCGCCCAGATTACGAATCTTACCGCCTACGCGAACATATTCGACCGGGGCGTGCTGAACCGACGCTCGCGGAGAGCCGCGGAGTGGAGCAGAGTTCGTCGCAAAGGGACGCCGCTCCGGCCCATCGCGTCTCCCCGACTGACTTAGCGACGTTGTGCCTTCAGACGATGAGGGACTGGACATCAAACCGCAATCAAGCGGCCTGCTCCCAGTAGAGGTGCAGAAATCGCTGCACGTCAGCGTTCGTGACCGGATATTGTTCGAGCCATGCGTCAACCTCCTTCTGCGTGGCGAGGGTAACGTTGTTGCGGCGCGCCTTTTCTCTAGCTGTCTCGTTGAAGAACTGGTTGGTAGCCACCCACTTCGAGAAATTTACACCGGGGTGGCGAAGCCGGTATTCCGCTTCGGCCGACACCACGTCCTTAACACCTTCGTCGTTCAGGCTGGCATTGACCACCCCCGAGCTCTTGCACTGAACGAGGTCGCCCTTGTTGCCAGTGAACGCAACCACGTCCACGCCACCATCGCGTGCTGGTGTGCGATACACGGTCTTGAACCCCTTCTTCTGCCAAACCGCCGCGACATACGCTTCGAAGAAGTCCCACTCCATACGCAACACGTCGTCTAGCGTAAGGGCACGCGTAAACGCCGGGTCTTTCGCACCGTCTGGAACGATGTCCTGGATGTTCCAGTCGGTCGGCATCACCGTTCCCGTGCCGTTGAGCATGTCGCCAGCAAGCTTTCGCTTCTCTTTCAACAGTTCGTCAAGCCGCACCTCGAAGGTCTTGAAATCTTCGGCGCGCACGATTGGTAGGTAGACGCAGACCTCTCGTTTCTGGCCGATGCGGTACGCGCGGTCGGTCGCCTGGTCTTCCTTCGCGGGATTCCAGTTTCGCGTGTAGTGGATGACGTGATTGGCCTCCTGCACGTTCACCCCGTAACCGACGGCAACTGGCGAGAGGATGATGACGCCAAATCCAGGCTTCTCTTGGAACGCGCGAATCTGTTTCTGACGGCTCGCGACATGTTTCGCTGAGGCCGTGACGTCGCCATTGATGATGCGCGGCTCGAAGCCGAACGTCTCTTTGATGTAGTACGCGAGCATCTGCTGCGCCTCGCGAAACTCAGCAAAGACGATGGCCTTCTCTCCCTTGCCTTCAATCTCGCGTAGCGTGTCCAGCAGCCATCCGAGTTTGGGCGCTTCGGAGCGTGCCTGCGCGAGCGGCTGCGGCGCGAAACGACCCAGGCCGGGTGCGTGCGGGGCTGTACAGATGGAGCGCAAATATTGCAGCACCCCGAGGTGATTCTTGAACGGAGACGACGCGGCCTCTTTGTCGCCCTTCTTGAGGCCTTTGAAGAGGTTGATAGCGCTCGTGTAGTACGTGCGCTGCAGGTTGGACATCGGGATGAGCACCGGCATGATGCGCTTGGGCGGCAACTGGGCGACATCGCTCTTCATGCGGCGCAGTATCTGCGGCTCAATCAGCCCGCGCAATTCCTCGACGCGCACCTTCTCTTCCTCCGTCTCGGCTTCAATTGGCTTGCGATAGCACCGTCCGAACTCATTGAGCGCGCCAAGCAATCCCGCCTGAACCAAGTCGAACAGACACCACAGGTCGACGAGTGTATTCTCGACAGGCGTTCCGGTGCAGGCGACCGCGAACATCACATTCTGTTTTTTGGCAGAACGCGTGACCATCGAGTTCGGGTTTTTGATTTTCTGCGCTTCGTCGCAGGCCATAATCGACCATTTGACGGCGGCAAAAGAGAACTCGAGGTCGCGAAGCGTCTCATAGGTCGTCAGCACAATGTTCGCGTCGCCGACCCATCCCGGTTGCAGGAATTTGACAAGGTTTTCCTTTCGAAGCTCTTCATCAATGGCCGAACGCGGCACCCGAAGCGAAGCCAGGTTGTCGCCGTATGCGATGAGCGGCCGGAACGTGCTTTCCTTGAAGAACTTGTCCATCTCCTCTGCCCAGTTTTCGAGCAGGGAGACGGGCGCGACGATGAGTGCCGGTGGAAGTTCCGGATTGTCCTCGAATGCGCGCGCCATGAATGTCAGCAACTGCAGCGTCTTGCCTAGGCCCATGTCGTCTGCGATGACGCAGCCGCGACAGTGGTTTGGTGCGTGCTGAAAGAGATGCTGAAGCCACGCGACGCCCTTTTCCTGGTGGGGCAGTAGCTTCGTCTCCAGTCTAAAGCCCGACGGCAGCGCCGGCGAGGGCGTGAAGGCGGTCAGAATCTCCTTGCGCACATCCTCGTAGTCCACTGCATCAACATTCGGTTTCAGCAACAGTTGTTTTGCCTTCTGACGAGCGGCCTTGTCCTTCGAGTCGACGGATTTCGGGGGCTTGTCGTACCCCTCCCGGACATCATTCCCAAAGTTGATGAACGCGTCGAGGATGTCGCGCGCTTCGGTAACGGGAATGGGTTGCGGGAAACCCGGCAATTCAATCGTGGGCTTGCCGGAGGTTTCCGCCTCTTTGAGTTTGGCGCTCAATTCGTCTTTGACGTCATCCGTGATGGGCACGGCAACCGGGTCGGTGCTGCCGTCCCGCGTGTACACGATGACGTTGACCAGGTGCTCGGGCCACCACTCGTCGCCTTTCTTCGCGATGTACGGCGAGTAATACGGCTGTTCGAGGCCGATACCGTTGACGCGCGAGGTGTACGCGCTCAGGTCGTAGACGTCAGTGTGTCGAACCAAAATGCGCGGCTTGCTGCGCTCATCGAGGGCGGCCTTGAGCAGAACCAGATGCTCTTCGCTGTTGCCAAGAAGCTCGAAGTCGTAGCCCTCCCATGCATAGAGCTGACGTTCGGCGGCGATGGCGCGTTCGGCGCCTCGGACGAAGTGTTCCAGCTCCGAGTCGTCTGAAAAGAGCCGCTCCTCCGCAGACACCCGGTCCGCGAGCGCCGTTTCGATAGCAAGCCCGACCGTCTCCGGGAATCCCAGTGCGTCGCGGCGGACTATCGAGGTGAAGTGGTCGAAGAAAATGCCAGCTTCAACTTTGGCGCGCTCGAACTGCTCTTCGTCGATTGCCGCTTTTGCGTCCTCACCGAGCGTGGCGAACGGGTTCAACAGGAACGCTTCGGCCCGGCTTCCGCTGATGAGTCGGCCCGGCATCTTTCGGATGCTGGAAAGCACCGTGTTCACCTCTGGCGTGACGAGCACGTGCACGATACCTTCGGGCGTGCTGATGTCATAGTGCTTGGGGACCGCCTGATACGAGTCGAAAACGTCGAGCCAGTTTTCGGGGGCGCCTTCGAAGGTCGGAATGATTTCGACCATTCGTGTCGTGCCGGCGCCCGTCTTTCGCGGGATGATATCGATAGTGTCGGGCGTGACGACAATGCTCTTGTACAGGAACTGGTCGAGGCTCGCGTTCGCCGCAAGCGCGGCGCGTCGAATCTGCCCCCAACGCATGCGCTGAGCGGTCTCGGTGCGCTCGTCCTCTGGTCGCGCCTGAAAACGTGCAACCTGCTCCACGGTCTCCCACGCCTGCCGCGACAGCAAAAGCTGTCGGCCGTTGGTCGAGACAAGCGCGCCGCTGCGCGTGACCGCCTCAAGTGGGCGCCGGTCCTCATCCCGCCAACCGGAGACGCGAATCGTAAAGTCGCGGTCAATAAGCGAGTTGCGGCTTTGGAGCTCTGGCGTGAGCCCGCCGATGGGCGGGAGTTCCAGTTGGTCGAGGCTGCGTGCGAAAGCCGGTTCTTCCAGCAGGTTGTACAGGCTCTCCCACGACAAGTGGGCGCTCTCGTCTGCACCGACGGCATAGCCTTCATCGTACAGTTGCGTGATGAGCGCGGGCACCGTGGGTGTCGCAAGCGGCGTCGCACCTGGGCGCGCGCCCACGGACTCGAACGTTCCCAAGTCGAGCCCTTCAGCTCCAAAGGCGCGCCACACGGCGGCGATTTGCCGCTGCGACGGCTCGGCACCCGTCATCTTTTTGAGCCACTTCAGCATGCTTTTCGTCCCCGAATTCTTCTCGACTTGTTATTCCTGATACCACCAGCCGCGACCGGGCCGGTATTTGAAGCCGTACGACTGGAGCAACGGCGTCAGACGGTTGTCCGCCGGGCTGTCCAACGCAATCCATAGATTGCCCTGCCGTTCACGCATGTCCCGAACGTAGATGTCGAGTTTGCGGCACATGGTAAGGAGCTCTTTCTCTTGCTTTGCACCAAACGGCAGAGAAACAATCGGTCCGCTCGACGGGGTGTCCGCTCCGGACGTGGATGCTTTGGTCGGCGGAGTGCTCGCGCCACCAGATGCCGGCCGAAAAAGCGACGGATTGCGCCATGCACTCGAACTTACAGGCTGCTCTTGAGCTTGGCGTGGCGCAGGCCTCGCTGCTTCTGGAGGCCGGTCGATACTAGGCGTGGTCGACGGGCGGCTCGCGGCAGAAGATGCGGCGGCGCGAGCCGGAGTTTGCTTGGCTGCCTGCGCCGGTACCTCGGGCTTCCAGGTAGTTGCCGAGTTCTTGCTCGCACGCGCGGCAACCGGCCTGGTGATGCCCCGGCCACTCAATGCGTCCTCGAAAATATCTTCCCAGAACCGACCGCCTTTGTCTCGGTGGTGCAATTTGACCGGCCCGACTCGCCTTCTATCTCGATGCGGAAGGCTTTCGGCACCCAGTTGGTCCGACGCCTGAATGTGATGCCGAATGGCCTGCGCAGAGATGCTGGTGTCGCCGTGCTCAAATGGCACGTCCGATGCGGGATACACGAAGCAAGCGTTATTCTCGTGCCCGAATTCGGCTACGACCCAGTCGCCGAATCGCATGATGAAGGCGTTGTTCTGCCCGTCTCCTGCGCCATAGAGGTCAAGCGTCATCCCTTCCATCAGCTTGACGACTTCGAGCATCCTCGTGTCATCGCTGTTTCGAGCGTTGGGCCCCAGTGCGAACTTAACGTCGCCCACGACATCCGCGTACTTCTCCCAAAAGTCTCGTCGCCGCTCGCGCTTGAGTCGGACGTCGTCCTGTTCACGCTGGTCCTGCTTGGCCAGAACGTTGAAGAACTGCTGAATGACATGCAGCTTGAACCACTTTTTGACCATGTCCCTAGGTTCGCGGGGCACGGCGACCCAGCCGGTGCTGTTTTCCTTGCGCAGGAAAAGCGGGTTGCCCCAGAAGTGCAAGGAAAAATCGCGTAACGCTCCGTGCAGCGGGCCGCCCGTATGGTCGCAATATGCGCTCAGCACCTCAGCCAGGCCTTGATTGAAAACGACGGGGTTTTGGGTCGCGAGTTGCTCGAGCAGCGGCAACAATTTAGGGATGTACGGCGTGATGCCGGCCTTCGCGGCCGCGCGGACCTGTGCGAGGACCACCTGCTCCATAAGCCACGAGGTGCGCTCGATATGAAGCGCCTGCTGAAACTCAAAAAAAGCACTATCGTCGCCCCGAAGCATCTGCCGAGCAAACGCATCGACGGGAGCATTTGAGAAAAGCTCGGGGTGCGACACTAGTTCAGACACCCAGGTCTCCTCCAGGCCATCCGGGCGGCGGAGGGTATTGGCGCCACTGTCCAGCCATGACCGAAGCAGCTCCCAATTGGGCCGCCCTGTCTTTGCCGCACCCTTCATTTCAGGATGGTAGCGGAGGTACGTGTCCAAGAGCCCCTTGTAGCAGTCGCGGAAGATGGGTCGATGCTTGCGGAAGCGGTCCACACCCGAGAGAACGGCCGGAAACCGTACGCGGTCCTCGATGAGGCGGTAGCGCATTTTTCCAATGGGCCGGTCACAACCAAGGCTCACGAGTAGCGCATCATGGGAATGCCGAAAGCGCGGCTCCTGTTGGAATCGCTCCACAGCTTTAACAACGGCCTCTTCCGGCGCTTTTGCGGTGCGGCCTACAAGTTTCTCGGTCAGCTTCTCGAGTTGTTCTTCGAGCTCGCCCATCGGCGTCTGCAAAAAGAGCGGCTGGTTTTGCAGGCGAGTGAGTCCCTTGCGCAAATCGTCGAGATAACTCATTAGGCTGCTCCTAAAGCGCAGGTGCCGAAGTTGCCGCGTGGCGGACCGTTGGTCGACGGGCGATGCTCGCCAATCCCCAGGAATTCAAGGCGCAACTCCACGCGCCGGCTGTCCTCGTAGGATGCCTTGGCGGCGTTGAACGAGTAGCCACCGACAAGAAACAGGTCGCGCACTTGCTCCAGTTCGTCATTGCTCATCGCGCTCTCACCTACCGGCGGCTTGGCGAGTAGAACACACAGCACCCGTTGGCTGCGCTGGAGGCTGAGGTTCAGGTTGTAGAGGTAATCTCCCTCCGGGCTCGAGAACCCCTCCACCACAATCTGCTTAAGCCACTTTTGGCCGAGCGGGTCGCGCGCGATGGCAAGCACCTGAGGCACAAACGCACGAAGCAGTTTTTGCTGCTCGGGCTTGAGTCCGGAGCTGTTCTTGTCGAAATGCGCCTTGTCGCCAAAGTCGATGACGTTCCGGTCCATATCGACCGAAATGCCCGCGTTTTTCGCGGCGACTTGTACGCGGTGAAGCAACTCCGCGATTTCGCGGTCGCGCTCTGCTTTTTGGCGCTCGGCCTCGCTCACTTGTTTTGTGACGGCAAGCAAGGTCACGGACATCGTGACAAGAAAGAGGACCATGAGCGCGGTCATCAGGTCCGCGTAGCTAATCCAGAAAGGCTTCTCCGCCTCGCCCTTGCCGCCCCGCTTCAGAACGATGCGAGAGCTCAACATTTAAGCACGCTCCTCGTCCATCACGACCGGACGGAGTGCCATTGCAAGATTCTCGATGAGACCGTTCAACAGGCCTGTGACTCGGCCGGTCGTCTCGACCAGCTTGGATGCGGCGCGCTCCATCGCATCGGTGAGGTTGGTTTGAAACTTGTCGCTGGAGTCCTGGAGCACATCGGTCACTCCGTTCATGAACTCGTCCACCTTCAGTTGCGCGACCGTCAGCGCCTTGTTCGATTCCTGAATTTGAGCGAGCACGTCATGGCTCAACGACCCTTCTGCCAACTCGACGATGGTCTTAAGGTGCAACAGCATCGACTGGAACTCGCCGCTCCGGGCGCTATAGTCATTAACGACACGCTGCATCGTCTCGGACGCCGCGCCCACGTTGCCCGCCGCCGCAGCGAGCTTGTCGGTCAGCTGCGTCGCTTGTTGCAGCGAGCCGGTTACCGCCGTGCCGGCCTTGCCAAACTCGGTCGAGGCCGCATGCAGCGTGCTTGCCCCCTGGTTCATCTGGGTAACCGTGTCGCCGGTCACCCGGCGCATCGTATCCACGCTCTCACGCATTTTGTCGACCGCGAACCCGGTGCCGGACACAAGTCGGCTGACTTCCGCAGTAAGAACGTCTACTGCCGACTTGATTCCAGCGGCGGCGGCTTGCGCTTCGGCTGCGAACTGTTGCTGCCGCTTCTCGTGAACGACGTCAGCACCCTCGGCTTGTTGCTTGAGGTCGTCGACGAGCGATTTAACGGAATCTCCGACGGTTGCGACCGACTGTGTCAGCTGCTTGCTGCTTTCTTCTTGGGTACTGGTCACGGACTGCGTGAGGCCTTGCACCAGATTAGCGACCGTCGCGCTGACGTCCGACACTGACTTCTGCAACTGTTCGTTGGTCGCGCTCTGCGAGGTTGTCACATCGCTTGTCAGCGACGAGACAAGGCCGCTGACGCGCTCAGTGACGTCAGACAACGCTTTAGTGAGCGCTTCGTTGGTCGAGGTTTGCGACGTTTTTACGTCAGTCGTCAGCGACGAGACCAAGCTTCCGACGCGGTCAGCAACATCAGCCAACGCGTTGGTGAGTGCGTCATTAGTCGTCGTCTGGGATGTTGTTACATCGGCTGTCAGGGACGTGACGAGGCCGCCCACGCGCTCGGTCACCTCGGCGAGCGCCTTCGTCAACGCCTCACTGGTTGCGCTCTGGGATGTTTCGACCTTTTCCGTCAGTTGCTTGACCAGCGCCTCGACGTTGTTGCTGACCCGCTCAAGTGCGGCGAGCATGCCTTCATTGGTTGCCGTCTGTGAGTTGGCAACAAGATTTTTCATCTCGGCCACGGCTTGCGCCATTTCAGTGGTCATGCGCGTCTGGCTGGCTTCCATATTTTTGATGGCTTCAGCCAGCTGTTCGCCCATCTTGCCCGTCGCATCTGTCCCGGCGGTAGTCAGCGTCTTGGACAAGTGCTCAATTTTGTCGACGGCGGATTGAAGCGCGGCGATGGTCTGCTGCTGCATCGTGTTGATGCCCGCAATCTGGTCGCCAAAGAGGTCGCGCAAGCTCTGATTGAGCTCTTTGATTACCTCCGAAAGGAGCTTGTGGACCGCGCCTTCGCGCTCCCCGCCGACAACTTTTACAGCCTCTCCGATAGCTTTCATGGGTTCCGCTAGCGCCGTTTGCAACCCCGCGCTAATTTCCTGCCCGATTTGCAACCCCAGGTCTCTGGTGCTCGCAGCCTGCGCCGTCATCTGGTCATCGATAATGCGCTTATGCTCGCTAATCTGTGTCGACGCGACGGACTCCAGGATGGCCTTGAGGTCATTGACGAGCGCGTCTTTTAGCGTCTTGCTGTTAGACAGATAGTCGGCCGACGATTGGACCAAGTCCTGGAGCATTTCTTCGCCCGCACCGGCCTTGTAGAGTTTGTCGATTTCGATGGCGAGCGCTTCGCTTTTCTTGTAAAGGCTGGCGAGAAGCAACTTTTCGAACAACGTGATAATCATCGCGCACAGGATGGCGCCGGCGGAAACCGCGAACGCTTCGGACACGGAGCCGAGCAGTCCTTTCAGACTGTCGCGAACCTGGGCGGCATCGGCGCTCACATTGAATGCATCCAGTCCGTGAAGAATTCCAAAGAAGGTTCCGATAATCCCGATACCCGTCAGGATGCCGGGAACGTGCTTAAAGAATTCCGCGCCGACATATGAGTCCACGGTCGTCTGCGTGTTGAAAAACATCTCGGCCGGAACCGTCGAGCGGTTTTTGTCGAAGACATAACCGCGCTCACCAGAATCAAAGCGTTCCTGTTTAAAGAGCGTCTCGTCGTATTCGCTCCAAAGGTGAGCCAAATCTTTATTTTTGGCGAAGAGCGGCCCCGGGTCCTCGCCCTCTTTGAGGCGCGCGAGTCCGGCAATGACTCGCTTGAGTGCGAGACCGCGAATCACAGCTCTCGGCACGAACCAAAACAGGAAATAGCCGAAGAGCACAAGGATGGAGAGCGCGCACAGCTTCGCGATGACCGGCGCGTGAACGAAGGTCTGGTACATGGTGTGTGGTCTTTAGTTTTGTTGTTGAGCCGGTTCTGCGGGTACCTCGATACCCTTTTGACGGCAGAACTCGAATTCGAGCGTCTCAAGTAGGTTGGCCTGGCTTCGATTCTCGTGTGCTGCGGCGAGCGTAAGCGCGGCCTTAAAGCGCGCAGAGGCTCGGAAGCTCATGAGCGTATCCTTTCGCTCTCTCATTCAGCTTCCCCGGTAGCTGATTCGTTCTTGTATGGTAAATGTATTGCAATACGAACAGCAATATCGACGACGGCTTTCGCTCGCTCGCTGTGGGCGGTAGCCCACGAAACGAGGGGCAAGCTCAGTGAGAACGCAAGCACGCTAGGCTTCACGGCGGTGTTGCACAGACTCAGTAAATAACATTTCTGGCTGGAGCGACCTGGCTCGCGAGGTCGTTCAATGAAGCCTTTGCCTGTCGCTGAACGGCGACGGCATGCTCTTGGGCCTCGAGAACAACATCCTGCATCTCGCCTAGGCGCTCCAGTGACGCTAGCAAGCTGTCTCGAGTGTCTTCGAGAGCCGCTCTATGGGTATTGAAGTGGTTGACCAATTTTTCAACCGAGGCAAACGAAGCTTCCGCCAATGCTTCAATCTGGGCTAGGCATGGCGCAGCCTCGTCCCCACCTTTCGCAACCGAATATATCTGTTGAAGCGATTGTGCAACACTGAAAAGTGCGCGGCCCACTTCTGTGTCTTCGAAGGCAAGCATTGACATTTTCAACCCTTTATTCGGTGAATCGATGGCAAGAACGTTGCCCCAGTTCGAATACCGGCGAGCATCACAGTGGTCCGCCGCAACGTCCTACCCCATGTTACGACGAGATTGGCAAAAACTTTAAGCCGGCGATGCTGCAAGGGCGCGAATGCAACGCTGAGGCTTCAGAAAGCTCGACGGCGGAAAACCAAGTCGAGCAATCTGCTGGAGGTATGCCTCCCTCGTTTAGTGCACGCACCTCACGAGCCCCAGCAAAATAGGAGAGGCGGGTTCAAGTGTGAAGCGCAACACCGGGGTTAATGTTTAGAGCTTTGAGGTTGACTTGCTGATGCGAGGGTCGCGGCGAAGACCTCGAATGGCGAATGGAAGTTGTGAGTTGCACGAGGTCGACTGTTCAGACTGTCGGCGATGGCGTCAAGTTCGACCTGAGTGTAGACCGAAAGGTCTGTGCCTTTGGGCAGATACTGACGCAGCAGACCGTTGGTGTTTTCGCAAGTGCCGCGTTGCCAGGGGCTGTGCGGGTCACAAAAGTACACGTTCACGCCGGTTGCGGCAGCGAGCTCCTTGTGGCGCGACATTTCTTTGCCTTGGTCATAAGTGAAGCTCTGGCGCAGCGGCGCGACAATCGAATTCAGTTTCGCAGAGAAGCCCGCCAGCGCTGAAGCCGCGGTGGCGTCTTCCATCTTTGCAAGCAGGACAAGGCGGCTGGTCCGTTCAACCAGCACGCCGACCGAGGAGTGGTTGCCCGCGCCCTTGATGAAGTCGCCCTCCCAGTGTCCGGGCAGCAGGCGGTCCTCAATTTCGGGGGGGCGCACATGGATACAGACAATGTCGGGAACTTGTCCGCGCCGGTCTGTGCCCCGCGTGCGCGGCATACGCGTGCTGTGACCATGACGCAAGCAGGCAATCAGCTGACGGCGCAGTTCGCCGCGCGGCTGCGCATAGATAGCGGTGTAGATGGTTTCGTGCGAAACCTGTTGGGTCGGGTCGGTCGGATACATACGTTTCAGTGTGCCCGATATCTGCTGGGGTGACCATCTCCACTCGAGCAGGGTGAGAACGATATGCCAGCAGACGCCTTGTAGGCAAAGCTTTGTGGCACGGCGCCCAGCGCCGCGGCGTGAGGCGCGGAGCGCTTCAGCCGGTACCGATGCGTAGCCTGCGGGAGAGCTGTTTCGCTTCAGTTCACGGCTAACGGTTGCCGGCGAGCGCCGAAGTATCCGGGCCATGGCCCGGATACTCGAACCCTGCAGATGCAGGCTTGCAATGGTTAGGCGCTCTTCAGGTTGAAGTTGCTGGTACGGAGTTCTTTCATGCATCGCAACACCTTAGACGAAATGGTGTTGCACTTCAGATTTGAGGCCGCCCCCTGAATCGCAGAGGCAGGTGGCTGCCGCACGTGAAACCTACGCGAAGCGGCGCGGAGTCCTGGCAGATGCACTGGCAGAGCGCGGAATTAAAGTGTCCGGACAAGACGCCTTATGCCTCTGGATTCCTGTCTCGGTCCAGCGATATGCCTAGTTTCCTTGGCCGCACGGGGAATCGCAGTGCAGCCAGGCTCTCGCTTTCAGCCACGACCTCATATCCGCGTGGCTCCAAGCTTCCGAATAGACCAGGTCGAACAAATCGCTGACGCGCTTGCGAATGCGGTGGGAAATTCGAACACTTAGCTTGCCGAAAGTACGGGGAGAGTGCATTGGAAGTCGACTCGGATGCCGCTCGCCCATGCGTCCATGCGTCCATCGCGAAGCCCACCGACTCTAGCGTCGACAGACCTCGTCAGAAGCCCTCCTGGTATCCGCGTCCTTCCCGAACCACAGCCGGTGGCCGCCACGCAAATCGCCTTTGTCGACGATAGCGAGCCGCGTAGGCGAACTGACCGAGGTTTCTTCCGTCCTTGCGTCGCGTGAAGCCTTCCCTCCGACGAACGACGCCTTCAGGCGCGCAACGCGTCAACCTCTTCATGCCTTTCCTCGGCCGAACAGCGAATCCGACGAGCTGAAGGAACAGCGCGACACACTCTCCGAAATAATAGTTGACGCGCTCAATGGTTATCTATTGCATTAAAAAATACGTCAGCAGCACGAAGCACCGCGACACGCATATCTTCCTCACTTCCGCGGTAATCGAATTCTGCATATCCGAGTCGCACCATCAATGGGGGCTCGCCGATGTGGTCCACGCCACGCGGGATGATAGGGATTGATATTGCCGCAACTTCAGTCCCCTCCAAATCACCTCGCGACGCCCTCCTCGCTTCGCGATTTGAAATTCCGACATTGCCCCACCAACAATCCAAGTAGATACTCTGGTGGGCGACATCGCGAACAGCAGCGTCCATGTCGTTGCTGCCATTGACAGACCCGCCGTCAGATACAATCCTCCAATGAAATTGATTTTGGTCTCTCACTGATTCAAAAACCTCAATATTGCAAAAATTGCTCAATCCCTCGGGTAGACGATTACGAAACAATTCTTTGATTCCCTTTTTTGCCGCGTGTACTCCTGACACCCACGAGAGAGGTTTTTTCTCACGAGCCGGCAAAACCCATGACAGTCCAAACACCGTGTCCGTATAGGGGTAAGGCACGGAGAGAATGTACCGACCTTTTCCAATCTCCCTAGCCTTCAGGTCCTCTCGAAGGCTAGTGTAGTCAATCTTACCTTGCGCCTCGGGGACTGCCTTCACGGTTACACCGACCTCATCGCGCGAAGGCGCAATCTGGGGCGGAAGCTGAAGAATCAGCACTAACTCTTGTAAAGGCTCACGCACAACATGAGAAGCAAACTCTTTATAGTTGTCCCTCTGGTCACCGAGAACTCGACCGGCGAACTTCATCACGTCCCAGTCATCGACTGTCAAAAGCCCCCCACGCCTCCACAGAGTATCTACTCTTATACTACGCACCGAGGATGGCGCGCGCGGAAGCCTTACTTCGAATTGATATGTGTGGTCGCGAACATTCTCAAAACTGACCGGAAGTCTCTGGATATGACCGTCTGACCAAGTCACTTCGAATCGTTCGCACTCCGGCGTGCCCGTGCTGTTAAAAGCCGAATAAATGAATTCACGAGAACTCAAGTCGCAAGCCGCGCGAACTTCGCTGACTCGGATATCTCTATTTTCCAAAAATTCGAACCATTTTGTGATACGCATAGCGGGGGTGTTGACAACCTCAGACGCTCTCTTTTGCCGTATCTTTTGTATGTCGCGAGCCGAAAAAAGTTCGTAGGAACTTCCCTCCTTTACCCGCCAACTACCTGACTTTCCAGAATGCTCTTCAAGCAATATCGAGCCATCATCGCAAAACTCGAGCAAGTTAAACGACGCTTCCTCTAAGCGAAAGCCCTCACCTCCCGTAAGCCCAGTTGCCGAGCCAGCCCCGACAATCGTAACGTCACTGCGTTTCCGATTCATCGTTGAGTATTTAGCAGCAAACGCCCGGTGCTCATGACCGTGAAGTACGAGATTTACGTTTGAATTGGCGAGGGTTTCCAATACAGGACCCACGTTATCCATTGTTTGATGAGAATTCCACGCCTGTGGTCCGTCCTCGGTCAAGATGCTAACTGGAAGAAGCTGATGGTGCTGCAAGACGATGCAAATGTCTGCTTCTTTTTCGACCGTTTTGGCCGAATTGACGAGAGCATTACGCTGAAACTTCGTGATTTCCCCGCGCGTCTCGCCGAGGTCGGTCCCACCAGTGTCGACGCTAAGGAATGCAAGCTTCCAAGTATTCCCCGGTTTCTTCGAAGTAGAGTACTCTGCTCCCGACAATAGGTGGTCTTCAAATACGTCGTCAAACGTTTTTGCAGGCTTCACAGTTGGAACTTTAGACGCTTTCTCCCGACGAGAAGTGCTTTTTCGGCTTGGCACTTTCGGAATTATATGGTCAGTATTTCCTGGACACAGACGATATTCAACCCCCAGCGCGTTCAGAGCGGAAGATGCGAAGTCCAGATTCTCCGTTGTCGCAGAATGGACTACGTCTCCGGTAATGACAGCCAAGTCGGGGTTCAAGGCCTTAATGTAATCGGCGAGAGAATTCCAAACTCCCTTAGGGTCGCTGACGCCTAGATGTAGGTCGCTAAGATGAACGACCCTGTAGGCGGTGTCTAGAGCGTTATCGACGACCGCTCCAGGTCTATCGGAGTCATTCTCTGAGCATCTCTCGATTGTTTCTGCTTCGTTGTCTAGGACTCCATCCACTTCAATTTCATTTCGTGTCGCTGTCCGATGCGACACCGGAAAATCTTGAGGCATTTTCAGATGCGGAGCAGTCAAATCTTTCGTGCCTCTTTCGACCGGCGGGGACCAAGGGCGTAGTGGAATGCTCGTTTCGTGGCTGCCATCTTTCTCGGCTCCGGCATATGCTTTAAATTGTTGCGGCGTTACCTGTTGCCACTCCCGCGCGAAGATACGAATGTTCATCCGGCGTTCTGCGCCCCTCGTGACGACGGAGATTTTGATGAAATTGTATCCAGGTAGCCAGTTCCTTTCTAAGCGATGTGGATTCACGGAGCCAGCAAACACCTTCACACTCCTCGTGCCGGTTAAGATTCGGGCATTATGTTCGTGCCCATACAATTGAAGCCTCGCCATGGTCTCGAGCTCGTTGTCCATCTCCGGACCGTCCAAAAGCCATTTAGGGGGATGGTGCGCGAAGACTAAGTATTCGACTCCGTGTTCGCGGCCTATGGTCCAAGCGTCCCGCCCCAGAAAAAGCTGCCCTTCTTTGTCTTGCCTTCCAGAGAGTATTGCCGAGTTCAAGCCTCTGATTCGAAGCAAAGAACCGTCATCTAACGATAACTGCTTGTTCCAGGCATAATTACTCTTCGTACCTTTGAAGACACATTCATATTTCTGGGCAAATTCATTGAAATTGTCGAGCGGCGAGTAGAATGCCTTTCCTGTCTCCCCTGTAAGAAGAGAGAGAAGTTCAGCGTTACGCAACTCATTGTTTGTCTTCGAGCGAATGGAATTATGCGCAGCTTCGAGTAGCGGATTCCGTTTGAGGACCTCCCAACTGACATCGTGATTGCCAGGACAAAGGTACACATTTGAAGTCGGGCAGCCGGTCTCCCTGCACACTTGCTGCAGCCATGCGTCTGCCTCGATGAACTCTTCTTTCATCCCGTTGTAAGAGATGTCTCCGGAAACAATGATTGCGTCGAGCTTCCCCTGGGCCGCCGTCAACTCGAGGAGGTCCAGCAACAATTCCTTCCTCATGTTGGCATTTGGGTCGTTGCCGATAGGATTTTCATCGCGACGGAAATGAATGTCGGACAAGTGCGCGATGTTAATAGGCATTTATGCACCTCTTATTCGGAAAGGGCAGTGCTGACTCACCGTTTGGCAACCGGCTAGATTATGCAGTCAGGTCATTGATGCACTGATAGTCGAAATTCCCACTTGTAGACACCCACGCAATTTGCCTACTCTTTCATTTCGTTTAGCTTTCGTTTTGCTCGCAACCATTTCGACGGGGCACCAGCCTCAACCTATTCGCGTCTCGGAGACAACGCCCTCAGTCATTACCTTTCATCAGTTGTTTGACAGTGCAGGATGAAGCTCCGAATTCTTTGTTATAGGCGCTTTCCAAAAAAACCAAAACGGAGATTTACGTGCCAACATGAGTCGGAGTCCATATTGGCCCAGCTGCGCTAGAGCGCTGCGCGCAGCCGACTGGAAGCATTCCAGCAATGTCAATCATTGTGAGGTCGACAAGTGTGACTGACCGTCCGCTCGGCGTCGTTCGACCGGATTTGACATCCGGGAGTCCGCTGAGTTGTAACGTACTAGCGAAAAGGAGTGAAGCGCGTTTGGCTTCAGAGCTTCGATACCGTAATGTCGGGAACCAACATGAAAGCCATCCACGGGAGAACCACAGCCGATTACAACATAACCCTTGGCAGAGGAACGTCGGTGTTGGCAGGGGACACATAAAAAGCAAAGACCGCCCCGCTCTCAGACACTTTGCGCTTCCTCGCCAGGTCGTGGAAAGCCTCTATCGCGCCATTCTAGCTTGAACAACCTGAAGGAAACCGAAGATTCGCAGACGCTAGGCGCCGCCTCTTGCTTGTTACTTCGAAGCTTGAAACTGCTGAAGCTGCCGAGTCCGAGCTTTGCCGCCCATTCTTGAACCGATTGAAGGAGCACGGTTTCGGCAATTAACCGAGCGCGTACATCAGGAAGCATCTCGTCGAGAGAGGGGTCCTTTTTTGCAAAGGCGAAACACTCGCCCAAGCCAGGCACTTCAGTTGTGTGGAACAGTCCGGTGCTCACAAGGTCCTGCCAGACGCGCTCGAATGGGATTTGGCGAGCACCGGAGGAAATGCCAGCCGCAGAAGCGAGGTGAGCCAGCGGGACAAGGTCGCCCCGGGCACGGAGTGCTCGAATAACGCGCGAGTACGCACCGTTCCCTTCCTCGAGTGCTTCGGCTAACCGGCTCCAGAATCTATCGCTCCCGTATTGATTGGCTGCGTACAGGAACTTAGCTCTTCGTGCGAATGGCAGCTTCAACTCGCGAACGGACTTGCTTCTCCGCTCAACTTTCTTCCGTGCGGCCGCCGGTGTGATGCCAAGCCATTTTTCGAGACCGAGCGCAAGTTGACCGCTCAACTGCGGACCCTCGCTCAGCAAGTAGTCAAGTAGCTCGTCACGTATGAAATTTCACCTGTCACAGAGCGATATTTATAACCATAAGGCGGAGTGACAGCGCCTAGCAATTTCTTTGTTTGCAACGGTGAAAAGTCTTTATAAAACAAATTGTTATCGAAATTCCAGAAAAATAACGTCCCGCACAGCCGTCACAAGCAAAAAAGCAGTTCGAAAATTCTGAACTTAGGGAGGTTCTTCCGGCAGACGCAATCGCCAGGCTCGGTCATATAAGCAGCCATCGCTATCGGTTGGATGGATGACTCGATTGAAATCAAAGAGACGACGAAACGCGCGGCGACCGCCGAGCTGGCATCGACACTGGTGGAGTTGGTGGAGATTCTGCTGACAGATGTGGCGGCCGAGGTCGAGGTGGTCGCGCGGGAGCTTGGGCAGGATGAGGGCCGCGAGCGGCTCCGGCGTGCGCTCGACCGGCTTGGGTGTGCGCGGGGTGTTGTGGAAGCAATGCGGGAGGGGCAAGGTCCGGTTGAGGCAAATGGCGAGGACGACCACGAACGACCCGGCGATTGCGCCGAGCACTATCGACCGGTGCTGGAACGTGTTCGCGGTGCGCTGGAATTGCTCGCAGAGGGGTGGCCACAGGACTACCCGGATGGGGCAGTCGAGTGGCTTTTCATCTAGATGGTCCAGCGCTCGTCGGTGTACGTGGTCCGGCTCGAGAGCGTCTGGTCGCACGAAGCTGGACGCGCCGGCTACGTCGGGCTCGCGCTCAAGGCGTTATGCGCCCTCGCTGATGAGATTGGCGCGAGTCTCGTGCTTAACGTCCATCAGTTGCTCTATGGTGAAATGGAAGGTGAGTCGGACGCGGAGGCAGACCGACTTGATGCGCTCGACACGGACGCGATGGACAACGATGCACTCGAGGCTTGGTACAGCGGCCACGGTTTCGTCCGGGTCCCGGGCACGGACGACCGAAACCCGGATATGACACGAACTGTGGAGGACCGCGTGCTCGAGGGAGCCTATCGCTCGTGCAAGAGCAACAGCGAACCAGAGGCTGTTCTCTATTGCTTCATGGACGTTTTTAGGAAAAGGTACGGGAGCTGAAATGAATCGCTATCTGTCCGCGTGCATCCTAGCCGTTTTGGCACTCCCTGTTTATGGAGCCGAGGACAACCTTCTCCCGAAAAAGACCTGTGGCTGGATGCCGCGGCCAACAAGCCCAAACCCTGTCACAAAACCAAGCCCACATTCTCAGTTGACGGCGGCACAACTGGGAGCAGTCAACACACGATAAACCAGAACCAGATGAAGCAGTTACAAAGCCCGGCTCGGCCGTGAGCGATTGCGGGGCCTAGCAGTCGGCAGATTTCAGTCCGAGAATGGCCCCCTCAGAGTCCAGATGTATCGAACTCGTCCATAAGAGGCGCGTCCAGTGAGGTCACCCCCTTAAGCACCTGCCACCAATACGCCTTGTCATCGGCCGCCTTGCCGATGTGGCTCAGCGCGGCGCCTGAGGGCAGAATGATGCGCGCCGCCGCGCCTGTCTGCCGGACGGTACGGACAAAGTCACTGGCGACACGCAGCCACGCTGCAATGTCTCCGGCGAGATAAAGCTGGTACTCCTTGACCGCCTTGTCCGGCCGCAACGCAGCAAATGCCGCAGGGGCCGGAGTCACAATGGCCGACGCTTGCGGAATCATCCGTTGGAGCGCCACCGCGTCTTCGAGAACGGTGGCGACGATGCAGAGCGTCTTCGGCTTGTCGAGAACGGCAACGCCCGTCAGGGCGTCGCTTCCATCGTAGGCGATAAGTTTGCGCGCCCGGTTACTCATGTGGAGACGCTGCAAGCCAACTGGCTTGCCGGACGTCCGGGCGACGGGGTGCTGACCGCAGGGCGGAGGCCGTGAAAAAGCCTCTTCCTCGAGAAGCGTTCCTGACCACAAATGAGAAAAAATTTGGCGACAGAGAGGGGGTCGAGACCCCCTTCGAATTCGAAAAACGCCGAGCATTTCAAAGAAGCGTTCCTGCCTTTGCTGGCAAGGGTTTGTGGCCCGCTCGACCCGGTTTTAGGAACGCTCCTAAATCGCTCTCAGGAACGCTTCTATTGTCGGCGAACACTCCCCACTCCGTTCAAGCGCATGACCACACCACCGTCTCCGACTTCGCCAAATTCCGCGCTTCGTCGACTTCAGAAAAGACCTGCGTCGGCTCGCCAGCGAACTCGCTAGCAGCGCAGGCGACACATACCGAAACACGATTCGGAGATTTCTGCGAAACGTCGGCACGCTGGTGAAGTTGACTTCTCTTGCTTGGGCAGCCTCACAACATGCGGGCGAAAAACGACTTTCTGCGCTTGCGTACCGGCTTCGCCGGAGCCGCTGACGCCACGCCAGCACCCATCAGCTAATGCGCTGCTTCCTTCCCTGCATTAGCCACAAGCTAGTCGTCGGCCTCAGGCAGCAGCAGTTGCCGCGTGCGCTTGATGACATGCCACCTCACGCTGTGAGGTGCGCTTGATGACCCATGCCACCTCACGCTGTGAGAATTCCCACTCCCCGGCGTCGACCTTCAACCTCATGCCCTTCTCAACCCGGCTTTGCGCGACGTCAGGCGTCAATCCAGACTTCGCAATCTTCCGTGATGCGTGACCGGACAGATGGGCCGCCAGGTCTTCGCAGACGTCACAGCGCACCCACAATTCCTCGTCGGTTGAAGCGCGCCGATAACGACCATCGACTTCTCGAACTAGGAGCTTTGGTTGAACCCCGATTACCGCACCAAGGTTCGGGGGCGAACTGTCCCTTTCATTGTAAGACGGAACACTCGGTCTGTCGAATCGTCGCGCATCAAGCGGAGCAACTTGAAGCCCGGCGGGTCCTCAACCAAACCGTCCTTCCTCAAAAGCCGGAATGCCTGCAAGACGCCTGAATTTTTTCGCAGGCAAATTTCCCTCGCTCGTAACCAGATTTTCGAGCGCGTCCTTCCAATTCGAAATCATCACCCCCGTTGCGCGGTATACATAGTGCTGCCCGTTCCGCTGTCAGCCGCGCGACTGGTCGGACATCAACGGCAGCGGTAGCGGGAAATCAGGTACTGTGGGAAAGCCTTGAGATACCGGACAGGGTGGCGAAGTTATCAGCCAGTTTTTTTGCATTCATGGTCGGTAAATCTGGTTATACCCATTGTCGACGGTTGCAGCGAATCGAGCTCCTCTTGAACAGGACTGTTCCCGGCAACTAAAAATTGGTGGGCACCATACGTGGGCTCGAATAAGCAAATCTGACGGGAACGGAACCTATGGATAATGCGGCGGTGTCTGGGAATGAAGGGCTTTTTCAGTTTGGTACTTTGCTTCCCCTCTGGACCTTCAGGCCCAGACCGAAGATTACCTACGGCTTGCCAGACGGCACTCCTGTGCTGACGTGCACGGTGACGAAAGAGGAGGCCGACTGTCTCAAGACAGACCACAGCGAGTCATCTATCGGTTTTGAGTGGGTCAGAACGGATGATTTCATTACCTTAAACATCTGCTTGTACCTCGGAGAGTCGCGAGTGTATTGGGTC
The DNA here is from genome assembly GCF_001544495.1 of Caballeronia telluris. GTDB lineage: Bacteria > Pseudomonadota > Gammaproteobacteria > Burkholderiales > Burkholderiaceae > Caballeronia > Caballeronia telluris. The sequence continues at coordinate 22,274 of NZ_FCNZ02000045.1, forward strand.
GTTGACATATGCGACCCTGAGATTTATGAGGCAATCGAGTTGTGGAAACGCGCTGGGCAGATTCCTATTGCGTTCTTCGTTCGTCAGTCGGAGACTCAACGTCAGCTTTATCACACTGTTGGCATGCCACCATTTAACCCGAAGGTTGGCACGTTGTGGACTGACCCTGACCATAAGCCGACGGCCGGCAGATGGGAGGCGATGACCGAGTTGCTTGACGCATGGCGCCGATTGACGGGCACAAGAGAACTTGTTGCTGGCATAACGCTGCAACAAGTTCTCGGAAATGTGTTGCTGACGAAGCGCTGGGAACGGCTCGCACGCAGAGGACTACTCGTTCCGAGGTCACGGGCTGCAATGAGCGATTTCGCACAAGACTCGCTTTGCCAAGGCGGTTGAAAACTGAACGTTCTCGTTGCGTCGTGCAGAGAATGAGCCGACTCGCCACGCCACGGATTTACGTTACGGTGTTCGCCGTGCGTCCAAACCAAGCCAGAAAGTGCACGCTGCGTCGGTCTTCTCAGCGCTTGCGTTCGTCGCTAGTCATCGGTCGCAGCCAGCAGCAGTTGCCTCGTGCGATTCATGACCCAAGCCACCTCCGCTTGCGAAAAGTCCCACTCGTCAGCGTCAACCTTCAATCTCACGCCCTTCTCGGCCCGAGTCAACGCAACGTCCGGCGACAGACCCGAGTTATTAATCTTCCGCGATACATACGCGGAAAGCTGACTAGCAAGGTCCTCGCACGCGTCGTAGCGTATCCACAGTTGTTCCTCAGTGGAACCCCTTTGATAACGCCCGCCGACTTCGCGAACGAGAAGTTTTGGTTGAACCCCGGACACAGAGCCTGGGTCTTGGTCCCTCGGGAAATCATCCGGCACACGTCGGTCTGTCATCTCGTTCTCTATTTAGCTGTTGCAACTGCCGAGTCGGTTTGACCGTCGGACACGCTTCGCATGTCGTCGCGCCGTGCGCGAATTCGCTCAGGAGAGCGCGAACACCTGGCTGCCGAACCGTATCTGCACTATGCGGCTGACTGTGATTTACGAAAAGTCACAACGGGCGTCAAGCATTCTGAGCGTCGCAGCGGCGGCGCCTTCTAAGCCGACTCCATGCGACGGATTTGTGTTCGACTCACGAAGGTTGATTCGAATGAGCCTATGCGCCGAGAATCGTTCGCTGAAACGTCGTACCGTCGGCAAGGCTCTCCCAGCGCCCACCTCCACGACAACAAGCTTCGATACTGAAGAAATCCAGGCTGCAAGTCTCTGCTGCTGTTTCTCATAGGGAAGGCCTACCCACCCCCAGTCGCCGAACATTAGGATATTCGGACGCGCGAGACCACCGCACCGGGGACAACGCGGCATCGGGCTCTCCAACTCGGAGGTTATTTCATTTACGAGCGGATGAAAATCTGTCGCCGGCCAAGTATCGTCCGTACAGGTCTCCAGACATTGGAGTGCGTGAATCGACCCATGGCATTCGTGCACACTGTGTTCTGGAAACTCGGCCTTTTGGAATTGTCCATCAACGTTGCTCGAGAACACAAAGGCGCCATGACTCATGCGGTCAGCCCATCTGCGCAATATCGCGAAGCCTTCGTGTGGAACGATGTCACGATAAAGCTTCAGGCGATGGCCATAGAAACCCCATGCAAGTTCCGGATGCTCGGCAAACCTTGCGGGGTCTGCCATGTCCTCGAACGAGAGCCCTTGACGCCGAAGCGCGGGGTACGCTCGCCAGAAACCTTCCTGACCGCGGAAATCAGGAAGGCCCGAATCAACGCCCATACCAGCGCCGGCGGTGATGAGCAAGCCGTCAGCTTCTCGCAGCCAGAGAGCTGCTTTCTCGAGCTTCTGTTCTTCCGAATCCGACACGTCCCCTCCCTTTAGATTGCGTCAGCTGCTACGCACGTAGGTACCACTCGCCAGAGCCGTAAATCCTGTTCCGTGTATCAATGTCGCGCCTGTAGCCGAGCTCCTGCACGAAGCCCAGCGACTGCAGCACTACGCGGACGCGCACGAGGTCCTGCCTATCGGCCCAGTCACGCGTGTAGACACAGATGACGTGGCCATCGCGGCCCATGCTGCGCAGAGCGGTGGACACCTTGGCGCACAATAGCTGGTTGCTCTCGATAGCGCCGCTGATTTTGTTCCACACCTCGTCCACTTCGGTTGGGCTTACAAAGATGCACCATTTGCCTGTCGCATCGGTAGACGCGGAGTCGTTGTAGCTCGGGGACCTTTTGTAGTGCCAGTTGCAACTCAAGTCCTCAGAAGGCTTGTCCGTTTTCCATGACAACTGCTCTTCCACACCAATTCCTTCCTTCATGGAAGCCTCCTCGGGCCTTGCGCTTTTCCGTATCAATCCGCTTTGCCGAGCCTCGCGCGACATTGTTCTAGTTCTTTGCTGAGCTCATGTATTCGCGACTGCATGCCCGCCGCTTGTTTCAGCAGCCGCCCGACTTCATGCCAGTAGGCATATCCTGAGTCTCCGCTCTCTAAGCCCAGCTCATGGAACTTACGAAGCGCAATTTCGAGGTCGATATGGTTGTCCAAGCGCATCTTTTCTCCTTGAACTTCATGCTCCTCCGCTGGCAGTCGTCGGAACAGGACTCCTTCATTGACGTATCTCCTTTTGAGGCACAGCACGACTAAGGTAAGCACAGCGCCGGCCGCAGTCAGGACCAGAAGTCCGTAGTTGTTGAGCGAGAAGGTCAAGAGCGCTTTCATGGCCAACAGACTTATGAACTGAGGTCTTGTTCCGTCGGAAACAGCCGAGCGTATTGCTCCACGAAGCTTTTAGCTTCCTCCACTACCGGTCCGACATCTCCAGCCGATAGCCTCTGGAGCGGCGTCGCACCGTTCAAGGACGCAATTGGGGTCGTGAAAAAATCGAACATTGTCCACGAGTGGGTTTTGCCAAGACCGCGTATGACCCTTCTGAAGTCGTCGCGAAAAATCGTGGTCGAGAGAAAAAACGCTGGGTAGTAGGCTTCGGGACCGAAGAAGACTGGAAATGCTCTCTGCGATTCGACAAGCTTGGCCAGTTTCTTTTCTGTGAGGCCGGCCGAGAGGCAGAAGTCGTGCTTTCGCAGCACTTTTCCTTGAAGCACAAGCGGATAACGCTTAGGGTTCGCATCGCGGTACCGGGGGGCAGGCTTTTTCTGGCTCTTTTAAAAATGCAGTGGGTAACGGGCTCATGAGGCATGGGGGTTGAAGGCGGACAAGTCGAGCTTGCCAGCAACGAGAAAGAGGACCGTGCG
>NZ_FCNZ02000046.1 GCF_001544495.1 Caballeronia telluris
CTCGCGCGAAACGCCGTTTCGATGGACTGGCTCGACCGAGTGCTCCTCGGGCAGCTTGCGCTGAAGATTGCGAAGCGGGAGCTGAAAGACGCCGGCATCGCCGTTCGGCAGAGCGATGTGCAAGCTCTCTTCACTGGCGAGATGACGCTGAACCACGCGAGCACCGTGGTCCAGAAGATGATGAAGCTGTGCAAGGAATCGCTCTGACCTGGCCATCCCCCGAATTGATGAACGGAGACATTGCATGTGCTACTCGGCGCAAATCCAGGCGGACTATCGCAAGTACGTGAAGACCTTCGGTGCGCACATGGACATCGAGGAATTTGCCCGCCTTTACTTCGAAAGAGCCGAGGGCAGCAAAGCGAAGATTCCGAAGGCTGTCGACGACGCTTTCCGTGACCCGCAAACCGATGCAGAGCGGCAGATAAGAGCGTCCATTGACAGGTTCAACGCTGAGCAGACGACGAAGTTGGAGCAGGAGCTTTTCAAACAACGCACTCGTCTCGCGGATGCTGAGCGTACGCTGCAATCAAAGGTTACCAAGGCCGCAACAGAAAGCAAGCGCATCGCGACGGACAAAATCGAAGCCTCGCTGCGTCGCCTTGCGGACATCAACCGAACGGACCGCCAACCACGCGACTCTCGGATTTTCCCTGGCGCCTATGCGCCTGTGCTCGTCATGGAAAACGGCGAATATGTGGTCAAGCCGATGCGCTATCAGTGCAGAATCGCTGGGAAGCCAGCCAACTATGATGTCGAGTATCCGGGGACCTATAACGCGCGACGCGACAACCTTGAGGGCTTCTGGAAGCCATGCTTCGGTTACACGCATGCAGTGATGCTCGTTGATGTGTTTTACGAAAACGTCAAGAAAGCGAAGTACGAGAATACGCTGCTCGAGAGACACGACGATGACGAAAACGTCGTTCTGGAATTCCGGCCAAGCAACGGTCAGCTGATGCACGTCGCCTGCTTATGGTCGCGCTGGCGCGCGCCTGGAGAACCCGACTTACTTTCTTTTGCCGCAATCACAGATGAGCCCCCACCGGAGGTTGAGGCCGCAGGCCACGACCGTTGCATTGTGCCCATCAAGGTGGAGAATATCGAATCGTGGCTGAATCCCGGTGTATCGGACTTAGAAGCGATGTATGCAATTTTAGATGATAGAGACAGGCCGTACTACGCATCTCGTTATACAGAAGTGTCATAGCCGTCGCGCAAGATCTGGATGGTGATCACAGCATCCATGACTCGCTGAATGCCAATCCACAGCGTCTTCGCGCCCGGTTCGCCGTCGCTCTTGCGCCCGAGGAATCCGCCCAGCGATGCGATCATCCGTATCATCTGGTTGAGCGTCGGTGGTTTTTTCGGACGTGCCTTCTTACAGAGCACGTGCGCGCCATGAATCTCGTCAGCCGCGAAGAACAGCGACGCGTCCAACTCCGGACAGGTCCGTCCGACACGTATGAGCCGCGCGATACGCCACGATACGACCATGTACAGGGCGAGCGCCTTTTCCACCCGCTCCATCTGTGAGAGTTGCAGCGCCTCAACCCGGCAGGCGTTCTTCAGGACGTTAAAGAACATTTCTATTTCCCACCGCGCGCGGTACCAGTCAACGAGTTCGATGATCGCATGCACATCGCCCGCTTCGCGGTTGGTCACAAGACGCCAGATGACGGGCTTCACACCCGCTGGCGCATCCACTTCATACGCTTCGACGCAGGTGAGCGTGACACCGGCACGCCCGGGCAGCGTGACGCGCTGGCTACGTAGTTCCTGCCTCACCTCACGCGCCTTCTGGTCGCTGCGCCCGGGCAGCACGAAGCTGATGTGGCCGAGCACCTCACTGGCGTGCACCGTCTCCCATAAACTCGCTTCGCCCTTCAGTGCACGATTGTGCTGCGAGCGTATCAGCCAGTCCGCCGGTTCACCCAGTTCCTGCGCACGCTGCATGAGCGCGGCGATGTCGCCTTCACGATCGGCCACATACACCAGTCGCGTGTCAGGCAGGGCCCGTGCCTGATCGGCCACGATCTCATAGCTTTCGATCCACCGCACACTTTCCTTGACACCGCCACGCCTGCCGTTTGCATCGCGTGGCTCGCGCGCCCACATCCATGCATTCATCACACCCAGCGGCTCCCGATCCGGTGTCACCGCATAGGTCGCGTGCAGATACATGCCCACCTGTGCTTCATAACTGAGCGGGCCGGCTCCTTCGATATCCTGACCGTTAAAGTTTAGCTCTGTCGTATCGGCAATGCACAGCACCACCGGCAACTGCCCCATGCGTGCCGTGGTGCGGTCCCAATGCGGCTGCATCATGTCGCGCCAATCGATGTGCTCATTGCCCAGAAAGCGATATGCCGCGATCGTCTCAGCCCAGCCTTCGCACGCGCCCGGAATGCTGGCCGTGGGCCGGCTGGCGAACCGTTTGACCAGCTCCTTCGCGCGCCGGTCTCGTCGTGGATCACCCAAATCCAGCGTTTCAAATTCTTCGTCCACCCATGCTCCCGCGTCGTCTCGGATCTTCATGCCTAAAATCCGAGAGTAAACGCGAAATTCGCATTGTTAACAACCCCCTTCTGACAGCTTTTTTACTCTGTCATCGTTTCCGGACGTGTCGAGTTGTGTATAAGGAGATGCGTACTACGAGCATCGACTTGCAGCATAACGATGCACTGGGCGAACCAACGTGTCGATAGCGGCGCAAGCGCATCAAGGTCGTGCCATTGGCTGCCGCGACACCGTGATTCCCGGGCTTTAATTTGGCGATGCTTCCTAACGCGCCAGTCCAGCCTTCTCTGAAGGCAAGTCGCATATCGACCATAGGTCGCGGAACACCGCTAATGTGCCAGACTGGCTTAGCGTTTCCAATGGAGACTCGGGTGATACGCAAGACGCTTAATGCTTCGCGGCTCCAGCAAGAGGTCGACCGTCGAATTCATCGACTGCAAGAAGTCGTCGAGGATGGAGTGAAGATTCGTGTGCCGCGGCCCCAGTTACAAGAGCCCGGCAGAGCAGGCTGCAACTGGAACATGACCAACTTCGGGAACGCAGTCGGCTTCGAGCGCGACATCGAGGGCGTGCTTAAAGCTGTGCGCGCCGAGTACAGCTTTAGTACCGAAACGAAAGACCCCGGCAACCCGTTCGAGGACTAACCAGGAAAGTCATCGGTTCCTAAATTTGCCGTTTTCATTTTTCACGTGCAACCCTTCGAGGGAGTGCGTCTCGCGTGGCGTAGCATCTGCACTGATACGTCACGCGGCGCTTGCATGCGAACAACCCGAGCCCTTTCTCAACGGCCGATAATTACAATTCATCGACACGTGGCCGGGAGCCGGGTCGGGTATTCTCGAACGTGGTGGTCATGTCGTGGATAACGCGGTAGGCTTGTCGCATATGACTACGACCGGCAAGGGCGGACAAGCGGGAAATGGATATCTTTTACTATTGGCAGAAGTTCGAACAGGACTTGAAGAACGGCCAGGTCGGCTACTTCGGCTCCAACACCGCAAAGATTGCTGAGCTCAAGGAGCGGTTGCCAAAGCGTCTTTGGGTTTTCAAGACGCCGAAGGGCAGGAAGGGCTCTGTGCAACTGCTCGGCTCATTGCTAGTCAGTGACGAGTCCAAGGTCGCGGTGAACACCGAATATCCCCAATTGATTTACTACGACCCGTTCTCGCCCGAGTCGGTTCTATTCCTTGACTCGAATGCGCCCGGACGAGTCGAGGACGTGACCCGGCTTCTGCAGTACCGTCTTCTCCGTGCGTTCAAGTCGAACTTTCAAGGTGACGCGGGAGTGCAGGCGCTGGAATCAAACGTCGTGCGGGAACTGGAAGCAATGTGCGTCGATTGGGGCAAAGTGCAACTGCTCGAGCGAGTAGAAGAACGAAAGAAGGTGCAGCCAATCAACCCGTTCGCTCCGCCGTTACGTTGAGCAGGTATGCGGAAGGTGCATGAAGGCTTGGGGCCGAACAACAAGTTGATATGAACGCAAGCGTGGGATGAGCGTTCACGAGACACCTCGTAGTTAGCAGGCTCAGAATGCCACCAGCATGGCGCTACGTTCATCAACCAGGACCCGGCCGTCAGGCAAGGTCGGGGCCTCGCACCGGATTCCCGCAATGGATGACTGAGTCATCGCCTCTCGTCGGCGTTTATTTCGTCCTCAGCAAACCCGAGGCAAGCGGATAAGTTGCTCCTTGAAACTCCTCGACGTGAGGGCGGCGGTGCAGATCGCTCCGCTCGCTTATGCAGGACGCATAGCGAGCGGAATGAACCATGACGAATCAAATCGATGTGCACGGTCGACTTAACGCGCCAGTATCCTCTCTGCTGATGTCCACCCCGCCCAACCCTTCCGCCGAGGACGATAGTGAAGACCTCGACGATGTCCTCGACGAAACCGGCGCGGTCACGAATCGAAGCAAGGGCAAGAGCGGCACCGATACAAAGGCCGAACCCGACCTCAAGGGCAAAGTATCGGCGGCACCGCAGCCGGATCAGATCGAGCAACGGCCGGTGCCCGGTCATACGGAATGACGAATCCAGGAATCCCCGCCGCGTGGCCCAAACGAAGACCGCGCACCCGACGCGCGGTCCGACACCAAGCCAGCCACCCCGCCCGGCACACAAAGCGAGCGAAACCGCACCAAATCAACGGATTTACAATGAGAATCGCTCAGGGTGCACGCTCTCACGGTCTGCCGCGACGCAACGCGCTTTTCGCCCGCGACCGGCGACTCTTTGCTGTTCGTCGGGGGCTGATGCCCGAGAAAGGCGTCGACCGCGCGATCGAAATCGCACGGTGCGCGGCGCTGCCGCCAAGCGCATGCGAGACCGGCAGCAACGGTTCGATACATCGCGGCTCCTTCGAATCGTCGCGCCGTCGTGCCAGCAGATTTGTCGGCAAACCGTCACACTCGTCCGGCCGTCTCGAATCGGTCGAAGATGGCATTCCCCAACTCGACACATGAAACGCAATGGATAAACAAGCACTGATCATTGGCGGCACGGGCATCGTCGGACGAAACCTTGCCGAGCATCTTTCAAGGTGCAGCGACTGGGCGATCGCCGCACTCTCCCGCGGTCGAACGCCCGCGCCCGCCGGGGTGGAATTGATCGCCGCAGACCTCACATCGGCGACATCGGTGGCCGGCGCACTGACGGGACGGCAATTCAGCCATGTCTTCTTCACTGCATGGTCGCGCCAGGCGACCGAGGCCGAGAATATCTACGTCAACGGCGCCATGGTCACGAATGTGCTCTCGGCGCTGGGCCCCACCGGTTCCCTTTCGCACGCGGCCCTCGTCACCGGACTGAAACACTACCTCGGTCCTTTCGAGGCCTACGCGCAAGGCAGCGTTCCGACCACCCCGTTTCGCGAGGAGCAGGGTCGGCAACCTGTCGACAACTTCTACTACGAACAGGAAGATCGCATATTCGACGCCGCCGGTCAGTACGGATTCGGCTGGAGTGTGCATCGACCGCATACGGTCATCGGTTATGCGGTGGGCAACGCCATGAACATGGGCGTCACGCTCGCCGTCTATGCGACGCTGTGCAAGGCGACGGGCGAGCCCTTCGTCTTTCCGGGTTCGGCTACTCAATGGAACGGCCTGACCGACATGACCGACGCCCGTCTGCTCGCGCGGCATCTCGAATGGGCGGCCACGTCGTCCGCAGCGCGCAACGAGGCCTTCAATGTCGTCAACGGTGACGTGTTCCGTTGGAAATGGATGTGGTCTCGCATCGCCGGGTATTTCGGCGTCGAGCCGGCGCCCTTCGATGGCCACATGCGGCCGCTCGAGAGCCGCATGCAGGACTCCGGTAAGACGTGGGCAGGGATTGCAGCACGATACGGACTGGCCGAGCACGACATCGACAAGCTGGTCTCCTGGTGGCACACGGACGCTGACCTCGGCCGCCCAATGGAAGTGCTGACGGACATGTCGAAGAGCCGAAAGCTCGGGTTTCTCGACTACCAGAGTACGCCCGACGCGCTCTTCGAACTGTTCGACCGCCTCAAGCGCGAGCGCCTGATCCCTTCCTAAGACTGCAGACGCGGTGCCGAGCGTCACGTCGCGTGCTGTCCGTCATGTCGCACACGGCGCTTTTCGGGCACGCGCGCCGATAGCTCAGTCCTGTTTTGCGTGAAGACCGCGCCATTGGCATGTTCCGCCTCGGCTTGTCCGCTGACCTCGCCGATCTGCTCGCCGGCCTCTCCCTGCCGCAGGTCGTCAAGCTCGCCTCCTCCGACCAGCTACTGTGCTTTTTCCGCTTCGACGACCACGCGATGCTCTCCGCGCTCACGCAACCGGCCAAGCACGCGGACATCGCCTCAACGCACGCGGCCATCCTGATGGCCGGCCGGCCCGCTGAACAATTCGCTTGAGAGACCGGACTTCACCATGACCACCCTGCTCAAGAAAAGCCTCACCGAAGACGCGACCGACGTGTTTCGCGCGATCGCGCTGATCGAACTCGGCGCGCGCATGCAGGTGCTCGAAAGCGAACTCCCGCTCTCGCGCGATCGCATGATTCGCTTATATCGTGAGGTGAAGGGCGTCTCGCCGCCCAAGGGCATGCTGCCGTTTTCGGGTGTTTGAGTCTGGAGAAGCGGGAACTTCCCGACTTTCGGCGATCAATCTCGCCAACGTGCTTGGCCTGCAGCAACAAGATTTGGCCACCATCGCAGGCGTGCACCCGAACACACTGCGCACGCATTGAAGCGCGCTCGGACCCGGAGGCGGGCTATCTCAAGGAAAACACTGCGACTGGCTTCCGTCACACTTCAATACCGCTAGATATAAGGCCAAGCGGCCGAAGTACTTCGCGTCACCGAAGAAGTAATTCGTCCATTGGGTATTGGCCCAGCGGGCGGTTGAGTCTTCTATGTCGTGCACTTGAGCAGCGGCGATCCTAATGATCGCCGCTGGAAAGCACTTGGCTCGGCAATAAACAACGTCGTAATTTCACGGCCCGGCAAACATTCTTAACGCGGTCGGAGTTTGAGTCCTTCATACAAACGGCTCGGATCCGGTTATGGCCGCGGCGCAAGCGCGAAGGAGTCCTTAGCCGCGAGGAGTCCGCCGAGCTGCTCAGACTCGCGCGTGTCGCGGCGCGCGCTGCGGAAGTGTTCGACGACCTTGATCTGACAATCGGTTGGCTAAAGTCGCCGGTGGCCGCGTTTGGGGATGTCACGCCGCTGAGTCTTATCGATACGGACGTTGGTGCCGGATAGCGTGATGGATACGCTCGGGCGCATCGAACATGGTGTCTTCGCGTGACGGTGACTGCGTGGCGTGTAGTAACGGAACGGTATGCGGACAGTGCATTTTCGGGCGAAGGCGCGCGACTCTACGGCGGTCGTTGGAACCCTAAGGGTGTCGCGATCGTCTATACCGCACAGACACAGTCGCTTGCCCTGCTGGAAATGCTGATACAGGACTCGCCGCTGCGAGCCCGCTATGTATTGATCCGGGCCCGGATTCGTGAGACCAACGTCGAGCGCGTCGATTCCGCAAGCTTGCCACTCGATTGGCGGGACTTCAGCGCGAAGGACGAGCTGCAACGGATCGGCGCGATGTGGGCACAAAATCAGACAAGCGCGGTGCTTGCGGTGCCCAGTGCCGTAGTTCCTGCTGAAACGAACTACCTTATCAACCCCAATCATCCAGACTTCGCGCATATCGAGACAGGTGCGCGTGATGGATGGGAAACGGACCCGCGGTTGTTGCGTCGTGCCGCCGTGAGCGACTCGTGACTCACTTCTGCAATAGGTGAACCCAGCACGAAAGGCATTTACATCGCCTTGAGGAATGCGCCGACTCCCGTCCAGACGGCGAGATCCCACCTATGCCACTTCCAGTTTCGGGGCAGGTACAGGGGGCCGGGATCCTGACGTGCAACGTCTCGTGCTAGACATTCAGCGCTTCCGGAGTCGTTGACGAGGCCTCCGAGCTTCAGCAGGTCATTCGTTCTGAAGTGCTGGCGGGAGGAGGCGCACGGACAGCTCGTCGCGTTGGAGAAGCTGCGCCTCACGCGCAAACAACGAGCGGACCCCCGAGTGACCTGCCCGGAGTTGGTTAGGGTTATCCCGTATCTAGCAACGATGAGTTGTCGAACCGATCATTAATCTTAAGCAGGCGCTTACCTATACTGGCGTCACTGAAACGCAAACAGGGCTGTTTGCGAAGAACAAAGATCTGGAGGTAAGCATCATGAAACTCGCAACTATCGTCGTCGCCGCTGCACTCGCTATCCCGGCAGTCTCATCTTTCGCGCAAAGCCAGTCGCTCACGCGCGCTCAAGTGAAGGCAGAACTGGTGCAGCTTGAACGCGCTGGATACAACCCGAGCATGGATCGCACGACGTACCCGGCGCAGATCCAAGCTGCCGAAGCCAAGGTCGCTGCACAGAACGGCCAGAACAGCTACGGTGGCGTCGCTGATACCGCATCGGCATCGGGCGGCCCCGCTCACATCGGCAATAGCATCGCTCCTGTCTATTTCGGTCACTAATCGATCGACGGAGCCGCGACGCTCCTGCTAGATACAAGAGAACTGGCCGCTGCCGGGTACCGCAGACAGCCAGTTTGCTTATTTAGCACCTCCGCCACCGGCATAGCCAACGGCTTGCCCAGCACTAACTCGTCCTGGGCTTTTTTCGCCGTTCGCGGCGCTCCCGCCATTCATGCTCACGCCACTCGCGTTCGCGCCGGGACGACCGGGACGCGCAATAGACCACCGCGGGCGGCGGCGGGGTGTAATAGGACGATGGCCGTCACGGACCGGATACTCTCAATCAGGCGAAAAGCCGTCTCCGCAGCAAACTACTGCATTGCTTGGCCGCCGCGGAGAAGAACCACAGTTACACAAGAACCGCCATCAAGAGGAGCGTGCACCCTAGGCCTTGCAATCCCCATTGCGAGACGGGCAAGGTGCGGGCGATCGCCCAATACGTGGTGAAAGAGACTCTTTCACCACCCAGCCAAAAAACTTGCTTCGGCGTACGCCGCGACGCCCAATGCCCCGACCGTCCAGTGGCCCAGATCGCTCAGTTTTTTCGTTGCCGTCTTCGTCTCTAGAAAAATACAGCCACGCGATCGTCGACGCGACCTGTGCGGACGTACTCGACGCCATTGCGCTTCGCCAAATCTGCGATGTATTTGCTGAGTCCCTTCGTCGGAATATCGTGGAGTTTCAAACGATCCCCGTCTTTACTCGTCGTGCAGCCACGGATTGAACAGTTTCACGGTTCGCCCGGAAGAGTCTTTCATGGCGCGGAAGTCGTCTGTATTGCGCGTCACGACGGTCATCCCGTGGACAAGCGCCGTCGCACCGATCATCGCGTCCCGATACGACTTGGTGTTTGGAACGTGCAGACTCGCGCAGCACAGCGCCTCGTCCTCGTCGAACGCTATGACACGCCCCGCAAAATGCACTCGCACGGTCCCATCGAACCACTGGCGGAGCACCTTGCCTTGCGCCGCATCGACGCGCGTTTTGGCCAACACGCCTTGCTCGATCTCGAGAATCGTTACCGCCGACAAGTATTGCTCAACTATCGGCACGCTCTCGGCCCACGCGAGCACGTTGCCATCCGCTCTCGACGGGCGGCGCAATTCCGACACTATGTTGGTATCGAGCAGGTACATCAGGGAAGATCCGCAGCTTTGAATGTCACGTCAAGTGTGGGCGCATCGAAGTCAAAATCGGCATCGTCGTCGCGCTGAGCCAGCGCATCTGCAAGCGATAGCTGATTGCCCGCCAGCTTGTAATAGTCCTTGATGCTCAGAAGGGCATAGGCCGGCTCGCCGCGATCTGTAATCAGTACCGGGCCTTCGTTCGCAGCGCGCTTCGCGTCGCTGACGAACTGGTTGAACTCACGGCTGGAAAAGGTTTTGAGCGTCACGATGCACCCCCCGAAACAATGTAGTCATGTTACTACATTTCGAACTTTCCATCAACTCATCGCCAGTTGGTTCAGTCAGCGCGCGGCTTTCTCGCATGCGAGAATCAACTGCGGTGGCTCGGCGCTTCCGCCCTCCGCCCTCAAATCTGCCGCTTCACGAGCGGCGCATACAGCCACAGCGTCGGCGCGAACAACGCCAACCATAGCCCGAAAATCGCAACGCCCATCAGGCGTATCCGCCAGGAAAGTGCTCGCTGGTGTCTGGTCCGTGGGCATAGGTGGTGTCACGCGGCAAGTTCAACACGGTGTCAGGCCGTGAGGAACGCGCGAACCTACGTTCGCCCATGATCGTGCTGGATAGGCGCCCTTTCACCGCACAGCCGCCAATTTCCGGTGTCAGGTTGAGCTGCTGACACGCTTGTGCATCAAGGACGACAATGGCCTGCTAAGTCGTCAGGAAGGACGCCATGACTTTTACGAGGCCGAGCCAAAAGACGAAGGCGGGCAAGACGCAATACCTCCAAAGATAGAACGCTTCATCGATTACCCCGCCTGGTTTTGATTTCTCGACACCGGTGTGCGCGAGAGTTCGCCTCGAAGCGCTGCACCAGACGGGAATCTGGTACTACGGCTAGCCTGCGAACCTGTGAAAGCTCTCGCTTTCATCCGCCCTCATCCGCCAGCAATGAGGCTTGAGCAGGCGAAGCTTCGCCCGCGACGGTGCTTTTTCCAGCCCGTGGCGGAAGCGGATACGCTTCGGCGTACATCGCCTCCACCGGATAAAGCTGAAGAAACGAGCGGACTGCATCGGTGGTGCGGCAGGAGAGCCAGGCCTCGTATTCGGTCGGCGGAATGATCACCACCGACCCCTTCTCGGCACCCGACCGATGAAATCGCTTCATCAGCGGGTGGTCCTCGGCGTTCACCGTCAGCATCGTAAAGCTGGTGCTTGTCGAGCCGTCGGCGGGTCCCACCACTCACGCCATAGCCCAGTGATCGCGAGCGGAGCGCCATCGGCCATGCCGATGCGCCAGCGCACTGCCCTGCCAGTCTCGTAATCGGGCTCGTAGAAACGGCGACATGGGATCAGAGCGAGTTGCAGCTCATTCCAGCAGTGCGGAAACTGGTCTTCTGCCCGACCGACTCCGATCGCGCATTCATCGTATCGAACGCTTTCACTCGCTGCCGGATGAACTTGCGCGGCACTATGCCGAACGTCGCGGCGTCAGTCGAATATTCACCGTCGATGCGGCGGAAGATCGGCGCGGCATAGTCCTTGTAAATCTCCGGCTTGTAGTGGAAGTTCGGCACCGGAAACAGGCTGAAGACGTCGAAGCGGTCTTTCGGATTAGACTCGTAGCTGGTGCACACTTTTCCCTCTCCTTTTGCCGAAACGGGTGGAACTGTAGGAGCGCGGTCTGACGCCGCTCAACGGTGTATCGGGTCGCGCGACAGGCCAGTTCGTGGCACCTATTTTGCACGAATCGCCCGTTGGCCTTGCCACCTAGCCGTTGCGCCTCCCTACTCGCGGCGAGATGTGGCCGGGCAGATAACCTACGCGAGAGGTTCCTATGGCTGCCCGTTCGATCGCGTCGATGACGCTCAGTTTCGGACTCGTCTCCGTGCCGGTGAAGGTCTATACGGCCACGGAGAGCAAATCAGGTGTGGGTTTCAACCTGATGCACAAAGAATGCAGCACCCGGCTGAGACAGCAGTACGTCTGCCCGCACGATGGGAAGGTCGTCGAGCGCGCCGATATGGTGAAGGGCTACGAGTTTGAGAAAGAGAAGTACGTGATCTTCGAGAAGTCGGAACTGGAGGCGCTGGAAGCGAGCGCGAGCCACACGATCGACATCGTGTCGTTTGTGCCCACCGAGGCGATCGACCCGATTTACCTCGACAAGCCCTACTT
Source organism: Caballeronia telluris (assembly GCF_001544495.1). Lineage (GTDB taxonomy): Bacteria > Pseudomonadota > Gammaproteobacteria > Burkholderiales > Burkholderiaceae > Caballeronia > Caballeronia telluris. The sequence continues at coordinate 11,834 of NZ_FCNZ02000046.1, forward strand.
CCTAGCGCCCGACAAGCGCGGCGGAAAACCGTACCGGCTACTGCAGGAAGCCATGAAGGACAGCGGCACTTGCGCGGTAGCCCGTTGGACGTGGAAGGGTAAGCAGCACATGGTGCAGGTGCGCACCGGCAACGACGGCTTGATTCTCCAAACCTTGCTCTACGCCGACGAAGTCCGTTCCCAGGCCGATATCGGCATCGAAGAGACTGATATTCAGCCGACGGAGCTACAGCTCGCCGAGCAACTGATCGAGCAGTACCGCGTCGACAGCTACGACGCGGCCGCGTACAAGGACGAAGAAAAGGAGCGCATCCTCGCCGAGATCGACAAGAAGATCGCGGGCAACAAGATCACCGCCGCGCCCAACATCGAGCACCCGGGCGCACAGGTGATCGACCTGGTCGAAGCGCTACGCGCCAGCCTGAAGAAAAAGCCACAAACGGAGGGCCGGTCAGCCCCGCGCGCCGCGGCCGGCAAGGCTGCGAAGCCCGTTGAGATCGCCGAAACGCCGCCTCCGACGAAGAGGCGCGCAGTGCGCCGTGCCACGTCCGACGAGCAACCGGCGCCCGCACGCAAGACCGGCACCCGAAAGTGACAATGCGCGACAGCGGTTACAGCCTGCGCGACGTCCAGCGGATGCTCGGGATCTCGCGTAGCGTCGTCGAACGGCTTATTTCCGCGGGTTTCATCGCTCCCTCGGCCGGCGCGCGGCGCGAGCGGCGTTTCAGCTTCCAGGACGTTGTGATGCTGCGCACCGCGCATTCGCTGCGAGTCGCCGGCGTGTCGCCGATGAAGATCGTTCGCGCGCTCGGCCACCTTGAAAAAAGTTGGGCGCGAGAAGGCTCGCTCACCGGTGTTCGAATTGCTGCAGTGGGTGCGCGTGTCGCCGTGCGTGACGGCGCCAGCCGCGAATGGGATGCCGAATCGGGCCAGTTGCTGCTGGACTTCGAGCCGCGCCCCGCGTGCGGGGAAGTTGCCTCGCTGGCGCAACCGCGACAGCAGAGGTACGAGGAGACCGCCGACGAGTTGTTCTTTCGAGCGCGCGCGCTCGAGGACGCGGACTTGGATGCCGCGGAGGCGGCCTACCGCGATGCGCTCGAAGCGGCGCCCGATTACACGGATGCGTCACTCAACCTGGGCTGCATCCTTTTCGAGGCGGAACGTTACTCCGACGCGATCGCAATGTACCGAGACGCCCTTCGCTTCCGACCGGACGATCCGGTATTGCACTTCAACATCGGCGTCGCATTGGAAGACTCGGGCCAATTGCGGCAGGCGCTCGAGGCCTATCAGGCCTGTATCGCTCGCGCGCCGGACTTCGCTGATGCACATTTCAATGCCGCCCGGATCCACGAGGAGCTTGGCGAGGCAACCAAGGCGATTCGCCACTTCAATTCGTTTCGCAGCCTGCAAAAAGATTAGACGAGGCCGCATTGACCATTGAAGCGGTGTGGTTCCTTATCGTTGGCGCGCTACTCGTTTTGATGGCGGTCGGGAGGAAGATCGTCGAGCGCCTGCCGATGACCGGCGCGATGGTGTACCTCGCAGTTGGATTCGTGCTGGGCCCGGCCTGCATCGGGCTACTCACGCCCAATGTCGAGAAAGACGTGCACCTCCTGCGCATTCTCACTGAAGCAGGCCTTGTCGTATCGCTCTTCGCGATCGGGATGTACCTGAGAATCGAACTCACCGACTCGCTGTGGAGATTGACGCTGCGGCTTGCCGGTCCCGCGATGCTCATCACGATCGCGGTGATGTTCGCGGCTGCACGCTGGGGGCTTGGTCTCGCCGCCGGTCCTGCCCTCCTCCTCGCCTCTGTGCTGGCGCCGACCGATCCGGTGCTGGCCAATGAGCTGCGTGTGGAGAAAGCGGGCGACGATGAACCGTTGCGTTTCGCCTTGTCATCGGAAGGAGGTCTCAACGACGGCGCGGCCTCTCCAATGGTCTTCATCGCTCTCGCGATGTGCGGGGTGCATAGCCTTGGCAGCGACAATCCATGGACTTTCGCTCTCGCGATCCTGTGGGGACTAGCCAGCTCTGCCATCATCGGATGGGCTTTCGGCACCGGAGTCGTCACGCTGGTCACAAAACTGCGCACCCGCTACGACCATGCGCTCGGCCTGGAAGGCTTTCTCGCCCTTGGTCTGGTCGCCCTTGCCTATGGTGCGACGCTCATCGTCGACGGCTATGCGTTTATTGCGGTGTTCGTCGCCGGCGTCGCGGTGCGACGGCAGGAGATGAACGCCACCGGCGACCTCTCATTGCCCGCCCGATCGGGACGACGCTGTCGCTCATCGGTTCTTCGTTGGATTCGCACCAGCGATTCCTGTCCGCTTGGCTCGGGCTACGGGGTGTAGGCGCGTTCTATTACCTTCTTTTTTGTCTCGAACAAGCCGGAAAACCGATCGCATTAGAGATCGGACCGATCGTCTTCGCGGCAATTGTTCTCTCGGTAATTCTCCATGGCACTAGCGCGACGGTGTTACTCGACCGCTACTTTCACCGGCGCGACTAATCGGCCGGAACGCTGATTGCCTCGCCCGTCACTGCTCGTAACCTAAGGAGAAAAGACATGGCTGAACAACACAAGCCGGGCGAAACGGTCCAGACGTCAGGAATCTATAAGGTCGTCAAGGAAGGCGACGGTGCCACGGCATTCGAGGTGACTTGCGTCGAGGGCGAGCGCTTTCCGCCCACCCGAAGTGGCAAAGGAGCACACTACGAGCTGGTTCACGCAGCGACCCATTCGCACAAGCACAGCGAACTAGGCAGCGGCGACAAGTAGGACGCGAATGTCTGGCCGCGACCCGGACGTGTCCGAGCCGCCGCCGGCAACCGAGCGCCCAGCATCCCGTCGCTGGCGAGGGGGCGCCATGTGCCGGTCGTATCTCATTGATCCTCTGGCGCGTTCCATTACGAAGGTGCGAGACGGTTTCGACCGTGCCGAACAACTTCTCGGCACCGATCGGCTCGACGTCGCCACGTTATGGACCGCGTCTTTTGACCCGCATTCGTCGGTCAATCTGGTTTCGGCGGACGAGGCCACCTTGGATGAACCGCTGTCGGAAACCGGCTTCAGCCTGTTTTTCGCATGCCACGCCACGAGGAAAGAGAGTCACCGGCAAGGCGGTGCTCGTCGCGGGCGGCGATATCCCGACAGACATTGCTGAGCAAGTCGACACAGTTGCATCCGTCGAACGCGCAGTCGAATTCAAGTTGCAGATGGAGGCCGAGGTTGCTGCTTGGACCGAACATCCCCAGTTCTCCAGCGGTCGGGCGGACGTGAGACGTGCGCAAGTCAAAAACGAGACCTCAGACCACTAACAAAAGCGGGTCCTGACTTTCAGCTATCGACCCACTTCTGCCCTCCAACCCGGTCTGACCTCAACGGCAGCTTCCAAGGTGCAACGGTAATTTCCGCGGTCGCCTCGGCTGGGTCGAGATCGGCTCGCCGACGTGCCGTTACTCCGTCACGAGTGTTTGGGGTCTTCGAGACTGACGGCTGGCCGCCTATCTTATCTAAGCGCTAGCGTTCGGAAAGTGAGCCTTTTGAGAATTTCAGACGCAAGGCGTAGCGGAGGCGAAAATGAGCATCTCTCCTCAGGCACACCGAAATCAGAAGTCCGGCGGACGTTCCGCAGACGGGTCAATCTGTTCTTGAACAGGTCGACTACGCCTCATTGCGGTCAGGCCACCGCTTCGGCAGCCCAAAATGCTTTTATTACCTGCTTGCACAATTGGCGACTAACTTGGCCAATATTAGGCTTCTCCAGTAGTCACAGATGCCCGGCTGACCAACGAACGATCAGCGCAACGCAAATAGTGGCAAAGCCATCCGCACATAGGTGGGCTGCATGCCGACTCGCGAAACCCCTAGTTCAACGCGTCGACAACTACGTCAAGGCTCAACTCGGTAATCCCCGATGCGAACATATCGCCGATTAACCCAAGTAAAACAGCCGGACGGTTGGGCGAGTACTTCACCTTCAAGAAAGCGCTCTAACAATTTCCTTTAACGCGCGTGGTTTCGTTGTTTGCTCATTTTATACTTGCTGAGCGCACCTTCTTCCGATCCGACCTCCGGCTCGCCACTGCTTCCCTACTGGCAAAGTAGTCCAACTGGAGTTTATGTATGAACATATATCCGCTCCCGACGCGCAAAAGCAGGCCAGCATCAACTGCGAACTCCAGGGATTTGCGAAAATTCCGGGGCAAGCTCTTCCCGAGCCACAGTAGCAAGGCGATAAAGAAATATGCGATGCTTCGACCACCACCGCAGGTTGCGAACACAAGCAGGCCTACAATTACCGGTATGACCCAGATGCAGCCCGGGCGCGGCGCCGGGACTGGCACCGCAGTCGGCGGGGATGGCCTCTGTTTCGCAGGCGATCCGATTCTGTTCGAGCACTTTGTTAAAAACGTTCGTAAATTTCATGGTGACCATTACCTTGCGGGACTCGTTCCCGAGTCTTCGTCAAGGACACGGAGGGAGGTTGATAAAGTAGCGGCGCTACTCGAACCTAACGTACATTTCGGAGCTGGAACCGAGGCCCGCAGAAGCCGCTGGTCACGTTGCCGCGGCGTGTGCGATGGTATCTGTTGTGGACATGTCGTGAAATTTTAATGCGGTATAACGTGCCGTCCGGCCCAGCATGCGAACTTTGTGGCCTGGAGATCGCATTTGATAAATCGCGAGTTGACTTTTTTCTTTTGCCGCTTGCTCTAGTTGCAGTCGTAACTCGCGTATTGCCTGCACCAGCGAGATTTTCGTGTCCATAAAACCTCCTCCTCAATTGGCTTAAGACTGCTCCGAGAGTAACGTTTCTACTATCGCGACCCCGTTTGGTTGGTCGAGGAGCGTGAGGGCGGACTCATCACGCTCGTCGAACGATCGTCGTGGAACTCCGTTGGGAACGACTACTTTCGCTAGCTTCCCAAAGCTCACGTCATCAATTCTTGGCACAGTCGACCTCCCGAGCTTGGAACGCCAACTCGTGATGCGCTCATTTCAAGTATCGTAGGTGATTCAGTCCAAAAGAAACAACCAAGGATGCCACTTCCGGGTGTCGCATTACGAAAGAACATGAAGCCGCCGCTGGCCCCGTAAACCGCAATCAATCTTCGCCATGTTTTCACTATGGATTCGTGGTAAGTAAGCCGAATGGCTGCTTGCTGGGGAGGAGCCGACGTTTGAACTTCCGAGTGACGGCACGAGCGAATGACGCTTGGTGGCCGGCTTCCGTCCGACACGGTCGGCAGTATCCGACCCCAAAGGCGCCGCTGACGCCTGGTAGCGGACCACGACCGCTGCGGAAAAGGTTTGCGTCACTCGGTCGTCGGACTATGTAGCAGCGCGGTTCGGCGCTGACGCGCTCGACAGGTCTAGCACACCGGTTTTATCAACAGCAGATCAATTGACACATGGCGGGCGGCTAGGCATCAGTCGCGGCGCCCACGGCATCCCGACGCGTGCCGCCACCGGAATGCCAGAGCGTCGGTCGCGGATCGACGCCGAACATGGACGGGATCCGCCGCCGCACAACCCGTCCAATAAGTGTGGGCCATCGCAGGTTTGACGATGCAGCGCGAACGCGCGATGACCTGCCGCAAGACTGTGATCGACGCATCGAAGTTCCGCTCGACGCGATCGCTGCCGAGGGCCGCCGTCGCTGGAGGCCACGACGAATCAGCCGCCGAAATTTTTTGCGAGATCGCGCGCCAGTTCGCCGCCGCTGCCGGTCCAGAATTCGCGATCGGCAAGTTGCACACGCTGCGACACGCAGACCATGTGATTGCCGGCCGCCGCGCGCGCGCGTTCAGGATCGCCCGCCGCGATCGCGTCGACGATGCGCTCGTGCTCCTCGCGCACCTGCGCGGCGAAATCCATCCGGCGCGCCTCGTTCGCGCGCGTGACCTTCACCGCGAGGCGGATCTGCTGCGCGAACATTTCCATGAAGCGAACCCAGTACGGATTGCCGGTCGCCTCAGCGATTCGGAGGTGAAACTGCACGTCCTCTTCAACGCCATCGCCGCCCTTCGCCATCGCCTGCGCGACCTGGCGTAGCCCGAGCTCGATATCGGCGAGTTGTCCGGGCGAACGTCGGATCGCGGCGAGGGACGCGATCTCCGCTTCGAGCCCGCGCCGCACTTCGGTCAGATTTAGTAGCGATTGCACTGAGTGCTCGGTGAGCGGGTCCATCGTGCTCGCGCCGGATGGGCAGTCCTCGCTGACGAAAGCGCCACTACCTTTTCTCGTCGTCAGTAGACCGTCCGCTTTGAGCAAGGCGATCGCCTCGCGCATGACCGAGCGGCTCACGCCGAAATGCAGCGCCATCGCGTGCTCCGACGGCAGCCGCGTGCCCGCCGCCAGCCGGTCGTTGCAGATCATGGTGCGCAGTTTCACCGCAATCCGTTCGGCCAGTGTTCCGAATGCCAGTTCCTCGGCTCGAACCGGCACATCCGCCGGGGTTGCCGTAGCGGTCCGTCGGTTCATAAAACGGTGTCCTCGGGATCGGTCATGACCTTAATCTAATGGAAGGTTTTGAGTTGACAGAATTGATACAGATAAATACCATCCACGAACAGATTTTATACAAATATGACGGGGTCGTCGAATCGCAACTCATGCCGCATATTGCGGGCGCGATGGTCGCCGTCTGAGGAGATATCGTGCCATGAGCTTCGTGGTCAACAACGTCCAAGTGCTTTTTGCGGGACTGGCCCTAGGATCGATCTACGCGCTCGTCGCTTTGGGCTTCGTGCTGATCGTCCGGTCCACCAACGTGGTCAACTTCGCGCAAGGCGATTTCGCGATGCTCGGCGGCTTTGCGATCGTCGCTTTCCTCGGCTCAGGCTTGCCCTACTGGTTGTGCTTCGTGCTCACGCTGTTCGTGCTCGGCGTCTTCGGAGTGATTTTCGCGGCCGGCGTGTATTACCCGCTGCGCAACCGGTCCTACCTGCCGGTCATCATCAGCACGCTCGGTGCGTCGATCTTCATGCAGAACGCCGCGCTCTATGTGTTCGGCCCGCAGCCGCGCGCAATCAACCGGCTGTTCGACAAGCCCGGATTAGAAATCGGCGGCGTGTTCATGGACACACAATATTTGTCGATCCTTGGTTTCACGGCGATCGCGGTGACCTTCCAGTACTTCCTGTTCGAACGGACGCTGCTCGGCAAGAAGCTGCAGGCGACCTCGCAGGACAAGGACATGGCGCGGCTCGTCGGCATTCCGGTCACGCTGATGATCGCCTTCACGTTCTTCTATAGCGCGGTGCTCGGCGGCTTGGCAGGCGCGCTCGTCTCGCCGATCCTGTTCGTCTCAATCGGCATGGGATCGATTATCGCGTTGAAGGCGTTCGCCGCGACCATTATCGGCGGCTTCGGCGACATCACCGGCGCGATCATCGGCGGCCTGCTGCTCGGCGTGGTCGAAAGCTTCGGGGCGCAGTATGTGTCGGTCGCCTACAAGGACGCGTTTGCGTTCCTGCTCCTGTTCCTGTTCCTGCTGCTGCGCCCGCAAGGCATTTTCGGCGAAAAAATCTCGGAGAAAGCATGAGCCACGTCACCGCTTCCTCTCAAGCTGCCGCGCAGAAACGCCCAATCGCACGCTATATCGTGATCGCACTGATCGCGATTGTCGTAGCGCTGCTGCCGTTCGTGCTGACGCTGACGCCATACGTGCTAAACATCTCGATGCAAACTGCGACGTACGCGATCGCCGTGCTCGGCATGACGGTGGTGCTCGGCTACACCGGCCAGATCAATCTTGCGCAGGCCACGTTTTTTGGCTTGGGCGCGTATGCGGTGGGCCTCGGCACCGTCGTGCTCGGCCTGAACTTCTGGATCACACTGCTGCTCGGCGTCGGCATCGCGACGATAGCCGGTTTCGTGCTCGGTCTGACGACGTTGCGCCTTGGCGGCCACTATCTGGCGATGATCACGATCAGCTTCCAGCAGATTTTCGATCTCGTGCTGACCAACTGGGCCGACGTCACACGGGGTCCGGACGGCGTGGCCGGCATCATGCGGCCGTCGCTGTTCGGCTTCGAGTTTAGCGACGACCGTTTTTATCTGCTCCTGTGCCTTGTGTTCCTGTATGCGGCGATCGCGTTCGTCTGGTGGCTGCCGCAGACGCGCACGGGCCGCGCGATGCGTGCTGTGCGCGAGAACCAACTGGCCGCCGAAGTAATCGGCGTAGACACGTTGCGCACAAAAGTTATCGCCTTCACGCTCAGCGCTGCGCTCGCGGGCGTTGGCGGCGCGCTGTACGCGGCGGGCTTTGCGTACATCAGTCCGGACAACTTCAGCTTCGCTCGCTCGATTGAATTCCTGACGATGACGCTCCTGGGCGGTGCGGAATCGGCGTTCGGCGCGCTGTTCGGCACGAGTCTGCTGATCGTGCTGCCGGAATGGCTGCGATTTTTAAAGGATATCTATCTCGCCGTCTACGGTCTCGCCGTGATCCTAATCATGGTGTTCCTTCCGGTCGGCATGTGGGGCTTCGTGCGCGGCCGTTTTGATCGCTTCACGCGCAGCCCCGCGGTCGACGTCGCGTCGATCCCGCCGCTCGACTTCGACGTCGCGCAGCACGACGGCGGCCCGATCCTAAGAGTGACCGACATCCGCAAGCACTTCGGCGGCGTGAGGGCGGTCGACGGCGTGTCGATCGAGGTGGAACGCGGCATCGTGCATACGCTGATCGGGCCGAACGGCTCAGGCAAGACGACCACGCTGAACGTGCTCAACGGCATCTACAAGCCGAGCAGCGGCAGCATTGTGTTCGAAGGCCGCGACATCACGCAGATGTCGCCGCACGAGCGCGCGGGCCTCGGCCTCGGCCGCACGTTCCAGAACATCCGCCTGTTTGCGTCGATGTCGGTGCTGGAAAATGTGATGGTCGGCGCGCAACGGCCGAACTGCGCGAACGGGGCGGACCGCGCCGAGTTGCAGGAACGCGCGCTCTCCGCGATCAAGTTCGTCGGCATGGCCGAGCAGGCGCACGCGATCGTGAAGAACCTGCCATACGGCCATCAGCGGCTCGTCGAGATCGCGCGCGCGCTGGCCGGACGTCCACGTTTCCTGCTGCTTGACGAACCCGCGGCTGGTCTGAATTCGACCGAGAAGAGAAGCCTCGGCGACCTGCTCAACCGCATGAAAGGCCATGGCCTGACGATCTTCCTGATCGAACACGACATCGCGCTGATCGAACAGGTGTCCGACACGATCACCGTTCTTAACTTCGGCAAGCGCATTGCCGAAGGCGAGCCCGCCTACGTCATGCGCCATCCCGACGTCGTCGCTGCTTACCTCGGAGAGCCCAGCCATGCCGCTGCTTGAAATCAACCACATCAGCAGCCGCTACGGCCACGTACAGGCGCTCTCCGATCTCTCGCTGACCATCGAGCGCGGAGAGATCGTCACGCTGCTCGGCGCCAATGGCGCAGGAAAAAGTACCACGCTGCGCACAATTTCGCGGCTGGTCGAGCCGACGCAAGGCGAGATCCGCTTCGAGGGCCAGTCGCTCGAGAAGGTCGCCGCCGAGAAGATCGTCAAGCTCGGCATCGCGCACGTGCCCGAAGGACGGCGCGTGTTTCCGGGGCTGACGGTCGAGGAAAACATCATGATCGGCGCGTCGTCGCGCGGTCATGTCGGCACGCGCAAGCTTAGAAGCGAAGTCGAAGAGATGTACACGATTTTTCCCGATCTGCGTCGCCTGTCCGGCGCGCTCGGCTGGAGCCTGTCAGGCGGCCAGCAGCAAATGCTGGCGTTCGCGCGCGGTTTGATGTCGAAGCCAAAGCTGCTGCTGCTGGACGAGCCGTCGCTCGGCCTCGCGCCGATTATCGTGCAGCAACTGTTCGCGACGATTCGCACGATCCGCGAATCCGGCACCACCGTGCTGCTGGTCGAGCAGAACGCCAACATGGCGCTGTCGGTCGCCGATCGCGGGTACGTGCTGTCAACAGGCCGGGTGATCGTCGAAGGCACGCCCGACAAGCTGCTGAACAACGACGAAGTGCGCGCGGCCTATCTCGGCGGCGGCGCACACAAGGCGACCGCCTGACGCCAAATCTTTCGCCGCGTTACTCGCGCGACGACCACCGCAGCGCTCTGCCGGAGTGCTTCGAAACACGGAGACTGAAAAATAATGGAAAACCGTTTGTGCTGGATCCTCAAACCGCTCAGCGCGGCCGCGCTGGTGGCGGGTCTGTCGGCGTCCTTTGCCCACGCGGCCGACACCATCAAGGTCGGCATGATGACCGAGAGCACGGGCCCGAGTTCGGAAGCCGGCATCTATCAGGCGAACGGCGCTAAACTCGCGCTCGAAGAGACCAACAAGGCGGGCGGCGTGCTCGGCAAGCAGCTCGAACTGCGCAACGAAGACAACCAGAGCACGAATCCGGGTTCGGTTCTCGCCATCTCAAAGCTGACCAGCAGCGGCGACGTCGCCGCACTGATCGCCACGGTGCGCAGCACGCAGATTCAGGCGATCTCGCCGACCGTGATGCGCGCCAAACTGCCGATCCTCGTCGGCGGTACCGACACGAGCCTTACCCACGTCAACAATCCTTGGATCTTCCGCGCGCGTCCTAACGACAGCTACTCGGCTCGCGTGATTGCCGACTACGGCGTCAATACGCTAAAGCTCAAGAAGTGGGCGATCATCCATTCGACCGACGCGTTCGGCAACGGCGGCAAGAACGCGCTGACCGACGCGCTGAAAACTGCAGGCGTGACGCCGGTGATGACGCAGGGCTTTACCAGCAACTCGCAAGATTTCACGCCGATTGTTCTTGCCATCAAGAATTCCGACGTCGACATCGTCTCGACCTACATCGCCAGCTCCACAGACGTCGCGATCTTCGCGAAGCAGCTGCGTCAGCTCGGTGTGAAGGCGACGATAATTGGCTCGCCGTCGGTGTCGACCGATACCGCAATGAAGCTGGCCGGCAACGCGCTGCACGGTTCGTACTCGATCGCCGATTTTTCGCCCGGGGCAAGTCCGGAAGCGCAGGCGTATGCGGACAAGTACAAGGCCGCGTACAAGGTCGATCCGGACTTCTACTCGGCGTGGGCCTACGACTCAATGAAGCTGCTCGCGCTTGCGATCGGCAACGCGAAGAGCACGAAGCCTGACGACATCTCCAAGGCGCTGCACGCGATCAAGGACTACAAGGGCGTCGAAGGCACCTACACGTTCGACAGCAACGGCGACGGTTTGCATGGCTACAACGTCGTGCGCAACGACGACGGCAAGACCGTGTTCGTCAAGCACATCGACTTCGCCGGCAAGTAAGCGCCGCAAGCAAACGGAGTTGGTTTCGTACGCCGGTCCGCCCGATCGATGCGACCGGCGCTCTCTCTCGCAATTTCAACTATTCAACCTGCGGTCGCAGGTGCGCTGCCGCCTCCGGCGGCAGGCACCCCGCAGAGACATCAAGCCGCATTCACTGGAGTTTTCATGACACGAGTTGCAATCGTTGGGTGTGGCGTGGTCGGATCGTCCTGGGCGCTAGTTTTTGCGCGCGCAGGGCTCCAGGTCACGGTGTGGGACGCAATCCCCGCAGCGGTCGAACAGACGCTCGCCTTCGTGAAGAGCGGCGCCAAAGCGCTCGACCAGCAAGGCCTCGGCAACGGCGAATCCGTCGATGCGATCACCGCGCGTCTGACCGGCTGTGCGACGCTCGAAGACGCGCTCGACGGCGTCGATTACGTGCAGGAAAGCGCGCCCGAGCGCGTCGAGATCAAGCGTGAGTTGTATCGCAAGCTCGACAGTCTCGCTGCGCCGCACGTGGTGCTCGCGAGTTCGACTTCGGGCCTGCCGGCGTCGTCGTTCACCGAGGAACTCGCCAATCGCGCACGCTGCCTCGTCGTCCATCCGATCAACCCGCCGCACCTGATTCCGCTTGTCGAGCTCGTGCCGGCGCCATGGACGCGCCCCGAAATCGTCGATGAAGCGGCCGCGTTGATGGAAAAGATTGGCCAGTCGCCGATCCGCCTGTCCCGCGAGATCAACGGCTTTGTGGTCAATCGCCTACAAAGTGCGCTGCTCGGCGAAGCGTTCCGGCTCGTTGAAGACGGTTTGTGCAGCGCCGCGGACGTCGACAAAGCGGTCGCCGACGGCCTAGGTCTGCGCTGGTTCTTCATGGGGCCGTTTGAAACCATCGACCTGAACGCGGCATCGGGCGTCGCCGAGTATTGCCGCAATCTCGGTCCGATGTACTACGGCCTCGCCAAAGAACAGGCTGATCCGCGCGAATGGGGCCCGGCGCTCGTGAAGGAGGTCGAAAGCCAGCGCCGCACCGTCACCACCGCCGGCGCGCTGCCCGCGCGCCGGGCGTGGCGCGATCGCTGTCTGGCAGCGTTCGTCGCGGCCAAACGGCGTGTGATGAGCGCAGAAGGCACGTAGTAAGCGGTTCTGTGTGCTTGCGGAAGCTGCGACAGCCTCCGCAGGTGATCCATCTGACTCTATTCATTCCAAGCGCTCGTCGTCGAGAATTGACGCTGTGCGACGCCCATGCCTGCTCTCTGCCAATGCAAACGTTGATGCGAGAGCGAACCATACCATGTCCCCCCTAGATAGTCGGACCTTATATGGGCACCACCCGTTTGCCAAGGAGAGCTTGCGTTCCAGCGGTTAGATCGGTTGCATCCTTATATTCGGCCC
>NZ_FCNZ02000047.1 GCF_001544495.1 Caballeronia telluris
TCCCAGCTGTCCACGTGGACAGGTAGCATCAGAGAATCACTCGTCCATTGCTAGGGCGTCCCTGAAGGACCGCATACTGCTGAACTACTTCCTGGGACGCTACGCGAGCCTGCAATGTTCGATGCAACTGGTACTGACCATCGATGGCCACGAGACGGCCTATCCGCGTACCGATTTCACGGGAGCGCCGTTCTGATGAGCAGAATCATGCGGGGTGCGCTCGGCGTGAGCCTCGCGCTGGCCGTTTCAGCGTGCGGCACGTGGCAGTCCGTCAAGGACGGCACCGTGAGCACCACGAAAGCGATTTTCGAGACGAAGGTCAAACAAATGAACCTCGTCGTGACGGCGCGCGGTGCGCTCAACCAGGACGCGCGCGGCGTGTCGCTGCCAGTCGTGCTGCGTATTTACCAACTGAAGGACAACAAGCCCTTTGCGACGACCACCTATGAGCAAGTGCTTGCGGGCAACGACGCTCTGAAAGCGGCGACGCTCTCGAGCCGGGACATGACGCTCGGGCCGGGGCAGACGCTGGAGGTGTCCGAACCGATGGACGAGGCGGCGAACTACGTGGGCGTGGCGGCGTTCTATCGCAACGCCGAAAGCGCCGAGTGGTCCGTGCTGGTGGCCAAAGCACGATGGAAGAAAACCGACCCAGTGAGGCTGTTGGTGTTGGAGCGCAGCCTGGAAATCGATACAGAGCACCGATGAAGTACTGATCCAGAAAAAAGTATCAGGAAATCTTAATGAAGGTGTTTGATTGCATCTTTGCCCTCATTTTCTCTCTGGCCAACATCGGAAGTCATCCCTCTGCATTTGCTCAGTCGGAGATATCTGCGTCGAGGCGGGCAGCAACTGTTGAGCCAGGCTGAAGCGCTGAACGAACGAGCGTGGAAGTTCACCACGCGCGGTACGGCTGTTTCGTCTCCGGCCGTATGCGTTCAAGCGGGACCACTCTGGCAGCAGGGATATGATCTACGGGTACGTGCCGAGGCCGAGGTAATCGGAAGTCGCTGGAACGTATCCAGACGGTCCCCGTCTTCGCCAGCAATGGCAGAGAAAACCCCGCAAAGCCTAGGCTCTGCGGGGTTTTTGTTTTCAGGCGCTCGAACGACAGCCGATTCTCGTCGTTCGCCTGAACGGCCTCAACATCCGAGGCCGTACCGATGCTACATAACCATCACTTCCCCGACGCAATCCGGTCCTGAATATGCTTCGCCCGCGCGGGCGAAGCCGGATGGGAACTCAACATGCTCGACTTCCCGCCATCGACCTTCGCGAGCTTGTTGAACGCCGCCACGAGCCCCGAAGGATCGAGTCCCTTCTTCTTCTGCATATCGAACGAATAATCGTCGGCGGCGCTTTCCTGCGACTGCGAGAACTGCGCGTTGACGAACTTCTCGGAGAGATCGCCCAGTTGCGACGACGACAGGCTTGCGACCACGCCCGTCGCCGACGACGCCACCGAGCGCACCGCCGACGCCGCGTAGGCCACTTGCATCGCCTTCTTCGTGTGTCCCAGTGCGACGTGGCCCATCTCGTGTCCAACGACACCGCGCACTTCGTCGTCGTTCATCAGGTCCATCAGGCCGCTATAGACGCGCACGCAGCCGTTGCCCATCGCCCACGCGTTGACGTCCTTCGTCATGTACACCTTGTAGTTGACCGGCACGCCGTTGATGTTGTTGCCGAGTTGCGCGGCGATCTTGTTCAGGCGTTTCGTGTACGCGCTATTGGCCGGCGCGATGGTGTTCTCATTGTCGAGTTGCGTGCAGGATTTGTCGGAGAGGGTGCGCACGTCGGCGTCGCTGAGCATCGCGGCCTGCGTCGCGAGCGTGCCCGATTGCACGAGCGCGTTCGGATCCATGCCCGCACAGCCGGCGAGCGTCGCGCAGAATGAAGCGGCGATGAAAAAACGGTGGAGTTTCATTGATTGCTTTCCTGTGTAGAAGAACCTCGACAACGGCATGCGCCGCCTGTGCGCGATGGTCGTCAGAAGGAAAGGGCAGCGCTACCCGATGTTTCCTAATTGCTTACGCCGTCGAGTCGGCGGACAGGCGCGCGACGGTTGTCGTAAGGAGGATGTTAGCAAGCGAGCGGACGCGCGCATACCCGGCGGCCGTCGCAACACAGGAAAATCGAGGATGGAATCAGCTTCAACCGCCACTGCGTGCGATCGCCGCGCGCACGCGCGCTGCAGCGGAGCCGATCGTCGATTGCTCGACGGCAACCGTCGCGACGTCGGGCAAGGCTTCGTCGGCGAGCTGGGTGAGGGTGCGTCCCGGCGGCATCTCGACGAACACGCGGGCGCCAAGCTCGCCGAGCACGATGGACGCATCGTGCCATCGCACCGGGTGGCGCAGATTGGTCGCGAGATCGTCGCGTATTGCGTCGGCGGTGCGCAGCACGCGTGCGCCCCGATTGCCGATGTACGGAATGCGCGGCGCATCGAACCGGACCTCGCGCGCGGCATCGGTCAGCAGGCGGGCGGCGTCGTCGAGCAGTTCGCAGTGCGACGGCACGCTCACCGCGAGCCGCTCGGCACGGCGCGCGCCGCGTTCGAGCACGCACTGCCGCACGCGTTCGAGTCCCGCGTCGCTGCCGGCGAGCACGATCTGACGCGGCGCGTTCAGGTTGCCGACATAGACATCGTCGACGCCGCTTTGCGCGATAGTCGCGCCGATTTCGCGTTCGTTCAGTCCGACCACGGCGAGCATGCCGTAGCCCGTCGGATACGCGTTCTCCATCAGTTGCGCGCGAAGCTGCACGAGCCGCAGCGCATCGTCGAACGCGATGGCGCCGCTCGCGACCGCCGCGCCATACGCGCCCACGGACAAACCCGCGGCCGCCTCGGGTTCGACGCCAACGGCCCGCAGCGCGCGCATCGCCGCCACGCCCGCGACGACGAGCGCGATCTGAACCGCGACGGTCGAACGCAACGCATCCGCGCTGTCCAGATCGAGCACGTTCAGCTTGAGGACGTCGGACGCTTCGGACACCGTGGCCGCGATGTGCGGATGCGGATCGGGGCCGCCGAGCGCATGCAGGAATCCGGGAACCTGCGCGCCCTGACCGGGAAACAGGAACGCGATCATGCGAGCGGCTCCGCGCGCCACGGATCGGCGACGAGGTTCGGGCCGGCGGCGCTTTTCAGCATCACGCGCGCAGTCGAGCGCGCGAATTCGCCGAGCGAGAACGCTGCATCGCCCGTGTCGATCTGCACGTCGATGCGTGTGGCGGCGTCGCGGGCCGCGTTCGAAAGCGCATCGAACAACGCGGCGGCGTGCTCGCGAGCAAGCGGTTCGGGCGCGCGCATCACGAGATCGAGATCGCTCGCGGGCGTGACGGTCGTGATGCCGCTCGCGAGTTCGAAGCCCATGCTGCCTGTCGGGCCCCACTGGCAACCGGTAGCGTCGAGCAGGGGCGCCACCGCGCGAAGGAGCGCGAAGGCGGGCAGCGTCGATTCGCCGGACACAGCCGCGCAAAGATCCTCGGGCGCGACGACGCGTCCGACATCGCGCGGATGAAGCCACGTCCCGAAGCGCTCGCTGCGCGTCGCGCCGCGCACGCCGATGGGAATCGCATCGGCGAGACGCGGCGCGCGGCGCACGACGACCCACGGCGCCCGCGCCAGCGCATCGGTCACCCACGCGGGCGCGTCGGCGAAGGCGGGCGCGTCGGGCGCGAGGCGCAGCAAGTCGTGCGGTCGCACGTTCGTGGTCACGATGCGTCCCATTGTTCGGCCATCCGCCTGCGCGCTTCGATCGATGCCGCGCGCGTGCGTTTCGCCTCGGCAGAAGCTAGACGGTTCGACAGATCCGGCGGACCTCGCCGCGCATCCTTCACCGCGTCGATCAGCGAGGCGCGCACGCGTTCGATATCGGCATCGGCGGGCGCGTCGGCATCGATGCCTTCGATCAGGTCGTGCAGCAGCCGGAGCTTCGCATACGCGCTCATCTTGTACGACATCGGCAGCACCGTATCGCCGAGCGCATCGAGCCCTTCGACGCTGCGCCGCGTCACCCGCGCGGCGGCTTCGCGCCCCATTGCGTGGACGGCGATGCCGGGCGCATCGAGCGCGACGATGCGGTTCGCCTGATAGCCGTGCGCGAGGTACGCGCCCGACATCGCCGGTCCGACGATCAGCGCGACCACCGGATGACCCGCGAGCCGCGCCTGGGCGTAGGCATCGACGGCCGCGGCGCACGCCAGATGCACGCCCAGCAGTTCCTCGCGGCGGCCGTAAGCCTGACTCTTCACGTCCACGATGGCGACGAGCGGGCGCTTGGCAGCGTTGCCGTCGGCATCTCGATCGGCATCGAGCGCTTCGCGCACCGTGCGCGCGAGCAGCCACCCCTGTTCGAGCCCGACGACGTTATCCCGCGCGCGGGGAAAGCGGTTGTGCGGATCGGGCACGACCGCGATGAAACGCGCGGTCTCATCGCCGAGCGGGGCATCGGCGGCGCGGACCGGGCCATTTTGCTGCGCGCCGCCGTGCGATGTCAGCGCGTCGAACCAGCGCTGTCCGCGTGAGTTGGAAACGGCTTCGGTCATCGTGAATCTCCTTGCCAGAGCGTGCGCAGCGTGTCGGGATCGATGGCGTCCGGGTCCACGCGCGCGAGCCGTTCGAGTTGCCGCTCCACCTCCTCGCTGCGATGCCGCGCCGGCACGCCGCGTTCAAACGCAGCGATGACCGCCGCGCGCACTTCGCCGCTGTCGTCTTCGACGAGCGTATCGGCAAGCCCGACCGCGACGCGCTCCTCGCCGCCGATCATCGACCAGATCAGCTTGCGGTCGGACGCGTCCAGTTCCTCGATGCCCGCTTCCTGCTCGATCACTTCGGGGCCGTTCATGCCGAGCCGCGCCTGCCGCGTCATCACGAGCGCGGTGCAGAGCGCGGCCGCGAGCGACATCCCGCCGAAGCAGCCGACCATCCCGCCGATCACGCCGACGACCGGCACATATCGCCGCAACGCGACGATCGCCGCCTGGATTTCCGCGATGACCGCAAGCCCGAGGTTGGCCTCCTGCAAACGCACGCCGCCGGTTTCGAACAGGACCACCGGACGGATCGCGCGGCCCTGCTCGAACTCGCGCGCGGCGAGTTCGAGCGCGGCGGCGATCTTCGTGCCCGAGACTTCGCCGATGCTGCCGCCCTGGAACGCCGGTTCGATCGCGGCCACGACGGCCGGCTCGCCGCCGAGCGTGCCGCGCGCGATGACCACGCCGTCGTCGGACTGGCAGACGACGTTCTGCATCGCAAGCCACGGCGATTCGAGCCGGTCGAACGGCCCGAGCAGTTCGCGGAAAGTGCCACGGTCGAGGAGCGCGGTTGCGCGCTCGCGCGCCGTCAGTTCGATGAAGCTGTGCCGCGCGATGAAGGTGTCGTGAGCGTTCATGGCGCGTCGTCCTCGCTCGCTTCGACGGCTTCCGCGAGCCGCAGCATCACGACGCCTGGCGTCGCGCCGAAGTCGTTGAGTTCGATTTTCGCGGCGCCGTCGTAGCGCGTGAAAAAGCGGTCGAGGACGCTCTTCCAGACGTGTCCGTACCCATCGACGCTCGTGCGGATGATCACCTCCGCGTGCGGCGCGCCGGAAGGCGACAGCAGCACTTCGAGATCGCCCGAGCCGACCACGCCGACGTGCGCGCGCCGCTTCACGGGCCGCGTCGCGGGATACTCGTAACGCATGCTTTCCATGGTTCGTTCCTTGTCAGTTGAGGCGCTGCAGGCGGTCGATAAAGAGCGTCGCGGCGAGCAGGTCCGCGGCGCCGCCGGGCGATGCGTTCAGCGCGAAGAGTGTGCGATCGAGTTGCGCGAGCGCGGCGCGACCGGCTGCACGCCCGACGCCGCCCGCTTCAATGACACGGCGCGCACCGTGCTGGGCGGCGCGCAGTGCGTCGAGTCCGCCGCGATGCAAAAGGCAGGTGTCGTCGAGCGATGCGACGATCGCAATCAGGGCTTCGAGACGGGCATCGTCTTCGTTCAACTGTCTGGCGCGCGCATTCAGGAGCGCGGGCAGGCCGACGCGCGAAACATGCGGAAAGCCTTCGCGCGCTTCGCCCCGCGCGCCCGCGACGCCGTATCGCTGCACGACGCGCGCGCCGTGGCTCGACGCTGCGGCGCGCGGCGCGAAGCGGTCGGGAAAGCACGCGATGGCGGCCGCCGACGCGCAGATGGCGTCGCCATCGTCCGGTGCGTTCATCGCGGCGCCGGCGCACAGCAAGCCGACGATCCAGATCGCGCCGCGATGCGCGTTGCTGCCGCCGGTAGCCGTCATCATCGCGTGTTCGCCTTCGCGGCCGAGGCGCGCGAGCCGTTCGCGCAATGCCTGCGACGGTGCTTCGCCCGTCGCCGCGCGCGCGATCGCTGCGAAAGTGGGACGCAAGGCGCGCGCCGAACGCAGCATGGTGTCGAGATCGAGGTCGCGATGGGCGCCGCTGCCGCGCCGGTCGACGAGCGCGGGCTTCGGTGTGAGAAACGCTTCGTCGATCAGGGCATCGACGGCGTAATCGGCGATGAGCGCCGCATCGGCGGGGGCATCGAATTTTAAAAGGGGAAGGGCGGCCGCCATCGCGTTCACCAGCTTCTGAACTTCGCGGGCGGCGCGTAGAGGCCGCCCGACCACGCGACGAGATCGTCGATGCTGCGCGCGGCGAGCAAGGACCGCTTCGCTTCGCCGCGCCGCACGCCGAGATCCTCGGGGAACGCGACGATGCCGCGCCGGCGCAGTTCGGCGGTCTTCGCGGGATCGGCACGCATGCCGATCGGCGTGACGCCCGCGACCGCCGCAAGCGCCGCGCGCCGTTCCTCGACGCCCTCGGCCGCATGCAGATACGCGATGCCTTCCTCGGTCACGACGTGGCTCACGTCGTCGCCGTAGATCATCACGGGCGCGATCGGCATGCCGCTCTTCTCGCCGACGGCGATCGCATCGAGCGCGTCGACGATGGTCGGCTCGCCGCCCTTCTTGAACGTCTCGGCCGTCTGCACGACGAGCTTGTGACCACGTCCGATCGACGGATTTGGTCCATCGGACTTCATCAGCTTCAACCACGCTTCGCTCGAATGGCGGCGTCCGCGCGGATCGTGGCCCATGTTCGGCGCGCCACCGAAGCCGGCGAGGCGCCCGAGCGTGACGGTCGAGGAATTGGCATCCGCGTCCATCTGCAAGGTCGAGCCGATGAACAGATCGACGCCGTATTGCCCGGCCAGCTGGCACAGCACGCGGTTCGAGCGCAGGCTGCCGTCGCGGCCGGTGAAGAAGACGTCCGAGCGCTCGGCGATGTAGTTCTCCATGCCGACTTCGCTGCCGAAGCAATGCACGCTCTCGACCCAGCCGCTTTCGATCGCGGGAATCAAGGTCGGATGCGGATTGAGCGCCCAGTTCCGGCAGATCTTGCCCTTGAGGCCGAGCGATTCGCCGTAGGTCGGAAGCAGCAGTTCGATGGCGGCGGTATCGAAGCCGATGCCGTGATTGAGCGTCGTCACGCCGTAGCGTTCGTAGATGCCGCGAATGGTCATCATCGCCATCAGGATCTGCAACTCGCCGATGTGGCGCGGATCGCGCGTGAAAAGCGGCTCGACCGCGAACGGCCGGTCCGCCTTCACGACCACGTCGACCCACGAGGCGGGAATATCGACGCGCGGCAGTTCATCGACGATCTCGTTGACCTGCGCGAGCACGATGCCGTGACGAAACGCGGTGGCCTCGACGATGGTCGGCGTGTCTTCGGTGTTCGCGCCGGTGTAGAGATTGCCCTGCCGGTCCGCCTGCACCGCGCACACGAGCGACACCTGCGGCGTGAGGTCGATGAACATGCGCGCATACAGTTCGATGTACGTATAGATCGCGCCGATCTCGAGCTTTCCGTCTTCGAGCAGTTGCGCGACGCGCAGGCTCTGCGGCCCCGCGAACGAAAAGTCGACCTTGTGCGCGATGCCGTTTTCGAAGAGCGCGAGATGCTCCGGCCGGCTGATGCTCGACAAGAGCAAATGCACGTCATGCACGCGCGCTGGGTCGACTTTCGCGAACGCGCGCGAGAGGAAGTCCGCCTGCTTCTGGTTGTTGCCTTCGAGCGCCACGCGATCGCCGGGGGCGATCAGCGCTTCGAGCGCATCGACGATGCGTTCCGACTTCAGCACGCCACCGTCGAGCCACGGCGCGATCGACGCAAGGCGACGCGCCTTTTCCTGCGCACGAGTATTCCATTGCCGCGGTTTCGGATCGGACGAGTTCATGGCTTGCCTTCGCCGGTGGAGGACGTCGCGGCATCGCGCGCAGCCGGGCGGCGCCGCTTCTTCCTGTGAGTGGATTGCGCGAACGCCTGCGCTTCGCTCAGGAAACGATAGACGAGTTCGCCTGTTGCCAGCAAATGTCGCGCCACGAGCCGCTGCGCCGCTTCGATGTCGCGCGCGCACAGGGCTTCGAGGATCGCTTCGTGCTCGGTGTCGGACTGGCCCTTGAAGGTTGGCAGCCCGAACTTCACGCGCAGATAACGCTCGCCGCGCCGATGCATCTGGCCGATCAATTCCATCAGGCGAGGGCGGTTCGCGGGCGCATAGAGGCTCATGTGGAACTGTTCGTTACGCACGACGTAGAGCGCGGGATCGGGTTCGTTCGCCGCGGCTTCGAGCAGCGCGCGGCACGTGGCGAGCGTCGCGGGCGTGTGATGCTCGATCGCAATGCCGATCGCGAGGCTTTCCAGCGACGCGCGGATCTCGTAGATCTCGCGCGCCTCGTCGGCGGATTGCAAGCTGACCGACGCCCCGCGATTCGGCTCGATCATCACCCAGCCTTCGCTGTCGAGCTGCCTGAAGGCCTCGCGCACGGGAATTGCGCTCACCGAGAACTGGCGCGCGATCGCGTCCTGCCGCAACGGCTCGCCCGGCAACAGCGATCCCTCGACGATCGCCGCGCGCAACGCATCGGCAATGAAGCGCGACGTGCTCTGGCGCGGCTCGAACTGCGCCTCGCGAAACGCGCTTGCTGCGATGAAATCGGGCTTTTTGGTCGTCATGGCTAGGTAGAAGTGCGGACTTGTCGTCGATGCAGGTTCAAATATTATATATAAAGTGGTATCGACGCGTTTATGGTGCTTTCCCTAGACACGACGCCAGTTGCACAGAATCAGAAACGGAAAGCGCGCGTCGGGAAACATCCGCAACTCCCTTGTATAGGACCGGAGCAACCGCTTTAGCGCTAACTCCGGCCGAGCGCAAAGCAGGAGACACACGTCATGCCGACTACGGTGGATCGCCCTGTACCTTCCGTCCAACGCGCCCGCACGCCGCTCAACCGTTCCCAGATCACGGGTTTCTGGGGCGCGTGGGCAGGCTGGACGCTCGACGGCATGGATTCGTTCATCTACGCGCTCGTGCTCGCGCCCGCGCTCACGGAACTCCTGCCGCGCTCCGGCTACGCGGCGACGCCCGCGAACATCGGACTCGCGGGGTCGATACTTTTCGCGCTGTTCCTCGTCGGCTGGGGTCTGTCGTTCATCTGGGGCCCGCTCGCGGACCGCTTTGGCCGCACGAAAGTGCTCGCCGCGACCATCTTCACGTTCGCGATCTTCACCGGGCTCGCGGCCACCTCGCATTCGGTCTGGGAACTGGGCATCTACCGGTTCCTCGCGGGCGTGGGCATCGGCGGAGAGTGGGCGCTCGCGGGCACCTACGTCGCCGAGGCCTGGCCGGAGGATCGCCGCAAGATGGGCGCGGGCTATCTGCAGACGGGTTATTACGCCGGCTTCTTCCTCGCCGCGGCGCTCAACTACACGATCGGTGCGACGTTCGGCTGGCGCGCGATGTTTCTCGTCGGGCTGTTTCCGGTCGTCGTGTCGATCATGGTGCTGTTGCGCGTGAAGGAAACCGACAAGTGGCAGCGCGCCGAAGCGAGCGCGGTCCAGACGGCGAGCGCCGTCAGGCACGCGAGCCCGCTGCGCACGATCTTCTCGCCGCAATACCGGCGGCGCACGGTGGTGGCCGCGACGCTCCTGACGGTCGCGATCATCGGCCTGTGGGCCGGCGCGGTCTACGAGCCGTCGGCCGTCATCCAGCTCGCGACGAAGGCCGGCATGGGCCGTGCGGAAGCAGCGCGCACCGCGTCGATCGCGACGGGGCTGCTTTCGATCGGCACGATCGTCGGCTGCCTCGCCTTGCCGCCGATGGCCGAGCGCATCGGCCGCAGGAAGACGCTCGCGGTGTATTTCGTCGGCATGGCTGCGTCGATCGCGCTGGCGTTCGGCTGGGCGTTCTATCTGCCGAACGGGCTCGTGCCGTTCATCGCGCTGCTCGTGGTGCTCGGGTTTTTCGGCGGCAACTTCGCGCTCTTCAGCCTGTGGCTGCCGGAACAGTTCGAAACCCGCGTGCGGGCGACGGCGTTTGCGTTCTGCACGTCGGTCGGGCGCTTCGTCGGGGCGATCGTGAACTTCGGCGTCGGCGCGATGGTGCTCAACATGAAGACACTCGGCGTGCCCATCGCGCTCACCTCGCTCGCCTTCCTGATCGGTCTCGCGGTGATACCATTCGCCCCCGAAACGAAGGGGCAGGAGTTGCCCAACTGAGGACGCGGGCATCCCGCGAACGCCTTACTGGGCGTAAGGTTGCGGGTCGAGGATAGACGGTAATACGAGGTTACCAGCGTGAAACAACTCGCCCGGACCGATCCGCTATATTGCTTCAACACAATAAACAACCGGTCGAGGTGTGCTTCACATGAACAAGGTATCAAAGATTTCGTTGCTGGCAGGGGTCGTTGCCGTCGGCAGTCTGGGTGTGTCGGGGGCGGCATTCGCGCAGGTGCATATCGGGGTGAACATCGGGGTTCCCGCGCCGGTTTATGTCGCGCCGCAGCCGGTCTACGCGCCGCCGCCGCCGCCCGTCATCTACGCGCCGCCTCCGCCGGTGTACGCGGCGCCGGCCATCGTCATCGGCTCGCATGGCGACCGCTATTACGACGGCCGCCGCTACTGGGACCGCGACGACTGGTATCGCCGTCATCCGGATCACTACGAGCACGGACACGGCGGTCATCACGACAACGGGCGTCACAACGGCTGGCATTGAACGCCGCGCCGGCGGAAAGTATTCACGGTTGCATGAAGAGCCATCCGATGCGAATCGGGTGGCTTTTTTCGTTGCTGCGGCGCTATCGTCCGATGTAACAAAAGGTAAGCTTTCTCCAGACATGACGGCTCTTCGCGCAAGAACTTACAAAGCTGAAATACTGAACTGAAAGCTATCCGTTATATTCGCGTCGACTTCAACACGATCCCGCCGAGGTACGCAATTGACGACCAGCAAAACGATCCGCCACTCCCTCACGCTCTCGCTCGGCCTTGTCGCGTTGTGCGCAAGCGGTTTCACCTATGCAGCCGACGTGCACGTCGGTGTGAACATCGGCGTTCCGACGCCTGTCTACGTCGTGCCGCAGCCGGTTTATGCGCCGCCTCCACCGCCTGTCATCTACCAGCCGGCGCCCGTCTACGTGCGCCCGCCGGTGGTGATCGGCTGGTACGGCAACCGCTACTACGACGGCCGGCGCTACTGGGATCGCGACGACTGGTACCGCCAGCACGGCCGCGGCCATGAGAAGCACCATGGTCACGGAAACGGTCACGGTCACGACAAGCATCACCACTGACGCGGGCCGAAAAAAAACCGTCCCCCGCTAAGGGGACGGTTCTCGGAAAAGCCGAAGCGCTGGAACGCGCTTATTCCGCCACCGCCGCCATCCCGCCGACGATCGCATTGAAGCCGCTGTCGACGTGCACGATCTCCGCGCTGACGCCCGCCGCGAGGTCCGACAGCAGGAACGCCGCCACGTTGCCGACCTGTTCGATCGTCACGTTGCGCTTGAGCGGCGCATTGTTCTCGACGAAATCCAGAATCTTGCCGAAGCCCTTGATGCCGCTTGCCGCGAGCGTCTTGATCGGACCGGCCGAAATGCCGTTCACGCGCACGCCCTTCGCGCCGAGCGATACGGCGAGATAGCGCACGCTCGCTTCGAGCGACGCCTTCGCGAGACCCATCGTGTTGTAGTTCGGGATCGCGCGCTCGGCGCCGAGATAGGAGAGCGTGAGAAGCGACGCATCCGGCGCGAGCATCGAGTGCGCGGCCTTTGCGAGCGCGGGGAAGCTGTACGCGGAGATGTCGTGGGCGATGCGGAAGTTCTCGCGCGTCATGCCGTCGAGAAAGTCGCCCGCGATCGCTTCGCGCGGCGCGAAGCCGATGGAGTGCACGATGCCGTCGAGCGAGTCCCAGCGTTCTTTCAGCGACGCGAAGAGCGCGTCGATCTGCGCATCGTCGGCGACGTCGCACGGAAAGACGAGGTCGCTGCCGAATTCGGTGGCGAACTCGGTGATGCGGTCCTTGAAGCGCTCGCCGACGTAGGTGAACGCCAGTTCCGCGCCTTCGCGCTTGCAGGCTTCGGCGATGCCGTAAGCGATCGAACGGTTGGACAGCAAGCCCGTCAGCAGAATTCGTTTTCCAGCGAGAAAGCCCATGAAAGCTCCTTTGTAGTCAATGTCGCGCGTGCGCCGTGTTTGCCATGAGCCGGTCGCCGCCACGGCCGGGCGGCAACACACGAGCGGAACCGCCTCTGATTTGGGTAGAATTCTCTCACATTGCGATGCCCGCCCTAAGCCTCACGCGGTGTTCGCGCCATCGGCCAATGCTTATTTTTCCTCGAAAGGGCTTATGACGACTCGCATCCCGACCGCGTCGCGACGGATCCCGCGTGTTCTCTTCGCGAGCGCGTTAATCGGGGCGATCGGCATGGCCTTGCCGCACGCGGCGTTCGCCGTGTACGCGATCGCGCAATACGGCGAGCCCAAGTATCCGCCGGACTTCAGGCACTTCGACTACGTGAATCCCGACGCGCCGCGCGGCGGAACCCTCGTGCTTGCCAACCCGAACCGCCTGACGAGCTTCGACAAATTCAATCCGTTCACCTTGCGCGGCAATCCGGCGCCCGGCTTGGGCTTCCTGTTCGAAAGCCTGACGACGGGCAGCCTCGACGAGATGTCGACGGCCTATGGTCTTTTGGCCGACGACATCCGCGTGGCCGACGACGGTCTCTCGACCACGTTCCACATCAATCCGAAGGCGCGCTTCTCGAACGGCGACCCGGTGACGGCCGAAGACGTCAAGTTCTCGTTCGAAACCCTGAAAAGCCCGAAGGCCGCGCCGCAGTATGCGGTGTACTTCGGGCAGATCGCGCGCGCGGTCGTCGTCGATCCGCTCACGATCCGCTTCGAGTTCAAAGCGCGCACGCGCGAAATGCCGCTGCTCGCAGGCGGCATTCCGGTGTTCTCGCGCAAGTGGGGCGTGAAACCGGACGGCACGCGCATCGACTTCGACCAGATCGCGTTCCAGAAGCCGATCGGCAGCGGGCCGTATCTGATCGAGCGCTACGACAACGGCCGCACGATCACCTACAAGCGCAATCCCGACTACTGGGGCAAGCAGTTGCCGGTGCGCATCGGCACGAATAACTTCGAGCGGATCGACTACAAGCTGTATTCGGATGGCGTCGCGCGGCTCGAAGCGTTCAAGGCGGGCGAATACGACGTGCTCGTCGAGAACGTCGCGCGCAACTGGGTGCGGCGCGACATCGGCAAGCGCTTCGACAGCGGCGAGCTCATCAAGCGCGAGTTCCCGCATCACAACGGCAGCGGCATGCAGGGCTTCTTCATGAACGTGCGCCGGCCGATCTTCCAGGACGTGCGCGTGCGGCAGGCGCTCGATCTCGCACTCGACTTCGAGTGGCTCAACCGGCAGCTTTTCTTCAACCAGTACAAGCGCACCGACAGCTTTTTCGTCAATACCGATCTTCAAGCGAAAGGAACGCCGAGCGACGGCGAACTCGCGCTGCTGTCGCCGCTGCGCTCGCAGCTCGATCCGTCCGTGTTCGGCGAGATGGTGCAGCAGCCGCGCACTTCGCCGCCGCCGGACGCGTTGCGCGCGAATCTCATCAAGGCGCGCCAGTTGCTGGCGGACGCGGGCTGGACCTATCGCGACGGCGCGCTGCGCAACGCGAAGGGCGAGCCGTTCGTGTTCGAGATCCTCGACGACACCGGCGGCGGCGCGTCGATGGAGCCGGTCGCCGCGGCATTCGCGCGCAATCTGCAGAAGCTCGGCATCGTGTGCAACTTCCGCACGGTCGACTACGCGCTGATCCAGAAGCGGCTCGACGCGTTCGACTTCGACATGACGAGCGTGCGCATGCCGGACGTGCAGGTCCCCGGCACGGAGCAGGTCTCGCGCTTTAGCAGCAAGTCCGCCGACGAGCAGGGCTCGGACAACCTCTCGGGCGTGAAGTCGCCGGCCGTCGACGAGATATTGCAGGCGGTGGTCTCGGCGCAGACGCGCGAGCAACTCGTCGATGCCACGCACGCGCTCGACCGGGTGCTGATGCACGGCTACTATGTGATCCCGCACTGGTATTCGGCGACGCACCGCGTGGCGTATCGCAATACGCTCGGCTTTCCGTCGACGCTGCCGCTTTACTACACCGCCGAGGACTGGATCACGTCGACGTGGTGGTTCAAGCCTGCCCAGAAGTAGTTGCGTCGCTAACCAAACCGGATCGCCACCCATGTGGAGCTACATCCTCAAACGCATCCTGCTCATGATCCCGACGTTGCTCGGCGTGCTCACGCTCACGTTCGCGGTGATCCAGTTCGTGCCGGGCGGTCCCGTCGAGCAGGCGGTGCACGATCTTCGGCGCGGCGGCGAGCAGGGCGGCGCGTTCGGCATGAGGACGCACACGGGCGTCGATGCGCAGCAGGTCGCGCAACTGAAAGCGCTATACGGCTTCGACAAACCGCCGCTCGAACGCTATGTCTCGATGCTCGGCAAGTTCGCGCGCTTCGATCTCGGCGAGAGCTACTTCCGGCATCAAAGCGTGTGGTCGCTGATCGTGTCGAAGCTGCCGGTGTCGATCAGCATCGGCGTGTGGACGTTCTTCATCACGTATCTGATCTCGGTGCCGCTCGGCATCGCGAAGGCGGTTAGAAACGGCTCGAACTTCGATGTCGCGACGAGCCTCGTCGTGCTGATCGGTTTCGCGATTCCGGGCTTCGTGCTCGGCGTGCTCTTGCTCGTGCTGTTCGGCGGCGGCACCTTCTGGCAACTGTTCCCGCTGCGCAACCTCACCTCCGACAACTGGGCGACGCTCTCGCTCGCCGGCAAGATCGTCGATTATCTGTGGCACATCACGTTGCCGATCATCGCGTCGGTGGTGGGCAGCTTCGCCGTCATCACGATGCTCACGAAAAACGCTTTCCTCGACGAGATCCGCAAGCAATATGTGCTGACCGCGCGGGCGAAGGGCTTGTCCGAGCGGCGCGTGCTATGGAAGCACGTGTTCCGCAATGCGCTCCTGCCGCTGATCGTGGGTTTTCCGGGTGCGTTCATCGGCGCGTTCTTTACCGGCAGCCTCCTGATCGAAACGCTTTTTTCGCTCGACGGCCTCGGCCTCTTGTCCTACGAGTCGGTGGTGCGGCGCGATTACCCGGTCGTGCTCGGCACGCTGTATCTCTTCACGCTGATCGGGCTTGCGACCAAGCTCATCTCGGACCTGTGCTACGTCTGGGTCGATCCGCGGATTCAATTCGAACAACTGGAGCGCTGACTTGAACCGAGCCGCATCGTCGCGCCGAGCCGCCGCCACCGACGGCCAGCCGCTTCGCCCTCATGTCTCCATGAAGCCGGGACGCCGCGTCTGGCTGCGCTTCAAGCGGCATCGGCTCGGGTACTGGAGTCTCATCGTGTTCGTCGCGGCGTTCGTGATCAGTCTCGCCGGGCCGCTGTGGTCGAACGACAAGCCGCTCGTCGTGCGCTATCAGGGGCATCTCTACTTTCCGCTCGTTGCGACCTATGCGGAGACGACCTTCGGCGGCGACTTCCCGACGCCCGCCGACTATCTCGACCCGTACATCCGCGATCGCTTTAGCGCGCCGGGCAATTTCGCGGTTTATCCGCCGAATCACTACTACTACGACACGCTCAACTATTTCTCGAAGGGCTCGAATCCGGCGCCGCCGTCGCGCGAGAACTGGCTCGGCACCGACGATCGCGGCCGCGACGTCTTCGCGCGCCTCGTGTACGGCTTTCGCGTCTCGGTGCTGTTCGCGCTCGTCCTGACCGCGATCGGCACGGTGCTCGGCGTGCTCGCGGGCGCGGTGCAGGGCTACTTCGGCGGCCGGACCGACATCACCGGACAGCGGCTGATCGAAATCTGGAGCGCGCTGCCCGAGCTTTATTTGCTGATCATCTTCGCGTCGATCTTCGAGCCGAGTCTCTTGCTGCTCGTGATCCTGCTGTCGCTCTTCGGCTGGATCGGCCTCTCGGACTACGTGCGCGCCGAATTCCTGCGTAACCGCACGCAGGATTACGTGCGCGCCGCGCGCGCGATGGGCCTCTCGAACTGGCAGATCATCTGGCGCCATGTGCTGCCGAATAGCCTGACGCCCGTCATCACGTTCCTGCCGTTTCGCATGAGCGGCGCGATTCTCGCGTTGACGAGCCTCGATTTTCTCGGCCTGGGCGTTCCCTCGCCAACGCCTTCGCTCGGCGAACTGCTCGCGCAAGGCAAGGCGAATCTCGACGCGTGGTGGATCTCGCTGTCGACCTTCGGCGTGCTGGTCGCGACGCTCTTGCTCCTGACGTTCATGGGCGACGCGCTGCGCAACGCGCTCGACACGCGGATCGCGGACGCAGTCAAGGCCGGAGGCGGCCGATGAACGAACCGCTGCTGCACATCGACCGCTTGCGCGTGCGTTTCGGCGAGACGCTCGCCGTCGACGACGTGAGCCTCTCGATCGAAGCGGGCGAGCGCGTGGCGCTGGTCGGCGAATCGGGCTCGGGCAAGAGCGTGACGGCGCTGTCGATCCTGCGCCTGCTGCGCGATGCCGAGCTGTCCGGCTCGATCCGCTTCGCCGGGGAAGAGCTGCTCACGAAAAGCGAGCACGCGATGCGCGGCCTGCGCGGCTCGGACATCGCGATGATCTTCCAGGAACCGATGACGGCGCTCAATCCGCTCTACACGGTGGGCGACCAGATCGTCGAGACGATCCGGCTGCACGACGGCACGTCGCCGCGCGAGGCCAGAAAGCGCGCGATCGACCTGCTCGCGCGCACCGGCATCACGGAGCCGGAACGCCGTATCGACAGCTATCCGCACCAGTTGTCGGGCGGCCAGCGCCAGCGCGTGATGATCGCGATGGCGCTTGCGTGCCGGCCGCGGCTCTTGCTCGCCGACGAGCCGACCACCGCGCTCGACGTGACGATCCGCGCGCAGATCGTCGATCTGCTGCTGGAACTGCAACGCGACGAAGCCGAAAAGCGCGGCATGGCCGTGTTGCTGATCACCCACGACCTGAATCTCGTGCGTCGCTTCGCGCAGCGCATCGCGGTGATGGAAAAAGGTCTGCTCGTCGAGAGCGGGACGGTCGAGGAAATCTTCACGTCGCCGCAGCATCCCTATACGCAGCGGCTGCTGGCGAGCCGGCCGCAACGCGCGGTGCTGCCGGTGCTGCCGCTCTCGCCCGTGCTGCTCGACGCGAAGGGCGTCTCGGTCGACTACGCGACGAAGCTGCCCGGTTTCGCCGGCTGGTTCCGGCGCGGCGCGTTCAAGGCGGTGAACGGCGTGTCGGTGTCGGTGCGTCAGGGCGAGACGCTCGGGATCGTTGGCGAGTCGGGTTCGGGCAAATCCACGCTCGCGATGGCGCTGCTCGGCCTGCAGCGCGTTTCGCATGGCGAGGTGGAATTTCAGGGCAGGGCGCTTGCCGCTTATCGCGGACGCGACAAGACCGTGCTGCGCTCGAACATGCAGGTGGTGTTTCAGGACCCGTTCAGTTCGCTGTCGCCGCGGCACACGATCGAGCGGATCGTCGGCGAGGGGCTCGCGCTGCACCGTCCGGAACTCGACGCGGCCGCGCGCCACGCGAAAGTGGTGTCGGTGCTGCGCGAGGTCGGCATGGACCGCACGGCGCTTGCGCGGTACCCGCACGAGTTCTCGGGCGGCCAGCGCCAGCGCATCGCGATTGCGCGCGCGCTCGTGCTGGAACCGCGCATCCTGATCCTCGACGAGCCGACCAGCGCGCTCGATGTATCGATCCAGATGCAGGTGCTGAAACTCCTCGCCGACCTGCAAAAAAAGTACAACCTTGGCTACGTTTTCATCAGCCACGATCTGGAAGTGATCGGGGCGATGGCGCACCGCGTGGCGGTGATGCAGAACGGTTTCGTCGTCGAAAGCGGTGATGTGGAGCAAATTTTTTCGACGCCGTCGCACGACTACACTCGGAAACTTCTCAAAGCCTCGTTGGCTGCCTGAATTTCACTCTTCTCACCAATTAGGTGCGACCAGCGATTGATTTTCTCTATATCTTTTGACATGCAAATAATTACTGGCTAGTATCGTCCAAACTTTACATATGCCTCTGATTTTTCAGACTTTCTTCGCAAAAACTACCGACCGATGCAGCCAATTTCCTTGACTCAGACATGCGTACGCGCCGCTGCGGGCATGTTGATCGGCCTACTGATGACAGCAACTTCGGGCGCGTTCGCCGACGAAGTGAACAATTCCAGTCAAAATGCCAGCAATGGCATTTTTTCGTCTTCGAAGGCAAACGATATCTATCCGGTCGCGGACTCGGGCAATTCCGCCTCCGCGTCCTCGGGCACCAAATCTTTCCTCTCCGGCATGGCGAGCAAGGCGGGCGACGTCGTCGTCGGCGCGCTCAACATGATCGGCGTGCGTTACCGCTGGGGCGGCGACACGCCGGATTCGGGCCTCGACTGCAGCGGCTTCGTGCGCTACGTGTTCCAGGACACGCTCGGCATGACGCTGCCGCGCCGCGCCGAGGAAATGAGCCGCGTTGGCGAGAAGGTTCGCGTGAGCGAACTGAAGCCCGGCGACCTCGTGTTCTTCAACACGATGCGCCGCTCGTTCTCGCACGTGGGCATCTACATCGGCGACAACAAGTTCGTGCATTCGCCGTCGACGGGCAGCACGATCCGCGTCGACGACATGGAAAACGCCTACTGGGAAAAGCGCTACACCGGCGCGCGCCGCATCGAAACGGCATTTCCGATGGACGGCAACGATCTGCGACAGCGCGTGAGCGCCACCATCGGCGGCAATCAGTAAGCTTGCCGGTTCGGTCGGTTCCAGGAAGCCCGCTTCGAGAGAAGCGGGCTTTTTGTTCTTCCCGAGCCGGTTGAATCAGGCCGTCGCGCCCTTCATCGCCAGCTTGCGCTGCAACTCCGGCCAGATCTTCGCCACCGCTTCTTCGCCCGCGAGAATCGCGGCATTGCGCTGGCCGAAGTCGCTGCTGCTCATCGCCGCGAGATTCGGGCGGATCACGAAGTCGGCGTATTTGTCGAGCTCGTAGGCCTTGATCGTCTGGCCCATGATCGTGAAGGTCTGCATCAGCACGTCGAACGAGCTTTGCGTGAGCGCCGATTCCGGCCGCGCCGAGATGTCGACCGCGATCACGAAGTCCGCGCCCATCTTGTGCGCGAACGCGGCCGGCACCGGGCTCACGAGGCCGCCGTCCACATATTCGTGCCCGCCGATCGTCACCGGCTCGAAGATCGACGGAACGCTGCACGACGCCCGCACCGCGATGCCGGTGTTGCCGCGCTGGAAGAGAATCGGCTGGCCGTTTCTCAGGTCCGTCGCGACGATGCCGAGCGGCTTCGCCATCTTTTCGATCGGCCGGTTGTCGAGCGTCTTGTTGAGAAAATTCTGAAGCGCGACGCCCTGCAGAATGCCGCGCGTGCGAAAGGGCATCGCCCAGTCGCTGATCGACGCTTCGTCCATCGAGAGCGCGACCTTGTTGATCGCGATGCCGCTCATGCCCGATGCCGAGAGCGCCGCGATCACCGATCCCGCGCTCGTGCCCGCGAGCAGATCCACGCGCACGTTGCGCGCCTCCAGCGCCTTGATGACGCCGATATGCGCGAAACCGCGCGCGGCGCCGCCGCCGAGCGCAAGCCCGACGCGCAAGGCGCGCGGCGGTTCGATCTTCGACGGCGCATTCGTGGCGCCCGTTTGTGCGTTGCCGTTGCCGGTGATGTTACTGCCGGTCGTCGTGCACGCGGCGAGCGCGGCGGACGCGGCCGCGATCGAGAACGCGCGGCGCGACAGTCGGGAAGTCGATGATTTCAAAGTAATTCTCCAGCGGCGCGCGATGGCGGGTCAAAACGCTTCTCTGCCGCCTGGGGCGCGGGATCGTCCCGAAAACGGCGCGCACATCATAAAGCAACTCGGCGCACCGCCGCCGGTAAAAAGCGGGCGGCGAGTATAATTCCGTCTCATTTTGATCGGTCGTCCGGCGCGAATTCCAGGCCGCATCGGAGCGCGACGCCGATCGTCGACGCATCGTTCGCGCCTCGCACCCGTGCTGCTGCGCCGGAAGCCGCCTCCGGCGACCGACACACGCGAACGCATTCCGCCATCGAGTACACACGCCCATGACCACGCAAGTCCGCACCCGCTTCGCTCCGAGCCCGACCGGCTTCATCCATCTCGGCAACATCCGCTCCGCGCTCTACCCGTGGGCGTTCGCGCGCAAGATGAAGGGCACCTTCGTGCTGCGCATCGAAGACACCGACGTCGAGCGTTCGAGCGAGGCATCCGTCGACGCGATCCTCGAAGGCATGGAGTGGCTCGGCCTCGATTTCGACGAAGGCCCGTTCTATCAGATGCAGCGGATGGAGCGCTATCGCGAGGTCGTGCGGCAGATGCTCGACAAGGGCCTCGCGTACCACTGCTACATGTCGACGGAAGAACTCGACGCGCTGCGCGAGCGTCAACGCGCGGCCGGCGAGAAACCGCGCTACGACGGCACGTGGCGCCCGGAGCCGGGCAAGACGCTGCCGCCGGTGC
This sequence comes from Caballeronia telluris, assembly GCF_001544495.1. Lineage (GTDB taxonomy): Bacteria > Pseudomonadota > Gammaproteobacteria > Burkholderiales > Burkholderiaceae > Caballeronia > Caballeronia telluris. The sequence goes on from NZ_FCNZ02000047.1 coordinate 20,901, forward strand.
CGGAGGGCGTGGCGCCCGTCGTGCGCTTTCGCAATCCGGAGAGCGGCGTCGTGAGTTGGGACGACGCGGTGAAGGGCACGGTCGAGATCTCGAACGAGGAACTGGACGATCTCGTCATCGCGCGCCCGGACGGCACGCCGACCTACAACTTCTGCGTGGTCGTCGACGATCTCGACATGAAGATCACCCACGTCATTCGCGGCGACGATCACGTGAACAACACGCCGCGCCAGATCAACATCCTGCGCGCGCTCGGCGGCGAGGTGCCGGTCTACGCGCATCTGCCGACCGTGCTCAACGAGCAGGGCGAGAAGATGAGCAAGCGCCACGGGGCGATGAGCGTCGTCGGGTATCGCGACGAGGGGTATCTGCCCGAGGCGGTCGTGAACTACCTCGCGCGTCTTGGCTGGTCGCACGGCGATGCGGAAATTTTCACGCGCGAGCAGTTCGTCGAATGGTTCGACCTCGATCATCTCGGCAAGTCGCCCGCGCAATACGACCACGCCAAGCTGAACTGGCTGAACGCGCACTACATCAAGGAAGCCGACAACGCGCGCCTCGCGACGCTCGTCACGCCGTTCCTGACGCAGCTTGGCATCGACGCGGCGGCGATCGAACAGGGCGCGCCGCTCGAACTGGTGATCGGCCTCTTGAAGGATCGCGCGTCGACGGTGAAGGAAATCGCCGAGAACGCGGCGATGTTCTACAAGGAGCCGGTGATCGAACCGGACGCTTTCGCGCAGCACGTCACGGACGCGGTGCGCCCGGCGCTCGCGGATCTGCGCGCGGCGCTCGCGGACGTCGAATGGACCAAGGAAGCGATCTCGGCCGCGCTCAAGGCGACGCTCGCCGCGCACAAGCTCAAGATGCCGCATCTCGCGATGCCGGTGCGGCTGCTCGTCGCGGGCACGACGCATACGCCCTCCATCGATGCGGTGCTGGTGCTGTTCGGCCGTGAGACGGTGCTGGCGCGTCTCGACAAGGCGAACGCGTAAGACGGTTTGGGGCCGCCGCGTTCGCACGCGCGCGGTGGCTTTGTCGGGCGCAATCGCAAGAGATAAAAAAATTTCCGACGAGTGCACCCAAAGGTATTTACAACTTCAAAAGTGCCCTTTAGAATCTCGTTTCTGTTCTGCAAGGGGGTATAGCTCAGCTGGGAGAGCGCTTGCATGGCATGCAAGAGGTCAGCGGTTCGATCCCGCTTACCTCCACCACAGAACGGTTTGGGGTCGAGATTGAGGTGTTTGAAACTGCTCGTTGAGTTTCAGCTGTCGCAAAAAGGACTTCCCAAGTAACAAAAAGTTGTATATAGTTTCGGTCTTCGCTAAAGTAGTCGAATCAGAGCGAAGCAAGTAGCAAGACAGAGATTGACCCAAGTTTCTGTCCCCTTCGTCTAGAGGCCTAGGACATCACCCTTTCACGGTGAGTACAGGGGTTCGAATCCCCTAGGGGACGCC
>NZ_FCNZ02000048.1 GCF_001544495.1 Caballeronia telluris
AACTGCCTGAGTTCGAAAAGTACAAGGCCACCTGATGAACGCCCCGAGGCGTCCACGAACAAAACCCAATTTTGCAGGTCCGACTCATGACGACGATGTCTACATCGCGATGCTGGTTAACACACTGGTGCCGCTGTTGTCCGGCATCGCGATCTGCACGTTCCTCAATTTTCGCCACGAAATCGACCTTGTGCCTGTGTCGATCCCGACCGCCTTCAGGCGGCTCAGGGAAGGATGGAGCGTGTTCATCGCGACGTCACTTGTCGAGATCTATGCGTCGAGCAATATCGTGCTGCTGACATTCATCGCGGGCAATGTGGCCGGCGGCTACTTCGCCGCGGGCGACAAGCTTATACGCGCCGCGCTCGGCATGTTGCAACCGCTCAGAACCGCCGCAAATCCGCGCGTAAGCTTCCTGATGCATCACGCGCGCGACGACGCGTTCGCCTTTCTGCGCAGAATGTTCGTTTTGCAAGGCAGCATCGCCACGCTGATTTCGCTATGCATTCTCTTCGGAGCGCCGCTCGCGGTGAAGCTGCTGTACGGTACACATATGGGCCCACCGTGAACGTGTTGCGCTGGATGTCGTTTGGTCCGCTGATGTCGAGCTTGTCCGATTTGTTTGGCGTTCAGACCATGCTTCCGCTCGGCATGAACTCGGCATTCAGCCGCGTTCTAATTGGATCGGCAGTATTGAACTTCGGTCTGCTCGCGGTGCTCGCAAAGCTGTTTGGCGAGCAAGGTGCCGCCGCCACAGCGCTAATCGTATAAACTTCAATTGCAGCGGCCATGGTCTTAACGCTGCAACTCTTAGGCGTGCAGTTTGCTAAGCGTCCCGTCACGACTGAAAGCACGGAACCGTGATCGAGGCGCGGACTGTATGCCCTGCTGATAATCTCGATGGATGATTTTGTGCCTAGGCGGGCGTTCGCAGCGCGGAGTCGATCAGGAGGACCACAGCAATTCCACGCGCAAGTTGCTGATCCTCCAGCGGGATCATTCTCTCGCACACCGCGCAACGAACCACGCTTAGTCTTAGCTAAGGCCCCGTATGCTGTCCGCTTGCCACCACCAGGCGAAGCAGTGGCCGGCCTCGAAGCCGCGAGGCGCTCCCGCTCCGTCACATGAAGCAGCGACCTCGCCTCTGTATTGGAAATATGTCTTACGATCGCCGCATTCACCTCCCCCGCATGCGTCAACGAGCCATATAGCCGACACCAGCGATGACCGCAAGACGCGCCGCGGGCAAGAGTGCCGGCAACGTCTCTGCGATGAGTCGCGTCGGCGCGGGCGCGTGCGCGCCCGCATGATCAACGCGGGGACGGTGAGCTCGGCGTAGGCTCCCATGGGCTCACGTACCTCCATCAGCGCACGAAATCGAGCGGTGCCTTGGGCGTCCAGCGTGCCAGGGCCGCTTGCACGGACGGGCCGGTGCTGCCCAAGCACCCTGGCCGCCTCAGTACTCGACAGACGACATGGCCGCGCCGGTGTAGTCGCTGTTGCATATTGCTTCGGCGGTCTTCGTAGCAAGCGCAAGGATCTCGGCACCGCAGCGCCGTCGGCGCCGATCGCTTTCAGTAGTTGAAAGGCCTACGGTTCGTAGAGGGTGAGGCTCGCAATGCGATGCGGCCGCACTACAGCGGCATGCAGCGCGACGCCGCCACCATATGACTGACCGACGAGGTGCACTTCGCAACTGGCCCGATCGATTATTGGGGCGACGAGCTCATAATTCGAGTTGAGCGCGCTGCCGAGCTGCCGCCATTGACCGGCACCCGAGCCCGAGCAATGCGGCGCAATCACGGGCGCGGGATTAGCCGTCGCGGCGTTTAGGTTCTGCCTGTTTATCGATGTCTCCAATCAAATCGCAAATCTTCTAGTGGCGTATCGTCGGAAGTCCCGGGACTTCAGACGCAGCGATCTTTATCGGACCGCCGCCAAGTCCCGGTCCTATTTGAAAGCTACAATGTTGACTGCCTGAACATGCAAGTCGCCCACACCTTTCGCGAAGCGAGCAGTGCATGCGACTGGCAGCGATGCCAGGTTGTCGGCGTCATAGCGAAGGTAGTCGACCGCATAGATTCGAGTCGCCGCGTCTACTTCGAGAAGCTCACCCGACAACGAGGGTCGATTTCAGGACGACAGCGTTCGCTAGATTGTAGACATTGGGCGAAGTTGCCATTACCGCGTCATGGACTTCAGCGAATTGCTCCTTAGTACCGCTGCCCTTGATACGAACGGTGTAACGCAGGCTCTCGTAGCCGTTTGCCACTTGAGGGTCGATCCCAAGAAAACCCCTGAGGTCGATCTCACCCGCAGTCTCGATCTGCAAGGATTCGAGCGTAATCCCGCGAACGGCGCATTGAGCCACGTACCCCACCGTTATGCAGGCATTCAACGCGGCGATCAGATGCTCCTGGGGATTGGCAAATTTGTTCGAGCCACCGAGTTCGCGGGGCTCATCAATATCGATCGTGAACCGGCGCGACACGTTCTGCCCTCCGATCGAGAACTCCTCAACGTCGGCGCGAGTCCGGGTCTGGCCCTGCCAACTCGTAGCTACGCGCCAGCTAGTGGCGGCTTTCGAGACATCGCCCTTGACACCCTCAATCAGGGCGATCAGATCGTCGACGTTAAGGCCATTAACGACGTTAGGTTCGTTGGTTCGTGCGTTGGCATTCATATTCCATCTCCGTAAACATACGTGGATTGTTCAGCGTCGAAACATCTCACTGCAGCGTGGCGAGCGCGGCCTGGATGCGCCTGCTCTGGTCTTCGGAGATGAGGCTATTAAGCACCTCCCCGAAATGGGGATGACGTACACCCGAGTGGATGTATTGCCACCGGTAAGCCTCGAGGAAATTCGCCTCGACCGACTGGATTTCTGGCTCGTCGATTGCGCGGCCGCAGTTCATCTCGAAATAACGTGCGTCGGCTGCTGCCTGCGCCTGCAGAATGCCGTCGATCATGGCCACGAGATCGATGAGTTCGTCAACAGCCTTGTCGCGACCACTGACCGTCATAGTGGCGTCGTGACGGACCCATTCGAGCTCGTCGAGCATGGCGTGCTGACTCTCCTCCTTCCAGTGGTAGAGGAACACGTTCTTGAATAGCTCCGATAGCCGATCGTCTGGAGCGATACTCTGGCGGTAATGGAGTTGGGTGAACAGTTCGATATCCAGCGTCAGCGCCAATACGGCCCACGTGCTTTTCCCGAGCACTGCAGAGGCTACGGCATCCGGGTCGACGTCGAAGCGATAACCGGGCGGAAGGGTTTCACCGATCATCTCGTCGATGCGACGAAAGAGCGCCTGATGCTTGAGTTCCTCTTCGCTGAACCGGACCAGCGCCTCGAGCGCTACCTGGTCGCCGAGCCAATAGTCACGGCTGACTTCCAGCACCTTGGCGTTGATGAAGCGTTCTACTAGTCCGAACACCTTGGCATAGGTGCGTCCCTGAATCTGGCTGACGAAACGCCTTTCGCTCTCGGAGAGCGTGAAGAAATTCGGAGCCAGTGAAAGCCCGTCGGGAAGATACTTCTCGGACCTGTCAAAGGCGCGGCCTCCGATCACGTCACGCTCGATGTCCCAAGTGACCATCTTTGAGGCGCGAATGCAACGGGTGTAACGATCGCGGGTGGAGAGTCGCGATACTGCGTTCATAGCATTTCTCCCAATGTGGATCTGCGTGCGGTCGAGCTGTGGATGTTCATCTACCGGCCAGAACCGCATCGTTGATCTGGCATTCGGTACGCTCGAATGTACGATTGAAAGACGCGAGGTTCTATGATCCGGCCACCGAGATATATGGCAGAAACACCGGGGCAGCTTTGAGGTATGCGAATGAACGTTGCGTTCGGGTTTGAAAGTTCGCGTCACCGATCAGCTGGTGACGTGATGCCGCTCGCAGCGGGTGTGGCCTGCGCAGATTCGGCAGCGTCTTTCATCTTTCCTTTGCTCTTGCGCCAGCGTGCCGGCGGCATTCCAAATTCGCGCCTGAAGGCCCGACTGAATGCCGCCTCCGACTCATAACCAATCTGCTCCGCTACAGCGGCGAGGGACTTTCTGCCGATCAAGAGCTCTTGCGCCGCGATCCGGATGCGCCATCGCGACAGATACTGCATTGGTGGTTGTCCAAGGAGATCGGTGAAGCGTTGCGCCAACGCGGAGCGCGACAGCCCCACCTTATGCGCAAGCTCATCGACGGTCCATGGGTGGACTGCCTGAGCATGAAGCAACGACAGCGCGCGTCCCACGTAGCGATCGCGCACTCCAGCCAGCCATCCCGTCTGGTGGACAGGAAGCGCTTCAATACAACTTCGAACCGCTTCGACAAACAGGAGTTCGGACAGTCTGGCGAGCACGATAGTACCGCCCGCCCGCGAATTCGCAGCTTCGACGACTGCGAACTTGAGAGAGGACTCAAGCCACGCTGCTCGCGGATCGTGGCGCATATCGATCTTGAAGAGTCGCGGTAGAGATGAGAGCAGTGGGTTACTCAGCGTATCGTCGCTGGCCAGAAAGCCGCATACGATGCGAGTCATAGGTCCCCCGCCGCCGTAAGACAACGTCATCACTTCACCGGGTGTATCCGCCATCGGACCCGCCAAAAGCAACTCCGTTGGCGTGGGTGAAAGACCCACAGCACTACCCATCAAATGCGTTTCGCCTTGCGGCACCACCAGCAGATCGCCGGCATTGAGATGAATGGCCGAATCAGCGTCGTCTGCCAGTTGGGCCCAGCAGCTACCTTCTATGACCAGATGATATGAGACGACACGTTCGGATTGCGGCAGATAGGCCGTGCAGAGCTCAGCATCTGTGCGGCCTATCACGCACCACGGTGCCGTGAAGGACCCGTTCAGATACACCGCGCCGCTTAAACGCACAGCGCGCAGGACGTCGGAAACTGCATCCATGAAAAGCTCGCGTGATATGCGATTTCCCGGGTAAAGAACTCGGAAGCCGGTCATTCTTCAACCCGGCTGAGGGATAGATGTTATACCCGCGGCGGCAGCAGATGACGAATGACTTACCGATTATTTCGATGCCCTGGATGCCTCGCCGCCCGATGCGTGCGGATGAACCGCATGCAACAGAGCGCGCCTTTTGCGAGGACCGGACAATCTTCTGGACGCGCTGCAATGGCCAGGCGAAGCATCGGAAACACTTGGGCGATCGGGCCAAAACCTACGCACAGGCAGGACGGCAACCGCTTGCGCGAGGCAAAGTCCGTCGCAGGATGGGACGTGACAGTTTCTTCGCAGCCGAATCATCCACCGATTCCGGAATCTTGGCGCGCGTCCAGACTTGTTCCGCGTAGTGAACCTGTTTATCAAAGGGGTAGCGCCAGACGTCGATATGGCAAGCTACGTGGAACCGGCTGGGCGCAATATGAAAGCATGGCTGAGGAAGAGCAACATCCCTTAATAGTCCAAATAGTTAGTTACTCAGAATGGTCGACGCATGACGATGATCGGGACGCACGCGTCCGTTACCAACGTGAAACCGACGTCCGAACGACTGCTTGTGAAAGCTTGCCAACGACTGCAGATGGCCGGCAAGCGCGCCCGCTCGCCGGTCATGGATGTCAGGGTCGTCAGTATCCGGGCAGTGCAGATAAAGTCACCCGAAGCGAAGTCAAAGAGGCCTCTGTTGGCACGGCCTTGAGCTACGATATCACCGGGTTAGTAGCCCGTAGAAGCCCCACTGCCAGTGAAACTATGCTGGACAGGAGCGTCATTTGCAAAGTCGGAAACGGCCTGGATGATGTTCACGATCTGTTGCGGCAACCTGCCGCCGCTGACGGCGGCCATTGCAGTCCGATCCATCTCGACAGCTACGGGGAGGTCTTTGATTACCAAGGCGTTCATTTCGATGCTCCAAGGGCAAATTAGCAGTCAGGAAGGTAGCGCTTTTTTGAGGGGTCGCCGCTCCTCGATGAAACTTAAGCACAGCGCGTGCCAAACGGCGGCGCCGCGGTAAGCGATCAAACAACTAGTTGAAAACATTGAACCTAATGGGCACAAGGCGAATTAGTAGCCGGAAGTACACGCTGCGGCCGGTGGCTAGATCCAACTCTTCGTGTGGCGCTGTTGGTTAGATCGCGACACCTGCGGTCCGCCTAGGGTATTTCATGTCTCCGATGCCTGTTTGCAGGAGCCTTTCTCCTGCGAGCCACTCATGCAGGTCATCGAAGACGCTCGCTGCAGCAGCGACGCCAACTCGCCAAGCCGCCTAGACCAACTGATGTCGACGGAAGCGCGCACAACGCATAGTCGAAGGTTCGACGGCACGCCTCTTCCGGGTCACGGAGCAAAGCGAGCGGCAGCTATCAGCGTGAAAGCAACTTTTGTCTGGTCGAGCGAGCGGGCAGCCCGGCTGAACATGTCCGAACCCAGTCCGACATTGAACGTGCCCGTGTGGTCGACCCTGATTGGCGGCGTACGGCAGCAGTGATCCAAAGCCGACCTTCGAATCCCCCGTGTTTTCTGCTCCTCGCCCCTGTTTCGGCGAGCGGCGCAGCATTCAGTGCGTGACGCCGCACTTGACGTAGAGTGTGCACAGCCGTTCGTTCAACATGTGTTGGTTTAACCACTTGTCCGACATCGGAGGTCGGCGCTGGGGTGAACCTATATCGTCGCGACGGTCGTCCTCATTGTGGAACTAAAGGGTACCGAGCTTGAATAGATCGAGCGCCAGGGGCGCGTTTTAGAACCGCTCCGTGCGCTCCTTGCGGTGCATTTCCAGCTGCGTAATCGCACGCTGCAGTACGCGTTCGGTATTTCCCTTCAGATCGACGAACCGGCAGCCCAGAACGGTGCGGCGCTCGCCGGTGGGCGTGATCACGTGACGAGGCGCGACGATCTCCAGATCCACCGGCACCGCGCCGAGTCCGCCTAATTGCAGCCTCACGTTTTTCCAGATCGTGCCCTGCGCGAGCGATTCGACCCGCGTGTCCCTCGTGCGTAACGCCACGCCGCAGAGCGACAGGTCCTGCAATTTGAACTGGAACGCGACACCCGCGCCATCGGCTCCGCTGACGATGAACGCATCGAACATCGGCGTATCGACGCGGTAGTGCTCGCGGCGCTGCACGTAATGGAGCAGTTTGGGAAACTGCGCTTCAAAGGCCGGCCGCCCTTCGAAGGTCGTCGCGAAGGCACGCCCCGTCACGAACCGGGTGCGAATGCCCGACGGCTGGCTGCGGAACGTGAGCTCGTCGGCATGGACGAGTTCGCGGTTGTCACGCGGCGTGCTGCCGAAATCGAACATAAAGCGCGCGCCGCGCGAATCGACGTCGAGCAACTGCGTGACGAACTGCGTGCCGTCGAATTCGACTGTCAGGAAGTCGCCGCGCGTCAGCATGCGCCGCATGCACTGCGCGATCTGCGGCGGGAGCCGCTGCGCGTAGCGGTCGTCGGTCTCCCACGCATTCGTCTTCACCGCACTTTCGTTGGTCAGGGAAGGATCGCCAATCATTGTGATTTTTTTATTTTGCCGGACGGGCTGTCGGCTTCTCGCGCCGCCATCTTATCAAATTGATAAGCAAGTGGTACAGTGAGGAACATCACGGGCACGACGAACCCGGAACCTGAGAGAAGCAACGGCGCCCCGGGGAAACCCGGGGTCCGGCTAACCGTCCGACTGACTTTCCGCTTCCGGACCGCGCGGCACGGGCAGAAAATGCAGCGCCGCCTTGAGTGTGTAGATCATAATGACGGTTCCGGCGAGATCGCCGATGAACATCGCGAAGAACCGCGACGCGACGCTGTGCGTGTCGCCCTGCAGGCAAAACCAGAGATTGTGCAAGAGCGGACCGGCTGTCGCGTACGCGACGGTGAGCAACATCAGCCTGCCCGCGCTCAGATTCGACAGCGACGCGTTCAGCCCATATATCTCGCGCGCCAGGCGATAGACTGCGTAGGGCGCGGCGGTCGCGATGATGCCGCCGACGAACGATCTCACGGGATCGTTAGGAAAAAAATAGCAGAAGTCGACGAGCCAGCTTGCGAGCAACAGCCCGAGCGCGCCGTCGGCGCCGAGCAGCAGCGTGCTGAGCAGCCGGATGCCGGCCGGAAGATAGACCCAGTTCACGCCGCGCACGAACTCGGAATGAGTGAAAATTTCCTGATTGGCCCAGAGCGAGCCGATAAAGACGAGCGCCGTTCCGACGACGGAGCATAAACGAAGCTGAAAGGAAGACATTGACGTGGCGTGCCAGTCGCGCGGCGGAGAACGTCATATGTTACCGCAGCGTTGCAGGCCCTATGCTCAGGCCCGATGACGTGCCTTAGGTTTATGCCTTGCAAATACCCCCGCCGGCCGGGCGCGCACCGATTTGCGAAAGCTCGCCGTACTTCGAAGAGGAATCGAGCTGCGCCGCGATTCGCTCGAGTTCACCGAGCAGCGAGAGCAGTTCCGCCTGCTGATCCTGCGCCACCGCGGGCGCCTTTCGCAGCTTCTCGATGCGCCCGCGCCAATACGACACCGGCCATGCGGCGCTTCGGTGCCAGTGTCGCGAGCGGATCATCCTCGCGAGATGATGGATTTCCTGCTCGATGAGATGCGCTGTGATATACGTGAAGTCGCGTCGTTGAGCCACGTTCGTGTCCCTGATGGCCGCTCGGGCGGGAAATGAAATCGCGCTTTCCCTCAGCCCCTTGCTTTGCGCATGATCTTAGCACTTATTTATCAGTTTGATAAGATACAGAAGCGTCGCTCAGATTTTTCATCTCTTCGGCGATGCTATGATTGAACCGTCCCTTTTCGATGATTTTTACATGGCTAAAAAGAGCGTCTTCGACGCCTATTTTCGCTTCCTGAATCTGGCGCAGGCGGTCCAGGCATTGCCTTCGGTGCCGAAGCTCGATGCCGCAGAGGAGCGTCTGCTGGAGGCGCTCACGGCGTCATGGCATGCGGGGCATGCGCTGACCGTCACTGAAACAATGGCGCTGTCGGTCGCGGGCGCGCCGGCAACCGTGCATCGAAAGTTAACGAGCCTGAAGAAGCAAGGTCTCGTGTCCGTCGACGGGAGCAGCGACGATCTGCGCATTAAGACGGTCGCGCCGACGCCCATGGCATTAAAGTACTTCGAAAAGCTGGCGGCGTGTCTCGAAGAGGCGAAGAAGCGCTGAGCATCGCCAGACGCTCATCCACAATGAGGCGCTGCGAACGCTATAATTCGTCGCTTCCCGGAGCATTCGCACAGTAAATTTTTCCACCGGGCCGATCTTGGAGAGCGAGGACGGCCAGCAGTGTCCGACAGCCTCCGTAGCAACCGCAGGTGTTCTGCTTCATCCAGATTTCGATTGTCATGTCCTTCCTGCGTAGCGAAGTCGTTTCTCTCCGTCGTACTTCGACGGCGGCGCGCTTGCTTTTCCTAAGTGCCTTTCTTGCGCCCGGCGCTCGCGCCGATGAAAGCGATTCGGGCCAGGAGCTGAAGCCAATCATCGTCAGGGCGGAAAAGCAGCCGGCGCTCGAGCAGCGCACGCCGATCGCCATGAGCGTCTATGGCGACGCCTTCCTCGAAACCACCGGCGTCAGCGACGTCAAATCGCTCGCCACGATCGCGCCGGATCTCAACTACGCGCAGGTACAGACCGTCGTGCCCGTGCTGACGATTCGCGGCATCTCCAGTCGCGACACGACCGAGATCGGCGATCCGTCCGTGGTCGTGGTGACGGACGGAAGCTCGGACAATCGCCCCTACGCGTTGAGCGGCACGCTTTACGATCTCGACCACATCTCCGTGCTGCGCCGGGCCGCAAGGCGCCCTGTATGGGCGCAACGCGGTGGGCGGCATCGTTGAGATCGCAACGGCCAAGCCTTCGCGGACGTTCGAGGGCCGCGCGTCCGTCGATCTCGGCGATTACGCCACGCGCAATCTGGAGGTGATAGTCAACGTCCCAGTCAACGACGTACTGCAGTTCCGCGTGGCGGCCATCTCGCGCCGGCACGACGGCTATCTGAACAATGCGCCGCAGACGGACGGCGACGACGAGAACACGCGCTCGGGACGCGTGACCGTCGCGCTCGAGCCGAGCTCGCAGCTGCGCATGCTGCTCACCGTGCAACAGACGACATTGAAGGGCGTCGGCCCGGTCTCGCTCGACATTCCCTACATTTACGATGCAAACGGCATTCTCTCGCACGAGAAGCCACCCTTCCCGGCCGATCCGCGCACCTTCACCTATGCAACGTCGCAATCGCAAAACATCGACGATACGATCGCCCGCTGGAGCGTCGCGTTTGACTTTCCGGGCGTCGAAGTCAGCTATACAGGCAGCTACGACAACTTGACCTGGCGTCATGCAGCCGACAGCAGTCCGAGTTTCACCGAACCCGTGTCGTACCGGCAGAACGAGTTTCCCAAGACGCTGAATCAGGAAGTGCGCGCGAGCTCACTCGGCGATGGACGGTGGTCCTGGCAAGCGGGGGTGTCGTACTTTCGCGAGTCGTCGTCGCTGTACAGCGCGAACGAATCGCCGTTCGACGGCGGCGTCTATCAGCCCACACTCGCGTTCGCTTATGGCATCCGCACGACATCGACGGCCGCATACGGGCAGTCGTCGTACTGGGTGACCGACAAGATCAGACTGACCGCGGGCATGCGCGTGACCCGCGACAAAAAGAGCCGCGAAGGCGAATATTTCTTCGCGGAATCGAACGAGCCGCCGTTCGACTATACGCACGTGCCGCAGGACGACGCCGGTTCATGGTCGAAGCCGACCGTGCAGCTCGCGGCCGAATATGCACCCACCTCGGCGATGATGAACTACGTACGCTACGACACCGGCTACAAGTCGGGCGGCTTCTCGTCGTCGGGTTCGTATGCGCCCGAGACGCTGAAGGGAATCGAGATCGGGACGAAGTCGCTGTGGAATGCGCAGCGCGTGCAGATCAACGCGAGCGTCTTCGACTATGAATATTCGGGTCAACAAATCGCGCGGTTGGTGCCGTTCGCCGACGGGCGGGTGGGCACCAAAATCGTCAACGCGGGCCGCACGCATATCTATGGCGCCGATGCCGATATCCACGCGCTGGTCGATCCGGTTGGCCTGCTGACGTTTTCCGTAGCATGGCTGCACGCACGCTTCACCGATTTCGTCGTCGACGATGGCAACGGCCAGAACGTGCAGCTCGCCGGCAATGCGCCACCGCAGAGCCCGGCGCTGACGATCGGCTTCGGGCTCGAACATGCGTGGATGACGGCGGCAGGACGCATCGTCGGCCGCCTGGATGCGAAGTTCCAGAGCGGTCAGCACTTCACGATCTACAACTACGCCGACGATTGTCAAAAGCCGTATCTGACCGCTGACCTCTCGGCAACCTGGGTGCCGATCCGCAAGAACGTCGAGCTCATGGCGTATGTCCGCAACGTGACGAATCAGCGCGTATTTACGGCCGCCGAGGAATACACGTTTGATGACTCATACCGTTACGCGTTCGCAGCGCCCCGCACGTTCGGGGTGAAGGCTACGTATTTTTGGTGATTCGCGCGGCCGCGCATTCACATGCCCGAATAGTGCGGCCCGCCGCCTTCCGGCGTCACCCAGACATTATTCTGTGTCGGGTCCTTGGGTATCGCACATTTGCAACGCACATCGTTCTGCGTTGATGACGAGCGCCGCATAGCCTTGCTGGTTCTAGATCCGCATGCTGATGACGACGAGCTCCTTGCACATCGACGCCGGTTTCAGCGTCCATGTTCTTCCCAGCACGAATCATGAGGACAATCAGCCCCTGCATCTGCCGCTGAAGGATGCGGCGGTGCCCGCCGACATCATTTGCTCCGTATACGGGGCGCCAAGCGCGTTTCTGTCCGCTGGGCGGTGTACCAGCTTTGAGACCGGTGAAACGCGATCGAACGTCATCGTCCCGTACAGCTTCGGATTGTTATGCGGCGTCCACGGTACAACCGCCGAACACTTTCTACTTCAAGCCGACCACGAACAACCCGGCATCGAGCGCCAGTTCGCTGGGCTTGAGCACGCGAGTGCAGCGCGATGCGCTCGGTTGCGGTTGAGTCAGCGTGAAGGTCAGCAAGCCTTCCGCCCGATCGAGCATAACAGGCTGCAGCCACAGATCTCGCCCATTGCCGCCTCCTTGGGTCTATCCATACACGGCGTATCACGAACATCGCGAGGTGCCGCTGCCTGCGGAAAGAATCGCTCGTAAGCAAGGGGTAAAGCCTGCCTCCGCGCCCGACGCTCGACACTCGACGCACGACTCCATCACGAAGCGCTTTCACTCTGCATACGCACGGTCCTGCGCCGGCCGGTCGGCTTGGCGAAGGCGTCGTCGTACCTCGTGTTGCGCGCGGCGATCGTCGAAGGCGTACTCGAGCCAAGAGCCATCTGTTGGAACCTCCAGTCGCGAAGCAATTGAAGGTGAGCCGCACGCCGATGCGCGAGGCATTCGCGCAATCGGAGAGGAACCGGTGGGCAGCGTGCCGCGCTTCAGAGCGCTCGTGCGGTAACGATACGCGATGACGAAGATCGAATGGCCGTTCTCCGGAGCGAAGCAGATTATTGAACGTCCACGTGACTGATGAGACAATGGCGCTTCATGAGGCGGAGCCGGTCTGACGACGAGCCGACAGAGCACTACACGTTGATGCTCCGTGTCCAGCAGGAGTCGGTGACCCAACGCCCTCGTTCGACTCTCCATGACGGCGACGTCTCTTATCCAAAGTATAATCGTCATTCCTTCGCCGGAACGCTTGCCGCTGGTCAGGCATTCCGGTCATACGGTCATCGTCCAACGAGCGGCGGACAGGGCAACGCTGCTGGTGTAGGCTATTCAGCCGACCCAGCAGATGGGTCGGTCATTATTAGCTCCCCTGTATCCACTCGATCTCTTCACTAGCGGTTAGCCACGCGTTGACCATTATCGGCCGCCGACGTTCTCAATAGCGCTAGCGCTCAGGTCATTTGAAAAGCAATGGGGGTGCTCGAAGCCCATCGGCGACGAGCTTGCCGCGTAGATGATGTTATCGGTGTTGTTCGGCCCCTGGCCCTTCGGGACTGTGCCGAGACCGGCAAGCTTGCGCATTCGATAGGCGATGGCATGATCGGCGCACGCACTGTCGCCGCTCACCCCCAGGCCGCCGATGACCCTGCCGCCAGCGTAGAGTGCAACCCCTCCTCCGAATGTGATGACGCCGCCGACCGTGTGCCCGATTCCGCTACCCTGTTCGAGGAAACGCGGATTGAACGGGTTGGAACTGTTGAGGCCGTATAGAGATCCACCGGGCTGGGTCGCCCCGTACAGGTTGGCGGTCGATAGCGCGAGCGCATCGTTGCTGAAGCCGTTTGCCGTGTACGCCTTTGCGATGGCGATTGCGCGGCTACCGGGCCATGCGTCCCCTGTCTTGGTAACCGAACAGAGATGGCCCTCACGATCCACGATCGCCGCCCACATCCGGTTGGGTTTGAAGATTCCGCCGTTGTCATCGTTTAGGTTGACGACACTGTTAAGCTGCTTCTCAACCAACGAGACCGTGCCCTGCGGCAGCATGCAGCGTGCGCCGGGATCATCGTCACTTTCTCCGGCGAGCGACAGGTGAGCGACATTAAGGCCGAAGACTATGGCAAGAACTGAGATAGAAGTACTGATTCGCATGCCGATTCTCCCGATGAAAGTTTTGACCATAAAGGCAGGCGCGGTAAACCGAGGCAAAGCAGCGCAACCTACGGTTCACGATATTCGTGCTGGGTAGACCGAATGACAGACGAAAGCAACTGCGGTAGGACGACGGAACGGGTATGCGTCACGACGGACGCAATTCGTTAGTTTAAATAGCGTCGCCCGGCAGGGGCGGAGCGGCGATTAATTGATGTGAGGGGAATTTCGACGTGAAGCATCTGCGATAGACGCCTCCTTAGCATCAGGTATGACTGAGCGCTCGGTGTTGACTTCAGGACCGTCTGTCAGCACAGTACTCGCCCGACCGAGTCGGGCGTTCGGTAGGAATTAGTCGGGCTTTCCGTACGAGGGACAGCCCAGGAACCACCGAGCTTTGAAAATGCGATTCCAATGCTTCATGTCACCGACTCCCTTGAACGTCGACCCTCGTTTAAAGCAGTCCGAAGCAATTGCACCCTGCGCGCTTGAAATAGAATTACAGAATCACTATAGGAGCGATTGTTTTTCCCCGCAAGGACGAAAGTTGGCGAAGCCGCCATACTTTCTGAATTACTTTCCCGCTTTAGATCAGTGTATTTATTTTATAATATCGATGACAGAGAAACGTCGCTTTTTGATTGGCTTAGGTCGACATACGTCAGAGCGCTGTAATTCCTGATGGACGGCAATCGTGATGGACATGCCGAAGGCGCGCCCAATCGCCAGAACACGGAGGAAATCAGGGAACAGTCCGGCTGGCAGACGCGATCGGTGTCAATCAGGCGGCAAAGCGGCTGGGATCTCGGGAGTCGAGCTTAGGAAACTGGGAATAATCGTCGCCAAGGCGGAAAGGTCAATGCTCCGTGGTCACGCCCAGCGTCAATCGATCGAGTCGTGCCCCTGAATAGGTCTTTCCAAGTTTTCTTTCGACGTCTCCGCCTCGCTAGGACGATTATCCCGCGCCCTACCCGTGGACATCGACGCTGTCCACAGGACGAGGCTGTGGACAGCCGCCGAACTGTAGTTCCCTTCTTAACCACCGTCACCGCGTGAGCTTCGCCTTCGGCCTGGCGCGCCGACTTCCCGGCAAGCGGCGAGCCGTGATTTCTGAGCACGTTGAGGTACACGGTCTCGTTGTACGGTCTGCGGTTGTGCCAGCAGTGATATAGGCCGTGAATCCGCTTGAATGCGAGGGTTCTCACGGCGACGTGGTGCGAACTGCCCTTCGCAGGCTGCTGCCGATTGTAGGCACCAGCCCACGATGACCGGGGAATGGTCAGGGCGGCCCATTCCACGAAGGTTTAGTCTGCATTGGCAAAGTCATTATTTTCTCCTCGGAGCACTTTCTTCGGGTGCTTCTTTCATGGAGCTTACAGCACGAATTTCCAAGTGTAGCGTCGTTCGCAAAGATCCGCGCCCTCAAAAGCGACCCCGACGGCGGTATCCCTCCTTGCTTGGGATTGCAGTCGCTCAATTACAGGCTTACCTTGAGTATCGCGTGCTTCTTGATGCGCACCCGGACTCACAAGGTCCATCGGCAGATTTTGGAAGGTTCGTTTCGCTTGGCCTGTCATCGCGAGGTTTCTACTTGCGTATATCCGAAAGGATTTCAACTACGTCGGGAGATGGTGTCGCGACGACGCATCCAACCGATCTTTCGCCCGTTCTGAGCAAACGACCCGTCCGACGAGGGTCGGTCCGCCAGTCGGAAATCCCAAGGTGAGCAGCCCGCAGAGCTATCTGATTGGTTGCTTGCGCATCAACTAGGAGCTGAAAGTGAAACTAGTATCGTAGTAGCGACAATGGTCGCTGGCGTGTTCGCGGTGGCGGGCGCAGCTCAGGCGCAACAGTCGCAAGACGCCGCGGCACCGCAGGCCACCCCGACCATGCAGCAGAACGCGGATGCCACCGCGCCGTCGACCGTCGATAGCACCTCCTACGGCGGTATGCCCGGTGGGACCAGCATGGCCGCAGGCGCACAAAAACCCATCGCTCCGAGGGCCCATGTTCAGGGTCAATGCAGTGCTGCTCCGAATTGCGATATTTTCTTCGGACAATAGAAGTCGCAAGATAGTGAGCGCGTCGGTGGGAGCGGTACTGACGCGCTTTGCGCTTGTACAAACCGGGGAAACCCCGAATTCGGCAACGCCCTTAAGAAAGGGCTAAATCCACGGACCAACAGGAACATCGGCCATGCGAATGGCTCGTGCGATGTCGCGCGCGCCGTAGCTAGACAGCGCTGGCCCCGTTCGTTCGGACAGTTCTCTCGATTTTAATTGGAATGCTGGGCGGTCACGCGGCCGATTCAATCGCGGTCGGCATCGCGAAGTAGGCTTTATGGAGCGGTCCAAATTGGCCGATGCCCGGCTTTCCGGCACAGAATTGATCGGTGTATTCGCTGACCACCATTTGCCTTCTTCGGGTCAGGTTGACTAGTCGCCAGAATCACCTACCATTCCTTGCAGTCAAGCGAAGTCAAGACGTAAGGGCCGTTCGACGTTCTTTACTGCCTCACAATCTCGAAGCGAGGAGCGCGATCATGTCAACAGTTCGTGCACGGCTGACTGTACTCGTGTGCCTTGCTGGATTCGTGGCAGCTTGCGCGGGACCGGAAAGTTCACAGTCGACGCGAAAGGTTGTGTTGCCTGCCGGGGTGGCCCCAGGAGCGACTCCATATTCGCCGGGCATACGCGTAGGCAACGTTATCTATGTATCGGGGCAAGTTTCGGGCGACGCCAGACCCGACATTCGTCTTCAAACTGATGTGGTTCTCAAGAAGGTCCAAGCCATCGTTGAGGCCGCTGGATCCTCAATGGAGAGCGTCGACAAGTGTACGGTTTTCCTCACCCGCCAGGCTGATTTCGCGGGCATGAACGAGGTTTGGCACAGCACCTTCCAGTCGAATTCACCTGCTCGCTCAACGGTCATCGTTGCGGCACTTCCACGCCCCGAGTTTCTCATCGAACTCGAGTGCATAGCTCACGCTTAGGCACGATTGGCGATAGGCCGTCGTCATCACTTCTGCGACATTCGATTGTCCTCGAGTACGCACGGGGCGATGGAACTTTCGCACTTGCGCACGCGTCACCGTTCACCACGGCTCGTGCGACTCATCGACATGGAATCGCTGGCCTTATGGCCCGCGCTGCGTTTCAACGGACCGGCGGCGTCTGAATTCGGTAGAGTCATGCCCTGAGTAGGTCTGTCAAGTTTTTAGTTCGGCATCTACGCCTCGCTATGACGGTCATTCCGCGGCCGCCCGTGGACAACGACGCCGCCCACAGCACAAGGCCGTGGGCAGCCGCCTGTCGGCGGTTCCCGCGTTGTATCCGTCAGCGCATCCCGTGGTTGACCGGACGTCGATCAAATATCCACGATTTTCCGCAGTAGACCGTACGAGACGCGCCAGTTTCCTTCGGAGTCCGTCACGGCGATCGACGCCGTTTTCGCGTTCAGCCTGACGACGGTGCCGACACGCTCGTTCAGATGCTTGTCGGTGAACCCCACGGTGTCGCCGATGAAGAACTCTTCGGTGCGTGGGCGCGGTGGCGGCGCTTCTGTTCTAATGGGCGCCGCGGTTATATCGGGGATGATTGCCGCGTAGAGCACCACCCATCGGCGTCGAGTCAAGCTGTCCTGCACGACCGCTTGTGTGTGTCGAAGCTCAGTGATGGTTCCCTCTAAGGGAGGTCCCATCGGATTGTCGCCGACGTATCTGACAGTCATGCCGATGTTGAGCCGTTGTCGAACCTCGAGAATGCGTCGGGGGTCATCAAGCATTTTGCCGATCGTCAAATAGAGGCGATACAACTCGGCGCTGGGCGCTTGCCGAAGGGAATCTAGGATGTCCATGAATGTCGGGGTGTTTGGCGGGCAAGCGGCAGCAGTTCATGCACGCGGTTGACGGGATACGACGGCAACTTCTCCAGTGTTTCCTCCAGCCACGCATACGGTTCAAAACCGTTCAGGCGAGCCGTGCCGAGCAACGAATACATCGTGGCCGCCGCACGAGCGCCTCGCGGGGAGCCCGCGAAGGTCCAGTTGGCCCTTCCGAGAGCAATCGGCCTGATCTGCCGTTCTAAAGCGTTATTCCGACTCCCCGATTATGCCGCGTCGTGCACATGCGTGGCGGTGGGTGTGGCCTTTCGTGATCGCTGTGTCGGCATAAACCTATGATTTCTCAGGCTGGCTATTGCGCTGGCCAGGAGAGATCAGATGAATGCGACACGTACAGTCAGCGAATCCGGCGCGATACCGGCCCATCACATCGATGCATTTCTTGATCGTCTACGCACGGCACACTATTCCGAGGTATCGCTTCGCAAGAAACGAAGAGTCCTGTGTGCTTTCTCTGGGTGGATGAAGCGCAGGAACATCGACCTGATTGACCTCGATGAGTCTGTCATCGCTCGCTATATGAAGCGCATGTTCGACGCATCACGAGACCGCGTCCAGCGTGCGCGTCCCACACTACGGCAGTTTCTCGCCTATCTGCGCGCGGAAGCCATTGTGTGTTCGCCGACGTCAGGCGGACAGTCCGAGATCGCGCACATTTATCGCCGATACCTGGACTATCTGAAGCAGGATCGTGGACTCGCGAAGAACTCTCTGCTCGTCTACGCTCCGTTCGTTCACGACTTTCTCGACAGCCACTCGGTCAGCAGCGGAGGTTTGCTGCCAGATGCGTTTGACGCGGTAGCGATCCGGAATCATCTTCTTGCCCGCAGCAAAGGCCGATTGGCGGAATACACGCGGCTGATGGCAGTTGCGCTTCGCTCGTTCTGCCATTTCCTCTTTCTACGTGGCGATACGGCCCGAGACCTGGCTGGGTCAGTGCCCTCGGTTCGTAAGTGGCGACAGTCGACTGTGCCGACGTTCCTCACGCCTGAGCAGCAAGAAGCTCTCATTGCATCTGCCGACCGGTCGACTCCGACGGGGCTCCGTGACTATGCAATCCTGCTGCTGTTGGCGCGGCTCGGATTACGTGCCGGAGAAATCATCGCAATCGAGCTCGACGACATTCACTGGCGTTCGGGGGAACTCGTCATTCATGGCAAGGGGAACATAGTCGAGCACGTGCCGCTCTCATTGGAGGTCGGAGAAGCAATCGCAACATATCTCCGCGATGGTCGCGGAGCGAGTGCATCGCGTCGCGTCTTCCTTCGCAGATTGGCGCCCCGGGTTGGTCTGGCGGGACCGGCGGCGATTGGCAAGATTGTTTGTCAGGCCTTCGCACGTGCAGGTTTCCGCCCCGCGTGCCGGGGCGCCGCACATCTGTTTCGTCGCGGTCTGGCGACGACGATGATTCGCCACGGGGCCTCGATGGCAGAAATCGCCGAGGTCTTGCGGCACCGCTCTCCCGACAGTACCGCGATCTACGCAAAGGTCGCGTTTGAAGACCTGCGCGGTGTCGCGCGTTCGTGGCCCACGGCGGGAGGTGCAATATGACTGCGATCCATGAGTCTCTCGCCCAGTACGTGGCAGTCCGCCGTGCTCTTGGGGCGTCATTCTATGAGCCTGCGTTGGCACTCGGTCATTTCGTTGATCTGCTGGAACGCGAAGGCGCCGAGTTCATTACAACCGATCTGGCTCTGCGCTGGGCGACGACGCCCGAACTCGTCGAACGCGCTACGTGGGGGCGGCGTCTCTCTCAAGTGAGAGGATTTGCCAGATGGATGAACGTGCTTGACAGTCGAAACCAGATTCCGCCAGCAGGACTCCTCAGTGCCCGCAGACGGCGCAACGCCCCGCATATTTACACTGAGCAGGAAATTGATCTGCTTATGACCCGCGCCGCTCAACTGCGATCCCGAACCGGCATGCGAGCACTGACTTATTCGACGCTCATAGGGCTTCTTGTAGCGACGGGCCTCAGGCCAGGCGAAGCGCTTCGGCTCGACCGGTGCGACGTTGACCTCGTCAGTGGGATACTCTCCATCCGGGAATCGAAGTTCGGCAAATCCCGCTTTGTTCCAGTAGCAGAGTCTTCTCGGGTGGCACTCGAACACTATGCCCGGAATCGCGATCAACTCTGTCCTGTACGCTTGAGCGAGGCGTTCTTGGTTAGTGAGCGCGGCAAGCGACTCAAGGCAAGCACTGTACGAAGCATGTTCGTCAGAATGTCGCGCGCTGTTGGTCTGCGATCGGCCACAGAGGACGGGCGCGATGGTTACGGCCCGCGCCTCCAGGACTTCCGGCATAGCTTCGCGACTGGAAGGCTGGTCGAATGGTATCGCGCTGGTCTGGACGTGAGTCGGGAATTGCCGAAACTTGCCGCGTACCTCGGGCATGTCAACATTGGCCTTACGTACTGGTATATCGAATCGGTTCCGGAGTTGCTTGAACTCGCGGCAGCCTATCTCGACAAGGACTGTTCGGGAGAACGGACGTGAGCGCCGCAAGTCTCCCAGCCCTCGTTCAGCGCTTCTTCACCCAGCGCTTGCTCGAGCAGCAAGGTCTGAGTTCGCATACGGTGGCAAGTTACCGTGACACGTTCCGGCTGTTGCTGGCGTTCGCCACGAAGCATATAGGGCGCGCGCCGTCAAAGCTGCGAATCGAGGACTTCGACGTGTCGCTGATCGCGGAATTCCTGCAGCACCTCGAACATGGCAGAGGCAATTCGGTGCGCACACGCAACACGCGGCTTGCCGCCGTGCATGCCTTCTTCCGCTTCGTCGCGGTCAGCGAGCCTGCGTTGTTTCTGCAGTGTCAGCGCATTCTTGCAATTCCATCCAAACGCTGCGAGCACGGCCCGGTTGAGTTTCTGACCGAGAGCGAGGCCGCCGCTTTGGTAGGGGCGCCTGACGTACGAAACTGGATCGGCAACCGCGACCGAACGCTGCTTCTTGTAGCGGTTCAAACGGGTCTGCGCAATAGCGAATTGACCGCACTCCGGCGCCAGGATGTGGCGCTCGGCACAGGCGCCCACGTTCGTTGCCTCGGCAAAGGCAGAAAGATGAGATGCACTCCGCTGCGACCGGATGTAGTTGCCGTCCTGAAACAGTGGCTGCTGTATCAACCAGGCGAACCAGGCGATCCGGTCTTCCCCAGTTCGCGCGGCGGTCATCTCAGTGCCGATGCTCTTCAGCGACTCGTGTCGCGCAACGCCGAAATCGCGCGCCTCTCATGCCCCTCGCTGAAGAAGAAATCAATAACGCCTCACACGCTTCGGCACACGGCCGCAATGAGCCTGATGCATCACGGCGTCGACCTGACCGTGATCGCGCTCTGGCTCGGGCACGAGTCCTCCGAGACCACTCAGATCTATTTGCACGCCGACATGCAACTCAAGGAGCGCGCGCTCGCGCACGCGACGGCGAGTGGTGTTGCACCGACACGGTACAAACCTCCAGATCCGTTGCTCGCCTTCCTGGAGGCTCTCTGATAATGCCGACAACAGGAGCGACCGGGAACAGAGATCCGCCAACCGTTGTGCCCGTGGATCCATGACGCGGCATAATCAGGGAGTCGGCATAACGTCATCGAGCGCGACATCAGGCCATTCTGCACCGGCAGGTCGGCGTGGTTGTTCAGCGACACGGTTGCCGGCGCGAAGGCCAGCGCCATGGTTTATAGCCTGATGCTCACCTGTCGGGCCCGCAACGTCGAGCCCTAGCAGGCCGTTGAAATAGCTCATGTAGCGGTCATCCGTAACGAAGGCGTAAACGTTGAACTTATGTCATCAATGA
>NZ_FCNZ02000049.1 GCF_001544495.1 Caballeronia telluris
TTTGCTTGCGTTTTCCATTCTTCAAATCTCCCGTTACAGCCAAGATCCAAAGTCTCCTACATTTCCGGGGCGCTTCAGTGTGGTCAATGGTACCCGCTGGAACATGCGGCGAGATGACAAGGGCTGGCACCCGCACTCCCAAACGGTCAAAGGAAAAGTTGTGCTCTTTCAGTCGTGGATTCTCTTGTGCTCCGGGCGGCACTGCCGGAGGGGGGCGAACATGGTCGAAGAAGCCCCCGTGCTCGTCGAACGTAATAAGAGGAACAGGCTGTTCGGCCAGACGAAGCACTGATTGCATCATACATGGACTTAACCAGTGCTTCTCCGCGACGAACGTCGCCAGCCGGGTGCATCGAGTTTCCATTTCTGAAGTCATTTAGGGCGTCATACTCCGGCTCGATGAAAATGAAACGCGCAAGCAGTGAGCCGTCGGACACCTGAGCGATGAAGTTCTCTATCGTCGAGAACCGGTTCCGTCGATTATGCATGCCATAGATGCAGCGTGTCTGTGCCACATCGCCCCGCACGATAAGCCAGTCCGACGGCGGCAGTTTCGAGAAAACAGTGCCGTTCGCAAAAGTGAAGATGGGCTCATTCAAGGCTACAGCCTCAAGGACCTGCGCGCTGCTTGGTGTATGGTCCAACCCGGAAGAAGTGCCGGCGACGGCGAAGAACCGATTAGGCCACGTCGGCCCAGGAACCGACGCGAACCAGTTGTCGCACACGCCGAACTGAGAGGCGAGAAAGGTTAGAACCGGCAGTTGGTCGGGAGTGAAGGCGCGAGGCGTCGGCGATGATGCCGTTCACATCTTCGTACGTCGCCCGTCTTGCACCATTCTGGCGCCAATGGCGGATATCCGGTCACGCCTAAAACAAGGCTGTCCTTCTGGACGGCGGACTTGCTTGCCACCGCCGGCCCGCACAGTTGGACGCATGAATCGGTGAATTCATGCCCCGGGTCAAAATTGAGAAAATACGGAGACCGTTCTCTCAGTCGATAGAGCGTACCACCGCGGCCGACATTAGTGACGGCCTTAACTTGCAGTCCGTTAGCGGATGTCGGCGTTCTGTCTGGAGACTGCCCGGAAAGAATCGCAAGGCCGAGCACGCTGTAGAACGAGCGGTTTTCCAGCATTAGGACAAAGATGTGAGTTATCGGGCACATATCACTTGGATGCCGGCACGTCCCTTTGACCGTCGCGCGCTAAGTCGCGGAAGCCTTAAAAAACATCTTACCCGTTCGTCGCGCTTCCGACCGCTTCCTTCGCAAAGGACGCTGTGGTCTGCCGATTGCGCTCGTATGAAAGTCGGTGTGTGACAAAGGCGTGCGTATTAGAAGGAGTGCTGAGCCACCGTGTACCCCGGAGAGCCAATCTACTGACGTATCGCCGGACGAAAATCGGGATATGAATGCGACATCAACGTCCCGCGGCTGCGTCCGGTCGAAACGCTACGCCGGTAGACGGTTGCGGTTGCGGCACGAGGCGCCGGTAGGGAGGCCGCACCCCGGTCGCTTGGCGCTACACGACGACGAGCGTCATCGTAACCGGTGATTTCTGCGACAGGTCGCTTCGATGTCCCGGCCCGTAATGATTTTGGGGAAGAAGGAAGGTGACATGCCGGCCGTATTTTTCCTCGACCAAGAGTTAGCACATATCGACGGCGTAGTTCGTCGTCTCATCCGCTTGGCGGAGCATGGGCAGATGGACCACTCGACGGCTGTCGTTAGTCGCACGTATTGGCGACGACGTATCGAAGAGGTCGTGCACCTCTCAAACGGTGAACGCGAACTCCTGCAGCGTGCGTCTGCGCTGTTGCGTGCCGTCGACCAACTCCCTGACAACGAGGTATGGTGATACGGGACGAGATTTTGCATGCCGTCGACAATAGGACCCAGACGGCGGTCGCGTCAGCGCCGAGATTACCGCCGTTCAATGTCAGTTGTTCGCCGCCGACGGGAAGTTTCAGCCACCCGTCGGGTGCCTCCACTTCCAGATAGCGCTGTGGTGGTCCACGCGCCTCCGGCCCCAGGCGCCTTGCCGGTGTCCTCCTGGATTGTCGAAATTGCGTGCTTGTATTCAGCCTGAACGCCCGCACTGCAACGGAGCAATAGGACATACTGGTCGAAAGATTCGATGTGGCCGACGAGCCTTACGCCATTCACAAGAAACACCGCGAGCCTCGTCCGCTCCGTTTGGAACGTGTTCAACAACGCATTCTGGCAATTCTCTGAATCCGACATCATTTGGTTATCCGATGCGCGTAATTGCAACTCAATCTCGCGGGTAAGGACGAGAGCGGCGTCCGTTCGTAAGGTCCAGCGGATTAGCGCGTGAACGTCGCCGGATTGGTCATGGGTCGCGCCTGTCAGAAGCGGCAGCTGTTGCTCCCCGACCGATAATACCCGCACTAAGTCAACTCGGCTGTGAGGATTGTCGATCCCATCAGCCCCGTCGCATAGGACTCCGGTGCTCGTTGACGAGAGACGAGCGGAACTTGAAAGAACGCTTCTAGACCGTCTAATGTCGACTACCAACCGGGCTTGTTCACGGTGAATATTCGTCGTGGACGACAGACTTTATAGGAAACGCTTTCAGTTGGCCGAAGTGACCGCCGCGCTTGCGACTGCGGCGCTATCGTGCGGGCTGTCCCCTTCATGTCCACCGCGATGCGCCTCTGGCTGATGCATTCCAGGATTCGCCTATGGGAAGGGGCAGCAGACCATCCGCTCGTGGTGGCGTCGCACGAGCAGACTATCAAATCACAAAGCGGTATGGCTTCACCGGTGTCACGGGACTGTCATGCGCTGCGTTACGAGGCTGGAAATGTCGAATTCACGTGTTGTTGCAGCGCGCAAGCAATAGCGATGCACCTGTCGTTTCAATCGCAGTCGAAATCCGACATGATGTGGAAAGACCCGGGAGGGCGGTGCTTGATATGGCCGCTCGATGCCGTTGAACGAGATGATGCAGGCGAATGGGATGGTTGCGTCTCCGGAACCGGAATTCGGCCTCCCGCGGTCTTTAGTCACAGGAGTCTCGCGCGTGCCCAACGAAGAAAGCCCCACTCGCAAGACACCGGCCCTGTCGCGGAGTTTCTCGACGACTCGCCATGTTCTGAGACTGGTCTTGGTAATCGCGGTCGTGGTCCCTCTTTTGTCCCTTCTTGGCTACGGATACCTTGATTACACGCACCGCACGTCGAATGTAAGCGAAGCTATCGACCGCCTCGCCCGCGTCGAGCAGGAACATGCGGCCGAAGTCTTGCACCTGAATCGCGAGATGGCCCTGCGTGTGTTGGACATGCTTAACGACAGCGATGATACGACCCTGCGGGCGCATGAGCCAAGCATTCACGCAAAGCTGAGTGGCATCGCCGGCGATTTTCCGCAGGTCGCGACTATCTCGGTCTTCGGCGCGGATGGGAAGCTCTTGGCGAACAGCAGTTATTTTCCAGCGCCGATGATTTCAATCGCCGGAAAGCACGATTTCAGTACTGCCCGTGCGAACTCCCGTCCTGTTCAACTTTCACTTCCTCTGCTTGGCAAGATTGCAGAAGCGGACGCGTTTGCGACCAACATTGGCCGATTCGGGACCGGCGGAACCTTTCTCGGCATGGTGTCAATCGCGCTGCGGCGCGAGTATTTCAGCAAGTTCTATCAGGAACTAACGGGTGGTGACCCAGCTTTGATTCTTGGCCTCGTGAGGCAAGATGGAGCGATTTTAGTTCGCTACCCCGACATTACCGCGTCTGGCGCGCCTGCGGTGTCGCCGACACTGCAGCCCTCAATCGCGCGTGCTCTCCAAGACAACCCGGCCTCGGGCCATGCGACAACGACCGCCGCCGTTGATGGCGCTGGGCGAATGTATTCGTTCCGGCGCGTGGGAGACGTTCCACTCTACGCAGTGAGCGGCTATGCGACAGGGGTCATTTTCGAACAGTGGTGGCGTCACTATGCACTGGTTTCCACCTTGACTTTACTGCCCTGCGTGGCTGTCTGGATGCTGGTCGTCTTTTCGCTTCATCACCTCACAGCCGAGCAAATCGCCTGGGAACAGTGGCAGAAAGAGATTCGAGCCCGCTCGAACGCCGAGGAATCGGCGCGCCAGTCGCAGCGCATGAGCGCGCTCGGTAATCTCGTTTCAAACGTTGCACATGACTTCAATAATCTGTTAATGGTCGTCTCAGCGAACATCGAAATTGCGCGCAGGAAAGGCTATAACAATCTCGAACACGAAGTGCTGACCATGAAGCGCGCCATGATAAACGCCGAATCGCTAACGAGGCGATTACTTAGCGTTGCGAGAAAGCAGCCGCTCAAGCAGCATGAGGTTGACTTCAGTAGCTGGCTGCCCGCAGTCACTGCAATCGTACAGACCTCAGTAGGTAGTCAAGTCAGGCTCGAGTTGCATATCGAACCGGAGGTCTGGAAGGTGTATGTTGACCCAACGGAGCTCGAACTCGCAATCATCAACATTGCAGTGAACGCGAGGGACGCCACGCCTACCGGCGGCCGTTTCACAATTCGCTGCTGCAATGGGAATTTGCCGGCAAACGGCGCCGACGTGTCCGGTGACGAATTCGTGATACTGTCTTTCACGGACGATGGTGAAGGCATGGACCAGGACACGGTGCGACGCGCTTTCGAGCCGCTCTTTACTACGAAGGTGCGGGGCGCAGGAACAGGGCTCGGCCTAGCGCAAGTTCTCGCCACCTTCGAGCAAATGGGCGGGACGGCGCGTATCGAGAGCGTTGCGGGTCTCGGGACAACAGTTCGATTATATTTACCACGCTATAAGGGCCCGGCAGACCAGAAGCTTCACGGCGAAACATCAGCAAAGAGACCGGAGACGCCTGTTTCAGGAAGTACAGTGCTCCTAGTCGAAGATAATGCGGAGGTGGCCGCCGGCATCGCAGCCGTCCTGGAGGTGTTTGGCTGCCATGTACACCACGAAATGAGCGCAGACGCCGCGCTTCATGTGCTCGACTCCGGAAAGAAATTCGATGTCATCCTGACCGAGGTTCACATGCCTGGGCGATTAAACGGTATTGACTTGGTCGAAAGGGTGCGCCGGTCGTGGCCGGCGCAAAAGGTTGCGCTGATGACCGGATATGCGGACGAGCTTGAACGTGCTGAGCGATTGGATGTGCCGATTCTCGCCAAGCCATTCGACATGGAAGAACTAAGCGCGTTGATTTCGGGTCGGCCAACGTGAACGGCTTGTTTCACTCGGAAGTGAGGCGCTACCCAAGCCTTAGTCAAGCGAGAAAATTTCTTGCTAGCGAGCATGCAGTGGATTCGCGGAAAGCTCCGGCTCGCTATGTGGATACGCGGCACGCCGCGATGGCGAGCTCGATGGCCGTTCCTCATTTCTTCAAACCCGCCCGCGGCAGCCAACGCCGCCCTGACGTAAGAAATGGCATTGGGTGTTCCCGGCCATTTCGACGCAGAAACGGAAGCCGAACTTGCCGGCCTCGGTTGGGCTCGCGCGTGAGTCGATAGCCATGGCTGAGCAGTCTCGACGTCGGGCTGAGGGCGATTCAAGCCACTGTGGCCCGCCGCGGAGTTCAAGGCGAGTGGTGGGCGTATTCGTCGACCTAGCATCCGGCAATGCGGCTCCGGAACAGCCTAGCGAACAATAGCCGGCGTACAGGGTCGCCAACGCGCGAACATGCATAGCCGTGACGTTGCCGAGCGTTGCGGTCCATGGCCCAGAGGCCAACGCGAGTACCTTGTCAACCCGCGTGTTCGCTGCGTCTGGCGTCTGCCAGGTCAATGGCGCTTTCGAGCTCAGCAAGAGCGACGGGCTTCGTTAGGTGCGCATCAAACCCGGCCGCTTTGGTACGCTGCCGGTCTTCCTCAAGCCCGAAGCCGGTCATCGCGGCCACGACGAGGGCCTCGTTGCGTACGACACGTCGCAGCCGAGCGATGGCCTCGTATCCGCTCATGAGCGGCATCGACAGGTCGAGAAGTATTAGGTCTGGGTAAAAGCTGGGAGCGACTGAGATGGCCTCGGCGGCGCCATAGGCCTTGCTCACGACGTGGCCTTCTGCCTCCAGAAGCATTGCCATGCTGTCCGCGGAGTCTTCATTGTCGTCAACAACCAAAACCTTGAGGACTCGTCCGGCGGCCGACGAGGGCTGGCTGGCAATCCCCAGGGGCTCCGGGACGTGCTCGATTGCGGGAAGCCAGATAGTAAAAGTGGCACCGCTTCCTTTGCCGGCACTCTCAACTTCGATGCGGCCGCCGTGAAGCTCTACCAGAGAACGAGCAAGCGTAAGTCCGATGCCAAGGCCACCCTCGTCTCTGGCAGACGAAGGGTCCTTCTCCTGTGCGAATAGGTCGAACACCCTGTTGAGTGCCTTAGGGTCGATACCACGGCCCGTGTCTCGGACGCGCAGCGCTAACAGCCGATTAGTTTGAACAAGCTCAATACGGATGAGGCCGCCGGCCGGCGTGAATTTTGAGGCATTGTCGAGGAGATTCTGGACCACCTGCACAAGGCGGGTCATATCGCCGTGGACCATCACCGGTTCGGACTGCATTTGTACGTCGAGCGTTTGCGACTTGCCGTCGGTTTTCGGCTGGACGCCCTCGACCGCCCGACGAATGACTTCTTGCACGACGAGTGGCGCCGTGGATACTCGCACTTTCCCTGTAGTTATTCGTCCCGCGTCCAGCAGGTCGTCGACGAGTCGAGTCATTTGTGCGAGTTGCCGGTCAATCAGGCCACGCGTCTTTCGCACAACTTCTGCGGTTGGCGCTTCGTGCCGATGTAGGACGCCGACCGCATTTCGAATTGGCGCAAGCGGGTTTCGAAGTTCGTGGCCCAACATGGCGAGAAATTCGTTCATCCGACGGGTCGTCGCTTCGAGTTCCTCAAGTCTTCGGCGCTCCGTCATATCGCGGACCACTTTGGCGAATCCGGACAGGTTGCCGTTCGCGTCTCGAATAGCTGCAATTACAATGCTTGCCCAGAAGAGGGAGCCATCCTTGCGGACGCGCCAGCCCTCCTCCGAATACTCGCCGGCGGCGAGCGCATTTTGCAGAACTTCCTCCGGATGCCCCGCGGCTATTTGGTCGGGGGTGTAAAACTGCGAGAAGTGTCGACCGATTATTTCCCCCGCAGCGTACCCTTTCAACCTTTGGGCACCACGGTTCCAGGTGGTGACTATTCCCGTCTCGCTCAACCTGAAGATTGCATACTCGCTAACGGAATCTACGAGTAGCCGGAAAGTCGCATCTCCGTCCTCCGCAACGTGCCGTCCGTGTTCCGATGCAACACCTAACGCAGCGTTGTCTTTGTTCATCGCAGTCCCCGGTTCAGTTGCGGTCAAGCGAAGCTATGCGCTTACGCCTTTGTATATGGTACGAGCAATGACCATACCACTGCTTACGGAAGAAAAAGGGCCGGAGTTGGTAGGGGCTGTAGCGCAGTTTCGCCGTGTCATATCTCGTGAAGAGGTTGGACCCCGGCCGACAGGCTTCGCTCGACTTCGGCGGTGCAATGCCTGCCGCTCCGAGCAAAGCCGAGCCGATGAAATTGGCAGCGCAATCCTGCCCCTAGCTCGCCTTCAAACGCACCGGTCGCACCGTCGAAGACCGAGCCCGAGCCCGGGCCCGCGCAGGCGCTCGGCCAATGTGCCCGATTCGGCGGGCGTCTCGTCGGGCGAAGAGGACGAGGCGGCCTCGTTGAAGCCGACCGAACGTGCCCGATGATTGGGGCTCTGGCCTTCGCGCGCTGATTCGCCGTCAAAGCAATTTGGCCGCCGATTTGATGCGTCGTTAGGATTTGCTCGGGCCGCTAATGACTCGGCTCGAAGCATATTCGAGCAGCGAACAAGTCTCTGTGCCGTGTCGGCTGAGCTAAGAAAGCCGGACGCCGACGTCGCACTGAAAGATCATGTCCATAACGAACCCGATGGTCAGCTTCACACGGTTCGGAAGTGCTGTAACAACGTTTTTAGGGATCGAATTGATGCATCGTCTTCGCAAGGCCGGTTCGATCTCCTGAAGCTCGGACTCGAGGATATCGCGGCGGCCGCCGTATGGAATGCCATCCTGTCGGAGCGATTAGGAATGCGACTAATATAAAACTTTGCAACCGGTTTTCCTATTTGCACCAGAACCCTCACGCGCACGGGTCATATCGCGCAATGCCGCCTGCGCCTGATCCGGAATCCGCACGGGGCTCAATGCCACCGTATCAGCGAGCGCCACGGCAATCGTTCCTGATTTATTCAGGCCCACGTTCTTGCTAAACCTGTTCATGGCATGCCCCCTTAATGACGGCTATAAGCCGCGGCGTAAGCGACCGCAAGCATACTGTAAGCAGTACCTTGAGGTGCAGCCGGTCCGTACATGATGTCTGGCGGCAAGCAGGTTACCCGCCACGCATGCCTGGATAGCCAATTGCAAGTCGTACATCAGATCACAGTGCCAGCAGTCGATATTCAACGCCGGGCGAGACAAGGCGAGTGAGAGCTTTACCGCCTACTACATGCCGCATTACGCGCGGCCGACCGCGAAATGAGTCGCAACAACCGAGTTGATGAACCCCGCGACGCAGAGCGGCCGCCGGGATCTGGTTTCCCAGGCCACCTTGGTTCGGTGGCGCACAGATCGCACCATTGCAAACCAATAGCGTTGTGACTCGAGCAGCGTTGTACCCAACGATCTAAATAACAATCTTGCACTAGATGAACAGCTCCATCTTGCGACGCACGCAAGCGACGTGCGGCTGCGATCGGCGATTGCATGCTACGGAAGAAACTGATCATGAGAGATCTGGAACGCCACGGCTCCGCCGAGCGCGCTATGGTTGTGCCGACTGAGCAATGCATCGCGGCATCCCGGATGAGTGCATTCACTGCGGCGCTCGAAGCACACACCGGTCTCTTACTGAAAGACTACGCGAAGCTGCACGCGTTCTCGGTACGCGAGTACCGGACCTTCTGGCGATTCTTTCTAGGCTGGTGTGAAGACATCGATTGGGGCGGCGATACCGAACCGGTCTGCGTCGGCGACGACTGCGAGCACGCCACCTTTTTCCCGCGCGTTGAGCTCAACTATGCGGACAACCTGCTCAGTCTTAAGGTCGCCGGTGCCGATGCACCGGCGCTGTGCGAATGTCGAGCCGACGGGTCACGGGCACGGATCACACGCGGCGAGCTGCGCGAGCGCGTCGCGCGTCTTGCCAGTGAACTCGAAGGCCTTGGAGTGCACAGCGGCGATCGGATCGCCGCGGTAATGCATAACGACGCGCAGGCGGTGGTTACCGCACTGGCCGTCGCGGCGATTGGTGCCACCCTGTCGAGCGCCTCGCCCGAGATGGGCGCTGACGGGCTGGTCGACCGCTTTGCGCCGCTCTCGCCACGCCTGCTATTCGCACACACCGCAAGCCGGGGCTTCAATACCGGCGGCTCGCCGTCGGCGAACGTCGTGCAGCTGGCGGCCGCATTGCCTTCGCTCGAAGGGATCGTCCTCCTCGAAGACGGGCCGTTGCCGAGCAACATCACGCTGCCGGTTCATTTGCTCGGCGCGCCGAGCGCCAAAGCCGACGCAACGGCTTTCGTCTGGCGGCGCTTCCCGTTCAATCACCCGCTCTTTATCATGTTTTCGTCAGGCACTACCGGCAAGCCGAAATGCATCGTGCACGGCGCCGGCGGTACGCTGCTCGAACACCTGAAGGAACACCGCCTGCACACCGACCTGCATTCGGGCGACAAGCTCTACTTCCATAGCAGCTGCGCGTGGATGATGTGGAACTGGCAGTTGTCGGCGCTCGCGTCCGGCGTCGAGATCGTCACATACGACGGCCCGGTCGCGTCCGTCGATACGCTATGGCGGCTGGTTGCCGACGAGCGCGTGACCGTGTTCGGCACCGGCCCAGCTTACCTGAAGATGTGCGAGCAGGCGGGCCTCGAGCCCGCACAGCAATTCGACCTGTCCGCGTTGCGCGCGATGATGTCGACCGGCGCGGTGCTGTACGACGGGCAATACCACTGGGTGCGCGAGCATGTTGGCAACCTGCCGCTGCAATCGATTTCTGGTGGGACCGATATCATCGGCTGCTTCGTACTCGGCAATCCAAATCTTCCGGTGATTGTCGGCGAGGCGCAATGCAAGAGCCTTGGGCTCGACGTGCAAGCATGGGAGAGCGGCTCGCCGGCCCACGGCGTCGGCCAACTGGTCTGCGCGAATCCGTTCCCGTCGCGCCCGCTCGGCTTTTTCGGCGATGCGGACGGTTCCCGCTTTCATGAAGCCTACTTCGCGGCGAATCCGGGTGTCTGGACGCATGGCGACCTGGTCGAGTTCTCGACGCAAGGCTCCGCGCGGATGCGCGGCCGGTGCGACGGCGTGCTCAACGTGAGCGGCGTCAACGTTGGTCCTGCGGAAATCTACCGTGTACTGAGTGACATCCCCGGAATCCGTGACGCAATGGTCGTCGACCGGCGGGCTTCTCTCACCTCAGTTGCCGGGCAGGGCGTTGCGGTGGCCGCGGGCGTGCCGGTGCGTTCGCGTGAACGCTGCATTGTTCTGCTTGTCGTACTGCAGGACGGCGTCGCGCTCACCGGCGCGCTGCAGTCGCAGGTGCGCCGCGACCTCGCGCGCCGCACCTCGCCAGCGCATGTGCCGGACGTGATCCTTGCAGTTGATGCACTGCCGATGACCCACAGCGGCAAGCCGTCCGAAGCCGCCGCGCGCGATGCGATCAACGGGCTGCCGGTTGCCAATGCAGCGGCGTTGCGCAACCCCGCATGCCTCGACATGATCCGCCAGCATCCTGGGCTAAACCTCGCGGTGAACACGCTGCCGCCGCCCGGCACCACCCGCGAGACGCTCGAGCCTTACCTGCAGGCACTGTGGGAGAGCATGTTCAGCTTAAGCCCGATCGCCTACGACGACAATTTCTTCGATCTGGGTGGCGATTCGCTGCTCGCCGCCGAACTGGCGACGCATGTACATCAGGCGACCGGGCTGACGATTTCGCTCGCGACACTGCTGACCGCGCCGACCATCGCCCGGCTTGCAAACATGATCGTCGGCGATGCGCGCGACGCGCTGTCAGAATCGCTGGTGCTGATGCGCGCTGGCGTTGGCACGCCGCTGTTCGTCGCGCACAGCATCACCGGATCGGTGATGGAATGCCTTGCGTTGATCGGCGCGTTGCAGAGCCCGCGACCGGTCTATGGGCTCGTCGCACGTCGTCTCGAAGGAAATGAGCCACCGCAACAGGACGTCGCTGACATGGCGCGCGGCTATGTCGACCAGATGCGCATAGTGCAGGAACACGGGCCGTACGCGCTGTTCGGCTACTCGTTCGGCGGGCTGATCGCGATGGAGATCGCGCAGCAACTGCATCGCGCGGGCGAGGAGATCGAGTTGCTGTGCATGCTCGACACGTACGTGGATGAACATTGTCTGCCGTGGTATCCGTGGCTGCGGCATCAGCTTGGCTACGTCGCGCGGCAGTGCCAGACGCTGCGTGAGATGCCGGCTGCGCGGCGCGGCCGATTCCTGCGCGGCAAGTTCGCTTGCGTGCCCGACCGCGTGCGGCTGCGGCTCGGTCGCACCGCGCACAAGCCCGCATTTGATGCAGTCGGGCTGCCGCCTATGCTGCTGCGCGTGCGCGAGACCATGCGGGTCGCGATGACGCGATACCGGCCGCGGCGATATCGCGCCGGGCCGATCCTGTATGTGAATGCGGTGACTCCGATGGTGGAGCGCGCCGATCCAATGCCACTGTTGCGACGCGTTGCGCGCGCCGGGATGAAGGTCGTCGAGGTGGAAGGCGACCACACCGACATGATCGTCGAGCCGTACATGCTGGCGGTCGCACGGACGCTCGACGATGCATTGCGGGAGGACGCGCCGCCGTCGCAACCGCCATTGCGCTCGCCGCGTTCGTCGACGGGCAGCGGATATGCAATCTGACAAGACGCGACGAAGCGACATGTCGTGACAGGGTTCACCGGTCCAGGCCCGCTCTCATGCAACCGGGCGAATGCGTCGGTCCCGGTGGAGACGATGTTGCCCATTGCCCCCGCGCCCGTCGGTTCAGGCAGACTTTGCCGCCCTCGTGGTATCGCTACAAACATGGTGGGCAGCAGCTTCGAAACCGCGCTTGTGCCCATCCGAAGCAGGGTTCGCTTTACCATCTCGCGCCCGGCCGCCATGAAAACGCAGTGCGGCAGAAGGCGTCAGCGAGGCACGACGAAACCTGATCCGTTCATGCATTCCTGTCGGAGATTCTTTCTTTCCGTCGAATCTTGAAGTGAAGACCGCCACAAGCCGGTCCATCGCACATCCGGCAGCACCCGCCTTGATCGCCGGGCTGATGGAACGCTCGTTGTTTCATGAGCCATGGTGGCTGGACATCACGACGGGCGGCGAATGGGCACACGCGGTTGTCAAGGACGGCCACGAGATCGTCGCGGAAACGCCTTATGCGCTGTTCCGAAAGGGCCTCTGGCGCATATCGACGCAACCGCCGCTGACTCGCACGCTCGGCCCCGTCATCAAGCCAGCGAAAGCGCCGTCAGAGCAGGAGTGGGGCGACCGCATCGAAATTGGCAGCGAACTGATCTCGAAGCTGCCGAAATGCGCGCTCGTTCAACAGACGCTCGATACGAGCATAGCCGAAGCGGTTGCGTTCGCGTTGCAGGGCTTCACCATCTCAGCGACCTTCACGCTTAAGGTTCCGCCAGGACGCGGCGACCGGGATGTCTGGACGGGCATGCGTGCCAATACGCGCAATGTGATTCGCCGCGCCAATGAGCGTCTTTCGGCCCTCGAGATGAACAACGCCAACGAGTTCGTGGACTTTTATGATGCGAACCTCGCGCGCCGCAGGCGCGACAATGCCTATGGCTCCAGCCTGATGCGTCAACTGCTCGGCGAGGTGGTCAGGCGCAAGGCGGGCATGCTGCTCGGCGCCTACGAAAAGGCACCGCGCGCCACGGGCATTGACGCTCGCGGAGCGCGAGGAGATTTCCCGCTCCCTGTTGTCCGGATTATCGATTCGGTCGATAGCGGCCAGGCTGGAACGCGCTCCTTCCACTATAACTCGCGAGTTGCAGCGCAACGGAGGCCGCCAAGGCTACCGAGCAAGCCAGGCGGATGCGATCGCCTGGGAGCGGGCTCGTCGGCCGAAGGTTTGCAAGCTATTGAGAAACCAGACGCTGGCGCGAGTTGTCGCAGCAAAGCTGAAGCTGCAGTGGTCTCCTGAGCAGATTGCTGGTTGGCTCAGACATGCTTATGCGGTCAACAAGGATTATCTGGTGTCGCACGAGACAATCTATCGGAGCCTCTATATACAAGCCCGTGGTGCCCTGAAAAAGGAATTGCTCGAGCACTTGCGGCGCTCTCGAATCATGCGCCGGTCCCGTCACCACACAGTGAAAACTGAGGGCCGCACGAACATTCGCGATGCCGCGTCGATCAGTGAACGCCCTGCTACGGCGGAAGATCGCGCCATACCCGGGCACTGGGAAGGTGACTTGCTGTATGGCAACGCTACGAGCCAGATCGCAACTCTCGTCGAACGTCAAAGTCGATTCGTGATGCTGGTCAAAGTCGCCAGCAAGGATTCTGAGGCTGTGGTTGACGCGCTGATACGACAAGCCAGCAAGTTACCTCGAGAACTATATAAATCGCTGACGTGGGACAGGGGTTCGGAAATGGCCGACCACAAGCGCTTTACCGTCGCCACCGACATTGAGGTCTATTTCTGCGACCCACAGCATCCCTGGCAACGCGGTTCGAACGAAAACACGAATGGGCTTCTGAGGCAATACTTCCTTAAGAGTACCGATCTATCTGCCTACTCACAGACCAAGCTCGACGCTGTAGCCAGGCGGCTCAACGAACTTCCTAGGAAGACACTTAACTTCGATGCTCCAGCCGAGCGATTCAACCAAATCGTTGCATCGACCGGTTGAATCCGCCACCGATGCAGGCCGCATGCTCACCACACTAAGCTTGTGCGTCGGACATCTCGTTAGCATCAACCGTTTGACGGAGGCGCGTAGCGGTGCGGTGGCTCGACAAGCCCATGAGGTTGCTTACTTGCTCTTTCGTTTTGCATGCAATGATCTGTCGGCGACCGACGTGTTCCGTAGCAAGCGCGGGCTCTCGTTGGCCGCGGTCAACCCCGCACCGCCGATCGCGGCTCGAACGCATTTCAACAACGTGTCCGGCTGTATTGGCTTTCCCGAAGCGGTGGTGACGAACAGCCATTGCGTCGTGCATTGGATGCTTCGGCGCGCGTCGGTCTGATGACCTTTGGCTTATCGCACCGGAAGGCGCCTACGCGCAATGGCAACCAGAGGAAGCAACTGGCGCCGATCGCCGCGCGTTCGCAGGACTGCGCGCCCGGGACGACCACCCGCCTGCGGTCTCTGAAGCTTATTGACCGGTTCACGCGCCATCTCATGAACATCGAACTGCGCGCCGACAATCGAGCCGCGCAGATCCTCGTCAATGAGACTGGCCAGAGGACGAGCCAACGCCCGTGTTTCTTCGAAATCGATATACTGAGGTTCTCTTACCCTAAACCCTACAGCGAAGCTACCGCTTCGCCAACCCCGCGCGACCAAGAGAGGGGCCGCCCTCGTCGACCTCACTTTTGATCGCATCAAGGCAAGCAGCCGGCCCGCCAACGACGATCCGTGCAGAGCTAGCCAGCATCAGATTGACGCTCAGCCCGAAGTCCTCGATGAGATAGCCGCTCGCACAAAAAGCGCCTTCGCTTCGGACCGACGCGGCCTTGACGCGCCCGACGAGCTCGTTCTCGCAGATAAGATTCGGCCATGCCTCGGGTCATATCCGGAATGCCGACCGTTTTTCCTGGCCAATAAAGCGGACCGTCATAGCGTGACGCGAGAGGGCAGCATAAACGCTTGCTTCGCTCGCTTGTTTACGGTCGCCCAGTCGCCGACGTCACTGCACGCTGATCTCTGCGAGGACGCGACGCAGCTTTTTCAAGTCGATCGGTTTGATCAAGTGATGGTTGAAGCCTGCAGCGAGGGCGCTTTCCCGGTCACTTTCTTGCCCATAGCCGGTAATCGCAACGAGGGCGGAACTTGCCGTGTGAGGCTCAGCCCTCAGCCGCTTGGCCAACTCGTACCCATCCATATCGGGTAGCCCGATGTCGAGCAGACATACCTGCGGCGCGGCTGCGCGCGCTCTTTCCAGCGCCTCTTGAGGGTGATGTTCCACTGCTACCTCATGGCCCCACTCTTCCAGGAGCATCGCTAATGCCGCCGCCGCGTCGACATTGTCGTCTACCACCATGATTTGAAGGCTTTTTGAGTCCTGGCCGTCGGAAGCGCCCGTTACCTGAAACTTGTCAGCGGCGTCTTGAGCGCAGAGGCGCGGCAAACAGACGGTGAAGCGGCTTCCCTTGCCAATACCCGGGCTCTCACATGTCACGGTTCCATGGTGGAGTTCGACGAGACTTTTCACCAGCGCCAGTCCGATGCCGAGCCCTCCGGAAGACCGGTCCGGCGTGCGCTGCGCCTGGCTGAAGAGTTCGAACGCGCTCGCGACGACATCGGGGGTCATGCCGATGCCGTTGTCGGTGACCGAAACGAGAACGCGCGCACGCTCGATATCGGCCCTCAGTTCTAGGCGGCCCCCAGGCTGGGTGTACTTGGCCGCATTGTTGAGAAGGTTGGCCACGACCTGCACCAGGCGCTTTTTGTCGCCCATGACCATCATGCTGCCGGCCGACACATGCCACTCCAAATGGTGCCGTCGGTCGCGAATCAGGGGCGTCACCTGCTCGACCGCATCGATTAGGATGTGCCGCAAGTCCAACGGCATCTGTTCCAGCGCCACGAGGCCTCGAGTGACCCGCGATACGTCAAGGAGGTCATCGACCAACTGGCCCATATGCCGGACCTGGCGGTCGATGATTGCACTTGTTTGTCGCACCCTCGCTTCGTCGACCGGGCTCGCCTGCAGCAGTTCTGCGGCCGCACCGATCGGTGCCAAGGGATTCCTAAGTTCATGAGCCAGCATCGCGAGAAACTCATCCTTACGACGGTCGGCGTCCCGCAGCTTCTGCTCTGCTTGCTTGCGCTCGGTGATGTCGCTTGCCGCACCCACCCATTCGTAGACTGCTCCTGTCGAGTCAAACATCGGCACGGCTCGCGAGAGCGTCCAGCCGTAACTTCCGTCCACTCGACGGACGCGATGTTCAAGCACAAACATCGTCTTGCTTTCGATGGCTTCCCGTACGGCCGCTTTGACTCGCTCCTGTTCCTCGACCGGTATGAAATCGTGAAGCCAGGAGTACTGCGGCCGGGCGACGTCCTTCAGGAAGCCTCTTCCGTGCATCTGTTGCATCTCGGTCCAGTCCGGGTTCATGCGGTAGATGACGTCTTCAGTCGCGCTCGTAAGAGCACGATACCTTTTCTCGCTGTCCTGCAACGCCGCGGCCGACCGGACCTCCGCGGTGACATCGACTGTGGTGTGCAAGATGTACGTTATCTGCCCGTCTGCCGCGAAGATCGGCGTGCTGATCGCGCCCCAAAAACGCTCCTCGTATGTCACCGAACCATCCGGAGCCACGACCCGAATGGGATACCTCTGGGCCGGCAACGGATCGGGCTTGCCTGTTTCGACAACGCGGGCGAGCGAGGCGCGCAACGTCGCCTCACCTGTGTCGTGCGGATCATCCTTATTCGACGGAAACGCCTCGAACAGGCTCACGCCGACGAGGTCTTCGCGCCGACGCGACGACGCTTTGAGGAAGGCGTCGTTGACAGCAAGAATAGTGGCCTCGGGCGTCGGCGACAACAGGTAACTACCGATCGGTGACG
Organism: Caballeronia telluris; assembly: GCF_001544495.1. Taxonomy (GTDB): domain Bacteria; phylum Pseudomonadota; class Gammaproteobacteria; order Burkholderiales; family Burkholderiaceae; genus Caballeronia; species Caballeronia telluris. Next base: position 16,831 of record NZ_FCNZ02000049.1, read on the forward strand.
CGTTGAACGTCTCTTCGAATAGAGCCGGATAAACCGTTGGATTTTTCAACTTAGCGCCGCTCCCACACCGATAGCAAATTGGTCTGTCTACCAGCCCGCAAACGGGATGCCCGCCGCCGCGCTTGGACGGCGCGGGCAGCGCCCAAGTCTGGGGCGCGATACCGTGGGGCTCACCGCCGGAAGGACGAGTGGAACGCTTAAACCGCTTTTCAAAGCGCCGGCGTCAAACCCGACTTCAAACGCTGTCCCGGTGTCCGGCTCCCTTGAGCCGCGAAAGTGGTCCACGTTGTCGCGCGGCGTCTTGCGCTGAAGCGAGGAGGGCACTTGCCCGTCGAGTGGATAAAGTTCAACGAAGCCGCGATCGCGGCAGAGCTGCTTGAGGTGCTCGCCGTGCTCCTTCGCGTCCCGGCGAAAGACGTCGAAGCCCGCGAGGTAGATGCGTGGCTGATTCGCGGCGCGCTCGATGGGCAAGGGCGCGGGCGCGATCTTTCCGTCGCGCACTCGCCATTTTAAGCGCGCAATCTGTCGTTTAACCGCCAAAACGCTTTTTCCGAACTCTGCCGCCACATGCTCGGCGGAAAGCCCTCGGTCAAGCATCTCCATAACGCGTCGCTGTGATTGAGTGGGATTCCGCGCGGGCATTGGTCCAGATGTATGCCTTCGAGAGTGAGGTTTTTAGCATATGCGCTGACGCTCGGCGTCAGTCAGCGCAGCCGATGCGCCTGTCAGCGGCCAAACGATAGGGCAAGGGCGCTGCTGCGCCGGAGAATGGCGCGATCCATTACGCGATGTGCTCAAGTTCCCGGATAGCTCCGACAACAAGATTTTCTCGGCGTCAGCGAGCAGAATGCGGGCGTACTAGGAGATGAAAATGTTGTGACCATGATCCGCGCGCCCGAGAACCACAGGATGAAGGCGTCGGGCCTCCGCAGCGAATGCAGCCCGCGCGTCCGCGCCCGCGAACTTGACGTCGGCGACGATTTTCTCGGCTACATCGTGGATCTCGTCGACGCGCTTGCCGCCGTCGGCGAGGATAACCGCGGTGGCGTTGATGCCACGGCGAGTTTGCTTAAAGCGCTGCTTGAGGCGTCGATTGTGAATGCCATTCGTTGGACTTCCGAAGTTCGGCCAAACAGGGATGCTTGGCTCGTTCCCTGAGCCTACTGGTGGGTGGCAGATGTCAATTATCCACCGTTGTCTATCTTCCCCCATTGCCACGGCGATTTCGGCTGGTCAAAATAGCGTCCGGCGCCCGCTGGGCGGCGCCACTTTCACTTTTAGGGTCTTACGACAAATGGCAACAGGTACGGTCAAGTGGTTCAACGACGCGAAAGGCTTTGGCTTCATTACGCCGGACGCTGGTGGAGATGATCTCTTCGCACACTTTTCAGAGATTCAATCAAACGGCTTCAAGTCGCTCGCGGAAGGGCAGAAGGTGACCTTCGACGAAAAGATGGGCCCGAAAGGGAAACAGGCGTCGAACATCAAGCCGGCATAAGCGATCTTGCACCAAAGCGCCTCGATGCCAGTCATCAAGGCGTCCGTAGATCGGGCGATCGGCCAAGAAGTAGTGGGGAGCAGACCGAAAATCATCTTCGCATGGCTGCAGAAGTTTTACGCGACATTGCCGTGAGCCGCTGCACGTGGTCTGGCTTTGACATGGATGCGCGCCTCGCCCATGCGGAAGTCGCAGAAGTGCTTGAAGGAGCGCTACGGGACACGCACTGAAATTATAAAAACTCTGATTTCAGCGCGAGTGCGCTCCCGTAATTCGGCGGCTATCGGGCCATGTGCGGTCGTTCGAAGTCGTCGACTATTTTCGATAGGCTAGCTCCCCTTTGCCTTCGCCCAATGGCCGGTTTCCGGCGAGCAAGATGCGGATGGCATTGCCTCGACCCGGCCATCTACGGACGTTGGTCCGCAATCTTACGATGACGTCCGAACGTCGCGTCCATCGCAAAGGCAGCCATTCGCATGATGCCGCGTCGAACGGCACGAGCATAGGGGTGCGCTGCTGGGGGGTGGCCGGCACATTATGCCGCGACCTGCAGGTGAAAAACCGTCGAATATCTGACAAAGCCAGGCGTAGACTTATGATGCGTCGTCACATGGGCTCGACGTGCGTAGCCATCCGCGACTGACAAGCCGTCAATCCTGGACGAGGGCGTACCGGCAGGGGAACTCGGTGAGGTGCATTAACTATTCCCCACGCTATCGAATCTCGGCGACCTCGTGCCGGTACGTAGTTTCCACTCCCTCCTGGGCGGGTCCATGAAGGCAACAAATATGCGCGTCACCGCACGTCGGCGTCAACTCGCGACCCTCACGGCCTTCATGTTGACATTCGGCTTGTGCGGACAGGGGCTCGCGCAGTGCCGGCCCGTCGGCGAGAGGACGCAGGACATCGGGTGTTGGATAATCGAGCGGCAGCCGCTGGGACAACTGCAAACAGCATCGTTGTTTTGGTACCTTGGCCGTTACCGCTCTCGAGAGGAAGCACAAGCCGCTAGAGGGCCGAAGGGCATTGTCATTGAGGCTTATGGCAGTTCATGGCTGTCCACGATTGAACAGGCAGGCTGGCGGCAGCCTGAGGCGGAGCGAGTCATCGTAATCGGCCCTTTACAGATTACTAAGCCGGGGGTGGAATACACCGCTCAATATATGGAAGGAACCTTTACACCGGGAATGAGCACAGATGCACATTACCACCCAGGGCCCGAGGCGATATACACGCTCACCGGTGAGGTCTGTTTTGAAATGCCACACGGAAACATCGTCGGCCGAGCGGGTGAAGGCATCGTGATGGAATCGGGGCATCTGCATACCCTCACCGCTACCGGTATAGAACAGCGCCGGTCGCTTGCACTGGTTGTCTATGAGAGCGCGCAACCTTGGCGTTTTCCGTCAGCCGGATGGGAGCCGCAAGGCCTTTGCAAGTAGGAAATCGCTCTTGACCCACGAAGCAAACCTCGTTGACCCCGTGTGCGCAGAGCGAGTCGAGCGTCTCCGGCTTCGGGGCGCGCGACCGGTTTTCCGTTGACGACCGCGCGCGGGCGGTTGTCCGTTGAACTCAGTACGCGCCATTGTGAGCTGGCCAGGGGACCGGCGGGGATGGTCGCGTGCTGCCGATCGCCGTCAGACAGTGACAGGAGCCATCTTCGGACATTCGACGCTGGCATCCGGATCGTTCTCAATCGGGCTCCTTCAGCGGCTTTCGGTCGGCAATCCGTGAGTTGCCAACTCATGTCAGAATATTCTTTTGCTTCTCGCTCCCGAAACGCTATGTCCGAGACGCTCATCGAATTGCCCAGCGTGGCCTTGCGAATAAAAGCAGGCGAGATGCTTCTGGCCGGCATGACCCCGGATCAGACTGCTTCGGCGATGGGAATTACCGTCCAGACGGCCAAGCGATACAAATCCGTAGTCGAGGAAGGTGGGCTTGAGCAGTTGAAGCGCATGGGTGTCGGTGGCAGAAAGCCGTCTCTTGACGTGCATGCCCGATCGTGGCTCTCCGACGCATTGAGATCGCCCGCAACGGCCTTTGGGTTCGAAAGCGATCGCTGGACGGACGGACGCCTGTTGGCAGTGATTGAGCAGAAATTTCACCGGCGGTACTCACGGGTCTATGCGCGACAACTCATAATCGAACTCGGTTTTGCCGATTTGCTCAAGACGCGGCGCCCGCGAACGCCTGCGACCGGCGGAAGCGCTATCGGCTTACCGCAGCAGATTAGTGAAGCACTTCAAGCTTCCCCGCGGTCTTATGGATTGGACGCAGACCGGTGGACAAACGAGCGCCTTCGAGTGGCAATCGAGCGACGGTGCGGCAAACACTATTCGCGCAGTCACATCTGGAAAGTCGCGACGGGCCTCTGTCTAGGCCACATGCTGAGCAAAGCGCGAAAATGATTCCGCGGACAGCGCAAGCCGGCAACGAAGGGACGTTGGCCCGTAACTTAAGGCGGCCGTTCGGATGACCGCTACTGCGTAAACGGCCGCCGCTGGGGCGCGTATGCGCGACGCATGCCGACCCACCTCCGGCGTGGATCGTCATTCGCAGTCCATTCGGCAGCGCTTGAACGTCAAACGTGCCAGAGCCAGTCAGTTTGGTTAGCGTCCACGACGACTTCAAAAGTGAGTCTGCGAACAGCACCGTGCATGAAACGGCGAGGGCCGGCGTCGAAAATAGTATTCCCGCTGTCGAAAGAACAACCGCTTGCATCGTTCCCTTTATATCACCGGTTGTTTTGCCTATCTCATCGGTCTTCGCGACTTTCTCTGCGGCATTCGTCAATAGTGGCTCTTTTAAAAATGCAGTGGGTAACGGGCTCATGAGGCATGGGGGTTGAAGGCGGACAAGTCGAGCTTGCCAGCAACGAGAAAGAGGACCGTGCG
>NZ_FCNZ02000050.1 GCF_001544495.1 Caballeronia telluris
AGCAAGAAGCGAATGCCCGCGCAGAAGTGGAACAGGTACGCCCACGACAGCACGAGCACGATGATCTTGACGATGGGGTGGGCGAGAAAGCCCTTGAACGCATCGAAACTGATTTCCGATGTCAGGCTTTGGTCCAGCAGATACAGCAGGAACGGCAGCGAGATGAACAGCAGAAGACCGCTGATTCGGTGCAGGATGGAGACCTTCCCTGCTAGCGGCAAGCGATACTTCGCGATTTGACCGATCCCGATGTTACGGAATTCGGGCCTTGGTTTTTTTACGGCTTCAGCCATGACTCATCCCATCCTTCTATCTGATTGACGAACGCGCCCCGCAGACACACGGCGACGGGCGCCACTCGTCCCGCCTGTCTCAAGAACGGCAGGCGATGTATTCGGGGATGAGTTCTTTTGCCCGCGCATTGCGCGATAGCCGCATTTTGTCGCAGCGTTGATATACTGTCCAATATCTATCTCGTCTATCTGATATTGATTCTATATATATCGCATGGAACTCCGGCATATTCGATATTTCCTGGCCGTTGCGGAAGAGCGCAATGTGACGCGCGCAGCCGAAAGGCTTGGCATCGGACAGCCCCCGCTCAGCCAGCAAATTCATGCGCTGGAGAGCGAAATCGGCGTTCGGCTGTTTCGCCGCACGGGTCACGGCGTGGTACTGACGGAGGCCGGCGAAGCGTTCGCGATCGACGCTAAGCGTCTGATGACCGATGCGCGCAATGCGATCGAGAAGGCGCAGAGCGCGGGCCGCGGCGAGGTCGGGAAATTGAATATCGGCTTCACCGGTTCCGCCGCGTTCAACCCGGTCGTGTCGAAGCTGATTCGCGAGTTCAGGCAGTCATTCCCGAGCGTCAGCCTTAGTCTGGTCGAGGGGAATACGGCGCAACTGCTCGGCTATCTCAACGACAAGCGCCTGGATGTCGCGTTCGTCCGTTTGGGAAGTCAGTCACCGGCCGGCGTTTCGTTTCATCACATCGCCACGGAGCCGATGAAGATCGTGTTGCCGGCGAGTCACCGACTGGCGGGCAAGAAGAAGGCGCCGCTATCCGCGCTCGCGGACGAACCCTTTGTCCTGCTGCCGCGTGAGGCGAGTCCCACGTTGCACGACGTAATCATCGGCGCGTGCCGGGACGCCGGTTTCGAACCTGTAATCGGTCAGCAGGCGCCCCAGTTGTCGTCCGTGGTCAACCTGGTTGCCGCCGAGTTCGGCGTCTCGCTGGTGCCCGCATCGGTTTGCCAGATTCAGGTCGAAGGCGTTGGATACGTCGACATACAAGGCGCGAATGTTTCGATTCGCCTTGCACTTGCCACGCGCGAAGACGGTGCCACGGCCAAGACCGCCAACTTTGTGTCGATCGCCAGCCATGTTTCAGCTAAGGGGACTTGATCCAGACAAGCTGCTCCGCCGCATGAATAAGAATTCGCGAGCCCGCGCTACAGTTCTCGCCCATGTCCCGGAACGCGGCAGCGACGGCATCGAGATTGGCGACATCGGGCAAGATGACTTGCGGGTTCTTCCCGCCGCATTTGAGGCCGGCGGCCACACCCCGATAGCGTCGTGTCAATCGTCCGTCAAGAAGTTGGGATGACTGGTGCGGATCTGATCGACCTGGTTGAGCGTTCCCGAAAGGTGCTTGCGTAGCGCGGCCTGCGCGCCTTCGGCGTCGCCCTTTTCGATCGCATCGACGATCTCGGTGTGATCGCGCACCACGGCCATTGTCTTGCCTTCCACCGGCAGGTGCAGGCGACGCAGCCGGTCGATGTGGCCGCTCAGCCTGCGCACCAGATCCCAGAGTTGCGGCACGCCCGCCGCCTCGTACATCTGCCGATGAAAAGCCTGATCGAGCAGCGAGAACTGCTCATAGTTCTTGAGGTCGCGTAGTTCCGACTGTTTTGCGATCGTGGCGCGCAATCGGGCAATCAACGCGGTGTCGCGCTGTTCAGCAAGCGTGCGGACGACTTCCAGTTCGATCGACCGGCGCAGAAAGTGCGCCTGCAACGCAGACGTCACGTTGATCTGGCTGACGACCGTGGCGTGCTGCGGAAAAATATCGACGAGGCCCTCTTCGCCGAGCTTCATCAATGCGTCGCGCACCGGCGTCTGGCTCAGTCCGTATTGCATCGCCAGTTCGGCGCGCGACAGCACCGTCCCCGGCGCCAGTTCGAGGGACAGGATCAGTTCGCGCAGTCGTTCGAATACCTGCGGCGCGGCATGGCGGGACCGGTCGAGCCGGGTCGCCGTCGACGGGGAAGCGTTGGTTTTCATGACGAGAGCTCACTGAGATACTAATACTATAGCCGACGCCAGCCCCGCCCCAAGCGGCTGCGCGGCATTTTTGGCGCAACACGGATGTGAGTACTTTCCCCAGTAACACACTAATATATTAGTGCTTTACTATGAGTCTGTCAGCTTCCACTCCTTCTTTGCCGGATTGCCACCATGACTCGCGACATCACCGTCACTCAAATGCGCATTACGCCGATCGCCTTCCGCGATGGCCCGCTTCTGAACGCTGCTGGCATTCACGAACCGTGGGCGTTGCGCGCGATCGTCGAACTGGAGACGAGCGATGGCCGCGTCGGCATCTCCGAGACCTATGGCGACGAACCGATGCTGCGCGTGCTCGAAGAGGCGAAGGCGCTCGTGATCGGCCTCTCGCCGTTCGACCTCAACCGCATGGAAGAGCGCGTGCGCGCGACGATCAAGGCGAGTCCCGGCGCGGTCGAATTCGAACTCGCGCCCGGCTCGCATGCCGCGAAGAACGCGCCGAAGGTCATCAGCACGCTCGAAGTCGCGATGCTCGACTTGCAGGGGCAGATCGTCGGCGCACCGATCGTCGACTTGCTCGGCGGCAAGGTTCGCGACGCCGTGCCCTATAGCGCCTACCTCTTCTACAAGTACGCGGAGCACATCGACACACCCTATGCGCCCGATGCCTGGGGCGAAGGCCTGAGCCCGGAGCAGATCGTCGCGCAGGCGCGACGCATGATCGACCTGTACGGCTTTCAGAGCATCAAGCTCAAGGGCGGCGTGTTCGAGCCGGCACATGAAATCGCCTGCATGCAGGCGCTCGCGAAGGCGTTCCCCGGCATGCCGCTGCGTCTCGATCCGAACGCCAACTGGACGCTTGAAACGAGCATCAAGGCCGCGCCCGAACTCGACGAAATCCTGGAGTATTACGAGGACCCGTGCCCCGGACTCGAAGGCATGGCCGAACTCCAGAAGCACACGCGCCTGCCGCTCGCGACCAACATGGTCATCACGACGATGGACGATTTCCGCCGCGGCTGCAACATGGGCTCGATCAAGGTGCTGCTTTCCGATCATCACTACTGGGGCGGCCTGCGCGCCACGCAGACCCTCGCGCGCATGGCAAAGCTCTGGGGCTTCGGCATGTCGATGCATTCCAATTCGCACCTCGGCATCAGCCTGATGGCAATGACGCACGTCGCCGCGAGCGTGCCGAATCTCACCTATGCGTGCGACACGCATTACCCGTGGCAGGAAGAGGAAGTCATCAAGGGCGGCCGCGTGAGCTTCGACAACGGCGCGGTGCGCGTGCCGACCACGCCGGGTCTCGGCGTCGAGCTCGATCGCGACCGGCTGGCTGAACTGCATGCCCAGTATCTCTCGTGCGGCGTGCGCAATCGCGACGACCTGAAGCAGATGCGAAAGTACGACCCGGACTTCAGCGGCAAGAATCCGCGCTTCTGATCTGCGCAGACGCTCGACACGCGATACGCATTGCCCATTACGGAGACAACCCATGAACAGAACCACCCCGGCCCCCGCCCACCCGGAGCGAGCCGACGCGCTGGCGAGCGCCGTCAGCAAGATGAAGTGGCACGTGCTGCCGCTCTTCGTCGTGATGTTCATCGTCAACTACATCGACCGCGTGAATATCGGTTTCGTGCGCCAGCACCTGAGCGCCGATCTGGGTATCGGCGCCGCGGCCTATGGACTCGGCGCGGGACTTTTCTTTGTCAGCTACGCGATCTTCGAAGTGCCGTCGAACATGCTGCTGCAACGTTTCGGCGCGAAGGCGTGGCTCACGCGCATCATGATCACGTGGGGTCTGGCCGCCGTCGGCATGGCGTTCGTGCGAGGCGAGATGTCGTTCTACGCGATGCGCCTCGTGCTCGGCGCGGCGGAAGCCGGCTTCTTTCCCGGCGTGCTCTTCTACTTCACCAAGTGGCTGCCGCGCGACGAGCGAGGCAAGGCGATGGCGATCTTTCTCAGCGGCTCGGCGCTCGCCTCGGTGCTCTCCGGGCCGATCTCGGGCGCACTGATGCTGATCAGCGGCGGCGGCCTGCACGGCTGGCAGTGGATGTTCGTGATCGAAGGCATGGCCTCGGTGGTGCTGGCCGGCTTCGTCTGGTTCTGGCTGGACTCGAAGCCGCGCGACGCCAAATGGCTGAGCCGCGCAGAGCAGGATGCGGTCGTCGCCGAAATCGAGGAAGAACAGCGCGTTCGCGATGCCGTGCACGCCGTCAAGCCGTCGGTCTGGAGTCTCTTGCGCGATCCGCAGATCCTGATCTTCTGCCTGATCTATTTCTCGGTGTCACTCACGATCTACGGCGCGACCTTCTGGCTGCCCAGCATCATCCGCAAGATGGGGCATTTCAACGATTTCCAGGTCGGGCTCTTCAATTCGATCCCGTGGCTGATCTCGATCGCGGCGATGTATTTCTTCGCGATGCTCGCGGCGCGCTTCAAGTTCCAGCAGGCCTGGGTCGCGTGCGTGCTGCTGATCGCCGCGGCCGGCATGTATGCGGCCGGTCAGGGCAGCCCGCTGTTCTCGTTCGTCGCGATCTGCTTCGCCGCGATTGGCTTCAAGGCTGCGTCGTCCCTGTTCTGGCCGATTCCGCAGGGCTACCTCGATGCGCGGATCTCGGCCGCCGTGCTCGCCCTGATCAATTCGATCGGCAATCTGGGCGGCTTCGTGGCGCCCGCGACCTTCGGCTTTCTCGAACAGAAGACCGGGTCGATTCAGGGTGGGCTCACGGGGCTTGCGGTGATGTCGGTGGTGGCCGCCGCGGTGGTGTTCTTTGCCCGCATGACGCCGCGCGAGGGACGCGCGGCGCTCGCAGCGTAGCTTCGACCCGGCGTTGCACCGGGTCGGGTTGCGAGAAAGCGCGTTCCGGTCGTCCCGGGAATGCGGTTTCGACGCTTAAACCGGATTCGCCGCGACGAAGTTCTTGTATGCCGCGTAGGCCGGATTCTTCGTCACGCCGTCCGCCTTGATTAGGCCGTAGTTCGCGTCGATCAGGCAGTACATCATGATGCTCTGGAGGTTGTACTTGTCCTTGACCGACTTGTACTGCGTCATCGCCTTCGTCACGTAGGCCGCGGCCGAATCGGGCGTGTCCTGCGAACCGGACCAGCCGAACTCCGTCAGCCAGATCGGCTTGCCGAACGAATCCTTCAGCACTTGCAGGATGTCGACCGCCGCCGAGCCGCCCGCATACTGGATGTCGTAGGAGCTCTTGTACCAGTGATACATCGTGATGTCCCAGCGCACGAGCGCCGCGCCGCCCACGCCGTTCGGCGTACCGTTTGGCGAGATGCCGTTCCACAACATCTGCAGCGCGCGATAGGCCATCGGAATGCCGACGTTCACGCCGACCTGGATCGTCGGATCGACTGCCTTCACGCCGTCGATCATGCCGCGGATCACGCCGCGGAACGACGGCCAGTACGCGGGACTCCAGTCCGCACATGAGGCGCCGTTGCCGCCGATCTTCAGCGGGACGTCGCATTCGTTGCCGCATTCGATGTATTTCACGAGGCCCTTCAGCGGCTTCGTGCAATTCACGCCGAGGTTATAGCCGAGCGTGTAGGCCGCCGATTCCGAACTCGCGACATCCCAGCCAGCGGATTTCGGGTTGAGGACCGGCAGGATCTGCACGCCGCTGCCCTTGAACGCACCGTTCAGCGCGTCGGCCAGGACTTGCGACATGCCGCCGCTCGCGACGTCGCAGCGGTAGATCGTGGCGCCGAGATCCTTGAGCAACGCGAGTTGCGCGGCCGGAGCGGTCGTCTTGTAGATGCCGCTGTTGTAAGCCATGTGGCCGTTCATGCCGTAGAAGAGCGCCGAGGCGGCGCCGCTGCCCTTCGTGCGCGGGTCGGTCGTGCCAATGGACGTCCACGGACTGCCGTTCTGGAACCAGATGCCGTCGGCGTTCTGCGCGTAGATGACGCCGCCGTACCAGAGGATCAGCGCCAGCGGCTTGGGCGAGCCGGTCGCGACCGTCGCGCCGTTTTTCGTCACGCGATTGCTGACCAGCGTCCACGTGTTACCCGAGTTGTCCGTGATGGATGTGCCCGAAGGAATCGTCGTTCCATCCGGTGACGCACCGGCCGTTGCCTTCTCGACGCCCTTTACCTGGGCACCCCCATCCTCCGCTCCGCCCCCGCCGCCGCAGGCGACGAGCGCCGCGCCGCTCGCGCCGGCAATCAGATACGAAAGGAACTTGCGGCGCGACAACTGTGCGTGGGTGACGCTGGCCGTGAGTTCGGAAATGTTGACTTGGTTTGCACTGCGCTTATTGACGGTCATGAGTAGAAGTTGCTGGATTAGGATGTAAAAAATTGTATCCAGCCAACATCGACCTTTCAGTCAGACAGTTCTTAAACAAGTCGGCAAAAATGAAACGGTTTATGAACTCCTTCTAGCTTGCTTGCCCGTTCAAAACGCGAGTGCAGGCATGCGAGTCCCAAAGGACATCGCTTTTCTGCATCAATCGAAACGGGGATTTTTTCCGCTCGCTGCTCCGATGGCCGTTCCAGCGGGCCAGGAGACGAGCACAGTGACGCGCGAGCGCGCGTCACGAAGGCGTTAAGTCGATCAGCGTTCGGCTTCCTGCCGTGCCATCGCGCGGGCGGCGTCGGCGAGCGCGCGCTCCGATTGCGCGTCGAAGCTGCCGATCAGAACCAGCACCCGGTCGTCCACCGCGTGTTCGTTTGCGATCCGCGACAGCGCCACCCGCCCCCCGACAGCGTGACAAACGTAGAGACCGCCGTCGTCGTCCAGTCGGACGATTCCTTTCGCGCGCAGCACGGTACCGGGCAAAGTCTTGAGGAAAGTCTTGAGCGCGGCCTTGCGCACCGGGCCGTCCAGTCGCACGGAGAGGCTGCGAAGTTCGAGCCGGCGCGGTATCGGCGACGCCCGCAGCGGCCGTTCGTCAGCGCGATCAAGCGTCGCGGCCGTTCCGAAGATCAGTTCCGGCGCCACCGCGCCGTGGTCGGCGGCCACGATCAGCCGGGTGCGCGCGATCGACGCGATCGTCGCGAAGACCTGTGCGTGCGCGGCCTCGGGCAGCAAGTCGAGCTTCGTGACCGCCACGACCGTCGCGGCTTCGATCTGCTCGCGCGCCATCTCGCCGACGAGCGGATTCGCCAGCGTGGCATCGAGCCCGCTGGCATCGGCCATCACGACGATTCCGTGCAGGCGGAAATCCCGCCCGACCAAACCGATCTGCGCGATGCGACGCGGATCGGAGACGCCGCTCGCTTCGATCAGCAGCATGTCCGGACGCGGCGACCTCGCGGCGACGCGGCGCAACGCGTCCACCAGCGCGCCGCCGATGGAGCAGCAGATGCAGCCGTTCTGAAGCTCGATCAGGTCATCGCTTTGCGAACGCACGAGCCGCGCGTCGATGTTGACCTCGCCGAAATCGTTGACCATCACGGCCACGCGCCGCCCGTGCGGCTGCGTCAGGAGCGCGTTCAGCACCGTGGTCTTCCCGGCGCCGAGATAGCCGCCTAGAACGACCAGTTCGATCGGCGCAAGCGGCGCGCTCGTTGCGACCGACATCACGCCGGCGCCTGGAAGACCCGCCCGCCGAGCACCGTGCCCCACACCCGCACATCCTTCAGCCGCTCAGGCGCGCATTCGGACGGGTCCTCGTCGAGGACGGCAAAGTCGGCGAACTTGCCCACTTCGATGCTGCCGACGACATCGTCCATTTTCAGCGTATAGGCGGCGCCGAGCGTGATGGCGCGCAGCGCGTCGTCGACGGGAACGCATTCTTCCGCGCCCAAAAGGCGTCCCGAAGCCGTGCGGCGGCGCACCGCGCACCACGCGGTGAAGAGCGGGCTCAGTTGCGTGATCGGCGCGTCGGAATGGAACGCGAACGGAATGCCGAGCCGCAGCGCCGATCCGGCCGCGTCCATGCGATTCGCGCGGTCGGGGCCCATCGTCTGCGTGTAGTGGGCGTCGCCCCAGTAGTAGATGTGGTTCGAAAAGAAGTTCACGCACAGCCCGAGCGCGCGGATACGCCGCAGTTGCGCGGCGTCGGCCATCTGGCAGTGTTGCAGCGTATGGCGATGGTCGGGACGCGGTGTCGCGGCCAGCAGTTTCTCCAGTGCGTCGAGCGTGACCTCGGTTGCTTCGTCGCCGTTCGTGTGGATGTGAAGTTGCAAACCGGCCTCGTGGAACGGCGCGAGCACGGCGGCGAGCTGCTCTGGCGCGATCAGCCAGAGACCGTTCGGCTGTCCGCCGAAATAGCCGGGCCACTTCACGCGCGCGGTAAAGCCCTGAATGGAGCCATCGACGATGAACTTCACCGGGCCGAAACGCAGCTTGTCCGTATTCGCCGACATCGCGGCGCGGAGCGCCTCCGGTCCCGCCGATGGGCTGCGCTGCGGCGCCAGCGCCGGCACGATGCGCACCGGATAGTCCGGGTCGCCCGTCACCGTGCGCAGCGTCTCGTTGCCGAGCGGCGACAGATCGTTGACCAGATCGGTAGCCGTCGTGACGCCCGCGAGTTGCGCGACGCGCCCGAAATTCCAGATCGCGTCCGGCTTCTCGCTGGCCGCAATCGACAGCTTGCCGCCGATCACCTGATACACCGGAAACATCGCCGCGAACTCCTGCAACTCGCCCGTCGGCTGGCCGGTTTCGTCGAGCACGATGCCGTCGATGTCGGTGTCCTCGTCGATGCCGGCCAGGCGCAGCATCGCGCTATTCACGTTCATCAGATGCACGCTCGCATGCAGCACGGCGATCGGACGCGTCGCCGAGACCGAGTCCAGTTCGCGCACCGTCAGGCGTTGCGTGCCGAACAGGATCGGGTCGAAGCCCCACGCGAGAAGCGGCGCCCCGTCGTCGTCCATGCGGCGCTCGGCTTCGCGCAGGCGGTCGAGAACGGATTGCATCGACGTCAGTCCGCGCCACAGCGTGCCGTCCGGACCGCGCCGGTCGTAATAGCCGACGTAAGCGGCATCCCACATCGCGCCTTCCATCAGATGACAGTGGCCTTCGACGAGCCCCGGCATCAGCACCTTGTCGCGAAGGGTTTCGTCGATCGCGCAGTCGCCCCACTGCTGCACGTCTTCCGCATTGCCGACGGCCAGGATGCGGCCGTCGCGCACTGCCACGTGCGTCGCGCGCGGCTGCGCGGGGTTCATCGTCAGGATGCGGCGTGCAACGAAGACGGTCGTCGCGGCCTGGCGGGCGGTTCGTGCTGAGGACATGGTTCTCCCGTTGATGACAGCTATGCGTTCAGGAAAGGTGGACGGGCCTCGGCGACCGGATCACGGTATTGAACACGCCGACGGTCGCGAGATTGACGCCGAGGCAAACGAGGCCCAGGTTGATGCCGCCGAAGTCGACGCCCTTCGTGTAGAGAATGATCGCGAGCACCTGTCCCACGACGATGCCGAGCGCGATGGCGGCCGGCCGCACGCGCAGTCCGAACAGGATCACGAGCACGCCCGGCAGGAACTGGGTGACGCCATAGTAGGTCGTGTTGATGAGCGTGAGCATGAGGTTGGGCGTGAGCAGCGTCGTGATGATCGACACCACGAGATACACCACGATCACCATTTTCGCGCCGCGCTTCTGGCGGCTTTCCGGCATGTTCGGCAGCAGGTTGCGCGTGACGATCGGACCGATGGCAAGACAGATGCCCGCGAGCACCAGCAGACCCGACAACGCCGCACCGGCCGCGACCAGTCCCACGAGCCAGCCCGGCAGCAGGTTCACCACGGCGGTGAAGAACGCGTCGTTCGGCGTCGCGAGCTTCAGGTTCGCGCTGATCGCATAGTACGAGGCCACCACGAGGAACGGATACATCAGCATGTAGAGCGGCATCGCGACCTGCGTGCGGCGAATCGTGTTCGCGCTCTTCGCGGTGAAGAAGTTCTGCGCGGCGAACGGCATCATGTAGAAGCCGAGCGCCTGGAACACGATGGTGCTCATCGAGAAGTGAAGCTGCTCCGGATTCATCGTGTTGCTGACGTGCTGACTCGCGGCGTGAAATACGTCGTGCACGCCGTATTCCCACGTCACGGCGACGCCCGTGATCATGATCGCCACCACCATCAGGATGTCCTTCAGGATGGCGATGTAGGCCGAGGCCCGCACGCCCGAGATCGCGATATAGGCGAACGCCAGCGCGGCCGAGATCAGGATCAGATGCAAGGGCTCGAAGTGCCAGCCGAGACCGCGCAAGGCGGCGACCAGCCCGGTGAACTGCAACTGTCCCCAGGGAATCAGGAACAGGATCGACGACACCGCGACCACCAGTTCGACGCCACGATGGCGATAGTGGCCCTTGAAGAGATCGGCGAGCGTGATCGCGTTATAGCGCTTGCCGGCCTGCCAGATCTTGGGTCCGAGAAAATAGCCGATGGGGTAGGCCAGCAGGATGTAGCCGAGGAACCAGATGCCGTAGGTCGGTCCCTTCGCGTAGATGCCGCCGGGAAAGCCGACCATCGTGCCGATGCTGTAGATTTCGCCGGCCGCGAGGAAGAACACGAGCGCCGCGCCGAACTGCCGCGATGCGACGAAGAAGTCATGGACGCTCTGGCCGCCGCGTCCCTTGCCGGAACGAATGGCAAGGTAGAGCGAAAACGCGATGAATCCGAGAAAGACAAGGGTGGACATGCAGGAACTCCCGGCTCAGGCGTTGCGTGGATCGGTATCGGATATGTGACGATCGAAGAAATGCCAGCAGACGAAGAGGCACCCCGAGGTCAGCACGAACCAAAGGAAAATCCAGGCGTACAGCAGCGGAACGCCGAGAACGTAGGCGTCTTTCGTGGCGATCCAGGGCAGGAAGCCGATCACGCCGGCATAGGGAAGCCCCAGGCCGATCAGGTATCTCAGCATTGTCGTCTCCAGACTTTGTTCGCCCGCTCGGCAGGGTGCCGGCAAGTCTGCAGACAGTATCGGCGGCGCAAAAATCGCTCGTTAGAGCCAGATGGACTCGATCGATAGCGCCAGATGAATGGATTGCATGCTCACGGAGCCTTCACCTCGTTCGACAGCGGCTGACCGGTTTCGAACTCGGTGACGCTCTGCAAGGTCGTCTGACAGATCGTCGTGACCGCCTCGCGCGTGAGAAAGGCCTGATGACCCGTGACGATGACGTTCGGAAACGACATCAGGCGCAGCAGCGTGTCGTCGTTGATGATCGTGTTGGACAGATCGCGAAAGAACACGCCCGCCTCCTGTTCGTACACGTCGATCGCGAGGCCGCCCAGTTGTCCGCTTCGCAGCGCATCGATGACCGCTTCGGTGTCCACCAGAGCGCCGCGGCTCGTGTTGATCAGGAGCGCGCCGCGCTTCGCGCGCGACAGCATGGTCGCGTCGATGATGTGATAGGTGTCCGGCGTCAGCGGACAGTGAAGCGAAATGATGTCCGCGCTCGCGCCGATCTCGCCGGGCACCGCGTAGCGCGCGCCGAGCGCCTCGAATTCGGGAGACGGAAAGGTGTCGTAGCCGATCACGTCGGCGCCGAACCCGAGCATGATCTTCGCGAACACACGGCCGATCTTCCCGGTCCCGACGACCGCCACGGTCTTGCCGGCAACATCGAAACCCATCAGGCCGTCGAGTGCGAAGTTGCAGTCGCGCGTGCGGTTGTAGGCGCGATGAATCTTGCGATTGATCGCCATCAGCAACGCGACGGCATGTTCCGCGACCGAGTTCGGCGAATAGTCGACCACGCGCACCACCTTGAGACCGAGGTTCCTCGCCGCGTTCAAATCCACGTTGTTGAAGCCCGTGCAGCGCAGGGCGATCAACTTCGTGCCGCCGAGTGCGAGCGCTTCGAGGACGTCGGCATCGGCCTTGTCGTTCACGAAAATGCAGACGGCTCCATGCCCCGAGGCGAGGGCGACGGTTTCCCCGTCGAGCCCGGCGTCGAAGTACTGCAGCCGATGCCCCATCGTGGCGTTCGCGGCCTCGAGATACTCGCGGTCGTAGGGCTTGGCGCTATAGACGGCGATCTCCATGATGTCTCTCCTGCGAAAAGCGCGGCGTCGCTGATTCGGTTCCATGCGGCGGCGCGCGAATACGGCCAGTTTCGTCAACCAATACTGTGTACCGGCGCGCGGCCGCGCAATTGGACCTTGGGCCTACGCGCGCCACTGGGAACGGATCATCGGCCTTCTGCGCGGACGCTCGGCTGGCGTTGCCCCCGCGCGTTCGCCGCTTCTCCCGCCGGGTCCTCGACCCAGAGCCAGAAGAGCCGATAGCCGACGGCCAGCGCCACCGGCCCGATGAACAGGCCGATCACGCCACCCGAGATCATGCCGCCGAGCGCGCCGATCAGCACCACGGGCATCGGCACGTCGACTCCGCGGCCCAGCAGAAGCGGCTTCAGGACGTTATCGACGAGTCCCGCGACGAACACATAGATCGCAAACACGATGCTTGCCACGCTCGCGCCCTGCGTGTAAAGCACGAAACCGATCACGGGCAGCGTGACGATGGTCGCCGGCAACTGCATGATGCCGAGCAGCAACACGGCGAGCGTCAACAGGCCGGCGGCCGGAATGCCCATGACAATGAATCCCGCGCCGATCAGCATCATCTGGATAAAAGCGATCCCCACGACGCCGAGCGCGACCGCGCGGATGGTCGTCGTGCAGAGCCCGGTGATGCGCGCCCCCCGGTCCGGGCCGAAGATGCGGGAGGCGATCTTCAGGGCGCTCTTCTTGCCTTCTTCTCCGTGCGCCATGACGACGCCCGCGACGATCAGCGCGGCGACGAATACCAGCACGCTCATGCCGAGACCGGCGAGCTTGCCGAGAACAACGAGGCTGAATCCCCTGATCTGGGGCGAGAACCGCTGCAGCAGGCCGGTGAGGTCGGTTGCAGCATTCATCCACAGTTCGTACACCCGCTTACCCACGAGCGGCCATGCCGCCACCGCTTCGGCAGGCGGCGGAACGTACAAGTCTCCGTTCCTGACGGCCGTCACCGCATTCTCGACGGAATTCACCACGGCATTGCCCAGAAGGTACGTAGGCGCCATCACCACGCCGAGCGCCAGCACGACGATCAGCGCCGCCGCGCGACCGTGCCGGTCGCCGAGCCGTCTCCTCAACCCGACCTGCAGCGGGTAGATGGTCGTCGCCAGTATCAGCGACCAGACCACGAGATCGAAGAACGGACGGAAAATCTCGAAGCAGAAGATGACGAGCGCAGCGGTCAGCCCGGCCCGAATGAAGACATCGAGCAGGCCACGGGAAAATGCCTTGTCCGACGTCGGCGTGAGCAACATGATGGTCTCCTCGCAGGTTCTCCGGTGCCGGGACGCAACGGCGGGTTTCGCTTCGCCGCTCATGCGCGGCGATTCGGCCTCGAAACAATCGCCTCGAACGTTTCGAATCGCGATGCGTCGATGCGTCGATGCGTCGATGCGTCGATGGGCGTTACATTCTCGCCGGGTTTCGGCAGATCGCTCAGCCGCCCAGCGCGACGATCGCCATCGTCAGTAGGACGCCGAAGATCACCATTCCAAGGCCGGCCTTCCATCCGCCCCACCCGGCGTGACGACCGAGCGCCAGTCCGCCGCAAAAGAGCATCACGAGCGTCAGGATGCGCGAAACGAGCAACGCAGTCGGTACGTCGCTGAAAACAATGAACGGTAAAGCGACCGGAAACGTCGACAGCACGATGATGACGAAGATCGCCAGCGCCCCGACGTAATCGTCGCGCGCTAAACGCGGGCGGTCCGGCAGATTCGTCGCGGCCGCGAGCTTGAGCCGAATCGAATCGAGGTCCTCGTCCGAGACCAGCGACCGCATGAACTTCGGCAGGGCGTCGCGCAGCACGCGACGTCCGGCTGCCGCGTCGGGCGCGCTCCGGATGGCGAGCGCGAGCGTCAGCCGCCGGCCGCGGTTGGTCAGCGTGCGGACGAGGAACATGAGCGCGTCGGCGAGTCCCCAGGCGAGATTGCAGCCGAGCGCCGTGTAAAGCATCTTCTGCCCGGCGTCCGCGCCGGCCGTCGCCGCCGACACGGTGCCGACGAACGTCAGTGCCATGAAGAGTCCGAAGCACAGCTCCGACACCCGGTCCACGGTATCGAGGACGGGCTCGCGCGCGTCGACATTGCTCTCCTGGATCAAGGCATTCACGTGACGCTCTCCCCGTCGTTGGCAGCCGGGCTTGAATGCGCGAGGTGCGCATTCAAGCTTACGTCTGAATTATAGGTGGATCGTTGCGCGCGTCTTCGGCTGCGCCATGAACGCACGCAAGGGCATGACCGGCTAGCTCATCCACCGCGAGAGCACGAGAATATAGATCGCCGACGCCGCAAGCTGCGCCGCGGTGATCGGGAGCCCGAAGCGCAGGAATCTCGCGAACGTGACCGTGCTGCCGTGCCGCGCGCAGATGCCGGCGGACACGATGTTGGCCGACGCGCCGATCAGCGTGGCATTTCCTCCGAGCGTCGCGCCGAACATCATGCCGACGAACACCGGGATCGTCGCCGCGGGCCATTGCGTGAAGTTCGGATCGAGCGCGGCATCGGGCACCGCTTCGGCCGCCACCAGATAGCCCTTCACGACGAGAATCGACGCCGCCGCGACCGGCACGTTGGCGAGCACCGCCGAGAGCAGCCCGATACCGCCGATCATCGTGAGCGCGACCAGCGTCAGCTGGGTGCCGAATACCGCGTAGAGCTTCAGCGCGAGCAGCGGCAACAGCCCCGTCTTCGCCACCGCCTGCACGAGGCAAAAGATCGAGCCGAGAAAGAGGAGCGTGTTCCAGTCGACGTCGCGCAATACGTTGTCGGTCGGCTCGACCCTCGCGGCGAAGCCCACCAGCAGTGCAAGCGCGCTCGCAATCATCGCGACCATCGGCGGCAGGACGCGCGTCGGCAGGCGCTCGCCCAGAACGAACAGGACGATCATCGTAGCCAGCACCGCGAGCGAGCACGCCGCGTAGACCGGTCGAACGAGCCGCGCGCGTTCCACGGGCGGCGGAAGCGGCCGGCGCAGGCGCCATACGCCGCGCATCAGCACGGGCAAGAGCGGCACGATCACGAGGAGCGCCACGACACCGCCCAGGCTCACGCGGCGCAGATAATCGCCGAAGCTCATGCCGATCGAACTGCCGATCAGGAAGGTCGCCGGATCGCCCACCAGCGTGAGCAGTCCGGCGGCGTTACTGACGATCGCGGTCAGCACCATCGGCCCGACGATGTCCGTTTCCAGCGCGGTCGCGACGCGGATGATGATGGGTGCAAGCAGGATGACGGTCGTCGCGTTGGGCAGGAACGCGCAGATCGGTGCGACCAGCGCCATCAGCAGGAGCAGGAATCGCCGGCCGCTGCCGCCCGTCGCGCGCAGGTAGATGTCGCCGATCAGTTCGAAGAGTCCTGTCGTGGACAGAATGCGCGCGACCACCATGCCGCCGAACAGCAGACTGAGCGCTCCGCCGGACGTGCTAGTCGCGGTCATCAGGTCGTCCTCGGTCAAGATGCCGAGGGCGATCAGGACGCACACGCCGATCAGCGCGGCCACGGCCATGTCGACGACGTTGAAGGCGATCGCGAGGATCACCGACGCGAATACGCCCAGCACGATGTAGATCTGCAGTTCGCTCATGAGGCGCCCCGGTGAGCTAGCGCGCAGGTGGCGCGTACATCAGGCCACCCTGCGTCCATAGGCGGTTGAGTCCGCGTTCGAGACCGAGCGGGCTCTGCGCACCGAGGTTGCGCTCGAAGATCTCGCCATAGTTGCCGACGCTCAGCACCGCGCGCTCGACCCAGCCCGGTTCGACGCCGAGCGCCATGCTCACGTCGGCGCCGGGTTCGAGCGCTTTCGCAATCGACGGATCGCGCATGCGCTCCTTCACGTTGCCCTGCGTGACGCCGTACTCTTCGGCCGCGATCAGCGACAACAACACCCAGCGCACCAGCGTCAGCCACGCGTCGTCCGTGGCACGGACGACCGGCCCGAGCGGCTCCTTGGCAATCCGCTCGGGCAGGATCACATGGTCCGCCGCACGACCGGGGACAAGCAGACGAACGGCGGAAAGGTGCGCGGCATCGGCCGTATAGGCGCTGCACAGGCCCTTGAAGTAGGCGTTCGCGACTTCGCTCACCGAGTCGATCGCAAGCGGCTTGACGCTGAGCTTCCGGGCTGCGAAGTAGTCCGCGAGATGGGTCTCGCTCGACGTGCCCTTTTCGACGCAGACCGTCGCGCCATCGAGACCGGCGACGCTCGTCACCGCGGATTGCTTCGGGACCATGAAGGCCTGCCCGTCATAAAACAGCACGCCAGCGAACCGCACATCCAGCGTGCTTTCCCTGACGAGGGTCCATGTCGTGTTGCGACTGAGCAGGTCGACCGTGCCCGTGCGCAACGCGGGGAATCTGGCCGATGCTCTCAGCGGCACGAAGGCGACGCGCGCCGCGTCGCCGAGCGCCGCGGCGGCGACCGCGCGGCAAAAATCCACGTCGATGCCTGCCCAGCGCCCGGTTGCGTCCCTGACGGAGAAGCCCGCCACGCCTTCGCTCACCCCGCAGCGAAGCGCGCCACGCGATCGGGCCTGCGCGACGGTGTCGCCGCGCGCCGCCTGAGCGGGCGGATCGACAACCATGAAGAGCAGCAATGACCACAAGATCGCGCGCTTGATGATTCGGCGGATGGGAGTCATGGATTCCCCGGAGACCGGACTTCATCGGGTTATTGCTTCTGATCCGAGGCGAAGGCCGGTGGTCGCGTCTCGCGCCTGCCTACGCGCCCGCTCTTTTTGTCGCGGACAAAGGATGCGGTCGGCAACGCTTCATCCTCGCGGCCACGCACGCGGCGAACGAGCGTCTCGTGTAAACAGTTATAGGCGATCTGCATCGGGCGACAAGGGACTCACCCAACGAGCGATCCGCCCCGGTGCTTGCAGCTTCCGATGTGGCTCATGTACATTCTGCGGACGCGCCACGCCGCTATGTGCAGCGTTCGGCCGTGCCTTCGCCGCAAAGAAGAACGCAAAGAAGAACGGAAGATCGGAAGGGATTAATCGTTGACATACATCCGGCTTGATCGTTAGACAGCGGACGTCACCGGTCGAACACAGGGCACGCCGAACATGTCGAACTCGAGTCCGACCTCCAGGCACGCGCAATCATTCGTATCGGCGATTTTCGCCCAGGCCCTGCTCTGCGGCGCTTGCTACGCCCAGTCGAGCGGCGATCAGCCTCAGGCGCCGCTGATACTCGGCGCCAACGTCAAGAAGCACGCCGACGCGGTACTCGCGATCATGACGTACACCACCGTGCCCGACGTGACGACCAGTTCCCTGTCGATCAACAACGGCGCCACGGGCAATCCGGGCTTCGGTCAGACGCAACTGGGCGGCGGCTTCACGATCAGCAAGTCGTTTCCGCTTTACCTCGAAGGAACGGTCGCGTACAGCCGTTACGATCCGACCTTCGTCGCGACCGAGGGCGTCCAGCAACGGCCGCTTCCCGCTAAATGGAACACCGCGAGCACGACCATCGGGATCGGCTGGGACTTCGCGATCACGGACGAACTGAAGTTCCGGCCGATTCTCAACGGCACGATCGGCCGGGTGGCGAGCGACCTGCGGATCGCCCAGACGGTCATCAACCAGATCAAGGACACGAACCTCGAGTTCCTTCAGGACGGCGTGCTCGACGCCTATGGTTATGGCGGCTCGCTCGTGCTCGACTATGAGCATTACCGCGAGAAGTACGAGATCGACGTGGAACTGCGGGCCACCGACATCTATCTGCGCAGCTTCGGCGCGTCGTCGGCAGCGGTGCAGGGATCGGCGACGGCACAGCAGTTCAGCCTCTGGGCGCGCTGGCGCGCTCCCACGGGCCTGCGAGCACTCGACAAGCCCGTGCGCTATGTCCTGGAAACGGCGTACTCGCATTATTTCGGCGACAGCGCGGGCGCGCTCGGCTTCAACGATCTCACCTCGCTGGGTGTCGGCCTGGAACTCGACAGCAGCACCTATCCGGTGATCATCACGCGCACGCGTGCGATGGTGCGCTACGTGTTCGGCCACAACGTCCACGGCGTGTCGTTTGGATTTGCAGTGAGCTTCTAGCAATCGAATCGTTCATACGCGGGTAATACATAATCGTTCAGCACTGTCATATGGGCGTGTGCATGTCCTAGAATGCATGAACAAGACTTCCGCTCTGCCCGCTTCGAGATCGCTCCATTTGTGCTCGACTCCGGACACGTTGCAATCGAAACCTTCTTCGCCAAGGCGGCGCCGGGCGCGATGCATACCTCAATGAACTCGCCTGATCGACGACGGAATGGGCTGAATCTCAGAAGCAGAAAAATGTGACTCGGTCGTGACATCGAACGGTGATAGCCATGCGCAACATCCTGATTGTGCTTCTGCTGTCCTGCTTGGTGTTTCCCGCCGGGAGCGCGTTCGCTCAGGCGCCGGCGGCAAGCGGCAGCGAGCCTGCGCCGATGTCGGCTGCCGATCTCGACAAGCTCGTCGGACCGATCGCCCTCTACCCGGACGACCTGATCGCGATCATCCTGCCTTCCGCGACTTACCCGCTCGAAATCGTCCAGGCGGACCGGTTTCTCGATCGCCGGAAGAGCGACAAGAATCTCCCGGTCAACGATGCGTGGCAGGAACCGATCAAGGCCCTGCTGAACTACCCCGAGGTCGTCAAGAAGATGAGCGTCGAGCTCGACTGGACGGCGGCCCTCGGCGAAGCCGTGGTCGCCGACCAGAACGGCGTGCTTCAGGCCATCCAGCGCTTTCGCCGTCAGACTCAATCCGCGGGCAACTTGAAGTCCGACGACAAGCAGGTGATCGTGGTCGAAAAGGAAGTCGTCAAGATCGTGCCCGCCAATCCGGAAGTGATCTATGTGCCGCAGTACAACCCGTCGACGGTGGTCGTCAGCAGCCCGTATCCCGTGTATGGCTATGCGCCCGCGCCGTATCCGGTCTATTACTATCCCTACCCGCCCGGCGCCGCGCTCGCAACCGGCCTGATCTGGGGCGCGGCCATCGGCGCCGCATGGAGCGGCGGCCGCTACGAAGCCAACTACAGCGGCGGCAACAACACGATCAACATCAACCGGGATCAGAGCGTCAACCGGGGCGACGTCAACCGGACCAATGTCGATGCGACGAACACCAACCGCACGAATCGCCAGTCGGCGCAGTCGAGTACGTGGAAGTCGGAGAAGAAGCCGGGTCAGGTATCCGGCAGCACCGCGCGCGCCAGTTCACCGCGCGTGGGCGACACCGCGACCCGCACTGGAGCAGGCACCGCCGGCGCGGCAGGCGCGGCAGGCAACCGACAGACGACGCCGCGTGCATCGACGCAGGATTCGGCGCCCCGAAGCAACGCGGCGTCGCAAGGTCGCGGCGGCGACGCCTTCAGCGGCTACGGTTCTGGGCGCGATGCACAGGCGAACAGCTCGCGCGGAGCGGCGAGCCGCGAGTCGATGGCGAGCACGCGCAGTCCTTCGGTCGACCGGACGAGCGGCACCGGACGTACCGGCGCTTCCGCTGGCGGCGGCGCCGGGCGCGGCGCCGGCTATTCGGGCGGCGGCGGCGGTGGACGAGGCTTCAGTGGGGGCGGTGGGGGCGGAGGCGGCGGAGGTCGCGCTGGCCGCCGATAACGAAACGGAGACCTTTATGCACGGATCCGGAAAGATCGGCACACGAGCGCGTCTGCTTCGCCGGCCGGCGATCGTCCGGACCTTGGGCGGCATCGCGCTGGCACTCGGCCTTTGCATGCCGCCCTTGGGTCTCGCCGCCGAACAGGAAACGTTTCCGACGCCCGAAGCCGCCGTGAGCGCGCTGACGGCGGCACTCAAGGCGAACGATGAAACCGCGCTGGTCGCGATCTTCGGCGAAGCGCACAAGCGGCTCGTCATATCGCCGGATCCGGCCGAGGACCGCGTCCTGCGCGAGAACGCCCTCGCGGAACTGAACGCGTTTCA
>NZ_FCNZ02000051.1 GCF_001544495.1 Caballeronia telluris
GACTTCACGCGACACGGTCGCTTTGCCATCGGCTACAACGACCTTCGATGCAAACGTCGCCTGCGGCAATCCCGTCAACGCAGCCAGCATCTGCCCGGTCTGATTCGAGTCGTCGTCGATGGCCTGCTTGCCGAGGATCACCAACTGAGGCTGTTCCTTGTCGACCAGCGCCTTGAGAATCTTCGCGACCGCCAGCGGCTGCAATTCATCAGCCGATTCGACGAGAATCCCGCGATCCGCGCCAATCGCCATCGCCGTGCGCAGCGTCTCCTGACATTGCGTCACGCCGCACGACACGGCCACGACTTCCGTCGCAATGCCCGCTTCACGCAGACGCACAGCTTCTTCCACCGCGATTTCATCGAACGGATTCATCGACATCTTCACGTTCGCGATATCCACACCGCTTCCGTCCGACTTCACGCGAACCTTGACGTTGTAGTCGACCACACGCTTAACAGCCACCAGCACCTTCATACCGTCTCCGTCGATCGTTGATTAGCGAAACCCGCCGCTTGCGGCGAGCGAATGATCTGCGCCGCACGCTCCGCAAGCATCAGTACCGTCGCATTCGTATTGGTCGATGTGATCGTAGGCATCACCGATGCATCTACGATCCGCAGCCCCGTCATCCCGCGCACGCGCAGCTCGGAATCGACGACGCTCATTGGATCCTCGCCCATGCGGCAAGTGCCGACCGCGTGATACACCGTTGAACCGTTCTCGCGCACGTATTGCAGCAGCGCTTCGTCGCTCTCGACCGCGCGACCCGGCACCGTCTCGTCGACGATGAAACGAGCGATTTCAGGCTGCGAGAAAATCTTCCGGCCGATCCTGAGCCCTTCCACCATTGTGTTGCGATCGAGCTCACTGGTGAGATACGAAGGCGCGATCGTGGGCGATGCCGCCACGTCCTTGCTGCGAATATGCACGTGTCCGCGGCTCTCGGGCCGCATCTGCCACACGCCGCACGAGATACCCGGCTCGTTTTCCAGCACGCCGATGCGTCCCGCCGCGAAGCTGCCTGGCGCGATCACAAACTGCACGTCGGGGCGGTTGGCATGGAGCGTCTGCGCAAAGCCGCCGACGATCGCCGCGCTATACGTCAACACTCCCGTGCCCGAGACGACGTAGCGCATCATTTCGCGTGCAAGCGCGAGACCATGCGAGCGTTCGTTAGCGGTGCCTGCACCGCGCACGCGAAAGCCCAGCCGCACGACATAATGATCCTGCAGATTCGCGCCGACTCCCGGGAGCGCGACGCGCGTCTGAATGCCCGCGTTATCGAGCACGTCCCTGTCACCGATGCCGCTGATCTCCAGCAGCTTGGGTGTGCCGATCACGCCGGCGCACGAAATCACTTCCCGTTGCGCGCGGATGGTCGCAAGCTCGCCGCCCGCTGTCGTCGCGCAGACGCCGGTCACGTGCGTATCGTTCATCTCCAGCTTCGTGACTTGCAAACCGGTCAGCACGATCAGGTTCGACCGCGCCATCGCGGGCCGCAGATAGCCGCGCGCGGCGCTCGACCGCCGCCGTCCGTCGCGCGTCTGCTGGTAGTACCAGACCGACGGGCCGCGCGTCGTCGAGTTGGGGTCGTCGAGGAATTCGAGTCCTGCCTGCCGTGCCGCCGCGACCACCGCGCCGCAGATCTCCGGCGGGTTCTTCACCCGGCTCACCTGAATTGGACCGTTGGTGCCGCGCTGTGGGCCGCTGCCTTCGGTCCATGTCTCCGAGCGGCTGTAGTACGGCAGGCAGTCCGCGAAGTTCCAGCCGCGCGCGCCCGCCGCTTCCCAACTGTCGATGTCTTCCGCGAACGGCCGCACGTACAGCAGGCCGTTGATTGCGCTGGACCCGCCGAGCCCGCGACCGCGCGGGAACAGGATCTCGCGGTTGCTCGTCTGCGCGTTCGCCTCGGTTCGATAGCGCCAGGTCACGGTCGGATGGTCGAGCAGGCGTACAAAGCCCGCCGGCACGTGAATATAAGGATGACGGTCACGCTCGCCCGCCTCGATCAGGATGACCTTGACGTCGGGGTCTTCCGAAAGCCGGTTCGCCAGCACGCAGCCCGCCGTCCCGGCGCCGACAATCACATAGTCAGCTGCGTACGTCTTCATGATCTCGCCTCGGCTTCGGCGAGTTGCACGGATGCCTTGCCTTCGAGCGCGGCGATTTCGCTCACGCTAAAGCCAAATTCCGCCAGTACTTCGGCCGTGTGCTCGCCGAGCACGGGCGGCGGACGCCGGTACGCGACCGGGCTTCCATGGAAATTCACCGGGCTCGCGATGTTCGTGACCTTCCCCGCTTTCGGATGGTCGATCTCGACGACCGCCGCATTGTGTTTGATCTGGGGGTCCTGCGTAAGCGCCGTGTGATAGTCCTGCACTTTCGCGCACGGCACGTCGGCGGCGCTCAAATGCGCAACCCAGTAGTCGGCGGTGTGCATGAGGAACTGCTGCTCCAGGATCGTATCGAGCGCCTTGCGGTTCGCCGTGCGCGCGGTGTTGCCGATGAAGCGCTCGTCGCTCAGCAGGTCTTCGCGCTCGAGCGCGCGGCACAGGTTTTGCCAGAACTTCTCGGTGAAGCACGCCGCAAAGAAGTAGCGGCCGTCGGAGCCCTGATAGTTGCGATACGGCACCATCGTAGGATGGCCGCTTCCCAGGCGCTCAGGCGCCTTGCCGCTTCTGAGTGTCTCTCCGTCGCGCGGGATCGTGCTGAAGAGCGCGGCCGACAAGAGCGACGTATCAATCTGCTGCCCGACGCCATGCCGCTCGCGATGCAGCAGCGCCGCCGAAATCCCGAACGCGAGCAGCGCGGCCGCGCCGAAGTCGGGCAGCGGCGCGCCAAGCCGCACGGGGTTGCCGCCCGCCTCCCCTGTCATGTCCATGAGGCCGGCCACCGCCTGCACGATCGGATCGTTCGCGGGCCACGCGGCGTACGGCCCGCTCTGCCCAAACGCCGACACGCTCGCAAAGACGATCTTCGGATTGCGCGCCCTCACCGCCTCATAGCCGATGCCGAGCCGGTCGACCGTTCCAGGCCTGAAGTTCTCGACGACCACATCCGCCTGCTCGGCCATGCGCAGGAACGCATCCCGCCCTTGCTGCGATTTCAGGTCGAGCCGCATGCTGCGCTTGTTGCGGTTTTGCGAGAGGAACTGCACGCTTTCGCCTTCGATGAACTGGTTGCCGAGGTTGCGTGACAAGTCTCCCGCGCGGGGTTCTTCCACCTTGATCACATCGGCGCCGAGATCGGCGAGCAGCACCGTACCGACTGGGCCAGCGGTCATCACCGTCAGGTCGAGGATGCGATAGCCCGAGAGTGGGCCGGATTGCGTCTTATCCATGATTGGCTGCCTGCGAAAGCGGTTGTTCAGGAAAGTCGGCGGGCGCGTAGTGCAGCGCGTCGAAGTTCAGGCGGAACGGATCGTCGGCGCCTCGCGTGATGGTCAGCGCGTGGCCGAAGTTCGCGTCGTCACGCGCGGCGTAGTCGGTTCGATAGTGGCTGCTGCGCGATTCGCGCCGCGCGATGCATGCCTGCAAAATCACCTCGGCCGTGCTTGACATGTTGTCGATGGTGAGCGCGTCGATGACGCTCTGCGGCGAGGCCGCGCCGCCGGCGTCGAAGCGCCCGCGGGCCTCGCGCACGACTTGCAGCGCTTGCTTGAGCCCGGCTTCCGTCTTCTCGACGAGGCAATGCGTCTGCATCGCGTTGCGTACGTCGGCGGCAATGCGTTGTGCATCGAAACCTGGGTTGGGCTTCAGCGCCAGAGAAAGACGTTCGGCAGCGCGCTCGGCATCGGCCACTCCCGAAGACGAGTCCTCACGCGCAAAAGCCGCCGCGCCCACGCCCGCGCGATGACCGAACACCTGGCCCTCGGCAAGCGAATTGCCGCCCGGCCGATCCGGTCCACGCACGCCGCCCGCCAGTTCGCCGATCACGAAGAGTCCGTCGATCGTGGACATCGCGTGCGTGTCGGTCATGCGCACGCCGCCGTTCAGGCATTGGAAAGCAATGCCGACATCGAGCAGATCGCGCTGCGGATCGAGCCCCTTGGCGTGCATCCAGCGCATCGTGTTCGGGATGGTCGAAGCGAGCCTGGCCGGCTCGATATGCGCGAACGAAAAGTGCACGGCGCCGCGACCGGTGCCGCGTCCCGCCGCAATTTCCGAGGCGATCGCAATGTCGATGTAGCGCGACTCGTTGGAGATCGTGAACGGGAACACCTTCTCGTTCATCACCGCTTCCTGCGTGACGCCCGCAGGCAAATAGTCCGTCAGAAATTCGCGGCCCTCGCGATTGAGCATCTTCGGATGCAGGATGAAGCACGACTTGCTGAAGAGTTGCACGTACGGATGCACCATCGCCGGGCCGAACTGATGGAACTCCATGTTCACGAGTTCCGCGCCGTGGCGAAAGCAAATGGCTTGCCCGTCGCCGGTCATCTCGGCTGTCGATACCTGCTGCGAGAAGAGGCCATGCGCGCCTCCCGTGCCGAGCACGACCGCTCCGGCCGTCACGACCAAAAGCCGCCGCGTCTCCAGATCCATGCCGACGACGCCGGCGACGCGTCCCCGCCCATCGCGCAACAAGTCGACGAGAGCCACCGAATGACGCACCTCGACGCCGAGCTTCTTCGCCTCGTCGGCGAGCGCGGTCACGAACGCCTTGCCGGTCTTGCCTCTTACGCCGAGCGCTCGCGCGTAGCTGCCGAAGTCGCTCTGAATCAGCTTGTAGCCCTCACCGATGCGATCGAACGGCACGCCGAGCCTGATCAGATCGGCCATGCGCGCAGGCGCGTCTTCGGCCAGCACGCGCACCAGATCACGATCGATGAAGCCGCCTGCCGGGCGCATCGTGTCTTCGTAGTGGACGGTCGGGCTGTCCTCCTGGCTGCCGTAGCCCGACGCGCCCATGCTCATGATCTCGCTCGCGCCGTGCACGGTGCTGCCGCCCTGCCCGACCGGCGCCTTAGCCAGCACGAGCACCTTCGAGCCCGCCTGCGCCGCTGAAACCGCCGCCCGCGATGCCGCCCCGCCGCCGCCCACCACGACGACATCGGCCTTTGCCTGATCGACTTCGAAGCCGAGTCTTTCCAACGATTGAACCAGATTCACCGTCGATCTCCGTTATGACTTCAGCGCGCGCGCGACGATGTTGCGCTGGATTTGATTGGTGCCGCCGAAGATCTGAAACATCTTGGCTTCGCGGAAGTGGCGCTGCATCGCGTATTCGGCGGAATAGCCGTTCGCGCCCATGATCTGGATGCCGTCGGTCGCGACCTGCACGTAGGTGTCAGAGGCGAAATACTTCGCCTGCGACGATTCCACGTCGCAGGCCTCGCCTTCGTCAAGCAGCTTCGCCGCGCGGAACGCCATCATGCGAGCGGCGTCGACGCGCGTCTGCATGTCGGCGAGTAGGTGCGACACCGCCTGGAAATCGATGATCGATTGACCGAACTGCTTGCGGTCGTTCGCGTACCAGCGCGCGAGATCGATCGCCGCCTGCGCGCCGCCGACGCATATCGCCGACAACGCAATGCGTTCCTTCGAAAGCACTGTCGTGAGCTTCTTCCAGCCCACGTGCAGGCCGCCCACGATGTTCTCCTTCGACACGCGCACGCCGTCATAAACGACTTCACAGGTGCGAATCGCGTGGCCGCCGAGCAGGTCGATCGGGTTGATCGCCAGGCCCTTCGTTTCGGTCGGCACGAGAAAGAGGCTGATGCCGTCGTGCTTTTTCGCGTTGGGGTCGGTGCGCACGGCGGTCAGGATGTAGTCGGCCTGCACGGCGCCCGAGATCCACATCTTGGTGCCATCGATCACGTAGTGGTCGCCGTCTTCGACCCCGCGGGTCGTGAGCGATGCCGCGTCCGACCCCGAGCCGTTCTCGCTCAGCGCGAAAGCAAGCCATGCACGACCCTCGGCGAGCTTCGGCAGCACCTCGGACTTGATGTGATCCGGCGCAAAGCGTGCGAGCGCTCCGCCGCACATGTTCACATTCGCGTTCCAGAAGCGCGCGAGCGCGATCGTGTGATAGGCCACGATTTCGAGGTATGCGGCCATGTCGAGGTAGCCGCCGATCCCGCCGTGCTCTTCCGGCAGCGTGATGCCGAACCAGCCCTGCCGTGCGGCGACATCGACGAGTTCTTGCGGGAAGCGCTTCTCCTCGTCGCATTGTCGGATGTATTCGGGCGACGCATGGCGCGTCAGCACGCGATTCACCGAATCGCGGAATTCGAACTGGTCCGCGCTCAGGTAAGGTTTCAGGTCGCGTCGATTGACGAGGTTGGCTGCGTATTCGGGATTCAACTTTGTCTCCTCCGGGCGAATCAGGATGCGGCCCGTTCCAGGGCCTGGTCTTGCTCTGTGTCGAGCGGGATCGAACGGAGCATCTTCGAGCGGGATTTCGCCCCTGCCATCAGGAACGCGAGATCCGAGCCGCTCAGAATGAAGCGCGCGCCCTTTTGCACGTAAGCGCGCATCAGCGCTTCGTCATACACGCCGCCGACGCCCGGCACCTTGCCATGGCGCGCGCACGCGGCGCACACCGCATCGATCGCATCGCCTATGCGCTCGTGGCCCAATTGCCCGGTAATACCGAGATCGGCCGCGAGATCGGTCGTGCCGACGAGCAGCACGTCGATGCCCGGCACCGCCGCGATCGCTTCCACGTTTTGCAGACCCTCGCCCGTTTCGATCATCGCGACGACCAGAATCTCGTCGTTGATCGCACGGACGACATCCGCGATCGGAAGCGCCTCGAAGCCGACCTGCGGCAACATGCCGGGAATCGAGCGGCCGCCAGCGGGCGGAAAGCGGCACATGTTCGCCACGTGCGTCGCCTGCTCGGCCGTGCTCACGTGCGGCACGACGATGCCCATCGCGCCGGTGTCGAGCAGGCGTGTCGCGTGGAACGCCTCGTGGCCGGGCACGCGGATGATCGGCGTGATGCCACCGACTAGCGCGCCCGCGCAGATTTGCGCGGCAGTGTCGATGTCCATCGAGTTGTGTTCCATGTCGATGAAGAGCCAGTCGAAGCCGCTTGTCTTCGCGATCTGCGCGATATCGACGGTGCGGGCTTGACGCAGCCCCATGCCGAGGGCGAGTCCGCCCGCTTGCAGTTGCGCTTTCGCGTGATTCTTGATGCTTTGCATGAGGTGGGTTCCTAGTTGGGCGTCAGGCGGTGGCATATCCAGCGTCGGGCGACTCGTCCTCGGCCAGTTCCAGGTTGATGAATTTGGTGTCGAGGTAGTCGCGGATCGCGTGCGGGCCGCCTTCGCGTCCGAAGCCGCTGTCCTTCGCGCCCCCGAACGGCGTCTCCGCCGTCGACGCAACGAACGTGTTCACGCCGATCACCCCGGCCTGCAGCCGCTCGGTCGTTTCCATCGTGTTGCGCATCGAGCGGGTGAAGACGTAGGCGGCGAGCGCGAACGGCAAACGGTTGGCTTCCTCGATGACTTCGCCGGTGGTCGCGAACGGTGTCAGCGTACCGACCGGGCCGAACGGCTCGTCGTTCATCAGACCGAGGTGCGGCGCCGGGTTCGCGATGAGCGTCGGCTCGTAGAACCAGCCGCGGCCGAACCGCGACGGGCGCCGGCCGCCGCACAGGATCTGCGCGCCATCGCTCGCGGCTTCGTCGACGAGCGATTCGATCGCCTCGCGGCGCCGCGACGTGGTGAGCGGGCCGAGGTCGGTGTTCTGCTCGAGCGGATCGCCGAGCTTCAGTGCCTTCGAGCGTTCGACCAGCGCCTTCACGGTCTTGTCGAAGATGGATTCGTGCACATAGAAGCGCGTCGGCGACGCGCACACCTGGCCGGCGTTACGGAACTTGCCGAGCGAGGCGAGGTGCGCAAACGCGGCGATATCGGCGTCGCGATGCACGATCACGGGCGCATGGCCGCCGAGTTCCATCGTTACTTTCTTGAGCGTCTGCGCCGACATCTCGACGATCTGACGCCCGATCGGCACAGAGCCCGTGAAGCTGATCTTGGCGACACGCGCATCGGCCATGATCGTCGGCGTGATCGCGTCCGGCTTGCCGATTACCAGGTTCACGGCGCCTTCGGGGAAACCGGCGTCCGTGAAGCAGCGCACGAGCGCCATGGTCGCGCCCGCCGCTTCGTTCGACGGCCGGATCACGATTGCATTGCCCGCCGCGAGCGCCGGGCCCATCTTGCGGGCGAGTAAAAGCAGCGGGAAATTCCACGGCGTGAACGCGGCGACTACGCCGAGCGGCTCGTAATGCACCAGATAGCGTCCGCCCTTCACGCGGCTCTCATACGACATGCCGAACACGCGGCGAGCTTCGTCGGCGAACCAGTCGATCGATTCCGCCGATGCATTCGCCTCGCCCGTCGCCTGCGCGATGGGCTTGCCGGTTTCCAGCGCGACGATGCGCGCGAGTTGCGGCGCTCGTTCGCGGATCAGCGCAGCGGCGCGGCGTAGCAGAGTCGAACGCTCCCACGGCGTGATCTCGCGCATCGCGCGCGAGCCGATCACAGCCGCGTCGATCGCCTGCGTGACCTGCTCCTTTGCCGCGAGCGGCGTATGGCCGAGCGGCGCTTCAGTCGCGGGATTGATCGAGAGCTGGCCGTCATCGGCCGTCGCGGGCTGCCAGCGCCCGCCGATCAGCAAGCCGTGCTTGCGGTAGTGCTCCTGTAACTCCATTACTGCCTCCTGAGTAGATCTCGCCACTTTCGTCAGACGGTACGCGTTCATTGGGCCCGACGTCGGTGTTGATAGGACCGTCTTTTTGTGTGCACTCTTTTTCTTATATCAACACCTTGACATCGAAGTGTCAACACTTTTAGAGTGTGTGTCAGCGAAACCAAATCGACAGCGTGCAAACCCAGTCGAACACAACGGACACAACGAACGCGCCGGTGCCCCCCGCGCACGTCCAAAGTCCATTCATGG
The DNA here is from genome assembly GCF_001544495.1 of Caballeronia telluris. Taxonomy (GTDB): domain Bacteria; phylum Pseudomonadota; class Gammaproteobacteria; order Burkholderiales; family Burkholderiaceae; genus Caballeronia; species Caballeronia telluris. The sequence continues at coordinate 8,916 of NZ_FCNZ02000051.1, forward strand.
AGCGAGACAAATGAATTCGTTTTCCCGTCGTGATTTCCTGCAGACCGTCGGCGCAGCGTCGACGGTCGCGCTTGGCACGAGCATCGTGCCGAGCAGCGCCCGCGCGCAGCAGGCCACGCAGTTCAAGCTGAAGTACGCGAATAACCTCGCCATCGCGCATCCGCTGAACGTGCGCGCGAAGGAAGCGGCGGACGCGATCCGCCAGGAAACAGGCGGACGGGTCGACCTGCAGATTTTTCCGAACGGCCAGATGGGGACGGACACCGACATGCTGTCGCAGGTACGCTCCGGTGCGATCGACTTCCTGACGCAAGGCGGCGTCGTACTGTCCACGCTGGTGCCGGTTTCCGCGATTAACGGCATCGGCTTCGCGTTCAAGGACTATGACCAGGTCTGGGCCGCGATGGACGGCGAGCTCGGCGCGCATATCCGCACAGCGATCTCGAAGGTCGGGCTGGTCGCGATGGACAAGGCGTGGGACAACGGCTTTCGCCATGTGACGAGTTCGATCAGGCCGGTGCAGTCGCCGGCGGACCTGAAGGGCCTGAAAATCCGCGTACCGGTGAGTCCGCTATGGACATCGATGTTCAAGGCGTTCGATGCGTCGCCAACCAGCATCAACTTCAGCGAGGCGTATTCCGCTTTGCAAACGAAGGTCGTCGATGCGGAGGAAAACCCGCTCGCGTTGATTGAAACGGGCCGCTTCTATGAAGTGCAGAAGTACTGTTCCCTCACCGGCCACATCTGGGACGGCTTCTGGTTTCTCGGCAACGCGCGTTCGTGGGCAAAGCTGCCGCCCGACCTGCGGTCGGTCGTCGCGAAACATCTGAACGCCGCGGCGATGAAGGAGCGCGCGGACGTCGCCGCGCTCAGCACGACGCTCGAAACGCAGCTCAAGTCGCACGGCATGGCGTTCAACAAGCCGGACATTCAGCCGTTTCGCGCGACCCTTCAAAAAGCCGGCTTCTATGATCAGTGGCGCAAGACGTACGGCGACGAAGCGTGGGCGCTGCTCGAAAAATACACGCAGAAGCTCGCATGAGCGCGCACCGTCCACGAGTGTCTGGAGAACATGTCATGACTACCCGAGTTCACCCGGAGCAGGTTTTCGCGAACGAATTCGACGCGCCCGGAACCGGCACCGACCCATCGAGGGTAGTGCGCGCGGGCGCCGCGCTCGAAACGTTCATCAAGTGGATCACGGAGGTGCCGGCCGCCGTGCTGCTGGTCGTCGAGGTTGTGCTGCTCCTCGCCAACGTGACGGGCCGATACCTGCTGCACAGTCCGATCATCTGGGGTGACGAGCTCGCGTCGATCCTGTTCATCTGGCTCTCGATGCTCGGTGCCGTGATCGCGCTGCGGCGTGGCGAGCACATGCGCCTCACCATGTTCCTCGCGAAGATGTCGCCGTCGCGGCGCGTCTTCGCAGAGACGCTCGGCAACTTTATCGTGATGACGTTCGTGCTACTGCTCGTGCATCCCGCAACCGAATGGGCGATGGACGAATGGATCATCACGACGCCCGCGCTCGGCCTGCCGAATGCGATTCCGGCCGCGGCGATTCCCGTCGCAGCCGTGCTGATGCTTGCGCTCGCCGTCACCCGCCTGCTTGAACGCTCGACGCTGCGTGACTGCGCCGCCGCGTTCGCGCTTGTCGCCGGAGTCGCGCTCGTCCTGTATTTCGCCCGCAACGCGCTCGCACCGCTGACGGCAGCGAGTCTCATCCTCTTCTTCGCCGTCGGTTCGATCGCGATAATCTGCCTCGGCGTGCCGATCATGGTTGCGTTCGGCGTGTGCACGCTCGCGTACCTGTCGACGGTAACAGAGGCGCCGCTCACGATCGTCGTCAGCACGATGAGCCAGGGCATGTCGAGCCTGATCCTGCTCGCCGTGCCGCTTTTCATCCTGCTCGGCGCGTTGATGGAAGCGATGGGACTCGCCGAGGCGATGATCCGCTTCCTCGCGTCGCTCATCGGGCATAAGCGCGGCGGCCTCGCCTACGTGCTGATCGGCGCGATGTATCTGGTTTCGGGCATCTCCGGCTCGAAAGTCGCCGACATGGCCGCGCTCGCACCGGGCCTCTTTCCCGAGATGAAAAAGCGCGGCGCGAACGAAGGCGACCTCGTCGCGATGCTCAGTTCGGCGGCGGCAATGTCCGAGACGATTCCGCCGAGCCTGGTGCTGATCACGATCGGCTCGGTCACGGGCGTGTCGATCGCCGCGCTGTTCACCGGCGGCTTCATGCCGGCGGTGGTCGGCGCGATCGCGCTGTGCGCCGTGATCTGGCTCAAGAGCCGCAAGGAAAAGCTCGAAGGCGTGAAGCGCGCATCGCGCGGCGAAATCGGACGCGCACTGCTTGTCGCGGTGCCGGCGCTGGCGTTGCCGTTCGTGATCCGCGCGGCGGTGGTCGAAGGCATCGCCACCGCGACGGAGGTCGCGACCATTGGCGTCGCTTACACTTGCGTCGCGGGCTTGCTGGTTTACCGGCGCTTCGAATGGAACCGGCTCTATCCGATTCTGGTCGAGACGGCGTCGCTCTCCGGCGCGATCCTGATCATCATCGGCTGCGCCACGGCGATGGGCTGGGCGCTCACGCAGTCGGGCTTCTCAGCGCAGCTCGCCTCGCTGATGATGGCCGTGCCCGGCGGCAAGCTTGGCTTCCTCGCGATCTCGGCGGTGACATTCGTGATCCTCGGCAGCTTCCTGGAGGGCATTCCGGCAATCGTGCTGTTCGGGCCGCTGCTCTTCCCGATCGCCCGCGCCATGGCGATCTCGGATGTGCACTACGCGATGGTCGTTGTGTTCGCGATGGGGCTCGGCCTGTTCGCGCCGCCCATCGGTCTTGGCTTCTACGCGGCGTGCGCGGTGAGCAAGGTCGACCCTACCCGCGCGATGCGCCGCGTATGGCCGTATCTCGGCGCACTGGCGGTGGCGCTGGTGGTGATCGTTGCGGTGCCGTGGGTGTCGACCGGGTTCCTGCCGTGAAAAGCCGTGCAAAATAGGGAACAAAATGGCACTGATGAGGGCGGCGGCCCTGAAAACCGACATGAAAAATGAACTAAAAAACGAGGCAGCCGGTCCGGCTGACGGCAAGACCAACGCTCGCGCGCCCGAGGCGATTGCCTCGAAACTGGACGAAGTCCGCGCGCAAGTGCGAGCGATGATCCAGCGCGGCGACCTTCGTCCAGGCGAGCGCGTGAACGAGCAGGCGCTTGCGCACCAGATCGGCGTCGGGCGCAATTCGGCGCGCGAGGCGCTGCGCGCGCTGGAGCAGGCGGGCCTCGTGAGGATCGTTCCAAACCGGGGCGCGGAGGTGCGGCGCCTGTCGCTCGAAGAGGCGATGGATCTGTACGAGATCCGCGCGGGACTTGCCCGGACGGCGGGCCGCCTTGCCGCACTGCGCCTGACGGGCGACGAGGAGCAGTTGCTCGGCATTCTGATCGACCAGATGGAAGCGGCCGTTGTCGTGCGCGACGGCCACGAGTACCAGACGCTCAACGAAGAGTTCCATCGGCAACTGATGGACGCCACCAAGAACCCGCGGCTCATCAAGATCAATCAGGCGGTGGAGGAGGAACTGACGCTCTATCTGCACAAGGGCGTCTATTCCTTTTCGCAGATGCAGCGCTCGGCGAAGGAGCATCGCGAGATATTCGAGGCACTGCGCACGGGTCAGGCCGACCTCGCCGCGCAGGCATTCGAGATGCACGTGCAGACCGGCAAGAAGCGCATGCTCGACACCGTTTCTACCAGTCCTTCCGAGCGTTGAATCGGTCCTATCGCCAATAGAAACGGAGCCCGTTTTTTGAAGACCATCGTCTTTCTGGATCGCGGGACGCTTTCCGCCGACATGCCGCGGTTCTCATTTCCGCACCGCTGGATCGAGTATCCGTCGACGGCGCCCGCGGAGGTCGTCGAGCGCTGCCATGGCGCGCAAATCGTCGTGACCAATAAAGTGCCGCTCTCGCGTGAGGCGCTATTGCAATTGCCGGAGCTGGAACTGATCGCCGTGCCGGCTGCCGGGGTCAATCACCTGGATCTGGAAACGAGCCGTGAGCGCGGAATCGGCGTGGTAACGTGCGCTGGGTATTCCACCATCTCCGTCCCCGAACACGCGTTCGCGCTGATGATGGCGCTGCGCCGCAATCTCGTGCCGTACTGGCGCGACGTCCACAAGGGCGGATGGAGCGGCTCGCCCACGTTCTACGCGGAATTGCATCCGGTGGCGGACCTTTATGGCTCGACGCTCGGCATCGTCGGCTCAGGTCACGGCGGTAAACGCATTGCGCAACTCGCCGAAGCGTTCGGCATGCGCGTGCTGCTCGCGGATCGACGGAACGCTGCGGCGCTACGCCCCGGTTATACGGCGTTCGACGACGTTCTGCGCGAGTCCGATGTGATCAGCCTGCACTGCCCGCTTACCGATGATACGCGGCATCTCTTCGGCATCCGTGAATTCGAATTAATGAAGCGCACCGCGTCCCTCGTGAATACCGCGCGCGGCGGGATCGTCGATGAAGCGGCGCTTGCCGAAGCGCTGGATCGCAAGCTGATCGCCAACGCCGCGCTCGACGTGCTGGAACAGGAGCCAGCGGCACAAAACCATCCGCTGTTGCGCACTGCGCGAGCCGACCTGCTCGTGACTCCGCACGTGGCATGGCGTACCGACGTCGCGATGACGCGGCTGGTCAAACAACTGACAGACGGCATCGAAGCGCACTATGCGCACGCCGCCTGATGCGTGCGAGGTAAGCGATCCATATTCGGCGCCTACCCAACGACGCTCTGAGCGAGGAGCATAGGTTTCCATCTATTCGGAGGTGGACGCCTATGACTGGCAAAGACTCAGATTTGAAAGTAGTTCGTCAAAGCCGCGACGGGCGCCGTCGCTATGTGACGAGGCTGGCAAGCGGGCACTGATCGAGGCCGCGTTGCTCATGCTCAAGAGACTCGAAGCCAATGATCGCTTTGTCTGGCCCGACAGCGAAACCGAAGTTGTGACGTTGAGCGTCAATCTACTGCACTGGCCCTCGAAGGTATCCCGGCCGGGCGCTTGCCACCGTCACCGCAGCGGGCGTCGGTCAATTCAGCGCAGATGTTCGACGGCCATCTCGTGAGCTTGCCCGCGTCGAGCGGGATTCATGCGTTCATCTTGAGGGCCGCCGCGCGCGCCCGTTGCCCGTCTGAAATTGCGAATACGGACAGGTGCGCAATTTCGAAGCGGCGTGCCGGACGATCGACGCAGGCGTGGCTATCGGTGTCGTGCCGGAACCGGTCGCCTTGCGGCACCGGAAGACGAGGCCGATCGGTCTCGTCAGGCTGCCTCGCCGGTTCGCCGCCCTCAGCGGCTTTGCATTGCCTTGATGAGATGCAACCAGACGAATTCGCCGGCGGGCGACAGGCGCCGGCCCAGCCGCCGTATCACTTGTGAGCCGTATTCGCGTGCGATCGGATGGTCGATTTCGAGCGGCACCAGCTTGCCGGCGTTCACGTAGTACTGCGCCGCGTCCTTCGACATGAACGCGACGCCGAGACCCGCCGCGGCGATGGCCTGCGCCGCCGAAAACAGGTCGCAGCGATATGCCGGCGTGAGATTGAGCCGTTCAGCGCGGATCATTGAGTCGAGGTACAGCTGGACGCCGAAGCGCGCCGTCATGAAGATCAACCGGTGCGCGGCCAGTTGCTCGAAGCGGACCCGCCGCTCGCCCGCCAGCGCGTGATGCGGACTGACGAGCGCGCAGAGCGGTGCGGCGCGGAAGGTCCGCGCGCGTATGGTCGGGTCGCTGCTGCCACTCACGCAGATACCGAGATCGACCTCGCCGTTATGGACCATCGACATCACATCGGCGGTGGCACCGCCGCGCAGCTCGACGAAGATGTCCGGGAACTGCAAGCTGAATCGCTCCAGCACCGTGGCCAGCAGTTTCTCGACGAAACCCTCGCTGATCCCGATGGCGAGGCGCCCGCGCCGCAAGCCGCGATAGTCCTCCAGTTGCGCGAGCAGTTCCGCATCGCGCCGCACGCTCTCCCGAAAATGCTCGACGAGGCTCTTGCCGATTTCCGTCAGCGCTACGCGGCGGCCGCTTCGTTCGAGCAGCGCCACCCCATGCAGGCTTTCCAGATGGGCCACCTGCCGGCTGATGACCGAGCCGTTGATCGACAGCGCGTCCGCGGCGGCCCGCACGCCGCCATGTACGTCGATCTCGTGCAGATAGCGCAGGCATCGGGTGTTGAGCAAGGTTTCGGTGGGGTTCGGCATGATTCTGTCCGTTGACATCCAGGTCAACATTATCGACCGCACGGGTCATTGATCCAGCATTTTTTCGGCGAAATACTGAGCTTCCTCTTCCTGCTCGCAAAGCGAAACGACCATGTCATTCAGTCAGGACTTCTGCTCACTCGGCGACACCCTCGACCTGCGCGACGAACTGCGCGGCATTCGGCATTGCCTTCATCGTCATCCGGAAATCGCCTTCCGGGAGGTCAAGACGGCCGATCTCGTCGCGCAGAGCCTCGAAAGCTGGGGCTACGCGGTCACGCGAGGACTGGGTGGGACCGGCATGGTGGGCACGCTGAAGGCGGGAGCCGGTTCGCGCGCCGTGGCAATCCGCGCCGACATGGACGCGCTCGCAATCGACGAGGAGACGGGCCGCGCCTACGCCAGCGTCGAGCCGGGCATGATGCACGCATGCGGGCACGACGGCCACACGGCGATGCTGCTCGGCGCGGCCCGCCAACTGGCCCGCACGCGCTGCTTCGAGGGCACGGTGCACCTCGTGTTCCAGCCCGCCGAGGAGATCGGCACGGACAGCGGCGCCAAGCGGATGATTGAAGACGGCCTCTTCGATCGCTTTCCCTGCGACGCGATCTTCGGCTTGCATAACCATCCTGGCTGTCCGGCGGGCACTTTCATGTTTCGCGGCGGGCCATTCATGGCGGCGTGCGATACGGTCGAGCTGACCGTTCGCGGGCGCGGCGGTCACGCGGCGCGTCCCCATCTGACGGTCGATCCGATCGTGGTCGGCGCGGCGCTTGTCGGCGCGCTACAGACCGTCGTGTCGCGCAGCGTCGACCCGATGCAGGCCGCCGTGGTCACCGTCGGCGCTTTCAACGCGGGACGTGCCGCGAACGTGATCCCGGAGGAGGCGCGGCTAAAGGTCAGCGTGCGCTCCTTCGATGCCGATGTCCGCAAGCTGATCGAGCGGCGCATCCGCGCGCTGGCGAAGGCGTATGCGGACGCGCATGACGCGAGCATCGACGTCGACCTTTTGCCGGGTTACCCCGTGCTCGTCAATACGGAGTGCGAGACGCAACTAGCGATGCAGGTGGCGCGCGAACTCGTGGGCGACGCGAACGTGATCGACGGCTTCGGTCCGATCGCCGGCAGTGAGGATTTCGCGTACTACCTGCAGGAGCGGCCGGGCTGCTTCCTGCGCCTCGGTAACGGTGAAGGCGCCGCGGCGTTGCACAACGCGTCATACGACTTCAATGACGACAACCTCACGGTGGGCGCGGCGTACTGGACGCGCCTCGTCGAACGATTTCTCGCCACGCGTTCCTGACGCGAGGGCTTTCTTCTCCATCGATTCACGTCGTGCCGCGCACCGCCCCGCACGTACAACCGATAATCAAGGAGTGCATCATGTCAGCCAAGCCCATTGCGGAGCCGCTCGCTCCGCCCGCATCGACATCCGTGTCGCAGAGCAGGATTGTGGTTGCCGCCGTCATCGGCAACCTGCTGGAATTTTTCGACTTCACCGTCTACAGCTTTTTCGCGCTGACCATCGCGCAGCTCTTCTTTCCGGCGGACGACCCGGTGGTCTCCACGCTGCTCGCGCTCTCGGCGTTCGCGATCGGCTTCGTCGCGCGGCCAGTCGGCGGTTTCGTGCTCGGCCGCTATGCGGACCGGCGCGGACGCCGCGCAGCGCTCACGCTCACGATCTTTCTGATGGCGATTGGCTCGGCGCTGATCGGCTTCGCGCCCACCTACGCGGCCATCGGACTCGCCGCGCCCGCTCTGATCGTGTTTGCCCGCCTGCTGCAGGGCTTCGCGCAGGGCGGCGAATTCGGCGCGGCGACGGCGACGCTGCTGGAGACGGGCATGGCGGAAAGCCGCGCTCTCCGCGCGAGCTGGCAACTCGCGAGTCAGGGCGCAGCCGCGCTGCTCGGCTCCGGCATGGCCGCGCTGCTCAATTACTACCTCAGCCGCGCCCAGATGCTCGACTGGGGATGGCGCGTGCCGTTCGTGGTCCGGATCCTGATCATGCCCGTCGGCGTATATCTGCGGCGGCATATCGTGGAAGAGCCGCCGGCGGCTCGCAAGTCGGAGACCGCCGGGCTCGACCGGGCGCTCGTGGGCAAATGGTTTCTCACCGTCTTCGCCATCATGGGCATGACGGTCGCCACTTACGTCCTTATCTACTATATTCCTACCTACCTGATTCAGTATCTGAAGCTGCCGGCGAGACTTTCGATGCTGGTGTCGATCGGTGCCGCGTTCGCCTCGCTCACGCTGTGTCCGATATGGGGAGCGCTCTCCGACCGGATGCAGCGCCGCAAGCCGCTCATCGTGACCGGGCGCCTGGTGCTGGTTGCCTTGCTTTATCCGGCGTTCTGGCTGATGAACCAGTTCCCGGCGCTGCCGGTCGTGCTGGGTCTCATCGTGCTGCTGATGTTCTTTTATACGATGGGTTCCGCGCCGGCGTATGCGCTCCTGCCGGAGAATTTTCCGAAGCACGTGCGCGCCGGCTATCTGGGCAGCGCCTACGCGGTCGCGGTATCCGTGTTCGGTGGCACGGCGCAACTGGTGGTGGCATGGCTCATCAAGGTCACGGGCAACACAATGGCACCGGCTTGGTACATGATCGCGTGCGTCATCATTTCGCTTTACGCGATTACAAAGCTCGAGGAAACCGGCGGTCGAGAACTGGCCTGAGCGCCGCGGACGGTCACCCGCCGCCTGGGCATGGTGAGGCGCCAGGGCTTCGTGACGAGCGCCGACGGCATGCGGCGCTTCCCATCATCCGGCGTGTTCATGACGCCGCCGCCACGAGAAACCCTTGCAGCATCGCGAGCGTATCCGCGTCTTCGATCGTTGAGAGTGTCGGTTCCTTCCCCGTCGCCGGATGGGATGACCCGTTAGTCCGGAGGCATTTTAGCTCTGTGTCGAGGCTATTTTGAAATGTCGTAGCGCCGAATAGATGCAGATGTCGTCTTTGGATGGGTGATCTACTCTGTCTTCAACGGTTTGAATCCACGTAGTGTTCAAGGACGGCCCTGACCGGACAGGGGCGCGTCGGACCGTTCAGCGAGTGCGAGCATACCGCTGGTCAGGTGTTGAAGGCGTCTTCGATTGCTGCGACCTGCACGATTGCCTGATCCAGATCGGCCCACGTGAATGCGCGCGGGTTCTTCGTGCGGGGCCAGGGTTTGGGTTTGCGTACCGCCACACCATCATTCGTCCGTGACGGCGAACCCGAGGTCCGGCGGTTTTCGCGCTGTGCCTGCAGTGCCTTTGCGACTTGCAGCGCATGACCGAGGCGCTTATGCTCGATCACCGCGCCTTGGTCAATCTCCGCGAGCTTGTCATACGGCACAGCGCAGCACGACGCCGTCAGTGCGGATCTCAAGGCGCCCGTCCGGGTACTCCCATACGTCGATATAGCGGCCGATCAGCCTGCGGGTCGCCAGCGTATCGTCCAGCAGCCAGATCATGCCGGGACCTAGCCAGAAAGTCGCCGTAAAGACGTGCTCGCGTCTGTACCGGCACGCTTGGGGCAACACCGCCTCAGAAAGCCCTGTTGTGTCGCACGCATTCCCCTCCGCGCAATGTCCCACGCTTGGGCATATGCAAAAATGCTCCGCGGACGTCGCTACTCGTCGCTTTTTGCTATGTAGATGAAGTCGGAGACGCTTCTTTCTCGATGCTCAGGTTAAGCAGTCTTGGACCTACCCTTTGATCCCATCAAGGCGGCACGTACCGATATCGGCTCATGCATTCGCAGC
>NZ_FCNZ02000052.1 GCF_001544495.1 Caballeronia telluris
CCGCTGACCCGCATTGCTGACACACATCACGCGCTCTCCACCTTACTCCGAGGGGCGTCGTTCGTGGATCGCATACGGCTAACCGCCGGGCCCGCGATAAGGTTCCACGAGGAAAATCAGAACGTTCTTCTGGCGACGCAGGATTAGACCTTTTGCAAAGCGCTGATCAGCGTGTTGGCTTGCCCAACTAGGTAGGTCGCCGCATCCTGAGAAAGCTCGCCAGATGCAGCGTCGTTCTGGACGAGGGTCACGTACTGTCCAAGGGACGCTACCGCTTGGGTCAGGTATGTCCTGCCGACTTGCGTAAAGGCGCCATTTGCATCCGTGTTAGCGTACGCCGTCGCGATACTTATCGCTTCGGAGTCAACCGGCGCCAGAAGCGTAGCACTGTCGGGCAGGTAATACAGGTAGATGTACCAGCGCAAATTCAGGATCGAGGGCTTCTGCGGGAACAGCCACTGGTCGGCGCACAGCAGTACAGGGCTATCTCGTGCCAATTCGCGACTTCTCGTGGTTGGCGAGTGTCGAGTACCAGGGCCGCGGCCCTGATACTCGAAGTCCTGCAGCGAGGCTTGCTATGGCCAGGCGTTCTTCAGGCCGAAGCTGCTGGTAGCAGTTTTGTCCCGGCATTGCGACACCTTATAAGAGATAGATGTTGCAAATCGCTTTTGAAGCCGCCTTGGTTCCTTGTCCATCTTATGACGCACATTTACTTTCAATGCACGGCCGCACTGCCAGGCGTGACTGGCGACTTCTGCGAGCGAGCGAGCAGCAGCGTTACCACAGCGGACATCACAAGCAGGCCGGCAACAAAATACAGCCCACCAGCATAGCTGCCGGTCTTGTCCTTAATCCACCCAATCATCACAGGGCCGGCAAAGCCGCCGAGATTGCCAATTGAATTGATCGTAGCGATGCCCGTTGCTGCTGCAGCACCGGAGAGGAACATTGTCGGCATGGTCCACAGGGGAGGCTTCGCGCAGCTGATTCCAATATTGACCAGCGTCAGGGAAGCAATCAAACCCACAACACTGTTCGAAACCGCTGCAACCGCAAGCCCGATTGCCGCCGCCACGCACGCGATCACAACGTGCCAAGTGCGTTCGTTAGTCCGGTCAGAGTGGCGCGACCATAAGACCATTGCTACCACGGACACAGTGGGAGGAATCGCATTGAGCAAGCCGACCGTCATCGACGAGACTCCCAGTTGCTTGATGATCTGGGGCGCCCATATCCCGAGCGTATACAAGCCAGCGGAAGTACCGAAGTAGATCAGAGACAATGCCAGCACACGAGGATTGGCCAGGCCGCTGATAATTCCGTGCTTTGCGCCGCTCGAGCTTTTCCTTGCATTTTCCTCGTTCATTACACCGACCAGCCAGGCGCGCTCGTCGTCCTTAAGCCATTTCGCCTTTTCGGGTCTGTCCGTCATGTAGAAGAAGACGACGACACCCAAAATCAGCGCCGGAATTGCTTCGAGAATGAACATCCATTGCCAGCCGTGCAAACCCATAACGCCTTCCATTTCGAGTAAGGCGGCAGAGAGGGGCGACCCTAGCGCAGTTGATATCGGAGCCGCGGCCATGAAAAATGCGACCACCCCTGCGCGATGACGTGCAGGAAACCAATAGCTAAGGTACAAGATGATGCCCGGGAAGAAACCCGCCTCGGCGGCGCCGAGGAGGAACCGGACGATGTAGAAGCTTGTCGTCCCCGTAACGAAGGCCATGCACGCGGAGATGATGCCCCAGGTGATCATCACCCGAGCTATCCACAATCGTGCTCCTACCTTGTGTAGCGCGATGTTGGAAGGCACCTCAAACAGGAAGTAACCCCAAAAAAAGATGCCCGCACCGAAACCGAGGATCGAGGCGGTGAACCCCAAATCCGTTCGCATCGTTAACGAAGCGAAGCCGATGTTGACTCGGTCGATGTAGGCGATGAAGTACAGCAGCATGATGAACGGCACGATGCGCCAGCTAATCTTGCGCAAGGTCCGCTTTTCGAGATCGGTATCCATGGAATGTCTCCGTTTGACTAGTGATTGATAACAGCCGTCTGTGCGGCCTTTTATTTGTTGGATGCGCCAATTCACGGCGCGGCTTTACGTGTTACGTCCTCAGGACTTGAGCAATCGCCTTTGCCCCGCAGAAAGACGCCTCGGCACCGAGCTCGGCCTCGATCAACAGCAACCGGTTGTACTTGGCTACGCGGTCGGAACGACAAAGCGAACCGGTCTTGATTTGGGTCGCAGCAGTAAGGATGCTGAGGTCCGCAATCGTCGTGTCCTCCGTCTCGCCCGAGCGGTGCGAGATCACCGACGAATAGCCGGCTCGATCTGCCATTGCGATGGCAGCGAGCGTCTCAGTCAGCGTACCGATTTGATTCGGCTTGATCAGAATCGAGTTCGCCACCTTCTTTTCGATCCCTTCCTTCAGGATCTCTGTGTTAGTGACGAACAAGTCGTCGCCGACGAGTTGTACGCTGCTACCAAGACGATCTGTCAGGAGCTTCCAGCCCTCCCAGTCGCCCTCCGACATGCCGTCCTCGATCGAAACGATCGGATAGTCCTCGGCAAGCTTCGCCAGGTAGTCCACGAAACCCTGCGAATCGAAACTCCTTTTTTCCGACGCCAGCAGGTATTTGCCGTCGTGGAAAAACTCGGAACTCGCGGTATCCAGACCGAGGCCGATGTCTTTGCCGGGCGCGAAGCCGGCGGTTTGGATTGCGAGCATGATCGTGTCAAGCGCAGCTTCATTCGACGATAGATCGGGCGCGAAGCCACCTTCGTCTCCGACCGATGTCGACAGCCCCCGGCTCTTCAGCACGCTCTTGAGCGCATGAAAGACCTCGACGCCCCAGCGCAATGCTTCCGAGAAGTTTGGCGCGCCGAACGGCAGGATCATGAATTCCTGAAGATCGACATTGTTGTCAGCATGAGCACCACCATTGATGATGTTCATCATCGGCAAGGGCAAGCGAGGGTTCGGTGTCGTCGCGACGTACCGGTACAACGGCACGCCGGCGGACGCCGCAGCCGCCTTAGCCGCGGCCAACGAGACCGCGAGGATCGCGTTGGCGCCCAGATTTGCCTTTGTCGGCGTGCCGTCGAGTTCAATCATGCGGCGATCGATGCCTGGCTGGTCGGCAGCGTCGAAGCCGAGCAGCGCCTGGCGCAGCTTGCCATCGACGTGGCCCACCGCCCGCCGCACTCCCTTACCGCCATATCGCGACTTGTCACCGTCGCGCAATTCCAGAGCCTCACGGGCACCGGTCGATGCGCCGGACGGCGCAATAGCGAACCCTTTCGAACCATCGTCGAGCGTGACCTGTGCCGCGACGGTCGGATTGCCGCGGGAATCGAGCAGCTCGAAGCCCTTGACGTCTTGAATGCGTGTCATGTCGTCCCTCACTGGATTTGCGCAATGCGCAGCAGATTGGTGGTGCCTGGCGTGCCGAACGGCATGCCTGCGGAAATGACGACCGTCTGGCCAACCTCACCAAACCCTTCGTCGCGGACTGTCGCGCACGCAAGCTCGCTGACTTCGAGCAGGTCGATCACTTCGTCGCACAGGACAGGGTGCACGCCCCAGGCGAGCGCCAAGCGTCGGGCCGTCGCCTGCCGGGGCGTCATGCCGATGATCGGCGCGGCTGGCCGTTCGCGTGCCATGCGCAGCGCCGAATAGCCGGAACTCGTGTAGGCGACTGTCGCGACCGCGTTGAGCAGGCCGGTGACGTGGCGCATCGCATAGCCGATTGCGTCCGCCGTGTTCGCGCGCGGCGCCGCGTGCGAGGCCGCGATGACTTCCCGGTAGTAGGGATCGCTCTCGGTCTGCGCGATGATGAGGTCCATCGTCCGGACGGCTTCGACCGGATACTTGCCGCTCGCCGATTCCGCCGACAGCATCACCGCGTCGGCGCCGTCATAGATGGCGGTCGCTACGTCGGAGGCTTCGGCGCGTGTCGGGACAGGCGCCGTGACCATCGACTCCAGCATCTGCGTGGCGACGATCACCGGCTTCCCGGCCTTGCGGCAAGCGCGCACGATGCGCTTCTGGATCGCCGGCACCTGCTCGGCGGGCATCTCGACGCCGAGGTCGCCGCGCGCGACCATCACGGCGTCGGCTTCGTCGACGATCGCGTCGAGGCTGCCGATCGCCGCCGGTTTTTCCAGTTTCGCGACGATGCCGATGCGATCCCCGACGATCTCCCGCACCTCCCGAATGTCCTCCACGCGCTGCACGAACGACAGCGCCAGCCAGTCGATGCCGAGCGTCAGGCCGAATTCGAGATCGCGGCGATCCTTGTCGGTCATCGCAGAGAGTGGCAGCACGACGTCCGGCACGTTGACGCCCTTGCGCTCCGAAAGCGGCCCTCCGACAACGACCGATGTCTCCGCAAAGTCTGCCCCGCAGCGTTCGACGCGAAGCTGCACGCGGCCGTCGTCGAGCAGAAGGTTCGTTGCGGGCTTGAGCGCTGCGAAAATCTCCGGATGCGGCAGCGCCACGCGATTCGTGTCGCCGGGCGTGCTGGCGTCGAGATCCAGGCGGAACTTTGCGCCCTTTTCAAGTTTGATCGGGCCATTCGCGAACGTCCCAATTCGAAGCTTCGGACCCTGCAGATCCAGAAGCACACCGATCGGCCGACCGGCATCCTTCTCGATCGAGCGAATAGTCTCGAGCCGAAGTTGATGATCTTCGTGCGTGCCGTGGCTGAAGTTCAACCGGAAGACATCGGCTCCGGCGTTGAACAGCGCTTCAATGGTTTCGCGACTTGTGCTGGCAGGCCCAAGCGTAGCGACGATTTTGGCATTTCGATTGCGACGCATCTTTAGTTGCTCCTTGGATTGCCGTGCTGAGCGGCGATAAAAATGGCACGGAAGTCATTCACGTTGGTGAGCGTCGGCCCGGTGACCACCGAGTCGCCCAGCGCCTGGAAAAATCCGTGAGCATCGTTGTTTTCGAGGCGATCGGTGGGACGGATGCCGAGTTCTCGAGCACGCGACAGAGTGTCGGGCCTCAGCAATGCGCCAGCGATCTCTTCTTGGCCATCGACGCCGTCTGTGTCCCCCGCAATGGCAAATACCTCGGGCTCACCGTTTAGCGCAACGCCAAGGGACAGCAGGAACTCGACGTTGCGCCCGCCTCTACCGTTACCGCGAATGGTCACCGTGGTTTCGCCGCCAGATAACAAAATGCAGGGGGGCTCAAAGGGCTGTCCGCGGCGGTGTACCTGTTTAGCGATACCAGCCATGACTGCCCCTACATCGCGAGCCTCGCCCTCGATTGAATCACCAAGAATGTGAGCTTCGATACCGGCCGCTCGCGCCTCGCGTGCCGCTGCTTCAAGCGCGAGCTGGGGTGTCGCAATCAAATGGGTTTCGATATGCGGCAACCGAGGATCATCGGGTTTGAAGGTTTCGCTGCGGCCGCTTTCCAACAGCGCGATGACCGCAGGTGACACCTTGATCTCGTATCTCTTCAATACGGCCAGCGCGTCGGCGCAACTCGTGGGGTCAGGTACGGTCGGTCCCGATGCGATATCGGCTGCAGCGTCTGCCGGCACATCTGAGATGATCAGATTGACCACCCGAGCCGGGTAACAAGCCGCTGCGAGCCGACCACCCTTGATCGCCGAAAGATGTCTGCGCACACAGTTCATCTCCGAGATCGTCGCGCCGCTCGCAAGTAGCGCTTGATTGATGTCTTGCTTGTCTTGCAATGTCATGCCTTCGGCCGGCAGCGGCAGCAGCGACGATCCGCCGCCCGAAATGAGGCATAGGACCAGATCTTCGGCAGTCAGCCCTGACACACGTTGAAGCATTCGTTTGGCTGCGGTAAGCCCGGCTTCATCCGGGACTGGGTGTGCTGCCTCGATGATCTCAATTCGCTTACACGGGACCGCGTAGCCGTAGCGGGTCACAACGATTCCTTCCAGCGGACCCTCCCAGTGATCTTCGACCGCTTTGGCCATTGCCGCCGAGGCTTTGCCGGCACCAATCACAATGAGTCGCCCGCGCGGAGGGGTGGGGAGAAAATCGGGTACCCGCAATGAAGGCTGTGCAATCGCGATTGCCGCATTGAACATCCTTTTCATCAAGCGGTCGGCGTCGAGTTCGCCACTCACGCTGACATTGGATGACGGCGAAGCGGAGGTTGAATCTTTCATTTGTCGTCCCGCGCGCTGGCTACGTGTGCGACGAGAAAAATGAAAGGCGAAAGATGGGTCGAGGCAAACATCGTGTCTCCTGCTTTTGTGCCTAATCCGTAGGGACGAGCTTCATCCGCCACGCACCATTGCGGCTTTGTCTGAATATCTATTGCGTCAACTGAAACTAGCGACGAGGCGCCTAGTTAAGAAGGGCGTTCGAATCACGGCACTCCGCCCGCAGCCTGCCGACTGGGCAGGTTTGCGGTGCGAAAGATCAGAGCCGGCTATCGGCCCTATGTGGTAGCTTTAGCTGCAGGTGCCTCGACCTTGTCGAGCAGTGCGCACACCGCTGCGGTCACTTGTGCGGTCGTCGCCTTGCCACCGAGATCGCCGGTGTGCAGAGACGGGTCGCCGGTAACCGCTTCGATTGCTTGCATCACACGCTTGGCCGCTTCAACTTCGCCAAGGTGTTCAAGCAGCATCACGACCGACCAGAAAGTGCCGACCGGATTAGCAAGGCCTTTACCCATGATGTCGAATGCAGAGCCGTGGATCGGCTCGAACATCGACGGATAGCGACGCTCCGGATCAATGTTGGCAGTCGGCGCGATGCCCAGGCTGCCAGCGAGTGCCGCAGCCAGATCGCTGAGAATGTCGGCGTGCAGGTTGGTAGCGACGATCGTGTCAAGCGTTGCCGGCCGATTGATCATGCGGGCGGTCGATGCATCGACCAACTCCTTATCCCACTTGACGTCGGGGAATTCCTTGGAGATTTCAAGTGCGATTTCATCCCACATCACCATGGCGTGACGTTGCGCATTGCTCTTCGTGATCACCGTGAGCAGCTTGCGCGGACGCGATTGCGCGAGCTTGAACGCGAAGCGCATGATCCGCTCGACCCCTGCGCGGGTGAGAATTGACACGTCCGTCGCGGCTTCAATCGGGTGGCCTTGGTGGACTCGACCGCCCACACCGGAATATTCGCCTTCAGAGTTTTCACGCACGATGACCCAGTTCAGATCCTCGGGGGTGCAACGCTTGAGTGGCGCGTCGATGCCCGGCAGGATCCGCGTCGGCCGCACGTTGGCGTATTGATCAAGGCCTTGGCAAATCTTCAGACGCAAGCCCCACAGCGTGATGTGATCCGGGACATCGGGGTCGCCCGCCGATCCGAACAGAATGGCGTCTTTGTCGCGCAAGGCGTCAAGACCGTCCTCGGGCATCATCACCCCGTTTTTACGGTAGTAGTCAGCGCCCCAATCGAAGTCCTCAAATTCAAAGGCGAAAGTCTTGTTCTTGTTAGCGAGCGCTTCAAGAACTTGACGGCCGGCCGGTACCACTTCCTTGCCAATGCCATCACCGGGAATCGTTGCAATGCGATAGGTCTTCATGTCTCCGTCCTTAAAATAGGTTGTGTGAGTGAACTTTACAGCGCATCCACCCTTAAAACCGGGTTGAGATTCAAAGCATCTTTAACTTGAACTCACAAGTACTGGCACGAAAATAATGACGGGCTGTCTGTTTTTCTCGATTCACCATACTTATCCCATATGAAGACCGCCGTTCAGCGAGAAATCCGCGCCGGTTGAGAATCCCGACTCTTCAGAGGCCAGCCACGATACGATCGAGCCGATTTCTTCAGGACGGCCGAGGCGACGCACCGGAATCGTCGCAACGATCTTCTCGAGCACTTCCGGACGGATCGCCTTCACCATGTCCGTGCCGATATAGCCCGGCGACACGGTGTTGACGGTCACGCCCTTGGTCGCCACTTCCTGCGCGAGAGCCATCGTGAAGCCGTGGATACCGGCCTTCGCTGTCGAATAGTTTGTCTGGCCGAACTGACCTTTCTGGCCGTTCACCGACGAAATATTGATGATCCGGCCGAAGCCGCGCTCAACCATCCCGTCGACCACTTGCTTCGTCACGTTGAAGAGGCTCGTCAGATTGGTCTCGATGACGGCCGTCCAGTCTTCGTGCGTCATCTTGCGGAACACGACGTCGCGTGTGATGCCGGCGTTGTTGACGAGAATGTCGATCTCGCCCACTTCAGCCTTGACCTTGTTGAACGCGTTCTTGGTCGACTCCCAGTCGCCGACGTTGCCTTCTGACGCGATGAAGTCGTAGCCGTTCGCCTTCTGCTCCTCCAGCCACTTCACGCGGCGCGGAGAGTTCGGGCCGCAGCCCGCGACGACCGTATAGCCATCCTTATGTAGACGCTGGCTGATGCTCGTGCCAATGCCACCCATGCCGCCTGTCACATACGCTATACGTATTGTCATGTCTGCCTCCATAAAATGCCGAAGCCGGTGATTGGCTTCTGCTGCTGCACGACTCTCTCGTCCTACCTATGGGCGCTCGACTGCCAGCGCCACCCCCATGCCGCCGCCGATGCACAGCGACGCCAAGCCCTTCTTCGCGTCGCGCTTCTGCATTTCGTGCAGCAGCGTGACGAGAATGCGGCAGCCGGATGCGCCGATCGGGTGACCGATCGCGATCGCACCGCCATTGACGTTGACCTTCGACGTATCCCAGCCCATCTGCTTGTGGACCGCGAGCGCCTGCGCCGCGAACGCTTCGTTGATTTCCATCAGGTCCAGATCGGCCGGCGACCAGCCCGCGCGTTCCAGACAGCGCTTCGATGCCGGCACCGGGCCCATGCCCATGATCTTCGGATCGACGCCCGCGTTCGCATACGCCTTGATGCGCGCGATCGGCGTGAGGCCGAGCGCCTCGGCCTTCTTAGCCGACATTACGATCACGGCCGCCGCGCCGTCGTTCAGGCCCGACGCGTTCGCCGCCGTCACCGTGCCTTCCTTCGAGAACGCCGGCTTCAGGCCCGCGAGCGATTCAGCCGTCACGCCGTGGCGCACGAACTCGTCGGTGGCGAACTTGAGCGGCTCGCCCTTGCGTTGCGGGATGTCGATCGGGACGATTTCGTCGTTGAAGCGGCCCGACTTCTGCGCGGCCTCGGCCTTGTTCTGCGAGAGCGCCGCGAACTTGTCTTGGTCCTCGCGGGAGATGCCGAATTCCTTCGCGACGTTCTCCGCCGTCACGCCCATGTGGATCGAGTTGAACGCGTCCCACAGGCCGTCGACGATCATCGAGTCGATCAGCTTCGCGTCACCCATGCGGAAGCCGTCGCGCGAGCCCGGCATCACGTGCGGCGCCGCGCTCATGTTTTCCTGGCCGCCGGCGATCACGATGTCGGCATCGCCCGCGATGATCGCGTTCGCCGCCAGCATCACGGCCTTGAGACCGGAGCCGCAGACCTTGTTGATCGTCATGCCGGGCACCGACGTGGGCAGGCCCGCCTTGATGACTGACTGGCGCGCCGAGTTCTGGCCGGAGCCGGCCGTCAGCACCTGACCGAGGATTACTTCGCTGATCTGCTCCGGTTTGAGGTTCGCGCGTTGCAGCACGGCGCGAATCACGGCTGCACCCAGATCGGGCGCCGCAATCTTCGCGAGCGACCCGCCGAATTTGCCGACCGCTGTCCGTGCGGCCGATACGATCACTATGTCAGTCATGTTCAGTTTCCTCGTTGCAAAGAATTACGTTTAGCTTTCCTTCAACCTCACCGCCTTCCTCTGGAACACGCGTGGCGTCTCGGACCCGCGTGCGATCTTCGCCGTCGCGCCGTTGCGACTGTTCCGAAACGAGGCTAGCCCCGAAAAACTTTAGAAGATGGGAATGCGCAGCCTGCAATTCACTGAGGGTGACAAGCGCGAGCTGGCAGTCAAACAGCGTCAGAACTTCCCCAAAAAGCGCACAGGTATCGCTGTCCGCTAACCAGACGCCAGTTGCTAAACCCGTCCGCCGGCACAGCAACACAGCCTCCTTTGCCTCACAGAAGAGCCCTTCCCGCACTGTCAAAGAACGCGTTCGACTAAGAAACATCGCCGTGAATAAGGCTTGCGCAATGCTTCCCAAGTGGTATTCATTGCCTTGTCCGCTGCGGATAGCTTCCAACGTTAAGTGGTAGCCGAGCGATACTTCGCGCGCTGCTGCCGGTTTCATTGGAAGCAGTAGCGAGTCTCTCCGAGACGGACTTGCCTGCATCACCGCGGATCGAGCCTTCGTTTTCCTGGTCATAGCGATTCGGTCAGTCCACCGCCTTCATCATGTCTTCCACCACCTTCTTCGCATCGCCAAAAACCATCATCGTCTTGTCCATATAGAACAGCTCGTTGTCGAGACCGGCATAACCCGCCGCCATCGACCGCTTGTTCACGATGATCGTTCTCGCCTTATACGCTTCGAGAATCGGCATTCCCGCGATCGGCGATGTCGGATCGGTTTTCGCCGCCGGGTTCACCACGTCGTTGGCGCCGAGCACCAGCACCACGTCGGTCTGGCCGAACTCGCTGTTGATGTCCTCCATCTCGTGGACCAGCTCATACGGCACTTCCGCTTCCGCCAGCAACACGTTCATATGCCCCGGCATCCGACCCGCCACAGGGTGAATCGCGTACTTCACGTCGATGCCTTTCTCGACCAGCTTGTCGGTCAGTTCCTTCAGCGCGTGCTGGGCGCGAGCGACCGCCAGCCCGTACCCCGGCACGATCACCACGCTTTCCGCGTTGCCGAGCATGAACGCAGCGTCATCTGCCGAACCGGACTTGACCGGCCGTTGCTCCGTCGAACCGCCCGTCGCCGCCGCACCGCCTTCGTTACCGAACCCGCCGAGCAACACGTTGAAGAACGACCGGTTCATCGCACGGCACATGATGTACGACAGAATCGCACCCGACGAACCCACGAGCGACCCCGCGATGATCAACATCGGATTGTTCAGCGAGAAGCCGATACCGGCGGCCGCCCACCCCGAATACGAGTTGAGCATCGACACGACCACGGGCATATCCGCCCCACCGATCGGGATGATGATCAGCACGCCGAGTCCGAACGCGATCAGCGTCATCAGCACAAACGGCAGCCACGACTGCGTCAACATGAAGAAGATGCCGAAGCCGAGCATCGCGATCGCGAGCAGCAGGTTGATCATGTGCTGGCCCGGATACACGACCGGCGCGCCCTTGAACAAGCGGAACTTGTACTTGCCCGAGAGCTTGCCGAACGCAATCACCGACCCGGAGAAAGTGATCGCCCCGACGAACGTGCCGATGAACAACTCGACGCGATTGCCGTAAGGAATCAGATAGCCGGGAGGCGCGAGCCCGAACGCCGACGGTTCGGCGACCACCGCATACGCAATGGCGACCGCAGCGAGACCGATCAGCGAGTGCATTGCGGCGACGAGTTCGGGCATCTTCGTCATCTCGACTTTCGCCGCGATGTACGAGCCCGCCGCACCGCCGATGATCAGCGCGGCAAACAAGAGCCCGAGGCCGAAGCCAAGATTGGACCCGAGAAGCGCCGCCTGCTTCACGATCAGCGCGAGCGTCGTGAGGATGGCGATCGCCATGCCGGTCATGCCGAACGTGTTGCCGAGCCGCGCGGTCTTCGGATTGGACAAGCCCTTCAGCGCCTGGATGAAACACACCGAGGCGACGAGATACAGGAGAGTGACGACGTTCAGACTCATTTACGTGCCCTCCTTGCTCGCGAGCTTCTTGGGCTCTTTCTTCTTGAACATTTCGAGCATGCGTCTCGTCACTAAAAATCCGCCGAACACGTTCACCGCTGCCAGCACCACAGCCAACGTCCCGAAGAACTTGCTCGTGCCGCTGACCGTGAGTCCGGTCGCGAGCATCGCGCCGACGATCACGATCGCGGAGATCGCGTTCGTCACCGCCATCAGCGGCGTGTGCAGCGCGGGCGTGACGTTCCACACCACGTGATAGCCGACGTAGATCGCCAGCACGAAGATGATCAGGTTGATCACCGTGTGATTGATGATGTCCACTTCCATGTCTATGTCCCCTTACGCCGATGCCGGCCGCGTGACTTGTCCGTCGCGGCACTGGAGCGTGGCCGCGACGATATCGTCCGCGAGATCGATGTTGAGCGTGCCTTCCTTCGAGATGATCAGCTTGAGGAAGTCGAGCAGGTTGCGTGCGTAGAGCGCGGAGGCATCGGCGGCGACCATTGATGCGAGATTGGTATAACCGACGATATGCACACCATGCTTCATCACCGCCTGATCGACTTCGGTCAGCGGACAGTTGCCGCCCTTCTTGCCTTCATATTCGGGACCACGGCCCGCAGCGAGATCGACGATCACGGAGCCCGGCTTCATGTGCTTGACCGTTTCGACGGACAGCAACGTCGGCGCGGGGCGGCCCGGAATCAACGCGGTGGAGATCACGATGTCCGCGAGCTTCGCACGCTCGTGCACCTGAGCGGCTTGACGCGCGAGCCAGCTTGGCGGCATCGGGCGCGCATAGCCGCCCACGCCTTCGGCCGCTTCGCGCTCTTCATCGGTTTCGAAGGGCACGTCGACGAACTTCGCACCGAGCGATTCGATTTGCTCCTTGACGGCCGGCCGCACATCGGACGCTTCGACCACGGCGCCTAAGCGCTTGGCCGTCGCGATCGCCTGCAAGCCCGCGACGCCCGCGCCGAGAATCAGCACGCGCGCGGCTTTCACCGTGCCGGCGGCGGTCATCAGCATCGGCATGAAGCGCTGATACAGATTGCACGCGACCAGCACCGCCTTGTATCCCGCGATGTTCGCTTGCGAGGACAGCACGTCGAGGCTTTGCGCGCGCGTCGTGCGCGGCGCAGCTTCGAGCGCGAACGCGGTGACGCCTGCCGCAGCCAATCGGGCGGCGTTGTCGGTATTGAAGGGATCGAGCATGCCGGCCAGCACGCTGCCTGACTTCAGCAGCGGCAATTCGGCTTCGCTCGGGGACTGGACTTTGAGAACGATCTCGGCGGAGAAAGCAGTATTCACATCGACCAGCTCGGCGCCCGCAACGGCGTAAGCATCGTCGATATAGCTTGCCGGCAAGCCCGCGCCGCTTTGCACCGTGACCCGGTGACCTTGCGATACGAGTTTCTTGACCGTCTCGGGCGTCGCGGCGACGCGCGCCTCGTTCGCCCGCGTTCAGCAGGCACTCCGATGTGCATATCTTGTCTCCAAAAGCGTTCACGTCGGATTCGAATGCCGCCTCTCAGAGGCACTGCCGATCTTCGCTGCGCAGATTAGCGCTTATAGCGTTGCTCGTCGCGGTGTAGGGTGTAGGTAGCTGCTCCATCAAGGAGGGGCAATGCAGCAACGTTCGATCGACTGCGCATTAGAACCATTCTCATGACATTCATGGTCGGCTCGCACACCGCTTGAGCTGAGACTGAGTAGCCGCATCTAATGATGCTTGGATGGTTCTACAAATCAGCAGATCGTTGTTGCTAGACTATGCCTGGTCCATATCAGGTGGTAACTTTAGCTGCAGGTGCCTCGACCTTGTCGAGCAGTGCGCACACCGCTGCGGTCACTTGTGCGGTCGTCGCCTTGCCACCGAGATCGCCGGTGTGCAGAGACGGGTCGCCGGTAACCGCTTCGATTGCTTGCATCACACGCTTGGCCGCTTCAACTTCGCCAAGGTGTTCAAGCAGCATCACGACCGACCAGAAAGTGCCGACCGGATTAGCAAGGCCTTTACCCATGATGTCGAATGCAGAGCCGTGGATCGGCTCGAACATCGACGGATAGCGACGCTCCGGATCAATGTTGGCAGTCGGCGCGATGCCCAGGCTGCCAGCGAGTGCCGCAGCCAGATCGCTGAGAATGTCGGCGTGCAGGTTGGTAGCGACGATCGTGTCAAGCGTTGCCGGCCGATTGATCATGCGGGCGGTCGATGCATCGACCAACTCCTTATCCCACTTGACGTCGGGGAATTCCTTGGAGATTTCAAGTGCGATTTCATCCCACATCACCATGGCGTGACGTTGCGCATTGCTCTTCGTGATCACCGTGAGCAGCTTGCGCGGACGCGATTGCGCGAGCTTGAACGCGAAGCGCATGATCCGCTCGACCCCTGCGCGGGTGAGAATTGACACGTCCGTCGCGGCTTCAATCGGGTGGCCTTGGTGGACTCGACCGCCCACACCGGAATATTCGCCTTCAGAGTTTTCACGCACGATGACCCAGTTCAGATCCTCGGGGGTGCAACGCTTGAGTGGCGCGTCGATGCCCGGCAGGATCCGCGTCGGCCGCACGTTGGCGTATTGATCAAGGCCTTGGCAAATCTTCAGACGCAAGCCCCACAGCGTGATGTGATCCGGGACATCCGGGTCGCCCGCCGATCCGAACAGAATGGCGTCTTTGTCGCGCAAGGCGTCAAGACCGTCCTCGGGCATCATCACCCCGTTTTTACGGTAGTAGTCAGCGCCCCAATCGAAGTCCTCAAATTCAAAGGCGAAGGTCTTGTTCTTGTTAGCGAGCGCTTCAAGAACTTGACGGCCGGCCGGTACCACTTCCTTGCCAATGCCATCACCGGGAATCGTTGCAATGCGATAGGTCTTCATGTCTCCGTCCTTAAATTATGTGTGGGCGGACTTTACCGACCTTTTCGCGGATAGACCGGTGCTAAACTTAAAGCGACTTTAACTTCAAGTTACAAATTCTGGCATGGCCGAAACCGTCCATCCGTCCGATTTGAGTTTTTTTTCCACGCTCGCTGCGGCCGGAAGCCTCAGTGCCGCAGCGCGCGAACTCGGCCTAACCCCGGCTGCCGTTAGCAAACATCTTGCACAGATGGAGAGCAGAGCGGGCGTGCCGTTTATTAATCGCACCACCCGACGGATGATGCTTACACCGGAAGGCGATCTCTATCTTGAGCATGCCCGTCGAATTCTTGATGAAATAGACGAGCTGGAAGAGCTACTCGGAAATGCGAAAAAGAGCCCAAAAGGCTTGCTGCGTGTTAATGCGACACTGGGCTTTGGTCGCAGCCATGTCGCGCCCGCTATTTCTCGCTTTGTAGCGAAATATCCTCAAGTGTCCGTGCAGCTTCAACTATCCGTCACGCCCCCGCCACTTACAGATGACGCCTTCGACGTTTGCATTAGATTCGGCGAACCTCCAGACACCCGCGTGATCGCACGACGACTGGCACCGAATAGACGGTTGTTGTGTGCTGCGCCGGCTTATCTCGCTCGTCGAGGCATGCCGACTGCCCCGCATGATCTGACCAAGCACAACTGCATCGGTATTCGGCAGGGAGACGAAGCTTACGGCGTATGGCGGCTGACTGCAGGCAGAGGCGCCTCTCGCAAAACGGAGGCCGTCAGGATCAATGGCAGCCTCACCACGAATGACGGGGAAATTGCTGTGAAATGGGCGCTTGAAGGTCACGGCATCTTGATGCGGGCAGAATGGGACATCTGGCAGTATCTGGAAGACAAGCAACTCATTGCTGTGTTATCAGAATACGAAACGCCCAACGCAGACATTTTTGCTGTTTATTCGCATCGACATCAGATGTCAAATCGGATCCGCGCTTTCGTCGATTTTGTGGCGCTAGAACTGAGAATGGCATCGTGCGAGCATCAAGCATAGTCGTCATTTCCGTTGGCTCCCGGAATGAGCGAGTGTGTTCTCCACTGTTCGCCTTTTTTCGATAGGTCAACTACCGTCAATACTAGCAACTTGCGCATCGCCGCTTGAAGGGCCGGTTCTTGAGCGAACCGGACGTCCGCATGTCCGAGCGGTGGTGCGAGCGAACGCCGCTTCATGGCCGGGGAGCCGCGGTTCCCCATGTTCACCCAAAGCAGCCAAACGATCTCCTCTTTTCTCGGCTTGAGGGCACCCTTTGCGGAGCCAGAATCCGAGGCATCCGTCGGCCGTACCGGCCGTTCTTCACTGGATCCCGCTCACATCGCTCTTCCGCCGACGTTCTGTATTGCTGCTAAACAGGAATGTCCAGACTCTCGGGCGTCGTCAGGGTGTTTTAGCTGCCTAGCGAAGGAAAGTGCTGCACCTTTTTCTTCAAAACGCCAACCAGCGGGCCTGTCTGGCCGCTCACAATGGTAAACCTATCATTTGCGTTACAAACCGCTAATATTCCGTCACGCGCTTCTGCACGGGCGGGCAGGCGAACGGGGATGTATTTGAGTGACCTTGCATCCGGCCCGAAATGATTGCAGAGAAGCGGCACGATGGCTGTCTCCGATGTCTTTCACGATCCAAGGAGAGCTCAATGGAACAACGTGGCCTGGTTAAGAAAACCGTATTCGCTGTTCTGTGCGCAAGCGTCGCGCTGCCAGCGGATGCGCAGAATCTGAAACAGCAGGTGGTCGGCACCTGGACCTTGACATCAGGATCGGAGAAGCTCGCAAATGGCAAGACAATCGTTCCTTGGGCTTCGGGCAACCTCATGCTCGATTCGACCGGCCATATGGCGTTTTATCTCGTGGGCAAGGACCGCCCGAGGACAATTGCCAATCCAAGCGTGCCTATCGGTCCCGTCATCGCGTACTACGGAACATATACGGTCGACGAGTCTGCCAGCACGCTAACTTATAACGTCGAATCCAGTACCTCGCCGGCGTTCGACGGAGCGGTCCGCAAACAGAAGGTCGTCTTGAGCGGCGATATGCTGACGACGACCGGCTCTCCCGTGAAGACTTCCGATGGAGAAATCGTCCCGACCAACGAATGGAAGCGAGTCAAGTAGAAGGTATCCGACTCGATAAATCGATGACACGTCAATCTGGGCCGTTTGCCGTCTATCGCGACTGGCCGAACTGCTCGCAGCATTACCCACGCTTCATCTGTCACGGCGCGGCAGCACCTTGACTCTTCGAGCTAGCCTCAAACGGCTTTGTTCGTGTATTTTGGAAAGCGGCAACCCGCCAAACCCCGGACTCCCTCACGAATACTCGGAGGCTTAGCTCCCGTTGCGCGGGCAGTGCCTGTCCCTCAGCATTTACTAGTCCGCTCAGCTCGTTGGTAACGTGTGCGAGAGCAACGTCTGGCCGAATAAATCGGATTGCCACGCCGCGGGTTTCGAGCGTTGCGTTCCTTGCCCTTGTGCTCAGAATGGCAGCCAGCACCTTTTTAATATCAGCCCTTCCCTTTGCCACATCACCGCGGACACTGACGAAGTCGGCATCCTCCGTGTACATCCGGGTGGCTGCCTCCGCATCGTGGCTGTTAAAGCCGTCTGTCATCTCAAAGATCACTCGTTCAATCGCAGATTCGTCATGAAAACTACTTGCGCTGTCCAGCAGAGTAATTTGCGAGCAGCCAATACTGCAACTGATCGCCGCAACCGCCATGAAGGATGTTGTCCACATCTGTACGTGTCTCACATTTCCCCCTGGTTGAATCTCGACGCGTCAGGGAAGCGCCAGTCGGTGGTCGAACGGCCCTTTTGACGGCCGCGAGACTTCTCGAGATTTGCGCGCCGCTGTTCCTTCAGCGGTGAGTTCCGCGCCAGCGAAAAGGGAGGCACTTTCCGACCACCGGTGCTCGCGATGCTCTGGCGGACACCGACGCCACCAATAAGGCTATTAGCACGTGATTCACTTCATTCGTTGCCACACCACCTTGGCTGCTCCATAACCGAAGCTGCCCGGGGTGACATAGGTCAAACGATCGCCGTCAATGGTGAACGGGCGCCTCTGCACATCTGCGTCCCAGTTAGGAAACGTGCTTCGCTGGATGTGAAAGACGATGACGTGCGCGGCGGTGTCTACCGTATATGTGCCGAAATGAGCAACATTTCCCTGAACAATTCGTGTGTTCTCGTCGACGGTTCCCTGCAGCCGGTTGCCCGAACCGAATTTCGGCAAGTTGGCGCGAACACCGACCAGTGCATAGCGGCCGTCGTTCCCGAACACGAGCAGACCTTCCGGATGCGCGCCCAGCAGCTCCTCTTCGGTTCCGCTTCGGGTGACAGTTAGCGAGACCAGCGACCACGATCCGGCCAAGCTGAGAGATTGCGCGCGTGCGCCCGGCACTGCGATATACATGGAAAGGACCACGATCGCGACGAGGGCCAAGGCTTTGAGTGCTGCATTCATGGCTATCTCCAGCGCCTCACGGCATACGGTCCGCAAAATCCGACACGCACTTCCCGGCTACA
The DNA here is from genome assembly GCF_001544495.1 of Caballeronia telluris. Classification (GTDB taxonomy): domain Bacteria; phylum Pseudomonadota; class Gammaproteobacteria; order Burkholderiales; family Burkholderiaceae; genus Caballeronia; species Caballeronia telluris. The sequence continues at coordinate 18,147 of NZ_FCNZ02000052.1, forward strand.
TCAATTCGATGCACGAGATGATGCGAACGTCAGTCGAAGCGTGTCATCCGTGCGTTAGTCTGCAGCGGTGCAACGCTGAAAGAATACTAGGGGTTTCTCACGCAAAAGATAGATTTGATGCTGCGACCGGCTGGACAATCCGGCGGGCAGCGTTTGAGGAATAGGGAGCAGGCGACTTCACAACGAGAATATGAAGCGGCTCCTTATCCGCAAGGCAGTTACAACACTGACGGAATGCAGCAATCAAACATGTCCCCGGGGGCTTGCGATTTCTGAGGGGCATGCCCCAATACCGGGGACGAGCTTCAGCCGATTCCTGTTCAATAGCCCACTCCAGGGTCAGTGGACGACCTCAGTCGGCGTGCAAACCGACTTTTGGATGTCACATAGCAATCGAGAACCGACGGCCGGGTCTGGCCGGCGGCCGCCCGGCGCGGTCGGCCGAACCCGACCCACAGCCGTCACTCGCGCTGTGTAGGATTCAACGGCGGCTAAAGTTTAGGTTTGTAGGATGCCTGCCCTTCACCGTGCAGCTGGGCCCGCACCAAAGGCGCATGCGGGCAGGCGTCGTA
>NZ_FCNZ02000053.1 GCF_001544495.1 Caballeronia telluris
ATCAAATCGGAAATGATGGACATCACTTTGCCGTCTCGATCAGGGACTTCCTATGACGGCCGCTGCGAGCCGCTTACCGATGTCCGAACGCAACACAGGAAAAGACGAGCACGGCTGCGAGCCGCCCGAACACCCCATCGATTCGCCTCGCTTCACCGGTCTCGGACCAGCGCAGGCCGAAGACCCGCCCCAATCGTCCGCAAGACGCGGCCGAGACGCGCGATCCGCCCAGTCCGGCCGGCGTGCCGCGAGGAGCGGATCCGGCATGAGGACAGCGGGCTTGGGGTAACAGCGGATTGTCGGAAACATGGCACGTACAGCGCTCACCCATCCATCATCGGGCGTCGAGCTGACCACATCGGGTCTTACCGATACCATCGACGTGCCCCTCACTGCGAATTCCCAAACCGTCCCCTACCGCCGTGCGTAGCTTTTGGCTGAACACAACGAAGCAGCAAGCGCGAATCTCGTTTCACCCTCGCCGCGCATCGGGCCTTCCATCGGCTCGTACCCTTCGTCATCGCAGTGATCCGTGCGGAAAGACGTTGTAACCAGGCGATCGTCGGCGACACAACGGCCACGTTCTCTGTCATTTTGCGGTCTTCGTGGTCGAGGATGTGACAGTGCATCGCGAACTCGCCGGTGAAATCGCGTAAGCCGTGGGCATCTGAAGGGTATATCCGCCTTGACGAAGAGCGTATCGCGTATCACGCCTTGCGGGTTGCAGTACTCGCTGTCGTCGGCTGCCAGCTCCTCTTGCGTGCAGCCTCCCGCGCCATTAAAGATCGAATTAGTGCGATCCGTTTTTTATGTCGCGATCTTGAACGGGTTCGTGTAAATAACGCTCGGCGAGCAGGACGGCGGAAGGCGCAGCGGGTGCCACCGAATGTCCGGCATGGTGCTTGCGCCGCTGTTCAGCGTGCACGAAGCGACTACGCAGCTTCTGTTCCGTTCGCTGCGCACGGCGCCGTTCATCGCCCGCTATCTTGAGGCCCGCGCCGACATAAAATGCGCCCGAAGGATCGATCATGCTCAACGACGAAGAACTCGCTACCGTGAAGTCCATCGCGCCGTTCCTACTGAGCGAGGCAAAGACCGCGCTTGCCAGCAACGCGCAGTACACGTTCACGATGGAACTCGAGACACACGTGCAGCCTGGCTTTTGGTTCGTTCGCCCGTAACTCCGGGCGACGACACGGACTCACCGCCTTTCCCGCTGGACCTATTCGTCGGCTTGCCAATCGCGGAGTTGCGCGCGCTCGCGAACGCTGGCGACACCGAGCGCGACGCGCTGATCGCGCGCTTCGGCGCACGCTTCGCGCCGCGATTGTTGCGTTCGATCCAGCATCTCATGCCGCACGACGTCGACTGCGAGGCGGGCTGCCAGAGCGAGCGCGGCACCATCGCGGTGCTGCTGGAAGATGAGGGGAACTGCTGCTGCGGCTGAACCGTCTCGTCGACGAAAGCGCGGCCGCTTCCGTCGATCTGCTCTTCATCGATTTTGACCGCTTCAACGACATCAACGATTCATCTGGCCACGCGGCGGGCGATGAAGTCCTGCGTGCCATCGGCGAGCGTCTACATGCTTGCCGAACGCGCGCATGTTTCGCGCATCGGCGGTGACGGATTCGTCATTTTTCTCGTTGACGCTACGCAAGCGCCTACTTATGTCGAACGGTAACGATGCGCGCGGGCCATGGATTGAAGGCGGCGACTGGCAGTTCGTCGAGAATTCGCAGCCGGCGGTCAGCTTCGCGTCCGTTGCCTTCTCTTCTCCCAACGCCTCGAGCAGAAGATTCATGCCGTCGGTGTAGCCAGCCTTTTCGCCAGCGTAGTGAGGCTCCCATATGCACCAATTTCACAGTGTCGACTTTCTGAGCGGCGGCGATCTGATCAGTTTCTTCTCCGCACTGTATATATCCGACAGTCCATGAATGGAAAGACCGCTGAGAATTTCGACGGCCTGACGATTCTCCTATCGACGAAGTGAGCAGGGGCGCAGAACCCGCGCAAACCTCGTGCCGCCCGGGGCGTTGTATGGCGACGGTAGCGGTGCACTGTCCACGGCAATCAGCCAGCCGCCGCCGATTTCCATATAAAGCCCCGACAGCGTTTGCAGCCACGGTTGCGGTCCCGCGCCATGCGCCCACCGGCTCGACGGCTCGCGGGAACGAGCGACCACTAGCTTCGGTGCGTCCAGGCCCGGGTTGCAAAGGTTTGCCGCCCGTCGCGTCGCTTCGGAACCCTTTATAAGCGGTGAACAATGGAAGATGATCTCCGCGCTGCCGTTCGCTTCGCCGGTTTCGCGTGATGTAAGTCACAACACATAGGCCATCCATGAAGGCATGACGTTTGCTAAGTTTGAATTGACGTCGAAACGAGCGGTCGAAGGACTGAAGACGACGGAGGAACACATGCAACGGCACACGAACGATCTACTGGTGCGGGCTATTTACTCAGGTTCGGCGGCAGGGCTCGCCTCCGCTGCGGCCGCATCGATGGGCGCCGTGACAGCGGGCCATGGGCCCTTCGCCGCGCTCAACGCCGTGTCGCATTGCCTGTGGCCCGATGCAATCTGGCAGGAACAGCCGAGCGTGAGCTACACGGCAGCCGGCGCTGCCATTCACATGGGCAGCGCGGTCTTCTGGGGCGCGTTGTTTGAAGCGTTGTGCGGACGCCGTTCCAGCGTGTCGACGATCGTCACGGCAGCCGCGACGACGGCACTCGTCGCCTACGTCATCGATTACCACGCCGTACCGAAACGCGTCACACCGGGATTCGAGGCCCATCTGCCGAAGCGCTCGCTCGCGATGACCTATGTTGCGCTGGGCGCTGGCTTCACGATCGCGGCACTGGCGCGGCAGCGGAAATTGCGCTGACCTCTTTACAAACTATGGAGCATACGATGAATCGCGGTCAGAAGGAAGGCATTAAGGAACAGATCAAAGGCTGGACTGACACCGCTATCGGCGCCGTCACCGGCAGCGAGGAGCGCAAGGTCAAGGGCGATGTCGAGATAACCAATGGCGCGAACCAAAAGGACTACGGCGATCAGAAAGACAACATCGACAAGGGCGTTGAGGATCCGGGCGAACCCACCAATCAATGACTGCGTACTGAAGCCTCGGGCCGCCGATCGCATGTTCCGGAACGCTCGTTGCAAACTGCTGCCAGCGCCGCACGCGCTCTCCGCTGGTCCGACCACCAATCAAAGGAAAAAGGAGTATCGATCATGAGCACGCGATCCGAGAACCGCGAGCAGGGCGAATCACCCCCCGGTGACGAAACCGGCACCACCGACGTCTCCGAAGCAGACGACGAACGCACGACGGTCCGCGAGACCACAGCGAAGAAGGACGACCTTTCAGAGGTCAAACCATCCACCAACGACAAAAGCACGGGAATGCTGCAACCGGGATAACCGGCGTGCACACTGCCTAGAACCAAGCGTCGATTTCTTCTTAAAGGAACAAAGACCATGGCAAGCGAAGAATCCTCTAGCGGTTCCAACAGCCTATTCATCCAGATTCAAAAAGCGTTGAAAGGCGTTGACTACCCCACCGATAAACAGACGCTCGTCGAAACAGCGCGCAGCAACGGCGCGAGCGAGGACGTGCTGTCGGCGCTGGGCGCGCTGCCAGACCAGCAATTTCAGACGCCCGCTGAAGTCTCAAAGGCAGTAGGCGAGGAAGAGACCTGACGTCTGTGCCCGTTGCACGCCCGCACAACCCATCCGGGGGTTAGCACTTGTCGGTAACTCGAATGAACATCTGGTCATCGACGCCTCGCGCACGGCTGCACCCTTCGTCGCCGGAAGCAAAGTACCACGCCGCGGTCGACCGCCCTCATCATATCGATAGGACGGTGAACGCGGCTGCTTCAGCCTCCATGAAACCACCTGCGACTGGCTCGCAAAACAACTGTCAGCCGACACGCGCTATTCGCCCGCTCGCATAGAAGGAAACATTAAGAAGCCGCGGGTGTAGGACTTATGCGAAGCTCGAGCCGAGGCCGGAGCCTCTGCAATAACACATCGCGGTTGCGGAATAAGCAACCTGAGCGCCCGCCACGCAATCAGCGACGTCGCGCAATCGTCCCGTTACGCACAGAGCAATGGACTTGAATAAACAGAACGAGAAGCACACTCTGAAAAGAGTGGCATACGGGGGAACTATTGTACTTGGATACTGCCGCCGAATTGGTGGACCGCTACACAATTCTCATGAGCGAGATGGATCGGTACGCCCCGGAAACTTGCCCGACAATGTTGCACCTCTTCGCGTCGCCGACGGTCGTTAATGGACAACTCTTCGTCGCGGGCTCCGATCACAAGATTCATGCTCACGGCTTGTAGCGGTGGATGCGCTCAATTGGCATCGACACTATTCACGACTTTGCTTTAGCCAACGCAGAGGCGTGGCGAGTAGCGTGTTAAACACGTACTTGGATGCAATGTAATTCGCGGCGCACCCGGCGAAGGCCAACATCTTCGAGGCAAGGACCGCATTGGCAGGAACGACGAATCGGTGGTGCCGTGACGAGCGAGAACGATGCAATGCGGTATAGACCGCGCTATTCAGGCGACCGCAACCTTGGGTGGCAGAATTATGCACTGCCATCCGGCGAGAGAGGACGGTTTCCGTTCCGTCTCGACCCGACCGGCGTCAGCCGGCTGAGTACCGATTTCCGCTTCGGCTTTCGCGCTTCTCGGCAAGCGGCCGTGGCATCCTGCCATGGACATGCAGTCAAGGTACCGATCCGGTCAGGATGTTACGGAGCAAATCATAGTCCACCGGCTTGCTGAGATGGAAATCGAACCCAGCGGAACGCGCGCTTTCTTTATCGCGCGGCTGGGCCCACCCGGTCAACGCAATGAGCGTTATAGAAGGACCGTTCGGCCGCTTCCGAATCAGCCCAGCCACCTCATACCCGTCCAGGCCGGGCAGCCCGATGTCGAGAATAATCGTTTCGGGATCGAAAATATCAGCAACCGAAAGGCATGTGATGCCGTCAGAGGCCGTGCGCGTGTCATGGCCGTCCAATTCGAGCAGCATCGCGAGACTGGTAGCGGCGTCATCGTTGTCGTCAACGATAAGAACGCGCTGCCTGCGATGGCCGTCGACAGCAATTGTCATCGACGAGCCGCCCTGCGCTGCCTGGCCGATTCCAATCGGAAGCCGCACAATGAATTCGCTTCCGAGTCCAGTTCCTTCACTGTTGACTTCGATATTGCCGCCATGTCGTTCCACAAGGGCTTTGACGAGCGACAGTCCTATGCCCAGTCCGCCTTGCGCGCGGTCATGTCCCGGCGGCAACTGCGCGAAAATCTCGAATATCGACGGTAGCTGCTCGGCGGCAATGCCTATCCCTGTGTCGCGCACCGAAATCACGGCCTCGTCGGCGTCGCGTCCGATACTGAGCCAGATCGTTCCGCTGGCAGGCGTGTACTTGGCGGCATTGTTCAAGAGATTTTGGATAACCTGCGACACCTTCGTGGGATCGGCTGTCAAGATGACCGGCTCCTCAGGCAGCTCGATCTTCAGGGCATGCGAAGAAGCATCGATCAGCGCGCGCGAGGTCTCGACTGCCTGCATAGCGACTAACGAAAGGTCAACGACAGCGGTGCGAAGTTCGAGCTTACCCTCCGCAATGCGCGATACTTCTAGCAGATCGTCAACGAGGTGAGCGATATGGCCAATCTGGCGCTCAAGGACGTCGCGTGACCAGACCACCTGCGGATCATCAAAGGTTTTGCGACTAAACACCTCGATGACTGTTCGCAAAGGCCCCAGCGGATTCCGGATTTCGTGCGCGAGCGTAGCAAGAAATTCGTCTTTACGACGGTCTGCCAGTCGCAGGGCCTCCTCGGCTGCGTGCTTCGCCTCGAGCGCCTGCTCGGACTTCTGTCGCGCCAGAAGTAGCTCCTGCTCGTATTTGTGGCGGTCAGTGACGACGACAAAAGCAAAGTCGTCGTACTCGATATCCTCGTGGCGCCGGCGGGCGGCGTTGATAAGCATTGGGATTTTGCGCCCGTCACGATGGCGAATGTCGAGCTTCACTTCGGCTACCGAACGCTGGATCTGCAAGAGCGGCGCCCAGTGGGTTTGGTGAAATACCTTTCCTCCGACGGTCAGAAGGTCCTGCACCCGGCGCCGTTCAAGCAACTCGTCAGCGCGATAACCTACCCACCGGCAAAATGTCGTGTTCACCCGAACGATGGTGCCGTCCGCGCTCGTTGTGAGAAGGCCGCAGGCTGCGTGCTCAAAGGCGTCACCGATCGCCGCGAGGCTGCGCCCAGGGCTGTCCATCAGAGCTCCAGTCTGCGCAGAAAGTCCTCCGTGGCCTCCTTGCTGGCACCCGGTGCGCTCAGATGCGGGCAGTGACCGACATTTTCTACGATGCTTAGTGTGCTACCGGCGATCTTGCTATTCATGTATTCGCCAACCGTCATAGGGGCGAGCAGGTCGTCGTTCGACTGAACGATCAAGGTCGGTGTTGTGACCCTGAGAAGTTCCGCGCGGTGGTCCGCCATGAAGGTGGCCCGGGCGAAATGCTTGGCAATCTCTGGATCGGTGCGGCAGAAGCTATTCGTTAGTTCCTGAGCGAGATCAGGGTGCTCGGGCGAGCCCATGATCGCTGGCGCCATCGTGCTCGACCATCCTAAATAATTACTTTCCAACGCCTCGAGCAGCTCTTCAATATCAGCTCGCGTGAAGCCGCCGACATATTCACCGTCGTCGATGAACGACGGCGAAGGCCCGATCATCACGTTTGCCGCGAAGCAGTCCGGGCGTTCAATCGCAGCAAGCATCCCGATCATCGCACTCACCGAGTGCCCGACGTAAATGACTGCGCTGTCAGCGAACTCGTCAACGATATCAAGAACGTCCGCGGCGTAGCCGTGCAATGACCCGTATTTCTTCCTGTCGTACGCTGAAAGGTCGGACTTTCCGCCACCGACAAGGTCGAAAAGAACAGTTCTGTATCGATCCTGAAAGCTAGGAGCAAAGAAACGCCACATGTTCAGGTCACAACCGAAACCGTGCGCGAAAACCATGGTTACCGGTCCCTCGCCGGCTACTTGTACGTTATTGCGCTGTTGGACGCTCATGGCGGCACCGGTAATGTTCATTATTGTTATTTTCGCACAGTCGACGCTGTTCATATCGCGCCGGCTCCAGGCCTTGGCGCCAGCCCCACCACAGATCAAGCACTGTACGCCTGCGTCATAGATCGAAAGATGCGCCCAGCGCACAAGCACGCTATGCAAAAGAAGCTGCGCTCCGAGACTTGTCGGGCTGAAGAGGCATTCCAATTTCTTGCGCTGGATCAGGTTCGAAATCGTCAGCCACTTTTCTATATGATGAAGCCTTCTATACAGGCTTGAATAGGTCCCAGGCATGAGCAGCGATTTGTCCGATTTTGCGCACGCGCTAGGTGCCACGGACGCCAATAGCTGACCCGCGAAGATCCAGTCGGAACGCGTTAGCAGACAACTTTGATCTAATCAGTCCGCTGCCATCAGATATTCCAATTGGGCGATCATCAACGGTACACGCTCTGTCTTTACCATGGTTCTTCTCCGCAGCGTCGCAAATAAGACGACAGCACGAAAGAGGATTTCTAGAACCTACCTCGTCCCATGTTTCTCGGGTTGGCGGCTGCTGATCATGACCTGTAAGCGCTGCATATCCGCTCGTGGGGCGGAACAGTCATTGCGATGGCGGTGTCGGATGCCCGCCGACAGACCGTTTTCGCCGAACCCGGTCCCCTCGAATCTTGGTCTCTACCCATTCCATCTGTCTATATCGGACATGAGGGGACCCGAAGCGGACCGGCTGGCGCGACCCGCTACAAACCAGCTAGGGCATTGTCGATTTCCGATCATCAGATTCGTCGTCAGTGAACCCATTCAAAGGATCTCCCATGAAATACCTCGGCCTGGCCTACTTCTCCCCCGAAAAATTCGCCGCGATGGCGCCAGACGAAGTCAAGGAATTAGTGAGCCAGTGCCCGGCATTGGACGAGAAGATGCGCGCTACCGGCAGGGTCCTGATTTCCGCCTCCCTTGGCGATTTGGACAAGTGGAGGACGCTTCGCCCGCGTACTGGAGAGACGCGCATCACCGATGGGCCCTACACCGAGTCGAAGGAAGTAGTGGGCGGCCTATTCATCATCGAGGCGGACAGCCCTGACGACGCGTTACGCATCGCGTCCATGCATCCGGCTGCCACGCTGGGGGAAGAAGGCGGCTGGGCCGTGGAGCTTATCCCGTTGGATTTCTATCTGGCGCGATGAGAATTTGGACGCCTGTCTCGAAAAGGCGCTTCGCGTTCCTACCATCGCAGGCACTTTCACTGTGTGAGGAGTCATCGCAAATCATCGCGGCGATGTCCTCTGCTGGCCCCGGTTTTCCGCCTTTCGACAAGTCACCGCGGAGCGCATGTCGAGCGAGTATTTTTATACAATTTTGCGCTTCGCCTCCCGAACGTCCCAATGACAAGCAGTAACGGCCGATGAGCAGCGGCCCGAAGCGTCGCAATGCGTACCCATCGAAGCCGTCCTGCGGGCGTACGACGCGGAACTGGTGTCGCTTCCGCTTCACACGATCGAAGCGGCAAACTTCGGCTAGGCCGCATGAAACGCGTTCGTCACGGCGACAATTTCGAGCAGGACGTCGCTTCTTCAGCATCTTCGCTGGAACTCTGTATGGACCTCAGAGAAGCGCCGTTATCGGCTTCATCGCACTCGCGCGCTGACTCACCGGCGGATCATCGACGGCGTCCATGGGTTGCCGGTCAGATAGCGCACGTCGACCCGCCACGCGAGCGCGGCGCGCAACGCACACGGACGACAGCACGCTCGATGCGAAGCTTCGCCACGACGGCGACTGATCCGCGAAGCGTTCACCCACAAACCGTAGGTCCGGACGCTTCATAAAATCCTTGTGGGCCACGCAGTCGTCGACTCGCAGATTTATGAACACCTTGCCGCGCAGCGCTACCGCCAACAAGAGGAACCGCTCGAGTTCCTTGGTTTCAGCGCGCTGCGTCCTCGACTGATGCGGTATCGGCTCAGATACGTGCCCACCGCATTGATGTCGCGTTGCGCCTGGATGTAACAGAAAGCGGCTGAGCGGTTCTTGCCGTCGGCACCGGAGAGCGCGTGCGGCACTGCGAGTCACTCCGGCACGCCCTCCTGCTCGCCCGAGGCGATGTCTGCGTCGACCGTGAGACTGAGCGCAGTCCGCTGCCGCGGCAGCCAGCTGACAATCGCGCGGGCGCGCCCCGGACTAATTCCCGGAAATCGAGCGCCAACCGCTTGCGCCGCGCCGAATGCAACACGCGACGAGCTCGCCCAACGTCGCAACGTGCAGTTCTGGCGCACGGCACTCGATGAGCGCATGCTCGTCTGCACTCGTCACCTGCACCGGCCTGTCTTTCAGCGCCGACTGGCGCTCGGACATCCGATGATCGCCTATAGTGTCCGCACGTTTTAAGGGATGGTCTGAGCATATGGTCGCCATAAAGACGCCGCTCTACGTCGGGATCGGCACCATCAGTTCGCTTCTCTGCAAACCGGGCGAACGCAGTGCCTCCGCCGTCGATATCACCTTACCAGCGTGCGCGTACTGACCGGCCTCCTCTGGAACATGGAATTGGCCAAATGCTCATCCTTCGGCTCACGGTAATGAATTCGCCGGGTGCTGGCGACGTTCAGGGTTGAAGCTATCACCATCATGGCCTCTATCAAAGACACCGCCTCGCCGCCGTTGCATCACTACCGGAAGAAGCGGAACTTCGCGGTCACTCCCGAGCCGGCGGCGCCCGCCGGTCGTCCACGCAAGCGCGCCGGGAACCCGAGCTTCGTCGTGCAGAAGCATTGGGCCAGTCGACTGCACTACGACTTTCGCCTGCAACAGGACAAGGAGAAGCGAATGGCTCTTCATGTCGAAGACCATCCGCTCGACTATGCGCAGTTTGAGGGCGCAATTCCACCGAAGCAGTATGGCGCTGGCGCGGTCATCGTTTGGGACCGGGGCACGTGGGAGCCCGTTCGCGACGCCCGTGCGGCGATCGCGGCCGGAAAGCTAATCTTCCGGTTGCATGGTGAGAAGCTCGCCGGCTTGTGGGAGTTGGTGCGCATTTCGAAGCCTGACGACAAGGCTGACCAGTGGATGTTTTTCAAAAAGCGCGACGAATGGGCACGCCCGATTGGCGAATACGATGTCATCAAAGCGCTTCCCGATAGCGTCGTCGCGAATTCGCTCGGGCTCGTCGAAGAGCGTGAGCCGAAAACGCCGCGACGTTCTCACGCGGATGAAGTGCAGCTCGATCTCTCAGCAGCGCTGCCGGCACCGCTACCCGCGAAGCTCGAGCCGTAGCTCGCCACGCTGGCCAGCGCCCTCCCCACAACGGGCGACTGGGTGACCGAGACGAAGCTGGACGGTTACCGGTTGCTCGTTCGTATCGACGGGAAAAAAGTAAGGCTGTTCACGCGAAATGGTCACGACTGGACCGCGAAGTTGCCGACGCTCGAGACTGAGATACAAAAGCTTGCCGTATCGAGTGCCTGGATCGATGGGGAGATTGTCGTTCTGAAGAACGGTATCCCGAGCTTTTCTGCTCTCCAAGACGCGATTGGCGGAGTGAACAATAGGGAGATTAACTTCTTCTTATTTGACCTGATGTACCTCAATGGAAAGGACTTCAGGAAAGTACCGTTGTGGTCACGGCGTGCACAGCTTCGGACCCTTCTCGAGGGCGCTGGGGAGCATTTGATATTCAGCCAAGATTTTCGACGCACTACCGGCTCAGATATTCACAGCTGCCGCCGAGCTTGGTCTTGAGGGGCTCGTGCTCAAGCGCCGCGATGCGCCGTACCAATCAGGTCGAACGGAATCTTGGTTGAAGGCGAAAGCACGGCTCCGGCAAGAATTCGTCACCGTCGGCATGACCGCACGCGGCGGCAACGCCGGGGAAGTCGGCAGCCTGTTGCTCGGTTATTACGTCGCCGAGAAGCTGCACGACGCCGGAAGCGTTGTCACTGGATGGAACTCAAAAACCGCGAGAGACCTTTGGAAGGAACTGGAGCCACTTCGGTCGACGCCCCTCCATTCGACACACCGGTTAAGAAGCCGGGGCGATGGTCGCGTCGCACCGCTGGAAGCGAGCGGTGGGCGAAGCCCGCCCTGGTCGCAGAGGTCGAGTTCGCAGAGTGGACCGCAGAAGGTGTTGTTCGGCAGGCATCATTCAGAGGTTTGCGACTCGATAAGCCTGCCAGCAGCGTCGTGCGAGAAGGAGGAAAGACGGAACTGCCGGCACCGCTCCCTGACTTGAAAATCACTCATCCCGAAAGAGTGATTGACGCGTCGTCCGGCATTACGAAGGCGGACCTTGTTCGTTACTACGCGAGCGTCGCTGAATGGATGCTGCCTCACTTGCGAGACCGCCCGGTAGCTTTAGTCCGCGCTCCAGATGGGATGGCTGGTCAGCTCTTCTTCCAGAAGCACGCCGAGCGTACTGCGATGCCCGGCCTAGCAGCTCACGACCGCGGCCTATGGCCTGGGCATCCGCCATTGTTGACCGTCGACACAGCGGACGCCCTTCTTGCCGCTGCTCAGATGAACTCCATTGAATTTCATATGTGGAATTCGGATGTTTCTCGGCTCGACAAGCCCGACCGCGTCATCTTCGACCTCGACCCTGGCGAGGGCGTGAAATGGGCGCATGTGCAAGAGGCCGCCTTGCTCGTTCGAGCGTTGCTATCGGAACTGGAATTGGAGGCGAGGCTGAAAACAAGCGGTGGCAAGGGACTGCATGTGGTCGTGCCGCTGGGTCCGCGAATGGACTATGCGAAGGTGAAGGCTTTCTCGCAATCGTTCGTTCGACATCTTGCCAAGACAGTTCCTGAACGCTTTTCAGCCGTGTCTGGACCATCTAATCGAATCGGCAAAATCTATGTCGACTACCTGCGCAACGGCAAAGCACAAACAACCGCTTCGGCATTCTCTGCTCGGGCTCGAATCGGAATGGGCGTTTCGATGCCGGTCGCGTGGGAGCAGCTTTCCGACCTCAAATCCGGAGCTCAGTGGAACGTTCAGACTGCACGTGAATATCTGAGCTTCCAGTCGAGCGACCCCTGGAAGGAATTTTGGTCGGCGAGACAGTCCTTGGCAGCAGCAATCGAGCGTCTACCGTAAGCGGCTTTGGGGCGGATTGCGCAACTACCGTCAAGCAGACCCAAGCTCGGCAGAACGTTAGTTGCGAATTAGCGAGATTATTCGGACAAAGCCAGCGTAACGACTTTTTGCGAGCAGCTCGTCAAGCGCATCACGTGCCAATTGAAGTTCATCAACAGCAGCGGCGAGGCGAGCCAAATGCAAAGCCCGGGCGCTTTCGGTCGTTGCCCTTTGCTTTGGCGTGTTCTTCCGACGCATCGGTTGCCGACAGCACCTCCCGCGCTGCACTCGCGACGCGTGAGATTGCCTCGGACTCGCCAGTCTTTTGTTCACTCTCGGCTGCCCCACATAGCCAATCAGTCTTCGACGCGTAGGCCTCATGATCCGGTGCGGACGACCAAGACCAGCGTGCATGGCGCCACCGAAGTGACGCTCTGGGGAAACGCCCACTGCGAAGCGACGACTCCCGAATTTAGAGAACGACAAATGGAATGAACGCCCCCACCTACCAGGTGGGTGACGCCGAGGAGGTGGACCCTCACGGGCCGACGGCATCAAAGTGCCCAAATGGAAGATCATTGAGGTCTTCACAGGCTAACCGGAGGGTCCGAAATGAAGTATACGACGGTCGGGGTGGACATCGCGAAGAACGTCTTCCAGCTTCACTGGGTGGATGCCGGCACGGGCGAGATTGTGAACAAGCAACTGAAGCGCGCCGTATTCCTCGAGCATTTTGCGAATCGCGAGCCTTGCCTCATCGGAATGGAGGCTTGCGGCGGTGCCCAGCATTGGGCACGGCGATTGATGGAGATGGGCCATCAGGTCAAGCTGATGCCGGCGAAGTTCGTAAAGGCTTTCAACATCGGCAACAAGAACGATCCTGCCGATGCTCGTGCGATCTGGATGGCCACGCAGATGCCGAGCAAGCCCGTCGCTGTGAAGACCGAAGCCCAGCAGGCCGTATTGGCGCTGCATCGGTTGCGGCAACAGAAGATCAAGTTCCGCACGATGCAGATGAACAGTCTGCGGGGCTTGCTGACAGAATACGGCGAGGTGATGGCCAAGAGCCGCGCCGCGCTGGATAAAGCGATTCCCGGGGTGCTGGCGAGGCTATCCGAGCGTCTACCGGCGATGCTGATCGACTCGTTACGCGAACTTTGGAATGACCTTGATCGACTCGACAAACAGGTCGCTGACATTGAACGACGTTTGCAGACGTGGAAGAAAGAGGACAAGGCATGCAAGGCAATCGCCGCGATCCCCGGCGTTGGCCTGCTGACGGCGACGGCCACTGTTGCGACGATGGGTGACGCGAAGGCGTTCAGGTCCGGACGGGAGTTCGCCGCGTGGCTCGGTCTCGTACCAAAGCAGATCGGCACAGGTGGGAAGATCCAGCTATTGGGTATCAGCCGGCGCGGGGACACGTATGTGCGGACGTTACTGATCCACGGAGCACGCAGCGTGCTCTTCCATGGCAATCACACCGGATCGTGGGCTGAGCAGTTGCAGAAACGGCGACCATCCAACGTGGTGACCGTAGCACTTGCCAACAAGATGGCCCGAACAATCTGGGCAGTTCTCGCACATGGCACGCCGTACAACCAGGGGCACGTCAGTGCACGACCGGCTTGATCAGTAGAACCGTATGGAAGATTGAAGCTTGCAGGATGACGTCGAAAGGTTGCGTTGGCAATCGAGCGTGATGACAAGACAGGTCGGACCTGAACTCGCTAAGCCTGAAAGATAATTTGAGCGCGTAGCTCGTGCGACAAATGAGGAGCGAGTCAGCGGATTTCATCGGGGCCCGCAGCGTATGAGGCTGCATGAGGCCGCATATAAAGCTGCAACCTATCCTGTCGATGCAACACGCAAGAAGACCTGGCGCATCGGGGGCGTTCATATAAATTATCTTGGCCGGTCCTTTGACAGTTACCTTGGCCGGTGGTGAGGAGTCGAAGGCGGCGTAGCCGCCGGAGACGACGAACTACCGGCGGCGCCGGAGTAGCGGGGTTTTACGATGGCTGATCGCATCGAACAAGAAGCGAACAGTCATGCCTGGAACCTACGTAACGGACCAGCAGGTCCGACTCTATATGAGCAAGCGCAAACATCACATTCAGGAAGTCGCCGCGGCAATGGCGGGCATGAGCGTTCGCACGGCCCGGCGCATCGAGCATGACGGCCGGCTGCCGTCGCAGAAGTCATCGCGCGCGTGGCGTACACGTCACGATCCGTTCGCGGAGGTCTGGGAGAGCGAGGTCGTGCCATTGCTGCGCCACGCGCCCCGGCTCAAGGCCATCACGTTGCTGTGCAAGCTGCAGGAGGCGCATCCGGGCCTCTTCCCTGACAGCATGCGGCGTACGCTCGAGCGGCGCGTCAGCCAATGGCGCGCACTCGAGGGCCCTGGCAAGGAGATCTTCTTCCCGCAGCAGCACTTGCCCGGCGTGCAGGGGCTCTCGGACTTTACCGACATGCGGGATTTGCGCGTGACGGTCGCCGGCGCGCCCCTCGATCACCGCCTCTATCACTTCGTGCTCGCGTTCTCGCACTGGGAATACGCCTATGTCGTCGAAGGTGGCGAGAGCTTCGAGGCCCTCTCCACCGGATTACAGAACGCGCTGTGGCAGGCCGGCGGCTGCCCGCATGAGCATCGCACCGACAGCCTATCGGCGGCGTTCAAGAATTTGCAGACTGAAGAGGACTTCACGGCTCGCTATGACGCACTGCTGGTGCATTACGGCATGGCCGGCACGCGCAATAACGTCGGCGTGGCCCATGAGAACGGTAGTGTGGAATCCTCGCACCGCCATCTGAAGGAGGCGATCGACCAGGCGCTGATGCTGCGTGGCCATCGCGACTTCGACGATCGTGCTGCCTACGAGGCGTTTGTTCGCGACGTCGTCATGCGCCGTAACAAAGCAAGTGCAACAAACACTGCAAAGGCACCTAAAACGGCTCCTACCCCTGTTGCGAAGAAAGCGAAGGCACCTCAGGTTAAGAAGGCCGCCGCACCTGCCACGAAGAAAACGGTGGCTGCTGCTGCACCGTTGAAACCCATCAAGGGCTCGTTCACGAAGGCATCGCTCACCGTACATCTCGCCGAGCGTGCTGGCGTTGAACCTAAGGCCGCGAAGGCGTTGATGGCGGCACTCGAAGAAACGGTGCTCGCATCAGTCCACAAGAAAGGCGCCAAGGAGTTCACGCTGCCGGGTCTTTCGAAGGTGGTGGCGCAAGACGTACCCGCCAAGAAAAAACGCTTCGGGAAGGACCCGTTTACCGGCGAGGACAAGTGGTTCGCCGCGAAACCGGCATCCGTGCGTCTGAAAGTGCGTCCTCTGAAGAAACTCAAAGACGCCGCGCTGTAGATCGAGCGCTACGGTAAGAAACGCCCCTCTGGACTAAAAAAGTCGGAGGGGCGTTTTGCTATCTTCGAACGCGCAACCAAGCTCGGCGCTTCCCCGTTACATCATTGTATTGCGGTCGCGTTCGCAGTCTCGGGCACAGTTGCCGGGACGGGGGCTGCAGTGGCCTCTGACGCCGTGATCGTCTTTTTCGGGGCGACCGCCTTGCGACTTGCGACCATGCTTTTCGCAACCTTCTTCACTGCTGGCTTTGCTGTTTTCTTGCCGGCGAGGCGTTTGGCCCGAACGACCGGTGCTTCCTTCGCTGTTTTCTTGACGGAAAGGTTCCGTGCGGTCGCCGCGTTCTTCGCTGCGCCAGCCTTCTTGGCAACAGCCTTCTTTGCTGCGGCCTTCTTCGTCACGGCACCGCTTGCCGCTGCGTCGCCGACGCCATCGATCAGAAATTTGGTCCGGTCTTTCACATTGGCAATCCAGGCCGGCGCACGAGCGTGACCGCTCCACGTTGCGCCGGTTTTCGGATCGCGATACTTCGCCCCGAGAGACCCTTTGCCCTGCCCTTTGCCAGCAACGGTCCGCGCCGTGGCTGAGGTCTTCTTGAGCGCTGCCTTCGTCTTGCCGACACCGTTCGCGGCGAACGCCGCGCCACCGCCATCAATCAGGAACTTCGTGCGGTCCCGGACTTTTGCAATCCAGGCGGGAGGTCGAGCGTGGCCGCTCCAGGTCGCGCCCGTTTTTGGATCGCGGTACTTCGGAGGCAGCTTACCTTTCGGCGAACTCGACGCAGTCGATCTGGCCGCGGCCTTGTTCCTGGTGACCTTCACGGATGGCGCCCCGGCCGGACGGCCCGGACGCTTTTTCGTCGAGGTATGTGCAGCGATATCGGCTGTCGTCAATCCGTGCTGGGCCATGAGCTTTTGGATGTCAGTAAGCGCGGTCTGCGCCTGCTTTGCGATCAAGGCCTGGGCCTGTGCTTGAAGTCGTTTCATTTTTCCTTGGATTTGTTCGAGGGTGGCCATAAAGGTCTCCTTTAGGATGTCGTGTCCGAACTATGCCACCGTTCACATCGAAAACGAAGAATGATGCGAACTGAAAGAGCTGTATCTTGTGACTGAGCCTTTCAAGCGAACGAAATTTGGAAGGCGCCTAGCGCGAGCAACAGTCCCTGAGTTGTGAAAGTCCCTCCAGTACCTAGGACTTGTGATTCGCCCATACAGCACCTCGTCAACAGATGACGCGCACCGCCTCGTTTATAATATGAAGACAGCCTCAGCAAGGGCAGGAGCCTATTCATGAGTCAACCGCGCGGGCGATATTCTGGATCTCGAAACAGTCGTTCGGCGAGGTTCTCCTCTTCGTCAGCAACAACGCGGGCTGCAGACGTTGACAGCATGCTTCAAGTCGGAGCACTACGACGTGCAGTTAGACGTCCACGTGGCTGGTTGAGACTACTCGGGACTACCATAGCAGATCGTTCAACACGCCCGCTATTGTGCTGACTCGCCTGGATTGTGGTTGCAAATGGTTGAACGGTCAGCTTAGCTAGCGTGCGGGTATAGCGGTTGATCGTACCCTGATCAGCTATATTGAGAATGGATCGCTTTATTGTAAGAATATTTTGATCCGGTGTGTATGCTTGGATCAACGATGCAACGACTATGCTTTTGATGCCGGCTTGCCGCACCAATTTCTCAATGCGATCGTCGACGGCGTCGGGTCCGAGATTCTCACGAATAAGGATGACTCGCCTCAAGAGCGCGTGACTCCAGCCGTCCACCTTCAACGTCTCGACGATGTAGTCTAGACATGCTTTGCTATCTCTCTCTGAATAAAGCGTGTCGATTCTTTGTAGGGAATTGGCAAGCCGGATGAGGCGCGCTTTGTGTGAAACGGCACTGGCTTCGACAACACTTAGCAGGTCGCTCATCTCTGTCGAGCGGTGAGCCTGAAGCGTATCGAAAAACGGCGACGTCTTCGGAAATGGAGTCGACGTTCTTACCGCTTTCGTCAGGGCCGAACTCGTCAGAAGCGCCTCTAGAGCTGCCGCCTCAACCTTGCCCAACTTTCCGCGCAAATGCGCCAAACGACGGATCGCATTCGCCTCCCCATCACTGAAAATTGCTCGAAGTTTGTTTCTCGTTCTTAGGTCGAAACGCTTTAGTTCTTCAAATCTGCGCATTTTCATCGGTGTTGTTGCCGTCGTATTGGTCAACGACTGTTTTTGTATGATTACGCAGTTTACCTTATCGGACGAGATGCCTGTTCCGGGGCGGCATTCGGCTAGGCCGCGCGCAAAGTTCGAACTAAACCTCGTGACCCACGTGAGGTCAGCCCGATTTAAGGCAGCCGAAGGCCACAGTGCTCCGGACGTCTACTGATGTTTCTCGGTTTCTCGGGAACCTCGTTCGAGCGAGCTGATAGTCCAGCATCAAGAAGGTCGCTGATTCTGTCGCAGGTGTGATGCAGTCCGCGAGCTCAACAGAGTCCGCTGCCCGGAGTCACCGATACACGGATGAGGAAGCTGCTGATCGACTGCCCCGATGTCGGCGCAGTCAGCAATCTGCCGCACTGCTGACGTAGAAACAGCCTGCTTGAATGTCCGCTATGGCCGATTATGCCAAGTCGTTGATTATGGAAAGTAGCAGGCCGGAACTCGCCCCGAGATCTGATGGAAAGCGGCAAG
>NZ_FCNZ02000054.1 GCF_001544495.1 Caballeronia telluris
GCCGTAACGTCTTACGGCCTCCCGGAAGAAAGCGTGGAACGACGCATGGTGCGAATCAAAAGTCCGTTCATCCCAATGTCATAACACCGGCAAGCCGTTACGCCTGCGCAGTTCGCGAATCAACGCGCTGTGATCCAGCTCGCCGTCGCCGTGTTCGACCATGTCGTTGAAAAGGCCATCGACGAGTCCCAGCACCGGCAGCTCCAGCCCCACGCTGTGTGCAAAACCCAGTGCGGTTTTCGTATCCTTGATCTGATACTTGGCCGGGCCGCCCGGCTCGAAATCCCGCGCAATCATGCGGGCCGCGTGCTGGCGCAGAATTGTCGAGTCGGCGAATCCGCCGAGGAGCGCCGCGCGGACCTGCGCGGGATCGGCGCCCCCGCGCTCCGCGAGCAGCATCGCTTCTGCGACCGTCGCGATCGTGCTTGCGACCATCATCTGGTTGACGAGCTTCGCGAGCTGCCCTGTACCGGCCGGTCCGATGCGAGTCGGACGGCCCATCGTCTGCAGCACCGCGCGCACGCCTTCGAAGACCGGCGCCTCGCCGCCTGCCATGATCGCGAGCGTGCCGTCCTGCGCGCCTTTCTCGCCGCCGGAGACGGGCGCGTCGAGATAGCCGATGTCGCGCGACGCCGCCGCCGCCGCATGACGCTGCGCGGTATCGACGGGAATAGAGCTCATCACGATCAGCACGCTTCCCGCGCGCATCCTCGCGATGATGCCGTCGTCACCGAGCAGAATATCGTCGCACGCGGGGCCGGAGCTCAGCATGCAGATCACGACATCCGCATCGCGCGCGGCTTCGCTCGAGTGCCCGACTACCTCGATTCCCGCCGTGGCGAGCGGCGCCGCCTTCTCGCGGGTGCGGTTCCACGCCGCGACCCGGTAGCCGGCGCCAGCGATGCGCCGGGCCATCGGCAAGCCCATGATGCCCGTGCCGATGAAGCCCACTGCAAGACTCGCGCGCATCATGCAGACTCGCGACGGCCAAAGCGCACGGGGCGCTCCGTCACGATCAGCGCTGGAAAGCCGGCACGAAAACGATCGAGGTGCGGCGTCTGCAAGTGAGTGTCGAACGCGGCGCGATCGTCGTAAACTTCGTAGAACATGACGCGCGCCGGCGTCTCGTCGAGCTGGACGATGTCGAACTGCCGGCAGCCGGGCTCGTCGGCGAGCGAGTGCCGGGCGTCGTCGCGTGCGAGCGCGAGGAAGTCGCGAACGCAGTCGGCCTTCACTTCGAACTCCGCGACGACCACGAACGCTTCGGTTCCGCTATCCATGTTGGACTCTCCGTTCGATGCCATGATGTCCGCGCCTCACGCTGCCTTCGCCGGCTTGCCGAGCGCACTTTGCTCCATCTCGCGACGCAGCGCGACGACATCGAGATCGCGTTCCAGTTCGACGTCCTCGAAGCGCACGATGGTGTCCTTGGCGACCGGACGCTTGAGTCTGACGTTATGCGCGAGCCCGATCGGCAGGCCGCCGATGGCAAGGCTCTTCGATGCCGGGATCGCATTGGCCCAGACCGCATAGCCGCCTTCGCCGTCGAGCATCTCGCCCGGCTTGAGGTCGCGCTTGGCGGTCGCCACGGCGTCGCCCCGGAATTCCTTCGACGACCCGGTCGCTTCGCCGCGAAGTACGGCCGAAAGTACGCTCACGCTGGTTTCGAGACCGATCATGTGGAACGGGCGCCACATCGAGCCGTACCAGCCGGTCGGATCGACGAGTAGGCCGTATTGCTTGAAGCAGGCGCGCGCGTATTCGTTCGGCGCCTTGAACGTGACGAACACGCCGTAGCGAATGTTGTTGAGCACTTCGCGGCCGTCCGGTTCCTGGCTGGCGGCGATGTCAACGAGGCCGCTGCGCGACAAGCGTCCGCCATCTTCCGCTGGCCGGAATACGCGCGCCAGATCGTGCAGGCCCGCGGGAGGAAACGCAAGACCGTCGTCCGGGCAGTCGAGACCGGTGCCGTTCGCGACTGCCGCCATCTCGATAGCGGCCTTGGTGCCGTCGGTGAACGAGTTGTACATCTTCGGGTTGAAGTCGCCTTTGGCCACTTCCTCATCGGTCCATCCGAAGAAGCTCCACACTGTGTCCGGCGTCGAATAGCGATAGCGCGGTTCGAAGTTCATGCCCTTGCCGGCCGAGGTCAGCTCGAATCCGCACGAGCGCACCCAGTCCACGAGTTCGCAGATGATCGCGGGCTGGTCGCCGTACGCCATGCTGTAGACGAGACCGCGCTCGCGAGCGCGCGCGGCGAGCAGCGGGCCGCACATCGCGTCGGCCTCGACGTTGACCATGACCACATGCTTGTTGTTTTCGATCGCGGCCAATGCGTGACGCACACCGGCGATCGGATGACCCGTCGCTTCGATGATGCATTCGATTTCATCGCAGGCGGCGAGCGCGGCGGCATCGTCGAGGACGCAGGTGGCGCCGGTCTTGACGGCATCGGAGAGGGTACGTGCGCCGTATTGCTCAGCCGGCCAGCCGACTCGCGCAAGCGATGCGCGCGCCTTGCCGACGTCGAGATCGGCGACGCCCACGACATGCAGCCCTTCGATATGGCGGGCCTGCGACAGCACCATCGAGCCGAACTTGCCGGCGCCGATCAGGCCGACGCGAACGGGACGTCCAGATGCGTTGCGTGCCTGGAGCAGACTGGAGAGATTCATGTGCAATCCTTTGTGGTCGAGACTATGGATCGTGGCCGCGAACGCGGCGCGCGGTGATTGGCCGAGGTGGCGTGATCGAAGGCATGACAGCGGTGCGCCTTACTTGCGAGCAAGTGTAGTCAGGGGCTTCTGCCAGAACAATTAACATTTCCGAGGCGATTTGTTAGCCAGGCTTCAACATCAGCGGGCGGCGGGAAGTTAGGACGCGGATTGCCAGGCGGCACGCTCGGCGCGCAGCCAATCGAGGAACAGGATCACTTTTTTCTTGTGCAGATGCTCGAACGGGCAGACGATCCACTGCGTCGTCAGGCGGATCGCCGGGGGCTCGCGCACCGGGCAGATCAACGTGCCGTCGCGCAGCTCGCGCCACATCATGAGCGTGCTTTCGAGCGCGATGCCCATGCCGTCGACGGCGGCATCGATCGCCATATGGCTGCGATCGAACAGTACGCGCTGCCCTGGATCGAGCGGCGCTGCGCGCGCCACCGAGAACCAGTGTGGCCATTGGACCTGCGACTTGATCGAGTAGATGAGTCGATGCCGCTGAAGATCGGCGGCATCGAGACTCGACGGCGCGCAGTACGCGGGCGAGCATACCGGCAGGAACGATTCCTCGGTGAGCGCTTCAACATACACGCCCGGCCATTGCCCGGTGCCGTGACGGATCTCGATGTCGACTGCTTCCTGCGCGAAGTCGGTCATTTCATTGGTGCCGTTCAGGCGCACCTCCAGATCGGGATGGCCGTCGAGGAACGAGCGCAGACGCGGCAAGAGAAACTTGGTGGAGAGCGTTGGAGTCGCGCGTACGGTCAGGAGCGTGACGGAGCGCAACCCGCGTATACGCTGAGTCGCATCCGCGATGCGATCGATCTCCTCTGAAATCATCGCGAAGTAGCGCTCGCCTGCTTCGGTCAATGCCACGCCGCGACCGACCTTCGTCATCAACGCCGTGCCCAAGTGAGTTTCCAGCGACTGGATTTGCTGGCTGACGGCCGATGGCGTTACGTTCAATTCCGCGGCTGCGCGGGAGATGCTCCCCGAACTCGCCGCAGCATGAAAAACACTGATGGCCCGCAATGGCAGATACATGATCACCCTTTAGATTGGCTACACCTTTGCGCAAAATAATTGAATTGTCCTTCACCAACAAGCCTCTTATATTTTGCACACGCAGGACCGGCAGCGCCTCGACAAGAGTCGAACAAGCGCCGCAACGTGCCCCGACGCCATACAGACAAAGTGGCGCGCCACGGTAAGTTCATATAACAGGAGACAGCATCATGAGCACGTCGAACTCGCCGCGCCGCATCTCGCGACGCGCGGTGTTGAAGGCTGCGGCCGCCCTTCCGCTGGTAACGATATGGACCCGGCCTGCACGCGCCGCCGAGTTCACCTACAAGCTCGCTACAGGGCAATCCCTTAATCAGCCGATCAATGCGCGACTTAAAGAAGCCATCGACCGCATTCGCGAAGCGAGCAGCGGCAGGCTCGAGATCCGCTTCTTCCCCGCATCGCAACTCGGCTCGGACACGGACCTGCTGTCGCAGACGCGCTCGGGTGCCGTCGAGTTCCTCAACATCTCGGGCTCGGTGATGTCGACCGTGATCCCGCTCGCGGCCATTACCAATCTCGGCTTTGCGTTCTCGGACTACGATCAGGTCTGGCGGGGCGTCGATGGCGATCTCGGCAAGATCATCCGCGCGCAGATCGACAAGAGCGGGTACGTGTCGGTGTCGAAGGCGGCGGACAACGGCTTCCGGCAGATCACCTCCGCCACGAAACCGATCAAGACGCCCGACGACTTGCGCGGCTACCGCATCCGCGTGCCGGTCTCGCCGATGTTCACTTCGCTCTTTCAGACGCTAGGGGCGAACCCTACGTCGATCAACTTCAACGAGCTATACACCGCGTTGCAGACGCATCTCGTGGACGGTCAGGAAAACGGCCTCGTCACGATCGAGGCGGGCAAGCTGTATGAAGTGCAGAAATATGTCGCCGAGACCAATCACATCTGGGACCCGTTCTGGCTGCTTGGCAACCCGCGCGCATTCAACGCGCTGCCCGACGATCTCAAGACGATCGTGAGACGCGAATTCGACCGGGCGAGTGTCGAGCAGCGCGCGGACGTCGCGCGATTGAATACGTCGCTGAAGTCGCAGCTCTCCAGCAAGGGACTGACGTTCGTTCCCGCCGACAGGGACGCGTTCCGCGCAGCGCTCTCGAAGTCCGGCTTCTATACGCAATGGCGCGACAAGTTCGGCGCCAGCGCGTGGAGCGCCCTCGAAGCGGTGACGGGGAAAATATCATGAGCGCCGCGCACAATCTGGAGGTGCCGGGACCCTCGTTCGTGCGCGACGCGCACGGCGAGAGCGTCATCGAACGCTGGTTGCGTCGCGGGATCGAGGTGCTCGCGGCGGCGGCGGTCGTGGGCGAGGTGGCGCTGCTGTTTGTCGGCATCGTGGCGCGCGCGGTGTTTCATCAGCCGCTGATCTGGTCGGACGAACTCGCGTCCATTCTGTTCCTCTGGCTTGCGATGCTGGGCAGCGCGCTCGCGGTGCAGCGTTCGTGTCACATGCGGCTGACGTTCTTCGTATCGCACATGTCGCCCCGCGCGCAGGCCTGGGCCGAGACGCTCGCGGTCGCCGCCGCCGCGGCGTTTTTCGCGCTGGTGATGCATCCCGCATACGACTATGTGCAGGACCAGGCATTCGTGGAAACGCCGGCACTCGGCTGGTCGGGCTCGGTCAGGGCACTAGCGATTCCGTTCGGCTGCGTGGCGGCGCTGGTGAGTTGCGGCCTGCGCCTCGCGCGGCATGACCGGCGCCATATCGTCGGTGCGATTGCGCTGATGTTGCTGATCGCCGTCGGCTGCTATCTTGCCAAGGCGCCCTTGACGCACATGGGACAGGGCGCGCTGCTGGTGTTCTTCGTCGGCGTCCTTGGCGCAGCAGTGATGGCGGGCGTGCCGATCGCCTTCGCGTTCTCGCTCGCGACGAGCGCCTATCTGCTCACGACCACGTCGACGCCGCTCAGCGTGGTGGTGGGACGAATGGACGAAGGCATGAGCACGCTGATCCTGCTCGCCGTGCCGATGTTCGTGTTGCTCGGGCAACTCGTCCATGTCACGGGCGTGGCGCGCGTGATGGTGGCATTTCTCGCGTCGCTGCTCGGTCACGTTCGGGGCGGCATGTCCTATGTATTGCTCGGCGCCATGCTGCTGATTTCGGGAATCTCTGGATCGAAGACGGCCGATATGGCGGCTGTTGCGCCTGTGCTCTTCCCCGAGATGCGCAAGCGCGGGATGAAGGATGGTGAACTCGTGTCGTTGCTTGCCGCGTCCGGCGCGATGAGCGAGACGATTCCGCCGTCGCTGGTGCTGATCGCGATCGCGTCGGTGACCGGCATATCGATTGCAGCGCTCTTTACCGCAGGCATCTTGCCGGCGATCGTGCTTGCGTTCGTGCTCGGGGTCGTCGCGTGGTGGCGTGCGGGACGCGAGGAAGAAACGGATGAAAGCCGTGCGGGAGCGGTGAGGGCACCGTGGTCGCAAGTGCGCCGCACCTTCGTGATCGCGTTGCCGGCGCTGCTGCTTCCGTTCCTGATCCGCAGTGCGGTGGTGGAAGGCATCGCGACCGCGACGGAAGTATCGACCATCGGTATCGCCTATTCGCTCGTGATCGGCCTGTTGATCTATCGCGGCGGCCTGAAGTGGAAAGCGATCATGCCGATGCTGCTGCAGACGGCGGCATTGTCCGGCGCGATTCTGTTTATCGTCGGGGCGGCGAGTGCGATGGGCTGGGCGCTGACGCAGTCGGGTTTCTCGCACGACCTCGCCAACATGATGACGAGAGTCCCCGGCGGTGCTGCCGGCTTCATGCTGGTGTCGATCGTTGCGTTCATCGTCCTCGGCAGCGTGCTCGAGGGCATCCCGGCCATCGTTCTGTTCGGGCCGCTGCTGTTCCCGGTTGCGCATCAGCTCGGCATCCACGAAGTGCACTATGCGATGGTCGTCGTGCTCGCGATGGGGCTCGGCGTTTTCGCGCCGCCGTTCGGCTTGTGTTACTACGCCGCGTGTATCATCGGCGAGGTATCGCCTGAAGCGGGACTCAAGCGGATATGGGTCTATCTGGGCATGCTGCTTCTCGGGCTGATTGCGATAGCCTTGGTTCCCTGGATCTCGATCGGCTTTCTTTGAACTTATCGAATATATGAGGTGTTTAGGGCTGATCGCACTTGCCGGCTCGGGCAGTGTGGTTTCGCCCCCGTGCGAGTAGCGATGTGTGTCGCCTCAAGCAATTGGTGGAGGCATATAGCGCGGTAAGTTAGGCCGCTTCGACGCCGCTCAGATAACCGACATCCCACCTTTCGGAGCGAACGCCATGGTTCGGATGCAGCGATCCATGCACACGAGCCGGCGCGCATCGGACAAGGCTCGTCTACTAACGAAATTCATCGCTGCCCGAAGCGCCACATTGTCCGGAACCTTGAGCGCCTTCGGCAGTTGGTCTGCTTGTACAAAAGGGCGAATACCTATCGGCAAGCTTTGTTGGCGAATGACTGCTGTCCATTCGAAACGGGACATCACGCGAGTGACGCCGCGAGCGGCAGCAAGGGGTCGCGTACTGCCGCTCGTCGCACGCACGGATCGATCGCATAACGATGGGAAAGGGTCGGTCCACTTCCAGCCCGCCTGTCCGCGCGCGTTCCTCGGAAACCCGAGCGGAATCAGTTGCGCGCACGGAATCGCGTTGTTCATCTTGTTCGGCACGCAAGCGACACGACCGATGACACCGGAGGTACGACGTAGTCATGCTGGAAGTACCGTGCGTTACCTCGGGATTGAGGTAGACGACGCGCTCGAAATGGCAGAGCAAACCGAAGTCGACAGGTCATGACCAGCGAGCGGGCGCTTGCCGGGCCACAGCCGGTCATTCCACACAGCGTGGATCTTCGACATTCGATGATTGAGGACCAGCGCAGCAGCGAAATGAACCTCGAGCACCATTCGACCGGCAGGTATTTTCGCGCGCCAAAGTGAATCATTCGCAAAATAAAGTAAGAGGAATGTTTAATGCTTCCCGAGCGGGCAACGTTCAAATTGGGACATTCCATGATCGTTCGAATTAACCAGTTGCCGCGGATGAAGCGGCTACTGTTCGGAATTGCGGCTACAGCCGTCGTACTACTGGCGCAGCAGGCACTGACAATGTTTGCTCATGGGCGCCTGACGTTTCTCCTTATCGGTGCGTCCCTGCCGTTTATTACCGTGCTCTTTGGCGCCCCGTCGGGCTTTCTGGTTCTGGTCAGCGGCATTTGCTTCGGCGCGCTTTGGATGCCGCCTGCGGGTCTTGCTGTTGCGCAGCCAGAAGACCGTGCCGTCCTACTCGCGTACGCGGTCGTCGGCAGTATTCTGGTGGTGGCCGGACGGCAACTGGCGGAGGTGGCAAGACGGGCAGGAAAAGCTGAAGCGGCTACGCAAGATGCTGCCGATCGACTTCTGCGACTCGAGCGCGACGCGCGGCAGCGGTTTGATGTGGCGCTGAACAGTGCTGGCGTGCCGTTTTTCATCGTGACTCCGGTGGTGCGCGATGGCCACGTCGCAGAGCTTCGGTGGGACTACCTAAACGAGGCGGCGGCTCAGCTATTCAGCCAAGCCGCAGGCGTCGTGATCGGCAGTTCTAGTTCATATGTCCGTCCGGCAGGATGGGATGCCGACATTTTGCTCGAGCGTCTTGCACCGCTTGCTGAACGGCATGGGCAAGAGGCCTTTGACGTGCGCGTTCAAGGAGGCAACGGGGAGCAATGGTTTCACGTCGTCGCCGCGTCGCTCGACGGTTCGGTCGTCGCGTGGTTTGGCGACGTGACTGCCCGAGTGCGAGCCGAACAGGCGCTCGCTGAAGCGGACCGCCGCAAGGACGAGTTTCTCGCGACGCTCGCTCATGAACTGCGCAACCCGCTTGCCCCCATCAGACAAGTCGCAGAGATCCTAGAACAGCCCGGGCTTACCGATGAGCGCAGAAAGTGGTGCACCACGTTGCTGCGCCGGCAGTCCGCGGCAATGGCACTTCTATTGGATGACCTATTGGACGTCTCGCGCATCACGCGCGGGGCGCTGACACTGCGCAAGGAAGCGGTGGCGCTCAAGGAGGTTGTTGACGATGCAGTCGAAACCGCGAGACCAATGCTCGACGGCAAGGGTCACGAGCTTGACGTCAAGCTCCCCGCCCGCCCGCTCCACGTTGAGGTTGACCGCCTGCGGCTGGCGCAGGTGCTAGCTAACCTGCTGACGAACGCCGCAAAGTACACGCCACCAGGCGGACGAATCGACTTGACTGTAGTGGCCGATGATGCAGAGATCGTTATTTCGGTGGCAGACAACGGCATCGGCGTTGAGTCTGAAAAGCTGTCGGCTATTTTTTTGATGTTTTCTCAGGTGGACCCAGACCATCATCGACAGGGCGGCCTGGGCATCGGACTCGCGCTCTCAAAATCGCTGATCGAGCTTCACGGCGGCCGGGTGACGGCGTCAAGCGCTGGAAAAGACCGAGGAAGCTGCTTCGCCATTCACCTTCCGGCAAGCTCAAGGGTGATCCCACCATCGGTCCAGCCGCTGACGGTGCCGGCTGTCGCGTCGGTAGACAAGCATCGCATCCTCGTCGTAGACGACAATGTCGATGCGGCTGACGCGATGACGGCGCTCCTGGAGCTGGAGGGGCATGAAGTACGGACTGTGTACTCGGGTGAGGAAGCCGTCGACATCCTCACTCACTACAGCCCGGACGTAGTTTTGCTTGACCTTGGGCTGCCCGGTATAAGTGGACTTGAGGTCGCTCGCCGGTTAAGAGCGATGCCAGACATAAACGATGTGACGCTTATTGCCGTCACTGGTTGGGGGCAGCCCCAGGACCGGGCGCGGACGGTGGACGCCGGATTCGACTTCCATTTCACAAAACCGGTCGATGTAGGCAGGCTCAATTTAGCAATTCAAAGTGCGGCAACGGCGGTAGCCAATATCCGACCGCAGCATAGCTCGGCAGCGGTTGATGATGCGACGGGCAAAGTGGCTTTGGTAAACAGTGTGTAGCTCATCGCCAAAAGAAAGGCCCGCCGGA
The DNA here is from genome assembly GCF_001544495.1 of Caballeronia telluris. GTDB lineage: Bacteria > Pseudomonadota > Gammaproteobacteria > Burkholderiales > Burkholderiaceae > Caballeronia > Caballeronia telluris. The sequence goes on from NZ_FCNZ02000054.1 coordinate 9,788, forward strand.
ACGGACCCAGGTCTTGATCCAACCCTTGCCGGCATCCGTTTTCGCCACCCCCAACGTTAAGGCGTACCGGTCGCCTGAATAAGGACCGAGTCAGAAGAATTCTTGGGGCGCGCCGGCATGAGCATTGCTGCACTGCACCGTGCATCACCTCTCCTGAAATTAACCCCGCTGCGGCGGGGTCCTTTTTAGCCAAGCTGAGGCGTCCCTTGCGCTCCGGGGCCATCAGTCGGTACGCGGCTTTTCCTGGTTTGCCTGTACGTGTCGTCCACTCGCCGCTGGGTCCCGTCGTCCGGTCCTGGCATTGCGGGATCCCCGGTTAAAACAGCATATTTTGCGTCGAGTTTCGACGCGTTGGATTGCGCGCCTCCGTCGGGCGGGCCTTCAGTTGGTTTTCCTCGGAAATTGACTAAGCTATGGATTGCGCCACTCGGAAGGAGTGTCGAGAGGTCATGACTTGCCCGCTTCGGCGGGCTTCTTTTTTTGTCGATATTCGCGTCATGGGGACAAAATAGAGGCCGCCGCGCGATGCCCCGTTCCGGTGCGGGCAGCTCGCCAACTCGCCCCAAATCGTCATCGCGTGGCCGCCGGGCTGCTTAACGGGCGCGGGAATCGATACCGCCCGCGGCGCTGCAACGTGCATGCGGACGTCGAGATGGTTGCCGGGCCGCTAAGTTTGCCAACGCGACGTTCCAGTTTTCCGAGGGAATTCTTTGCATTTCATTGCGTCCAGTCGCGCGCTAAGCCTATCTGAATCTATCCTTCGATAGTGCCGCCGTCTTGTTTCGTGTACATGCGCATTTTGGCGCAGCGATAACAATGAAGTAGTTAGGGTGATACAGCCATCAAGGGAGCCAAGATGCGCAAGCTGTTCTTCACGACGGGATCGCCCTTCGCTCGTGCCGTCCGAATCGTGCTTGTCGAGAAGGGACTCGATTTTGAGCGCGAGGAGACCTTTACGACGCCCGGCGTCGAAGAGCGTGCGAAGGTCGCGCCGACCCTTCAGGTTCCCACCTTGGTTGATGGCGACCTGACGCTTTGGGATTCCGCTGTGATCATCGACTACCTCATGTCCAGCTATCCAGACGCGCCTGCGCCCGCAGGCATGGAGCCCCTGGCAACCGACTATGTGCGCGCCACGGAAAGCTGGCATGACAAGCTCGTTCTCGCGACGTTACAGACGTTCGGCGCGTCGACGACGATGGTGTCGCAATTGCAGTGGTCTGGGGTCAAACATGAAGACAATGTCCATGCGGCGCGATGCGCCGTGCGCAACCAGTACCTGCTCGATTGGTTCGAAACCCAACTTATTGGCGCTGAAGGCGCTTTCGTCCCCGGCGTCACTTCGGCTCAGGACATCTTGCTTACGTGCGTCTGTCAGTTCATTGAAACGCGCCCATTGCGATTGTCCTGGCGTTCTCCTGGCCGACCCAAGGTCGCGTCGTTGGTCGCTCGAATGAAAAGGCGACCTTCTCTCCAGCAGGAAGCTGCACTTTGGTGGGAGCCCGGGGTGACATACGCCACTGCGGCCGAGATGGAATGGGCAAGAAAAAAAACCATTCATGGCGGGCTCAGCTTCAGTGAATGGTCGTCCCGGCCCGCAAGCTAAGGTAATGGTTCGATGCCAATCGAACCATTGCATCGCATTTCGCCGGCTGCATCGGGGCGACGCCAAGGAAGATCTGAAAGATGCGGCCGACGATGCATCGAAGCCGTTTATGTATGCATCCAAGACGGAAGCCACCGTCAGTTTGACCAGGACCCGCTGCTCGAAGCGGGTTTCCCCTCACCGCGATTTTTCTCGGGGCGCGGACCGCCATTGAGGCACGCAATTTGCGTGTCGTCCTAGAAAATTCCTTAACGGACAAGTATGAAAGCAACAATTTGGGGCCATACCGACCTGGCCGAAGGGCATGAAGAGGTCCATCGTTTTGCATTCGAATTGCACGATGGAAGTGCAGCGCCGCCCGTCCGCGAATCTGTTTCCCTGCGTACTGCTCGGGTTGTGGTCGCCCATCTGCAAGATGGCAACGCATTGATTCAGATGTTCCGAGCCATCGTCAATAGCGAGTCGCCAAACTACGATAAATTAATCGGACAGAGCTTCGAGGACGATTTCATCCAGAATGGTCCGAGCGATCGTGTTGACGACTCCCCGGCCTGGCAAAACGCCGAGCGCTGAGTATGTGACTAACCCGCACGTTGGATCGGTATCCGTGCGGCACGGCGCAAGCGCTGTCAGCAGGCACGAACTAGACGCCCATCGCCATATCAGGGCCGCCTTGCTCTTTCTGCTTCGGCGCCTTTGGTCCGTCGAGCGCTTGCCCGTTCTTCCCGTGTTCCTTCTCGACGTGCCGCTGTAGCTGGCTGATTTCGAGCGCGGCGGTTTTATCGGCTTCGCGGGACACTGCGGCCGGAAGACGTTTGCCGTCGTCCGTAAAAATCTCGGCCTCGTACCGAGCGCGCGACACGGCGACGTAGTACACGTCCTTTGCCGTCGTCAGCGAGCGCGTTTCAAGGTTGATCAGCGCCTTGTCGCACGTCAGCCCCTGTGCGCTGTGGACGGTCGATGCGTAGGCGAGCGACGCATACATCGCCTGGTCGGCATCGAGGGTGATACGCCGCCCTCCTCCCTCCACGATGATTTCCTTTTCGCGAATTTCCTTCACGGTGAATCGGTCGCCGTTGGCCAGATCGCGGTCCTTGTCGTTTCGCGTGATTTTGATTTGGTCGCCCACGGCCAGTTCCGTGCGCTCGGGTTTGTACACCGAAAGCTGCGTGGTTTGCGCCGGTGAGACCGTGAGAACGGCACCGTCCGCGCCGCGCACGGTCAAGCGGTTTCCGGGGCCCGTATCGAGCACGGTGTACTGCTCGCCGCGCTTCAGGCCGCTCCGATAATCGCGCTCGGGAATGATGATCGCGCCCTTCTCATAGTATTTGCTGTGCCGCCGTTCGGCCCGCGTCGTATCGAGCCGGTCCAACAGCGTGTATTCAATGCCGGTGCCCTTCAGGCCGAGCGCCCGTTGGATGCCGTCGTTGATTTCCTTTCGACTGTGGTTCGTGCCGGTGATCACGAGCGTTTCGGTGCGCTCGGCCGGCGCCAGCCCAGCATAGGCTTGCACGATCGCGCTGTATCGCTGATTCGAATCCTTGACCTCACGGACGCGCGTAATGTGCGCGAGCGAAGCCGCGGCCTTGCCCACTGCGGCCAGCTCGACCGCTTTCAATAACTCCGGGTGTTTCTGGCGCTGGATGGTCCTGATCTCAGTCGATTGCATACCGGCAGCCAAAAGCTGCTCGAAGGGTTTGCCCGCCTCGATGGCCTTGGTCTGCGCGGTGTCGCCGAGAAAAACGGCGCGCGCGCCGGTCGCCTCAATGACCTTCATCGTTTCGAGCATCTGACGCGCCGGGATGACGCCCGCCTCGTCAATGAAAACGACCGTATTGCCGTCCAGTTTCTTGTTCTTCGCCTTCAGAAACGATTGCAGCGTGCGTGTCTCGATGCCAGATTCCTCGAGCGCCTTTTTCTGACTGCCATAGGGCGCGAGTGCGCTCACGTGATAGCCGTGTTCCTCCAGCAGCTCCTTCGCGGACTTCATCATGTAGCTCTTGCCCACGCCAGCGAACCCGGGGACAGCCATGAACTGGTTCGTGGTGTCGGCGATGCGCGCGACGGCGCGCGCCTGTTCGACGTTGAGTCCTGGCCGCTCGTCGGTGCGGGTTCGCGTCGCCAGATAGGCGTCGATCTGCTGCGCGGTGAGGCGCGCCTCGATTCTGAGGCGCCCGGCGCGCTCGAGTGCGAGAATGTCTCGCTCGCGACGCTGCGCAATATGCGTCGTGTATCGGGTGCCCGTGTCCTGCAGACGACCTTTGGCGATACCGCTGTCGACCATCGCCTTCGCCTGTTCGCGGGTGCGATTACCCGTCATCAGCTCGGCAATCCACTGCTCGCGCGTGAGCGCAGGGCCTCCCAGTGCGGCTTTGGCGTCCTTTCCATCTCTGCGCGCCGGGTTCATCGACCGATAAAGCGTGTCCTCTTTGATCAGATGGCCGCCGTCCTTCGCGCGGTCGATTGCGGCGCGAATGTCGGAAGCGGACAAGCGCCCGTAACCGTGCTTCAAGGCAACCGCGAGCAACGCTTCGCCGGTCACGATCGCCTGCCGTTCCGTCAAGCTCCTGATGGCAAAGCGCACCGTTTGATCGGCATGGTATTCAAGCGGCTTTTCGATCTGCGGCGCGCGAGTGCGGGATCGGTTGCGGCCGTCTGCACTGACATCGTCTTTACCGAGACCGTCCTTTTCGGCACCGTCCTTACCCACGCCGTCCTTACCCACACCGGCCCATTCGCGGCTGTGGAAGTCGATGCCAAGCTCTTTGGCGCGTGCCTGCCATGCGGCGCGCACATTGTCGCGGTCGATTGCGGTCTTGCGCTCCCGCGTTTGCATTGCGGCGCGGTCACGCTGCGATGGCGTCGCGGTCTCCCGGTCGAGCCCCCATGCTGCGAGCTGGGCGTCAATCTGGTTGCGTCGTCCGCTGAATTCGTGAATCTGATGGTCGGTAAAATGCGCGAGGTCGAACGTGCCGTTGCGGTCGTACCGCAGCAAGAAGCCCTGTCGCTCAAGCTCCTTCGCCAGTTCCGCCTTATAAACGTTGCCCAGGTGACTCAACGAATGGACGATGCCGTCGTTGACGAGTGCGCGCCACTCGCCGTTGTGCCGCTGCGTCATGTTGAGCACGAAGGCGTGCGTGTGCAGGTCGGGATCGACTTCACGCGAGGTTTCATGCCGGAAGGTCGCGACCACGAGCTTGTTGGTGCGCTCGACGCTGGTCTTGCCCTTCGCGGTGTAACGGGCGGCCGCGAGCATTTCGGCCTCGCGAACGGCGGCGGCCACAGCCTTGTCGTGGGCGGCGATAATCTTCTCGTCGCCGTGAACTAGCGCCTGCAATGACACGCCCTTGGGAGCCGAGAATGTGAGGTCGTAGCCTAAACGCTCCTTCCGGGCCTCGGACGGCTTGGTCCGCCGCAGATGAGTCTGCTGGTCTATCCGACCGTCCAGAAGCTCGGCAAAACGGCGCTGCTCAACCGTGCCGGACAGGCCCAAAACCTCAGCGCCCTGGCCGTGCCACTGCATGGCGCTACCATCCTTCGCGTAATAGTCGTCTGCGCTGTCGGCGTAGTAATTCACGACCTTGCCGACGTTCTGTCGCTTGATCGTCGTGATGTTCAGCATCAGGACGCCCCCATGATTTCACCATCGAGGGAGATCATTCCGGGCACGCGGTGTCGGCGGGTGTAGGTGACGGGCTCCGTCTTGAACTTTGCGATCGGCAGATCGCCGGGAAAGGCAAGATAGCCTTCGAGGTTCGGCATTCGCATCAGCTCCGACGGAAGCACGACCAGCTCCGGCTTGATTTCCTCGTTCTGGTTGTGAGTGCCCGCCCCGCCGAAGGATTTGCGACTGCGGCCCGAGCGATGCCGCATCACTTCATGCTGGCCGAGCGCCCGCGCCATCTTTTCTGCGGTCTTCTCGCCCATGCGGCCGATGGGAAGCGCCACCATTGTTCGATGGTTGCCGAGCATGGTTTCGGCTAAGTTCTCACCATAGACATCGACCAACTGCGTGTAAGTCTGATAGCCGGATACAACGCGCAAGCCCTTCTTGCGACCCTTGGTCAGCGCGTCGCCCAAGGTCGGCAGCCGCGCGAGCGACTCCAGTTCGTCCAGATAAACCCACAGGCGCCGGTCCGGGTCGGTACTCATGCCGAGCACGCTGCTGAAAATCGTGTCGACGAAGCAGGAAATCAGCGGCACCAAAGCGGCGCGAGTATTTTCCGTCCAGGTGATATACAGATTCCCCCCGTTCGGATCGGCAATCCAGTCACGCAACGAAAAATGGCCCAGTGGCATTTCCAGATGCGGCGGGATTTTATTACTGAGCACAAAACGCGCGCTGCCCGACGCCCTGCTATTTCCCGTAAAAAGCGCCTGTGCATTGGTTCCTTCGACGAATTCCTCCAGTTCCTCCAAACTCCGGCGATTCGTCCAGTCAAACACTTGATCCATTGTCGGATTGCGCTCGGTGGCGTAGACCTTCCGTGCAACCTCGGCAAAGAGCAACCGCCCATAGTCATTCCATTCTTCCGACTCTGCACTGCCTGAGCGTTGAATAATCGAAGCCGAGTAACGCTTAAAATCGTAGTCGGCCCGAATCTCATTAAAGAACGACCACCCTTCTGAGCGCGCGTCATACGGATTGAGAATCTTGTCGCCCTTGCGATAAAAATTCGACAGGAATTCGCCGTCAGGATCGAGGACGACCATTCGATCGCCGCGCGCAAGGCAGCAGACCATCATTTCTTTAAACACCGTAGATTTACCGCTCCCAGTCGATCCGCCAATCGAAACGTGGGTATTTTCTGCGTCGGTCGGCATCGGAACGCCCGCAATCGTGATTTGCTTTTTTCCCTTTTCGGTTGTTTTTCGCGCGAGCTCAGAGGCGGTGACGATCTGCGTGCCTCGGTAGAATTTGGAAAATGTTGCGCCCTTGAAGGGCTGCTTTGCGGCCTTGACGGTGAACACGATACCGATCAGCGCGATCATTTCGCCCACAATCAACGCCGTCCACAATGGCCAGAGGCCGAATGAGTTGCGGATCAAGGACGGCATGACATCGCGCACTGTTTGAGGCGTAAATCCATAGACGGCTTTGGCGGTGATGAACCATGCGAAAAGCGGCACGATCAGCATCGCGGCAAGCGCAGCCTGGCGCTTCTGAATAT
>NZ_FCNZ02000055.1 GCF_001544495.1 Caballeronia telluris
GCAGTCGCGTCATGCCCGAATCCAGCAACGCGAACTCCCGATACAGCGGTATGTCGTGCAGCGCTTCCTCCATCGCCCCGGACGACCCGTCTTGCCCTTCGGGTAGTGCGGCTCGATGAGATCAATCAGCTTCTGCCACGGCACCACGCGTGTCATCTCATCGAGAAATTCGCGTTTACGGGTACGCTTGGTCGACAGGTTCAAGCCAAGATCCATTTGCGACATCACCACACCTCATCCGTTGAGCCCGTTTCAAGCGTAATTCATTTCGGCCATCGTTGGGAGAGTTATGCAGACCTTTCTATATTGCTACTTCCATGGAGTGCTCCTTCATGTTGCCGATTCGGACACCGACCGGGCACGGCGCAGCGCCTCTAACCGGCTGCAACGGATATTGCGATTTGCACGAACAGCACTTTGACGATCGTCATCGACGGAAAAATCATCGCGTACATGACGTCGGGCTGATCAGTCGGCGCGATGCGGTTGGCGAACGCGAGAATGGCCGGGTTGCCGGTGGCGCCGCAAATCACGCCGACTGAGGTGTCGAAGGGCAGCCTGAAGACCCACAAGCAGAACACTGCGGTAACGCCCACGAGAATCAGCAGGGTGATTGCGCCATAAAGCAGCAGCATCGGGCCGGCTGTGCCCACGGTCGCGACGAACTTCGGACCGCACGAGATACCTACCTGTGCGAGAAAAATGGTGAGTCCCAGATTGCGCAACACGAGGTTCGCGGACAGCGGCATGACCCATACTAATGGTCCGTTGCGGCGGGCCTTGCCCAGGCACAGCGCGACCAGAAGCAACGCGGCGAGACCGAGGTTGAAGGCGCCGAGGCCTGGCACGGACAGCGGAATCGCGCCGACCAACAGGCCCGCCGCAGCGCCGATGCCAAGGCAGACGAAGCTGAGATCGGCCGTGCCCTTGATCGAATCGCCAAAGAAGGCCCGGACCGTCGCCTGATGCGCGCGGTTGACGAGTAGGCCCACGCGGTCGCCCGCTTCGAGCACAAGGTCGGGCGTCGACAGCAGATCGGCGTCGCCGCGGCGCACGTGTGCGATCGCACAGTTGATGCCATCGGGAAAGCGCACGTTGCCGATTGACATGCCGAGCACCGCCGGACTGGACGCAAACACCTGCATATAGTCGAGGTCCTCTCGATGGCTCGTCATGCGCCCGGGCTGCGACTCACCGCAAAGCGCAGTGGCCTGATCCAGCAGACGCCGATCGGTCGATGTGGCGAGCACCACGTCGTCCATGCGCAAGATGAAGTCTTCAATCGGCAGCTGATTGTGATGCTCGCGCCGCACCGCTGCGATCGCGACACCTGCGGGTAGGCGGCGTGCAAGCTCCGATAGGCTTAGCCCGAACAGGCTCGCGTTTCTCAACGCGATCTCAGCAGTTTCCAGCACTTTCGCAGGCGGCTTTGGGACCTTTACTTTAAGCGCGACGTTCAGCGCGTAGAGAAACAAAATCGGCCCGGCGACGCCGATCGGGTAGGCGACGCTATACGCCACGGCCGCGTCAGTGCTCTTCATCGACGCGATGGCGACCTGCAGGCTGGCCGTACTGGTACCGCTTCCCGCGAACATGCCGAGCGAATCCGCGAGCCTGAGGCCGAACGATATGAAGCCGCAGGACGCCAGGCCCGCCGCGATCACGCCGATGCCCGCGGCGACATTCGCCTTCACCCCTTCGCGGCTCGTCAATCCCTTGAAGAACTGCGCGCCGTACTGAATGCCGATGCCATACAGAAAAAGCAGCAGGCCGAGCGTACCCAAGAGAGCCGGAGGCGCGGATTTCGGCGCGAAGGCGCCAAGCGCGAGTCCGACGAACAACACCGCCCCCGATCCAAGCGCGACGCCCTTGATATTGACTTCACCGATCAGATATCCCAGCGCGATTGTCACGAACAGTGCAAACAGCGACTGATTCTCGAGGAACGTCTTGACTGCTTCCATTCCGCCTCCTGTGAATAGACCAATCAACGGAACCGTACACAAATATCAGAGCCCACTTCGGGGCGCATAGTAGACGGTCAGGAAGATGCGCTCATCGCTGATTCGAGCACGACGACACTGCGCGCTTTCACGAGACACAGGCGGCGTTCGAGTGTGGCGGTTTCGGCACTTGGCACAATGTCTTGCGGTGGTTGGGCTGCGGTATCGACAATGCGCCGCCACGCATGTTTGTCTAAAAGCGGAAGTGCGGCCGCGCGGACGTCCTCGTTCATGTTCAGGATGATATGCAGCATGGGGTCGCCCGGCGCATGCCCCGCCAGCGTAAATGCAACGAAGCGCGCGTTCGGATCGTGCCAGGCAGGCTCGCAGAGCCGCTCGCCGTGCCAGGCGACGTCTGGGTGCGACTGGCCGTCCGCGGGCAGGCCCGTGAGGAAACGGCGACGGCGCAGGCTTGTGTGACGCTTGCGCAGGGCGATCAGCTCACGCACGAAGCGGAGCATATTGAGCGCGTCATCGGAGTGCCGCCAATCCACCCAAGAAATTGCGTTGTCTTGGCAGAAAGCGTTGTTATTGCCGCGCTGGCTGCGCAACAACTCGTCTCCGGCAAGAATCATCGGCACGCCTTGGCTGAGCAGCAGGATTGCCATGTGGTTGCGCGCTTGCCGAAGACGTAGCGCAATGACCGCTGGATCGTCCGATTCGCCCTCCACACCACAATTCCACGAGAGATTGTCGCTGCTGCCGTCGCGGTTATCCTCGCCGTTCGCCTCATTGTGCTTCCCGTTATAGCTGACGAGATCCATCAAGGTGAAGCCGTCGTGACAGGTCACGAAATTGATGCTGCTCGTGGGCAGCCTGCCATCGTCCTGATAAAGGTCCGCGCTGCCTGCCATACAGGTGCACAAGGCGCCAATGATGCCCGGATCGCCGCGCACAAAACGTCGGACGACGTCGCGGTAGCGTCCGTTCCATTCCGCCCACGCCATGCCCGGAAACGCGCCTACGTGATAGAGGCCGGCCGCGTCCCACGCTTCTGCGATAAGCGGCACCCGCGCGAGCACCGGCGACGCCTCGATCGACCAGGGTAAAGGCGGCGTGGCGAGCAACTCACCCTGCGCACCGCGCGCGAAGATACTCGCGAGATCGAATCTGAAACCGTCGACGCCCAGTTCGCGAACCCAGTATTCGAGGCAACGCGTGATAAACGCCGATACGAGCGGATGATTGCAATTGACGGTGTTGCCGCAGCCCGTGTAGTCGCGATAACGCCGCGCATCGCCCATATCGACCTGATAAAAAACGTCGTTTGCCAGGACCTTGAAGTGAATCACAGGCCCGTCCGTGCCCGCTTCGGACGTGTGGTTGAACACAACGTCCAGCAGCACGCATATGCCTGCCGCATGCAATGCGTCTACAAAGGCGCGGAATTCCTGCGGCGCACGAGATGGTTCGACGCAATACCGCGGGTGCGGACTGTAGAAGCTGTACGTGCTGTAGCCCCAATAGTTGCAAAGCCCTCGCTCGACGGCGGGCGCGGGCACATCTTGTTCATCGAATGCCATCACCGGCAACAATTCGACATGCGTGACCCCGAGCGCCTGCAGGTAGGGAATTTTCTCCATCAGTCCGGCGAAGCTGCCGGGCTGGGCAACGCCGCTCGAGGCATGCCGTGTGAAGCCACCCACGTGCAGCTCGTAGATCACCGCGCCCTCAAGACCGGGAATGTTCCTGTCGGCGCGCGCGTCCAGCGGCTCGGTTACGAACCCCCGAAGCGACGCGTGATCGGACCCGTGCGCGTCAGCGGCTTGCGGGCGACTATATAACTGATCACTTACCGCGCGCACCCAGGGATCGACCAGTTGCTTTCTGCTCGCGGCCTCGTCGCTCATCTGAGGCACGCCGTGCGGACCGGAAGCGCGCCATGTGTAGCAGCAGCCCACTGGAAGGTCCACGACAAGGACGTGCCAGAAAAAGAAAGTACGGTTCTCCGGTTCGTCGAGCGGGATGACCTGAACCGGCTCCGTGCTCTCCGAGGACGGGTAGAGCAAGAGTTCGACACGTGTTGCTTGCCGGCAGAACACGCAAAAGTTGACGCCCTCCGGCATGACCGTGGCGCCAGGGGGAAAACGCGAACCGGGCAACGTCCTGTACCTCGGGCGAGCCTTCGCTTCAGGGCTGTCCAAGTTCGATCCTCACGGGGCGCGTCTTCCAAATGCGCCCGCAATATTCCCTGATCGCACGATCCGACGAGAACTTACCAGAGCGCGCCGTGTTCATGATCGACATGCGGGTCCATTGCCGCGCGTCGTGCCAAGCTTCGCTCACGCGTTCCTGGCAGGCGACGTAATCTGCAAAGTCCGCAAGCACGAGGAAGGGATCGTGCTGCATGAGGCTGTCGAGCAGCGGCCGGAACGTCTCCTTGTCACCGCGCGAGAACCGTCCTTGCGCGATCTGATCAAGTGCATCGCGCAGGTCCTCGTTCGCCCGCACATACTCGGCGGGGCGGTAACCCGCGAGCTTGACCTCGTCGACCTGCGGCGCGGTCAGACCGAAGAGGAAGAAGTTTTCGGCACCCGCTTCATCGCGAATTTCCACGTTGGCGCCGTCCAGCGTGCCGATGGTCAGTGCGCCGTTCATCATGAACTTCATGTTTCCCGTACCGGACGCCTCCTTGCCCGCCGTCGAGATCTGTTCGGAGAGGTCCGCCGCCGGATAGACCGCGTGCCCGTTCTTCACGTTGAAATCCGGATAGAACACGACCTTCATCCGCCCCTTGATCGCCGGATCGCTGTTCACGACTTCCGCAATGCCCGTAATCAGACGAATGATGAGCTTCGCCATCGCATACCCCGGTGCCGCCTTTCCACCGAAGATAAAACAGCGCGACGCCGTGTCGAGATCTGGGGTACGGCTCAGGCGCCGATACAGACTGATAATGTAGAGCGCGTTCAGATGCTGGCGTTTATATTCGTGAATGCGCTTAACTTGAATATCGAAGAGCGCGTTCGGATCTACGTCGATCCCGGTCAGGCTTTTTATGCGCGCGGCGAGCGCCGTCTTGTTGTCGGCGCGTATGGAGCGCCATGCGTCGTGAAACGCGATGTCGTCGGCGAATGCGACGAGCGCGTCAAGCCGCGCGAGATCGGTGGCCCAGTCCGCGCCGATGGTCTTGTCGAGCAGGCACGCGAGTGCCGGATTGCTCAACATCAGAAACCGACGCGGCGTGACGCCGTTCGTCACGCTAAGGAACTGTTGTGGAGACATTTCGGCAAAATCGCGCATCACGGTCTGCTTAAGCAGGTCGGAATGGAGCGCGGCCACGCCATTGACCGCATGACTTCCAACAGTGGCGAGATGCGCCATTCGCACTTTCCTGCCGCCGCTCTCGTCGATGAGAGACATGCGCTTCACGCGCGCCTCATCGCCCGGGAAGGCACGCCGCACCTCATCCAGAAAGCGGCGGTTGATTTCATAAATGATTTCGAGAGGGCGCGGTAACAGGCTTTCAAACAGCGGCAGGCCCCAAGTTTCGAGCGCCTCGGGCAGTAACGTGTGGTTCGTGTACGCGAAGGTGCGCTGCGTGATGTCCCAAGCGGCGTCCCACGAAACAAGATGCTCGTCCACCAGCAGACGCATCAATTCTGCGACGGCGATTGACGGGTGAGTGTCGTTCAGTTGCGCCGCGAAGAGCTCGGCAAAGCGTTGAACCGGCGTGCCCTTAGCGTCCGCGAGTCGCAACATGTCCTGGAGCGAGCAGGAAACGAAAAAATATTGCTGCGCGAGACGCAGTCGCTTTCCTGCTTCGGGCTCGTCATTGGGATAGAGCACTTTGGAAAGTGTCTCAGAGACGACTTTCTCCTGCACCGCTTCGTAATACTCGCCCGAATTGAAATCCTGAAAATCAAAGGATTCTACCGCTTCGCTTTTCCACAGGCGCAAGACGTTACACGTATCGACGCGGTAGCCCTGCACTGGCATATCACAAGCGACGCCTTTGACCTGTCGCGCTGGCACCCAGCGTACACGCAAGCGGCCTTCGGCATCGGTTTCACTTTCCGTCCGTCCCCCAAAGCACACGTAATAGCTGAGGTCAGGACGCACGATCTCCCACGGATTGCCCCTTTGCAGCCACTTGTCCGTGATCTCAATCTGCCGCCCGTCGCGAATCTCTTGATCGAAGATGCCAAACTCGTAGCGGATGCCGTAGCCGATCGCGGGAATCTCCAGCGTCGAAAGCGAATCCATATAGCATGCAGCAAGCCGCCCAAGGCCGCCGTTTCCAAGTCCCGGTTCTTCCTCGATGGCAAGCAACTCGTCCAAATTCTGTCCCAACGCGCTGACGGCTTCACGGGCCTCGGATTGCATTCCCAGGTTCAACAGATTGTTGCCAAGCTGAGGACCGATCAAGAACTCGGCCGAAAGATAGCAAGCGACCTTAACGTCCTTTTCTGCGTACGTCTTCGTCGAAGCGGCCCAGCGCGCAAGCATGCGATCCCTAACGCTAAAAGCGAGCGCCATGTACCAATCGTGGCTCGTCGCGATGTCGGGATAGCGCGCCTGACGACATATGAGATTGCGGACCACCTCATGTTGGAACGCGAGAGCGGCTGCGCCGCTCGGCGCGGTCCCCACGCCGTACGCCGTGTCTGCTGCAGGGACGTGGCTCATCACCGCTCCTTCGCGTCGCCATCCTGACTTAGCAAGAATATGTCAGCCGACGCAATTTGCAAGCAAATGCTCCCCGAATGACGTGTGCCGCCATCGGGGCGTGGTAATTGTGCGGATGACGCAGATAATGCGGTCTTCGTTCACGCTTCTCCCTTCGATTCGTGGGCCGTGCATTGCGTCGCAGCAGAGCCGTCACCGACAGCGTGACACTTGGTGTCCCGATGCACGCCGGCGCCGTCAGATCTCATCGCGCTCGTGCATCACCTGCGCATCAAGCGTGCGGCTTTTCCGAAACAAGTCGTTGCCGTCGACTACCATCTGGGCAGGCCGGCGCTCATCATTGCCAGAGAGGCGCCGCTCCGCGGCCGTCGTTCGAGACGTGACCGGTCCCTGCTGACAGGGGCAACAAACTTTCTCCGCGTCGCTCGCTCGTCGCACCATCTTGCGGACGCAACTGAACACACCTCGGCTCGGGTGCGCATCTGCCGATGGTCGAGCTGCACGGCTGAAATCGCCGTCGAAACCGTGTTCGGCAACCTCAAAAAGGATGGGCCTTGCACAGCGGGCTTGGGCGCAGGGTTCCTGTAACGCGGCAGCGACTGCGGATGTTAAACATCTGTGTCGGTGCGCTGCGCAAGGGCCGATACGATCATTCTCTCTAATCGCTCAACTGCCGCCGTCACCACACCGAGTCGAACTTCCCTCAACTGGCGGTCGTGCTCGTTGATCACAGAGGGCAGCAGGTCGAGCATTGCCTCCGGCACGGTCCAATCGCCGCTCGCCGCTCCGCGATCCAAGAGCGCGAGTATTCGACGTTCTGCTTCCTTGACCAATGACAAGTCGAGCAGTCCGTGCCCTGCTTCGGTTATGAAACTGGTGAGTAGCACCGCTTGTGCGACAGTCTTGACTTCCCTCGATGTGGATCGCTGGCCGCGCATGGCCTCGAATGCAAGGCGCGACTGTAGGCACATCGCGTCCGCATCGCGCCGAGGCATCGGCAGGAACTGCGTTTTAGAGTTCTTCCGTGGATGTCTGGCCGGCTTGCGTTTTTTCATAGAGGGAGGACGGTCTCAGAGACTTTGAAAAACACGATGTTAAGAGACGTAGCAACGGCAGGGTTGCTTACGTCCGAACGCAGCTTAATATGCGCCGCTGAGCCTCGGGGTGATTCGCATTAACCTTGGTCAGCTGGGTTGACCCTGCGGGTACTCCCGCCACGGTGATGACGAGTAAATACGTCGGCACGGCGCTATATCGGATCGAAGACGCGCTCGGGCGCGCGAGCATTCCGGTGGGCCGCGGTACATTGGGGCACTAGATCATCCAGCCGACGCACTTGCATCTCGATCGCCTATACAAGGTGTTACGCACGACGTCGCTCTCGCAGCCGTTGATTCATGGCGATGAGACTACCGTCGAATGGCAGAGATCGACCATCGGACCTCGCCTCTACCGGAGTGGATCTCGAATCCGGCGCACCACATTCATTTTGAGATGGCGATATCTCGCTGACCTCGAAGTGCGTGGGAATCCGCGCCGTAGGATCTCGATGCTGCTTCCCGCGCGATGACGAGATGACGCGGAATTTGAGCTCTTCGAGCCCGAATCTATTCAGGTTATCTTGAGCCGAAGCCAACCGACACGGTCCCCGTACCCTTCGCCGCCACATTGGTCTTTGTCGAAGAAGACGGTGCCGAAGTCGATCTTGATCTACGATGTAGAAGTTAGAAATCGATCGCGCCGGTCGTCGGCCCAGATCACCAACTCCGAAGAGGCGCACTCAATGGCTTTTGTGTTGTCCGCCGCGATTTTCCTAACGTCCACTGGATTCCTCGTCGGCGCCGCGCTAGAGCCGACCGCGCCGACGGTGATCGTGCCGTCCTCATCGCCTGGCTCGAGCGAAGGCAAGACTAACGTCTCGCAACTAAGCCCCAAGCTCTCGGACGAAGCCGCCACTGGTTCAGCAGGCTCGAGAGCCACGCGCGATTAGCGCACAAGCTCGACGCACGGTCTATCGACAGAGTCGTACGCCACGCGGGCCGTCCCCGACGGCCGGGTGTGCCCTGCGGCCCCGGTGTCAGATGTCGAGCTTGCTGACCTTGGTGCCTTCGAAGCTAAGATTGGCCATCAGGCCGGAGTTCGTCAGTACGAAACCGACGATAGGCGCATTCGTCGTCGCGGTGTCGAGCGTACCGTTGGCGCCCGACTTCGCCACCGCTACCGAGCCATCCACGCCGGCTGTCCAGCCCTTGTCGCTCGTTCTGAATTTATCGAGCGCGTCCTGGGTCATGAACATCAGGACCACCACCTTGGACTGGGCGCCGATCTGCAAGCCGAACGAGGCGGTACTGGTCTTGTAATAGCCGGTGGACCTCCCTCCTGCTCGCAGAGCGCCTTCACCATACTCGCCGCCGACTACGAGGCCTGCCGCGATCACCGACGGAAAGACGAGGATGCCCTTGGCCTTGCTGCCCTGCTCCCGCGCGCCTGGCGTCGCACTGTAGAGCTTGTTGAGGGCGCCATCGACGCCGCCATCGATTTCTTGACGCTTGGTCGCCGCTTCCGTCGGATTCGAGGTCGACCCGCAAGCGGCCAGCGAGCTTGCCAGGGCGATGGCGGTCAACGAAAAGAAGAAGGTACGGCGATACATGAGACTCTCCTCAATTGAAGTTCGGCAGACTTGCGCATGACTCACCGGCATCGGTTGCGCGCATCTATCGAAGCAACGAAGTAACACAGACTGATGCGTTGCCTAAAGGCAGCCGCCAATATCGCCGCTGGGGTTGCCGCCCCCGCCGCCCCCGCGCAAGCCGACCCACGTTTTGCTATTACCCGTCCACGACGGGCGCACGAGAGCGGCTGCGCCATTTGGAGGCTGCTGACCCGGAACATAGACGTCCATCGCCTGGTTGTTCGCCAAAACGACCTGCGGCATGACTTGCTGTTGGGACTGGTTTGCCCATTTTTGAGCGATGCATTGCGCGACTGTGGAGGCCGGTTGCTGGCTTTCTCCGACTGGTTGCGCGCTCGGCGGCATCGGTTGACTGGCACACGCTGAAACAGCAACGGTTACGACAAGAAGCAGGAACGGTCTCATTTTTTTACCTCCAGTTGGATCTTGCGCACCCAAGCGCGCAGGGGATTCAATCTTTGCGTCGCAGCGGTAACCTTTTCGTTCTGAAACGTCTTACGAAACTGGTCCAAAATCGAAGGTACGGTGCAAGTCAGCCGAATGGGGCCGCCCTGCCTACTCAGGCCGTTGACGTTGCCATGACAATCTCCCCAATCTCCGAAAACTACGTCCAGAGAATAATAGGCCTAACGCAGGCTAGCGGGCATAAGACCTAGGTCCAATGTCACGGCGACCAATAATGGACTAGTCGGACTGTACGGAAGAACGATCGCTCCTAGAAGCAATCATGCCTTTCCCTAGGCAATGGAGACAGGACTAATGTGCTACGAAAAGGCTGATCAGATGCTGGTTTCTGCGCTAGGCCGCGAAGGAAATACGATTGGAAAAGAAGCCTTCGGCTAGGCGAGGCTCGTTTACGCCAGCGCCAAGCTGCCACGCGAGTTAGCCCCGCTCGCTGATCGACGCGACACACCTAATGCTTGCGGCCTTGGCGTGCGTGCTCTTCTCCCGTGGCGGCTTGCTGGTTGAACTGACGTATAAGTTGGTACCTCTCCCGCATCGCCTTTCAGAGGCCCGTGTCGCAAGGTCGTCTGAATGGAGCGTTGCCTCAGAAAATGGACGAGTGTTGCGTTTGCACGATGAGTTGCCACCAGGATGGCCGCGTGCGACGCGCTGCCTACCACACCGCCGCCGAATGTCCACCGGATTCGCTTATCGCCTGATTACAGTAAACTATGGGCGATCGAGCTTGATCTTTCATCGTAATCTGTCCGTTAAGATATCGCCCCCTTGCCGCTACGGAGCGTCGATCGCCAGCGGTCCGGGGGCGACTGCGACATGGGTTTCGGGGAAAAGCTTCGGATAAAAAAAGCCCGCAAAGGATGCACCGAGCAGTGGCGCGACCCAGAAAAGCCACAACTGGGATAGCGCCCCCCAGCCAACGATTAATGCGGGTCCTGTTGAACGTGCTGGATTCACCGAGGTATTCGTCACCGGAATGGAGATCAGGTGAATGAGTGTGAGGCACAGGCCAATACTGAGCGGAGCAAATCCAGAAATGGCACGACCGTCTGTGGCGCCGAGAATAACGAATACAAAGAAGAAGGTCATCACCACTTCACATACGAGGGCTGCCAGCAAAGAGTAATTTCCCGGCGAATGCGCGCCATAACCGTTTGTCGCGAAGCCGCTCGCCGTAACATCGTATCCAGGCGCTCCGTTCGCGATGACGTAGAGCACGATTGCTCCAATGATCCCTCCTATGACCTGGGCGATGATATATGGGCCCAGGTCACGAAGGGGAAGCCGACCGGCTACCGTAAGTCCGACACTGACCGCGGGATTCAGATGCGCTCCTGAGATGTGGCCGATGGCGTAGGCCATGGTCAAAACGGTTAAGCCAAAGGCAAGCGACACACCGGCAAAGCCTATCCCGGTTCCGGGAAATTTGGCAGCCAGTACAGCGCTTCCGCAGCCGCCGAGCACGAGCCAAAAGGTGCCAAACATTTCCGCAGCAAACCGATGTTTGATTGACATGACGGAGCTCCACCTATAGAAATAATGTGAAGAGAAGATTACCCGCAGGGCGGGCTGCTGTGCTCATACCATTGCCACAACCAAGGGCGGAGTCATTAGCGCTCGAGGGAAGCTGCTCGCGATATCTGCTCTCATCGATTGGAAAAGCATAGAACGCGAAATGTTAAAACTCTAGCGTTGGGCTCCGATGCTGATCGGCCGGTCCCGATGTTTCGGAGTTCGGGAGCCCAGCTTGGGTTCTCCCTTCAGTGGTTAAGTGGTTAGCGGTTGTGCATAGCCCCGCGATTGGCCCGTGTGCATCGGACTTGTGCATATAAGATAGGCCAATACGCCTTGCATTGCGCGACGGCTTTGCTACAACGTAGATTGGTCCCCTCGCGAGTGCGCGATGGTTCGCCCGCCCCCTGTCGGCGGGCTTTCTTTTTGCTGCCTCGGAGATGCGTCCTCTGGTCTCGAAACCTGTTGTAGAGCATGATCTTGGCCCGCCGCTGCGCGGACCCTCTTTCGTCCGTCTCGATTTAGCGCTACGCTATGCATGCGTCTTCTCTGAGCGGGGGACGTGCATACTCCTTGCCCGCCTCGGCGGGCTTCTTTTTGGGGCGGACCAGGCCGTGCGCTTCACCTTCGTGATCCGCAGTGACGGCTTCCGGTTTAGGAAAAATGGAGGCGGCGAATGACGGCCAGGTACCGACCGAAGGCGAAGCGCGCGGTATGGGCGTGGTGGAGTTCGCTAACTGAATTGGAACAGGCAGCATGGCTAGCCAAAGCCGACACGGCAGTGCCTGCGGTAGCTTGGGCGCTGTATCAAAACATATTAAGCCCATCCACCGCAGCCAATCCCGACGACTCGAAGCCGGTAGTACTTAAATAGAACTCCCGTGCGTTTACAGCTTTGATAACACCCGCTGTCAGCGGGCGGTGTTATAGAGGTTGACGTTGGCTTGCTGAGGCGAGCGACTCGGCGAAAGACCTCGAACGGTGAATAGAACGCGTGGGTTGTGTGCGGCCGGTTGTTCAGGCTGTTGGCGGTAGCATCGAGTTCGTCCTGTGTGTAGACCGAAAGGTCGGCTCCTTTGGGCAAATATTGTCGCAGCAAGCCGTTGGTGGTTCACATGTGCCGCGTTGTCCAACGGAGGATTGGTTCTCAGCGCCTTTTATGAGGTCGCCTTCCCAGTGGCCAGGCAGCAGGCGGTCTTCGATTTAGGGTGGGCGAACGTGGATACTCACCATGTCGGGAACCTGTTCGCGTCAGTCTATGCCGCGCGTGCGCGACATGCGGGTGTTGTGGCCGTGGCGCAGTGAGGCAAATCAACTGGCGGCGCAATTCGCCAGGCGGCTGAGCCTACATAGCCGCGTAAAAGGTTTCATGCGATGCGTGCTGGGTTGGGTCGGTCGATACATCCGCCTAAGTGTGCCCGATATCGGCTGGGGCGACCAAACCGCGGGTCTTCAACTCGTTGAAGACCTTCAGCCAAAACTTGGCGCATTCGCAACGCATCTACATCAAACTACCCCACTCATAGTCCACGGTGTCTGGTGTCAGCGGGAACAGTCCCGCTCCCGGCGTGAACGTAAGTTTGCCGAAATAGATGGCCCCGTCGACATCATAAAGGTCGACTCGCACGAAGTCGAAGTCGCTCGCCAAGGTACGCGCTACAGTCAGCAGTTTGTCGAGGTTCGCGGGACGCGGAGCGGGGGTCGCACTGCGTTCGTATTGGCCCATCCTTATGTCGAGGGCATTCCATTGAGCGTCGTAAATATCGCCGCGCGGGTGTTTTTCGAAGCGATCCGAAATGACCAAGACAAATATTGCGGGATTCTCCGCATCACGATTGAAAATATGAATCTTTATGTCGGGTGGTATTCGTCCGTCGGGCTTGCAAAAGCGTCTCGAAGAATATCCGCCGATCAATATCGCTGTAATGCCGCTCTCTCGCAGTCGCGTAGAAATTCGTTGATAACCAACGCTGCGCCAGCGCGTCGAGTCCTTCAAAAGACGTTGCGCCTTTGTCCTCGACGATCTTGACGAAACCGCAACCGTGCTTCCAGATGGTGTCGATATGCTGGTTAATGACGCGAATAAATGCGCGTCGCTATCGTCACCCACGCGAGGTATCACATGGAACCGAAAAAGAAAGAGTCCGTCGACGCGATCAAGTCGTTCATCGACGTTATTCAAGCTGCATTCACCGCCGCCTGGAAAGCGATCCTCCTGCTCGGCAGCCTAATCCTGGTCGCCTACTGCTACTTCGAAAGCATCGTGCCCGAGGGTCTGTCGCTCGGCGATGCTTTCTTCCTCGCGTCCGCTGCATTCTCCTTCACCTGTATTGCGTTGATTGGCATTGGCTTCGGTGCCTTCTCGGCGGTGTGGGCACTTAAGCTCGTCGTCGGCGCCAACAACTTCCGCCTCAAGCGGCGAGGCGAGCCGCCGGCGGCTACGCTCCATCGGGCAGTCGATAACGTATCGATGCTCTTCATGTCGCTCCTCGTTGCGCTCCCCTCGCCTACCTGTTGGTTTTTGTCAGGGATCAGGCGCCCGACGCGCGCATGCACGCGACGCTGATGTTCTTTGCGGCTGTCGGCGCGATCACAGCGATCATCCTGCTTATCGTTCCAGTTAAGGCGGAGCAGCGCAGTGTTTGGCTCACCGTGAGTTTTCTTGCGATGGCCGTTTTCGGCTTGCTGGTCGCAACACGCCCCGCCTTGTTTGATCTGGACCTTGCCGGAACACGAAATGAAGAGCGCCAAGGACAGAGACGCTCATACCCGGGTAATACATAGTCGTTTGGAACTGTCATATAAGCGCGTGCATGTTCTAAAATGAACGAACTGGACTTCGACGATGCCGCTTCGACATCGTTTTCCCCGTGCTCGCGTCGATATCGTCGATGTCTTTGCGACGCTGCCGTCTTGAGCCAACGCAACGTATACCTCAATGACCTCGCCTGATCGACGACGGAATTGCTTGAATCTTAGAAGCAGAAAAGTGTGACTCGGTCGTGACGCTGTCGAGTCGACTGGACGCCATGAATGGGCACGCACCCTCGCCCGCTGCGTCTTTCCTCCAGCCAACAACCTGACCCGCTCGGCCGCGGGTCGCGTGCGGGCTGTGACATCGGACGGTGATAGCCATGCGCAACATCCTGATTGTGCTTCTGCTGTCCTGGTTCGTGTTTCCCGCCGCGAGCGTGTTCGCTCAGGCACCGGCGGCAAGCGGCAGCGAGCCTGCGCCGCTGTCGGCCGCCGATCTCGACAAGCTGGTCGGGCCGATCGCCCTTTACCCGGACGACCTCATCGCGATCATCCTGCCTTCGGCAACATATCCGCTCGAAATCGTGCAGGCGGACCGGTTTCTCGATCGCCGAAAGACTGACAAGAACCTCCCGGTCAACGATGCATGGCAGGAACCGATCAAGGCCTTGCTGAACTACCCCGAGGTCGTCAAGAAGATGAGCACCGAACTCGACTGGACGGCTGCCCTCGGTGAAGCCGTGGTGGCCGACCAGAGCGGCGTGCTTCAGGCCATCCAGCGCTTTCGCCGTCAGACGCAATCCGCCGGCAACCTGAAGTCCGATGACAAGCAGGTGGTCGTGGTCGAAAAGGAAGTGGTCAAGATCGTGCCCGCCAATCCTGAAGTGATCTATGTGCCGCAGTACAACCCGTCGACCGTGGTCGTCAGCAGCCCGTATCCCGTGTATGGTTATGCGCCCGCGCCGTATCCCGTCTATTACTATCCCTACGCACCCGGCGCCGCGCTCGCGACCGGCCTGATCTGGGGCGCGGCCATGGGCGCTGCATGGGGCGGCGGCCGCTATGAAGCGAACTACAGCGGCGGCAACAACACGATCAACATCAACCGGGATCAGAGCGTCAACCGGGGCGACGTCAACAGGTCCAATGTCGATGCGGCGAACACCAACCGCACGAATCGCCAGTCGGCGCAGTCGAGCACGTGGAAGTCAGAGAAGAAGCCCGGCCAGGTATCCGGCAGCACCGCGCGCGCGAATTCACCGCGCGTAGGCGACACGGCGACCCGAAGTGCAGGAGGCACGTCCGGCGCAGCAGGCAACCGTCAAACAACGCAGCGCGCATCGTCGCAGAATGCGGCGCCCCGGAACAACGCGGCGTCGCAGGGTCGCGGCGGCGACGCCTTTAGCGGCTACGGCTCGGGGCGCGATGCACAGGCAAACAGTTCGCGCGGAGCGGCGAGCCGTGAGTCGATGTCGAGCACGCGGAGTCCGTCCGCCGACCGGACGAGCGCCAGCGGACGCGGCGGCGGCGGACATTCCGGCGGCGGTCGCGCCGGTGGCGCCGGGCGCGCCGGCGGCGGCGGCGGTGGACGAAGCTTCAGTGGGGGCGGAGGCCGCGGTGGCCGCCGGTAACGAAACGGAGACCACCATGCACGGATCTGGAAAGATCGGCACACACGCGCGTCTGCTTCGCCGTCCGGCGATCGTCCGGACCTTGGGCGGCCTCGCGCTGGCATTCGGCCTCTGCATGCCGCCCTGCAGTCTTGCCGCCGATCGGGAGACGTTTCCGACGCCCGAAGCAGCTGTCAGCGCGCTGTCGGCAGCACTCAAGGCGAACGATGAAACCTCCCTGGTCGCGATCTTCGGCGAAGCGCACAAACGGCTCGTCATATCGCCGGATCCGGCCGAGGACCGCGTCCTGCGCGAGAACGCCCTCGCGGAACTGAACGCGTTTCA
>NZ_FCNZ02000056.1 GCF_001544495.1 Caballeronia telluris
AGAAACTGATCCCTCACTGAATAAGCTTCTCCCTTTGCTTCCCCGACTACCTGTCAGATGCAGTCCAGGCTAATACAGATGAACCAGTTCGCGATCCTCTACGAGGATCGTTTCACCAGGAATCGTTTGTAAAATGCAATTGATGACCTGCCACGGCAGGTTTTTATCTGCCTCGCACACAAAAATTCAGACACTCCCGCTTTTGTTGAGACCGGATGTACGCATTAATTGGAAGCGTGCTCACTTTTGCTTCGTTCATTGCAATTCCAACCGCGTCTAGCTTTTTGCTCAGTGCTGACCAGTCGAGTTCTGACTTAAATCTAGTGAATTCGTTGCCCACCGTTGCTTCCATCCCCGTGATTCTTGCTGGCCCCAACCCGCTATTTTCTATGGTCTATTTCTGCGATCCACAGCATCCTTGGCAACGCGGCTCGAACGAAAACACCAATGGGCTTCTGAGGCAGTACGTCTCTAAGGGTACCGATCTCTCCGTCTATTCACAGGCCCGACTTAATGTCGTAGCCAGGCGGCTCAACGAACGTCCCCGAAAAACACTAAACTTCGACGCACCGGCCGAGCGACTTCACCAAACCGTTGCATCGACCGGTTGAATCCGCCATGTCCAACCGCCATTCGCTCTTCGCGACCGAAAGGTTTGGCGAAGCAAGCTACGTAAGCACTGGGCGAAGTCGCTTTGAAATCGCTGTGTATTGAAGGCGACGGTCGCATTCTATAGGAATGCCGAAGTATTCAAACTCAGCGCCGGATTGGCATGCGGTCGCCGGGGATAAGCTTACCTTTTGCTAGCGACCTGATTACGGTCCAGTGAATTTATCGTGACATACTCAAAGTAGTGCTTAAAGAACGTTCGACCACATAAAGCGAGTCTAGGCGCCGCGCCGACCCCACGCGCCGTTTGACTGGGACATTGCGGAATTTTTTGGATGCAGGCGGAATTTTTGGAGTACGGCGGCCGTTTACCCTCCTCTGGCGCTAACTCGCAGAGCACTTTCTCACCAGTCGGACCAAGGAGAGCAGTCATGTCACAGGTCTCGTGGGGTCTTAAAGCGGCGGCCGTTATCATCCTCGCCGCCGGTTTCACAGTTGGGTATGCCGGTGACGATGACGCTTACGTCGTCGCACCGCTCGTGTCCAATTTAGCGGGCGGTGCCCCGAAGGTCGACGGGGTACTACAGAACGCTTGGGGAATTGCATTTAGTCCGGCAGGAAGTCCGTTCTGGATCAACGACAATGCGACAGGCTGCTCGACGCTATATGACGGTGAGGGGGCAAAGCTGGCGCTGCAGGTCTCTATTCCGCTGCCAGGCAACGTCATACCGGCCGGCGCCTGTCATCCCGTCTTTCCCAACAATCCACCGAATCCCACGCCTGCGGCGCCGACCGGAATCGTGTGGAACCCCTCAGCGGCGTTTCTCGTGCCAGGTACCAAGATCCCGGCCGTATTCTTCTTCGCGACCGAGAACGGCACGATTTCCGCTTGGGCCGGTGGGTTGAATCCGCCGAACAATGCCGTACTCGCGGTCGACAACTCATCCTCTCCATCCGCCGCCAGCGGAGCCGTCTACAAGGGTCTGGTCTTCGGTGTGAACGCGAAAGGAGGATTTCTGTTTGCGACGAACTTCCGGTCGGGTCGGATCGACGTATTTGGGCCGAGTGATACGAACGGCTTGCTCACACGGGTGACGACGGACGGCGCCTTCGCCGACCCGCACATCCCGGCTGGCTACGCCCCGTTTGGTATCGCGAACATCGACGGCGACCTTTTCGTAACTTATGCGCAACAGGACGATCAGAAGCATGACGATGTTGCAGGTAACGGTCACGGATTCGTCGATGTGTTCGACACTGACGGCCACCTGCTGCGCCGCTTTGCCAGCCGAGGGTCGCTCGACTCGCCGTGGGGAATCGCGCGCGCATCGTTTGCGTTCGGGCGCTTCAGCGGCAAGATTCTAATTGGCAACTTTGGTAATGGCCGGATCAGTGTTTTCGACGATGACGGCAGGTTTCTCGATCTGCTTGAGGATGCATACGGCAATCCACTGGCTATCGACGGCCTGTGGGCTCTCACTCTCGGTGGCGGCCGCAACTCGGACTCGGACACGCTGTACTTCTCGGCAGGTCCTAACAAAGAGACCAACGGACTGTTCGGTACCATCGTCCCCAAGGCGCGAGGGTCGGGTCATCACAGGCAATAGCAGGTGGTCGCGCGTGGCTCCCTGCGCCACTTCCTGGCGGTGACCTTGTCCCCGCTAAGAAGTGGCGAGGTGCAAGCGCGATGCGCGCTGTAGTTTCCCTCACCAACACTGCATCTGGAAACTCCCGTTCGAGGGCTCAGCACGATTGACCCTGACATCAGATATAGCCTCGGTGATGTGGAATACGTCGATCCAGTCCATCGTTTAGCTACTTAGGCGAGCCGCGTCACGCGTTCCTCAACGTATCGCGGCCTGAAACGGACCTTATCGCCCACTCGTACCTGAGCGGATTGCGGATGAGCCACCTTGGGCGAACGGATCGCGCGTTCAGGGATCGGAACGCGCTACGGGAGCGACGGCCATGCCCCTAGTCTTTGTCGACAACCACGTATTGAGAGCCGTATGTCACGGCGCCTCGATTGTCGCAATTGGGGTGATACTACTCGTCCTCTTGCTATGCCCGGCGCCGGGGCCCGGGCAATCCCGGTGTTTGCACGTCAGACGGGACAGAGTTGCGTAGCGTGTCACGCCGGTGGGCAATTCCCAGAATTGACGCCCTATGGTCGAATGTTCAAACTTAACGGCTACACCCTCGGTGAACGCACGATTCCAATCGCCGTGATGGCGACTGGCGACCTAACGGTCACCAGGCGCAATCATGACGCTACCGGGAATGTCGTTTCGCCCAAAGACGGTCTGCCGGTCTTCGATTCGGCCAGCATCTTTCTTGCGGGCAAGATCACCGACAAGATCGGCGGGTTCGCCCAATTTACCTACTCAAACTACGACCACCAGGGCAGCGATGGCCAGTGGGTAGGGCACTGGGCCTCGGATAACACGGACTTCCGTTATGTAGATAGGATCATCGGGGACACGAGCGATCTCATCCTCGGCACGACCGTTCACAACAATCCGACAGTGCAGGACGTCTGGAACACGGCGCCGGCATGGAGCTACCCCTATTTGTCCTCCTCGACCAGTGCGGTCGGCGCGCCCCAGTTTCTGCCCATCATGGAAGGCGCCTTGGCGCAACAAGTGGTTGGCGTCGGCGGTTACCTGTACTGGAATCGGACGATCTACGCGGAACTCACGGCATATCAGACGGCCGACGGGATCTGGTCGTTCCTGAGCAAGGGCAGCAAGGCCGGAGATCTTGCTCACCCGCAGACTTATGTCCGGGGTTACAACCCATATTTGCGCCTCGCCGTGACACGTGAATGGGGCCCGCATAACATCATGGTCGGAGCCTTCGGCCTGAATGTGAATGTATATCCGAACGACCCCAACGAATTTCCAATTTTTACGCAGGGCGTGACCCGTTACCGTGATATCGGCGTGGACGCACAATACCAGTATTTGCTCGAACCAAATACGTTCACGGCACAAGCCCGATATATCCGTGAAAACATTAGCGATCCAAATAATCTCGTCTATGGCGATAGCCAATCCGCCAACCTCAAGTCTCTCAGGCTGAAGGCGTCATACATCTACCAGGCAAAGTATGGCGTGAGTCTTTCTTTCTTCAACGTGACCGGAAGCACCGATACCGTGGCGTATGCGGGCAGCGCGAATGCTTCACCCGCCACGCAAGGCTGGACGCCAGAAATCTTCTGGATCCCGGTGCAGAACATCCGCGTTGGCCTTCAATACACGCATTTCACGAAATATCTCGGCGCTCGGTCCAACTATGACGGCAACGGACGCAAAGCAGTGCCTCGTCCCGCGGAGAGAAGCGACCACAAACGAGAAATTTAGAGGCTCATGGCATGCGTAGAATGAGGCCGTTTGCAATCGTTGCGATATCCTTCGCGGCCTGCGCTTGCCAAAACATCGAGCGGTCGCGCGCGGTAGACAATCCAGCGGTGGCGGGTAAAACGATTGCTCAGCAAGTTTGCTCCAATTGCCACGGGGTAACCGGCGTGTCCGTATCACCGATGTTTCCGAAACTTGCGGACCAGCCACGCGAGTACTTAATCGACCAACTGACGGACTTCAAATCGCACCATCGCTCCGATCCGAACGCGCGTCGCTATATGTGGGGGTTTACCCACCTGACCGAAGCACAAATTGAAGAGCTCGCTAGCTATTTCTCGGCTCAGCAATCCACCACCGGGCGGCTCGGTGACACGGCGCTCGTCGAGCGCGGCGCGACAATATTCGAGGCCGGGCTACCGGACAAGGGCGTGGCGGCCTGTGGGTCCTGTCACGGTCAGCATGGCGAAGGAGTTGGTCAGTTCCCTCGCCTTGTCGGCCAACATGCTGACTACGTCGTGAAGCAACTGTTCGTCTTCCAACGCACCGATTCTCGGCCGCGGGGCGCAGTCATGAAGGCGATTATTGCCAATATGTCCGAGGAGGAGATGCGCGCTGTAGCTGCCTTCCTCGAAGCGTCCCCATCGGCGACGTACGATAGCCCAAACGCCGCGAGGCCCGAGGGTCAAGGACAATCCCGGAAATGAAGGCGACAACGTAGTGGAGTCGTGAACCGGCCGGCGACTGAGGTAGAGCGTCCCAGTAGCCTTAAAGTGAAGCCTTTCTTTCCTGTGCGCGGTCTTCGAGTTTCTTTTCTACCCGCTTTTCCGCAGCTTCCACGGCTCCGCCTTTGGCGGCATCAACGGCTTTCTTAACCTCGTCGGACAGAATCGCGGTCGAGCACATGCAGTCGGCTGCGTTGATGAGCGCTTCAGTCGCTACCGGCAGGACCGCGATGCCGCCCCCTGCCTAAGCGCTCAGCCCGACGCGCGCTCACGCGGGGCACCCGGCAGTATGGTCAGGCACGTCATGGGCATGCCTCCAATGAAGAATTTGAAAGGTCACAGTAATGACCGATAATTCTGAACAGAGCGCCTTTGCAGCTTCGCGTGTGCCAACACGTTGTAGCCAGTCGGTCGCCATTGAATATCCAGTGTGCCGCGTCCGCCATGCTCCGGCGGTGGGTGCGTGAGGCAAGTTGCACCGAGCCACCGAGCAGCAGATGCCGCTTTTTGAATGCGAATGAGGACCGGTGATGAGGCAACGGACCTTGCTCATAGGCGGATGGCATACAGCGCCAATGAGACGGCGCTCCTCTGCGCCGACTGAAATGGCCGTTTTACCACAGGCAGCCGAAGTCCGAACGTCCTGGCAAGGCGGCAAGCGATTGACTCTTCGTGGCCGGCAAGCGCCCGCTCGCCGGCCATGACCTATCAAACTTCGGTCTGCTCCGCCATCTCGAGCGCGTCGTCTACCTCGATCCCGAGGTAACGCACTGTACTTTCAAGTTTCGTATGGCTTAAAAGCAACTGAACTGCGCGCAAATTCTT
Organism: Caballeronia telluris; assembly: GCF_001544495.1. Taxonomy (GTDB): domain Bacteria; phylum Pseudomonadota; class Gammaproteobacteria; order Burkholderiales; family Burkholderiaceae; genus Caballeronia; species Caballeronia telluris. Next base: position 5,519 of record NZ_FCNZ02000056.1, read on the forward strand.
GGTGCGCCGATAGATCAGCGATGCCTTCGTGCGGCGCATCGTGTGAGTGCCGTACGCCGCGTCATCCGATCCAATCGAAGCGACCCAACGATGAACGATGTGAGCGTACTGGCGTGTCGACACGTGCGCCAACGCATGCAGCCGACTCGGGAACAAATAGTCGGCGGCCTTCAGCCCCCGCGCCGAAATCCACGCTGCGACACTCTGTCGAGTCTGCTCCGTGATTTCGAACTGCACCGGCCGTTGCGTTTTTTGCTGCATGACGTCGCTCGCGAGACCACGTGGCTCCCCATGCAGATGTCCTGAACCTGCAGTCTCGTCAGATCGCCTGCCCGAAGCTTGCTGTCGATTGCCAAGTTGAACAGCGCCAACTCGCGAACGTTGGATGACATCTGAAGCCTCGTGCGAATCGCCCAGATCTCGCGCAGTTTCAACGGAGGCTTCTGGCCAGTCAGCCTCCCCTTCTTCCACGGCACCCGACGAACGCTGAAAGAATTAAGCGTTTCCACGTAAACCTCCTCTTCAATGAAGGGAGATCGATTGTGCGCGCCGTGCGGCGGTCGCTCTTCGAGCCGTTGTCGACGGTGGCGTTGTCAGCAGCAAAAAGGCAGGTGTCGGAAGCAGTCCGGTCATTCAACCCGTGTCTCCGAACAGCAGATCAGTCTTCGGCGACGTTGGTCGAAGGCAAGGTAGATCTTCGCACCCTCAGTGGCAACACCCTTGTCGCCGCGATCGACGAGGATGACTTCCGGCTTCACGTCGCTCAAGCGCCGCATTATGCGCCCTGTCGCGCCCACTCACCCTGCGAACCGCTTCCCCCGCGCGGGGCCACGAGTGCAACTTCCGCCCGAGCGCGAGCCACGCTGGGCCCTTCTCCTCTGTAGCTTACCGCCCGCCTGGACAACCGCTTCTATCGCGCTGGAATCGACTCCTAGCGCGACTTGGCCGCTTGGGAGCTCCCAATCAAAAACGGTGACGCACGCCGACGGTTGCCTCAATCTGATTTGATGTCGATGCGGGTGAACTCACACCGTTGATCCAAGCGACCCCCAGCGGATTGCCAGTCCTCGCGCTCACACTTTGGTAGGTGCTTTGGATATAGACGTCCGTGCGTTTTGAGAAGGCGTAGTTTGCAAGCCCACTCACCTGGTTCCAGTGCGGAGCCCCGCTACCGGCGTTACCCCCGGCGCGCGAGTACGTGTAGGCCGCCGCCAACATAACGGCTGGTGTCAAAGCGAACCGGATGTTTCCTTCATAGTTCTGAAAGTGAGCGTTGAAGCCAGTAAGGAATAGTTCGGTCAGGTTCGTTTGTGTATATACGAAGCCTGCGACCAATGGACCAAACGCGTAGTTGACGCCTCCGCCCCACGTCTGCTGGCGGCTAGCGAGTGCCCCGAGCGGCACCGCGGTTGGAGTCAGAAGGCCTGATAGCGACGTTCCAAGCGTATCGGTGACTGCTCCGTTCGTGTTGAGTTGTGCTGGGGTGCCGGCGGCGTTGTTCAGGTGTAGATAGCCCGCGCCGAAGTTCAACGGCCCCCACGCGTACGACATGCCGACGCTGTACGCACGATTGTTCGCGAACCCACCGGCCTGGTTCGAAAAGCCATACAAGGCGCCAAGCCTAAAGCCTGCAAAATTCGGGCTCAGATACTTGACCGAGTTGTTGATCTGGAACGAGTCGTTCAAGTTGTCAACGTCGAACGGATGTGCGAAGTGGGTGCCGCCATACTGTGTCCCGGTCAACGAGAGCGGCCCCAGGAAGTCAACCATGCCGTCCGTCTGACGCCCCAAGGTCAAGGAGCCAAAGTCGCGGCTGGAAACTCCCACGTAGGCCAAGCGGTTGAAGATGCGATTGGTAGACGACAACTGTCCGTTGTTCACGTTGAAGCCGTTTTCCAGAGTGAAGATCGCCTGCAATCCGCCGCCGAGATCTTCCGCTCCGCGCAGCCCCCAACGACTGTACTGGACGCCTCCGCTGGTCATCTGCCAGTTGCTGTGACCACCTGCTCCGGTGCCGGTGATCTGGCTGTTCGTGTAAGTAAGACCTGCGTCGATCAGGCCGTAAAGCGTCACGCTGCTTTGCGCCTGCGCCGTGCCAGCCAAGGTAGCCAGCGCCGCACCGGCTATCAGAGATTTCTTCATTTGTTACTCCAGGGTTGAAGGCGATTTTCATTAAACGCTTCACGCCACCCCGTAAGCGACGCCCTCTCTTCGGAGAAGTTGCTGTCGCCGTAAGACGATATGGCAATCTGGCCTCCGAATCTATCCAGTCGTAGAGTTTGTCGCTGGATAGCAACACGCGCCTGTACGTACATGGGATTGTCGTTCTGCGAGGAAAGTATCCTGGATCTTCATTCGGCATCCTTCCATTCGGAACGGGCGTTCAAATACCAGCGATAGAATCTCCGCCTTGTAATTCTCCGATTACGAGCTAACCTACCTCTGCTTCGCTTGAACTGAGCGGGGTTTAGATCTCCACAGTGGTTCACCCGATTCGGCGGGCTTTTTTTTTGTCCGTGCGTTCACGATGGCTTTCACGCGGCCGACCTCGGTTGGGTCGATCGTCTTCACACTGCTGTGCATAACTCCGCGTGCATCACGCTCGGGCTCTATGGGGTTTTTTCAATTCCACGATGGAGAACATCGATACAAAGACGGAACTTCATGCGCAAATCGACCGCCGTTCTGGCACTGGCAGGCCTCGCAGTAGCTGGCTGCACGACCAACAGGAACACCGGGGCCGAACAGGCCGCGGGCGCGGCCGATCTGCACCGATCCATCGACGCCGACGTCGATAGCACCTTCAGCGCCTCTACGCCACCGTACGCGGCTCCCGCGAGTTGGTCGCAAATTCCGCAGTTCTAATGGCTGGTCGGCCGGCGCTGATGCATCCGCGGCGCTCGTCAGGATGGGCGCGAACGGCACGATCGACACCAACACCGCCATTAAACCGGACAGGCGTTCGTACTGACCAACGCCGGGCTGATGGCAGACGCCTCGCTCGAGGGCACGAAGGTGTCTCGCTTGACAGAGTGAGTAGCAGTAAGGGTCGGGCGCCGCAGCGCATTCAAATGGGGGACCTTCCGGTCGCTCCCTAAGTCTTTGAACTTGTCCCCATTAGAGCGTGGACCACATGTGCAAGACGGGGCGAGTCCGGTCATCTGTTCGGTCGGACGAGTTGCAAAGGCATCGCCCACAGCTTGCTCAGCCGGCTCATCCGATAGAACTGATCCCCGCCGCGCCCTTCATCACTTCGCCAGAGTGAAGCAGATCACCATGGCGCCGATGTCGAATTCTCTAGGGCGAGTTCCATCTGCTTTGTGATGGAACTGAAGAAGGCCTGTCCGATGCCAGAAATCGGCCGGTCGTGGCAAAAACCTCCGCCAATCATGCACCCCGGTCCGCTGATGCCGACGACCCAAGGAAGCGCAATAGGGGCTCTTTATAATCGGTAAAGCAACATTAAGACGATTGACGAAAGCGTGTCCTGCGGCAACAACGGGCGATCGTGGGCAGCCGCAATTCCCTGAGCATCGGCACGATGCGGCGAGCGTCGTAGGCGGTTCCTGCGAACTCCTCGTTCGGGCAACGTGTCATGGAGCGCATCAGAGGGCATCTCGCCGACATCAATCGAATACACGCCCGGGTACCGCGCAAACTCATCGAACGTTCTCAGATCGGGCAGTTCCCTGAGTCCGGGCGACATGAGATTCGCATCTGCCAGGATGCTCAGTTGTCGGCCGTTCATCCCGTGCTCGAAGGACAATGGCAGACCCCGCTGCTAGAGGGACACCGGCGCTCGCGCCTTCGGCAGCAGCAGGCGGCCCAGCATGTCCCACGGGCAGCTTCGTCAGCGGAAGTAAGTCTCCGCTGTCGCAGTTGCCTGTACCAAAACTCGAGCAGATCCGCCGCCACATCGTTGGCCTGCACAAGCGTTGGCTGCAGACTGGCGCGACGCGACCAAGGCCACATCTCCAGGCTGGAGGTGCTCGAAACGCTGGTGGGCGTGCAGTTCACGGCACATGAAGCTCGCCACATCAAAGTGGCGTTTCAGACGGCGCGACTAGGCATGATCAAGACGTGGTTAGCCACGACTTCGCGTTCCAGTCGAGCGGGGTGACGATCGCTCTATGGTTTTGTCAAGCGATGCCCGACTTTGCATCTCCTCGTTCCACCAAGGTTTGCGCCTGAGCGTTGAACGCTTCGCGCGAGAAGCGTCGCCGAAAGTCCTGCGATAGCTCGTCGATGCGCACGTCTCGTGCGGCAAATATCCGCGCCACGAATGCATCTTGATCGTCGGCAGGAAAGAGCAACGCATCCGGTAGATAAGAATCTAGACCCGACACACGCGACGCGACAATTGGCCTTTGAGCGAGCACCGCTTCGATCATCACAAGCGGCACGCCTTCAAATGCTGAGGGGAGTACGAGCGTATCGCTCGCTACAATGAACGGAAGCACGTCTTCCTGGGCTCCTAGCATTCTCACACAGGCAGTGAGAACGGCGCTCGCACTCACAATGCTCTTCAAACAATCGGCATCCTCTCCCTCCCCGATGATCAGCACGAGCGCCCTCTTGAAAGAATCACGATGACTTTCTATCGCCCGCATAAGGAAATCTTGCCGCTTTTGATGAAGGTTCAACCGACCGATATGCGCGACAATATACGTACCGTCGTCCGGCAAGCCAAGTGACACGCGCGCCGCGCTCTTTGTAAGCGTCGATCGGCTGAAACGGTCATCGACGTAGTTCTCAAGCGTCATCGCGCGCGAGCGTGGCGCGAGCGCCCGCAACTCGTTGCAAAGATGGTCATTTAGCGTGAGGAATTCGTCAGGCATGCGGTATAGCAAGCGCTTAATGAGCCATTTGATCTTGTCGGAGGGGCTCGTACTCTTGGGCGCGTTGTGGACGAGCGGCAGATAGCTTACCGTCAGCACCTTTGCAAGACGCGCCGCGAAGAGGCCTGCAAGCCCCGACGCGATCGTGCCCTGTGAGATCAGCAACTTATCGAGATCCAGCCTGCGCAAGGTTACGGCCGTCGACCGCACCATCCGACGAAACGCGAGGAGATCCCCGCTCAACGATTCGGCCGTATAGGACAGGCCGACGACCCGCGTTTTCGGATCCCTGCGCGCCAGCTCGCTGACGAAACGATGAAGCGGCTCGTTGGTTACCGGGACCATCACGTGTAGCGTGTCAACTTTCGCGCTATCGACGAGCGCAAGCATGAGACGCTTGAGCATTTCTTCGTGGCCGCCGTTAATGCTCGAATCGCAATATATTCCCAGCTTCATTCGTCTGCTCCTTGCTTAAGACAAGAGTCCCCGCCTGCTAAGGGAACGAGCACCTGCGGCGACACGGTAGCCATAATCTCCAAACAAGCGCTCTTACACGGATGCAGCATGTGAGCTTACTTCGCCAGACGCTAACACCCAAGTTGAAGTTGGCAGTCTTACGCTAGGTTTTCAACCTACTAATCTGAGCAAAGCCTATTTCATGAACGCATCACAGCGAATTTAAGGGAGATCGCGCATTCATCGCACGAAACGGCGCCAGGGTTTACTTCTCACGCAGATGATCGATTAACTCTGCCGATGTCCTGCACACCGTCGTCTCCTTCCTGCAATGAACGTCCCTGATCAACCATAGCGGAGTGGCTTACCGCAGTCTTCTCTCAGATTTCTATTGACAGTGACTCCACAGCCGCTGTAAAGACACAAATGACTGCGATCTGACGTAGGCGTCGTTGGACTGGGTTCACGAAATACGCTGCCCCACGCATCACCCGCTATCTCGAGCCGGCCCTCTGGCAGGAAGTCAAGGACACCTTCGCTACGCTGCCGCGCGACACCGATCGCGCGCGTGCGCAGGCCTATCGAATTGCTGAGGTTGGCACGAACACCATGGGCCAGTTTTGAAGGGCTTCCGCGTCGCCCCCTGCAACGGCTGACGAACGGACGGTGATGTTCAGTCCGGTGTGCCCGCTGCGGCTAAGTCTGGCCTGACAAAGTCCTTATTTTCGCCTCGGGGCAATTTCTTCGGACGCTTCTTTTATCGAGCTTACCGCATGCATTTTCAGGTAGTAGCGTCGTCGACAATGAGCCGCAACCACAAAAGAGACCCAGACAATGGTATCCCTCCTTGATTTGGATTGCGGTCGCTTAACGAAAGGCCTACCTTGAGTATTGCGCGCTTCATATTGTCCTTCTGCGCGGCGGCAGTGAGCGTTGCATCGAGAATGCAGAGCAATGGTTTTCGACAGGCATTCCGGTTGCTCTGCGTTGATACACCAACTAACCGCGGAGAAATCATGAAGCCCGAGCCGTCTGATCCAGTAGAACGCGCTGACAAGCGTCGGGGAGCAACAGGCGCTGGCGACGTAACCCAGAACCCCGACGGCACCATCGAGCAAAAGGAGCATGGCAGCATAGACGCGTCGCTCGTTCCGAAGGGGAAGGACCATCCTGAGCAGGGACCGTATCAGCCCGAACACGATCAACTCGACCCAGACGTCGAACCAGGGTCGAAAAACGGTCATCCGACGAGCAAGCCGGACTCCGAGGCCTGATTAGACAGGTCGTGGCTACGCATCGGTGTCCTAGACGACGTATTTGATCAAGCCCCGCTCCGGCGGGGCTAAGTTTCGCTGGAAGCTTTACGGTGCCATTGCCGACCGCGACGACCTCGCCCATGAATTCGTCACCGATGATGTCGGAGGACTCCATGCCAGGCGTGAAGTCGTCTTACAGGCCGAGGTCCGCCATTGCTCAGGACTTACCGCCTTCGCCAGGCTTCGCTTCGGACAGATCATCCGACCTCACCTCGGCCTCGCGCACGGTCGTGCCATCGTCGTCTGTTTCGGAGATGTCGGTCGTAAAGGTGTCGTCGCCATTGGCGTTTGCGTTGTCCGGTTGTTCGCCGGCTTCCCGCGATTCACTGGATTTGCGGGGCTTCGAGGACGTGCTCATGATGAACTCCTGGTGCCTCTTGGGCGCACTCAAAGAAGGGAAGGTACCGACCACTGCGATCGCCACGCTGCGAAGCGATAGGCGCCGCCGGTCAGCATGCAGGCCACTCCAGCAAACGCGATGCCTCGGTTACAGCGGTACGCAATTGCTGAAAAATGGTGCGAGCCGGGCAAAAGGAGACGTTCATGGGGACGCGACGTAGATTGCTGAATCAGCGGGGCCAATTCGCGCCTGTCGCGGCTGGCGTTGTCGCCGGGCTCGCGGCGGCGGCGGGCGTAATGATCGGGCGACGTGCAGGCGCGATGGCGAATGTCGGAGAAGGTCATTCCGCAAAGCATCGCTTGCTCGATCTCGCCTCTGGCCTCACGCAGCCCAAATTTCCCCTTGAGGCGATGAGTACGTGGCTTAATGGGTTCCACATGTATGCCGACGACATGGGCCGCCAAGTCGAGGCGCATCACTTCTGCATCCATCTGCGGCACGACCTGCATCAATGCGTGATCTTCGATTCGAACCGGCACGATGCACGCCTTATCGGAATCGAGTACATCATCTCTGAGGAACGCTTCCGGCAGTTGCCCGCGGAAGAAAAGCGCCTCTGGCATAGCCACCATTACGAAGTGAAGTCCGGCGTCTTGGTCGCGCCCGGGATTCCTGAGCTCGCCGAGCGCGCCTATTTCAAGGACCTCGTGTCGACTTACGGCAAGACCTTCCATACGTGGCAGATCGATCGTGACGAGTTTCCTTACGGCGCACCGCAACTGATGATGGGCTTCACGCAAGACGGACAGGTGAACGAGGCAGCGCTGGAGGAGCGGGACCAGCGCCTCAATGTGTCACATGAAGAGCGCCGGCGCAAACGCTATGACATTCCCGTGCCCGATGTCGCGCCCGGGGCGAACGCGTGGGAAAGCGGCACGTCGGTCCAGACAACGCTCACAGAAGTACCATTCAAGGGCCAAGGCAAAGGGCCTTGACGGCTCAATGCAGCGCCCATTAACCCAAAGGAAGCAATGCCATGAACTGCGCAACGCGAATTGTAGTTGTCACCGCGCTAGTTGCATCCATGTCGTTCGCAGCGAGTTGCAAACGCAGCGCGGAATCGAGCGGCGGGTCAGCAAGCGATACAGCGGCCTCGGCGCCGATGGCATCGGCGCCGGCTGCCGCGGTGAGCTCCCCCGCCGCAGCGAGCCAGTAGCGCCTCGATCTGCATTCGTTTCCTGAGGTGCGTCTCGAATGCCGCCGACGCTGGTCGGCGCATTTCGAGCGAGCGCGAGCAAGCGCGCCGATCGCCGTCGCCGAACTGCATGAAGTGGCCCGGATCAATTCAGCGGCGTGGCCGGCTCTGATCAACACGCGCGCCACGGGCCGGCGATCGCAGATTGAGCGATCATCCGCTCACGCGCCTTGATGTTGCCGAGCACGAACGCTTCATGGAACAGCGATACGACAGGAAGCGTGATGGGCGTGGCCGACCGCAAGGCCGCCAAGGACGGCCATCAAGCCGCCATCGCGCTCGCACAGAGCGGCGGCACCGCCTTGAAAGCAGGCTTCGCGAAAAGATAACCCTGCATCAACGTGACGCCGTTGGCCGCGAAAAAGTCGCGCTCTCCTCGTGTCTCGATCCCTTCGGCGATCACCCGAATGCCAAGGTCACGACACATCGCAAGAACGCCGCTCACGATGCGCTGGCGCACGGAGTCGATATCAATGTTACGCACCAGTTCCATGTCGAGCTTGATCAGGTCCGGTTGGAAGTCGGCGAGCAGCGTCAGACCCGAGTAGCCCGCACCGAAGTCGTCGATAGCGGTCTGAAAGCCGAAGCCCTTGTACGCCCGGAAAATATCTACCAGATGCGGACGGCTGATGATGTTCTCTCCCTCCACGGTCTCGAAGATAATCCGCTCGATCGGAAAGCCGTGTTTTTCCGCCGCTTCGAAAGTGCTGCGGATGCATGCTTCGGGACGATAGACGGCATTTGGCATGAAATTGATCGAGAGCAGACCCTCCATGTTCAGCGCGGCGGCCTGCGCGATCGCCGTAGTCCGGCAGCGCTGGTCGAAGTGGTAGCGGTTGCCGTCGTCCACCTGAGCCAGCACGCTTCCCGCCGACTCGCCGTTGGGCCCGCGCACCAACGCCTCGTGCGCGAACGCGCGGCCAGCGCCAACGTCGACGATAGGCTGGAACGCGAACGCCAGATCGAGAGCATGCTCGGGGCTTGTGCATCCGGCGCAGCCGGTTTGCGCGCCCTGTACTTCGTTTATGCGGTGAGTGGTTGCTGGGTCGCTCATGTTCGTGGAATCGTTTCGCCGCGTGGCGCGCGGTCTCGTTGCAAGACGAGCGCCGACGAAACGCCGGCGCTCAGACCGCTTAACGGACGCCGCGCGACGATCTTTAGCGCAGCCGGCCGGAGATATCGCTCGGATTGTCACGATCGACGGCACTTTCATCGCCGGTGGCCGTCCGGTCGTCGTCGCCGGTGAGCGGTCGACGCCCATGTTGACCCAGCCCTTCGCGTGCGCCTTGATGCCTTCGGTCTGATCCTTATTCATGCCGCGTTCCTTCGAAAATGAATGAGCAAGCTTCGAGGAGCGGCCATGCTGCGCAGCGTGGGAATGTCGCTTGCTGGCCGAAGCCGTGTCAATTCACCCGGAGATCGCCGATGTCCGTAAGCGGCTCGCGCCGGCCGTTCGCCCAAGCGCGCGCGCCTGAGGCATGATGGCGATTCTGACTTGCGCGATCAGGTGTTGGGTGTCGGCGGACTGGCTGGCGTGCGCAGCTTGTCGGCCACGCTCCATGGCAGAAGCTCGTCGATGCGATTGATTTTATGATCGGCGATGTGGGCCAGCACATAGTTCAGGTAAGCACGCG
>NZ_FCNZ02000057.1 GCF_001544495.1 Caballeronia telluris
TCATCCGCGCGTTCCATACCATTCAGTACGAAATGACCTGGGCAGCCGTGACGCGCTCGTACGGCAAACTGCCTGCGCTGCTCATCCGCTTGCGCGAGCGGCTCAAGCAGCTCCTCAATGAGAAACGGCCCGGGCGCAGTTGCGCTCGAGCCGTCAAATCGCGACCGTTTCGTTATACCGTTCGTGTCCTCAAACGAGACCTTAACTGAACGGCATTAGGCCTCGCGCCGGGTTTTTTTTCGCCTGTTTCGCCTCAGGACGCCATCACGCGCGTGCCCGACTGCGGCCGGCGCGCCAGCCACGCGATCGCGCGATCAAGCCAGGCCTTGCGCGGCGCCGATACCGACGCCATCGAAAAGCGCCCACCCTCTTCCGACGCGCTGACCCAAATCGTCGAGTACGGCTGCAATTCGATCGATTCGCCTGCATGCAGCCAGAGGTCGTCGGCTTCGCCTTCGACGGTGACCCACAGTTGGCCGTGCGTCACCTTCAGCGTTTGGGGACGGTCGATGAACCAGCCAGTCGGCACATCGCGCCGGTCGAGCTCGTATATCCGGATTTCACGCATTTTGCTGCTCCTGAAAAGCGCGTCGCGAAACGGAACGCTTGACGACATTATTGAGATGCGTTCGAATGGAGGGAATGCACAGTACCGAACAGTTTGGCCGAACTGTTCAGTCAAACGAAGCGAACACTTGCGGGCGGCAATCATGATGAAATTCGAAATCGACGCGCAAACGGGCGTTCCGCTGACCGATCAGCTCGTAACTCAGATCGAAACGCAAATCCGCTCGCGCCGCATGCTCGCGGGCGCGAAGCTGCCGTCGATTCGCCAGCTCGCCGCCGACCAGAAGATCAGCCGCTTCCCAGTGATCGAAGCGTATGACCGGCTCGCGTCGCGCGGACTGATCCAGCCGAAGCACGGCTCCGGGTTCTATGTCGCGGGGCATGTCGAGGAAGCGGAGCGGGGAAACGGCCGCTGCGATCCGCGACTCGCCGAAGAGGAATCGAACCAGATCCTGCAGCAGTTCAACTATCCCGGCGAGACGCTCAAACTTTCCAGCGGCTTCATTCCCGAGTCCTGGCGCGATGTCGACGGCATCACGCAGGCGGTGCGCCACGCGTCGCGCATGGACGTGACGAGCGTGATCGACTACGCGATGCCCTACGGCGACGCGAATCTGCGCCATCAGGTGCAGATGCGGCTGCATCTGCTCGGCATCGACGCCGACCTGAAGAACGTGATGATCACGAGCGGCGCGAGCCAGGCGCTCGATCTCGTCGTGCGCAACATGCTGAAGGCGGGCGATACCGTGTTCGTCGAGGACCCCGGCTACTACAACCTCTTCGGCCTGCTGAAGCTGCAAGGCGTGCGGCTCGTCGGCGTGCCGCGGCTCGCGACCGGGCCCGACGTCGAAGCGGCCGAGGCACTGCTCAAGATCCATCAGCCGAAGCTCTTCTTCATCAACACGGTCTTCCAGAACCCGACCGCGACGAACGTCGCGCCGCAAGTGGCGTTCAAGCTGCTGCAACTCGCGCAGCAATACGGCTTTTCGATCGTCGAGGACGACATCTACGCCGACTTCCAGACTGTGCCCACGCAACGCCTCGCATCGCTCGATCAACTGGATCGCGTGATTTACATCGGCGGATTGTCGAAGACGCTGTCCTCATCGCTGCGAATCGGCTATCTCGCGGCGAGCGCGGAGATGGTCAAGAATCTCGTCGACGTGAAAGTGCTGACGAGCCTTGGCGGCACGCGCTTCAGCGAAGCCGTGGCGGCGCATCTGCTGGAGCGCGGGACGTATCGCAAGTATCTCGAACGCCTGCGCCGGCGCGTGCGCGATGCGCTATCCGGCGCCGTGCAGCAGCTAGAGTCGTGCGGCTGGGACGTGTTCGACGAACCGAGCGGCGGAAATCTCATCTGGGCGAAGGTGCCGGGCATCGACGATTCGACGGTGCTCGTCGACGAAGCGCTTAGGTTCGGCGTGACGCTTGCGCCGGGCAACTACTATCGCCCGAACGGCGAGACCTGCGCGTGGGTGCGGATCAATTCGGCGCATACCGGCGACGCACGCGCCGTGCGATTCTTCGAGCACATGGGCGAACGAGGTTCGCGATGAGCCGATCAAAACTAGTTGCATAGCAAATCACTTTGCACTAAGCTGACTTTCATGTTCGATCAATGCCTCTACTTCAACACCACCGCCCTGGCTCGCGTTCTCGAACGCGAGTGGACGAAGGCGTTCAAGCCGTTCCGCCTGACGCCGTCGCAAGGCTTCATGCTACGCGCGATTCTGGACAAGCCGGGCTTGCTGCAAAGCGAGCTCGCGGCGGGGCTCGCCATTTCACGCCCGACCGCCACGCGTTCGCTCGATGGGTTGCAGAAGCTCGCGTTGATCGAACGCTGGTCGACGGATCGTGACGGCCGCGAATCCGCCATTCATCCCACCGCGCTCGGCGAATCGATGAAGGATGGCCTGAATGCGGCAAGCGCCGAAGTCACCAAACGCCTGAGGAAAAAACTCGGTGCCGCCCATTTCGAAGACTCGGTATCGAAGTTGAAAAATATCCGCTCGCTGATCGACTGATTTTTTTGTTCATATAGTTGCATAGCTAACTACATCGCCAAGGAGCCTGTCATGCCTATTCTCAATGTGAAAGTCAGCGCGAAGAAGACACCCGAACTGACGCACGAAATATCGGATCTGCTGCTCGATCTCACCACGCGCATACTCGGGAAGAAGCGCGAAGTGACGGCCATCGCGATCGACTTCGTGGATCGCGATAGCTGGGTCGTCGGCGGCAAGCTGTTGAGCGAGCAGAACAAGAACAGCTTCTACTTCGACATCAAGATCACCGACGAAACGAATACCAAGGACGAAAAGGCACGCTATATCAAGGAAGCATTCGAAGGCTTCGAGCGCATCCTAGGGAATCTGCATGAGGAGAGCTACATCTACGTGCAGGACGTGCGAGCAGCGTCATACGGTTACGGCGGCTATACGCAGGAATACCGCTATCACCATTGAAAGCATGAGCGCCCGGCAAACGCGGGGCGCTCATGGAAACGCCAGGCGATTACCCCCGCCGCGCGCTGCACCCCGCTCCGACCGCAAGTTCCTGCTGAACCGCCAGCAGCCCGTGAATCTGCGCGACCACCGCCGCGCCCTCTCCGACCGCGGCCGCGACGCGTTTCGTCGATGCCGATCGCACGTCGCCGATGGCGAAGACGCCCGGCACGCTCGTCTCCAGTCCCGGCGCGCCCGGCGCCTGCCCTTCGTGCGCTTCCGGCCCGGTCAACACGAAACCCTTGTCGTCGACGCTCACGTTGCAGCCGCCGAGCCACGAGGTATTCGGATCGGCGCCGGTGAAGAGAAAGAGATGCCGCGCCGCAAACGTGACCGGCCCCTCGGCGCTCTTGCAATTGACCGTCGTGAGTCCGCGTTCGTCGCCGTCGAGCGACGAGATTTCCGTGCGCGTATGCACCGTCACGTTCGGCAGCGACGCAATGCGGTCGACGAGATAGCGCGACATGCTCGCCGCCAGTCCCCGGTTGCGAAGAAGGATGTGCACGTGCGCGCAATGCGACGCGAGATACACCGCGGCCTGCCCCGCCGAATTGCCGCCGCCGACGAGCACCACGTCCGCGTCCTTGCAGAGCTTCGCTTCCACGGGCGACGCCCAGTAGTACGTGCCGCGCCCTTCGAAGCGTTCGAGCCCGTCGATGGCGGGCCGCCGGTACGCCGCGCCGCTCGCGATCACCACCGTGCGCGTCGAGACGACCGTGCCGCTCGCGAGCTCGACCTGGATCGGCGAGCGGTCGCAATGCAGCGCCTTGATTTCGCACGGAATCGCGATGTGGGCGCCGAACTTCTGCGCCTGCACGAACGCGCGCCCCGCGAGCGCCTGTCCGGAGATGCCGGTCGGAAAGCCGAGATAATTTTCGATGCGTGAACTGGCGCCCGCCTGTCCGCCCGGCGCGCGGCAGTCGAACACCGCGACCGAGAGCCCTTCCGACGCCGCGTACACCGCCGTCGCCAGTCCCGCCGGCCCCGCGCCGACGACCGCGACATCGTAGATATGCGCCTCGTCGAATTCGGGCAGCCAGCCGAGTTGTGTCGCGACCTGGTTTTCGTCGGGCGAGCGCAGCACCGTGCCGTCGGGGCAAATCACCAACGGAAAATCCGCCTTCGACGCCGAAATGCGTTCGAGCAGCGCGATCGCGTCGGGATCGGCGCAGGCGTCGATCACCGTGTGCGGATAGCCGTTGCGGCGCAGGAACCCTTGCAGCGCGACGAGCTTGCCGTCGTCGGACTTCCCGAGCAGCACCGGCCCGCTGCCCTTTTCGATCAGCCCGACGCGCCGCAGGATCAGCGCGCGCATGATGCGCTCGCCAAGTTCCGCTTCAGCGATGATCAGCGCCCGCAGCCGTTCCGGCGGAATCACGATGCCTTCGACGTCTTCCAGCGCGTAACCGTCGACGAGACACGGCTTGCCCGACAGTTGCGCGATCTCCGCGAGAAAGTGGCCCGGCGTCTGGTCGATGATCAGGTGCACGTTGCCGAGCGCATCGCGCCGGTTGATCCGCACGCGCCCCGACAGCACGACCACCATGCCGCGCCCGACGTCGCCCATGCGGAACATCGTGTCGCCGGCCCGCCAGCGCTCGACCGTGCCGAAGCGGCGCATGCGCTCGACTTCGCTGTCGGAGAGCGTCGGGAACATCTGGTGCGCGCGCGTCTGCAGCGGCGAGAACGGCGCGTCCTCGCCTCCGCTCGCGGCGGGCGCAGAGCCGACGCCCGTCGGCATCACGTTCGGATCTTCCTGCGGCGTGGCGCGCGGGCTCCACGCCATCACGCCGGGTTGAAACGGTGTCGACGGCTCGCCCATACCTGTACTCATGCGCGATCTCCATGTGGAAAACCAGCTTCTTGCAAGGATGCGGCATGGCCCGCCGACTTCACCGGCCACGGGCACATCGCGGCCATTTCGCCGACGTCGTCGGTCATCACCGGGTCTTCGCCGAATTCGGTCAGCCGCGAAACTTCGAAGCCGGCGAGCCGCCAGGCATCGAGTCCGCCGGTGAGCGGCACGACGTCGCGGAAACCCGCGTTGCGCAGCGTCTTCGCCATCCACGCCGCCGACACCTCGTTCGGGCACGAGCAATAGATGACGATCTTCTGCGCCGGATCGTATTCCGCGATGATCTTTTGCAATTCGCGTTCGTCCGCGAACACCGAGCCGGGAATCACGAACGGATCGAGCATGCGCTTTTCGCGCGAACGGATATCGAAGATGGTCGGCAGCGGCCGGTCGTTCATCAGCGCATAGAGCTCGTCGACGGACAGGCGCGCCGCCTCCAGCGTCGCCATCAGCGCGCGCCGACGCCACCAGCGGTAGGCGATGTACGCCGCGAGCGCAATCGCGACGACCATGATCGCCTGCCGGCCGAGCCGCGCGATCAACGCGAACAGCATTTCGAGTTCCGCCGCGAACACGACGCCGAGCGCGAGCCCGAGGGCGGCCCACAGCGCGATGCCGGCGCCGTCGTGCGCGATGAAGCTGCGCAGACGCACGCCCATCGCGCCCGCGAGCGGCACGGAGACGAGCGAGAGCCCCGGAATGAATTTCGCGACGAGCAGCACGCGCACGCCCCAGCGGCCGAAAAAGCGCTCGGTCTTCTTGACGCAGGTATCGCGCGACAGCGAAAGCTTGCAGATCGTCTTGAGCGTGCGGTCGCCGTAGCGCCGGCCGCCCTGGAACCAGACGAGATCGCCGAGCACGCCGCCCGCCACCGCGAGCGCCAGCATGCCGAGCAGCGGCAGCATCACGCCGCCGCCGTGCAGCGACATCACCTCGACGGACGCGCCGACGACGATCAGCGTCGGCATCGCGGGCACGGGCAGCCCGAGCGCCGCGCCCATTACGTTGACGAAGACGATCGCCGGGCCGAACCGATCGACGAGGTCATGCAGCAGCATGGAAGTCTCCCGCACGCGAAATGGCGTCTGCCAAGGATGACGAAAGGAACTATTTGGGATATGTGCGAAAACGCGGATCGACCTCACGCGCCGATGCAGACTGGCTCCGAGCCGGCTTCGTCACATTAAAGAGATGAGTGTAGCGCGGATTAATAAAACGGTCGCCCGCCCGGATGGGGGGATCGGCGCCGCGCGGACGGCGGCGCCGTGTGGAGTGAAAGCTTACTGAGGACGTTCGTCGGCGATATACGCCCGGATCACATCCGCGAAATTCTTGTCGCCTTGCAGGCCGAGTTGCGTCGCGCGCGCGGTGTCCCACGCGCCCGGCCAGCTTCCGACGATCTTCTCGATACGCTCCTCCGGCTGCCAGTCGATGCGCGCGACCGCTTCGTCGCCCGCGACTTCGCGCAGCGCGGCGACCATTTCGTCGACGCTCACCGACAGCCCCGGCATATTCACGACCGGCCGGTTGCCGAACGCCGCGCGGTCGATTTCGAGGCCCGCGATCAGGATTTCGATCGCGCTTTTCGGTGACAAGAGCCACAGACGCGTCTTGCCGTCGACCGGGCAGACGGCGCGCTCGCCGTTCAGCGGCTCGCGGATGATCCCGCTCGCAAACGACGACGCCGCCGCGTTCGGCTTGCCCGGCCGCACGCTGATCGTCGGCAGGCGCAGCACGCGGCCATCGACGAAGCCGCGCCGCGAGTAATCCGACAGCAGCAGTTCCGCGATCGCCTTTTGCGTTCCATACGACGATTGCGGATTGAGCGCGGTGTCGTCCTGCACGACGTCGGGCAGCGTGCCGCCGTAGACCGCGACCGAACTCGTGAAGAGCACGCGCGGCGCGTGGCCGCGCGCGCGGCACACGTCGAGCAGCAGGCGCGACGCGTCCAGATTGATGCGCATGCCGAGTTCGAAATCGGCTTCCGCCTGGCCGCTCACGATCGCGGCAAGGTGGAAGATGGCTTGCGTGTCGGTGTCGATGGCGCGCTCCAGCACGGCGCGATCCGCGATGTCGCCGGTTTCGGCGCGAACGCGCTTATCGCCGAAATCGGCGGGACGTACCACGTCGAGCAGCACGAGTTCCGTGATCGGCGTGCCGTTCAGTTCGCCGCGTTCGAGAAGACGGCGCGCGAGACGCTGTCCGAGGAAGCCGGCGCCGCCGGTAATCAGGATTTTCATGATCGTGTTCAGGTATTTTGGAGGTACGGTTTGGCCCAGCCGAGGCCTTCGGAGGTGCCGGCGCGCGGACGGTATTCGCAGCCGATCCAGCCGTCGTAGCCGAGCGAATCGATCAGGTCGAACAGGTACGGGTAGTTCACCTCGCCGATGTCCGGCTCGTGCCGCTCCGGCACGCCCGCCACCTGGATATGGCCGATGCCCGCGTTCGGCCGCTTCATGTCGCGCTTCAACTTCACCGCGAGATCGCCTTCGACGATCTGGCAGTGATACAGGTCGAACTGCACCTGCAGGTTCGGCGCGCCGACTTCGTCGCAGATCGACTGCGCGTCGTCCTGGCGATTCAGGAAGAAGCCGGGAATGTCGCGCGTGTTGATCGGCTCGATCACGACGCCGATTCCCGCCGACTGCGCGGCCTTCGCGGCGAATTCCAGATTCTTCAGATAGACCGCGCGATGCTGCTCGCGCGATTGCTCCGGCGCGATGAGGCCGGCCATGACGTGCAGCTTCTGGTTGCCGAGCACGGCGGCGTATTCGAGTCCCTTTTCGACGCTCGCGCGGAACTCGTCCTCGCGGCCCGGCAGCGACGCGATCCCGCGCTCGCCCGCCGCCCAGTCGCCGGGCGGCGCGTTGAAAAGCGCTTGCGTGAGGCCGTGTTCGTCGAGGCGCGCGCGGATGTCGGCGGCGGGGAATTCGTAGGGGAACAGGAACTCGACGCCCTTGAAGCCGTCTTTCGCCGCGGCGGCGAAACGGTCGAGAAACGCGTGCTCGTTGTACATCATCGTGAGATTGGCGGCCAAGCGGGGCATTGCATCTCCTGGTTGGGTTGGGCTGCGCTCAGCGATTCACCAGCTTCGCGGGCGTCAGGAAAACGGCGATCGCGCCGATCACCAGCATACCCGCGAGCACGTACATGCCGGTAGCGGTGCTGTGCGTCAAGTCCTTCAGGTAGCCGATCATGTACGGGCTCGCGAAACCGGCCAGATTGCCGATCGAGTTGATGATCGCGATGCCGGCAGCGGCGGCCGCGCCCGACATGAACGCCGTCGGCAGCGACCAGAAGAGCGGCGCGCAAGTCAGCACGCCCGCCGCTGCGAGCGACAGCGCGATGATCGACACCACCGTGTTGCCCGCGAACGAAGCCGCGATCGAAAAGCCGACCGCCGCCGCCAGCGCCGGCACGATCAGATGCCAGCGGCGCTCGCGATGCTTGTCGGCGCTGTGGCCGAGCACGTTCATCACAACGATCGCGACGAGAAACGGAATCGCGGAGAGCAAGCCGATGTTGAATGCGCCCGAGACGCCCGTCGACTTGATGAAGGTCGGCATCCAGAACGTCAGGCCGTACTGGCCGGTCACGAACGCAAAATAGATCAGCGACATCCACCACATGCGCTTGTCGGCGAAAACGGCGGCGAGCGAGTGTTTCTTGCCGTCGTCGGCGTGTTGCGGCTGCGCGGCGATTTCGTCTTCGAGCAGGCGCTTTTCGCGCTCCGTCAGCCATTTCGCGCTGCGGATGTTGTTGTCGAGATAGAGGATTGTCGCGATGCCAACGAGCACGGCCGGAATCGCCTCGATCAGGAACATCCACTGCCAGCCGGCAAAACCCTTGTGGCCCGCGAACGACTGCATGATCCAGCCCGAGAGCGGATTGCCGAAAATGCCCGACACCGGAATCGCCGACATGAACACCGCGACGATCTTCGCGCGCCGATGCGACGGGAACCAGTACGTGAGATAGAGAATCACGCCCGGATAAAAGCCCGCTTCGGCAAGCCCGAGCAGAAAGCGCAGCACGTAGAACTGCGTCGGCGTCTGGACGAACACGAACGCGGCCGAAAGCAGGCCCCACGTGATCATGATCCGCGCGATCCAGATACGCGCGCCGATCTTGTGCATCAGCATGTTGCTCGGCAATTCGAACAGGAAGTAGCCGAGGAAGAAGATGCCGGCGCCGAGGCCGAACACCGTTTCGCTGAACGCGAGGTCCTGCGACATCTGCAGCTTCGCAAAGCCGACGTTCACGCGGTCCAGATAGGCGACCACGTAGCACAGCATCAGGAACGGCACGATGCGCCAGAACACTTTCGAGTAAGTGCGTTTGGTCTCTTCGGCGTCGGGCAGCGCGACGTCGGTCGCGCGCGTGCCTCGCGGCAGCGCTTGGTCAAGGCTCATCGGGTGTGTCTCCAGGAAAGAAATCGTGACGCGTGACTTACCAGCGCGCGTTGAAGGTGGCGCGCAGGTCTTCGATGGCCGCTTCTTCGAGCGGCTCGGGACGCGGCGTGGACATGAGCCACAGCCGCGCGGTTTCTTCCAGCTCTTCGAGCGCGTAGGACGCCTGCGACACCGATCGCTCCCAGACGACCGGCCCGAGCCGTTCCAGCAAGACGCCGCGCACCTTCGATGCGAGCGCCGCGACTTCTTCCGCGACGGCCGGATCGCCCGGCTTGCGGTAGCGGATGAGCGGCACGTGGCCGACCTTCATCACGTAATACGGCGTGATCGGCGGCAGCACGTCGCTTTCGCGCCAGACGCCCGCGAGCGTCAGCGCGACGAGATGCGTCGAATGCGTATGGACGACGCCGCGCGCCTCGGCGTTGTTCTCGTAGATCCGCCGATGCAGCGCGAGCGTCTTCGAGGGCCGCGCGCCCGACACGTGATTGCCCGCGTGATCGACCTTGGCGATTTCTGCGGGATCGAGGCGCCCGAGGCAGACGTCGGTCGGGGTGATGAGCCAGCCGTCGTCGAGACGCGCGCTGATGTTGCCCGCGCTGCCGACCGTATAGCCGCGCTGATACAGGCTCGCGCCCGTCACGCAGATTTCCTCGCGGATGCGGTTTTCGTGGTCGGCCATGCTCACGCGCCTCCGTCGAGCGCCTTCAGCGCCTTCGCGAAAAAGTCGACGGTGCCGAAATTGCCTGACTTCAGCGCGAGCGCGAGCGGCGCTTCCTGCCTGCTTGCGCCGATGGATTGCGTCGCCGGCACGCCCGGGTCGATTTGCGGTCCGATGCGCAGCGAGCGGACATCGAGCGCCTGCACGACCGAGCCCGACGTCTCGCCGCCCGCGACGACGAACTTGGCGTAGCCGAGTTCGCGCAAGCCGCGCGCAATCGACGCGAGCGCCGCTTCGACCAGATGCCCCGCCTTTTCGACGCCCAGTTCCTTTTGCACCGCCTTCACTTCGTCGGGCGAAGAGGTCGCGTAGATCAGCACGGGTTGATCGCCGTGCTGTTTCGCGAACGCGATCGCCTGATCGACGACCGGCTCGCCGCGCGAAAGCGCCATCGGATCGATGCGAAAGCCCGGCTTCGACGCGAGCCATTCCGCGACCTGCGCGTTGGTCGCCTTCGATGCGCTGCCCGCCAGCACGACCGACTTGCCTTCGATTCTCGGCAGGTCGCTGGCGTGAGCGGCGTCGGCGAGCTGGCCGAAGTTCTTCGGCAAGCCGAGCGCGATGCCCGAACCGCCCGTGATGAGCTTCAAGTCCGAACACGCTTCGCCCAGCACGTAGAGATCGGCGTCGGACACGGCGTCCGCGATGGCGAGACGCACGCCTTCCGCGCGCAGCGCCGCGATCTTTTCGCGCACGGCGTCGGCGCCCTTCGCGATCGTGTCGTAGCGGATCAGCCCGACTTTCGACTTCGTCTGACGCTGCAATACGCGCACGAGGTTCGGATCGGTCATCGGCGTGAGCGGATGGTTCTCCATGCCCGACTCGTTCAGCAGCACGTCGCCGACGAACAGGTTGCCGCGAAAGATCGTGCGGCCGTTTTCCGGAAACGCCGGGCAGGCGATCGTGAAATCGTCCTTCAGCGCGTCGAGCAGCGCGTCCGCGACCGGGCCGATGTTGCCCTTCTCGGTGGAATCGAAGGTCGAGCAGTATTTGAAGAGAAACTGCGTGCAGCCCTGCGCGCGCAGCCATTCGAGCGCTTCGAGCGATTGCGCGACCGCTTCATCGGCGGCAATCGTCCGCGATTTCAACGCGACGACGAGCGCGTCGGCTTCGATTTCGGTGCCCGCCGCGCCAGAAGGCACGCCGATCGTCTGCACCGTGCGCATGCCGCCGCGCACGAGCATGTTGGCGAGATCGGTGGCGCCGGTGAAATCGTCGGCGATACAGCCTAGCAGCGCTTTCGTCATTTTTTATCTCCCTTCGGAACGTCGATGCCCGGGAAAATCTTGATGACGGCGGAATCGTCCTCGCCGCCGTGGCCGGCCGTCGACGCCATCATGAACATCTGATGCGCCGCCGCCGACAGCGGCAACGGGAATTTCGACGTGCGCGCGGTATCGAGCACGAGTCCCAGGTCCTTCACGAAGATATCGACGGCGGAAAGCGGCGTGTAGTCGCCCGCGAGGATGTGCGGCACGCGGTTCTCGAACATCCACGAGTTGCCCGCGCTGTGCGTGATGACGTCGTAGAGCGCGTCCGGATCGACGCCTTCGCGCAGGCCGAGCGCCATCGCTTCGGCAGCGGCCGCGATGTGCACGCCCGCAAGCAGCTGGTTGATGATCTTCACCTTCGAGCCCGCGCCGTGCGCGTCGCCGAGGCGGTAGACCTTGCCCGCGATGGCGTCGAGCACGTCCTCGCACGCGGCGTACGCGGCGGCCGGGCCGGACGTCATCATCGTCATTTCGCCCGACGCCGCGCGCGCCGCGCCGCCGGACAGCGGCGCGTCGAGCAGTTGCAGGCCGGCGGCTTCGACGCGTTTGCCGAGGTCGATCGCGAACGCCGGCGACACCGTCGCGCAGGCGAGAATCACGCCGCCCGGTTTCATCGACGACACCGCGCCGGACTCGCCGAACAGCACGGTCTCCGTCTGCGCCGCGTTGACGACGACGGTCACGACCACGTCGCACTTGCCGCCGAGTTCGGCGGGCGTCGCGCACGCGATGCCGCCTTCGGCCGCGAGCGCTTCGAGCACCTGCGCGCGGACGTCGCACGCGTGGACCGCGAAACCGGCGCGCAACAGCGAGCGCGCGACGCCCAGGCCCATTGCGCCCAGGCCGATGACTCCTACATTTCTGGACATGTCGTTTCTCTTGTTGATCGAGCGTTAGCGGATGCCGGCTTCGGCCAGGCGGCGAGCGGCGTTGTAGAGATGGGTCTGGGCGGCATTGCGCGCCGCCATCGGATCGCCTGCGCGGATCGCGGCGGCGATGGCCGCGTGCTCTTCCTTGACCTGCCGCGAGAAATCCTCGCGCAGCGCTTCGTTCTTGCGTGTGACGATCGTGCCGGCTTCCAGGTACTGATTCAGGAAGGTGAGCGTTTTCAGGAAGTAAGGGTTGCCCGTGGCGTTCGCGATCGCGCGGTGGAACGCGACGTCTTCCGCGACGCCGTCCTCGCCGTCCGCGACGGCCGCTTCGATCTTCGTGAGCGCGGCGTCGATGGCGGCCATCTGCGTGTCGGTGCGGCGCATTGCGGCTTCGGACGCCACTTCCGCCTCGATGGCGCGCCGCAGCGCGAGGATCTGCACGACGGAGCCCGGCTCGACGGCCTGCGCGTAGTCGATGCGCAGCGGCCGGATGCCCGCGCGCTCCACGACGAACACGCCGCTGCCTTGACGCGGCTCGACCATGCCTTCGTTCTTCAGGCGCGAGATCGCCTCGCGGATCACGGTTCGGCTTACGCCGAACTCCTGCGCGAGCACGGCTTCGGTCGGCAGCTTGCCGCTTTTGACGAAGCTGCCTTTTTCGATCTGCTTTTGCAGTTGCTGCGCGACCGTGTCGCTCAGCGCCCGCGCCGGGATTTTCTCGAACATGCGATGCGCCGTCGTTTGTTAGGTGATCGGGTCATCATACAAGTTTGAACCTCCGGCGGCGTATTCGAGATAACCCTTACGCCTTTTGAAGGAGCGCGGCGTCGGTCAGTGGGAGAGCGGTTCGTCGATGAGCGAGAGCGCGTCGCGGATTTCGGACGCGTCGCCGGGACGCACGAGGCGCGCGACTTCCTTTCCGTCGAGCATGAAGACGAGCGTCGGCCAGAGTTTGACCCGGAACGAGCGGCCGAGCGGGCGGCCGCTGCCATCCTCGATTTTCAGATGGCGCACGTCGGGATGATCGTGGAAAGCCTGCGCGATCAGCGGTTGCGCCGCGCGGCAGAAACCGCACCAGCCGGTGCCGAATTCGACGACGGTCGGGCCGGCGAGGTCGTCGATGTCGGCGCGCGGCGGCTCGGAGGTTGCGTAGTGTGTGGTCATGGCCATGTCGAATATCCTTCGATCGGGTATTGCCGGCCATTACAGCAGAAATCCTGCCCGCTCACCGGCTCGGCCGGCAAGCGGGCGTCAAGGCGCCTCAGAAGGCGATGAACGGACCCGGCTGCGCATTGGCGGTCGAGCCTTTCATGACGATGAACACGCTGCGGCCATAGAAGAACGGCAAGCCCCATGCGAAGACACCGGAAGAATAGGCAGCGATATTGCCTAACGCTGCATTGCCGCTCGACAACAGCGTAAGCGCATTGGCGACAGAGAACGACACGGGAATCGTCGCGCTGCCCGTCGACGAAATCGACGCGTTCAGTGCCAACGGTGCCCCGGGGGTGTACCACGAGTTGTACTGGGCGATCGTCGAATCAGGGAAGAAGATGCCGTTCGAGCCGGTGTCGATAAAGCTGTTCGTATAGCGCGTCGTGCCGTAGGTCGTCGTCAGCCGGGCATTGGCTGAAAGCGGCGCGATGTTCGCTCCGGACGCGAGCGTATTGTTTGCTCGCGTGCCGACGCCGAAGATGAGCTGGCCCGTCACGGTCGGTGAGCCGCCAGCGTCGACCGCCGGCAACTGGACGACGATGCCGTTGTTGTCGGTGGCGAATGCGGACACCGGGTTCGCCACCTGCTTGCCGAGCGGCACGCTGGCATTCACGCATCCCGACGACGTCGGGCACATGTAATAGGTTGCCGGCAACACCTGCGTGGCGGCGGGCGGGTAATCCTGCGGCAACGGTCCCACGCCGAGGATGCCGTTCGCCCCAAGCTGCGCCACCGAACTCAGGTCCTGGCCGCCTCGCGACGAGCAGTCCGAAGGCGTGGCAAAGCCGCCGTCGCCCATGACCTGGATCGGCAGGCTCGCGGCCTTCTTGTCGCCGATCTTCACGTCGGCGAGCTTGATCGCGCCCCACGTGTAGCCCGATGCGAACAGCGTGCATTCGGCGATGGGCGCCGTGGAGGTCGAATCGCCGACTGCGCCCGTTTGCGCGGGCAGACTCTGCGTGAGCGCCGAACCGAGCGCCGAGGCCACGACTCGCACCCCGTAGGAGCCGGTGTCGAGCAGCATTTTGTCGATCGTCACGCACTGGGACGAACCCGTCGCGCCCGGCGGGCACAGCGTCACGCTGACCTGCGGGAAGTTCGCGTACTCGCCCGCGGAGTTCTTCACGACGACAGGGACGGTGTTCGAATCGGTGGGGGCGGGGGTGGTTGTGCCGGTGCCGGTGCCGGTGCCGGTGCCGGTGCCGGTGCCGGTGCCGGTGGTGGGCGTGCCACCGGTCGCGGTCGGGTCACCTTTCGTGGGCGTCGTGCCACTCGTTGTGGTCGTGCCGCTCGTGCCGCTCGTGCTGGTCGGGCCACCCGTTGTGGTCGTGGTCGGGCCGCCGGTCGTGTTCGGGCCACCCGTCGTAGTCGTGGTCGGGCCGCCCGTTGTGGTCGTGGTCGGGCCGCCGGTCGTGTTCGGGCCACCCGTCGTGGTCGTGGTCGGGCCACCGGTCGTGTTCGGGCCACCCGTCGTAGTCGTGGTCGGGCCGCCGGTCGTGTTCGGGCCACCCGTCGTAGTCGTGGTC
>NZ_FCNZ02000058.1 GCF_001544495.1 Caballeronia telluris
AGATGAATGGAGTCATGCCGGATTATAAGGGTGGCCGAGGACGAGCCGACGCAAATGTCCCGGCGACTGCGTAGATGCATTGCGCCGCAGTTCCAGACCGCTCGCAGCTTGACACGACGCGCGGCAGCCGACCCTCTCCGGCATTCAACTCGGCGTCACCTCTACGGCCGCTTTGAGGTGTTTAACGGCCATCCACACATCAAGTCGGCTGGCGAATCGTTGCCCCGTTATTCGCAGTTTCAGGAAAACCGTTGAAATCGTGTCAAGCGAAATTTTGGGGGTCGACCGAGGCCCTGGCGCGGTGCCTCGATCGGCGTGGCTTCTCTGCTCGCATCCGTACGCCGTCAGCCTTTGTCATTCCGGAATCCATCGAGGCGCCATCTTGGAAACACG
This sequence comes from Caballeronia telluris, assembly GCF_001544495.1. Lineage (GTDB taxonomy): Bacteria > Pseudomonadota > Gammaproteobacteria > Burkholderiales > Burkholderiaceae > Caballeronia > Caballeronia telluris. The sequence continues at coordinate 394 of NZ_FCNZ02000058.1, forward strand.
GACCTGTTGGACCAAGGTCTCATTGACCGGCCGGAAGTTCAGGTGTCTGATTATTTCGGGAAGGTTCACTTGTCCGTAAACCTCGTCCACGCCAGCGGAATTCCCCATGACCGGTGGATTCCTTTGCGGAAGCAATCCGACCCCTACCCGCGCAATCAGACAGTACTGGAACGGCAGATCAACTCACCTGCTGGCAGTGCTGGCCCTCCGATGTCGCGGGCGTTGACAGGGGCGACGGTGTCGTCCTAGCGCCGGTGCAGTTCGTGCATGCAAAACGGGGGGTTTGGATGTTTCAGCGGCGCTGCCTAACGCCGACGGGACGCCAAGACGACGGTCGGAGGGGAAGTGAACGTGGGTTAAGCGCATCCGTGCGCGCGCCCGGTCGGGAGGCCTCCGTCGCATGCCACCTGGCGAACCGCGAATACCTTTGGTCTCCCGCTGCAATATGGATCGTAGGGAGAGAGCGAACATGGACTGGAATCGCTGGTACAGCTTAAAGAGCTACCTAAGATCTTCGCTGTGGACTGTGCCGCTCATCGCAGTCGCGATCTATGCCGTGGTAAAACCTCTGACTGAAATGCTCGGTAGGTGGATGATCAGGCAAGCGATCCTTGATCCGAAAACCGGTTTTCTTGGACTGTCCATGACTGGGGCGCGGTCGTTACTGGGTGACATCGTTTCCGCAGACATGGGGTTTCTGGTTTTTACGTTCGGTTCGCTGCTCGTCGCAATCCAGATCGCCGGCGGGCAGTACACTCCGCGAATCATCGCGACGACCCTGCTGCGCGATAACATCATCCGTAGCATCTCGGGATTGTTCGTCTTCACAATGCTGTTCGCCGATAGAACGCTGGGCTGGATGGGTGAGAATGAGGTACACCAGCTTCAAGTGTTTATCGCAGCGCTATTCGGATTCGCTTCCGTCGTCGCGTTCCTTTTCCTGATTGACTACGCCGCGAAATCTCTGCGTCCCGTAAGCTTGGTAGCAGGCGTTGGGAAGCACGGGCTGGCGGTCATAGAGAGCGTTTATCCCGCTCTGACTAGGGGTGCAACTACCTCGCCGGAACGCGACAACGAACGAGGCGCACCTGATCGCATTGTTCGTCACAGCGGCAAATCTGGCATCGTTCTGGCCGTGAACCTGGAAAGGCTGGTGGCCAAGGCGCGGCGCACTGGCTCAGTTATCGAATTCGTGCCGCAAGTCGGTGATTTCGTTGCGGTGGACGAACCCTTATTCTATTTGTACGGGAACTGTGGCGCCATCGATGAGAGCAGGCTCCGCACACTGGTCGCTTTCGGGACGGAACGCACGATGGAGCAGGACCCTATGTTCGCGTTTCGCATCCTGGTCGATATAGCGCTAAAAGCGTTGTCCGCGGCGATCAACGATCCGACGACGGCCGTGCTTGCGATCGACCAGTTGCACCGACTATTGCGCGTGGTAGGCAAGCGGTCTCTTCACATTGAAGAGATGGCGGATAGGTCGGGGCGGGTACGCGTGATCTTGCGGACGCCCAATTGGGAAGACTTCGTACATATCAGTTTTCGCGAGATACGACAGTACGGCGCGGGCAGCATTCAAATCGCGCGGCGGCTGCGCGCGGCGATAGAAAATCTAATCCAGAGCCTGCCGGAACATCGTCATGACGCGTTGCGCGTCGAGCTGACCCTGCTCGATCGCGCGATCGTCTCGACGCACCCATTTCCGGAGGACCTGGCGTTAGCCCGTATTCCCGACTCGCAAGGGCTTGGAGGTTCGGCAGGCTCGACGGCAAGCGACTAGCCCTTTAGGAGGCAAAACCGTGGACAAACTGATAATGGGGATTGTTGAATTCCGCGAGAAAATGCTGCCGCACTACGCGAAGCAGTTCAGCGAACTTGCGCTCGCGCAGACGCCTGATGCGCTCTTCATCACGTGCTCGGACAGCCGGGTTGTGCCGGACCTGCTTGCCTCGACCCATCCGGGCGATCTGTTCACGATGCGCAACGTCGGGAACCTGATACCACCGGCCACTGCGGAAGGGGTCTCTACCGGTGATCTTTCCGAGGCAAGCGCGATCGAGTACGCAGTGCTGGTGTTGAAGGTCGCGAATATTGTTGTGTGCGGGCATTCCGAGTGCGGTGCGATGAAAGCCGTATATACGCGCAACGCCAAGCTAAAAGCGCCGAACCTCGATAAATGGCTGTACCACGCGAACAACGCGGCGTTTCGCCTCGAACACGAAGGTCCGCTCAATGACAAGCTGAAACCGCACGATCAATTGTCGCAACTCAACGTACTTGTGCAGCTTGAGCATCTGATGACATACCCGATCGTTCACCAGCAGGTCACTGCGGGCGCGCTGGTGTTGAGCGGCTGGTGGTTTGACATCGCGACTGGCGACATGTATGCCTATGAGCGCGCGAGCCGCTCATTCGAAGTCATCGACCGCGCGATGGCTGATCGGATGATTGCGCGCCTTGCTGCGCGGGCGCGGTGAAGATGCACGAAGCTCCTCTGCACGATTGCCACGTCGACGGGGTAGCCGTGGCGAGAATGGTCGTGCGTTGAGTGCTGGCCGGAAACGCGACTGACATGTTCTGCGCAGGAGGGACCGCTGTCTGGCGCCGAGCCAACATTTGAATGCCCCCGTAAAGGCGCGGACAGACGTCCGGAGATGGCCGTTAGCACCAGCTCAACGTGCGTCCCGTGGACTGAACGTTGGAATCAGATCGACACCACCGTTGCGTGGTGTTAGATTGATCCAGCGCCATACCATTACTATCCCCAGCTCTTCGCACTCTGACCATACCGCCTGATTTGCCTTGTCGGTGTGGCGTGGTGGACGGGGGATCCACAGCCGCGCGTACCGGAGTGCTCCCGAGAATGCGCTCGGCTAGAACCCGCGCAACACCACACCATATTACGGCGCCGAATCTCGTTGCACGAGCTTCTCGTGCAACTCGGCGGTCAGAGTCTCTACCCGCTGAATTAACTTCTGAGCAAGTTCTGTCAACTCCGTGTTTCGCTGCAGCAGCTCCAGCAGTTGTACCGCGTTCTGGGCTGCGATCTCCTGCCGCTGCTCGTTCGCGACAGCAAGCGCCTCTCTGTGTTGTGCGTCAGCCTCGGCGTGCACTGTGTCGCGTGCTGCCTGTCGCGTCTGGGCTAGCAGGATGAGCGGCGCTGCATACGCTGCCTGGAGACTGAATGCCAGATTGAGCAGAATAAATGGATAGACGTCGAACCTTGTAAGACCGAGGACGTTGACGCTGATCCAGATAGCGACAATGGCTGTCTGCGTGCCCAGGAAAAGGGGCGTTCCGAAAAAACGCGCAAAGGCTTCCGCCTTGAGCGCGAAGGTGTCGTTGCCAAACGCGGAAGCAAGGTGCGCGTGAGGACGATGGAAGCGGAAGTGATCAACTGTCGGACGGTCGAGCGAAGCGGTAGCCGAGTCGGGCTTCATGGTTTCCATCATTCCCTCCAAAGCCTGGTCGTGGCGGCAAGCCGCCAGTCAGATCTGCGGCACGAGACGCCATGCAGATGCGCGGCAATGAACAAAGCGAAACTCGTCACTGGACGATCGTTCTAGCCAAGCATGAAGCGTGGCAATAGACCGAGTGTACTGCTCGTTCCGGCTTGGCGTGAGCACAGACCTACCGTTTGGGATACAACTCACCCGGACGCCTCGATGATGACCTTCAACGCATGCGTATCGGCGGCGTGGCCGAAGGTCTCGTAGGCGTTCATGATGTCGTCCAAGCGAAAGCGGTGGGTGATCAGCTTGTTGGGATCGAGCCGGCCCGACCGCACAGTCTTGAGCAGCATCGGCGTGCTGACCGTATCGACGAGGCGCGTCGTGATCGTGATGTTGCGGTCCCAGAGCGCTTCGAGGTGCAGGTCGGCCTTGACCCCGTGCACGCCGACGTTCGCAATCGTCCCGCCCGCCGCGACGATCGACTGGCACAGCTCGAACGTCTCCGGCACGCCCACGGCCTCGATTGCGCAATCGACGCCCGCGCTATCGGTCAGCTTCATGATCTCCGGGACAGCGTCCGCTTGCCCGATATCGATACACGCCGTCGCGCCGAACGTGCGCGAGACTTCAAGCCGGTTCGCATCGCGATCGATCATCACGATCTGCGCCGGCGAATAGAACTGCGCCGTCAAGAGCGAGGCGAGACCAATCGGTCCCGCGCCGACGATCGCCACGGTCGAGCCGGGCTGCACCTTGCCGTTCAGCACGCCGCATTCGAAGCCGGTCGGAAGGATGTCGGAAAGCATCACGAGCGCTTCCTCATCGGCGCCGGCGGGGATCGGGTAAAGGCTCGTTTCGGCATGAGGAATGCGCACGTATTCGGCTTGCGTGCCGTCGATCTTGTTGCCGAGTATCCAACCGCCCGTGGTGCAGTGCGAGTACATGCCGCGTCGGCAGAACTCGCATTTCCCGCACGACGAGATGCAAGAGATCAGCACGTGATCGCCGTGCCTGAGCGACGATACCGCCGTGCCCACGCGCTCGATCACGCCGACGCCTTCGTGTCCGAGGATGCGTCCCGGTTCGCACGTCGGCACGTCGCCCTTGAGGATGTGCAGGTCGGTGCCGCAGATCGTGGTGCGCGTGACCCGGACAATGGCGTCGGTCGGCGCGGCGAGTTCGGGCATGGTCCGCTCGTCGAGCGACTTCGTGCCGGGGCCGTGGTAGACGAGTGCCTTCATCGAAACTCTCCTTTAGCTGGTTGCTTGATTCACGTCGAACCGAGCCGCGCGCGGCGCGTCTGTATCGTCGCGATTGAGGTTCATAAACAAAACCATCGCATGGCCGCATGAACACGGCCTCGCCCGCCCGGATCGTCCTGTCGGCCCGCGGCGCGGAGAGAGCTATACTTTGAGCACGAAATGATCACGCGCGGGGTGCTATGGTTCGATTCCTTGAGACGGCCGCGAGCCCGGCTGACGCATTTTCATGATCGCAGTCTGCCGACTCCCTTATCTCGCGATTCTGGCGAACCGGAGGAACCGCTATGCCTGCCGATCCACTTTTAGACGAAAATCACCTTCTTTCAGTTTTGCCCGTAGCGGAAAGGGCCCGCCTAGCGCCGCATCTGGTTCCAGTCGACATGACATTGGGGCAGGTCGTCTATGAATCAGGTGACCGCCAGCGCTTCGTCTACTTCCCTACGACATCGATCGTATCTTTGCTCTACGTGATGGAGGATGGTGCGTCCGCAGAGATCGCGATCGTCGGCAATGAGGGTCTGATCGGCATCGCGCTCTTCATGGGCGGCGAAACGACGCCGAGCCGAGCAATCGTGCAAAGCGCCGGAGCGGCCTTCCAAGTGGACGCACAGATTCTGAAGCAGGAATTCATCCGCGCCGGCCCCGTGCAAAGGCTGCTGTTGCGCTATACGCAGGCCCTGATCACGCAAATGGCACAGACCGCCGTTTGCAACCGGCACCATTCGATCGACCAGCAACTGTGCCGGTGGCTGCTGCTCAGCATGGACCGCCTGCCATCGAACGAACTGAAGATGACGCAGGAACTCATTGCGAACATGCTTGGCGTGCGGCGTTCCGGTGTAACGGAGGCAGCACTGAAGCTTCAAGACGCCGGGCTGATTCGATACGGTCATGGACACATCCAGGTGCTCGACCGGCCAGGGCTCGAAAAGCGCGTCTGTGAGTGTTATCGCGTCGTGAAGCGGGAATTCGACCGGCTGCTCCCCGATTTAAAGGCCATATAAATCGGTTTTCCCGGCGGCGCCTTCTCCGCCGCCGCCGGTGAAGCCCCTGTTCCTTATGTGCGGTTCGCCAGCGCCTTGAGCTCGCGCATTGTCTGTTCGGCGCGTCTGCTGATCGCGGCCAACGCTTCCGTTTGTGACTTCTGTGCCATCTCGGCAAGCTCTCGCATGTTTTCGAACGCGGTCTGGAGCGACTGCTGGATGAACGCTCCCCGCTCTGCCATCGACTCCGTCGGATCTTCTCCGCCCATACGGCCCGCTGCCGCCTGGATCTCATGCGCGCTCGCATTGAGCATTTCGGTTTGCTTTCGAACCAGCGCCTGCATTCCCTCATACGCGAGCGCGTTGGCCTCAGCGAGAGCTTCGACGTCCTTGCGTCGCGCTTCCAGCAACGACGTCATATCGACGCCGGGAAACTTGAAGCTCTCCAGCATCTTGCTGAAATCGGTGATACAGGGAAAAGGTGTAGCCATGGTGACGCTCCTATCGACATGTTCCTGAACCACCCGTAGCGTGGCTGCTTTCCGGCATCGTCCATCTAAAGGCTGACCGCGTGCCGGCTGAACGTCCGCGCCTCGCCAATCGGAAATACGGTCCGCTCATATACTTCGTTGATGACATCAGCGGCAGACAGATAGAACGCAAGCACCGCTGTGAGCAGACCTCCGTACCCGCCCGCCATGCGCAGCGCCACCGAGCCCGTCCATTCGCCACCGGCGAGCAGGAGGAACGTGATCCACAACGCGACAAAGATGAACTGGAGCGCGCGCGGCGAGCGGAAGGTGGCGAGCCACATGTAGAACGTGAAGACGCCCCAAAGGAACAGATACCAGCCGATGAAGGCAGCAGGCACCTTGCCATGAAAGAACGCGATAAATAGTGCAAGCGACCACCAGAACGCCCCATAACTCAAGAACGCCGTCGCGCCGAACGTATTGCCTCTCGGCAGTTCCATCACGCCTGCGATCGCTTGCGCCGTGCCGCCGTACGCGAGCGCGCAGGCCAACACGAGGCCCATCAAATCGCCCGAGAACCAGCCTGCGTTGATCATGCTCAGCAGCCAGGTGGTCAGCGCGAATCCGGCTAGCCCCAGCGGCGCCGGGTTCGCCAGTTTCATTTGAATCGATGCGGTACTCATACTCTGCTCCTGACGGTATTGCGTGGCGCCGCGACGAGCGCTCCCGCGCTCAACGAAGCTGGTCCAGAATGGCGGGATTTTCGAGGGTCGATACGTCCTGCGTGATCTCGTCGCCCGCTGCGAGCGAGCGCAACAAGCGGCGCATGATCTTGCCCGAGCGTGTCTTTGGCAGGTTCTCCCCGAAGCGGATTTCTTTGGGCTTTGCGATCGGTCCGATTTCCTTGCCGACCCATGCGCGCAACTCGCTCGCGATTTTTTCCGCTGCGTCGCCTTCGGGGCGCGGTCCTTTAAGCACTACAAATGCCACCACCACTTCCCCGGTTGTCTCGTCCGGACGCCCGACGACAGCCGCCTCCGCAACCATCGCGTTGGCGACAAGCGCAGATTCGATCTCCATCGTACCGAGCCGATGGCCGGAGACATTCAACACGTCGTCGATGCGTCCGGTGATCGTGAAGTAACCAGTCTCCTTGTCGCGGATCGCGCCGTCGCCGGCGAGGTACAGCTTGCCGCCGAGATTCTGGCCAGCCTTCGCCGAGCGCGCCGACAAGGAGGGCTGGCCTGCGGCACGCCTGATCATGGCGCTGGCTGAACAAGAGATTGCCGAACGCGACAGACGTCGTATTGAACGCCATCTGAAGGAGGCCCGGCTGCTACCGGGCAAGACGCTGGAGACCTTCGATTTCGATTCAGTGCCAATGATCTCCAAAGCACAGGTCTCGGCACTGTGTGCCGGCGGTGGATGGCTGCGCAAAGGCGCCAACCAGATCATGGTCGGCACGCCCGGCGGCGGCAAATCGCACCTGTCGTCGGCGATCGGACTGAGCCTGCTGGACAAAGGCTGGAAGGTCCTGTTCACCCGCACCTCCGACCTTGTGCAGCGGCTCCAGGTTGCACGTCGCGAGCTTGCGCTCGAAGCCGCCATCAACCGCCTGAACCGTTTCGACCTGCTCATTCTCGACGACTTTGCATACGTCACCAAGGATCAGGCCGAAACCTCCGTGCTATTCGAGCTGATCAGCGCCCGATACGAATGCCGATCCCTTCTTCTAACCGCCAACCAGCCGTTTGGTGACTGGAACAAGGTCTTCCCCGACCCCGCCATGACGCTCGCCGCGGTCGACCGGCTGGTCCATCACTCGACCATCTTCGAGATGAACGTCGAAAGCTACCGGCGGCGGACCGCCATGCAGCGCAAACAGCAGGGGCCAGGACGTCCTGCGCGCTATGCCACGCCAAACAATGTCGGTATGCCGGCGACTCTGGAGAACGAATCATGACACGCGTCGCCTGACGCACAATCTAATCCGACATTGCCCAGCGTCAATCAACGAACGCGCGTCAATCAACTTTAATCGCTTGTCAGCGTCAATCAACAACGGCATCATCAACCTCGCCGCGACATTCTCATCCTGTTTGTCGCGCGCCTCTCATCCAGACTGCCGCGCCACACTCGGGTACCCGAGCGCTGAGCCGCGCTCGGGTACCCGCTATGCGCTCACGCCCACACCGGCTCGCACAATGACCTGCTGGCCGCCCTACAGCGAGACTGCGCCGAACACCCCGAGCAGGCATGCGCGCCCGCTTCCCCCAGCACTTCGGCGGGTACATCCGATGCGCCGTCGTGCACTTTCGCATGATCCTCGAACGAAGCGTCCGCATTCACGAATGCCTTGCAGGTCGAGCACCTGCCTTACCTTGTCGAGGCTGCCGAGTTCGTCGCCCCGCAGAAGCAGCAGTTCGAGCGCCGCCTCGCGCGCGAACGCCATCCGCGAGCGTCGGGGTGTCTCCGAGCCTGCCGTGCGGCGCCCTGCGGTCGACCGCGCCGTTTGCCGACTTGCCCGACACGAAGACAAGATCACCCAGCGTGTGGTATTTCGATAATTCGCCTTGGGTTGCTCGACGTGCGGCCGGGTTCGATCGAGCGATCCAGTTGTCGGCGCTCGTGGTGCTCCTGTCATTGTGTGAACGTTGGGCCGGTCCTTCACCGGGCGTTTGCGCGCCAAACAATGAAGGCTCGTATTGATGTGAACGCGGACGCGTCGCGCGTTGCTCAGTGCGCGCGGCCCAGGGTGTTGTGCATTCCACTCGCCCACGCGTGGTCTGCCGTTCGCGCTCATTCTTGCTCCTTCCATGCGGCGGCCGCCTCTCGGCGAGCAGGGCCACGCGACCGCACACGAGCCCGAGCAGCGCCAATGTGATGATGCCCGCGTACATCTTCGGGACCCCAAAGGTGAACTGCGAGTAGTTGATGAGACAGCCGAGGCCCGCCTTCGCGCTGAACACTTCTGGGCGATTAGCACGAGGGTCGAGTAGGCGCCCGCGATGCGGATGCGGCGAACGGGGACGGCAGCGACGCGGGCCGTACGACCTTCGCTGCTTTTCATATAAAGAGACGGCGGCATGCTGTGATATATTAAATATCAGCACTTTGGCAGACTCCAACAAGGGCCCCAATGTTCGATCCTTCGCTCCTCGGCCGACTCTCCTTCACTCCCGCCGATCCGGTCAAAAGCCCGCTGCCGCCGGGTCGCAACCGTCTCCGTATCGCCTATGAGCGCGACGCCGTGCTCTACGTTCCGTCCGGACTCGATACAGATCGGCCGACGCCGCTTTTCGTGATGTTTCATGGCGCGGGCGGCTTCCCGGAAAAAGTGCTGCCGTTCGTCGAAGAACACGCCGATCGTGAGAAATTCCTGATCCTTGCGCCGCACTCGATGTATCCGACCTGGGATATCGTGGTCGGTGGAAGCGGCCCGGATCTGGAGCGGTTGCGGCGGGCGTTAGTCGAAGTGACGTCACGCTTTTCGATTGCGCCCGGTCATCTGGCGTTCGCTGGGTTCTCCGACGGTGCGAGCTACGCGCTGTCGATCGGCATCACCAATGGCGACGTCGCGAGCCACGTGATCGCGATGTCGGGCGGCTTCATGTCGGTGTTCACGCAGGAGGGCGCGCCGAAGGTCTTTATCGCGCACGGCTTGAGCGACGAGCAACTGCCTGTCGAGACGAGCGCGCGCGTGAATGCGCAGAAGCTCGAGGCAGCGGGCTACGACGTGCACTACATCGAATTCAACGGGCCGCACGCGATCCAGCCGGCCGTCGTGAGCATGGCAATCCAGTTCTTCCTCAACTAGCGGGAGCGCTTGTATGGATCTTGAAATACCGGAATCGCTGGTTCATCCGCTGCTCGCCATGATCGAATCGGGATCGCCGCTCGCCCGGCAATTGCATGAGCACAGCGCGTGTCACGGCAGGATGATGGTGTCGAGCGCGCTGTTCGATTCGAGGTCGCTCAATACGCTCTACTCGTTGAGCCGCGCGAATAACGAGAGCGCGCTGATGTTTCAGATGCTCGCGCTCGACAACATCCACAACGCGCCGCATGCCCGGACGATTCCGTCGCTGGAGCATGTCGTGCCAGGGCTCATCGCCTATTTGTCGCGCGATGCAATCGACGGGTGGCTCTACTGCCGTGCAAAGGACGCCACGCTGCTGCCGTGGCTCGTGCACCGCATGCGTCATGTCGAGCCGGATCAGGGCGCGCCGTATGTCGTCATTGACATGCTGGCGAACACGATGCAGGCCGCCAACTCGCCGCGCACCGACCCGCACATGCGCCATTCGGGCATGACGACTTCGCTCGTGATCTACCGTCACGACATCGTCGATCGCACGATTCCGGAGCTGCTCGCGGAGTTCGGCTTCTACAAGGAATGCGCGGAGTTCAAGCGCGAATACGAGCGGCAGGCGGAGCGCTTCATGAGGTTTCAGCCGCGCTTCGGCGGGCAGTTCGTCGTATCAAAGGCCGCCTTCACGATCGATGCGAAGGGCGTGGCCGAACTGACGCGCATCGTCGACGGCTCCAGCGCGAAGTGCGTCAACGACGAGGAAACGCTGGAGCGCCGCTTCCAGTTGACGGCCGACGCCGGCTTCTGGCGCGCGGCGAGCATCGACAGCGGCTTCGACGCAGTTCCGCTGCATTGCTATCTGTGCCTATTCCATCTGGAGTGGCACCGCGCGGTCTGGGCGCATGTGGCGCACGTCGCCGAGTATCGCTACCAGCCCGAACTGCGCGACAAGCTCGTGCTGCCGGGCCACCATCGCGACCTGATCGACATTCTCACGTCGAAGAACGAGGTGCTCGTGCAGGATTTCGTCGCGGGCAAGTCGGGCGGCACGACGATCCTTTGTCAGGGCGCGCCCGGTCTCGGCAAGACGCTGACCGCCGAGGTCTATTCGGAGGTGGTCGGCAAGCCGCTGTATCGCGTGCATTCGGGGCAGTTGGGGACGACGGCGGCGTCGGTCGGCACGACGCTGTCGGCCATCCTGCAGCGCGCGGTGCGCTGGGATGCGATCCTGCTGCTCGACGAGGCCGACGTCTACATTCGCCGCCGCGACAACGACCTCGAGCATAACGCGATCGTTGCGGAGTTTTTGCGCACACTGGAGTATTTCAACGGCTTGCTGTTCATGACGACCAATCGCATCGACGATGTCGATGATGCGATTCTGTCGCGCTGCATCGCGAAGATCCAGTACGAGATACCGCCGGCGTCCGATGCGGTACGTCTGTGGAAACTGCTTGCTGAACAACTGGGCGCGGATCTCGATGACGGCCTGATCGAAACGCTGGCGAACGCATATCCGCACGCGAGCGGACGCGACATCAAGGAACTGCTCAAGCTGACGACGCGCTATTGCCGCGCCAAACAAGTGCCGGTCTCGGAGGATACGTTCAGGATGTGCGCGAAGTTTCGCGGGCATGCATGAGGCTTCAAAGCGCCGAATTGATCAGAGTGTGTCGCCGTTAAGTTTGCGATTACGTGACACTCTGTATTTTTTGTGCCCGGACCGCGCTTGCTGACGCCGGCTGCATCGAACGCAACACTTTTGGCATGAGACTTTCCTATTAGCTCGCCGCTGACAGGTAGAAGCCTAATGTTGTCTGACGAAGCGTTGCAGGACTGGCACCGCAACGCGCTGCAACTAGGAGCGGTGGTTGCGCAGGCGGTCGTCGGCCAGCCGGAGGTGACGCGCCTCATCACGGTGGCGCTGTTCGCGCGCGGACACGTGCTGCTTGAAGGCGACGTCGGCGTCGGCAAGACCACGCTGCTGCGTGCGTTCGCCCGGGCGATCGGCGGCGAGTTCGAGCGGGTCGAGGGCGCCATCGACCTGATGCCGGGCGATCTCATCCATCACACTTATGTCGATGCGAAAGGCCCGCCGCGCATCGATCCCGGTCCGCTGCTGCGTCATGGCGAGCGCCTCACCACGTTCTTCTTCAACGAGATCAACCGCGCGCGGCCGCAGGTGCAATCGCTCTTGTTGCGCGCAATGGCGGAGCGTTCCGTGTCCGCGTTCAGTCGCGTGCATCCAACAAGGTCCAGAAGGAGGAGACCTTCGAACTGGCGTCCGCCGCGCGCGACCGCTTCATGTTCGAGCTGAACATGACGACGCCTCCCGAGCCCGCGATTCGCAGCCGCCTCGCGTTCGAACCGCATTTCCATGACGTCGATACCGCGCTCGAACAGGTGCCTGACGGTATGTTTGCGTGGCGCGAGTTGAACGCGGTGGCAGCGTCGATCCAGCGCAGCTTGCGCGCGAGCGAAACCATCGAACGATACGTGCTGCAACTCTGGGAAGCGACCGAACGGCCCGCACAATACGGCATCGCGCTCGACGACGTCGATATGAATCGACTCGTACTGGCGGGCGCGAGTCCGCGCGGAATGAGTGCGCTGGTGCATGCAGCGCGCGTGGTTGCGTGGCTCGCGGGACGCGTTTCACGCACCTCAAAGATACAAGTGCACCTGCTGTTCAAAAGGTCGTTCTTTCAACATGATGATGTGACGGTGAACAGCCGTTCTTCGGTCCTACCCACAACCTGCACCGGAGCCCCACTTCCCACATTGTCCGCTTACGTCGGTACGCGCCGATTGACCACCGGCAAGAGGAACCTGCGCCCCTTATCGGGCCGCCGTACGCGACTCTACACTATCGTCTACTGGAGTGCTTGTCGCGCGCCGAGGTGAACTATGTACTCGATTGTTCAGCTAGTTGAGGCCGCTATCTGCTCCGGCCGCGTCAGAGACTGCAATGTGCCGACATCGAACATGCAACGCAACACCACCGGAAAGGACGGCAAAAGCGGCGACATCGATATCATCTCGAGGGTGCGCTGGTTCGTCTCTCTACATGAAGGAGCCGACGTCCGCGAACAGCGAAACGGTCACAATGCTGGCTGTCCGCCATCAGTTAGAGGATGACCATCATTGAACTGCCGATGTTTTCTTCGCGCCGACGTCCAGTGCGGCCGGTGCAAAAATCACTGCGCTACAATCACCCCATGTAGCTGTGCATGGCGTAACCCTCATAGCATCGTCGCCCGGTCAGCAGTCAGTTCGCCGACGCGCAACCGAATCAGGCAGCGCTGCCTTTTTCGGCGGACGACCAGATCTATCGGTCAGAAAAAGGAATTTGTGCGATGGCTAACCAGGTGATCTTCAGTGGCGCACCTTCGCAGGCCTGCAACCTTCCAGCGCTCCTGAAAGGGGGCGTTGTCATGGCAATGATTGGCGGTATACATGTCTGCACATCGAACTCTTTCCCGCTTCAATGGAAACTGCTGCTTGCACAAGCCGGCGCGGTATTGATCGGCGTCAGTTTGCAGTTCATCAAGACCGCGTTCACCCGAATCGTCATCGATACTGCACGAATTACCTGGACTCAGGGCATTTTACATCGCCGTGTGTCGACTCTCGAGCTTTCTCGGATTCAGTGCATCACCTCGATCCACCCATGGTGGCAACGCCTGTTCCGCACCGGCTCGATCATCCTGACGACCAACGAGGTAGCGCATCCCGTGAGGCGTTTGCCGGCCATTAGGAACGCGGATCAGCTCTGCAAGACGCTTGACGAGGCGGTAGCTATGCATCACGAACGGCTTATTCCCACACGCGAACGCACCCGGTTACTCTTGAGTGCACAATAACGCCTCTTTTGAATTCCGAGTGGGTGGTCTAGCGAGTCAAGGGCGGGCGTGAGCCCGGCGCAGCGCACCCTTGGGGCG
>NZ_FCNZ02000059.1 GCF_001544495.1 Caballeronia telluris
CTGGCTCCATTACGCCGATCCTGCGCTGGCACCTATGCGCCGATCATCAATTGGCTCCTATACGGCGATCCGTGACAGCAGATTGGGAATTGTGCTCTCGCCTTTCTCTCGAACGGCGGCGCCCTGCGCTGGGATTGGATTTGTCGTCATTGCCACGGCTCCTCGACAACGTTTGCCCTTTAGGCCTGCGTGCACTCGGACTGACTCGACAGATGAAGCTGGCGTTAGCATCATCGCCCCTAGGTATGACTGTATGTGCGATATGGAACACAACAGGCGACCATCAATTGGGCCGACGTTTAAATCGGTGGGCTATATGAACAGACATCAGGACTCAGCCGTTGCGAATAGCCTGCGACCGGCTATTCATTGTCGATTCGAATCCATCGACATGGTCGGTGACCGTCCTGGGTAAATCCCTTTGTCCGCCAGTTGCGAATGCGCGGTTTGACGCAAACAGCACGCGCCATTCGGATTGCGAGCAAACGTCGACGGGATTTTATGTTTGACTAGGGTTGCGCTATTCCACATCGTGCAGGTTGGCGCGCGAGATGCGTCCAACTAAGCCGTGCTACGGCGAGACATAAGCCGCTTGAGGCCGGCGTTAGCGAGGTTGCAGTCGATGAGAATCATTCGACCGGGACGGGACGGAACTTCACCACTCAAGATTTGCGAGATTCGGCCGATAGCGCAGAGCGTAGCCCGCCCTTGTTTGCGAGACAAGTTATCTAACGCTCTACCTGAACGCCAAATGACAAGAGTACTTTTATTCGGCTTTGCCGCGCTGACCCTTCTTTCCGCCTGCAGCAGTCAGCTTGCGAGCTCGCCTTATCGACCTATCCATGGTGATGCGCAATGGCTTATCGATGGTGAAATCAGTCCGACCTACGAGGGTTCGTTCTTCGTTAATGGCCAGCTTGCTGCGAAGGGGCGATTGTCGAATGGATTCGTTCGAGGTTCATACAACGGTCATCCGGTTTCCGTGACCTGCAAACATACGAAGGGTCTCTTCAGCACGGACGATGACTGCGACGTCTTCATCGACCAAGAGCTAGCCACTCGGCTTCATTCCACAAAGAATTGGTGAACCGACGCGGCGACCAGGCGTTTCCACTGCGAAACTGTGAACAGGAAAAACACGTCGGAGCTGCCGCGTTCCCAATTCTGCTGCAGGCGCAAGCTGTGCAAGTGGTGCTCGACACAACAATTCGAAAGCAATTTCTTCCTTGCTTGTGATAATCGCAGCGGTCCGTTTCGCTTTGACGCGCGAGCGGCTTGGCATGGCGTTGAACGTCAATCTCCCGGCGCTCCTAGAACCGGCCGTTGAGCTCTGGGACGCAAGCCGCAGCGGGCTCCGGGCAGCAACTCGTCAGACGTGGAGAGACTGAAGGGGGGCCGGATTGGCGCTCGACGGGTCCGCAAGGGCCGCAGAAGTTTCTGTGAAGCGTCATTCTCAGGCAACCCTGGAACACGTGACCGGAGGTGCTGCAGCTACTCCGGCCAGCCAAAACCGGTCGGAATCGACGGAGCAACCCATCGTTGCCGGCTGAGGCGACAAAACGCGGAATGTCAGTCTTACTGAACCAGGGAAGCACCGTCCTTTTGGGGCGGTGCGGATGTCACGGCGGGGCAGAGTTTCTTCTCTCTCCACAAAGCCGTCGCGGGACTTGACGGAACATTCGATTGCGCTCAACCTCCTGCGATAGTCCTGTGCAGCCGCCGCAATAGCCCGAGGATAACGCGGAGTCGAGCATGCGTACTTTTGCAGCGCTGGTGCTTCTAATTTTTGTGCAATTACCGAACGCCGCACACTCCAAAGCGCCGCCTCGCATGCCACCTGAGGCGGTCTGCTCCCAACACGAGCGCGGTTGGTCACCTGACGAACGGGTCGTCTGGAAAACAGCTTGTAAAGCGCAAGGTCCGTACCGCGAGGACTCGATGGACGACAGCAAGCCGCCGGTCATCAGAGCAGAGTTCCTACGCGACCTGCTTACCAAAAAGATATATTCTGAAAAGCTTTCGTTAACAGGCCTAGGGCTCTCACGCGTGCGCGTACGCGAGGATGTGTGGTTAAACCAGCTAACTATCCCAGGCGGTCTCTGGTTCGATAACGTGACGTTCGAAGACCCTGTGCACTTAGACGGCACGCGCGTCCAAGGTCCGGTTGAATTTAACCGCAGCGAGGTACCAAAGTTAACCATTCAAGGAGCAACGATTCAAGGCGCCTTGACGGTTAGCAGCACGGCAATTGTTCTCGCGAAGGGAGCGCACATCGAGGGGGATTTAATGATTGATGGTGGCATAAGCCCAGAAGAGGTGCGTCTTGCCGACCGTGAAAGACCGCTGCACCCCGTGGAGGGCACCCCTTCCTATGGCAGCCCGAGCCTCCGCCTTGCCGGCGCTCGGGTAGAGGGTGGGATTGTACTGCAACATCTTCCTTCCCTCTGCAAGGTCGACGCAAAATACATGGAAGTAAAAGGGCCAATATCTGTTGTAGACAGCGGTGTGGATAACCTTGAGGACCTGGGGCGGCATCAAAGGCCCAGTAACCTGACTGTCGACATGTCCCACGTCGAAGCGACGCAAGACCTTGTGATTCGCCAATCAGATGTCGGCGTCCTAAACCTGAACGAAGCAAAAATAAAAGGCTCCTTTCGTGCGGAGGCCAGCGCGTTTCAGCGCATCGACGCCCAAGGGGTACGAATTACTCAGGAATTCGTGCTGGACCCGTTCGACACTGAATCGGCAGGCGGCAGGCGTCCACGGAGCGAGAACATAGCCGCTGGCGCTAAATGGTGGCCGGGCGCTTCCTCCCTTGATTTAAGCAATGCTCGAATGTCACGGATAGTTTCTCCTAGGAGCCTCGAAGTTTGGCCAGAATCTATTATGATACGAGACGCCCGGTTCGACAGCTTCATCTCTTACCCGGCTGTCCGGACGGGAATGGAAACGGTTGAACTTGCAGAGGACGAATGGTTGAAAGACTGGCTTGCGCGCGCGACTAAAAAACGCTTCGACCCGCAACCCTACCAGCAGGTAACAAGTATGGCGACAATGTCTGGTCTGGACGCAATTGCCGTGACCGTTGGATTCGCGAAACGGGAACGTGAGCGCTGCGCGGCCTGTGAACATTTTTTTAAAACAGGCTTGGACTGCGTTTACCTAACTTTCTCACGACTGGTTATTGGCTATGGCTACCACTACTTTCGCACCGTCTTGATAGCTCTAGGATTTATCCTGCTCGGAACAATAGGATTCCGATTCGTCCCGCAAGCTGACCGTAAGGGGTTGCGCTACGGAGTAGCGTATAGTCTTGACATGTTCCTACCGGTTATAAATCTTAGGAAGCGTCACGAAAACGTCGACATATCTAACGGAATTCGATACTACTTCTACGTGCATAAACTAGCAGGTTGGATTATCGGAATATTCCTGGCCGCTGGACTAGCCGGCTTCACGAAGTAACTCGCGCGTTTCGTAGTTATGGCGGCGCGCCGCCATAACGGCCATTTTCGCGTCGTGACCGCGCATTGCGTCATTCGAATCTGGGCAACCGAGCCGAAGAGTCGTTTCGGCGGCAATGTCACGTAACTTGGGGCCGCACATGTCGTCGGCTGCCATTGCATCCAAAATCTCCGTGCGCAATTGAGTCGGTCGAGCGTACGTCGCAGGCGTACGTGCATCGCGTCGCGAAGACCGAGCTCGCGCGCGACTACCTCGACGTCCATCGTAACGTCCGTCAGCAGGATATGAAGAAGCCGCCGGAGGTGTAACTCGAAGGTTGGATGGCGCCGGGCGCCCATAAAATTATGGTCAATTTGCTCAATCATGAGCCCGTGTATAGCGGAGCCGCTTATACCGACGCCGTCACACGAGACACCGGAGGTGGACGGTAGGCTATCTTTCTGGGCATATCTGCAAGTAAGCTAAGCAACGTGTCCGGGTATCTCGTGGTTCGGCGGCTCGGTCAGCGGCTCAAGATTCTCTTGATTCTGCCGTTATGAGGTTACGGGAGCATGGCTTACAACGCCATGGGCCCAATCTAGAGGACAAACGCAATGGAAACTGACCGTAGCATCGTCGACCGGCCTAAGCTGCTAGGTGATTCGGTCGCAAAGGCACAACGCCTGGCTCAGCTTCGCGAGCAGCATATTGCGCCGCTCACCGGCTTTGTGGAAGAACTCCGCCTTGAGGCAGGGTCGGGCGCTGCCATTCCTAACTTTGACCCATGGGATGCAGGCGTCGCGGCCGAAATTCTGTTTCTGCTAGAAGCGCCGGGCGCTCGAGCCGTTGCATCCAGTTTCGTGTCTCGGAACAATCCTGACGAGACAGCAAAGAACATGTTCGAACTGAACCGCGATGCCTGCATTCCCCGCATTAAGTCTTTGCTCTGGAATGCAGTGCCGTGGTATATCGGCGATGGCGCGCGCATTCGTGCGGCGACAGCCAAGGACCTGGAGGCGGGACTGGCACCTTTACCGCGGCTAATTCAAATGTTGCCGAAGCTGCGTGCTGTCGTGTTTATGGGGAGGAAGGCAGAGAAGGCGCGGCCACAGGTCGCACGGCTGCGTCCTGACTTGGCGTTGTTCAGCTGCCCGCATCCCAGTCCGCTGTTCGTCAACAATCGGCCTGGTAATCGAGAAATCATCCTCAACGTTTTTCGAGAGGCGGCCCGGTATCTTGGAGAAAGCCGGGGCGCCGCGGCAGAGGAGCTTGAATTGGGGGCAGAGAAATCGCCCAGCAAAGCGGTTTAGGGAAGAGAACGCCTTCAAGGCTATATTCGTGCCCGAGAACGACTTTAATGGCAGTAACGGTTCGCTCGGCAGAAAAACTATCGAGGGAGCACGCAATGTCTGATGTTCGGCAGGCAAGCATGCGTCGGCGTATCAAGCACCTATGGGACGGTAACACTCGGACGTCAGTATGAGTCCATCGTGGACTACGTCGGTCAGTTCGAAGCTTCAACGCAGTGGGGAGGATTCATCTCCTCACACCCGGCGACCTTGATAACTTCAACAACCTGTATCGAGCGAATAGCGCGGTCAAGTTCAACAGTTTCAATTACGGTGGGCTGGCGTTCGGCGGATTGTCGGTGTCGACGGAACACACGAGAACGTCAACGTCTTCTGCTCGTGTGCTGATGTAGAAATGCCCTGGTGCACCGTCGAAGTGGGGCCGCCGCTGCTCCAGCCTGAAGACAGACCCGTTCTCGAAGTGGCGTTCCAGTTTTCCCTGCAATAAGAAGCGCAGACTGCGGCATCGAATTGAGCTTTTCTCGGTGACCTCCGGCGTGCTGCCGCCTCCGAGCGAATCTGACAGACGCATACAACGACCGCATGTCGCAGTTTTAAGCGCTCGTTCGCTTCGACAGCAGTCGCCATCTGCGTTAAGCCGCGGAATGGTGGATTGACAGGAAGAAACCCTGGACAGAGCCGCCCGCCGGTTGCGAGGAGCCGAAGGACTTCTCATCACCGCAGTTGCTGGGATGAGCGTCGATTCGGGCATCCCTGACTTTCTCGCCGCGATGACTTCTGGCGCGCCCGTCCCGCGCCTCGGCACCAATGCCTTTCAGTCAACGACATTGCGACCCAGGAAGGTTGCGCACGGCGCAACCCCATCTTTACAATGTGTTCTCGCGCCACAACTGCGGCAGTGCTATGACGCATCCATTGTCAAATCGGCTTCCAATGTCGCCTCGTCGGACTCGTAGTCTTCACCTTCCTCATTATTCTCTCCGGCGTACGCGCGCTTACCCATTGCATCTTCAATCAAAGCCAGCAGCCGCTTTTGCCTGTCAGACATGAATGCTTCGAACGAATCACCTCGAAGCAAAACCGGGTCGATGAAGTGCGACTCCAGATGCTCGTCCAGTCGTGCGCGGCCAATAGGCGGTGCTGTCGAATTTCCCGCCTCAAGCTTCGCCAGATATTCCGAAGGCGCGACTCCACCAATGATGCGGTTTGTTCGATAGGACAAAGGGGTCTTGTTAATTATCGAATCGAATATGGCCGGTTTGACGCCGTTGGACTTGCACCAGTCTTGAGGAAAAATGTGGTGAATATCGACGTTCTCACCAAAGAACACGATGTGGTCAAATTTTTGCCCGGAGCGGAAATCTCGGGCTCCCTCCCTCATGAGCAACGCATTTACACCCTTGTACGCGGCCGAGAGGCGCATCCGCATCGTCTTCAGCCGGTCAGCGCGAAATATAGTCTCGCTAACTGTAGTCGGCTCCGGACCGCCGGTCAGCCACGCAGGGACCTCCTGGAAGTCCCGCGCGAAGCGCGAATCGACTGCCGACCCATATAACTCGCCGAAGACACCATTCCAATACCACTGGACTAACTTCGCGCGGATGGTGTCATGCTCCCAGTCGGTTCCTATGTCGGCAAGAATCGCTGCGAGTGGAACAATCTGTGACTGGTAGGGCAAGTCAAACACCCGATAGATATGCAGCATGTGAAGAAACCGCGCAGCGCGGATGAATCCGGTCTCGACTTGTGCCTCATACTTTTTGTATGCACTC
Organism: Caballeronia telluris; assembly: GCF_001544495.1. Classification (GTDB taxonomy): domain Bacteria; phylum Pseudomonadota; class Gammaproteobacteria; order Burkholderiales; family Burkholderiaceae; genus Caballeronia; species Caballeronia telluris. The sequence goes on from NZ_FCNZ02000059.1 coordinate 6,527, forward strand.
AACGGGAGGTTTAAAAGCGCCTGGCGGTTTCCGCTTACCGACGGCAACTCCTTTCCCGATTTCTTGGCCTTCTCTGCCTCCCGGCGCCTTTCGCGCGTGTAGAAAAGCGAGACTGCTTGCAAGAAGTCCGTATTAGTCACGTTGGCGATGATGCCGGAGGTCGCCTCAGCGGGACGCAGCGTCTCTGCGAAGCGACTCTGCCTACCCTTCACTTTTTCATTGCCGAACCAATCTTTCCGAAGTTCATGTCCTTCGGCGGCATACATCGCCGTGACAAGTTCGAATGCATCAAGCGGCTTGCCCCCGGTGTTGACCTTCTCAAATACAACGCATACTGCTTCCTTCGACGTGGACCTGTCGAGCGCGATTACCGGGACCCGATAATCCTTGAAGTTTTCAAGAATCGCGACCTTGAACGCCTTAAACAACTTCCGAATCTCTGAGTGTTCATCCCCGCGCCAGTGCTCCTGAAAGCCGTCCTGCCATGAGTCCCAGTCAAACGCTTGTGACACGGGGTACATCAGCGTTTCGTATTCGCGTTCCGCGGTCGTGAGGTCGAGAACCTCGGAACGCCCGAAATCAGTCCTGATAACCCGGTCTTCCGGAACACCAACAATGGCATCCTCCCGGTCACACGAGGGGTCCATGGCTTTTCTAATGTCGATGTAAAACCAGCGTTTGACCTTCTTGTTCTTTGGAGTAACGGTCTCTACAACTTTTCCGCGGAGCGTCACCTGGTATAGCGAAGTCATTCGCTGTTGACCGTCAAGGAGCAGTGACCGCGGCACAGCCGACTGCGCGGCAAGCGGAGCGCCCTCAACGGGCCGAGGCTTGAACTCAACATCGCCGCCGGTTTCAAGAGTCATCAACGCGCCCACAGGAAATGCACGGGAGATGGATGCAATTAAGCTCTTAATGCGGTCTTCGTCCCAGACCCAGCTGCGCTGGAAGTCCGGTAGCTGAAGGGCGCCACGGTCGCAGTCGTCAAGTAGTTCTCTCAGTGCAATCGGATTGGTTTGAAACGCGGACCTGGCCATAGTTCGGGGTTTTGTCTTAAAGGGCAACTTGTTTTAGGAAGTAAAGCGGATTTATGGCGAATTATCGGATGGCGCTCCCGCTCGTCAGCTTTACGGTTTCAAATGACGGTTTTCAGCCCTCTATATATCGTCAACCATCGTGCACGTTTCAGTTACTCAGACGGGCGCCGACAATAATTCGAACAAGCAACACGGTAACCGGTTTTCTCGCCGAATGAAAGGCATCGAGCTGGCGAAGCCATAGCGGCTTCGACGACACCGCAGTCCTGCAAAACTTCCCTGGGTGAAAGGCCACAAAACGCCCTCGTGGCGGCGTCACCTGACGGCGGCCATCTCGGCGCGGAAGGGAAAGGTCCGCGGCCAGGCTCTTCAGACTGATTCCGGCTTCCAAATTGCGACGGGTCGGCGAGTCAGCAGCGCGGAGGTAATTCATGGCGCCAGTGCAGCGCAATGCGCTTTCCGTCAGTCCGGCCGTCGCGCGGGTTAGTCGTCTTGGTTATGTGGGGTTGACTGTTAAAGAATTTGTATAAATTGTCGTTATTGCATTTCAATGTACCAGAACCATCAATAGGGTCGGCATCTCTCTGAATACGTCAACCTACTGACATGCCATTACCGAACGCCGTAGACTCAACTGGAAATATTCATCCGACCCGCTCCTCCCCGGCATGGGTGAGTAGATGTGCATCGAAATGAAACGAAGAGACCGGTTCTAGAACGTCCTGTGCCAACCACTGGCGCTTGACCTTTCGCCAGCTTTCCCAATGGACCGTTCAGGCCTGCCGTCCGACATCAAGCGCGCGTCGTTTGCGATTTATGTCGAACCTCCGTCGGCACGAGGATTGAACGAGATATTGCCCATTCTGAGAAAGAAGGTTAGGCAGACAGAAAGCCGAGTCGCGCCTCTACTCGTTGTTCTGCGCTTGTCGGCGACGGTCTGTCCCGTAAGGGGGCGACTTCAGCTTGGCTCAAGAGCGAGAGTATTGAAAACTCCGAAAGGCAGGACGTGACATCCTACCTTTGGCTATCGCGTAGTCGTCACCGACAGGTTGGAGCCGATTGGCTATTGCACGTTTCCGATGTGCATCCGGTGTGACGGAAGCATTGAGATTGACGTCCAGGAAGTGTGGCTTGAGGCGCGTTACAGGGGAATCGCGCTCGGAAAAGACGTCGCGAGAAAGATTGCACTACTGGCACACTCAGCCATTGAGTAGATTGATAGTCGGGCAAGCGATACCGGATTGGGGCGACTCTGCCTAAATCTGTCGGTCTCGGGTGATGTGTATTCCGAGTCCGGTGCGCGTTCGTGAGGAGTGTAGCGGCTGCACTCGATTTCGAAACTCGCTACGCAACCTGCTCCAGCATTGAAATTGGAAGCGTCGCTTGCGACCCGCGGCGGTGACTTGTGCGATTGACGGATGGCTCTGTAACTTGAATTCCGATGACGAGCCAGTGACTGTTAGTGAGGTGCTTCGGAAGGCGCTGGACTTGAGGCGCCTTTGATGTCATCGCTAAAGATTTTATGCTTGTGACCGTAAACAGAGACAGCGCGGAAGGACATGGCCCATCGGGACCACCTGTCGGTGGCGGCCTTGTCCGAGGTCCTCAAGCAATGAAAACGACACGGCATGCGGTCGTTACCCACCGTCCAAATATGTTTGTCGCTTGATACGCGGTACTTCGGCGGTTAGCGCTTTCCTAGAGGTGATTTAAACATGAACAAATACTGCCTAACAGCAGACGAATTTGCACTCTTGTCGGCTGAGTACGATACACATGCCATAGATTTTGCATACGGGTTGCGCATGCTGCAGCTGTGTATCGAGAGCGCGAATGAAGTGTTCGACGGGCGCTTGGGCTACGAGGAGTTTGGCGACTGGTTGGAAGAGTTGTCGCAGCACGTGAGCGAAGGCTTTGAGTATCTTGCGCAATATACCGGTTTCTCGGAGTCGAGCGATGACTCTTCGGAGCAAGAAGGGCTGGAGGCTGCTCACGAATGCGACGCAATACAGCTGTCGGACCTGAATGACCTAATGCAGGTCGTGGCTGAGGGCCTCGAAGGAGCACTTGATGATTCTCCAGCGGCGTCCATGGTGCTCGACGCGAGCGACGAAGAACAGGAGCGACTCGACCACGAGGTCGAGTCCGTCGTGGAAGCGATGCGAAATGTCGGACATGAGACGTACTACTTCTTGATTTGCGCGCGGTATCATTGGGGAAAGGTGGCGGGCTCCGACACTGAAAAGTCACAGTTGCGGGACGTAACTAGCCTGTTTGGCAAGAAATCCGTGGAGCGCGAGGATATCCGAGGCAGTGAACCCCGACCGCGACGTGTCAGGGCACAAGTTCCGGGACGTTTTCGCGCCGCGCGTGCCGATGCCCGTGTTGGGACCATTAAGAGGCGAATCGAGCGTGTCTTCGGTCTACCGGAAGGCTCTGTCGTGCTGCTTGGTCCAAATGGCAACGCGCTTCGAGCGGACGCGAAGATTGGAACACTGCGACGCCGGTGGGAACCGTGACCAGTGAGCGTCAATGCACTCGTGATGGTGCCCAACGCTACCGCGGACGCGCGCTTATTGCGGAACAACCAGTCGGTGCGTAAATTCGAACGAAGCGCCGGGACTTATGGCCGCCGAAGGCGTTATTATTTTAGCCAAATAGAGGTGGATTTAGCACCGGCTTTCGTTTCGATGCCGCCGCAGGCGGGCACGACGATAATTCATGGCGAATACGAAACGGCTTCCGATGCGGACGCCATATTGACCTAATCGAAACATCGACACTCTGACCTGTCTCCTTGTTCGTCAGCTGCGGCTTACAGCGCACGACCTGCTGCATCGCAAACCTCCTCATAAAGTTGATGGCGTTCAAGGTCGTGAGAAACCCGGGGCATAAGTCACTCCCGCGGCAGCGTATGAACCTGAGGCAGAGGGAGACCACCAAGCGCGAACATCTTTTCCAATCTTCGCGACGACCCGGCTAGGTGCCGCAGTGCGTCCTGCACAGACCATTCTCTACGATGGTGCCCGTCCGACTGCGGAACCTGGCAATCTGGTCGCCCTGTCCATACTGGAGCGAGGCAGGTTCGTTCTTGAGTGTCGGATTTATACCAAATTGTTCTCGCGGGCCATATAGCAGATTGTTCGTGTACCCCGCAGGATATTGGTTTGCACCGTTGATGGAAGCATGAGTCGCCGCTCAAGTGATGACATCCTCGTTGAGGTCGTCCCGGTCGCTTCTCCAAGGAAATCATATCGCACCGCTTCCCGACTGCGACGGCGTACCCGAAAAAATCGACGAGCGTTTGATTACAGGTAGTAATCCCTTCCTCTCAGCGGTGAGTAGAACCGAAATTAAGGCGAAATGCAAACTTGCAATGGAATGATATTTTCCATTTTTATAGATGCGAGCTACTGCCCACGACGACTTTACTTTTATAAAAGTTTTGTGCATCTCTCCCCCCTGGTTCGCAAATTTTATAATCCTCAAATCAGAATCGTACATAAGAGAATTCGGCAATAGATAACGGGAAGATTCGGGATTAAGTCCGTGCAGGACTGGAAAGAAGTCAGAGATAAGTTGAACTACATGACCTCGAATGTCCTCGCGCAGCGGGAATGCGTCGACTTCTAGATTCGCGGCAGCGTGCGCAGAAAGGACGGCGGCAGTAATTGTCGGCAGCGTCCACCTGACGGAGGCCGTTGTGGACTCGAAATTACAAAGTTCACGCCCTATCTTGGAAAATAAAACCAAGCGGAACTGATGCGTCACATCAGAACTTGAGGTTTTTGGCCCATATGGCGAGGAAATATGTCGCCAGAAATGCAATTCGGGAGACGACAAAGACGTCCTTGTAGGGAAGTCGCCTCTAACGCGTAAAAGATTAACTGCGAATTCTGCGAAACATGCTGCAAGTTCTGCTCTTCGAGAATCCGGAGGCCACGTGTTGCTCTCGATAATTTTCATCCATTTTATCGCAGAAGCAAACACCTCATACTCGGCGTCAGTGTCGATTTTTTTCCCGGTTGTGATATCCGTGCAACTCTTGGAACTTCCACGACTCAAAATCAGCGCCCGTTCTAATGTTGCCCATGCATTCCCGAATCCGATAGTTAAAATCTTGATGGTAAAATCCTCGTCGTATGTAGCCTTCCACAAAATCCGTTCAATAGCCTCTCGGTAACGAATTATCGCGCCGGTGGAGTGGAACTCTTCTGCCCATCCGTTCCAGCTTTCTAACACATTTGTTACGTATCCAACATTACTAAAAAGCGCGAAACCGAAATACGTATCAGGAGGATTCACGCTGAAATTCAACGCATATGGATTCCGCGTCAAATAGTCAGAATAACTAACATTGTTATCGGACCACTCGATTCCACTTCGGTCAAGGCTATTTGGAAAATGGACTTCGATATCTTTCTGATACAGTGCATGGTCACTGATAAAGCATTGACGCGCGACTAGGCTTATAAACTGAAGTATGCCGCATGGTAGGGTGTTTTTTTGGGCCCGTCGCGTGACTTCGAAAATGCTTCTCAAGAAAGGCGCATGTTTCTCCGTTAATATCTCGAAGAAGACATTCGCGCTGGAGAGGACGGCGAACAAATCACCTACTCGGGCCCGAACGATATCATCTTTGCAGCTGATGGCTTCCGTTATGTTTCCCTTGCTTTCCTCCAGCTCCCGCGCTAGCTGAGCGAGTGAATCCCGGTCGTTTGAGAGAAGGGCCTCCCGGCAGGCCTTTGCATAAGTACCTGAGTTCCGTCGCGTCCAGCGAACCGGAACAAGCAGGGAATAGACCAAAATTGTCAAGCCGACAAATGCCAGAATAGCGGACGACCACTCCCAAAACACGGCATATCCGATAACCTTCAGCGGGTTCACAGTGTTCGAGCCCGCGAAAACGCGCAAAGCAGATGAAATTGCAGCACACACAAACATTCCGACCAGGGCCGTGATGCCGTACCACCTCGATGTGCCACGGGCTTTCAAACGAAATCGTTGTGCCGGGCCGACCAACTGCATGAACGTTATAACAAGCGCAAGAGTTGAGAGGGCATTCCCTAGATTTATGAAGGTGGGAACGCTAGAGTTTGCGTCGTTGCAGGCGAGCCCTTTAAACCCCAGACACGTGCCCGACGCAACAGTGACAACGGTAAGAGCAGCACTCATCTAGTCCTCGGCAGCGTTGACTAACGTCGAAGTGACTCTGCATGCGCTTGTACGATAGTTCCCGCGACCCATTTGGTCCAGTAATCTCTCCGACAGCCAGACGAGCCGCCACGCCCGAAGTTACATTCTTTGGAGCAACACCATGAGCCCAACACGTAACGACGACCGCAGCGACAGCATTAACCCCAACAATGCTGCCTATGATGATAGCTTCGACAATCATGCAGACCGGTTGAATCCCAATAATGAGCGTTACCAAGACAGCGATGACCACCGTGACGACGAGTAAAGCCCAATTCCGTCTAGAGAGTTTATTTGCCGAGAGGGCACCTCCATGAATTTCAAAAAGCTACAGACCTCCACGGCCGTTTACGCTGCGATTCAAGAGTTCGACCGTGTCGGTCGAACTGCTTTTCTCGAAAAATACGGGTTCGGCACATCACGGGAGTACATGTTGCGCGACCGCCGTACTGGAAAGCTCTACGATTCAGAGGCAATAGTCGGTGCCGCCTACGGATATGCCTTTCCAGGTGAGGGCCCGCTTCGCGCCGCCGACTTCTCTGGCGGCGAAGCAACAGTCGAACGCGTCTTGTTGGACTTGGGCTTTGAAGTTGTTCGTGTCGGGCAAGATTGGACGACCGACGAAGTAGCCGAAACGGTAGAGTCATACTTTGAGATGCTTCGGCTTGAGTCTCTAGGCATTGCCTACAACAAGTCAGAACGTAACGAGCGACTGCGCATCAAATTGCCCGCGCGTAGCAACGCCTCTATCGAACTGGGCCGGCCCCCGCGAAAACCGGACACGAGGTAACGCTTAAACTTTGAGGTAGTCTTCCGCCTATGTTTAAGCCCAGTTCTAACGTGGAACCCATTGAAGTTTTGACCCAGCCCGAACAGCGCCGTCGGCGCTCTGTCGAGGAGAAGCTCGCGATAGTGCGCGAGACCTTCGAGCCCGGCGCAACCGTTTCCGGAGTTGCCCGTCGTCATCAGGTGAATGCAAACCAGGTGTTCGCCTGGCGCAAGCTCTATCAGGACGGAAGCCTGTCAGCGGTCAGTGCCGGCGAGCAGGTGGCACCGGCGTCCGACCTGGCCGAGGCGATGAAGCAGATTCGTGAACTCCAGCGACTGCTTGGCAAGAAGACGATGGAAGTGGAGATTCTCCGCGAAGCAGTGGAGTATGGCCGGGCAAAAAAATTGATTGCGCGCTCACCATTGCTGCCGGGGGACGACCGATGAAGACGGTCTGTGAAGTCCTGAGTGTGTCGCGCTCTAATCTAGCGGTGAAATCAAAGCGCGAAGCTAAATGGGTTGACAAGCGCAAAACGCCCGCCCGTGACGATATGCCGCTGGTCGCGGAGCTTCAGGGGCTGGTTGCTGATTTACCTACTTACGGCTATCGGCGCGCATGGGCCCTGCTGCGGCGAAAGCGGGACGCGCAGGGGCGGCCTCGCGTTAATGCGAAACGGGTTTATCGGGTCATGCATACCCACGGTCTGCTGCTCGAACGCCGGCCTCGCCATGCCCAGTCAACGCGCCGGCACGACGGCAAGGTCGC
>NZ_FCNZ02000060.1 GCF_001544495.1 Caballeronia telluris
CCTTGATGTCGGTCGCCACGGTAAAGCGACTGTGATCGGCCATTTCCGATCCCCTGTCCCAGGTCAGCGATTTATATAGTTCCCGAGGTAACTTGCTGGCGTGTCGTATCAGCGCGTTGACCACGGCCTCAGAATCCTTGCTGGGTAGTTTCACCAGCATCACGAATCGACTTTGACGTTCGACGAGAGTTGCAATCTGGCTGGTAGCGTTGCCAAACAGCAAGTCGCCTTCCCAGTGCCCGGGTATTGCGCGATCCTCCGCTGTAGCGGAGCGTTCGCTGATCGATACCGCGTCGCGAATGTTCGTTCGGCCTTCGGTTTTCAATGTGTGATGCTGGGACGGCGCATGACTCGAGAGCGTCGCAAGTGTTCAAGCAGTTCCTTTTTCAGGGCGCCGCGAGCTTGAATATAAAGGCTCCGATAGATCGTCTCGTGTGACACCAGATGGTCCTTGTTGACGGCATATACATGCTTGAGCCAACCCGAAATCTGCTCAGGAGACCACTGCAGCTTCAGCTTTGCAGCGACAACTCCCGCCAACGTCTGGTTTTTCACCAATTTGCACACCTTCGGGCGACGTGCCCGATCCCAGGCGAGCGCGTCCGCCTGACTCGCTCGATAACCTTGACTGCCTCCGTTGCGCTGCAGCTCGCGGCTAATCGTGGAAGGAGCACGTCCCAGCTTGGCCGCAATAGACCGAACTGACAATCGGGCCACCAAGCAGCGAGAAATTTCCTCGCGTTCCGCAAGCCTCAATGCCTGCGGTGCGCGGTGCCTTTGCGGTGGCTCGATGCCGCCGGCCTCCGCGAGTATCCGCTGTATTGAAGAGTGGCCCCGATCGAACAGTTTGGCAATCTGATGAATCGTTTCGCCTTTGCGCCAGCGGTCCCACATCAACGACTTCTGACTCTCAGAATAGTAGATCCTCGGCCTCTGTTTCATTGCAACACCTCCACTGCTTACGCAGCCTCTAGTGTGTTGCATCGACCGGTTGAATCCGCCGCCGAATCCGGTCCTAAATCGACTGATCGGCGCGGCCCCCCGCCGTTCGGTCCGAGTCGGGCATCTTTCTGCCGGCTTAGCCTTTGAAGCTCAAAGGGAAGGTATCAGGCCGAACGGCCCTTCCGTAGCTTCTCGGCAATTGAAGGATAGCCGACCTCTGCTGCAGCGTCCTGGAGCTTGAAAAACCACTGAGCCCGGACTAGCCTTTGAGGCATGCGCCGCTCCGGCGGCCCGCACGAAAGGGGGCGCGATGGTGAAGAAGCAGCAGGGTCTTGGCGCCACGCAAGCGCATGGGGGGCATGGGGGCGACGACGACTATCACGGAGGTGACGGCGACTACCCGCGAGAGCACCACGACGACCCCAACGAGCATCTTGAAATCGAGCGACACCGCTTCCTTGGCGGCCTGCCGCCGACGCCGGAGCGATATGCGCTTGCACGCGAGCAGTGGTATCAGCTACCCGGTGCGCTGGTCAGGCCGTCGATGGATCCGCCCGTCGACACGCCTGCACCCGGCGCGGCGCCGCCTAAGCACGGCTAACGCCCGACCACCAACGGGAGAGGCGAACGATGAGCCTGAACGGAACCGTCTGGGCGCCCATCGGCCCCAGCCCCATCGATCAGGGGGCGATCAGTGCGAATGGCCAAGTCACGACCATCGCAGTGCATCCAAACAACCCGAACGTCATCGTCATCGGCACGGCATGGGGCGGTGTCTGGCGCACGCGTGACGGCGGCACTACGTGGACGCCAATCTTCGACCGAGCGCCTTCGCTCGGGATCGGCGGCCCCGCAGCCATCGCGATCGATCCGACCAACACCGACACCCTCTATGTCGGCACCAGCAGCCGCGACGGCTCACAGTTCTCGCGCGACTCGACGCAGCCTCCCGCGGGCCTGTTCCGGTCGACTGACGGCGGCTCGAGCTGGATCCGCCTCGGCACCACCTATCCGCTGAACACGCCCACCAACGCGAGCCTCTTCTTCAACCTGATCATCAACGTCGTCGTCGTCGATCCTGCAAACAGCCAAGCGTTGTACCTCGCGTGCAATGGCGGGTTATTCTTCTCCACCGATGGCGGCTTCAACTGGACCCAAGGCACGGCGCCGGCGGGCGACGTACGCTCGCTGGTGCTGGATCCCACTTCGGCCGCCGGCGCCCGCATCCTTTACGCCGGCATCGGTGGCGTGGGCGTCGTGCAGTCCACCGACGGCGGCCGCAACTGGGCCACAATCCTCAACGCGGCCACGCCCGTGGTGGCCAACAGCATTTCCGGCGGGGGATTCACTGGTATCGGCAAGGTCGTGGTCGCACTCGCGCCGCCGGCCTCGGTGGCCAATCCGGCGGGCATCCAGGTGCTGTACACCACGATGGTCGGCACCGGTGTCACGTTCGGCTCGGCGGACGTGCTGGGCCTGTTCCAGAGCACTGACCAGGGCGCCAACTGGACGACGCGGGCCAGCACCGCCGTCCTGTCATCGATCGGAACGAGCTACGGCGGCTACGCCTGCCACATGGCCGTCGATCCCAAGTCGCCCGGCGACGGCTCCGGCGACGTCATTTACCTCGGCATGTTGGGCCAGGGACGATCCAGCGACGCCGGCGCCACCTTCACCGGCTTGACCGGCCTTCACGCCGACACACAAACCTGGGCATTTGGCCCGCAGGCCGGTCCGCTGTCCGTCGCCTACTGCGGCAACGACGGCGGAATCTTCAGTTGCACGGCCGGCGTCAACTTCGCCTCGCTCAACGCGGGCGGCCTTCAGACCGCGCTGTTCTACAATCTCGACGTGAAGCCCGACGCGAGCGGTAGCGTCACCGTCGGAGCGTTGCAGGATAACGGCATCGTCACTACGGCCGGTGGGGCCGCACCCACCTGGAAGATGGGCGCGGGCGGCGACGGCTTCGATGTCGCGTACGACGGCCAGCTGGGCAGCCAGGTCTACGGCCGCCGCAACACGACGATCTTGCGCTCGACCGACGACGGCGGATCGTACGCGAACATCACGCCCTCGTGGTCGGCCGCGGAGAGCGCCAACCCATACCTGGCCGCCGTCGCCACCGATCCGAACACGGGCGGCGTCGTCTACGCGAGCAGCAACCAGAACCTGTGGCAGAGCCTGGATGGCGGTGCCACCTGGCCGAATAGCGTGGCGATCAACGGCACCGCCACTGAGGCGGACGTAGCGCCAGCCGACAGTAACAACCTCGTCATCTCAGTTGGGAGCCGCGTCCTCGTCTCGAGCGACGCTCTCGCGGCCGGCGGGCTCACGTTCACCGACATCACGCGCAACCTTCCTGGCGGCTTCGTCGGCGGGGTCGCATTCGACCCCAACGACCCGTCGATGATCTACGCGGCGATCGGCGGCTTCAGCGGCTTTCCCGGCGGACACGTGTTCCGCACGTCGCTAACGGCGGCGACATGGACCGATATCTCGCCTGCGCTCGACCTTCCGTTCAATGCGATCGCGGTCGACGGCAGCGAAACCCCTACAGCCCTGTACGCTGGGACCGACTTCGGCGTGCTGCGGTCCGTCGACGGCGGCGCCACCTGGAGCGTGCTCGACGACCTCCACTTTCCGCGCGCGCCGGTCTTCGAACTCGTCTACCACCGCGGCGAGCTGCGCGCTGCCACCTTCGGGCGCGGCGTGTTCTCGTTCGTCGTACCGCAGGGGCCATCGATCGCGGTCGACCTCGAGCGCAACCTCGAATTCGGGACAGTCTGCGAGGGACCGCAGTTTCTGACCCTGGAAATATTCAACGTCGGTGCGACCGACCTCGTCGTCACCAGCGTGCAAAGGCTGATGGGTTCGACCGGCTTCTCCGTGCTGGCCACGCCCGGTACGCCTCTTGTAATCCAGGCAGGCGAGCAAGTGGACTTTACTGTCCGGTATGTGCCGTCCGGCACCGCGAGCGAGACGGCAACGATCCGCATCCTGAGCAACGACCCGAGCGCGCCGGTGGTGGATCTGGCCGCGACCGGCGTGCCCGGCGCTCCACGGCTCGTGACCGCGATTGCCGACAGCGGCTACTTCGGCTCCGCTTGCCGAGACAGCTTCGTGGACCGCGACCTGGTGTTGCACAACGGCGGCACGTGCGCGCTGCACGTGACGGGCATCGCCTCGTCGTCGCCCGACTTCCAGCTGCCCAGCGTCGTCTTGTATCCGCTCGTCGTCGCGGCCGGCGACGCCATCACGTTGCCGGTGCGATTCCACCCGACGAGCGTCGGACCGAAGGCGGGCACGCTGACCATCTCCAGCAACGACCCGGCGGGAGCGCGCGTAATCGCCGTCTCCGGCATGGCGCCGGCGCCGAAGCTCGACCTCGTCGTCGCCGATTCGGGCGACTTGGGCAAGGTCTGCGTCGGCTCATTCAAGGATCTGCCGCTCACGCTCATTAACAGCGGCCCGTGCCCACTTACCGTTAGCGGCATGACGTCGTCCGATGTCCAGTTCGTCGTGCCGAGTGTCAGTTCGTATCCGATTTTGATCGCACCCGGCACGGCGGTCGCAATGCCGATCCGGTTTGCGCCGACGAGCTTCGGCGCGAAGTCTGCGACCGTCACCGTGACCAGTGACGATCCCGCCGGGCCGAAGACTGTGACGATGCGGGGCGAGGCGCCCTCGGGCACGCTCGTTATCACGGGCTCGACCTGTATCGGCGGCGTCAAGGAATGCTGCCTTGGCGAGCGAACGATCGCGCTGTGCAACGTGGGCGAGTGCGACCTGCACGTCAAGAGTGTGGCCTTCAGGCGCAAGAGCCCGCACTGGAGGCTGATCAACAGTCCCTTCCCGACGACGCTGCGTCCGGGCTCGTGCCTGAGCGTGCTCATTCGCTACAAGGCCACGGAGAAGTGCCCGCGCGCCTGCGAACTCGTCATCGTTAGCGACGACCCGGCGAACCCGGTCAGGACGCTCGATGTGATGGCGTACACCATCCCGGGCGGCTGCGACTGTTGCGACGCCAAGGGTCGCGAGAACTGCTGCGGCGGCTGCGGCGGCAAATGCAACGGTCCTTGTAACACCCAGGCGATCGACAGTTGTTGTGGCGACGAGGGAGACGACATGCAGGACGACGAGAAGTCGTGACGATCAACCGACAACGCTGCAGGTGAGCACGTGAATGAATTGTTCGAGATTTTTCCGTTCGGGGCCGGTGTCTTGCTGGGCCTGATCTGGTCGCGCGTGGGCGGCCCGCGACGGCGACTCGTGGCGTGGGCGCTATCTTGCATCGGCCTTGGCGCCTTCGCGACGTTCGCGAGCGGCGAATGGCGTAAGAGCGTCCTCTACTTTCTGTTCGACATCGGCCTTGTTACGCTAGTGTCCGTCACCGTCGCGCTCGGCGTGGCGTACTGGCGACGCCTGAGCCGCGGCGCCTAGTTTTGCCGATTTGTATTGGGGCGTTGCGCGAGTTCGCTCATGCAAAAACTTGCACAGACTGCGTGTCTGGTTGTTGCGCTTCGGCGCGTACCTCGTCGGTCAGGTTCCGAAGCGATCCAGCCATTCCAACGGCAAGTTTCCCGGCTCGCCGAACATCTGGATGTGGCCGAGCTTCGGTCTATCCGGCGACGCCTGCCTGACTATCGACCCGCTCGATCCGTTCAGTCAACGCTGGCGACGGGCTGCTCTCTGGTCGAAATGAGGCGACGACGGACGACGCGGCAAGCTGGAACTGAACGACGGATTCCGGGACGTCGACGGCGCAGCAGCGGATATTTCCGGCTTAAAGGCCGTCCAGTGGTCGGTGTGATCGGTAGTGAGCTGGGCCACCTCGGCGATTGTTACACTCAAGCGCTCTGGCGGCTTGCACGAGAATCTGCGCTGATTGCGGTCGCCTGTCGCACATGCGGCGGAGACCGCAGGGGTTAATAAAAACACGTGGCATAATCCGCTCAGTTCCACTCACCGACACCGCATCGCCGGGCCCATGCTGAGCCGTTATCATCGGAGAATTGGGAGTTTGTTGGGATTGCTCGCGATCTTAATGGCGACGCTCGCCCCAAGGGTTCCGCAAACACTTGGCCCAACCCGCGGCGACATTCCCATGATGGGTGCACATCATTCGACGTCTTCCATGTCTGCGATGTCTGCGATGCACCACCATGCGCCGGACGGAAACTCTCACCATGGCTTAACGATATTCGACGGACAGGCCTGCGGCTATTGCAGCTTGCTCGCGCATATGCCCGTCATCCCCGGTGTGCCGGCGACTTTCGCCGTCACCGTAAGGGCCATCCAGCAGCCCGCAGCCACCCGCTTCGAGAGCGTTCGCCTGGTTGAACCGCTCACGCCCGCCCAGCCTCGCGCCCCTCCCGTTTTGTCCTGATTTAAGTCTAACCGACGCGATGCATTCGCTGCATCGCGGTGTGTCTCGCGTCTGTAATCAGACGTGCGGCGGCATTACGACGGCCAAAAAAGATGAAACATGCACACCATGACACGGCGCGGCAGCAAACCGCTACTTCCGGCAGCATTTATGTCGGTTGCCACGAGCGCGCTTCTGCTAATCCCCTCGCTCGCGTCCGCCCATTCAATTGCGGGCGACCGCGTCTTTCCGGCAACCATGGCCGTGGATGATCCCGGCGTAGGCGACGAAGCAAATCTCGTGTACGGCCACCAACGCATCCCCGGCGACGATGGCGATCAGAGCATCAATACCTTTAATCTCGAGTACGACAAGCTCATCACGCCAAGGCTGGCCTTCTCGGTCACCGGCTCCTACGATGTGCAAAACAACCCGACTGCCCGTGGTTTCAACAACTTCGGCCTCGGCCTGAAGTACCTGCTGTACGTCAACGAGGCGCACGAGTTCATGACGTCCGTCGGCGTCAACGCCGAATTGGGCGGCACGGGAAGCCACGCGATTGCCGATAGCTTCTCGACCATATCGCCGACCATCTATGTCGGCAAGGGCATGGGAGACCTGCCTGATTCGCTGGCATACATGCGTCCGATCGCGATTACCGCCGAAGCCGCGCCCGCCCTCACTACGGGCGCGGGACAGCCTAACGCCTTCAATTACGGCTTCACGCTCCAGTACAGCCTGCCTTACCTGCAGCAGCATGTACATGACCTCGGTTTGCCGAAACCGCTCGCGAACATCATTCCCATAGTCGAGGTTCCGTTGTCCAGAAGCCAAGGACAGACAACCGGCACGGTCAATCCCGGCTTCATCTGGATCAATCGCTACGGTCAATTTGGCGTCGAAGCGCAGATACCGATTAACCGCGCGAGCGGTTCGCACGTAGGTATCCTGGTGCAGGCCCACATCTTCTTTGACGACATTGCGCCAACCACAATCGGAAAGCCACTTTTCCAGTGGTGAAAAGCTGGAGGTGGATGCCGGCAAGTAACGGTAATCTGACGAGAGTGTTTGTCGCCGAATTTGCTTTCTCCAGCACCTCTTTCGTGCGGTGTCTCCGCAAGGCGGAAGCCGGCGGCTGGCGCGGCTTTCGCGCCAGCCGATCCGTGAAAAAACCACATGCGCCTGACCGCTGAAGCCGTCATCTGGGTCTCTGACGGCTGCGTCTTCTCCAATCTTCTGACAGGCCTTTGATCAACCCATGAAAACCTCTCGGCTGAACTCTTCCGTAGCTCGCGCCCTTGTTGCGGCGCTTACGCTGACCATCGCGCAACTGGCGCACGCGCACGCCTTTCCGACCCATCAGACGCCATCCGCCGGCTCCGCCGTATCTGCTTCGCAGAAGGACGTAGCTATCGACTTCGACGACGGTCTGGAACCGGCATTCAGCTCGATCACCGTGACCGATTCGCAGGGCAAGTCGGTGATCAGCAACAAGTCGGTAGTCGATCCCTCGAACACAAAGCACATGTCGGTCGCACTGAAGGCGCTGGCGCCTGGCGTGTACACGGTGGAGTGGGTGGCAGTGGCCGCCGACGGGCATCGTACGCAAGGCCACTTCACCTTCACGGTTAAGTAACGATGGAGCCGCTTTATCGCACAGATCGTGGTTGCCGCCACGCAGGACGTGCTGTTCGCGCTTGCGGTGGGGACGCTTGCGAGCAGTGCGATGCTCTGGCAGCAGGGCCGGGCTTCACTTGCCACGCTGGCCCACTGGCGATGGGGCGTGCTTTGTGGGCCCGCGCTCGCCTGCGGCCTGTATCTGTGGCTGCAGGCTGCAATCATGAGCGGTGCACCGCCGGGCGACGCCGGCCCGGCAGTGGTCACTGTGCTAACGCAATCGCACTTCGGTATCGCGTGGGTGGTCGGTTTTAGCGGAGTGGTGATCGCCGGCCTTGCCGGAACGCGTGCGAGCCGTCCGGCGTGGCTGATAGCGACAGCCGGCGTAATCGTCTATGCGTCCGGCAAGGCCGCCGCCACCCATGCCGCCGATGCCGGCGATTTCACGCTGCGCGAGGCTGTGCAGGTCATCGATCTTTGCCCAACGGCGCTGTGGGCGGGCAGCGTGATCGTTGCGGTATGTGAGCTGCATTGTCGGGACGACTCGTCGTCTGCTCTGTCCGCACGACGCGTGGCGTTCTGCACGCAGCTGTTGCACCTAGCGACGGTTGCGCTCGCTGTGGTGATCGTGACTGGCCTTTATAACGCGACGCAGAATATGGCGCACCTCGGCGCCCCGTTACTAAGCGTGCTGTACCGCCAGATGCTGGCGCTCAAACTCGCATTCGTGACGCTGGCGGTGATGCTGGGGGGCTATAACAGGATGATTTATCTGCCACGCCTGGAGTCGGCGATGACTGGCGACGGCGCAGTCCTTCTCCATGCGCAGCGAGGCTTCGACCGGCTGCTGGCAGTCGAAGCGCTTGCAATGGTCGCGGTGCTGATGGTGGCCGCCGTTCTGGCGCACACATCACCTTTAAGAACTTTAAGCGGCTAAGCTGTTCGGCGGCTGTAAATGAACATTTCCGGCGAACGGCCAAGTCCGGGATCGCGCACCTGGAAGTCCGACGAACGAAATACCGGCCCTGATAAGCGACCGTCTCTTGTCGGAGCGGGAAGAGACAGTCGCTGGTCCGGTCTAAGTGGAAGACAGCTGACTTCGGTCTATCCGGTGACGTCTACCTGATAACCGGCGAAGCCACGAATACAGCAGGATAGTGCAGCAAAGTTAATCAAAGCTGCGCCTTGCGAGGCTTGACTTGTGCGCGGCGTGGCCGAAACCGGCGCGAAAAAGGGAAGCCCACCATGTACAGCGGGCGGATTAGCCCACAAGCTGGCGACGCCGATACGCTGGGTCATAGTAGATCTCCTTTACTTCGCGGTCGGCCATGTAGATAACAATGTCGACCGTCGTGATGACCGTTTTCAAGATCACGTCGTAGTCCACCGTACGGCCGACTTCCGAGGCTTTGACAAGGGTCGCGATCCGGGCGAAAGTCGTTGCCGCGTTATCCGCGTGGGTCGAAAAGATACCGCCCGGATGCCCGGTATTCGCGCCCGTCAAGTAGTCCCATGCGGCATCGTCGCGCAGCTCAGTGAAAAAAATACGGTCGCGCGACAATCTCATTGCCGCCGTCAGGCATTCTTTCGCGGATACACTGCCCTCCTGTTTGCCGTACATCATGTAGCCCACTTCGTACTGGTTATCGGCGTCAACCTCGTGCACGTCCTCCATCAACAGTACGCGCTCAGTCGGCGGTACTTCGGCGAGCAGCGTGCGCGTGAGCGTCGATTTGCCCAATCCCGTTTTACCGGACACGCAGATGTTTTTCTTGCTGCGGACCGCTTGCCGCATGAACCCGACTAGATCGCCGCAATCGAGCAAGCGAAGCAATCGCTCTTCGACCGGATCGAGCTTGAGCATGTCCTCAATCGCGCGGCGCTTCGCATTCACGAAGCGCCCTTCGTCGCGCAGCTGTTCCAGTCGCTTGCTCACCTGCAAATGCTTTCGGAAGCAGATGAGCACCGTTCCTTCGAGTACGGCCGGAGGCCGCACAATCACGCCGCGCGCGCCGTTCGGCAACTTCACGTCCATGATCGGCGACGGTCCCAAGCCATTGTAGGACAGGAGCGTGTTCGTGAGATTGTTGACGTAGGCGGGCGTGATGGCGGGTTCGTCATGCAGCTCGCGTCCGTCAGCTCGGGCGGACACGACCTCGCCGAATCTGTTGACGCGAACTTCGAACACAGCCGGATCTTCGAGGTAGCGAAGCAACGGCGCCAAGGTCATATTGACCGCGTGGTCCGAAGCAATGACCGACAGGACTTTATGGAGTGGCATCGCTTAGCTCGTAGACGTTGCTGAAATCAAGGTTTTGCCGCACAAAAATGGCGACGTGATCGCCCTGTTGGTCGTACAGCGTCGGCGGGATATTGATCGTGGCGGCAAGCGCCTCGCGTGCGAGCGAATCCGACGTTTGCGACGTGTTGTCGAAATTGATGTTCGTTCCGCCATTGCTGGCCTTGTTCGCCGCGTACTGAACACTCGCGTCGCCGAAATCGGAATGATCGAAATGAGGATTGCGGGACCGAACCGCTCCCAAAAGTGGGAATCGACCTGGCCGGGAATTCCGGCGCTGCCGAGTGCGTTTGTGCCGAGGCTGTTGAGGTTGATCGTCACGCCGTCAGGATTCACGAGGCGGGTCCACAGCGCGAATACGCGGGCTTGTCCGCTCTTGATGCCGCCGCTCGCCTCGCCGACGACAGTCGCGCCCTTGTCGATCAGCCGGACCTTGTGATCAAACGAATAGACGTCTTGGCTCACATGGCATTTAATCTGGCCGGGCACGGTGGTATCGAGTTCGGTCGCTGTGCCGCACTGAATCATCGTGCCAGCCGGAACCGTCAGGCTCGGATGCTTGGACGTACTGGCCATGACGCGAGCGATGCCAACGCCGTTCATACGTGACGCAAGGGCCGCGCTTTCCGCACTGGGTGGCGCCGATCCTCCCCCCCTGTCCCTGCGTCGCTGCACGCTGCACTGCGCCGGCCGCGCCCTGCGGCGCGTCCTGCAAATTCGAGCTGTCGGCATCGAGCCGACGTTGATACGCCTTTTCTTCTGGCGTCAGCTCCCGCGTTCCTCCGGCTTGCGCGCGAATGGGCTGTTGCGGTTGCACTCGCACCGCTGCCGCAGCAACCGGACTCGCGGACGTCGGAGGCGACGCCGCTCCGCTGGGGTCCGTCGAGAAGTCATACTTGGGCAGCATGTTCGGCATCTGCTGCTTAGCCCGAACGATCGTGCTGAATAACTTCTCGGCACCGACCGACTCGACGTCGCCACGCTGTGGACCGCATCGCCGCGGAATCAATAGCCCACTGCGCTGGCACGGCGGGCCGAGAGGGCGACACTGCTACGACGCCCTCGCCGACTTTCCTCGCAGGCCGGCCCCGACCGCGCTTTGAGTAAGTATCAGGCCGAGCCAAGCTTGACGACTTGCCTGAGCGCCTCGACAAAGACATCCAGTTCGCTTTTCTGCATGTAGATATGCGGCGACACTCGTATCCCGTCGAGACCTTGTACGCTCCGACGCTTGACGTGCACTTGCCAGGTGTTTCGAAGCTCCGCTTCGATTTTCCTGGCATCCATTCCATCAATGGAGAACAGGCTGACCGCGGCCAGATCGTTCGTGTCCATTGGCGTGTGCAATCTGAAGCCACGGACATCTCGCGCAATCGTCGTCCAGTATCGAGTCAACTCCCGCAACCGCGCATGAACATTGTTGGTGCCAATCTCCTCACGAAATCGAATTGCCGGGGCGATTCCCGCCTGTACCGCGGAATTACAGGTACCGAGGTTCCAGTGGTCGAATTTATCGATGCGAAGCGGCGGTGGATCGAATGGCGCCAGCAACGGCCAGGTTTCATCGATCCGGCTTTGCTTGACGATCAACATGCCGTTGCCCACAGGAGCACCGAGCCACTTGTGAAGGCTCGTCGCGAAAAAGTCGCAATCGGTCTCCCTGAAGCTAACCGGCATCTGTGCGAACGTCTGTGCGCCATCTACCACGGTGATGACGTCATTGGTTCGGGCAAGACTGCAAAGCCGCTTGACCGGCAAGACGCGGCCGGTCCAGTGGAGCATGTGGGTTAACTGCATCACTCGCGTGCGGGAACTAATCGCTTGTTCGTATGCCTTGACGACGATGTCGTTGTCATCCATCACATCGAAGTCTACGGTCACGACTTTAATGCCTTCCCGGCGCTGGCGCTGAAGCCAGGCTGCCCGCACGCTCGGATAATCCCACGCGGAGATCAGCACTTCGTCATCCGCGCTCAGCGGTATACCAAAGATAGCGGTGGACAGGCCCTCGGATGAATTCCGATTCAACGCGATCTCGTCGGCACTGCGATCCGCAACTGCTGCGAGTTCCCGCTTTGTTCCAGGTAGCGCGGCATCGAGCGTGCTCCACATATTGACATCCGGGTTGCGGCTGATAAAGCGATAAGCGTCGATTGTCGCTTGCTCGACAACAAGTGGCGGTGGACTGACAGCCGCATTGTTAAGGTTGATTAATGGTTATTGTTCCGGATACGCTGCCCGAACATTCGCCCAGAACTCTTCGTCATCCGTGTGATGACTCGACGTCGATTTTGCCCGCACCATTGAATCTCCCTCTTGTTGGATCGCGTTACGGGATGTCTGCCAGAACGATCGCAGATCGCACCGAGACCCTACCCCGGACAAGCCAGTATCGCCTTTCTCGCGCGGCAGAAGATACCGAATATGTCCACGAAACATGCTGCTGCAATGCGTTCATCTCACATTTACACAAGTAAAAACTGTGCGAGCTTCGCAAGGATACCGACGCCTCCAAGCGATCGCCACAATGCTCGGCGCACGAGGCTAAGCATTGACCGAAGATTCAAAGTAGACGTGAGCGGCCATTCGATTTTCGAGGACGAAAGGCAGGTTATGGCCGTTTGCCGAAGATCTCAGTTTGAGCGTCGTGCGTCCGTCGCGACTTCGGTCCGAACTTCCGGACCCGACCCATTGCAGGCGTCCGCCGATGTCCAACTCCGAGGGCAGCTTCCTGGGTGCAGCGGTCGTTCATTCCCGACTCCACCCGTCGGGTCAGTTGTAGTCGAGAATGGCAACGGATTGCACGTCGGGGCGGTTGATCACGTGGCCGGCGAGAAATGCCATCGGACCTGCGAGCAATGACGAATGGCCTTTGCCGTAATTCGTCTTTTCGTTGCTTGTTGGCTCGTGTCGGGGCTGTTCCATAAGTTCAAGCGTTATGACGACATGCCAGCGCATGTCCGCTAACCCGTCCGGCACCCGGCTTGCAATATCCGGCCTAGATGGAGAAGTGATGCCGCGTTGCTGATCGAGTGGACGTCTGCCGCTTCAGCGTCTCGACGAAGACAGGCTCGCGCCAGTCACTAAGAACGCATGAACCGCGTGAGCGAACCGGTTCAACTTGCGGAGGACGGTTCTGTTCGCGCGGTTCAACGCGTTGTAGCCGATTACTGCGGGGATTGCGACGAACAAGCCGAATGCAGTCATGATCAGCGCTTCGCCAACGGGCCCCGCTACCTTGTCGATCGACGTCTCGCCGGCCGCTCCGATCGTGAGAGCGCGTGATAGATGCCCCACACGGTTCCGAAGAGACCGACGAACGGAGATGTACTGCCGATTGACGCGAGGGTGGCGAGACCGCTTTGCATTCGCCCAACGCAGTCGTCCATTGTGTCCCGCAGATTGCGCGTAATCCAGTCCGACACGTCGAGTCGGTCTTGAAGATCGGGTCGGAAAATCCAATGCTCCTTGACGACCCCCGTAGCGGCCGGTCGATCCGTCATTTAGGTAAGGGCGGCAACCGGGTGCACTTCAGCCATTGCCTGTTCTGCTTGAGCCTGTGATCTGCTACGCATGTGGTGCGGCTACGCGATGGTATTCATC
>NZ_FCNZ02000061.1 GCF_001544495.1 Caballeronia telluris
CAATCGGAAACAGGCGTTGGCCGCACGCGCGGCGTAACGCCAAACTCGCCGGTCTCCGACAAACCCGGGGCGCTTCAATCTCGCGCAACGAGACATGATCGCGAAAGTGCCAGCGTCGGATGATGCTCAATATAGCCACGTCGATCACTCCGTTCCCCTGCCCGTTGCCGAGCAGGTCAGTGTTCTACGTGGGTCAATATTCGATGCAAATTATTGCGCAGGGTGGGTCAGGATTCCGTGCAAATCAACAGTTACTCCTTGGCGTCCCGCAGGAATTGGCATCGTCGCTTGTGAACGCTGTCCAAAAGGATTACCCGTCAGCGTCGACCCAGGAATTGAGTAATGAAGCGGCGCGACGCTTCTATCAGGCGAAGGCGCCAGCGCGCTCTCTGAAGAGTCGCGTCAAGGATAGTGTGGTCTGAAAGCGGCGGGCACGAAGGCTTTTTTGGGTAGCCTTCGTGCCAAAACGCTTCAGGTTTGAACTTGCAATCAGGGAGAGACGATATGGCTGTCGCACTGTTTCCTCTTTTGGATGGTGAAACGCTTGGCAGCAATCTGGGACGATATTCCGATTCGATTGGCGCTGAGAGCACGCTGCGCCTGAGATGTCGGCTCTTCGGATATCCATGTAAGCCGGACACAAGACTCCCGAGTGGCATAAATCATCTTGCTGAGCAAACTCGAGACTACTGGGGCTTGACGCCGGAGCAAATCCTCAAGACAGGAACAGAGTTCTACTACGCAACTGCCACCATGTCCGCGGAGCAGAGGGAGTTAATGTTCGCAGCTTTGCTCGAACAGCCCGGTAGCCGCACTTTTCGAAGAAGCGTTGGTGGGTGGAACGCCGAACGTGTGCCAAAATTTCGATACTGCGAAGACTGTTTGGCCCAGTGGCAGGAGAGTGGAGAACCTGACCATTGGCTGATTGACCATCAGCTGACGGGCGTGTATCTCTGTTTTGCGCACTCGAGGATGCTAAAGGTCGCGAAGCGCGGTATCCATCAGAGCCGTACAGATGCCACTGTGATGGCAATGAAGGACGTGGACGATGAAGACATCCTGCCCCACGCTTCATCCTCAGAGCGAGCCGCGTTCTTGCAGGTGGCAAGACTTAGTGCGCAGTACAGGATTGCCAGCGGCAACATTCCCTCAGCAGCCATTTATTGTGAGCTGCTTCGAACTGCCGGGTGCACGTGGCCCACCGGCAGCACGGACGTTAGAGCGTTCACAGGGTCGATGGTCGAACATTTTGGTCGCAATTATTGCCAGGCCTCAGGCCTGAGCCTGATAAGGCTCGCCACGTGGCTGAAGAACATTGAGGGTGTTGGAACAGGTGGGGAATCGTCTCATCCATTCATGTTCATTTGCGCAATGTCAATGCTGAATGCCCTTTGTGCAGCGCCCGGAACGTTCACCCCTGCGATACGAAACAAAGATGCGAATATTGCAGAAGTCCCGACCGCGAAAGTGTACGACGACTTTTACCAAAACAAAGAGGGCTTCCGGTGCAGAGGACTTCTGCATCGAGCTAACGATGCTTGGCGGAAGGATTTGAGTGATTGTGAGGGGCGGCTCTTGGTTTGCTCGTGCGGAATGACATATAGAACCTTTAATGCGGAGCGCCCCGTAGAAACGGGCGAGATTGTGATGACGTACGGCGAACGTTACTACGACCTGATTTCGATGCGCTTCGCGGACAACTTCATTGTCGGAGGCACGGCACGACGCTTTCCTTTAGTGAATCCTCGGTTCTCGCGTTGGGCGCGTTTTTGTGGCTTTTCGGTGGGGAAGACTATGACGCCCGCGGAAATTGATGATTTGCGTGAACAGTGGCGCTCTATTGTAACCAATTCTACACCGGCGAAGCGGATTATGTCGGCGCACCAAGCTGATTCGAGATTATATAGAAAATTATATCGATATGACCGAAGTTGGATTGTTCAGTTTAATAAAGATAACAAGTCCCTTAATTCCGGGTGGAAGTCAGGTTCAGTAGGCTCTCAAATTTTGGATGAATTGCCACGCTTCCGAGATGATAGTCAAGTCACGTAGAAGATGCCTTCACGGGTACGAGCTTTCAAATCTGCAGGAATATTTGTTTTGTTAGTTATTGGATTTCTGTGACTATTTAAAGGAGATGCTGCTGTGGCCGTTGCACTGCTGCCGCTAATGGACAATGAAACGATTGGGAGCAACCTTGGCCGATACGCAAAAATGATGGGTTTGAGGTCTACAATTCACTTGAGAAAGAGGCTGTTCGGGTATGGATGCCTGCCCGGTACTCGTCTTCCAAGTGCTATCTCGTACCTCGCCAGCCAAGCGAGCGATTATTGGAGTAAGACGGCTGAGGAGTTAATAAACGAGCACACTGAGTTTCTGTACACAACACGGATGGCATCGACGTCGGCACGTGAAAATCTACTTGAACGGATGCTGGCTCACCCGTTGAATCATGACGCCTCGTGGAGAAATTTGTATCCGATACACGCGATTTCGACAAGGCTACGGTACTGCTCGGAATGTTTGGCGGCGTTGAGAGGCCATCGAACGCCTCTTTACTGGAAAGTCAACCATCAACTGGGAGGGGTGTTTGTATGTCTTGAGCATTTTTGCATTTTGAAATCTGTTGCTTACCACTATGATGATAAAAATGATGATTTTCCAGTGGAGGAGTTAATAAGTGAATCTGATGAAACGGTTCTGAAAGAAAACTCCTCTTCGAAAATGACTATCTTGGCGGATATTGCAAAGAGAAGCGTAGGGCAAAAGCTAAGCGGCTTTTCATCTAATTCTACAGTGAAATATATTGAGATGTTCCGCGAAGCGGGATTCGCTCGTACTGCCGACCTTTTGAAAAGAGATGCGTTAATAGAGTCCTGGCTCAACTTCTTTGGCAATGAGTTTTGTCATGTTTTGGGAATGACCCCAAAAAGTATCTCTTCGTGGATTTTTAAGTTGTCAGGTCCGGCGGACGTTTGGAGATTTCCCAATCCGTTGATGTTCATCGCTGCAGAGACCTTCCTCGAATGGCGCAACTCGATGCCCGGCTCATTTGTTCCTAGCATGAAAGGGAACGCTATAGTGCATCCAAAGGGTCCGCGGGCCGTCACACCGTCGTTAGATGGATTATCGTGCGAGGGTGCTCTGCATCGAGCGACAGATGAGCTTCAATTTGCGGGAATGTTGAGGAGGTCAGGAGGGTTCAAGCTTGTGTGCACCTGTGGCATTTCATACCGTGTTCGTGGTGCGGATAGTCGCGAGACCGAGAAGTTGACACCATTCCTTTACGCCTCCCGGTACCGGATGCGTTTCCGTCGACTGATAGCGAAAGGAGTGAGTTACCAGAGTGCTAGACGAGAGCTGCGTCTGACCCGGAGCACGGCGTTGAAGTGGGTTCGCTTGGAATTGCAAGTCAGCGAGGAAAAGGTGCCTCGACGTGAAATTGAGAGGTTGCGGGCGGAATGGCGGCTACTGGTGAGTGGTATCTCGTCGGAAGGTCGCATCACAGCGGCCGCTAGTTCTAATCCCGCCGTTTATCGTGCGTTACTAAGAAGTGACCGAGACTGGTTGCTCACATTCAATCGAAGGCATCGGTCTTGGCGTCCCAAATCTTCCTACCGGGTGTTTGAACCGACGACTGAGCAGATTCGCGAAGCATGGCACGAACTGATGCTGATGGAGCCTCCGGTCCAAGTCACCCAGCTTGCAGTTCTCGAACGGATAGGGTGGCTTCGCGCGAACCGAAGTAGCAGTCTTCCCGTTTCGGTTTTGCTGCGCCAATTGGCCGAGTCACGTGCTGCCTACCACGAACGCGTCATCGCTTGGCTCGCCACGTTGCCATCGAAACAAAGCTCAGACACCTGCGATGACGCACTGAGACGCGTTGGGGTACGGTGGCGCTCTTTCACAAAAGAGCAACGTAACCGCATTCAGCAAATCGATGGGCTGACTGTCAACCATCGCGGAGGGAAAAATCGACTTGTCTGCGGCTCCTCCGATGACTGCGTCTAAAAAATAGATGAGCGATAATAGTTTTTTCCAATCTATTTTCCACTTTCATTTGTTTATTCGGCTGCCGTTAAGTCTTGGCAATGAGCATCGAACCGAGTCAACTCGGCACAGACTGCGATTCGAAAATCTGCGCATCAGCCACGCCTCAAACTGCCGGAAAACCCGGTATCCACACCCTTCGACCTGTGCAAGAAGGCTGCATCGCAACATGAAAATGGTCATTCCCTTTTTGCTAATGCCGCTGCGAAGGCCGTCGCGCGGGCTTCCCGCACACTTTGTGTTCCCGAAACTGACCGCCCTCGAGTGGGACGATTGTTTCCCGCAGCCTTTGTCGTTTGATTGGTGTCGCGTCGCCGACGCTATTACGGCCTTTCTCGCCCGGTTTCCCCGCAGACTTTGATGTGCGCCGATATTCGGAATTTTCCGGGAGCGAACCGTCGGGACGAAAAAAAGCCACGACGCCGGCATTCCGGTCGTCGTGGCTGATTGAAAAAAAAGCGTTTAAACCTTGCCCTTCCACGGCACCAGCACGCGTTCCACGTAGCGCATCAGCATGTCGAAGCACAGCGCGAAGAAGCCGATCACGATGATCCCCATGATGACGACATCGCTCGCAAGGAACTCGGCCGCGTTGAGCACCATGAAGCCGAGGCCGCTCGATGACGCCACCATTTCCGCCGCGACGAGCGTCGTCCAGCCCACGCCGATGCCGATCCGCATGCCCGTGAAGATCTCCGGCAGCGCGGACTTCATGATGACGTGGAACACCACCTGCGTGCGCGACGCGCCCATCGAATACGCGGCGTGAATCTGCTCGATCGATACCGACCGCACCCCGGCGCGCGCGGCGATGGCGAGCGGCGCGAAGATCGCGAGATAGATCAGCAGCACCTTCGAGAATTCGCCGATGCCGAACCAGATGATGATGAGCGGCAGGTAAGCGAGCGGCGGCAGCGGACGATAGAACTCGATCGGCGGATCGAATGCGCCGCGTGCGAAGCGCGAGACGCCCATCATCACGCCGACCGGAATCGCGGTCGCGCACGCCAGCGCGAACGCGCCGAATACGCGCAGCAGGCTGATGCCGGTGTGCTGCGCGAGCGTCGAGTTGGCGAAGCCGTCGGTGGCGACGACGAGGAACTTTGCGTACACCGCCTGCGGCGAGGGCAGAAAGAGCGGCTTGATCAGATGCAGGTTCGTGACCGCGAACCACAGTCCGACGAACGCGGCAATCGTGATGACGCTCGTCACGAGGCTGCTGCCCTGGCCCGGCACGCCGAACGCATCGCCGGGCTTGACCGGGCGCTTCGCCAGCACGCGCGGACGGCGGCGTTTGGGTGGTGTGTCCGGCGGCGCATCGGGCGGTTCGGCGGAGTGGTGAAAGATCGCGTGGATGGCTTTGGACTCAGACATGCGACACCTCTTCTCGTGCGCCATGCATTTTTTCATCGCCGTAGATGATGCCGAGCACGCGCTCGCGCATCTCGATGAAATCGGGACTCGACTTGACCGCGCGCGCATCGCGCGTCTCCAGAAAGCGCCGGTTGAAGTCGAGTTCGTAGGTGTGCGTGATGCGTCCCGGACGCGGCGACATCACGATCAGCCGGCTCGCCAGAAACAGCGCTTCCTCCACGCTGTGCGTGATGAAAAAGAACATCTTGTTGGTCTTCTTCCACACGTCGAGCAGCAGTTCCTGAATGGTCTCGCGCGTGAGGGCGTCGAGCGCGGCCATCGGCTCGTCCATCAGGAGCATCGCCGGGTCGCAGGTGAGCGCGCGGGCGATGCCCACGCGCTGCTGCATCCCGCCCGAGAGCTGGTAGATCATGTGCTTGTGAAAGTCCTGCAGGCCGACGAGCGCGAGATTGCGCGCCGCGATCTCGCGGCGCCGCGCCTTCGCGACGCCCTGCAGCTTCAGCCCGAACTCGGCGTTGTCGATGACGTTGAGCCACGGCAACAGCGCGTGCTTCTGGAACACGACGCCGCGGTCCGCGCCCGGTCCCGCGACCGGCTCGCCGCCGAGCAGCAACTCGCCGCTCGTCGGCGCGATGAAGCCGGCCATCAGCGAGAGCAGCGTGGTCTTGCCGCAGCCCGATGCGCCCAGCGCGACGACGAAGTCGCCGGAGTCGATCGTGAGATCGATGTTGTCGAGCGCGTGGACCTGCTCGCCGGGACGACGCCCGGGAAACACGACGCTGACGTTTCTGACCTGCATGCTTTCCATACGGCCTCCTTGTGGACGCAACACGGTTGCGCCCGGGCTTCAGACGATCACTTGAGCTTCATCGCCGCTTCGGCGTACACGGGCGTCACGAACTTCGAATAATCGGGCGCGAGCGCGCTGATGCGCTTTTGGTCCTTCAGGAACGCCGAGGTGTCCTTGAGCGCCGCCGCCGCGCGGCCCGACGAACCGCCACCGAGCCATTGCGGCGACGCCTGTTCGGCAAGCGTCGGATACGCATAGAGCGACAGCGACTCGGGCACGTCCGCCGCGGTGCCGCCGATCATCTTCGTGATCGCCGCTGCCTGCGGGGACGTCGCGCTCCATTGCGACGGATTGCGGCGATACTGGTCGTCGGCATCGGCGATCGCCTTCACGAGCTTCGCCATGAAGTCCTTGTGCTCCTCGCCCCACTTGCGATCGACCGCGATGCCGTCGAAGGTCGGCTTGCCGAGCTTCGAGAGATCGCCCGAAGTGACGAGCACATGGCCGCTCTTCTTGAGTTCCGCGAGCGCCGGGTTCCAGACGTAGGCCGCGTCGATGTCGCCGCGCTCCCACGCCGCGACAATCTGGTTCGGCTGCATGTTGAGGATCTTCACGTCCTTCGGGTCGATGCCCCAGTGCTGGAGCGCGAACATCGTGTGATAGTGCGTGGTGGAGACGAACGGCACGCCGATCGTCTTGCCCTTCAGGTCGACGGGCTTCGAGACGTTCGACGCGTTGCGCACGACCATCGCTTCGGCCTGGTTGATGTTGTCGAGAATCCAGAAGAGCTGCAGGTCGAGACCCTGGCTCACGGCGGCGGTGAGCGGGCTGGAGCCGATCACGCCGACCTTGACGTCGCCCGAGGCCATCGCGGTCGCGACCTTCGCGCCGGACTCGAACTGGCGCCAGTTGATCTTGTAGCCGGTCGCCTTTTCGATGGAACCGTTGGCGATCGCGACGACCCACGGATCGACGATCTGCTGGTACGCGATCGTCACTTCCTTGTCCTCCGCGTGAGCGGGCGAAAGGACGAGCGGCACGAGCGCCGCCAGCGCGACGATGACGCGCTGCATCGAACCGATGAGCCGCAGGGGCAATTTTGGTCGCTTAAGGTTTTGCATTTCGGGTCTCCAGGGCAGGTTGCGTGACGGACGTGCGCTCGTCGTTCGAAAGGCGCCGGGCTTGTCCCGATCGCCGATGCACTGTCGATTCGAGTATCGTCAACTAAAAATCGGGCGAGTTAGTACCAGACGCCGGCGATCGTTGAGTCCACATTCACCGGTCCACGCCGCGGGCGTGCACCTTCGTTGCGCATCGCAACACGAATCGAATCACGAATCGAATCACTTCAAGGAGGAAGCATGGCAAGCCGGATGTCCTCGGCAATGTGGACGCAGCGGTTCCAGCGTCCGGCGGAATCGACTATCAGCCTTCAGGGCCAGATCCGGCAAATGCTCGTCGCCGCGATCCTCGACGGCCAGATTCCCGCCGACACCGCATTGCCGTCGAGCCGCGAACTGGCCGACCAGCTGAGCGTCGCGCGCAACACGGTGGTCCTCGCATACCAGCAACTGGTCGAGGAGGGCTATCTGATCTCGCGCGAACGCAGCGGCCATTTCGTGAACCCGACGATGCTCGAAGGGCAACACGGCTTCGCGCCGCTCGTGACCGTGCCGCAGCACGCCGGAGACGAGGCGCTCGCGCGGCCCGACTGGAGCGCGCGCATGGGACGCGTGCCGTCTGCGCAGCGCAATATCGTCAAGCCGGCGAGCTGGCAGAACTACGAGTTTCCCTTCATCTACGGCCAGTTCGACCAGGCGCTCTTTCCGACGAGCGACTGGCGCGAGTGCTGCATGAAGGCGCTTTCGGTGCTGGAGATCCGCAACTGGGCGCCCGACCTGATCGAACGCGACGACGACTCGCTCGTCCAGCAGATTCGCACGCGCGTGCTGCCGCGTCGGGGCGTCTTCGCGATGCCGGACGAGATCGTCGTGACGATCGGCGCGCAGCAGGCGCTGTATCTGATCGCCGACCTGCTCGCGAACGAGCGCACGACCATCGGCTTCGAGAATCCCGGCTATCCGGACGCGCGCAACATCTTCGAGAACCGCGACGCGCCGCTGTTGCCGCTTCCCGTCGATGGCGGCGGTGTGCGGCCGCTGGAAGACCGTGCGCTGCTGGAACGCTGCGACTACGTCTACGTGACGCCGAGCCACCAGTGCCCGACTTCCGTGACGATGCCGCTCGAACGCCGCCATGCGCTGCTGGCGATGGCGCAGGCGCACGATTTCGTCGTGATAGAGGACGACTACGAGAGCGAGAACAACTTCTCTGGCGCGCCGCATCCCGCGCTGAAGAGCCTCGATACGGCCGATCGCGTGATCTACGTCGGCAGTCTCTCGAAGAGCTTCGCGCCCGGGCTGCGGCTCGGCTACGTCGTCGGGCCGCGCGAACTGATCCGCGAATTGCGCGCGCTGCGGCGGCTGATGGTGCGCCATCCGGCCGCGTATATCCAGCGGGCGTTCGCGACGTTCCTGTCGCTCGGTCATCACGACGCGTTGCTCAGGCGCCTCGCCTACGCGTACAAGGAACGCGCCGAGGCGCTGATGACCGCACTCGATACGCATTTGCCCGAAGCGCGCCACGTGCCGATCACGGGCGGCGCGTCGTGCTGGGTCGAAGGGCCGCCGTGGCTCGATTCGCGGCGCCTCGCCGCCGACGCCGAGGCGCGCGGCATCCTGATCGAACTCGGCGATGTCTTCTTCATGACGGGCATGGCGCAACGCAACTGCTTCCGGATGGGCTTTTCGTCGATCCGGCTCGAAAAGATCGACGCGGGCGTGCGCTTGCTCGCGGAACTCGTGCGCGCGCAAAAGCCTGCCGCATGAGGCGCGCGCGGCTGGCCCAAGCGAATGCCGGCATCTGGAACTACCGTCGGACGTAATGGCTGATTAACGTGTCAGTAACGATCCCGCATGCTCAGCGACGCATGCGGCTCACGATTCATCTGACACAGAAATCTGACCAGGAGACAGCATGTCCGACACGCTTTCGCAGACGCCCGCCGTCACGGCATCCACGCTCGCCGCGTTTTCCGACGCGTTCAACCGCCACGACGCCGATGCCCTCATGACGTTCATGACCGAGGACTGCGTCTTCGACGCCGCTGGCGGCAACGACATCCACGGCACGCGCTTCACGGGCCGCGCGGCGGTCAAGGCAGCATTCGAGGCGGTCTTTCGCACGTTTCCCGATGCGCACTGGGGCCAGGGCCGGCATTACGTCGCGGGCGAGCGCGGCGTGTCGGAATGGGTGTTCACGGGCACGCACGCGGAAGGCTGGCGCATCGAGGCCGAAGGCTGCGACCTGTTCGAATTCCGCGACGGCCTGATCGCGGTCAAGCGCGCGTTCCGCAAGGAGCGCCCGAAGCAAAGCGCCGCCACGCAGGGCGCGGCCGCCTGAGCCCGGGAGAATCGCCATGAAAAACGGTGCGATCCACCTGGAAGCAACGGGGCCGTTCGCCCGCGAGGCGGGCGCCGACACGCGCTACGACCCGACCTACGATCCGCTCGTCTCGCCCGGTCCCGGCCGCGGCAAGCAATACGCGCCGACCTACTGGGCGGCGACCGCGGGCACGCCCCCGCCCGACGACGGCCCCGTCACGCAGGACATGGACGTCGATGTCGCGATCATCGGCGGCGGCTTTACCGGACTCGCGGCCGCGCTCTTTCTCGCGCGCGAGCACGGCATCAAGGCCGTCGTGCTGGAAGCGAACAAGGTCAGCTGGGGCTGCACGAGCCGCAACGGCGGACAGGGGCAGAATGCGTCCGGCCGGCTGTCGCGCTCGCAATGGATCGAGCGCTGGGGCAAGGACGTCGCGCTCAAGATGCATCACGAGATCTACGAGGGCTTCGATACCTTCAAGTCGCTCGTCGCGCAGATCGACTGCGATCCGCAACCGGGCGGCCATTTCCTGATCGCGCATCGTCCGCGCATCATGGAGAAGCTCGCCGCCGAGGCGAAGGTCTGGAAAGACGTGTTCGGCTATCCGTCCGAACTGCTCGATGCCGAAACGTTCCGCCGCGAATATTGCGGCGACGCGGAATCGTGCGGCGCGCTGCACGAGCCCGAAGGTGTCGGCGTGCATCCGCTCAAGCTCGCTTACGGCTACGCGAAGATCGCCCGGGAGCACGGCGCGAAGGTGCATCCGGGCAGCCCGGTCGTCGGCTGGGAAACCATCAACGGCGTGCATCATCTGCGCACGCCGGGCGGTACGGTCCGTGCGCGCGCCGTCGGTATCGCGACGGGCGCCTATACCGCGCCCGGCCTGCACCCGGCGCTCACGAGCCGCATCATGCCGATCCTGTCGAATTCGATGGTGACGCGCCCGCTCACGCCCGCCGAACTCGCCGCGTGCAACTTCCGGACGACGCAAGTGCTGACCGATACGCGCACGCTGCGCTTCTACTATCGACTGCTGCCGGACAACCGCGTGCAGATCGGCAGCCGCAGCGCGATCACCGGCGCCGATGCGCCGAACGAACGCCACTTCGAATTGCTGCGCAACGGGCTGTATCGCAAGTTTCCGGCGCTGCGCGGCATCCAGATCGATTATTCGTGGTGGGGCTGGGTCGATGTCAGCCACGACATGATGCCGCGCGTCTTCCAGCCCGATCCGAAGCAGACCGTGTTCTACGCGCTCGGCTACGGCGGCAACGGCGTATCGTATTCGTCACAGGCGGGACGGCGGCTCGCGGAGCGCATCGCCGGACGCGGCGCGCATCAGACACTGCCCATCTTCACGTCGCCGCTGCCCGGCCACATGTTCGCGCCGTTCAGGCGTGTCGGACAGCGGATGCTCTATCACTGGTATTACATGCGCGACGAAAAGAACTAGGCGCGCGCAAGCAGTTCTTTCTTCTTAGATAAAAAACGGGCGGGGTGCGGGGCGCAAAACGTTTGCGTCCGCGCACTCACGCCCGTACATGGACGGCGTCCGGCGCGCAACGCGTAAGGATGCCGTACCGGTCAGGATACGGAGGCGACACATGCAACAACCAGTCAACGGAAGTGAGCTGAAATGCGGGCTCAAGCAGCGGCACATGACGATGATCGCGCTTGGCGGCGTGATCGGCGCGGGACTCTTTGTCGGCAGCGGCGTGGTGATCAGGCAGGCGGGACCGGCTGCGATCATCTCGTTCCTGCTGACGGGCGGACTCGTCGTGCTCGTGATGCGCATGCTGGGCGAAATGGCGTCGGCGATGCCTGCTGTCGGATCGTTCTATGAATATGCGCGGCTCGCGTTCGGCGAGCGGCGCAAATCGGGTGAACTCGCCGGGTTCCTGACCGGCTGGATGTACTGGTACTTCTGGGTGATCGTCGTCGCGGTGGAGACCGTGGCGGGCTCGCATCTCGTGCAGTTCTGGCTACCGGACGTCCCAGCGTGGCTGATCGGCCTCGTGCTGCTCGTCACTTTGACGATGACCAATCTCTTTTCCGTCGGCAGCTACGGCGAGTTCGAATTCTGGTTCGCGTCGGTGAAGGTGGCGGCGATCATCGTGTTCCTGTTCCTTGGCGGGCTCTTCGTGTTCGGACTCTGGCCGGGTGCTGCCGGCCACGCGAGCCTGCCGGTCGCCTCGATCGCGGCGCACGGCGGCTTCATGCCGAACGGCGTCGGGCCGGTGCTCGCGGGCGCGGTCGCGGCGACCGGCTTCTACTTCGGCGCCGAGATCGTGACGATTGCCGCTGCGGAGGCACACGAGCCGGAACGGGCGGTCGCCAAGGCGACCAATTCGGTGATCACGCGCGTGCTGGTGTTCTATGCGGGATCGATCCTGCTGGTGGTCGCGATCGTGCCGTGGAACTCGCCGGGCATGGCGACGCCGTATGTCAGCGCGCTCGAAGCGATGCGCATTCCGGCTGCCGCGCACGTCATGAACGCGATCATCTTGACGGCGGTGCTGTCCGCGCTGAATTCGGGGCTTTACGCTGCATCGCGGATGATGTTCGCGCTGACGCGCCGTGGCGATGCACCGCGTGCGCTCGCCAAGGTCAGCCGACGCGGTGTGCCGGTGCGCGCGATTCTGGTGGGCACGCTGTTCGGCTATGTATCGGTGGTGATGTCGTATGTATCGCCGGATACGGTGTTCGCGTTCCTCGTCAATTCGTATGGCACGGTGGCGATCTTCGTCTATCTGCTGATCGCGCTGTCGCAACTGAAACTGCGCGCGCGGCTGGAGCGCGAGGCGCCGGGTGAACTGCGCGTGAAGATGTGGTGCTTTCCGTATCTCACGTGGGTGGCTATCGCGGGGATGGTGTCCATCATCGTTGCGATGGCGTTCATTCCGGATCAGCGCAAGCCGCTGTGGTTCGGGGTCGCGAGTCTTGCGGTGCTGCTCGTGGTGTTCTGGCAGCGTGGACGCTGGCGTAAGGGCGGTGATGTCGAGTTTGAGGCGCAGCCTGCGCGGAGGTAGGGCGGGATTGGACGTTGAAGGTCGTCCGATGCGGTTGTGCTTCTCTTTTGGGGAACTTGTTTTCGCGTCGGTCTATTAGCATTGCCCCTGTCCGGGGCGGGACTTACTTTCTTTGCTGCTGCAAAGAAAGTAAGCAAAGAAAGCAGCTTTTTAGGCAGCAGTCACAGCACGGCAACGCCTTTGAAATACTGAGTGGACATACCGCCTAAGTGTCGCCCTCGAGGGACCAAGGGGCTGGGTGCAATTAACCACAGTGTCATCGCGCAGCGAACAAAACGGTACAGCAGTCATCCATCCGTATTCGCTTCGCTCAGACGTGAGGCGCATCAGTCGCGTAGTTAGCGTTCGCGGTTGCGGCTGAGATTGTGGACCGATGGTTTTCGTTTATGCCTGTCGTCCGCGAAGCGCGGACGGATGGATGAATGCCTTACCAAGTAGTTGGCTGTGCGAGGACACAGTGGTTAATCGCACCAAGCCCGGTGGCGCCTTCGAGGGCGACACTTAGGCGGTATGTCCACTCAGTTCTGCCGCTGCGTTGCCGTCTTGAGACTGCTGACTAAAAAGCTGCTTTCTTTGCTTACTTTCTTTGCAGCAGCAAAGAAAGTAAGTCCCGCCCCGGACAGGGGCAGAGCTAATAGACC
>NZ_FCNZ02000062.1 GCF_001544495.1 Caballeronia telluris
ATAGGCGGGCAGGACCGTGCCGGCCCGTATGTAACGCCTGACCGTGTTTCTGGACACGCCCAGCCGTTTGGCAATCTCGCGCAACGAGACATGATCGCGAAAGTGCCAGCGTCGGATGATGCTCAATATAGCCACGTCGATCACTCCGTTCCCCTGCCCGTTGCCGAGCAGGTCAGTGTTCTACGTGGGTCAATATTCGATGCAAATTATTGCGCAGGGTGGGTCAGGATTCCGTGCAAATCAACACGCAGGCATCAAAAAGGTGTTGGCGGCTAATGCCAAAGCGCGCCAGTTTCGGAAGCCATGAGGAGTTGATTTGCATCAACCCAATGTCCTCGCTTCCATCGGTATTGCGGCTCGTGACATACGGGCGCATCCCGGACTCTTGCTGTGCGATGGCGCGTACTACCTGGACGCTCACCCGGTGGTAGCGCGCTGCATCGTCAACACAATCGGCACGCGCATGCAGTGAGACGGCCGCGCAAAGCAGCGCTGAGAAGTAGAGCATTTGGTTCATGACGCGGGCCGATCAAAGAACCGCACATCGTATTTGCGCAGCACGTTGACGACGGTGCCGTCGGCATTGACGATGAACTGGTCGGCGGTGCCGTTGAACTTGTAATAGCGGCCCTTCTGCTCGCCCGAGCCCATGTGTCCCACGTCGACGACCGTCACCTTGCCGACGGTGTCGGCGAACTTGAAAAACGTCGAGCCGTTATCCTCAAACACGCTTTGCAGAGCGGCCTTGTTCGCGGTGTCGAACTCATAGACGGTTCCGGCGACACGGGCGACTTCGACCTTGTCGGCGCCGTTGGAGATCGTGAAACGTTCCGTGCGGTTAAACGTCACGACCCCGGTCGCGTCATCCCACTTCGGGCGCAGCGAATTGCCGTCTTGCCCGGTCACCTTCAACTCCGCAACAGGCTTGGCGGAAAACTTGATTTGAATGTGGCTGTCGTCACCGTCGCGGATCGCCAGTGCGCCGAACTTCGCCGCGAGGACGGACCCCGATGCGGCGGGCGCGTCTGTGTCGGCTCTCTTCGCGATATCTGCGATAGGGTCCGCGCCTGGACTCGACGACGCGGCGGCAGGACTTGCAGCGACCTGCGACACCGGCGCGATATAGTTGACGGCCACTGACTGCGGAGCCGAGCGGCGCAACGTGACGTGATGAGCGTTGAAGTCGACGTCCGCGTACAAGTCGGAAGCCGCCACAAGCCGATTAAGCGACTGCATCCAGTTCTCGCCATCACGCGTGCCGAAGCTCGCTGAGGTCGTCAAATCGATGTCTTTCTGAGCCGATCCCGTCCAGCCCTGCGGCACCAGAGCCTTGACCAGCTGCGCAAGCGGCAGCGTCGCGTTCAAAGGCCGCGTACCTTCGAGGCTGCTGCGCGGTCCGATCAGCGTGAGGCGACCCGAGAAGCTAGAAAAACCAGAGGGCGTGTCGCCGCGCGCCTTGTCGCCGATGAAGCGATTGGCTTTCTTCCAGTAAGCGGTGGCGCTCGAGCCGCCCGCGGAGTAACGGATCACTTCGGGCGTGCCCGGCACAACGATGTACGGTCCTTGGCTATGTCCACCGTCCACGCGCAACGACTGACCGGCACGCGGCTGAAAATAGGTGTCGCTGCCATCGTTGAAAACGAGCGCGGGCCGCTCCAGCACGTTTCCCGCGATCTCGTAGTCAAAGTCGAGCGGGTCTGTTCCAGCGGCCGCCGCGTTCAGCGTCACTGCGGCAAGCGCGAGAGTAAGAAGAGAGAGCGTGTGCTTCATAGACCGCGTTCGATTTGAGAGAGGTGCTTCACGAAGCGCGCGAGGTATTCGCGGCCCGGGGCAGGATTGGCGCTGTGGTAGTACGCGACGGCCTTCACAGCGGAGTGCGTCAGGCGGTAGTTCTCATTGAGAATGTCTTCGGCCACGCGGATGTTGGTCACCGGCGCGAGGGCGTCCCAAGCGTTCGTGAAACGCTTACTGTGGTATCCCCAGTTAATCTGCATGATGCCGACGTCAAAGTCCGACCGGCCGTTGCTGATCAGGTAGCGCACGGCGCGATACGCGTCTTCTCGCGTGCGAAAGAAGAAACCGCGACCGGCGACATTCAATGTCCACGGCCATGCGCGCCCGTTGTAGGCGGACTCATTAAGCGCGATGCCAGCAAGAATTTTCGGATCGACGGACGTGTGCATGGCGTCGAACGGCGCCTGCGCAGATGCGCACGCCCACCCACCACGCCGCTCTGTGATGCTCGCTTGAGCGTCATCGCTAAGGGCCGCGGGTCGCAGCCATCCCGCCTTCACAAACAGGCTTTCGAGGCTGACACTCGATCCGTCGATGCTGAGTGCAACGCCGCCAGCCGCGGCCTCGGCCGTTTGACCCTTAAATCGATTAGCCCACGCCAGAAACGGCTTCAGCCCGCATGCATACACCGGCTCGCCGGGCAGCTCGACGATTGCGCGTTTCATGCCGTCGTCGACCACGATGCGCGTCGGGCTGATGATCGAATCAATGGTCGCCGCATTTGCGCCGAACGCGATCACTGACAGGCACGCAGCCGCCAACGTCTTAATCATGGTACGGCTCCATGACGATGTCCTGCGTTACCTGCACCAGGAACTTCTGGCCCGGTTCAACGGTGATGGTCGGCGGGATATTCTGGTTGCGCTGCATGACGGTCTGGGCGGTCGCTGCCGCGACCTGCCCCGCCGTGTCACCATAAGTGGTTACGCCGTTGGGCGTCGCGGTCGTCGCCGTCTGCGAGCTGCTGTCGAACGCCTTCAGTAGAATCGCCGTAATGAAGCCCGCGCCGAAGATCTTCAGGAAGTGGTTGTTCACATCGCCAGAGAACCCGGCGTAGCCGTTCTGGTCGGCGCCTTGCATGCCGTTGAGCGGTACGCTCTTTCCGTTGGGCAAACGCAGACTCGTGGAAGCAACCAGCAGGCGCTCCTGGCCAACTTTGACGTCCGCGCTGTACATGCCATTGATGAACGCGCCCTTCGGGATCATCAAGCAGTCGCCGCGCAAACTGTCATACACGTCCTCGTCCACCATCAACGCCACGCGGCCCGGCTTGTCCGAGTTCAGCCCCTCAACCGTCTTTACGTGGATAACGTGCGGCGGCGTCAACGTGCAACCCGTCGACCGGCCATTGAAGGTTGTCCGTTCGATGCCGCCGCGCGAAGCCGCATCGCGTAGGAAGGCGCGGTCGCGATCTTCGGGTGCTTGGCCCTGCTTCGCCAAGGCGATCGCCATCGCATCGGGAGTGTTGGCTCCCGCAGCGTCCCGAGCAGCTCGCACCTCATCCAACGAAGGAATGCCAGCGGGCAGTGCGCCGGTCGCTTGGTTCGCCGAACGCGACGCGCCGGCCTGCTTAAAGATAGAGGACGTATAGATCGCGTCTTGCGCGGCCTGCCGGGAAAGCTCGCGCGTGTCCGTGCCCGAGCCTTTGACCTCTTCCTGGAAGTCGGCGCCGGTCAGCATCGGTTTGACAGCGGGCTTCGGAGCCGCTGCTTCAGATGCGGCACGCGCGGCAGCCTCCGACGCCGCTGCGTCGCGCTGCTGACGGATCATCTGGTCGATGTCGTTGTTGTTTGCGGCAGCGGGCGCTTCCGTGCTCGACTTGAGCGCCGTCGCCTTCTTGATGCGCGCGTCTTCGTCGGCCTTGTTCGTCGCTTGTAGCTGGTAGTAG
Organism: Caballeronia telluris; assembly: GCF_001544495.1. Taxonomy (GTDB): domain Bacteria; phylum Pseudomonadota; class Gammaproteobacteria; order Burkholderiales; family Burkholderiaceae; genus Caballeronia; species Caballeronia telluris. Next base: position 3,683 of record NZ_FCNZ02000062.1, read on the forward strand.
AAGCCGAGGCCACCGATGACGACAGCAGCCAGAATGCCGATGCTCATGATCGCATTGCGTGGCGTCTTACCTTTGACGAGTGCTTCCTGCGCCGCGCTGGGCGTCGCCGAATCCGGTTTTTTCGCCACGATCAGAACACCCCGAACAAGCGGCGGCGGCCGCGCGTCACCGTGACCTCGTCCTTGCCGGAACGCAGAACGATCTCGTCGGCGAGACGCTGGAGGACGAGGAAGTCTCCACGGCGAATGAAGTTCGCGACGACGCGATCGCCGTGGTCGAAAATAAACGGCACGGGCCACTCCTGCGCTTTGGCAGGCATGCGCATCCAGACCGCATGGCCGTCGTCGAAGACAGTCTCCGGCGTGAACTCGGCGCGGCCTTCGACGCTGTAATCCCAGTACAGCTTGTCCGGCGCAACACTGATGCTTCCCGAATCGGCACCACCGCGGCTGCCGTTGGCCGTCGCGTCATCGCGTGCGCTGACGCGGGCCATCGGCGCGCGCGGGTATTGAAAGCGCACGGTTTGATAGAACATGCCGCCCGCCGGCGAGGCGATAAGCGTGAAGTCGTACTCGCGCAGATTCGTCGTCAGATGCAGCGTGTTGACGAGCTCAGCCTTGTGCGGCTTGATGAACACGTGGTTCATCTTGTCGTCGTCGACCTCCCACTGGACGCTGTCGCCCATCGCCGGGTCGGCGATCAGCTTCTCGCCCTTCTCCAGCTCGATCGTCGTTAGCTTGAGCGGCGCGGTCAGAACGCGGTAGATCTGGTCGCGGCTGTATGGAAACACGCCGATGCGCGCGTCGCCGGGCATCGTCAAAGGATCGGCGCCGCCGTTAAACGGATTGATCGGGCTCATGGGGTCGCCCGCGACCATCGCGGCATTAAACGGCGAGTCGCTCGCGGCTTTCTTGGCCACAGCCGGTTGAGCAAGCAACGCTGCGCACGCAGCGAGAATGCACATGCCGATGACCGGCCGTTTATTGAAAATGGTTGCGGTCATGCTTATGCGGTCCGCTCAAGGCGGAAAAACGGAATGAAGATGCCGAAGGGGTTCGTCGTCAGCGCCTGCTCAGCAGTGGGTGCGACGATTTGATAGCGCAGCGTGAGCGCGTACGACTTCACGTCCGGCTTGCCCGTGGCGCCAGCCTGCGAGGTGGTCGTCGTGAATTCGACGAGTACAGTCGAGTCTTCTAGCAACGCGATGTTGCGCACGTCGACTTCGCGGATCAGTTTGGGGTTGGCCGTGATCTGCTGGAACGGTGTGTCGGCCTTGAGCCAGTCGCGGAACTGACCGGCTGCTGCACCGATCATTTGCGCCTTGACCGAGTTTATGTTGGCGGTCATGCGCGAAGTCTCGAGGCGGTCCGACAGCACCGGCTCGATGGTGAACCAGCGAATGGCCATGTCCTTGACCGTCGTGCGCACAGCTTGTGAGTCGGGCTTGTAGGCAACCAACTCGGTCACGATGGGATGGCCGCCCGTGTCGGCAGACACGCCCACAACGCGAGTGACCGAAGGCGGTGGTTGCCGCGTCCACACGGCGCCGGCCGCGATGACAGCCAGGCCGAACGAAATCAGCATCCAGCGATTAGCTTCGAGCTTGAGCCTTGTGCTCGTCTCGAAAATCACCCTGCTTGGATCTTCTTCGGCGTATGAGCCGGGGGCCGCGGATAGCGCGGCCCGACGCTTGTTCTTGAAAAGACGCATGGCAACCCTTTGAATGGTCACCATTGAAACAGCGCGAGCGTCCTTTTTTTCTCCGAAAGACGATGAGTTTTGTGCGCCATTGCACTGTTTACTACTCGCGAGACGACTCCGCGACAACTACCGCTGCGCAACGCTATCCGGATAGCGGCACTTTCTGGAAATGAGGCACGAAAAGATATAGCTTTCGCTAATCCGCCAGCACTCGTTTGTTGTAGATGCCTTCACGGGGTGGTCCTCATACCAGGGTCGAAGTAGCAGAAAAGCGGAATCGGTATCGGCAGCTTTTCGACAGGACATCCTTCCAATGACGACCTAGCGGCTAGCGCGGATCCTACCGAACGCCATCTAGGTTGGTTGCGCGGCCAACGCTTCGTCGGCTGGCAGGGGCTACCCGCGTATCGCGTCCCAAAATCACCAAAAAGTGTGCCGAAAAAGGGGGGGTTCACTATCCGGCACACTTTGTAACAGAGTACTTACCTTAAGAAATCAAAGGCTTAGAAAATGACACTTATCCAAGTAGCGCTATCCGGATAGCGTTGCCATCAAGCCATCGAGGGCCTTGCTACAAACGTTTCATGCTTAGCGATTCACGGAGCGTCGTCAATAAGCTGGCTGCCTCAAAAGCGAAGCGCAAAACCTATGTCGTATAAGGTGTCGCGTTGGTCAACTTGGTAGAAGCTAAGTGCTTCGCAGTATCCGCTCTTTTCGCCTATTAATTAAGTTTTCCTAATTACGTGTCGAGCTCCCAATAAGCTGCGCAGTCCAGCAATGTGCTCCCGGATCTGAGCGGTAACCGGCGGCCGATCTCTGGCGCGCTCCGGTTCGGCCGCGAATCGAGGCGTCTGACCGAACGGCTGAAGATCGGCTTCGGTGGCCACACGGATTTGCCCGCGTGCTCGAGCCATAGCGAACACCTCCTTCCATCCTGCCGCCTGGCGGCCGATGCCCTCGTCGAGGGTGTAGACGACCATATTCTCGCCGTCGTGATCGATCACGTACTTGCGCTGGCCGGTGGCATCGACGAACGTCTGTCCGGCGCTCTGGCGGGCCAGATGTTCGGCTTCCAGCGTCCGGGTCAGTCGCGAGAGCTCTTCGGCCTTGGCATCGATCCGTTGGCGGAGCTGTTGAGTAAAGTCCACCGTGCTGCGTAGAAGGCTGCGCAGGTAGTTGATCGGTGCCTTGGCGAGCTTGAGGTGGTCCCACGTAGCCTCGACAACATCGGAGAGACGCTTGCCGTTCTGCCGTGCTTCGCGCATGAGTTTGAAAATCAAGAAATCAAAAAACCCCAGGGACCGCAAGCGTTGGAGGTCCTCAGGCACTTGGCCCGGTTGTCTCTTTTGAAAAGGAGCAGGGCTTAGATCCTTATATATTCCACCGTCTGCCAACTTGGCAGACGGATGCTCAACGGAAGACAGCGCGGGCGCAGGAAAGGGCGTCTGGAGTTCTTCGGTGAGACCGAGAAGGCCCGCCGCGCGCTCAGTGAGATGGATGTATGCACGGCCGAAGAGACCGGCTTCGACGTAGCGCGACTGGGCACGACGATCGATCAGTCCGGCGGCCTCGAGGTCATCGAGGCTCCGATAGAAGGTGCGCATGGACTGCAGCGCGCGACCCGTGAGGAGCTCGCGGCGGGCGAAGATGGCGGCGAATGGCTTCGCAGCGTCGACGGTACGGGCGAGGGCCGAGAGAACCGCGCGCGCACGCGGAGGGATCCCTTCGATATGGGCGGCCCGGAATGCAGCACGGAAAATGACCCAAGGTAGATTGGTTGAGTCACAACGAAAAGCGGTGAGGGCGGCCGAATCTTCGGGGTGTGTTTCACCCTCGCCAGCAACGTAACGTTGCGCGATAGACATGTCGAGCGGTCCATTTCTCAAAATGGTGGATTACGCTTGACTGCCGATCTCGTTCCGTTACACTCCGAGTTGCTAGGTGCTCGTTCCGGATTGGCGTCCGGGAGTGCCAACGGGTGAGGCGGCTTAGCCAAGCCCATTTCAAAAGCCTCCGGTTGCCGCCGGAGGCTTTTGTCTTTCTAACGTGTTAGGTCATCTTTGTGCTCACCTTTCGAAGTCTTGGCTTGCCGACCAAGAGCTCGATTGCTAAGTGGTTGATTTCATTGACCCGCCAACTTGGCGGATCAACGCCCTTTCAGCTCTGCTTCGATAAAGTCGTGAATGCGCTGCGCCCACGCGTCAGCGTCTTCGCCGCCCTTTTCAGGGAAATTCACGCCTACTACGCCGTTTCGCGAGGTGATCTGGCAGACCGGCAATTGGCCGCGTTTGATTACTAGCGCCGGCTTTCTTTCTGACTTCTCTTTCTTTACCGCGACGTGCGCCACTGCTTGCGCCTGGGTGAAAGTTTCACTCTCGACGAGTTTGCCGACTGCCTCGATAACGAGTGCTTCACGACCTTCTCGCGCTGCCTTGACCAGTTGCTCGACCGCTGCGCTCCCAAGCCGCTCCGGTCGTTGCGCCAGCGTTTCTTTCGCTGCCTCGGGGAGAAGATCAAACTTCATGATCCGACGCACATGTGTGTCGCTGATCCCGGCCGTCTTCGCCAGCTCTTCCTTGTTGATTCCGGTCTGTTCTTGGAGCGTCTTGAATCCCCAATACTTCTCGAAATCGGACAGGGCAGGGGAGAGCAGGTTTGAGAAGAGGGCGGCGTGCTCGATCATCGACTCGTCGATGTCGAGAACCATCGCATCAATCTCTTCGCGGCCTAGTTCCCGATAGATGGCTGCCCGGTTGTTGCCAGCGACAATATCGAATTCGCCGTCGAGGCGACGCGCTACCGTGATTGGCTGGGCGAGGGGGTAGCGTTCGAGATTCGCTTTGAGTTCCGCATATTCTTCAGTCGTGAGTTTGCGTCGTCGACCTTCCACCTCGTGGAGCTTGGCGACCGGGAGACGGGACGGGGCTCTCTCTTGAAGCGCCTTCTTGAGCTGTTCAATTTCTTGTTGCTGGCTATGCACTCGACCTTGCAGGCCGATCAACTGACCTGGTGCGGTGCGCGGGGCAACCGGCGGGAGAGGGCTGGCGGGCGCGTCGTCCTCGTCGAGATTGATGGAGCGAGCCTTGTCGCGTTGCCTAGATGCTGTTGACATGAACTTCACTCCTTTTCCCAGAGGTAGCAAGCCTTGCTGTCGACGAGATCGACCACCTGATCGTAGGCCTCCCGGATACGGCGAAAGAGCGTGGCGTTGCCGTCGTAGCTCGGGAAGTCATACACCGTCGAGAAGTCATTGGTGGTCGTCCGAGCAATCTCGGTGTCTGGGATCTCCACCGGCAGCACGCGGTCGCCATAAGTGCTGATGACCCAGTCTCGAACTACCGAGGCGTTCGAGTTCGACTTGTCCTTCATCCGGGCGACGAGGATGTCGATGAACTCGAAATGCTTAGCGTCTTGAGCGGATTCGCCAAACTGTCGCATGCCCGAAACCATGTCCGAGAACAGTGACCAGAACTGAACCATCGATGCGAAGGAAAGCGTGTCCGGCATCACGGGAACAATCACGCCGTCTGCCGCAAAGAGCGCATTTATCGTCAAATAGCTGAGCGTCGGCGCGGTGTCGATGATGATGTAGTCGTACTCTTTCTTCAGTCCGGAGAGCGCGTTGTTCAGAACGTTCCAGAATTTAGCGTCCGGCGACGAGTGCACCCGTGCGGGCAGCATGAACTCGGCATTGAACAGGTCGGTAGAGGAGGGGATCAGGTGTAGATTGTTCCAGTAGGTCTCCTGTGGCAGACCTGACATGTCGGGTGTCTCGCCATTGACGTATGCTTCGACCACAGGAAGGATCGTCTGATCGCCAGTCACCTCCGCATGTGGATTAATGCCATACAGTGTTGTGGCACTTCCTTGCGGGTCCATGTCAATATGCAGGACCTTGCGTCCGTGCCGAAGGGAAAGGCCTTGCGCCAGAACCATTGATGTCGTGGTCTTCGTCACACCCCCCTTGAAATTGCCGATCGCAATGACCTTGCCGTCTTTGCCTTCTGGACGTGGCATTGGCTTACGTTCAGCTTTCACCCACTGCATTGTCTCGGCGAGACTGAAGGAGCGGGCGCCACCGGGCTTGTCCTGCTTGCCACCCGGCAACTCTCCCTTCTTAATCAGGTACGAGAAGCGAGCCTTGTCGATCCCGCACAGCTCCTGTAACTTGCTGCTGGGAAAGAAGGGCGCGATCTTTCTCGGCCATGGCTGCAGCATCTGAGTGCGGATGCGTTCGAGCATTCGAGCGCTACGGCCGGCGAGGTTCACGAGGTCATCGGGCGACACCTCAATCGGAGGGGTCGCAAGTTTGATGTCCATGTGGTTGCCCATTTGGGTTTTCTTCCTGTTTTGGTAGTTTCCCCTCGAAACCGTAGAAAAGCCGAAATCGAGGAGATTCGAACTGATCCGGAGCCTAAAGCGTAAACGGGGTTAGCGCAAGTAAACTTTGACGCGCCAGACGTAGACGTGGCGGGCCACCTACGGTCGAACCTCGAAAAAGCTTTAACGGAAGCAGGGGTCGCAGCCGTGAAACATTGGTGATGATTTCTGCTCGTGTTGCAAACGGTTTATTTTCAACGATTTAGCTAAGTTTTGATGCGGATGTTCCACGCAAAAACGTGCGCCATCCTGGTCAGATCCCTCGCCGGGCCTGACTTCAGCCACGCGGCCGCGTGGAAAATTGCAAACAAGGACGGCGCGTAACAAACGATACGGGATTAGTAATGTTTATTACTTATTGACGCTATGAACGGTCAGATCGCGGGCCGCGTTATGGCACTCGTGCCGGGGTAGAGCAGAACACTGTACTTCCATACACTTCTTCACCTACGCGATGTCCGCGCTGCCGGAAGACATTGAAGAAATCCACCCGTCCCTGTGGCGAGCCAACCAACTTGCCAGTCAGGTGAGCGCACTGTCGCCACCGGCGACGACCGTCTCACGGCGAACTGCCCGGCGGCGGTTAGCTGATGGGCTCGCTTACCGAACGGCTGGTTCAACAAACGGGCATTGGAGAAACCGGTTGCTAGAGCCTGCGCTGAAGGCGGCGTCGAAGCGAGCGGTCGTGTTCATCAAGCCGCTGCATGTTCCGAACGCGCTGGGACGTTCCTATCTCAGCATTCCGCTCGAGAAGATCATGCTGCTCAGGTCTGGCAGCACTGCGGATCCGCTCTGCACCTCGGAGCAGGTTTTTGAAAACGAACACCTGCGGTGCCGTCCTACTCTGGCAGGAGCACATCCGTGCCGAGTCGCTGCGCCGTCTAACTCTGCGCGCGCAGTCATCCGAGTCATTGCTGTATGTCGTGCGACTGCTTGCGGCCCAACAAGACGCATCCCCGCGTCGCTGCGACTTGCGACCCGTCCGGCGACCAACGGCGTGCGGGTCAGCATTGTTAAACGGAAACGTCCGATCGGTGTTGATCCGTTCGTGTGGTCCTCGAGCTGTCGCGGATCCTGCTCAGTCCGCATGGGCGCTCAACCAACCCGTCCCGCGTTCTCGCGCCGGCCGCAATGTAGTCATTGCTTGCTTCGACGGCGATTTCGTGACATGTCGCGAAAACTTCAGCGCTTTGAGCCTGTCGGCGTAGCGGAGGGCAGGGCGTTCTGGAGAAAGTATCGGAAATCCGGACATCGAACGCGTGCTAGCTCGCCTTGTAGCCCGGGAATGTGTAGCTGCGGGTGGCTCAACCGACCGTGACCGCTTGGGTCGTTCCCCCGGGTTAACCATGATTCATCCTGAGGCCTTGCATACGGGAGAGGACAGCATTCGTGCGATTGTCGTTAAGAACCCATATGGCGAGAACGGTCCACATTTGATCCCGGCTGATCTGATCCTTGATCGCCTCGGTACCATGTTGACGTCCGAAACGTTCGAGGGAAAGGACTCAGAATTCACATCTGCAAGCGTCCGGCGGCCGTACGGCCAGTTAGGCGTCAGACTACCGAACGAGATTCAACCATCTGCGAACGCGAGACCCCGGCCGCAGCCGCTTCGTCGGGCGTCATTTCGGTCTCGTAGCCGTACATCATCGTCAGGTTGCCGTGGAAGTCCAAGTCGACGATGAGCGTCTTCAGGCCGCGGAGGGAAAACCGGCAGGCGAGGTTGCCAGCGATGGTTGTTTTTCCGACGCCGCCTTTAGGGGCGTAGACGGTTGCAACGTTGCAACGACCTGCTTTCCAGTGCGTCCCTTTGCCCCAGACTTCCTAGTCGTGCGGTGCCGCGCCTCCATGAAATGCGGTGGGATTTCGGGCTTCATTCGCCCAACAAGATGATGGCAGGCCAACGATAATCGGGCGAAAAAGGAGAGGTAAAGATGTCCACCCTTGCTGGTATGCCTATATCGCGCGATCCTCTGGCGCTCGCAAATCTTTACAACGCTGGTCTGGGCCGGAATTGGAAAAATCAAAGAGAAGCAGTCGCTGCAATGGCCCGGTTCACGCCGAAGGTCACTCGCGAGGCGCTCAACCGAGCGGTCGCGGTGGCAAAGCTCCCCGCAGAAGTGATTTCGCTTTTCGACGTAGCGGGGATCTGGCCTGAGACGGCGAGGTCTCTCGTTGAACTGCTTCGAAAGTACGGACCGACAAAGCTTCAGGATCGAGCGACGGCAGTCGATCGGACCGGAAAAAGTTGGAACGAAATAGTTGATCTTCTCGATGGACGGGAACCCGTCCCGCCGAAACGGCCGGCCAAGATCCCACCGTTGGCACTGGCTGCTGAATACCAGCGGGGTCTTGCGAAAGGAAGTTGGACGTCACTCAGGGCAGCGTTGGATGCTCGCAAAGATTGGAAGGCTTTTCGCCTATCACAAGCAATAGCAATATCGAACCTGCCACCTGAGGTATTAGAGCTTTTTAAATCTCGGCCTCTAACTTACAGACTTGGCGTGACGCTGGTTCAACTCCAAAAAGCGATAGGGACAGAGGAGCTTGCCGCGCGTGCGACCGAAATGTTGGGAGTGCCTCGCCGCCGCTCGACCGATCAAATCGTCGCCGCTTTGTTGAAAGTCAGGCTAAAAGGAGAAGGAAACGTACGGGTCCGTCGCGAAGGATCTGATATGGTATTCGAGTTCAAAGTGCCACTCAGCGAACCGGACCAGTTGGTTTTCACGGCCGAAGAAATGGCTGCTCTTATAGAGATGTCTATCATGACGTTGAAGGTCAAGATGCCAGACGCAAAACGCAAAACTAAGAAGAAGCCTGTTTAAGCGTAAAGTCGACATACTGAATTTTTTCCGGCCGTTTGACTGCACGAACGCCATTAAACAATCGAAGCACCGGCGAAGGAATTGCCGATACGGTCAGCTCGTCGCGCTAGCAGGCCGTTGAAATAGCTCATGTAGCGGTCATCCGTAACGAAGGCGTAAACGTTGAACTTATGTCATCAATGA
>NZ_FCNZ02000063.1 GCF_001544495.1 Caballeronia telluris
CGACAGATCGCGCTGCCACTCGGTATTGGCCGGATCGCGCGCGGCCAGCGCCTCGCAGATTGCCTGGGCGGTTCGATAGGCAGCGAGCGCACCGGGCCCGTCGCCCTGGGCGATCAGCACGTTGCCGATCTTGTTGTGACTGATCGACAGATCGCGCTGCCACTCGGTATTGGCCGGATCGCGCGCGGCCAGCGCCTCGCAGATTGCCTGGGCGGTTCGATAGGCAGCGAGCGCACCGGGCCCGCCGCCCTGGGCGATCAGCACGTCGCCGATCCTGTTGTGGCTAACCGACAGCTCGCGCTGCCACTCGGTATTGGCCGGATCGATGTTGAGACGTTGCTCGGCAAGTTGTAACGCCGCCCTGAAAGCCCCATTAGCGGCTCTTAGATCCCCTTTGGCCTGGAACACATCGCCCAGTCCAATGTGTGCCGCCATTTCCGCCCACGAGTCGCCCTCAACGGTTGAGACATTCAGTGACTGGGATAGCGCCTCCTCAGCACCGCTCAAGTCGCCGAGCCTGATCAGAGCATTGCCGAGCAGACGAAGAGTTTCAGCCTGTTCCGGTTCGATCACCAACGCCTTGCGGTAGAAAGATACGGCCTTGGTCAGGTCGTGCAGCAGCGCGAGATTGGCAACATTGCGCGCGGCTTCTACCATCGTCTGGCGGGCCTGCTCGTCCTTACGTCGTTGGGCCTCGTATTCGCGTTCGAAGGCATCTTCGGCGGCCAGCGAGTCGCCCTGCGCCAGGGCGGCAAAAGCGGCAACTAAACCTGGACGATCACTAGCAGAGGCCTCCGCCAGCTTGCGCGTGAGCTCTTCCACGGTGCGGCCAAGGGCGTCGATTTGGGTCGCCTGCAGATGGCGCGTCTGCTCCAACTCCGCCAAGAGTTGCTGCGCGGCGCCGGCATCGCTCAGCAGCGTGTCGAGATCGGCACCGATTTGCAGCGAGGCAGCGTCAGCAATCTCCGCGATCAGGCGGCGGATGTCATCCTCCCAGCCATCCTCCGTCACGCGTCGGGCGTTCCACACCTCGAACAAAGGCCGCAGTTCGTCGGGCAGGTCGAGCGCCTTCGGGTGATCGGCCTCTTCGACCAGCACGGGAACCAGCGTGAGTTCGGCACTAGCCAGTGCGGTGACGAGTTCGTGCCGAACCATATCTTGGTCGTGGTGAAGCCGCGGGAGATTGTCGACGTTCGCCCACCGCGGGCCGATCACGGCTACGCAGACGGTGCTGCGTGCCAGCGCGGCGTCGATCTTTTCCCGCCACTTGCCGACGCCGATGCTATGCACGTCGCGAAAGACGCGCTCGCGCCCAAATCCGATACGCAGCCAGTCATAAAGACGGCCGCTTGCGCCGCGCGCATCGTCTCGGCGATAGCTGATGAAAATGTGGTCGCGATCGGTGGGTCGAGCTTCAACCGTCATAGTTAGGACCTTTCTTTCACGTTGCCCGCGGCGCGTATGGTGGGCCGAGATGATGCGTTCATCCATTCTATGAAAGCGCTGTGTATGCGCCCCCCTCGCGCGCGCGTCATGGCATCGTTTCAAGCGGCGAGCAAAGCAACGGCTTAGCCAAGGGAAAGCTTGTAGCTTTTCGGCGCCCGCGAAAACGCTCGAAATCTCACCGATCAGTATACTTGCCTCGCCCACCGTGGCCGAGGGCCATGAACTTTATGGAATCTGCCGCCGCGAGGTCGTAGTACCTTTTGGAATCTTCCTTCGTGACTTGGTATTCGCCCATTTTATTAAGAGCAACGCTGCGGCACAGGTAGGCGGCGGCATAGCCGGGCTGTAGGCGAATGGCTTCATCATAGTCACGCAGCGCGCCTTCGATCTCGCCCTTACTTTCTCGTATATCGCCGCGGTTCAAGTAGGCGTCGGCATTGTCGGGCTGTATGCGAATGGCTTCCTCACAGTCGCGCAACGCGCCTTTGAAGTCGCCCTTCTTTTCGAGTACATCGCTGCGCAGAATGTAGGCCCTGAAGTAATCGGGCTGAAGACGGATCGCCTCGCTGTAGCAACGCAACCTTGTAGCCAGGTCCATCGTGGTGACGCCTTGCTCGACCCACTGCTGCGCCGCAAGTTCATTCTCTTCCACTGCAAGAGCCATAGATGTCGCCTCTTGGTCTTTTCTGGCCGCTTGTTGTGCAAGCATAGAGGCGGGATGAATCACGGCCGTCAGCGGCACATCCAAGAACTTCTCGCGCAGATGGCTCATGGCATAAACGAAATAACCCGGCGGCACGTTCAGCCCGTTGTAGCGCTTAAGTGCGTCGAGCTTGCCCGTAAGCTGACTTGCTATCGTCGTGGTGGCGAAGCTGAAACCTTCCAACATCAGCGGGACAATGTTTCGCTGATTATCGATAGCGGCCTCGATCTCGCGGCGCAGCCAATCGTTCGGTTCGCCACAGCGCTCTAACGCTGACGGCGTGAGTAAAATTAAAAAGTGCGCTCGCGCCCTGATGTTTTCGAGAATAACGTTCGTGAAGTCTCCGCTCGGGAGGCTCGTGAAGTCCATGAAAACGTCATAGCCATGCTGAGTGAGATTTTGTGAAATCGCCAGCGCCCATGCTTCATTAGTGCGGCGATAGCTGACGAAAACGGTTTTTTCAACTCGGATCATTTGCTACCCCTTTCGGGCCAGATAGCCAGACATTAAACCAAGTGGGGAAGGTAGTCTTTCACAATAGAAAAGGGCCAGTTACGCTCACAGAGCACCGCGCCCAACTCAACATCGTCTCAGCAATCAGCCCCGCCGTCGCGCCCTTCTGTTGGTTCGCGTAGGTAACAAACGACCGCCGCCCATTCGCCCGAAACCCTTCCGCGTCTGAACCAGCGGTCAAAGTCCGCAAGCACCGTTGCCGGAAGCCGGTAGCGCGCGACGAACTCGACCATCGCGGGCGTTACGTTCACCATGCCGGCCGCGGTCACTTCGTGCTCGCCAGGTATTCCGCGCGGCGGGCCTGGTAGTCCGCGCCGGACAGACCGGCAACGTTCCCCCGACTGTTCGCGTGGTGCGGCGGCGGTGTGCGGCTCGTGCTCGACGTGGTGATCGAGGCATCAGCCGGCGCGTCGCTTGCGACCTGGGGCGCCTTTCGGAGTGCTTCGGCGCCAGCCAGGAACGCCGCCCTGGCCGCGCTGTACTCGCCGGCGCTCAGTGCGAGCGTCTCGACCTTGCTTCTGTTCGTCATTCGAATCTCCCGTTACGCTCGCCGCCGAGCGGATTGCAGGGCGGCGGGCGAATTATTCAGTTCAGAGCCAAATGCGATCGCCGTTCAGCAATCCCGGATCAAGATCCGGCAGCGCTGTCCAAGCCCCGTTGACGGTCGACCGGTCAACGCGCCAGGCGGCGGCATGCAGTCGACGAACCGCCGGAGCAATCTCAGGCAGCACGCGATCCCGATACTCGGCGAGCGCGTCGTGAAACTCCGCTTGCGCGATTTCCTGCTCGACGGCGCCCGCAAAGCGCTCACCGCCTTCAGCAAGGCGCTGAAGTTCCGGCAGGCTTTCGGCAATGCGTTCCGCCTCAGCCGCGTGATGCTCGGCGAGCGCTTCATGATCGGCGATGAGGTCGCGAAGCTCGGCGCGCGTCTGTTGATGGGAGCCTTCGCGTACGGCGTTCGAGAAGTCAGCACGCGCGGCTTTCGCCTTGTCGGCATGTGCGCAGGCTTCGTTGCGGTGATCGGCGGCGGTGTTCAGCGCGTTCGTGTGATTCGCGCGGCACTCGACAGCGGTCTTTTGCGCTTCGGCCAACTTTGTTTTCGCGCTTTCCAGAGCGGCGGCGGTTACGGTCTTCGTCATGTTTCTTTTATCGTTTGTTGTGCCCGTTCGCGGGCGATTATTTGGCTTCGGAGAGAGGGCTTTTTTATCGCCCCTCCCCTTCATTCACTGCTGTGGATAAGGACGGCCCTAAACGACAGGATCACAGGATAGAAGTCGTCGCGGGAAAACTCCCTCGACCTTCCCCCTGATTCCCGCCTTATCCACTGGCGACATCTAAGTAACTCGAATGTGGATAACTAAGCAGCCATCCTTTCCAGAGTTTTCTGGTATCGATCCTGAGTCGAGATGCGATCCGCCAGACCGTACTTGACGCCCACCACCGCATGAAAATTGGCGTGCATCAGCACAAGGCGGTCACGCGCAGTAAAGGGAGTGCCGGACATTTTTCCGAAGCCGAGTAGCGGGAGATACAACATGTGCATGTGCGGCCGGCCTTGATCGAGATGAACGAGCGCGCTCAAGAGCGTGCCGCATCGAGCGAAAAACGTTCGCGCCCACTCAAGAGCGTCATCGAAGAACGCGCGCTCATCTATCGTCGAGTCGCTCGGCAAGGAAATCACAACTTCGCAGGCACGAGCGGTATCGGCGCGCAGTACTTCATGCCCCTCTGGAACAACCAGCTTTAGTCGGTCGCGCTCCTTGGTTGTCAGCAGCGCCCCGGCATGAACTGCAATGCCGTTCGCCTGGCACAAATGCAGCGCGCGGGACACTACATCGCGGGCGCGCGTCGGGCCGAACAGGACGCGGTTGTGGTTCGACCGTGCGCGATCGATCTTTCCCGCGCCGTCGCCGGGAAACTCTCTCAAGTTATGCCGCGCCGCAACGTCTAGCGAACGGTTCTTCCGCACCGGTCCAAGCCGGCCGCTTTTGCTCACCGCGCGGCGCCGAAGCTCAGTGTCAGACCACGTTTTCAGGACGTGCACGCCGATGAACTGTGAGTCGTCATCGTCCGTTACCATTCCGCCTAGCTTCGCGCTCATGCCGAACCCCCGACTTGCAGATCGAACAAATCTATTTGCGCGCCAGGCAGCAAGACATACAGCGCCATAACATGGTCGTTTCCGGCTTCGGTCTGGCGGGAAACGCGCTCCGTTACGATCGTCTTTCCGAACCGATGGCGCAGCTCATGCACTCGCGCGGCCGGCATCATGATGTCCAAGTCGCGGCGCGCTTCGAGCGTCGTCAACGGCCCCGTTTCCAGCGCCGCGAGCAGCCGCGCACGTTGCGCGTCGGCGCTGTTTCCAATACACTTGCGTTCGGTCGTCGTATCCGGGGTCGCGCTCTTCCAGGAGCTGCGGCCCTTGTTGTTTTCGGTCGTCATAATTCTCCTTATTCCGCGACCTTAAGAGCGTTAAGCCAGCCTTGGATGGCCTCGACCTTCCAAGCCACCGCGCGCCCTTTCGCCCCGCCGATCCGCACAGGACGCGGGAAAGTACCCTCGCGCACACCCCGATAAATCGAGCCTTTGCTTCGATGCGTGACAACGGCGACTTCCGGCAAGCGCATCAGCGCCGGCAGACTAGCTGCACCCAATTCACGTCCAATTTTTTCCATTTAACTACCCGCAAAAAGCATTTGACCGGTACACACTTTGTGTGTAGTATTGAGTCATACCAAGATAGTATTGGTATCCTAAAAAACTCACACAAACGCACCAAAAAACCCGCCTTCTGGTCGTCAGATGGGCGGGCGCTTGCGCTTCTTACCGAAGCGATCCAAGTATAGCGTGGTTTCGAGGCGCGTCAACAATCTTTTTGCAGGTTTCGCACCGTCTCGCACTAAGGATACTACCTAGTAGCAGTAGCTACCGTTACCAGATGGTAGGTGGTATCTTCCGGACAAACTCCGGAGAGACCATGCCAACCATCGTTTTCATCAGCCCAAAAGGCGGCGTCGGCAAAACGACGTCATCACTTACGCTCGGCACGCAACTCGCGAAGCACGGCGCGGCAGTGACGATGATTGACGCCGACCCGAACAGACCGCTCAAAAAATGGGGAAAGGGAGGGCGCAAGCCCGACAATCTTGCGATCGTGTCCGACATCGACGAGGAATCGATTCTTGACGCGATCGACGTCGCTGCATCGATGACGCCGTTCGTGATTGTCGACCTCGAAGGCACCGCCGATAAAATCGCGCTCCTCGCGGTCAGTCAAGCTGACCTCGTGATAATCCCCATGCAGCCGTCAGAACTTGACGCGGATCAAGCGAGCAGGGCGCTCAAGGTCATCGCGCAGCAAGAACGCATGGCGCGCCGAAGCGTGCCGCACGCGGTGCTGTTCACGCGCACGAACTCGACGATCCGCACGCGCACGATGACGCACATCGCGAACTCGCTGCGCGAGGCAGGCATTCCGATGTTCGACACAGAAATGAATGAGCGCGAGGCGTTCCGCGGCATGTTCTCGTTTTCGGCGCCGCTCGAAGCGCTCGACGCAGCCGATGTCGCCAATGTCCCGAAGGCAATCGAAAATGCAGAGCGCTTTATGAACGAAGTGCTCGACACCCTGCGGCGCAACGCGGCGACAGCAGAGCAGGGGGCGGCATGACCGAACGAAATAATCCGTTTGCCGACCTGGCTCCGACAAATCTCGCCGATGAGTTCAAGCCGAAGCCGCCAACGCGCGAATCGACCGTCGACCGCAAGGCGATCGACCAGATTGCCGCAGAGCACGATTTTCCGAGCCGGCGACCAGGGCAGGGTAGGGCGCCGAAGCGGCGCAACGCGACCGGTCGAAATCAGCAGATCAACATCAAGACGACGGCTGAGGCGATCGCGCTGTTTTACGCGCTCGCCGATCGAAAGGGCGTGCCGCTTGGGAAGGTGTTCGAAGATGGCCTTGCGGCGCTCGAACGGGAAGGATACTAGTAGCTACTAGTATCTAAAATAGACCTCCACCAGGGCCTTGGCTTATCCCGCGTCCCTATGCACGGCAGGGCACAAGCCCATTCGGGCTTGCACCCATCCCGCGCACAGGGAACCCTCGCGGCTTTGCCTACGGCCTGACGCGCTTCGCTTGCCTTTTTTAGAGAGATTTCCTGAACTGGGCCCAGTTCATGCCGAACTGCTTTTAAGCGCTGGCGAACACGGGCGGTGGCACGCCCACGCGCGATCGTGTGTGGCATCCGATGGTGTCGGGGGCCGTCAAGCGGCGTAGCCGCGTTTCTGCCCCCGTTGGGGGCCTAGATTAAATGCGGGCGATGCGCGTATAAAAGAATAAAGAGCACCGAGAGGTGAAAAATTGCCGAAACCCTTATCGCTATTGGCAGAGCGCGATTTTGAAAGGGATCACCCTACATGATCCCTATTGGGATCACTATACGTGAGCCCTAAGCTCATTGACGATACCTCTGGGATCATTGAAAATACCTCGATACTCAAAACTATCTCAAAGGTAGCTTTTCGTGAGCCAACAGGACTTGGTGACTGATCCCAATAGGGATCAACTTTCCCGCGAAAACGAACGCCTTCGTACTGAACTGGCGAAGCTCAAGCGCGGCGCCGTCAATCAGGGCTTCGTGCAGGTCAGCCGGAAGTATCTCGATGAACTCGACGAGCTAGCCTTCCAATCCCCGGCCGCGCGCAAGCTGCTCACTAGCCTCGTCAAGGCGATGAACAAGCAGAATGCCGTCATGGTGTCGCAAGAGTCACTGGCGAAGCTCACAGGACTCAGCAAGCCCACGATTAAGCGATCGGTGGCGCTGCTGCGCGAGCAGCAATGGATCGACGTTTTGAAGGTCGGCACGGCCAACGTGTACCGCGTCAACTCCGGCGTGTTTTGGACGGCTCGCGCGGACGGTCGATGGGCTTCGTTCTCCGCCGAGGTGCTCCTTAACTTCGACGAGCAGGACGAGCACACAAAGACGCAGCCGAAAGCGCAACTGCGGCACATTCCGTTCGTACAGGCAGAGCATGACGAGGACGTGATTATTTCCGGCACGGCACTTGGCAATGATGATCCACCCGAGCAGTCACAACTCGACTTTCATCGGCAAGGGGAATAACGGCCGCTGAAGGGGTGCGCAAACGGCAAAAATAACCCCGTCACGCCGCTCAACGCTGTCGACCTATACCACCCTACGTACAGACAAGAAAAACAGCTCTATGCGGCCCTACGCGCCGTCCATACGTATGGACGGCCATCATGACGTATGGACGTATGGAAAAAGGTCAGCCTGTCGCCCGACACCGACACCAATGCCCCCCGCGCAGTCGGTGCGCGGCGCTCACTTAACCCAGAAAAACCGACTGGGTTATTTTGGGTTTCGCAGAGAACGGATGATTTCTTCTACCTCCGCCTGATCACCACCGCGCACACCGCCGCCAAGGTCAAGGTACCTTTGATAATCTGCAATGGCGGCTTGTTTTTCGCCTTTAATCCCACGCGCAACGCCGCGGTTGATGTAGGCATCGACGTCGTCGGGCTTCAGCCGGATGGCTTCGTCATAGTCACGCAGTGCGCCGTCGAGGTCGCCCTTACTCCCACGCGCAACGCCGCGGTTGATGTAGGCAGCGACGTAGTCGGGCTTCAGCCGGATGGCTTCGTCATAGTCACGCAGTGCGCCGTCGAGGTCGCCTTTGGCCCGGCGTGCAACGCCGCGGTTGTGGTAGGCGATGGCGTCGTCGGGTTGCAGCCGGATGGCTTCGTCATAGTCACGCAGTGCGCCGTCGAGGTCGCCTTTGGCCCGGAGTGCAATGCCTCGGTTGAAGTAGGTGATGGCGAGGTCGGGCTGAAGACGAATGGCTTCGTCATAGTCACGCAATGCGCCGTCGAGGTCGCCCTTACCCGCACGCACAACGCCGCGGTTGATGTAGGCATGGACGTCGTCGGGTTGCAGGCGAATGGCTTCGTCATAGTCACGCAGTGCGCCGTCGAGGTCGCCTTTGGCCCGGAGTGCAATGCCTCGGTTGAAGTAGGTGATGGCGAGGTCGGGCTGAAGACGAATGGCTTCGTCATAGTCACGCAATGCGCCGTCGAGGTCGCCCTTACCCGCACGCACAACGCCGCGGTTGATGTAGGCATGGACGTCGTCGGGTTGCAGGCGAATGGCTTCGTCATAGTCACGCAGTGCGCCGTCGAGGTCGCCTTTGGCCCGGAGTGCAATGCCTCGGTTGAAGTAGGTGATGGCGAGGTCGGGCTGAAGACGAATGGCTTCGTCATAGTCACGCAATGCGCCGTCGAGGTCGCCCTTATCCCCACGCACATTGCCGCGGTTGTAGTAGGCATGGACGTCGTCGGGCTTCAGCCAGATGGCTTCGTCAAAGTCACGCAGCGCACCGTCGAGGTCGCCTTTGTTCTGGCGTGCAATGCCTCGGTTGATGTAGGCGTCGGCGTAGTCGAGCTGAAGACGGATAGCCTCACTGTAGTGGCGCACCTGTTCATCCGGGTCCGTCGCATTGAAGCCTTGCTCGAACCATTGTTGTGCCGTAAGTTCTTTCTCCCCCACTGCAGGAGCCGTAGCTGCCGCCTCCTGATCCTTTCTGGCGGCCTGTTGCGCGAATATAGAGGCGGGATGGATTACGGCCGTCAGCGGCACGTTCAAAAACTTCTCGCGCAGATGGCTCATGGCATATATGAAATAACCTGACGGCACGGTCAACCCGTTGTAGTGCTTGAGCGCGTCAAGCTTGCCCGTAAGTTGATTGGCTATCGTCGGGGTGTTGAAGCTGAAACCCTCTAAAATCAGTGGCACGATGTTGCGTTGATTATCGATAGCGGCCTCGATCTCGCGGCGCAGCCAGTCGTTCGGCTCGCCACAGCGTTCTAAAGCGGAGGGCGTGAGCAAGATTAGAAAGTGCGCACGCGCCCTGATGTTTTCGAGGATAACGCTCGCGAAGTCCCCGCTCGGGAGGCTCGTGAAGTCCATGAAAACGTCGTAGCCGTGCTGAGTGAGATCTTGGGAAATCGCTAGTGCCCATGCCTCATTAGTGCGGCGGTAGCTGATGAAAACGGTTTTCTCGACCCGATCCATTTGCCACAACCTCTCGTTGGATGATCTGCTCAGGCTTCAGCCTTCACCGCTTTGCTGATAGTCGGATGGCTCACACCGTACTCTTTGGCGAGCCCGCGCGCGGTGGCACCGGCGTCCAACTTCGCTTTGATGTCCGTGATCTGCGTGGCGGTCAGCTTGGCCGGGCGCCCCGCGATCTTTCCTTCGTCCCTGGCGCGCGCGAGGCCGGCATGCGTGCGCTCTACGAGCTGGTCGCGCTCAAACTGCGCGAACGCTGCGAACATGCGCATAACCAGATCGCCCGCCGCGCTCGTGACCTCCATCACGGGAAGGTCGAGAACGATCACGGAGACTTTCATGTCGCGCAACATGGCGACCGTCGCATCGATGTCGCGCGCATTGCGCCCGAGGCGGTCGAGCTTCGTGACTACGAGCTTGTCGCCTTCGTCCAGCTTGCCGACCAGCCTGGCGAACTGTGGCCGGTCCATCGCTGCGACCGTGCCGCTGATCGTCTCTTCGTACACATGGCGCTGCGCGATCACATAGCCGGCTTTCTCCGCCTGCAAAAGTTGATTGGCCGTCGTCTGGTCGCTCGTGCTCACGCGGGCGTAAAGGAAGGTCTTGGACATGGCAGGCGCATTGGAAAAATAACGTGGAAATAATTGTAGTGGAAAGAAATCCGGCATTGCAAGGACTTTCTTTCCATCTTTTGGCACGTCAATGAACCGGTAAGAAAACGGTCGATTGTTTTCCAGTACCCTTTTGCATCGTTGACCTAGCGATCGACGGGTTACTAGTCATTACGCTGCGTCTGTGAGGCAGCGCGCCGAAGCATTGAACTTAGGAACTGTCTTATCCGGTTCTTTATGGTTGGCCCGGAGGTAACTTGGCGAGTTCCTGGTTAAACCATTTGATCCAGTCGTGTTCGGGCAACAGTCGCCCGGCCGACTTAAGTTTCTGCAAAACCTCGCGTCCGCGCAGTAGATAGTCGCGCCGTACATTCATGCTCTGCCCTTCATCAAGCATGCCGAGACGGCGGCACGTCACAGCAACATCTGTCTGCCATTGCACATTGGCCGGATCGCGCGCGGCCAGCGCCTCGTGGATTGCCAGGCTCGTTCGATAGGCAGCGAGCGCACCGGGCCCGTCGCCCTGGGCGACCAGCACGTCGCCGATCTTGTTGTGACTGACCGACAGATCGCGCTGCCACTCGGTATTGGCCGGATCGCGCGCGGCCAGCGCCTCAGCAATCGCCAGGCTCGTTCGATAGGCAGCGAGCGCACCGGGCCTGTCGCCCTGGGCGATCAGCACGTTGCCGATCTTGTTGTGGCTAACCGACAGATCGCGCTGCCACTCGGTATTGGCCGGATCGCGCGCGGCCAGCGCCTCGCGGATTGCCAGGCTCGTTAGATAGGCAGCGAGCGCACCGGGCCTGTCGCCCTGGGCGATCAGCACGTTGCCGATCTTGTCGTGGCTAACCGATAGATCGCGCTGCCACTCGGTATTGGCCGGATCGCGCGCGGCCAGCGCCTCGCGGATTGCCAGGCTCGTTCGATAGGCAGCGAGCGCACCGGGCCTGTCGCCCTGGGCGATCAGCACGTTGCCGATCTTGTCGTGGCTAACCGATAGATCGCGCTGCCACTGAGTATTGGCCGGATCGCGCGCGGCCAGCGCCTCGGCAATCGTCAGATCCATTCGATAGGCAGCGAGCGCACCAGGCCCGTTGCCCTGGGCGACCAGCACGTCGCCGATCTGGTTGTGGCTAACCGATAGATCGCGCTGCCACTGAGTATTGGCCGGATCGCGCGCGGCCAGCGCCTCGCAGATTGCCAGGCTCGTTCGATAGGCAGCGAGCGCACCAGGCCCGTTGCCCTGGGCGACCAGCACGTCGCCGATCTGGTTGTGGCTAACCGATAGATCGCGCTGCCACTGAGTATTGGCCGGATCGCGCGCGGCCAGCGCCTCGCAGATTGCCTGGGCGGTTCGATAGGCGGCGAGCGCACCAGGCCCGTTGCCCTGGGCGACCAGCACGTCGCCGATCTTGTTGTGACTGACCGACAGATCGCGCTGCCACTCGGTATTGGCCGGATCGCGCGCGGCCAGCGCCTCGCAGATTGCCTGGGCGGTTCGATAGGCAGCGAGCGCACCGGGCCCGTCGCCCTGGGCGATCAGCACGTTGCCGATCTTGTTGTGACTGATCGACAGATCGCGCTGCCACTCGGTATTGGCCGGATCGCGCGCGGCCAGCGCCTCGCAGATTGCCTGGGCGGTTCGATAGGCAGCGAGCGCACCGGGCCCGTCGCCCTGGGCGATCAGCACGTTGCCGATCTTGTTGTGACTGATCGACAGATCGCGCTGCCACTCGGTATTGGCCGGATCGCGCGCGGCCAGCGCCTCGCAGATTGCCTGGGCGGTTCGATAGGCAGCGAGCGCACCGGGCCCGTCGCCCTGGGCGATCAGCACGTTGCCGATCTTGTTGTGACTGATCGACAGATCGCGCTGCCACTCGGTATTGGCCGGATCGCGCGCGGCCAGCGCCTCGCAGATTGCCTGGGCGGTTCGATAGGCAGCGAGCGCACCGGGCCCG
>NZ_FCNZ02000064.1 GCF_001544495.1 Caballeronia telluris
AATCGCGCGGCCGCTTAAGGGGCGGAAGCGCCTTCTGAGCGTCCGAGCGGCGCGTCGGACGAATGTCGGTTCATGGCCGATTTCAGTCTATGCGGCGACGTCTACCTGATAACCGGCGAAGCCACGAATACAGCCGGATAGCGCAGTGGAAAGTTGACCATAGCTGCCTTTTGCGAGCTTGACTTGTGCGCGGCGTGGCCGAAACCGGCGCGCAAAATACAGCAGGCGCATTAGCCCACGAGCTGGCGACGCCGATGCGCCGGGTCATAGTAAATTTCCTTCACTTCGCGGTCGGCCATGTAGAGAACAATGTCGACCGTCGTGATGACCGTTTTCAAGATCACGTCGTAGTCCACAGTACGGCCGACTTCGGAGGCTTTGACAAGGGTCGCGATCCGGGCGAAAGTCGTTGCCGCATTGTCCGCGTGGGTGGAAAAGATACCGCCCGGATGCCCCGTATTCGCGCCCGTCAGGTAGTCCCATGCCGCATCGTCGCGCAGCTCAGTGAGGAAAATACGGTCGGGGGACAATCTCATTGCCGCCGTCAGGCATTCTTTCGCCGATACACGGCCCTCCTGCTTGCCGTACATCATGTAGCCCACTTCGTACTGGTTGTCGGCGTCGACCTCGTGTACGTCCTCCATCAACAGTACGCGCTCAGTCGGCGGCACTTCGGCGAGCAGCGTGCGCGTGAGCGTCGATTTGCCCGATCCTGTTTTACCGGACACGCAGATGTTTTTCTTGCCGCGGACCGCTTCCCGCATAAACCCGACTACATCGCCGCTATCGAGCAAGCCAAGCAACCGCTCTTCCACCGGATCGAGCTTGAGCATGTCGTCAATCGTGCGGCGCTTCGCATTCACGAAGCGCCCTTCGTGGCGGAGTTGTTCCAGCCCCTTGCTTACCTGCAAATGCTTTCGGAAGCAGATAAGCACCGTTCCTTCGAGCACGGCCGGAGGGCGCACAATCACGCCACGCGTGCCGTTCGGCAACTTCACGTCCATGACCGGCGACGGTCCCAAGCCGTTGTAGGACAGGAGCGTGTTCGTCAAATTGTTGACGTAGGCGGGCGTGATGGAGGGTTCGTCATGCAGCTCGCGTCCGTCAGTTCGGGCGGACACGACCTGACCGAACCTGTTGACGCGAACTTCGAACACAGCCGGATCTTCGAGGTAGCGGAGCAACGGCGCCAACGTCATATTGACCGCATGGTCCGAGGCAATGAAGGACTGGACTTTATGGAGTGGCATCGGCGTTCAGCTCATAGACGTTGCTGAAATCAAGGTCTTGGCGCACAAAAATGGCGACGTGGTCGCCCTGTTGGTCGTACAGCGTCGGCGGAATATTGATCGTGGCGGCAAGGGCCTCGCGTGCGAGCGAATCCGACGTTTGCGACGTGTTGTCGAAATTGATGTTCGTTCCGCCATTGCTCGCCTTGTTCGCCGCGTATTGAACACTCGCGTCGCCGAAATCCGAAATGATCGAAATCAGGATTGCGGGACCGAACCGCTCCCAAAAGTGGGAATCGACCTGGCCGGGAATTCCGGCGCTCCCGAGCGAGTTCGTGCCGGGGCTGTTGAGGTTGATCGTCACCCCGTCAGGATTGACGAGGCGGGTCCACAGCGCGAATACGCGGGCCTGTCCGCTCTTGATGCCGCCGCTCGCCTCGCCGACGACAGTCGCACCCTTGTCGACCAGCCGGACCTTGTGATCGAACGAGTAGACGTCTTGGCTCACATGGCATTTGATCTGGCCGGGCACGGTGGTATCGAGTTCGGTCGCTGTGCCGCACTGAATCATCGTGCCAGCGGGCACCGTCAGGCTCGGATGCTTGAACGTACTGGCCATGACGCGAGCGATGCCAACGCCGTTCATACGTGACGCAAGCGCCGCGCTGTCAGCACTGGATGGCGCCGATCCTCCCTCCTCGCCCGGCCTCGCCACGCGCTGAACTGCGCCGGCCGCGCCCTGCGGCGCGCCTTGCACGATCGAACTGTCGGCGTCCAGCCGACGTTGATACGCCTTTTCTTCTGGCGTCAGCTCCCGCTTTCCTCCGGCTTGCGCGCGAATGGGCTGTTGCGGTTGCACCGGCACCGCTGCCGCAGCAACCGGACTCGCGGACGTCGGGGGCGACGCCGCACCGCTGGGGTCCGTCGAGAAGTCATACTTGGGAAGCATGTTCGGCATCTGCTGCTTAGCCCGAACGCCGGGGGCTGCTGGCGGGTGCAGCTTCTGATACATGATCCAGCCGATGAGGCCGAGTCCAATAATAACCATCAGCGCGACGAACGCACGCATACCTTGAACCCTGGTTCGGGGCGCGACAACGCGGTCGAATATGTCCCGTCCGTCGTCGATTAAGCGGTTCTCGTCAACCAGCTCGTCAATGTTCTGTTCGCGCCTGGTCATTGCTCATCCTCGCTTTTCATGACCCGCATGAAGCCCGGGACAACGGTGCCGCTCGGCGTCGCACCGCGCGACGGATCAAACGCGCCATTGATGATGCCGATAACTTTCTTTTGGCCATAGCGCACGCGCCATTCCTTGGCCGTCGTTTCGGCGACGATGATGTTGCGGTCCGCCCCTTCGACGTGGGTGTTGACCGTACTTTCCTTGCCGTCTGAACTGATGACAAAAATCTCCGGCAGTTCGGCGTTCGCCGCGAACTTGAGATAGGTAAAGCGGAAGTCATCCCACACGTTGACCGGTGCGATAGACGCCGACGCTGGATCGGCCGACATTTGATAATCGATGTTGAAAGTTGCGTTCGGGTCCGTCCGCCCCATCGCCTCCCGTAGCCGCGCTTTCGAGACCGAGGCCTTGGCCTTCGCTGCTTCTTCGCTCGGGTACTGGTAATTCAGCTCAATCGTTGCCTGTTTCATCGACCATGGACTATTGATGAAGGCCCGCACGGGCTGACCGTCTGGCCCCTGCTTTGTGTAGTGTCCGATGAAATGAAGCAGGATGTTGTACGTGTGCTTGTCGGTCACGATCGTGAGGTTCGTATCGCTCAGATCGGCGGTCGGACGAATGAAAAAGTTGTTGCCGCTATGCGTGAATTGCCACGCCTTGGTGTCGCCGAAAGCATGCGTGACATACTTCTCATTCTTGCCGACGGTGACATGAATCTGGATGCCGAGCACGGCATTCAGCTCTACCGTATCGAGCGGGTTATACACCACCGACTTGATGCGATAGTCGTAGGGCGAATTCTTCTTCGGCGACACGGCTATTGCCGGCGAGGACGCGAACACCACAGCGGCCGCAAGCGCGACAAGTCCGCAAAGTCCAATCCATCTGGAGCGGTTCATGGTCAGCCCCCTACCTTGCCCACGTTCGCCGGACTTTCCGGGTTCGGCCTGAAACTGGTAACTTGGAAGCCGGCCGGATTGATGAACCGCTCGGCGGCCGTCATTGGACGACGCACGTAGTCGTAGGCGAGCGTCGCGATCCAGTATTGCGGCGGGTCGGCTGCGGGACGGTCTCGATCGCGCTTGGTCGTCGTATAGCGGACCGTCGCGACGCGATGCTTGGTATCGACAATGACTGAGTTGATGTGAACCGAGGTGTTCTCCGAGTCGCCAAGCACTTTGTCTTTCGGCTTTGCCCCGCGATACTGCTGCAAGTAATCGTCGGCAACCTGTCCCGCTGCTGTCAGCCGCACAAAGTCATAATCGGTCTGTCCCGCGTAGAAGTCATAGGCTTCGCGGTGGATGACGAACTGCGATACCCAGTATTGGTCCGTCGCTTCATCCATACCCATGTCCTGCGTGACGATCGACACCTGCGATAGTTCGCCGGTGGATTGGTTGAGCGTGAGCAGGTATTGCGGCAGTGGTTGCGCGTAGCGCAGGATCGTGCCCCCAGCGACGACCCACGCGAGCAGCGCAAATATTGCGAAGCCGCCCGCAATTTGCCACGCGCGCCTTCGCGACAATAAGAGCTCGTCGAGAAGATCCACTTCGGCGCTGCCACGTTCCTCTCGGTAGGCGTCCATTTCCGCCCGTGTGACGGCTTTGCGCTCAGCTTGCGCAATGTTTTGGTGATCGGCTTTCATCACCTCGCATCCCCGGCCTTCCATTGCTGGGCAGGCGTTTTTACCGGAAGAACAGCTTTGCCAACAAGCTCGCTCGGCATGGTCGAGTTGATCGGAACCAGGTGACTCATGTCCGGCTCCGGCGGAGGGTTTGGCCTGCTTGCGCATCCTGCAAGCGCGAGCACCGCACAAAAAGCCGTTGGGATGCGAAATGTCATGTTCATGGCTCCCTCAACTCAGATATCAACTTAGTACTGCTTAAGCCACACTCGACAAAAGTAGGCGAAGTTTGCGTTCCTAGGCTAGCCGGATCGGCGCGAGCCTCGGGCCAGACCGTTCGTAGGAGCGGTGCTACCCTGTCCGGCCGATGTGGCGTTGGCGGCTGACCCTGCCGGACTAGTCGCGCCGCGCGAATCGGCGGCTCCTGACTGACCAGCACTGCCGCCGCTAATGCCGCTTCGGCCACCACCACCGGTGCTGCCGCCTCCATCTCGGTTTTGCCTCATATGCCGGAAGATATCGGCTGACACGCCCTGCCCCCAGGACGAAGCTATGTGCGGGATTTCCTTCAGCACGAACCATGTAATGACGAGTACAAGAACGCAAGTAACGATGGAAACCATGATCGGCGCGTCCGGATTGTCCGCCGCTGCTGCGCTGACAGCGGCCTTGAAGAAGTACAACAACAAACCGAACACGGCGGAGAACAGCACTGTGACCAACCCATAGTTGATGACCGACCCTATCCACTTGGTGAACAGTGCCTTCGTGCTTTCGAATAGCAACAAGAAGATGAAGATCGGGCCGAAGCAAACCGTGACGCCGAGCATGACCTTCGACATCAAAATCAAGCCAGCGCCGATGCCGCACATGATCGCTGTGACGAACAGGACTGTGACGCCGAGAATCAAATTGGCCAAATTCGGGCCGCTCATAACACCCGCTCCCTCAAAGGCTTTTCTCGCGACATTCAGCCCGTTGTCCATGGCCTGATCGATCGAGTTGGAAATCATCCTTTGCGAGTTCGCGCCCGACTGGCCGTTGACGACAAAAACCGAGGCCAGTTTGTCGGGCATGTGCATCGCCGTGTTGGCGAGCTTCGTCTGATACCACCCACCCGCGCTCGCGATGCCGATGATGATCGCGTATCGCACGAACCGATTGACGAGCGAGCTTAAAGGCTCGCCATTCGGCCGACCCATGAGAAACAGCCCTTCGATCATTAATGCCATCGTCAAGCCCAGCGCAATCATCGGCGCAGCAAAGCTGACAACATTTGACAGATTGGTCGCGACGAACTGAGACACAACCGTATCCATGTACGTGAAGATCTGCGACGTTGCATTGTAGGTAGCCATGACGGGGGCTCCTATTTCCCGAAAGCTGTAATCTGCGCTTGTGCATCCAAGGCGTTCTGGCAGTCAGACGTCACCTTTTGCGCGGCGTCGTTCTTGCATTCAGACACCCGCGCATGGCGCTCCGGGTCGTGCTTCATGTACCAATCCTTGGTCTGTGGCGGATGGTCCGCATCCTTGCCGCATGCGGACAAGATCGAAAGAGATAGGAGCATCAAGGCTGCTTTTTTCATGAGTGTTGAGTCCGATGGTGTGAGTTAGGGCGTGAGATTGGGGGCCGTGTTGCCATCGGCGGCCGTGCCGATGCCGTAGCGGCGGGCCGCCTCGACCTGCTGATGCTGGAGAATCTTGTCCTGCGACTGCTGTAACGACGCCATGAGGTTCAGCTTGGTCTGTTCGGCTTCGATGGCACCGCGCGCCGTTGAGATACGCGCCTGTAGATCCGCAATCTCTTTGGGGGTGCTCGTCGCGTCGATCTGGCTAGTCAGCGACTGAATGTTGTTCAGCTCGGCCATTTCATTGTTGTATGCCTGCTCGCCCATCGCCCGATCGGTCGCGCCCTTCGCTTCAATCTGGCTGTTGGCGTAGTCGAGCGCGTCGCCTCGCCCCATGCCGTCGATCTTCGATTTGATGGCGTTGACGATTTGCGTTGTGCGGGCGTTGTAGCCGGAGTTGCCGCCGTTCAGCGCATCGCCATAGACTTGCGACCAGTTCGACGGCAGGTTGGTCCGCAGCATCGATGCGTCGCTAGGGAGCAAGCTGCCGAGGCCCGTGTTGCCGGTGAGAGCCCGATACTGGGCTTCTTGCGTCTGCAGTTCACTTTTCAGGGTCGTGAGTTGTTGGCTCAACGTAGCCACCTGCTGGACCCACTGCACTTGTCCGAGCGGGTCGGTGACCACGACCTGGGCATGACTCACGAGCGGCGCGAGACCCGCGGCGAATGTAAGAGCGACGGCAAAGCGTGACTTCTTCATGGTTTGCCTCCCCATTAGGCCTTGCGGCGAACCGCATCGAAGTAGGCAGGCATCCACTTATCCGGATCATCGGTCTGAAGACGCTGCATCACCTTGTCCAGCCGCTCGGCGTTGTCGGGCGTGCCAGAAAGAATCGAAATCTCGTCGTCCATGCCCGCGAGGTCCATCACGGCCACAGCCGACTGGTTGCCCTGCTTGACCACAAACTGGCGGCTGTCCTCTGGAATGGACAGCATGGCGTCCAACTCGGCCTGCGTGAGCTTGAGGTAGTCGAGGTAGTCGGCAGGCGTGGCTTCAGGGTTGTAGAGCATCACCTTGGTGACGCAAGCCTGCACGATCGTCTTGCCAATCGTGCTGTCGAGCGCATCGTTGGCCTCCTGCGTCGCGAAAACATAGATGCAGTCCTTCTTCCGATCGGTCTTCAGGCCACGCTTTACTTCGAGCGTGATGGTCGGGTCGTCAAGGTATTGAGCGAACTCGTCAAACGTCTGAATGACGCGCCGCTTGCCGTCGATCGATGAACGCACGCGATAGAGCAGGTACATCAGCAGCGGCGTGCGTGCGATCGGGGCTTTTTGTCCTGGACCCACGATGAAGTCCGTCAGATCGAAACCGAACACGTCGCGCTGGCCCAGATCCAGTTCGTCGGAATCGTTGTCGAACAGCCAACCCTGCTCCCCACCCCGGCACCACGGCTCCAGCAGCGATGCGAGTGACGGACGCTCGCCCGCGCCTACCTGATACGGGCGCGGGATGTTTTGCACGATCGCCGTGAAGGTCCGCGTCTCAATCTGCTTAAAAAGCGATTCCTCGCCCATGACCGCCTCAACCGCATCACTGATCTGCTTGACTTCGTCATGCGTGATGGGGCCGTCGAGCGTCGTTTCGGCGCAGATTCGCACCAGGCGCTTCACCATGCGGATATTCGCCTTCGTCGGCGCGAGTTGCGCGGGTTGCCAGCCGGTCGGCTCGCCGTCGCGCAACACCGTGTACAAGCCGCCGAGCGCAGTGACCAGCGGATACATGCCGAGCCCCACGTCATAGATGAACTGACGAGGTACGAACTTGGTCGAAAACGAGAGCAAGGCGGTGAGCAACGTCGTCTTGCCCGCGCCTGTCTTACCGAGCAGGATGGTGTGACCGGGCGGGCGCTTGCTGACCGAGTCGTCACTGATCGGCGATGAGTGCCAGTTGAAGAACAACGGCGTGCCGGTGACCGTCTTGAGCAGTGCGACCGCTGGCCCCCACGGGTTGCCGTCCGGCTTGCCAACCATGAAGTTATGAAACGGCGCGAACGACAGAAAATTCATGCTGTTGATCGGCACGGGACGCGGTGCGAGCGCGTGATTTCCAGGCAGACGCGACCACCATGCGGCGTCCGACGCGAGTCCGACTGATCCTGCGACCACCGAGCACGCATTCAACATCACACGCGCCGCTCGCGCACGGCGTTGTGCTTCCTTCGGCGTGTCGGCGGTGACGTGCACGCACCCGTAGTACAGGCCCATGGTCACGCGACGGGAAACCACGTCATCGGCCGCCTCAGCCATTTGTGCAATCTGCGACCGGCTTTTGTCCTGCGTTTCGAGCATCGCCTTTTCCTGGTTGGACAGGAAGACGCTCGCGGCCATGCTTGACATACAGCAGTACTGCTGCGACAGCACGAACTCAAAATCCGCTTCCATCAGAATGTTCAGCTGGCCGGGTTCGGTCGTTTCCGGATAGTCCACCACTTCGACGCCCGCGATGTACTTGTCCGAGTCGATGCGGCGACTCTGCATCACATCGCCGAAAAGCGAACTGACGGTACGGTTGTACAACATGCCTTCGCGCGCACGATCTCGCGTGACAGGCACCGGTTGCCACTCATCGTTAGCAAGGAAGCTCAGAAATTCCAGCGTGCTTGAAAACGCGAACTGGCGAGTAGGCGGTGGCGCGACTCGCAAGCTCGGCGCACCGTTCGCGGCGCCGGCGTTCGCTTCGGCCAAAATGTCGTCCGGGTCCGGTTCATCGCCGGGTTCCTCGACCCCGGTTGGGCTGATAGAGTTGCCGCGCTCGTCGCGGTAGTACACACCGAGCGTTTCGATGCCGTAGGCGCGCATCGAGCCGGTCATTTGCGATGCAATATCTTCGAGGCTTGCGATTGCTTCTGCCTGTATCTCGAGCAGATCATCGCGGGACGGACGATCGAATCGCGCAAGGAATTTCTGCGTGAAGTCGCCAACCGGGTTGTAGACGACGGTCAAATACCAATCGTTGGTCATCAACGGCAGATCTTCGAAGCGTTTGCGGTACTTGCGATCTAGTTCGCGAGCGAAGGTCGTTGCGAACTCACTTTGCGGGTAGCGGTCGGTCTGATGATGGTGCAGATGCACCCAAAATTTCACGTGCTCGTTGCCCACCGTCTTGAACAGCTGGTTCAAGTCGCGGCGCCAGTTGATGTGCTCCCAATCGGACGCGCATTCATGCCAGCGGCCCCGGACCCGAAAGGTCATCAGATACTCATTCGCTACGGTGCTGACGATGTGGTCGGTAACGTGGTAGGAGTACGGCAAAAACTTGACCGCCGTAGGTTCCTTTCGATAGGAGGTCTCGGCCTTCGCTCGGCGGACGGATACAGCCATTATCTCTTCACCCGGTAGTCCACCGTGGAATGGCTCGAACCGCCCCATCGCTTGGTGAAAGGGGAATCGATGAGATTCACCACTTTCGTGCTGAAGGTAAGGCCAATGA
Source organism: Caballeronia telluris (assembly GCF_001544495.1). GTDB lineage: Bacteria > Pseudomonadota > Gammaproteobacteria > Burkholderiales > Burkholderiaceae > Caballeronia > Caballeronia telluris. The sequence goes on from NZ_FCNZ02000064.1 coordinate 9,099, forward strand.
TTCGGAACATGCGATCGTCATGTTTCGTGATGCAAAAGCAGACAAACCACAGCAAGGCAAAAAGCAGGAATGTCCAGAAGTGAATCACCATGAACAACGCTCCGCACACCATGAACATGAGCAGAAATGGAGTACGCGGTATGCCTGCATACGTAGGCAAACGCGTCGCGCCTTTAAATAGCGGAAACTCTCCTGCTTTCATGGGTCGCACTCCTCAAGGAATCGTTGATCACTGACCTTTTCCGCGACTGCCACCTAGGCGATGCCGAACAGACCGACGATGTATGAGGCCGAGCCGACGACGATCAGGCCCACGACGCAGCGGACAGCGAAATCCGCGCGGACCAGGTGCGCGATCCATCCGATGGCGCACGCAATAATGAGCAGCGCAGCACCGATTGGAATCCACTCCATCATCCAGGCCTGCAAGGACGACATGGCCGACGAGCCGGTGTCGGTACCGGCTGCATAGGCGGTTGAGGAGGCGAAGAAGGTCAGGGCAAAAGCCCGAGCCAGCTGCAGAGTGCGATCGGCGGATGGGGACAGGGCGATGGGCATTGCGAGCGCGCGGGCGATTTTGCGACTAGCGAGGGTTGCGACTACGTTCATCAGGGTTCTCCGGGTTTGGGGTTCCAATCGGACAGCAACAATGAACAGCTCTCGACTCCGCACTTCTCGCGAAGCCATTCGACCAGCAGTCTCAAATCAGCCCAGTAGCGCACTGCTTCCTTGGCCTGCACGCGGACCGAGCACACGACAACGTTTGCGCTGTCGTCACCGACTTCAAAGAGCGGAAACCACTGCTTGATGTCGACGCGTTGAATCGATACGGCCTGCAGGCGACCGCGCTTAGCTTCGTCCTCCAGCTGTCGCTGGGGGATCAAATAAATTTGCATGCGTCATGGCTCCGGCTTCTCCGTGCCGAATGCGCCAGGATCGTCGTGAGCGAACGCGCCTTGACTTTCGTCGCCCTTGTCAATTTTGGCGGCCACGGCTCGGATCGGCCGTTTGCCGCCTGTTTTGTCGCTGCCGTCAACGACGGCGTGGGCAGCGGCAGACACGGGTAGCGCTCCACTCACCGCGCTCGCGTCACTCGACAGGGCGGGGATCTGTAGAACTCGCGCCTGCGCGGCAACGGCCTGCACATAGCCGTTTGAGAAGCCGCGCTCTTGCGAACCCGTGTTGTAGCAGGAAAGAGCGTGTAACAGGGCTTTTTGCCCTTCCCCGTGATTCTTTACCGCTCGGGCGTAGCAGCCGGTCAGCACGGTCGCCGCGGCCCGCAGATTACTGCACGGATCAAGCAGCTGCCGCCCAGTGAGTCCCAGTGCGGCAAAGTTCGCTGAATTCACCTGCCCGTAGCCCACATCGAAGTTCATTCCTTTCGCTTGCAGCCAATCGATCGTTGCCGCCGCTTCGTCCGCATTGGCAGGCTGACGAGGCAGGCGATAATTGCCGTTGACGTTGATTGCGAACTGCCGGTTGGCCGATTCATGGGCCACGATAGAGCCCATCGTCACTGGACTCACGTTCGGATAACACTCGCCGGCGACAGCGATAATCTCGGCGGGGATCGCGGCCGCCGCGACCGTTGGTGCGCTCGCCGAAGACAAGGCAACGAGGATCAAGCTAGTCAGGACCCTAAGCATAATTGATCCTTGAAATTGCATTTTCAAACATCAATACCTATGATAGACAAAAAACGAGCGGTGTCAACGCGCAGCACAAAGAAACCTAAAGAAGCAAAAAGAGCGGTGCAGACGCTGGATCCGGTTCGGTTCGTCACGCAGGCCGAAAAGGCCCCGAAGGGAGAACCTCGCTATCGCGATCCGGCCAATCCGTTCAACACCTGGAGCGGTCGCGGCAAGCGGCCCGACTGGTTAAGGGTCTATCTGGACCAAGGCGCGCAGCTTTCAGATTTCGAAATCGGATAACGGAGGTCGAGCAATGGGAAAGGTCGTGCCCCTTGTAGCCGGACATCGGCGAAAGTCACCACCCTCACCGTCGGTGACTCAGGACACAGGCGCCCCGCAACAAACGCCCGTCTGTCGACGCTTGGTGCGTGCAATAAAGAATGTCGCGCTGGCCCTACTGCGCGCATTAGGGATTGGCTTGGTGGACGTCCTGCTGTCCATGCTGCTCTTTCTCGCTCGGCCAGCGAGAGTCGTCTTCAAGCTCGGCATCATCGGACTTCTTCTCATTTTGGTGATGGAAGGGATGAACCACTGGCGGGATTCGCGCCTTTGCATCATTGCAGTCGGTGCAATCCTCGGATTAATACTAGCACTGGGGGTCTGTAAGAGTCTAATAATTTGTCTTACGATTCACAGGGACAAATCGGCCGGGAGTTGAGATGAAGCGCTACTCGCTTGCAATTATTGCTGCATCAGTGACTTTTTCAGTATCTTCTCCCGTCCTTGCAGATCCGTGCCAATCGCTAATTTGCATGATGGGCAAGGTTCAAGGCGGCGTAGCGGGCAATGGAAGTGTTCAAGATGGTTGCGCCCAAGGCATCAGCGACTTTCTCTCGATTGTGAAAACCCGCCATGGCCATATCGACCTGACCGCGACGCCCAAGGCGCGAAAGGATTATCTGAATTTATGTCCGGGCGCCGCCGGCAACCCATCCGACATCGATTCGATTATTTCCAAATTCGGGAACGCGACTTTATGATCGCGATGGCAGAGATCTGATAAACGTTTTCTCTATTTAGGGGTGAAAGAGGTCAAGGTGCAGATATGTTCCAAATGACGGACGAAGAGAAAGCGGCGCTCGAACGATTGCTCCTCCACGCGCGAGGCGACAGCGGTCAAAGTCGGCGTGTTGCTGATTTTCTACTCGCTTGGTGGAACGCCGCAGATTGCGGCGGCTTCGATATTGCTACCACTTGGGCACTTGGCGCCAACATCGCCGCCGATGTTGTCATCGTTTTCGCTTTTGCCGTGCGAGCGGGCAATTTCCCCGACGCGCTGGGCTATGGATCGCAATTCGAAGCAGTCGTGCGCGATTGGCGCCCCGGTCTGATGACACAGTGATC
>NZ_FCNZ02000065.1 GCF_001544495.1 Caballeronia telluris
CGTTCGCGAACCATTACGCTAAGCGAGATTCGTGGACGCATTGTGCGTGCTGTCGGCGTAGTCGAGCGACTGAACTTGGCTGACATGACCGCACCAGGCGTGATGGCGCGGGAGTTCGGCCTCATTCTCGGTCAACTGGCAAGCCGACGTTACATCCACACGCAGCGTATCTCTCGGCAGATTTACGAGGCGCTCGACAACAGCGGCTTCCCAGCCTTCGACGGTCTGCTCTATCCCTCGCGGAATAATTTTCCCGCGACGTGCATCGCTCTTTTTTATCGGGCACGAGCGAAAGTCGTGGTGGTCGACGATCTCCCGCTGGTGCAACATGTCGACTGGCCCGCTTTCGTAAATCAGTATCGCATTGGGGTCGCCAAAGTTTGAGGCCGTTGACGGCCCACGGGGTCCGAAGAGCTTCCCCTTCCGCTTGAATCAATCCTTCCAAGTGAGGATAGCCGTTCTATACGCCCGTGCAGGTCGCACCGCGTCTGCGCGAGCGCACGCTGACGGTCAACGGCGTATCGAAGGTGTATTCGATGACGGGCTGGCGCATCGGCTATGCGGGCGGTCCCGCGTGGCTAATCCGGGCGACGCAGACGCTGCGATCGCAGAGCACGTCGAATCCGAGCACGATCTCGCAAGCGGCGACGCTCGCGGCGCTGGAAGGCGGCACGGATTTCCTGCTCGAATGGATCGATGAGTTGCGCACCTGCCGCGATCTCGTGGTCGATACCATGGCACGCTGCCCCGGCCTGCGTTGCGATGCACTCGATGGCGCGTTCTACGCCTTCGTGGACTGCTCGGGCGCGATAGGTGCTACTACGCCTTCGGGCGATGTCATCGCTACCGATCTCGACTTCGCCAACTATTTGCTGGAGGCGGCGCATGTCGGCGTGGCGCACGGTAGCGCGTTCGGCGTGGAGAACCATGTGCGGATCGCGTATGCTGTTCCGATGCCCGCGCTGCGCGACGCGTGCCGGCGCATCGAGACCGCGTGTGCGGCGTTGACACCCGCTGTCACCGCGGTCTGAAGCGCCTAAGCACCAGACGCCATGCCCGCGACACGTGTGCCTTGGCGCGGGTTTTTCTTTTATCGGATGGCCTTCCATGCTCTATCTCATCGAAGACGCTACCCCCGAGCCGGCGCAATTCGGCGCCCTTCCCGCGCTGTTCGCCCGGACTTTGAATGCCGAACTCCTCTGCGCAGGCGTGCGTTTCGACGAACAGCGGTTTCCCGATGCGCATCAGCACGTCACAGCGGATGGACGGTTAGTCGCGAGCGGTCTGATCTGGCGCACGCGCACGGGCCTGCCCGATACTGCCGAACCATGCCATGAGATTTTTTCGCTGGCGCGCACGCGCAATATCGTGCTCCTCGTGCAATCGTTCGATGCGTTTCCTACGCAATGCGCCGAAGACGTGGAGATGTTGCGCGTCGTTCATGAAGCCGATAGCGCACAGCTCGTCGAAGATGGTTCGGGGGTGGTTTTGCAAGCGCATCGGGATCGCTATGGAAGATGGCGATCCACGGAAGAAGCCGCATCGCGCGCGAGCGGTCCGTCGATGACGATTGCGCTGATAGGCCGTGAGTGCGACCAGCATCAGCAATACCCCGCGACGCTCGCCGCCCTCGGTGACGCCGCCGATGCGCTCGGCTTCGATCTCGACGTGCGCTTCATCGCGGCACAGGACATCGACCGCGACAACGCAGAAACTTTGCTCGCCGATGCACACGGCATTCTTTTGCCGGGCGGCGCGGACATAGCGCACGTGGCGGGACAGATCGAGGCCGCGCGTTTCGGCTGGCTGGCGTCGATTCCGGTCGTGGGTTTGTCTCTCGGCATGCAGTCAATGGCGACGGCCATCGCGCGGCTCGTGTTGAAGAGCGATGAGATCGGCATGAAGGAAGCGCAGCCCGATGCGCGCGTCGCCAGCCTCGAGCCGATTCATGTTGGCGAGGATGGCGTGTTGTTGCATCGCTCAGGCTTGCGGCCGATAAGCTTAGTGCCGGGATCGCGTATCGCGGCCATGCTCGGCGCGCAGGCGAGCATTCTCTGCAATCATCGCTACAGGCTCAATCCGGCGCTCGAAGCGCCGCTCGCGACGCTCGGCGTGACCGTCAGCGCGCACGACGAGAGCGGCTCGATCGCCGATGCCATCGAGGCCGATAAGCATCCGTTCTTTGCGGGCATGCAGGGGCATCCCGAACTGTCCTCGCGTGATGGCGCGCCGCATCCGTTGCTGACTGCGTTTCTGGACGCGGCGGCGCGCCGTTCATAAGCGTATGCGCCCGCTTCGAAAGCGGGCGCATGCGCAAAAGCTCAAACTTAGCTGATCGCCGACGCGAACAACGCGGCATCGACATTCCCGCCCGATGCCACGATCAACACACGGGGCATTCTTGATTCCCGTGTAGATTTCGGGTTGGAGCACCTTCACGTTCCTCGCAGTTAGGACGTGCCACAAGAGCTTTGTGCCGTGACAGACCGCGACGTCAGACTTGATCTCATCGAAGAAGTTTGGGACGAGTTTGTCAGGATTGCCTCATCGATTCGCTCAGGAGAATGCACTGCAGTTGAAGCCCTAACCCGCTTCGGCTCAGCAGCGCGTGGGCAGCCGGTCTATGACGGAGGCGTCCACATCGGTCGGATGTTCCGTAGCATCTTCCTTATCGATTACTTCACGAATACTTCCTTCCGCACGGAGTTGCAGCACGTGTTGAATCGGGGCGAGGCCGTGCATGTGGTCCAACGCGCGATCCATGTTGGCCGTATCCCAGTCGAATTGGCTCGGCGCGAAGATTCGCTTTCAGCCGTGTCTTCCGTATTGACGCTGCTCGCGAACATTCTGATGGCATGGAACCCGCACATGCAGCATGCGCTGGACGTGCTACAAGCCTCTGGAGGCGAATTGTCGGAGGGAAAGCCTTGTCACAGCTAGCGCGCCCTAACCCGGAAACTGCGTGGAAGCAAGGTCATCCCTTAAGCGCGTGGATTGAAGCGCGCAAACGCGCAAAGTCGTTTCTCGCTAGTTTTTTTGATAAGGATACCGTATTAACAGTCGCTAATGTTACTTATGTCAATTCGAATTGGCGTAGCCAGTGCCCGAACGGAGCTTAACCACCGTTCGGCGACGCTGCGATGTCGAGGAACGACGCTCGAGGCCCGTCAGTAGTCATCGTCGCAACCTTGCCGCGGGTTGGACGACCACCGAATGCTGTGGGTAGTAGAGCTTCCTCGAGATCCGCTCCCCTTGTTGCACAGCTTCAAGGGATATCCGGTGAGTTTCAACGGGAGTTCACGCAAGCGTACCTGCACCTGTTCGACCGATTTCAAGCGGGGCTAGACTCGACCCCAACCAAGAGCAGCCGGGCGGCTGTAGCTCTGGTTTTTGACTTTATGCCAATAGTTCGATCGTCCGCGCTGGTACGGCGAGTCGAGCCGCTTGCCGATCATCCCCTCGAAATCGTGCCTCACCGCCTGATCGAATACCCAGGCGCCGGCCGCGACGACCCCGGTGACGTAGATCAGAGCCGCCGTGTCGTCGAAGGTGTCACGGAGCATTTTTTTTCTCTGGATCAGGGGCAACTCCCGAAGGTCACGCGCTCCCGCCGCGAGCAGATCAAACACGTAGAGCCGAGCGGGATGCAGCCTTGCCGCTTCGCGCACGCGCATTGCCATCGACGTGCGGGCGCGTAGTTGCAGGCGCTCGAATGACGACCGCCCGATCGGCTCGTCGACGGTCAGTTCCGCATCCCATACGAAGCTGCCGGGCAGGCGCTCGATCGCCGCTGCGACCTCAGGGAACGACCTGTTCAAGGGTTTGCCGTTGCGAGAGAGTAGTTCGACCCGACTACCGACCTTCCGAACCAGACAGCGAAATCCGTCGTACTTCAACTCGAAAATCCAATTCTCGCCTGAGAACGGCGCCGGGTGCAGCGTGGCGAGCATCAGATCGGGATGCTCGATCAGCGAAATGATGCTCACAACTTTGAGATCCGCGCGCTCACGAAGGCGAGCTTCGCCCAGGCATAGGCTTGGGCGCTAACTTCATTGGGATTGCAGCCCGAATAGGCACAGAAGTGGTCGAAGTCGTCGAGCACAGTGTGGCTGTCCTCGTCGATTTGAAGCGTGCGGCCGTCGATGACTTCCTTCAACAATTCGACTGGTTCGCCGTAGCACATGAGGTTATCTCCGCAAACTTTCGACTTCGACTTGATGGGGACGGCGTTCGAGAGGCAAAAAAGAAGCCCGCCGGTAAGGGCGGGCATCAACGTCATGACTACTGCGCCACAGCGTGACCCCACGCGGGCGCATTTTAAGATTAAGGCATCTCTGCTTGGACCACAAGTGCGGTATCCGCCCTGTGTCCAAGTAGGGTAGAGCCTATCCTGACTGTCAAGGAGAGGGCCAAGAAGTGTCATAATAGGATCACTTTTGACATTTTCTTGACACTCGGTCCCAAGGGTTTAGAAGATGGGGTTCCAGCTGAACCGCCCTGAAACGGCATGATCTTTCCGGTTTGTATAACCCTGGACGCTTATGATATGAATTTGCGCGTACCCTTGTAGACAGCGTCAAGCAGCACGGCCGGTCAGCGACAACTATTTTGGCCGGTCAACGGGTGTAGTTGTCGCTGGCTAATTCATAGTTGTCGCGCCTCCATCGTAATTGTCGTTGGGTAATTGTCGCCGGCGCGCGCTCTGTTTGTCGCTGGCCTTTCGACGGCGATAGCTTTCCACATTCAGTTCAAAGATCGTCGAGTGATGGACAAGCCGGTCGATGGCTGCGACCGTCATGCCGGGGTCGGGGAACACGTCATTCCAGCCAGAGAACGGCTGATTGGCCGTTATTAAAAGACTTTTGCGCTCATACCTCTCGGCGATCAGTTCGAACAGTACGCTGGTTTCGGCCTGGTCCTTGCGCGCATACGACAGGTCATCCAGGACGATGAGATCGAAGCGATCGAGCTTCGCGAGCGCGGATGGCAGCTGCAGGCTCTGGCGTGCAGCCTGCAGCTTCTGGACGAGTTCGCTGGTGCGCGTGAACAGCACCCGGTAGCCAGCGTCGATCAGCGCGTGCCCGATGGCCGATCCCAGATGACTCTTACCGGCACCAGGCGAACCCGCAACACACTGCCCATCATCATCATCATTGCGACGATGTCGTTGTCCGCTATCCGTTTCACCCCCGCTGCGGCGAGCGCGTTAATGTCATTGGAATGAATCGCTATCGAGGCGAGTCGTATCTGATCATCATGCAAGCCGATGGCACTCGCGCTCATCTTCCGCCGTGGATGACGGGCGACGCAGCAGCTCGTATGTCTATCGTTGCGCAGCCGGAATTACCGCACGGGGCGTTAATCGAACTTCAACGCCTGGTCAGCGCCGCTTTATCTTGTTCTGTGTTGCTAACGCACAGGGGATACGGTGATGCGCAAACAGGTGATGAAGCAGCACGATCTGTTCGAAGGGAGCAGCGAGGAAGGACCTCTGCCGGCGGAGGTGTTAGCGGAAGTAGTAGAGCAGCTGACACTGTTGATGCAGTCGGTGATCAATGCAATCGAGATGGAGGTGCGCGATGAACAAGATCCGCTCTGAGCATCTCTCGCGCCTCGCCTATGTCTACGTTCGTCAGTCGACGCTGGACCAGGTGCAGCACAATCACGAGAGCCAGATACGGCAGTATGGACTCGCCGATCGCGCCCGTGGGCTCGGCTGGCCTGAGGTTACGGTCATCGATGACGACCTGGGCCGCTCGGGCTCGGGTATCCATCGCCCCGGCTTCGAACGCCTGCTGGCCGCCCTTTGTAGCGGCGCGGTGGGCGCGGTATTCTGCATCGAAGCGTCCCGGCTCGCGCGCAACGGGCGTGACTGGCACACCTTGCTCGAATTCTGTCGGCTCGTCGGAACGATCCTGGTGGATGAAGATGGAGTATATGATCCGCGCGAGCCTAACGACCGCCTGCTGCTCGGCATGAAGGGCACGTTATCCGAGATGGAACTCTCGACGTTTCGCCAGCGCTCCCAAGCCGCATTGGATCAGAAGGCCAAGCGTGGGGAGCTGTTCATGACCGCACCAATTGGCTACATGCGTGTTCCGAACAACCGCATCGAGCAGGATCCGGATCTGCGAATTCGTGAAGCACTCGATCTCGTGTTTCGGAAGTTTCGCGAGTTTGGTAGTGTGAGGCAGGTTTTAATCTGGTTTCGACAGGAGGGCATCGAGCTACCGGCGGCGAGCTACGGTCCGGAGGGTCGTTATATTGTCTGGAAACTACCGGTCTATAACACCCTGTGGCATGTCCTGACGAATCCCACCTACGGCGGGGCATACGCGTTCGGCAAGACCAAGACGATTGTGCGCATTGAGAGCGGTCGCAAGCGGCTGTACAGCGGCACGCACGTCAATCGCGAAGAATGGCAGGTCTTGATCGTCGAACACCACGCGGGATACATTAGCTGGGACGAGTACGAGAGCAATCGCAAATTGATTACCGACAACGCCAACATGAAGGGCAACATGGTCCGGGGCGCGGTTAAACGCGGCGGTTCGCTGTTGGCCGGTCTCATTCGTTGCGGCCATTGCGGTCGCAAGCTGCACGTCGCGTATTCAGGCACCAAGGGCGACATCGGCCGCTATAGCTGTCAGGGCAGTATGATCAATCATGGAGGCCCACGCTGCATCTCGTTCGGTGCGTTGCGCGTAGATCAGCGCGTAGCTGAGGAAGTTCTACACCGACTTGAACCATTGGGCATTCGCGCATCGCTGAACGCCATTGAGCGCAAGCGCGTGAGTGAGGATGAGCGAGTCCGGCAGAAGGAACTGGCGCTCGAGCAGGCACGTTACGAATCTGCTCGGGCACGTCGGCAGTACGATGCGATCGATCCTGACAACCGGCTTGTAGCCTCCGAGCTTGAGCGTCGGTGGAACGACGCGTTGGTAACACAAGCGCAGCGGCAAGGCGAACTGGATGCGCTGCGCGAGCAGCCTGCAGATTCACTCAGCGGCGCCGCGCGCGATGAGCTCATGAGATTAGGAACTGACCTGCCCCGGTTGTGGAATCACCCTGCCAGTGCGATCGAAATCAAGAAACGTATCTTGCGCACCGTGCTCAAAGAGATTGTCGTCATGAAGCAGGACCACATCATCAGGGCGCTTCTACACTGGCAAGGGGGAGATCACACCGAGCTCGAATTCGAAACGAATCGAACTGGGCAACATCGCTGGGCCACTGACGTCGAAACGATCGACATTGTTCGAGCCTTAGCGCGAACGCTTGCGGACCAGGGCATCGCAGCTGTCGTTAATCGTTTAGGCAAACGCACGGCGAAAGGCCTTTCATGGACAGCGGCGCGAATTTGCATCTTGCGCAAAGACCATGCGATATCAGCGTATCGCGAGGGAGAGCGGCAGGAGCGCAATGAACTGAACGTGACGGAAGTCGCGGCGCTATTAGGCATCAGTACACCGACTGTCTTCCGGCTGATCCGCATCAAGCGATTGCCTGCCACGCAGGCGTGTCTTGGCGCACCATGGATTTTACGGCGAGTCGATGTCGAAGCGTTAGTCACAGCAAGAAGTGCCATCGAGGGTCCGCAATCAGCCGACCCGAATCAGCTTTCCATTGATCTTCAATGACATAGGGAGGTGAGCATTATGTCTCGTGTCCGGGCGGCCCGAACAGGAGAATCGTGGCGCCTTTCTCCAGCCAGGATTCCCCGGTTGCCAGCGCGGTGACATGCGCCTTCGAGACCATCGGCACCATGCCGAAGTCGAAGGTAGCAAGTGTCTTGGTCGGGTCCAGATGCGACTCGGTTCGGTGGCGCTCGATGCGTCGTTTGGCGCGTTCGGCCAGTTCGTGCTCGAGCAATGCGCCGAGCAGCCGTGAAGCCTGCCAGCCTTCCTTGTCAGAGCGTTCCGCGAACTCGGGCCACAACCTGCCGATCGTGGGCAGGCGCAGCTCGTTGAGCATCAGGGCCAGACGACCGTTCTCATAGGCGGGTGCGTTCATGCGGCCGCCTTGTCGAGCAGTTCGTCATAGACTGCGATGGGAGGCATCTCGACCACCACCTCGGGACACAGCGCCTCACGCGGAGCGAATTCGTCGCGCAACTGTTTCAGGTCGGGCAGTTCGCCGACTACGAGCAACGCATCAAGCCGCTGCGCCAGCAACGCTTCAACGCCGTGGTGTCCTGCAAGTTCGAGCAACCCTACCATGGTCTTGCATGCCTGACGTTGCGTCAGTTGCGCCTCCAGCCGCTCCCAGGTTCGGCGGTAGGCATCGCGCGGAAACAGCGCGTCGCGAAACGCAAGTCCCCTGAACGCCTGAGGCTTGCGCTTGAGAGAATCGATGAAGTGACGGTAATCCAGCGCGTGGCGGTTGTCGGCGGCACGGGAGCCTCGCGGCGTACTGTGCACCAGCGCGCCCGACAGATAGCAGTCGAGCCGGTCGCCGTAGAGACGCACCTTCAGGCGGTGGCCGATCAGGCGCGACGGCGCGCTGTACAGGATGCCGCGCACGGTGAACGTGCTGCAACGGGTCACGAGCGCCTCTTCCTCGACGAAGTCAGTCGTACGGCGTTCAGGCAAATCCTGCAACTGTGTGCGCTCAATGCGAAACGCCGCGGCGTTGCGCCGGTTCCGGCGCATCACCACCTCACGGATGAATTCATCGTAGGCCGCCCGGTCATCGAAGTCGCGATGGCCGCGCAGCATCAGGGCCTGGTCGACCGCTTCCTTCAGATACCGATGCGAGGATTCCACGCTGCCGTTCTCGTGGCCCAAGCCGCGGTTATTGCGCGTGCCCTCCATGCCGTAATGGTCGAGTAACGCCGCATAACGTGTCGTGAAGTCCTCCTGCTCCTGCAAGTTCTTGAAGGCGGCCGACAGGCTGTCAGAGCGATGTTCGTGCGGGCTGCCGCCCGCCTGCCATAGCGCGTTCTGCAATCCCGCAGCGAGGGCCTCGAAACTCTCGCCGCCCTCAACAACGTTCGCATACTCCCAGCGCGAGAACGCCAGTACGAAGTGATACAGCCGGTGGCCGAACGGGGCGCCGCCGATCGTCACGCACAGCTTGCTCATATCGGTGAAGTCCGATAGTCCGCGCACGCCGGGCTGATGCTCCTGGGGGAAGAACACCTCCTGGCTAGGCCCTTCGAGTGCCCGCCACTGGCGAATACGTCGCTCCAGCGTGCGACGCATGCTATCGGGATATCGATCCGGGTGATCATCCTGCAGCTTGCGCAAGATCGTGATGCCCATCAGGTTGGGCGCGTTGCGCAGCAACGGTACGACTTCGCTGTCCCATACGTCGACGAAGGGATCAGGGCGGGTCCGCCATGATTGGCGTGGCTTCTGGGAGGGCAACGTGGCATCGCGCTCGATGCGGCGTGCCGTACGCACGCTGATGCCGGTCTTGGCGGCCGCGACTTCCTGCGGATGGTGTTTGCGCTTGTTCATGTAGAGACGAACCTGTTGGTCGGTAATGCGGGTTCCAGACATGAGCTGACCGCTTTTTATTTAAGCTTCGATCAGCCCATCCTAAAGCCCCGTCGACCTGGCGCCGCCGGTGGTTCGTCGTCTCCGGCGGCTACGCCGCCTCCAACTCCTCACCACCGGCCAAAACAATCGTCAACGACCGGCCAAGACAATTGTCGCCGCCCACCCTTGTTCACCCGCAAATTTACCAACCTGAGCGTGACTGCATGTCCGGTCATGCAAGGGCTAGTCCAAACTCCGGTTCGGAACAACCGCCGTCCAACGTAGGCTGACTCTGACTGATCGAAAATATCAACATGGACTTTCAGTACACACGGAGCAATGGGCTGGGGCTGACCTACGATGTGGAGATTAGCCTTCACTCCGAAGGCCCTGAATTGTTCTCATACAGCGCGGTCGTGAAGCGCGAAGGAGAAACTCTGGGCAAGGAAATATCACGGAAAGCACTCCGTGCAATAGACCCGAATAAAGCAGCAGCAGAGGCGCGTGAGCAGGTTTTGCAGCACATCGAAAATCTTGACGCCGACGATGAATGATTGCTCAAGGCGCACTCCTCTCTCTTACCGTGTGCAAAAAATCCCGGCACTCATTGGGTGCTGGGGTAAGCCATCGAACTATCCGATGGCGGAGGTACAAAAGCAAACTGGCCGTCCGTCGATCCCGACAGGCGGCCAGCTTCTTATATATAGGGCCGACGCCCTATCGGTGTTCTGTCTTACTCAGTGGGCGCGGTATACCGGTGTCACGACATTGTTGCCAGTATGTGCGGGGCGGAAGCTGCCCGATGCCGACGAGCCGTCTGCAATGCCGCCGTAGCCGTGGCCGCTCTGCTGCTACCTTGGCTTCAACAGCTTGGATCTCTGCCGGATACGTCGTGCGGTCCATGCTCGGGGTGTAGCCTGCGCGTTCGACCTGCACGAGCTCGTCGTTCACTTCTGCACGGGCGTTGTTGCATATATCCGGGCGCGGCGCGGCGGCCTGACGTTTACGCGCAACGGTCGGGGGCGGTGCCCCTGTTAACTTTGCGTCGAATTGCGTAGATTCTCGGTTTTTGCCGAGAAGATGCGCAAGGACGAACACAAGACGCGTGAGCCCAAGGGGAAATACCGTGTCAGGAACTGGACGCAGTACAACGCGGGCTTGATCGCGAGAGGCGACGTGACGATGTGGATCGAGCAGAGCGTACTGAAAACGACTGAGACGCGGTTGCCCAAACGCGGCCGGCCTTACGCCTACTCGGACGCGGTGATTCAGATGCTGCTCGGGCTCAAACAGGTGTACCGCCTTCCGTTGCGAGCGCTTCAGGGCTTCGCGCATAGCCTACGCGAACTCGCATTCGCGGACTTGCCGGTGCCCAATTACACGACGCTGAGTCGCCGCGCGCAAGACCTGAAAGTTAGGTTGCCCGCCCTGCGCAGCGGCGAACCGCTGCATCTGGTGGTCGATAGCACCGGCGTGAAGCTCTACGGCGAAGGCGAATGGAAGGTGCGCAAGCACGGCTATTCGAAGCGCCGCACCTGGCGCAAGGTGCACTTGGGACTGGACGCGAAGACCGGTCAGGTATGCGCTGCGCTGATGACGCATCAAGACGTCGCCGATGCCGACGTGTTGCCCAAGCTGCTCGATCAGATCCCTGCGGACGAACCGATCGATACCATCGGCGGCGACGGCGCGTACGACACCAAGCAATGCCACGCGGCGATCGCCGCACGCGATGCTCAACCGTCGATCCCGCCGCGCGAAGGGGCGATGCCCTGGTCTGAGAACACGCCTGGCGCGAGCTGGCGCAATGAGGCGATTGACGCCATTGCGCGAAGCGGTCGACAGGAATGGAAGAAGCGCAGCGGCTACCACCGGCGCTCGCTCGTCGAGAACCTGATGTATCGACTCAAGACGCTGACGGGCACTCGTCTGTGGGCGCGCTGCATCGGTTCCCAAGCAACCGAGGTAGCGATCCGCGCGGGCGTGCTGAACCGCATGACGGCGCTCGCACGCCCGCAGTCCACCCGCATCGCATGAATTCAGGATCGCAGAAGCCATCTTGTCCTTACGTTCGACTTATGCAACAACGCCTTCTGCACGCGTTAGCGATTGGTTCGATTGTGCGAACGCCGAAACAGCCAGGATAGCGAGAGCAGCAGTGGCGATGATGGTTGCGAGTTTCATGATGCTTCCTCCGAATCTTTGTTTTTCGCAGACAGCCCTGTTTGCGTTTCAGTGATTCGATGTAGCCCGGACGGTCAGTTGAAACTCCCCCAGTTGTGGTCGCCTAAAATCCCCCACCGTGTGAAGCAGGACGAGGTCGAGT
>NZ_FCNZ02000066.1 GCF_001544495.1 Caballeronia telluris
ATCGAGATCATGTGCACCCGCGAACTCGGCGATCCGTTCCGCCGCGATGCGCTCGCCAAACCCGTGCGCATGCTCGATAAGTACAAGGACTACGTCTGATCGAAGCACGTCCCGGCGGCCTTCCGCCGGGACCCGCCGCCACCCGCCGTTCGAGAGGTCCGCCATGAGCTTCGAAACCGGCTTGCCGCTATCCGCCGACAGCCCGGAGGCGTCCGCGAACCAGGACGCCATGCCCGACACCGCGCCGCGTTCCGAAAACCGGACGCCGCGTGCGGACGAAACTGCCGCCAAAACCGAACATTTCGTCCCGGAAACGCCGCGCCACAAGCGCTTTGAGTACAATGAAGCCGATCCATTTTCCGGAACGGCAGACATGAAAAAAGCGGACACCCCGACCCTGCGAGCGTTCGCGCTGCTGGAGCACCTCGTCGCCGCGGACGGTCCCGTTTCCCTCGCCGACATCGCCCACGAAGTCGACGCGCCGAAGGCTTCGCTGCATCGCATGCTGGCTTCGCTGGAGGCAGGCGGCCTCGTGATCCGCGAACCCGGTCAGAAGAACGCCTACGTGATCGGTCCGCGTCTCGCTCAACTCGGCCTTGGCGTGATGATGCATTCGGGCGCGCGGCGTCTGCGGCACGCCATTCTCTCGCGGCTTGTCTCCGACCTCGGCGAGACCTGCAATCTCACGATGCTGCACGAGACGGAAGTCCTGTATCTGGACCGCATGGAAGCGCCGTGGCCGCTGCGGCTCGACCTCAAGCCGGGCTCGCACGTTCCCGCGTATTGCAGCGCGAGCGGCAAGCTGTTGCTCGCGATGCTCCCCACTCAGCAGCGCTCCATTCTCGTGCGCGCGCTGCAACTGGAGCGCTTCACGCCCAACACCATCACCGATCCCGAACTGCTCGAAGCGGAACTCGACCGCGTCGCGCACAAGGGCATCGCGGTTGACAACGAAGAGTTCGTCGTCGGCATCGTGTGCGTGGCGGCGCCTGTCATCGACGAGCAGAACCAGTGCGTCGCCGCCATCGCCGTGCATGCGCCCGTCTCGCGCGCGCCGCTTTCGCGTGCGCTCGAATTTGTGCCGCGCCTTCAGGATGCGGCGAAAGAGCTGGCGAAGACGTTCTGAGCCAACGCCGCGCGTCGCCTAGCGCGCGGCATCCGGCTTGTGCAGAAGCGGCGCGAATCTCAGCGACGCCTCTTTCAGCTTCGGCACCGCCTTCAGCAGATCTTCCAGACTCGCGCGCGCGGTCGGCGCATGCACCGCGAGCGACGCCAGCACGTGCTTGCCTTCCGCATCGCGCACCGGCACGGCGACCGCCACCATTCCCCTCACGAATTCCTCGTTGTCGATGCCGACGCCGCGCGCCGCCAGCCGGTCGAGTTCCGCTTCGAGCAGGCTCGCATCGGTCAGCGTGCGATACGTCATGCGCGTGAGCGGCAGGCGCGCGAGCACGGCGCTGCGTTCGGCGCGCGTCATCTGCGAAAGAAAGAGCTTGCCGCTCGCGGTGCAGTGCAGCGGCACGCGCATGCCCGGATGCATGTGCAGGCGCAGCGGTTCCGTCGTCTCGACGCGCTCGATATAGAGCACCGAATCGCCGTCGAGCGCGGTGAGGTTGCAGGTCTCGCCGAGCGTTTCGACGACCGCGCGCAACAGCGACCGGCACGCGCGCGTGAAGCTGCTGCTGCCGAGCGTCGCGAGCGCGAGTTGCGCGGCGCGCGGACCGAGCGTGATGCCGCGATCGGTGCCGCGCGAGTCCGGCAGATGCATCACATAGCCCTGCGCTTCGAGCGACTCGATGAGCCGCGCGAGCGTCGCCTTCGGAATATGCAGACGCGCGGCGAGTTGCGAAAGCGTGAACGGCTGCCCGGCGACCGCCAGTTGATCGAGAATCGACAACGCGCGCAGCGCGCGGCTGTCTTCGGTCGAGGACGAATTCGTATCGTTCATCGGGCTCGAGTCTCCGTATTTAAATCAGAACAAAATATATCACTTTCTCGATTCGCGGACCGTAGCAGCCGGCGCGTCGAGCCGTTCGCATCCGGCATGCCGCACAAAGCCGCAGCATAGACGCCCTACTTCCCGGCGATGCATGCTGGCAAACCCTCCGACGCGCCCTTTCTGATTCGAAATCTTCAAATTCCGTTTCAGTTTTCGCCTCCGTCGCGTCTTCTTCTTGGCTTTCATCGCATTCTGCACGAAATTGTCCTTAATCAAAACGGAACGAAGTGTTCCAACAATTTCGAATTGATCGGCAGAGCTTCGAATCGCGGCATTGCGCACCACGCGACGAAGCGGGTGTCCGGCACATTCAGGAGACGCGAATACCATGTCGTTTGAAGTGGACTACATCGTGGTCGGCGCGGGATCGGCGGGCTGCGTGCTCGCCAACCGGCTGAGCGAGGACCCGAACAACCGCGTGCTGCTGCTCGAAGCGGGCGGCCCGGACAACAACCCTTGGATTCACATCCCGGTCGGTTACTTCAAGACCATGCATGATCCGCAACTCGACTGGTGCTACGAGACCGAGCCCGACCAAGGCATCGCGGGACGGCAGTTGCAATGGCCGCGCGGCAAGGTGCTCGGCGGATCGAGTTCGCTCAACGGGCTGCTCTACGTGCGCGGCCAGCGCGAAGACTACGATCACTGGGCCGCGCTCGGCAACCGCGGCTGGAGCTACGCCGACGTCCTGCCCTACTTCAAAAAGTCGGAGGATCAGGAACGCGGTGCGAACGCGTACCACGGCGTCGGCGGCCCGCTGAAAGTATCGGACCTGCGGCTGCGCCGGCCGATCGCCGATCACTTCATCGCAGGCGCGCAGGACATCGGCATCCCGTTCAACGACGACTACAACGGCGCCACGCAGGAAGGCGTCGCCTATTTCCAGCAGACCGCGCACAAGGGCTTTCGCTGGAGCACCGCGAAGGCGTTCCTGCGACCGGCGAAAAACCGCACGAACCTGATCGTCGAGACGCACGCGCAGACCACGCGCGTGCTCTTCGACGGCGCGCAGGCGGTCGGCGTCGAGTACATGCACGATGGCGAACTGAAGCGTGCGCGCGCGAACGCCGAAGTCATCCTCGCGGCGGGCGCGATCGGCTCGCCGCAGATCCTGCAGAACTCGGGCGTCGGTCCGTCGGATGTACTGTGCCGCGCCGGCGTGCGCGTGCATCACGAACTGCCCGGCGTCGGCCGAAACCTCAAGGACCATCTTCAGGTGCGGCTCGTCTTCAAGACGCGCGAACGCACGCTCAACGACGAAGTGAACAACCCGCTGCGCAAGATCCTGATCGGGCTGCAATATGCGCTCTGCCGGACCGGTCCGCTGACGCTCGCGGCAAGCCAGGTCGCCATCTTCACGCGCTCGCGTCCCGACGTCGATCGGCCCGACATCCAGTTCCACATGCAGCCCTTGAGCGCCGACAAACCCGGCGAAGGCGCGCATCCGTTCTCCGCGTTCACCGCGTCGGTGTGTCAGTTGCGGCCCTTCAGCAGCGGCAGCGTCGAGATCAAGTCCGCGCATCCGCTGCAGTATCCGGCGATCCAGCCGAATTATCTGTCCGACGCGCGCGATCATCCGGTCGTGGTCGGCGGGATCAAGGTCGCGCGGCGCATTGCGCAGGCGCCGTCGCTCGCGCCGCACATCCTCTCCGAGTTCGTGCCGGGCGCGCAGTTCCAGTCCGACGACGAACTGCTCGACGCCGCCCGCCGCTACAGCCAGTCGATCTATCACCCGGCGTGCACCTGCCGCATGGGAAGCGACGCGATGGCGGTCGTCGACGACCGTCTGCGCGTGCGCGGCCTCGCGCGGCTGCGGGTGGTCGACGCGTCGGTGATGCCTGATCTCGTGTCGGGCAACACGAACGCGCCCGTGATCATGATCGCGGAAAAAGCCGCCGACATGATCAAGGCCGACCGGAAGGGGCGGGTTGAAGCTCCGGTGCTAGAGGAAACCGTTTGATAGCGATTCGATACCGACGTGGAAACCACGCGGCCACCTACAGGAGACGAAAATGCAGCAGACTGCAGCGACCCAAGGAAACGATGCGCGTCAGATCCGGCGCGTAGTGACGGCAAGTTTGATCGGCGCGACCATCGAGTGGTATGACTTCTTTCTATACGGCGTGGTCGCCGGGATCGTGTTCAACAAGCTGTATTTTCCGAGCGGCGATCCGCTCGTCTCAACGATGCTCGCCTACGGCACCTTCGCCGTGGGCTTCCTGAGCCGGCCGCTCGGCGGCGTGATCTTCGGCCACTTCGGCGACAAGCTCGGCCGCAAGAGCATGCTCGTGATGACGCTGATGATCATGGGCGCCGCGACCGTGCTGATCGGCCTCGTGCCGACCTATGACCAGATCGGGCTGTGGGCGCCGTCGCTGCTGCTTCTGCTGCGCGTGGCGCAGGGCATCGGGCTTGGCGGCGAATGGGGCGGCGCCGTGCTGATGGCGTTCGAGTATGCGCCTGAAAACAAGCGCGGCTTCTACGCGAGCATTCCGCAGATCGGCCTTGCGCTCGGACTGTGCATCGCGTCGGGCGTGGTCGCGATCCTGTCGTCGTTCCTGACCAACGAGCAGTTTCTGTCGTGGGGCTGGCGCCTGTCGTTCCTGCTCTCGATCGTGCTCGTCGCGATCGGCATGTATATCCGCCTGAACGTGATGGAGACGCCCGAGTTCGCGAAGGTCAAGCAAAAGGGCGAACAGATCAAGCTGCCGATCAAGGAAGTGCTCGCCGAGTATCCGGGCAACGTGCTGGCCGGCATGGGCGCGCGTTTCATCGACGGCGTGTTCTTCAACGTGTTCGGCGTCTTTTCGATCGTCTATCTGACGCAGACGCTCAACGTCCCGCGCACGCAGGCGCTGCTCGGCGTGATGGCCGCGGCTGTCGTGATGATGTTTTCGATTCCGCTTTTTGGGCGGCTGTCGGATCGGATCGGGCGCACGCGAACCTACTTCTGGGGCTCGCTGCTGACGGGGCTGTCGGCGTTTGCGGGCTTCTGGCTGATGAAGCACAGCGGCGGCAGTATCGCGCTCGTGTGGATCGCGATCGTGATTCCGTTCGGCATCTTCTATGCGTCGGTGTACGGCCCGGAGGCCGCGCTTTTCGCCGAACTGTTCGATGCCAAAGTCCGCTATTCGGGCATCTCGTTCGTCTACCAGTTCTCGGGCATCTTCGCGAGCGGCATCACGCCGATCATCGCGACTTTCCTGCTCAAGAAGGGTGACGGCGAGCCTTGGCTCATCTGCATCTATGTGCTGATCTCGGCGTTGGTCAGCGCACTGTCGGCCGCGTGGATCGGGCGCCGGGCTCGGGCGGCGAAGCGTCGGGTCGAGTGGGCTTCGTGAGGGGTTATTCGCTGGCGCTCGGAGGCGTTGTTCTTCAACGCCCCCGCCCAACCCCCGTCCTACTTCTTCCACCGCAACGGCCGGCGCAACGGATGCCGCTGCAAACCCACCCCCTGCCCCGCATGCGCAAACGCGGGCTCGCCGCCGCCCATCAGAACATGACGCTCGCGATCCTCATCGGCTTCGACGGTCTTCGACGTATCGATGAACAGCGCCGCCACGATGCCCACGCCAAGCAGGCAAGCCGAGATCGTGAACGGCACGTCATAACTTCCAGTCGATTCGATCAGGAAGCCGAACGCCACCGGCGAAATCATGCCCGCGACGCCGAAGCCCGTGTTCATCATCCCGCCCGCGGTGCCCGCATATTTGCCCGCGATATCGAGCGGCAACGTCCAGAGCACCGGATTCGTGATCTCGAGGAAGAAGAACGACGCGGACAGGAACATCACGGCCGCGATCGGATCGGTGGCGGAGAGCATCGGCAGCAGGAACGCGAGCGATCCGCCCATGCCGACCACCAGCACCGAACAGCGCGCGAGCCGCAGACGTCCGGTCGCTTTGTAGAGCTTGTCGGAAACGACGCCCCCCAGCGTATCGCCGATCACGCCCGCGAGCAGCGGCAGCGCGGTGAAGAGCGCAAGCTGCTTCAGGTCGAAGCCGCGCGATTCCTTCAGGTACGAAGGCAGCCACGTCAGGTAGACCCATAGGAGCCAGCCATAGCAGAAATCGACGACCGTCACGAGCCACATGCGATGAATCAGCTTGCGCCAGGGCGTCGCCGCGTGTTTCGCGCGATCGCAGTCGCCTTTGCGATAACCGATCTCCGCCGTCTCCTCGGGCGTGATGCGCTTGTGCTGCTCCGGCGAATTCGTGAAACAGCACATGTAGAGCACGGTCCACGCGAGACTCGCGACGCCGAGCAGCAGGAACGCATCGCGCCATCCGCCCATCGCGACGACCGCGAGCACGAGCGGCGGCGTCACCGCGCCGCCCAGACGCGCGAAGCTATGCGTGATGCCCTGCGCAAAACCGCGTTCGGCCACCGGCATCCAGTACGTGAACGCGCGCGTCGCAGTCGGAAACGCGCCGCCCTCGCCGATGCCAAGCAGAAAGCGCAGGCCCACCAGCATCGCGACGCTGCCCGCAAAGCCGGTCGCGAGCGTGGCGACGCCCCAGATCAGCGAAAGAATGGTGAGCACGCGCTTCGGCCCGTATTTGTCGGCGAGCCAGCCGCCGACGATCTGCATCACCGCGTAGGGATACGCGAACGCCGAGAACACGAGGCCGAGCTGGCCGGAGGTCAGTCCCATCTCTTGCCGGATGATCGGCCCGGCCACCGCGATGTTCACGCGATCGATGTACGAGATGAAATACATCAGGCACATGACTGCGAGGATGATGTGGCGCGTCTTCACGCGCCGGGTGCGCTTTTCCATGCTGTCTCCTGTGTCGACCAGATTGGGCGCTTGAGCGCTCGCTCCGGTCCCAAGTTTGGACGGCGTTCGTCGACGGCCGTCTCGGTAATTCAGCGGATCGCTTCGAAAGATGGTGGGCGGTGCTCCTTACGTCTGCAGCAGTTTCAGCCGCTGGACCTTGCCCGACGGTCCGCGCGGCAGTTCGGTCACGAGCCGGAACTCCTTCGGCGTCTTGTAGCGGCCAAGTTCGCGCAGGCAGTGTTCGCGCAGACCGGCGGCGTCGAGCGCGTCCGGGCCAGCCGCTTCGCGCGCCACGACGAATGCCACGATCTCCTGCCCGTAGGCCGCATCCGGCACGCCGACCGCGGCCGCCTCCAGCACGCCGGGATGGCGCAGCAACGCCTCGTCGATCTCGCGCGGCGCGATGTTCTCGCCGCCCTTGATGATCAGTTCCTTCGCGCGGCCGTTGATGTAGTAGTAGCCATCGGCGTCGCGAAAGCCGAGGTCGCCGGTGCGCAGCCATCCTTCGGCGGTGAACGCGGCGCGCGTCTCGTCGGGACGCTTGTAGTAGCCGCTCATCACCTGCTCGCCGCGCAGCACGAGCTCGCCGGATTCGTTGGGCGCGCAGTCGCGGCCTTCCGGGTCGATCACGCGCGCCTCGCCGCCCGACGGCAGCCCGATGCTGCCGATGCGCCGCCGGGTCGAATCGTACGGATTACTGAAGGCGGGTGCAGCGGTCTCGGTCATGCCCATCGTTTCGATCACGCCGATCCCGAAGCGCGCCTCGAACGCGCGATGATGCTCGGCCGGAAGCGCCGCCGACGCGCTGCGGCAAAACTTGAGCGCCGAGAGGTCGAAGGCCTGCTCTTCATCGTGATTGAGCAGATACGCGACGATCGTCGGCACGACGTTGATCCATGTGCAGGCGTAGCGCGCGGCGTCGCGCCAGAAGGTGCGCGCGGAAAAGCGCTCGGCCATCACGACGGAACCGCCGTGAAAGAGCGGCGCGATCAGCGTCACGACCAGGCCGTTGATGTGATAAAGCGGCAACGACGCGAGCACGCGATCGCCCGATCCGAGGCGATGCTCGGCGGTGATGTTGTGCGCATTCGCGAGCAGGTTGCGATGCGTGAGCAGCACACCTTTCGGCGCCCCGGTCGTGCCCGAGGTGTACATCAACAGCGCGACGTCGGCGTGCGGGTTGGCCTGCGCGTTGGCGTTTCCATGCTCCGCCGGTTCGGCGCCCGTCGCATCCGCGAAGGCGAATTCGGACTTGGCGAACGACAGCGTCTCGACCGTGTCGGCCTGCGTCTGGACCAGCAATATGTCGCGCTCGAAGCCCTGTGCCCGAAGCTCGGCGAGCGCTGTCTCGATCGCCTCGCGGGAATCGCGCGACACGAAGATCGCGCGCGTGTCCGAATGCTCGACGATGTATCGCACCTGCGAGGGCTGGCACAGCAGGTTCAGCGGATTCGCGACATAGCCGCCGTACATCGCGGCGAGCAACAGCGTCGCGGTCTGCAGGCCGTTGCCCATGTAGACGGAAACGACATCGCCGGGAACCAGGCCCGCGTCGGCGAAACCCGCTTCGAGCGCGATGCATGCGTCGCGCAGCTCGCCGAACGTGAGCGCGCGCGGACGGTCCGACGCGTCACCGTCTTCCATTGGCGCGAGCAGAAACGGCTTGTCCGGGAACTGCCGTGCGCGTTCGTCGATCAACGCGCGGATCGTGGCGGGCGTGTTCATCGGCCGTACCTCGCGAAGAAATCGCCGAGCAGGTCGTCCAGTTCGGGGACGCGCTCCTCGACCGGAAACGCGACGCGCGTCGTGTTCAGGTATTGCCGGAAGCCCAGATTCGCGGAGAAGTTGTTGCGGCCCCAGGTGCCGCAGCCCATCGAAAGCGAGAACGGCAGGCCGTTGTCGAAGTTGCCGCCGGTCGCGAGGCAATGCGCCTGGTTGGCGATCACGCGCGCCACCGGCAGGCTCGTGCCGAGCCGCACGGCCTCGTCCGGATCGTTCGAATGCAGGCCGACCGAATGACCCGCGCCCATGTACGCGTAGATGCGGCGCACGATGCCAGCGGCATCGTCGAAGTCGCGCGCGCGATAGACCGTGAGCACCGGCGAGAGCTTCTCGCCCGAGAACGGGTGCTCGGCGCCGAAACCCGTTTCCCCGACCATCAGGAACGCGGGCTCGCGCGCGGCGACATCATCGAGGCCGGCAAGCCGCGCGATCTGCGTTGCCGACTTCGCCGTGCAGTCGGCCGCGAGCTTGCCGTCGTGCCACATCGCGGCTTGCAGGCGCGCCTTGTCGTCGTCGGTGAGCAGCACGCCGCCGTGCGCGGCGAGCGCGGCGAGCATCGGCTGATAGATGGCGTCTTCGATCACCACGCTGTTTTCGGACGAACAGCTCGTCGCGTTGTCGAAGGTCTTGGAGAGCGCGATCTTGCGCGCGGCTTCGTCGAGCGGCGCGGACGCCGTGACGATCGACGCGACGTTGCCCGCGCCCACGCCGAACGCGGGCGTGCCGCTCGCGTAGGCCATGCGCACGTTCGCCTGCGATCCGGTCGCGACGACGAGATCGCATTGACGCAGGAGTTCGGCGGTCGCGGCCTTGTTGATGGGCGGCGGCAGCACTTGCACGAGGTCGGGCGAGAGACCGGCCTTCGCGAGTTGCTCGTGAATGAAGCCGATGAGCAGCGCACACGACGTGTATCCCTTCGGCGACGGCGCCACGATCACTGCATTGCCACACTTCAGCGCGTTGATGATCTTGTTGGCGGGCGTCGCGGCGGGGTTGGTCGAAGGCGTCACGGCCGCGACCACACCCACGGCCCGCGCGATCTCGACGATGCCGTTGGCCTCGTCGCGCGCGACCACGCCGCAGGTCTTCTGGCCGCGCAGATCGCGCAGGAGACCGAGCGTCTTGCGATAGTTCTTGCGGAACTTGTCGTCGGCGTTGCCGAGACCGGTGTCGGCGACCGCGAGTTCCGCGAGCCGGCGGTTGCGCGCGGGTTCCATGATGGCCCACGCGGCGGCGTCGGCGGCGGCATCGAGTGCGTCCTGGCCGGCGAATTCGAAGTTGCGCTGCGCGGCGCGCGCCCGCGCGACCAGCTCGGCGACGACCTGCTCGACGTCGCTGTTCGTCACTTCTGCAACTGTGGCTCTTACGTTCATACGTTGACTCCGCGTGACTGGATTGAAGATGCTTCAATCTAGCCAGCGGCGCGAATCACGCGGTCCCGTTTTGTTCGAAATCCATCGCTCTGCGAAACGCAGCAGCGGAAAACGCGAATTTCGGGACTTGTGCGAGTCCCGAAAAACGATAAAGTCGATGCAAAAGGAAAGCCGTCACTCGATACGTCGCGGACGATGCACGCGACCCACCCAAAGACGGCACACGATATTCAGGAGACAGAATGTCGGCTTCGAATCAGTCCAATGCCGCTGCGGTGCGCGCGTTTCGGGTGCTCGAAACGCTTGCCGAGGCGGGTCATCCGTTGTCCATGACCGAACTCGTCGGCGCGCTCGGGTTGCCCAAGCAGACGGTCCATCGCATTCTCGTGCAATTGATGGATGCCTGGCTCGTCACGCGCGGCGCGGGCGACCGGCTGTACGAATGCTCGCCGCGCGTGCGTTCGCTTGCGGTCAATGTGCTGATGCACGCGGGGCCCGCTGCGGCGCGCCATGCGCTGCTGGAACAGTTGGTCGCGAAGGTCGGCGAGACCTGCAACCTGACGATGCTCGCTGGCAACGACGTGGTCTACGTGGATCGCGTGGAGACGGAGTGGCCGCTGCGCATGCATTTGCAGGCGGGCTCGCATGTTCCGCTGCATTGCTCGGCGAGCGGCAAGCTGCTGCTCAGTTTCATGCCGAAGGAGCGTCGCGAGCGCATGATCGATACGCTGCCATTGCGTGCTTACTCCGAGCGGACCATCACCGATCGCGAGGCGTTGCGGCGCGAACTTACGGCGACGCGGCGCAGGCTGCTCGCGATCAACGATCAGGAGCATCTGCAGGGGTTGATCGCGATTGCCGTGCCCGTGATGCTGGACCGCAATAGGGCTTGCGCGGCCATTGCGGTGCAGGCGCCGGTCGGACGGGTGACGCTCGACGATTTGCTCGCGTTCGTGCCCGATCTCAGGCATGCCGCCGAGGAAACCGCCAAGACGTTTCAGACTTGAGGGACTGTGGGGGTGCGGGATCGTCAAATGCGCTTGTGCTTCTCGTTTGTGGAACTTGTTTTCGCGTCGGTCTATTAGCTCTGCCCCTGTCCGGGGCGGGACTTACTTTCTTTGCTGCTGCAAAGAAAGTAAGCAAAGAAAGCAGCTTTTTAGTCAGCAGTCTCAAGACGGCAACGCAGCGGCAGAACTGAGTGGACATACCGCCTAAGTGTCGCCCTCGAAGGCGCCACCGGGCTTGGTGCGATTAACCACTGTGTCCTCGCACAGCCAACTACTTGGTAAGGCATTCATCCATCCGTCCGCGCTTCGCGGACGACAGGCATAAACGA
>NZ_FCNZ02000067.1 GCF_001544495.1 Caballeronia telluris
AGCAAGAAGCGAATGCCCGCGCAGAAGTGGAACAGGTACGCCCACGACAGCACGAGCACGATGATCTTGACGATGGGATTGGCGAGAAAGCCCTTGAACGCATCGAAACTGATTTCCGATGTCAGGCTCTGGTCCAGCAGATACAGCAGGAACGGCAGCGAGATGAACAGCAGAAGACCGCTGATTCGATGCAGGATGGAGACCTTCCCTGCTAGCGGCAAGCGATACTTCGCGATTTGACCGATCCCGATGTTACGGAACTCGGGCCTTGGTTTTTTTACGGCTTCAGCCATGCTAGACCCCAACATTGTTATCACACTAATCCGCGATTTTAGCGCCTTTTCATATCGCGCTGCAGCGAAACGCCGCAGAAGATTCCTTTACGAACCGCGAAAGAAAGGCGTTTGCGAGAGGCGCGCGCACCGGTTGCGGTCCGATGCGCAGCCGTTTGCTCATTGCATTCAGCTCAGGTCGTTCTGATAGTAGTAGCCGGTCGTGACATACCATCCGCGGCGCACTTCGACGGGCCGGTCGCCATAGGTATACGACACGCGTTCGACGGACAGCAGCGGAAACCCTTCGGCCACGTTGAGCAACTCCGCGACGCCCGCGTCTGCCGCGACCGCGCGGATCTTCTCCGACGCACGAATCATGCGCGTACCGAACTCCGTTTCGAACATCGCGTAGAGCGGACCCTTGTAATCGGCGAGGCGCTCCGCCGTCAGGCCGCGAAACACCGCGCCCGGCAGCCAGATTTCGTCGAAGACGGTGGTCTCGCCATCAAACTGCAACAGGCGCCTGATAAGAACGACCGGGTCCGCAGGCTTCAGGTCGAGCTGGCGTGCGATCTCGGCGGGCGCGCGCAGGCGGCGGCATTCGAGCAGACGGCTGACGTGGGGATGGACGTCGCCGTCGTCGGGCAACAGGCGCAGGAAACGGAACTGGACGCGGTCTTCGTTGTGCGTCGCAACGAACGTGCCCTTGCCCTGACGACGCACGAGCAGGTTGTCGGCGGCGAGTTCGTCGATCGCCTTGCGCACCGTGCCCTGGCTCACCTTGTAGCGGGCAGCGAGTTCGACCTCGCTCGGGATGATCTCGCCCGGCTTCCATTCGCCAGACTCGAGCCCCTGCGTGATGAGCGCCTTGATTTGCTGATAAAGCGGGCTGAACGTCGGTGACGGCGCCGGCGCGACGTCCGTCGCACCAGCGCCGTTCGGGGGGTTCGTCGTCGCCGGGTTCGAATTCATGCGCGCATTTCATCATAAAGGCCCGAGCCGCGCCAGCGTTTTCCCTTAGATTCCTATGTCTTATATAAGACATAAGATACGGTTGACTTTACGTCCAGCGAATCCTACACTCCTTGGCGAGCAAGGGTTTGCGGGACTTTTGCGGGTCGAAGGAAAGCTCGGCCTGGCGCATCGGGAACAGTAAACGATAGCGCAACGCAATTGTTCATCCGGAGTGCCCCGCCGCTTCTCGCCTCACGCCGAACGGCTTTCGATTCGCCCGCCGCTGCCTGTGTATTGCCTTGCAACGTCCAGCGTCACCTCGAAACGCCTCCTGCGCGACGAGATCCGGCGCCCCGCCACCGCAAACTCCCGCTCTGAATAAAGATTCCCGGCATGACGGCCGCGCCGCCGCGCCACATGCGGCTGGAACGCCCGACGGCGCGCGCTCGACAGGCGCGTCCGGACAGCGTTTCGGCATGCTCTCGCGCTGCACGGCCGACATGCTTCATCAACGCTTCGCGTAACGCGCATAAAATGGCGTTTCCCTAGCGTCTCACGCACCGTCCAGGAGAGTTTTCAATGGCTAAGTCCGCAAAGCGCGTTGCCGTCACCGGCGCCGCAGGTCAAATCGGCTACTCGCTGCTGTTTCGCATCGCCAACGGCGACATGCTCGGCAAAGACCAGCCGGTGATCCTTCAACTGCTCGACCTGCCGCAAGCGCAAAACGCGGTTAAGGGCGTCGTGATGGAACTGGAAGACTGCGCTTTCCCGCTGCTCGAAGGCGTCGTCATCACCGACGATCCGAAGGTCGCGTTCAAGGACGCCGACGTCGCGCTGCTCGTCGGTGCGCGTCCGCGCTCGAAGGGCATGGAGCGCAAGGATCTGCTCTCGGCCAACGCGGAAATCTTCACGGTGCAGGGCCGTGCCATCAACGAAGTCGCGAGCCGCGACATCAAGGTGCTCGTGGTCGGCAACCCGGCCAACACGAACGCGTACATCGCGATGAACTCGGCGCCGGACCTGCCGAAGAAGAACTTCACCGCCATGCTGCGCCTCGACCACAACCGCGCGCTGTCGCAACTGGCGGCCAAGTCGGGCAAGCCGGTGGCGTCGATCGAAAAGCTCACTGTGTGGGGCAACCACTCGCCGACGATGTACCCCGACTTCCGTTTCGCGACGGTCGATGGCGAATCGCTCACGAAGCTGATCAACGACGACGAATGGAACCGCAACACGTTCATCCCGACTGTCGGCAAGCGCGGCGGGGCGATCATCGAAGCGCGCGGCCTGTCGTCGGCGGCTTCGGCGGCCAACGCGGCGATCGACCACGTGCATGACTGGGTCCTCGGCACGAACGGCAAGTGGGTCACGATGGGCATTCCGTCGGACGGCTCGTACGGCATCCCCGAAGACATCATCTACGGCGTGCCGGTGACGTGCGAAAACGGCGAGTACAAGCGCGTCGAAGGCTTGGAAATCGACGCGTTCTCGCGCGAGAAGATGGATGGCACGCTTAACGAACTGCTCGAAGAGCGCGACGGTGTTGCGCATCTGCTCGGCAAGTAAGACGGGTCGAAGAGCCGCGAGCCGGCGCTTCGCGTTACGCGAACGCCCGTAAAGGCGTTCGCGGCCGATCCGAGCGCGCTTGGAAGTTGCCGAGCGCGTTCGAATCGGCCTTTTCACCTCCCCCACATTCGACCGACGCCGACGATGCGCGCTCTCACCCCAGCCGAAGTGCTGTTTGACGGCGAAGTGCAACCTGCGGTCTTGCCGCCGTGCGATCACTATGCCGGCAGCGAGAAGTTGATGAAGAAGTCGCTCGCGTTGCAGGCGCAACTCGGGCCTGTCTTCGACATCACGCTCGATTGCGAGGACGGCGCTCAGATCGGCCGCGAGGCGGCGCACGCGGAACTCGTGGCGTCGTTCATCGGCGGCGAGGAAGACCGCTTCGGGCGCGTCGGCGTGCGCATCCACGACTTCGCCAATCCGTCGTGGCGCGACGACGTGCGCATCATCCTGCGCCATGCCCGGAAGGCGCCCGCCTACATCACCCTGCCGAAAATCCGCAGCGTCTTCGATGCCGCCGAAATGGTCGCGTTCGTCGAGGCGTCACGCTGCGAAGCCGGCATCCAGAAGCCCATTCCCTGTCACCTGCTGATCGAAACGCACGGCGCGCTCGCAGAAGTTTTCGAACTCGCCGCGCTGCCGGGCGTCGAAGCGCTGAGTTTCGGCCTGATGGACTTCGTATCGGCGCACAATGGCGCCATCCCCGACACGGCGATGCGCTCGCCCGGCCAGTTCGATCATCCGCTCGTGCGGCGCGCGAAGCTGGAGATCGCGGCGGCGTGTCACGCGCACGGCAAGGTGCCGTCGCACAACGTGTCGACGGAAGTACGCGACATGAGCGTCGTGGCGAACGATGCGGCCCGCGCGCGCAACGAATTCGGCTACACGCGCATGTGGAGCATTCACCCGGACCAGATCGTGCCGATCGTCGCCGCTTTTGCGCCGCGCGCCGATGAAATCGAGCTCGCCGCCGACATTTTGCTCGCGGCGCAGGCCGCGCAGTGGGGCCCGACGCGTCACGGCGACACGCTGCACGACCGCGCAAGCTATCGCTATTACTGGTCGGTGCTGCGCCGCGCGCAAGCCATCGGACAGACCGTGCCGGAAAGCGCCCGGGCGCTTTTCGCTTCTGACGAATCACCGGGGGGAAGCTGAACATGACGATCACTTCCGCGGGCGCAAACTTCCGCGCCGCCGTCGCCGCTGAAAAGCCGCTGCAACTGATCGGCGCGATCAACGCCAATCATGCGCTGCTCGCCCAACGCGCGGGCTTCAAGGCGATCTACCTGTCGGGCGGCGGCGTCGCGGCGGGTTCGCTCGGCCTTCCCGATCTCGGCATCTCGACGCTCGACGACGTCCTCACCGACGTGCGCCGCATCACGGACGTCTGCAACCTGCCGCTTCTCGTCGATGTGGATACCGGCTTCGGCCCGAGCGCGTTCAACATCGCGCGCACGGTGAAGTCGCTCATCAAGGCGGGCGCGGGCGCGATGCACATCGAGGACCAAGTGGGCGCGAAGCGCTGCGGGCATCGGCCGGGCAAGGCGATCGTCACGCAGCAGGAAATGGTCGATCGCGTGAAGGCGGCCGTCGACGCGCGCACCGACGACCAGTTCGTCATCATGGCGCGCACCGATGCGCTCGCGGTCGAGGGCCTGCAATCGGCGATCGAGCGTGCAGAGGCGTGCGTCGAAGCCGGCGCGGACATGATCTTCCCCGAAGCGATAACCGAACTCGGCATGTACCGACAGTTCGTCGATGCCGTCAAGGTGCCGGTGCTCGCGAACATCACGGAGTTCGGCTCGACGCCGCTCTTCACGGTCGATGAATTGCGCAGCGTCGATGTCTCGATCGTGCTGTACCCGCTCTCCGCGTTCCGCGCGATGAACAAGGCGGCGCAGAACGTCTACGAGACGATTCGTCGCGACGGCACGCAGAAAGCCGTCGTCGATACGATGCAGACGCGCAGCGAACTCTACGAGAGCATCGGCTATCACGCGTACGAGCAGAAGCTCGACGCCCTGTTCAACCAGAACAAGTAGCGTTGCACAAACCGCAGGCCATGGGAGACTTGGGACGATGAGCGATACCGCAACAACCGACGCGCCCGCCGCCGCGGGCGGCTTCAAGCCGAAGAAGTCCGTCGCGCTGTCGGGCGTGACGGCCGGGAATACGGCGCTGTGCACGGTCGGCAAGACCGGCAACGATTTGCACTATCGCGGGTACGACATTCTCGACGTCGCGAACACCTGCGAATTCGAAGAAATCGCGCACCTGCTCGTGCACGGCAAGCTGCCGAACGTCGCCGAACTGAAGGCATACAAGATCAAGCTGAAGGCGCTGCGCGGTCTGCCCGCGAACCTGAAGGCAGCGCTCGAATGGATTCCGGCATCGGCGCATCCGATGGACGTGATGCGCACGGGCGTCTCCGTGCTCGGCACGGTATCGCCCGAGAAGGACGACCACAACGTCGCGGGCGCGAAGGATATCGCCGACCGTTTGATGGCTTCCCTCGGCTCGATGCTTTTGTATTGGTACCACTATTCGCACAACGGCCGGCGCATCGAAGTCGAAACCGACGACGATTCGATCGGCGGGCACTTCCTGCACTTGCTGCATGGCGTGGAACCGTCGAAGTCGTGGGTCGAAGCGATGCACACGTCGCTCAATCTGTACGCCGAGCATGAATTCAACGCATCGACGTTCACCGGCCGCGTGATCGCGGGCACGGGTTCGGACGTCTATTCGGCCATCACGGGCGCGATCGGCGCGTTGCGCGGCCCGAAGCACGGCGGCGCCAACGAAGCCGCCTTCGAGATCCAGTCGCGCTACGCATCCGCCGACGAAGCCGAGGTCGACATCAGGAAGCGCGTCGAGAGCAAGGAAGTCGTGATCGGCTTCGGCCATCCGGTGTACACGATCTCCGATCCGCGCAACAAGGTCATCAAGGAAGTGGCGAAGAAGCTGTCGAAGGAAGCGGGCGACATGAAGCTCTTCGATATCGCCGAGCGGCTGGAGTCGGTCATGTGGGACGCGAAGAACATGTTCCCGAATCTCGACTGGTTCAGCGCCGTGTCGTATCACCAGATGGGCGTGCCGACCGCGATGTTTACGCCGCTCTTCGTGATCTCGCGCACGGCCGGCTGGAGCGCACACATCGTCGAGCAGCGCATCGACAACAAGATCATCCGGCCGAGCGCAAATTACACCGGACCCGAGAATTTGAAGTTCATCGCGCTAAATAAGCGAAAATAGCGAGTTGCGCGTTCGGGTCGACAGCAATCGGCCCAATCCGCGCGGCGCTCGCCATCAACACTCACGAAATTGAAAGGTTTCATCAATGAACAAACTTCTGATCGCTGCAATCGTCGGCACCCTGGCAACTTCCAGCCTCATCGTCACGACCGACGCTTTCGCCGCGACAACCGAAGCAGCAGCAACCAAGAAAGCCACGGCCCAGCGGCCGGCCCCGGCGAAGCGCCTGATCAAGCGCAAGCCGGCCGCCGTCGCAGCCGCCGCCGCGAAGACCGATCCGGTTCCGGAAGGCGCGGAAAAGTGGTCGTGCAAGGAAGGGCTCGCTTTCTACCTGAAAGGTGACATGAAGCGCGATGCCGTCGTGACCGTGCACTGGGCGCAAAAGGATTACCGCCTGCCGCGCCAGGACACGACGACCGGCGCCGACCGCTTCCACGACACCGCAACGGGCATGGACCTCGTCGTGATCCCGACGAAGGCGATGTTGTTCTCGGACAAGGACGAATCGCGTCTCGCCGACGAGTGCATGACGCAGGCGATGGCATCCGGCGCGCCCGCTCCGACGCAATCGAACGCGCTGATCAAGGATGTGAAGTAAGTCCCTGTTCGTAGTCAAATCAGGAAACGCTCGATGTCCGCACCGATCTCCAACGTCCGGCCCGATCCGGACAAGGTTTTAATCGACATAGTCGATTACGTGGTCGATTTCGACGTCGACAGCAAGCTCGCGCTCGACACGGCCCGCAATTGCCTGATCGACACGCTCGGTTGCGGACTCGAAGCGCTTTCCTACCCCGCCTGCACCAAGCTATTGGGACCCATCGTGCCGGGCACGATCGTCCCCAACGGCGCCAAGGTGCCGGGCACCTCATTCCAGCTCGACCCGGTTCAGGCCGCCTTCAACATCGGCGCGATGATCCGCTGGCTCGACTTCAACGACACCTGGCTCGCCGCCGAATGGGGCCATCCGTCGGACAACCTGGGCGGCATCCTCGCGACCGCCGACTGGCTCTCGCGCAACGCCGTCGCCGTCGGCAAAAAGCCGCTGACGATGAAAGACGTCTTGATCGCGATGGTCAAGGCACACGAAATTCAGGGCTGCATCGCGCTCGAAAATTCGTTCAACAAGGTCGGGCTCGATCACGTATTGCTGGTCAAGCTCGCTTCCACCGCGGTCGTCGGCCAGATGATCGGCCTGACGCGCGACGAGCTGATCAACGCAGTGTCGCTCGCATTCGTCGACGGACATGCGCTGCGCACCTATCGCCACGCGCCGAACACGGGCTCGCGCAAGTCGTGGGCCGCGGGCGATGCGACCTCGCGCGCCGTGCGTCTCGCGCTGATCGCGAAGACCGGCGAGATGGGTTATCCGTCGGTGCTGACAGCGAAAACGTGGGGCTTCTACGACGTGCTTTTCAAGGGCAACGAATTCAAGTTCCAGCGTCCGTACGGCTCGTACGTGATGGAGAACGTGCTCTTCAAGATCTCGTTCCCCGCCGAATTCCACTCGCAGACGGCAGTGGAAGCGGCCATGACGCTGCACGGCCGGCTTGCCCAGGCAGGCAAAACGGTCGAAGACATCAGGAAAATCACGATTCGCACGCACGAAGCGGCGATTCGCATCATCGATAAAAAAGGTCCGCTCGATAATCCCGCCGACCGCGATCACTGCATTCAGTACATGGTCGCGGTACCGTTGATCTTCGGCCGCCTGACCGCCGCCGATTACGAAGATTCGGTCGCGCAAGACCCGCGGATCGACGTGCTGCGCGCGAAGATGGAGTGCGTCGAAGACCCGCAGTTCACCCGGGATTACTTCGATCCGGAAAAGCGCTCGATCGCGAACGCGCTGACCGTCGAGTTCAACGACGGCTCGACGTTCGACGAGGTGGTGGTCGAATATCCGATCGGACACAAGCGTCGTCGCGCGGATGGCATACCGCTGCTCGTCGAGAAGTTCAGGACGAACCTCGCGCGCCGTTTCCCGACCAAGCAGCAACAGGCGATCCTCGCGGTATCGCTCCATCAGGCAAAGCTGGAAGCGATGCCGGTCAATGAATACGTCGATCTGTATGTGATCTAGTCAGTCAAACAGAAACGTTGCATCGAAGGTAGCTCCCGTTTAATTCCCACGGAAAAAATCATGGCCCACAATCTCCACAAAACGCTTAAGGAATTCGACAGCGGTGCCGGCAAAGGCAAGTTCTACTCGCTGCCGCAGCTCGGGAAAGCGCTGAACGTCAAGATCGAACGCCTGCCAGTGTCGATTCGCATCGTGCTGGAATCGGTGCTGCGCAACTTTGACGGCAAGAAGATCTCGGAAGAACACATTCAGCAACTCGCGAACTGGAAGCCGAACGCCCCCCGTACCGACGAAATCCCGTTCGTCGTCGCGCGCGTCGTGCTGCAAGATTTCACCGGCGTGCCGCTGCTCGCCGACATCGCCGCGATGCGTGGCGTCGCGAAGCGCGCGGGCAAGGACCCGAAGGCGATCGAACCGCTCGTGCCGGTCGATCTGGTGGTCGACCACTCGGTGCAGATCGACCACTTCCGCGAGCCGAACGCGCTCGACCTGAACATGAAACTGGAATTCCAGCGCAACAACGAGCGCTATCAGTTCATGAAGTGGGGCATGCAGGCATTCGACACGTTCAAGGTCGTGCCGCCGGGCGTCGGCATCGTGCACCAGGTGAACCTGGAATATCTCGCGCGCGGCGTGCACAAGAAGTCGGATAACGGCGACTCCGTGTACTACCCGGACACGCTCGTCGGCACCGACAGCCACACGACGATGATCAACGGCATCGGCGTCGTGGGCTGGGGCGTGGGCGGCATCGAGGCGGAAGCGGGCATGCTCGGCCAGCCGGTGTACTTCCTGACGCCGGACGTCGTGGGCGTCGAGCTGAAGGGCAAGCTGCGCGAAGGCGTGACGGCAACCGACCTCGTGCTGACCGTCACCGAAATGCTGCGCAAGGAGAAGGTCGTCGGCAAGTTCGTCGAGTTCTTTGGCGAAGGCACGGCGTCGCTCTCGCTGCCGGACCGCGCGACCATCGGCAACATGGCGCCGGAATACGGCGCGACGATGGGCTTCTTCCCCGTCGACGAAAAGACCATCGACTACTTCAAGGGCACGGGCCGCACTGACGCGGAAATCTCGGCCTTCGAGAAGTACTTCAAGGCGCAGAACCTGTTCGGCATTCCGAAGGCCGGCGAAATCGACTTTACGAAGACGCTGACACTCGACCTCTCGACCGTCGCGCCGTCGCTGGCAGGCCCGAAGCGCCCGCAGGACCGCATCGAAATCGGCAACGTGAAGAGCACCTTCACGGACCTGTTCTCGAAGCCCGTCGGCGAAAACGGCTTTGCGAAGAAGCCCGCCGACCTCGACGCGCAATACACGACGACCAACGGCGTGAACGTGAAGAACGGCGACATCCTGATCGCCGCGATCACGTCGTGCACGAACACGTCGAACCCGAGCGTGCTGCTCGCGGCCGGCCTGCTGGCGAAGAAGGCGGTCGAAGCCGGCCTGACCGTCGCGCCGCACATCAAGACGTCGCTGGCTCCGGGATCGCGCATCGTGACCGAGTACCTGACGAAGACGGGCCTCTTGACCTACCTCGACCAGCTCGGCTTCACGCTCGCCGCCTACGGCTGCACGACCTGCATCGGCAACGCGGGCGATCTCACGCCGGAACTGAACGACGCCATCACGAAGAACGACATCGTCGCGGCCGCCGTGCTGTCGGGCAACCGCAACTTCGAGGCGCGCATCCACCCGAACATCCGCGCGAACTTCCTGGCATCGCCGCCGCTCGTCGTCGCGTATGCGATCGCGGGCAACATCACGCGCGACCTGATGACCGAGCCGGTCGGTCGTGGCAAGGAAGGCCGCGACATCTACCTCGGCGACATCTGGCCGACCAGCGACGAAGTGCACGCACTGCTGAAGTTCGCGCTCGACGCCGACGCGTTCCGCAAGAACTACGCGCAGCTCACGAAAGACGGCGACCTGTGGAGCAAGATCGCGGGCGAATCGGGTCAGGTCTACGACTGGCCGAAGTCGACGTACATCGCCGAACCGCCGTTCTTCGGCAAGGACTTCTCGATGACGCCGGCCGACAGCATCCCGGCCGTGAAGAACGCGCGTCCGCTCGGCATCTTCGGCGATTCCGTCACGACCGACCACATCAGCCCGGCCGGATCGATCAAGGAAAGCTCGCCGGCAGGCGTGTGGCTGAAGGCGAACGGCGTGCAGAAGGCCGACTTCAACAGCTACGGCTCGCGTCGCGGCAATCACGACGTGATGATGCGCGGCACGTTCGCGAACGTGCGCATCAAGAACCTGATGATTCCGCCGAAGGCAGACGGCACGCGCGTCGAAGGCGGCCTGACGATTCATCAGCCGAGCGGCGAACAACTGTCGATCTACGATGCCGCGATGAAGTACATCGACGAAGGCACGCCGACCGTCGTGTTCGCGGGCGAGGAATACGGCACGGGTTCGTCGCGCGACTGGGCCGCGAAGGGCACGCAACTGCTCGGCGTGAAGGCCGTCGTCGCGCGCAGCTTCGAGCGGATTCACCGCTCGAACCTCGTCGGCATGGGCGTGTTACCGCTGCAATTCAAGGGCGCCGATAGCGTGCAGACGCTCAATATCACCGGCGACGAAACCTTCGACATCGAAGGTCTGACCGACGACATCAAGCCGCAGCAGGAAGTGACGCTCGTGATCCGCCGCAAGGACGGCAGCGAGCAGCGCGTGGCCGTGCTGCTGCGTATCGACACGCCGATCGAAGTCGATTACTACAAGCACGGCGGGATTCTACCGTTTGTGCTGCGCTCGCTGCTGGCAGCGTGATCGACTGAGCTTTGCAGGTGACCGCGCTCGATGAGAGCGCGGGAACGTTGAACCCGGCCTCGCGCCGTAATGCCGTTCAGTTAAGCGACTGAACGGCATTTTTGTTGGCTGCTCAAAGTAGTTGTAAACGGGGCTCGGCG
>NZ_FCNZ02000068.1 GCF_001544495.1 Caballeronia telluris
TCTCTCCGTCTATTCACAGGCCAGACTTAATGTCGTAGCCAGGCGGCTCAACGAACGTCCCCGGAAAACACTAAACTTCGACACACCGGCCGAGCGATTTCACCAAACCGTTGCATCCACCGGTTGAATCCGCCGCCAAGAAAAGTCGTAGCCCTCGCATCGACTTGAACGACGGCACGGGTCGGAAGTACGCGCTGACGACTGTCCGCTCCCGGGCCGCGAGATTCCACTGGCCGCATTCCGGCGATGAAACTGAAGAGCGGGCTGACGCTGCCCGACCCACTCCGGTCAGACAACTTTCTCCAAACCGGTCAGTCAGCCAATATCAAGTTTGCGGACTGGAATGCCAGTAAGCGGCCGTTGGCGATCTCACCCAATCGGCCAAAACGCGACGTTCGGCGAATACGGATTCCTGTCGCTGGAACGGCCGGATTACTTCCGTTCGCGGCCGTCGAGTTATGGCGGTGGATTCGGTAGAACTCGGGGCTCGATAGTGTGAGCGCGACTGACGAAAGGGCAATGGAATTGGGCAAGAGGTGCCGTCAACGCCGTCTTCATTACGATGAACTCGCAGGAACCAAGCGTGTAAAGTATCGCAGGAGCGAACTCAGTCGCTTGGCATCTGTCGGTTTCGCACAAACGCGTCAAATCCAGCCTCCTTGGCTCGTTCCCGATCGGCGACTGAATTCGCGGCAGAGTGCGCGATAAGGATCGTCTACGCCCCGAAACGGGGGAATACAGCGATTTCCACCAGTCATCGCCTCAGGACGTCCACGAGGAGTTGGCGGAACCATTGTTCCCATCGTCTGCTGCATAAAGTTCATGCCAGTGAATAGTGGATTCGAAATGCGGCAGGTCGATCGGTGGCGGATAAATCGCGAACTGACTTGTGGATGGTGCATGTCGCGGCGCATGCGTGGGCGGGCGGCGATGCACGCGGAAGTCGTATTGACGCGCACGGCCCGAACGCGAGCGCCGAAATGCTGCGCCTCTTCCTGAATAATACAAGTCGCTGAGTCACTTTCCCGCGCCATTCTTCAGCAATTCGATGAGTCTTTCCGCCATCGGCGAGAGCACGCTGCCGAGCCGCGTGACGACGCCAAACGTCTGCGACGGCGATCGCATCTCCACCGGCAGAATGCGCAGCATCTTGTGCCGCGCGAACATCTCGGCGATATCCGTCGGCAGCAGCGAAACCAGATCGCGGCCCTGATTGAGCAGCGCGACCGTGACGAAGGTCGAAGCCGTCGATACGGTGTTCACGGGCATGTCGATGCCCGCGAGATCCAGTTCGCGCTCAAGCAATTCGCGCAGCGGCATCTTGGCCGGATACGTGACCCAGCGGCAATGCGCGAGGTCGCGCATGCGGATCTTCCTGTGCGATCTCGCCGCATCGCGATACCCAACGACCACCGACAAAGGCTCCTCCGCGAGCTTCACGTAGCGATACCGGTCGGGATGCGCGCTGACCGCCGAGCGGCCGATGACGAGATCGAGGCGCCCTTCGTCGAGCTGCGTCAGCATGCGGGCGCTCGTGTCTTCGACGATCTCGATAGTGACGTCGGGCAATTCCGCATGCAGCGCGTCGAGCGCCGGCACCACGTGCGCGGGAATCGCTCCCATGATCGCGCCGATGGCGAGCCGTCCGCCGCGCCCCGCCTTGATATCCGTGATGTCGTGACAGAGCTGCGTGAGGTCCGTCGTCAGAAGCCGCGCATATTCGATGACCCGCCGTCCGAACTGATTCGGAATCATGCCGCTCGCCGACCGTTCGAAGAGCGCGGCGTCGAGCATCGTTTCGAGCTCGTGCAGCGCCTTGCTCGCGGCGGACTGCGTGATCGAGAGTACGACGGCCGCCTTGTGCAGTGACTTGTGCTCGTCGAGCGCGATCAGCAGTTGCAGTTGCTTCATCCGCAATCTCGACAGCAGCGTTTGGACGGTCTTCATCGGCAAGTAGAAAAAGGAATCGGGGGATGGAAATATTTCAATATACATGCGGGGAAACGTCCCCGTATATTTGGCGCCCGGAGACAATCACCCTGAGGCCCGTCAGAGGGTCCATCATCATGCAAATCACTCAAGCGCATTCCAGCGGCGAGAACGCCGCGGCCAGCTCGCGTCCTCTCGTCGTTCGCCTGCACCGTGATGACGATGTAGTCATAGCGCGCGAACAGCTCATCGGCGGCACGCGCCTGCCGGAAGAAAACATCGCCGTCTCCGGACTGATTCCGCCGGGCCACAAGGTAGCGACGCGCGCTATCGCGCAAGATCAGCCGGTCAAGCGCTATGGCCAGATCATCGGCTTTGCGAGCCGCGCGATCGAGCCGGGCGAGCACGTTCACATTCATAACCTCGCGATGGGCGAGTTCGACCGCGACTACGCGTTCTGCGCCGATGCGCGCCCGACGCCTCGTGCCGATACGCCCGCGACCTTCGACGGCATCGTGCGCGCCGACGGCCGCATCGCGACGCGCAACTACATCGGCATCCTGACCTCGGTGAACTGCTCCGCGACGGTCGCGCGCGCCATCGCCGATCATTTCCGCCGCGACACGCATCCCGAAAGCCTCGCGGCTTATCCGAACGTGGATGGCGTCGTGGCGCTTACGCATGGCGTCGGCTGCGCGGTCGATCCGGAAGGCGAAGGCCTCGCGCTTCTGCAGCGCACGCTCGGCGGCTACGCGGTGCATCCGAACTTCGCGGGCGTGCTCGTGATCGGCCTCGGCTGCGAGACGAATCAGATCGCGCGGATGCTCGAAACGCAAGGACTCACCGAAGCACCGTCGCTCCGGACCTTCAACATTCAGGAGACGGGCGGCACGGCGAAGACCATCGCGCACGGCATCGAAATCGTCGAAGGCATGCTCGCGGCGGCGAATCGCGTCGAGCGTCAGCCGGTGCCGGCTTCGCATCTCGTCGTCGGCCTGCAATGCGGCGGTTCGGATGGCTACTCCGGCATTTCGGGCAACCCGGCGCTCGGCGCGGCGGTCGATCTTCTGGTGGCGAACGGCGGCACCGCGATTCTCTCGGAAACGCCGGAAATCTACGGCGCCGAACACTTGCTGACGCGCCGCGCGGTGAGCCGCGAAGTGGGCGAAAAGCTCGTCGCGCGCATTCACTGGTGGGAAGACTATTGCGCGCGCAACCGCGCCGCGATGAACAACAATCCGTCGGCGGGCAACAAGGCGGGCGGTCTCACCACCGTGCTCGAAAAGTCGCTTGGCGGCATCGCGAAAGCGGGCAATTCGAATCTCGTCGAAGTGTACGAGTACGCCGAGCGTGTCGATGCGAAGGGCCTCGTCTTCATGGACACGCCCGGCTACGATCCGATCTCCGCGACCGGCCAGGTGGCAGGCGGCGCGAACCTGATCTGCTTCACGACCGGACGCGGCTCCGCGTACGGCTGCGCGCCGACGCCTTCGCTCAAGATCGCCACCAACGATGCGCTGTGGAACCGCCAGCAGGAAGACATCGACCTGAACTGCGGTCCTATTCTGAGCTGCGAAAAGAGCATCGAACAGATGGGCGCCGAGCTGTTCCAGCTCATGCTGGACGCCGCATCCGGCAAGCGCACGCGCAGCGAAATTCACGGCTACGGGCAAAACGAATTCGTGCCCTGGCAAATCGGCGCGATCACCTGAACGTTCAATCGCCCGAATTCAAACGATCCTCTTCCCATTCTAGCAAGCATGAGCACACGAAACGATGGCCGCTATCGCGGCGTATTCCCGGTCGTCCCGACGATTTTCGACGACGAAGGCAAACTCGACCTCGAAGGCCAGAAACGTTGCATCGACTTCATGATCGATGCGGGTTCGAACGGCCTGTGCATTCTCGCGAACTTCTCCGAGCAGTTCGCCTTGGCCGACGACGAGCGCGACGCTGTCATCCGCGTGGTGATGGAGCACGTTGCGGGCCGCGTGCCCGTCATCGTCACGACGACGCACTTCAGCAGCGAAGTCTGCGCGCGCCGCAGCCGCGCCGCTGAATCCGCGGGCGCCGCGATGGTCATGGTCATGCCGCCGTATCACGGCGCGACCATCCGCGTGACGGAAAAGGGCGGCTACGATTTCTTCGCGAAGGTTTCCGACGCCATCCGTATCCCGATCATGATTCAGGACGCGCCCGTCGCGGGCACGCCGCTCTCCGCATCGTTCCTCGCGCGCATGGCGCGTGAAATCGCGAATGTCTCGTACTTCAAGATCGAGACGGCGCAGGCCGCAGCCAAGCTGCGCGAACTGATCGAACTGGGCGGTGACAGCGTCGTCGGTCCGTGGGACGGCGAGGAAGCCATCACGCTGATGCCCGATCTCGACGCAGGAGCGACCGGCTCGATGACCGGCGGCGGCTACCCGGACGGCATCCGCAAGATTGTCGATGCGTACATGCGCGGCGATCGCGAAGAAGCGGCTTTGCTCTATCAGCAATGGCTGCCGCTCATCAATTACGAAAATCGTCAATGCGGGCTGGCAGCCTGCAAGATCCTGATGAAGGAAGGCGGCGTCGTCCGTTCGGATGCCGTGCGTCATCCGCTCGCGCCGGTGCATCCGAAGATCCGCGAAGGACTGCTCGAAGTGGCGCGGCGTCTCGATCCGCTCGTGCTGCGCTGGAGTCGCTGAGCACCCTTTGCCGTGACATGCGGGCAATCCGCCCGCTCAACTTAAGAAAACGAACAGGAGACAGGACATGGACGTGTCCGCGGTGCAAGGCGCCAAAATCACCAGCGTACGATGGAAGATCTTTCTTCTTTTGCTGCTACTCGTTTCGATCAACTATATCGACCGCGCGGCGCTGTCCGTCGCGATGCCCGCCATCTCGCAGGAATTCAATCTCACGCCGGAGCGGCAGGGCCTGATCCTCAGTTCGTTCTTCTGGACGTATCTCTTCATGCAGGTGCCCTCGGGCATGCTCGCCGACCGCTTGAAGCCGCGCGCGCTGATCGCGGTGGCGACCATCGGCTGGGGCGCGTTTCAGGCGCTCGGCGCAATGTGCACCGGGTGGTTCGCGCTGCTGCTGACGCGTCTGGGCCTGGGCATCACCGAAGCGCCGATCTACCCGGGCGGCGGCAAGCTCAACGCACTGTGGCTCACGCAGAACGAGAAGACGCGCGGCGCATCCATCGTCGATGCGGGCAGCGCGCTCGGTTCGGGCGTGGGCGCGATCGTCGTCGCCGCGCTGATGACGTGGCTCGGCTCTTGGCGCGCGGCGTTCGTCGTCGCGGGCGTCGGCACGATTCTCTGCGGCATCTGGGCGTGGTGGTACATCCGTAATACGCCGCGCGAGCATCCGTCGATCAGCCAGGCTGAAATCGACTTCATCGAGCGGGCGCACGCGGAAGAAGACGCACGCGATCCGAAGGTCGCGGCGGGCGGCTCGCTGTTGCGCTTCTTCGCGTTCCGTTCGGTGTGGGGCATGTGCGCGACGCATACCTGCACGAACCTGATCTTCTTCGGCCTGATGACCTGGCTGCCGACGTATCTCTACAAGGTTCACGGCTTCGACCTGAAGTCGCTCGGCGGCGCAACGTTCCTGATCTTCTTCGCGGGCTTCGTCGGCGAAGTGATCGCCGGGTCGATCGCGGACAAATGGAAGGCGGCGGGCGCGGGCTCCAATCTCGTGTATCGCAGCATGCAGATCATCGGCGCGTTTGCCGTTGCACTGTCGATGCTCGGCGTGGCTTATGTGCGCGATCCGATCGCGGTGGTTAGCCTGCTGTGCGTCTCGCTGTTCTTCCTGCGCTGGTGCGGCGGCTGCAACTGGGCGACGCCCGCGATGCTCGCCACGCGCGCGCGCGCCGGCACGCTCAACGGCATCATGAACTTCGTCGGCAATATCGCGGGAATCTTCGTGCCGATCTTCATCGGCTATATCGTGCAGACGACCGGCTCGTACTTCCTCGCGCTGATGTTCTTCGTCGCCGTCGCCGCGGTCCAGATGCTCGCCGCGCTCGTCATCGACTATCAGAAGAAACTGCCGGTCTGAGGAGCTACGAAAAGTGCAGCGTCGTCTTTATACGGGCCGCGATCCGCGCCGCGCGCACAGCATCGAGGAATTGCGTGCGATGGCGGCGCGGCGCGTGCCGAACTTCTGCTTCGAATATGTGGAAGGCGGTTCCGAAGAGGAAGCCAGCTTGCGGCGCAACCGCGAAGTGTTTTCGGAGATCGCGTTCAAGCCGCGCTCGCTCGTCGATGTCTCGAAGCGAGATATCGGCATCACGCTGTTCGGGCGCCGGAGCGCGGCGCCCTTCATGATCGGCCCGACAGGTTTTAGCGGACTGCTTGCGCACGAAGGCGATATTGCGCTGGCGAGCGCGGCGGCGGCGGCCGGCATTCCGTTCATCCTGAGCAATGCGTCCACTACGTCGCTCGAACGCGTGATCGAGCGCGCGGGCGGCCGCGTGTGGATGCAGGTCTACATGTACCGCACGCGCGATTTCGTCGCGACGCTGGCGCAGCGCGCGCAGAACGCGGGCGTGGAAGCGCTCGTCGTCACGACCGACAGCGCGATCTACGGCAAGCGCGAATGGGACCTGCGCAACTACGCGCGGCCGCTCAAGCTCGACTTGCGCAATACGCTCGACGTGCTCGCGCATCCGCGCTGGATGATGGACGTGCTGTGGCCGCACGGCATGCCGCGCTTCGCCAATCTCGGCGATCTCCTGCCGCCGGGACAGGACAGCGTGCGCGGCGCGGCGTCGGCGCTGGCAAAAGAACTGGATCCGTCGCTTTCATGGGAAGACATTCGCTGGCTGCGCGACCGCTGGCCGGGACTGCTCATCATCAAGGGGCTGATG
This sequence comes from Caballeronia telluris, assembly GCF_001544495.1. Lineage (GTDB taxonomy): Bacteria > Pseudomonadota > Gammaproteobacteria > Burkholderiales > Burkholderiaceae > Caballeronia > Caballeronia telluris. The sequence goes on from NZ_FCNZ02000068.1 coordinate 6,794, forward strand.
CATCCGGACGACGCGGCGCGCGCTGTATCGCTCGGCGCGGACGGCATCGTGCTGTCGAATCACGGCGGCCGTCAGCTCGACAGCTCCGTCTCGGCAATGGACGTGCTGCCCGACGTGGTCGATGCGGTGAAGGGACGCCTCGCGGTGATGCTCGACGGCGGCTTCCGTCGCGGCGGCGATATCGTCAAGGCGATGGCGCTCGGCGCGGACGCGGTGCTCGTCGGCCGCGCGACCACCTACGGGCTGGCCGCGGGCGGGCGCGCGGGCGCGGATCGCGCTATCGAGATTCTGATGACTGAGGTCGATCGCGTCGTCGGGCTGCTGGGCTGCAGCAGCATCGGCGCGCTGGATCGACAGTATGTGCAATGGATGTTGCGCGAGTTGCGTCGCGCAACTGCGACCGCAGGCGAAGCGGCGCTCGAAACGGAGTGGCAATGAACATGGATGGGAAGACGCAGGCGGCGCGTATCGAACGCGTCGCCATGGTGGGTTTGGGACTAATGGGCAGCGCGATCGCCGCTCAGGTGCTCCAGAAGGGTTTTGCTTTGTCCGCGCTCGCGCACCGCAGCCGCGCGACGATCGACACACTCATCGCGCAAGGCGCAGCCGAAGCCGATAGCGCGGCCCAACTCGCGCGCAGTGCCGATGTCGTGCTGATCTGCGTGACCGGCACGCCGCAGGCACGCGATGTCGTCTTCCGTGACGATGGCCTGCTCGCGGGCGCGCATGCCGGTTTGATCATCATCGATTGCACCACGGCCGATCCCGACTTCGCGAACGAAGCCGCGGCCGCGTTCGCGGAGAAGGGCGCGAAGTTTCTGGATGCGCCCGTGAACCGCACGCCGAAGGAAGCGCGCGAAGGGCGCCTGAACGTGCTAGCGGGAGGCGACGCCGATGTGCTCGACCGCGTGCGCCCGCTGATGGCCGCGTATGCGGAGACGGTGCATCATCTGGGCGGGCATGGCGCGGGTTATCGCGCGAAACTGATTCACAACTTCATCGCGCAGGCCAATGGCGCGATTCTCGCGGAAGCATTCGGCACGGCGGCGAAAGCAGGCCTCGATCTGCAGGAATTTGCGGCGGTGTGCCGGCTGAGCGGCGCGCACAGCAAGACGTTCGACCGCATCATTCCGTATCTGCTCGGAGGCGACGACAGCGGCCAGCAGTTCGCCATCCGCAACGCCGCGAAGGACATGCGCTCATACTCACAGCTTGCGTCGTCGCAGTCGTCGACAGCGGTGATCGCCGAAGCGGTGCGTCAGCTTTACGTGCTCGCGACTAATCTCGGACACGGCGACAAGTACGTGCCGCATATCTTCGACGTGTTGCGCGAACTCAACGGCCTGCCGTCGTCGCGCGGCGAGGATGCGGAGGTCACGAGGTAGTGAGTCTGCACGGCGGCAGGGGCGAGAATGGCCGTTCGTTTAGGGGTAACCTTGATCTTGATGCCTAAACCGGGTTGGAGGCAGTCAAGCCCAGTAAGGCTTAGCCTTGCGGCCCAAAATAACTTCCCGTCAAAACAGGGACTTGCTGTCTATCCCGCTTGAGCGTCAGCTGGGGAGCCATTCGAGCCGTGCAATCGCGCTCGCTGCTACCCGGGCGCGGGCGGCTCCGAACCTTTCTCGTATCCAGGCGAGCGGATCGAAAGTAGGTGCAGGCACGTCATGGGGGACGGTCGGCCAACCGCCGGTTACTGCCATGAACCGACATTCGTCCGACGCGCCGCTCGGACGCTCAGAAGGCGCTTCCGCCCCTTAAGCGGCCGCGCGATTGACGGGGCTGCTCACGGCCATAGCGGTCATCCAACGAGCCGTAAAGGGACTCGGTTGTGCGTGGCTGGCTTCGTGACGGACGTCGCGACCGATTTTTTCAAATCCGCGATGAGAAATTGCGCGCATGCAATTGACGCCAAATTCGGCTTCGCCGCTTCGTTCTGCAAACGCGATATAAGCCGCGCGTGGTACGTGGCGCAAGCGTGCGAATACGGCGTGTATGTATCAATACCGGCCGTAACGTCTTACGGCCTCCCGGAAGAAAGCGTGGAACGACGCATGGTGCGAATCAAAAGTCCGTTCATCCCAATTCATAACACCGGCAAGCCGTTGGGTTCTGGTGCAATTCGGGCGCGGACAGGGTGGTATCCTCGAGTCTTTCAACTCGAAGCCGCCATGAGTACGCGCCGAGACATCGATTGGTTGTTCCACGGTCGCCACTTCGACCGTGAGGTCATCGTCCTGTGCGTTCGATGGTGTCTGCGTTACAAGCTCAGCCTTCGAGACCTCGTCGAAATGATGGCCGAACGCGGCCTGTCGCTCGCACACACAACGATCATGCGCTGGGTCAAGCGCTTCACGCCCGAATTCGTCAAGCGTTGGAATCGCTTTGCCGTGGGCAGCGGGTCAGTCCTGGCGGGTCGATGAGACGTACGTGAAGATCCGTGGCAGATGGGCGTACCTCTACCGCGCGGTTGATCGAGCGGGGAAAACGGTCGATTTCTGGCTCAGCGCCAGTCGTGACGTCGCTGCAGCCGAAGCCTTTTTCGCGAAGGCAATCAAGAGTCAAGGGCTTGCTCCGAAAACGATCACGCTGGATGGCTATGCGGCATCTCATCGCGCGGTGCGCGAAATGAAGACTGCGAGCGGTCTGGAACTGCGGCGCAATACATCTACGCAGTCGCCGGGACATTTGCGTCGGCTCGTCCTCGGCCACCCTTATAATCCGGCATGACTCCATTCATCT
>NZ_FCNZ02000069.1 GCF_001544495.1 Caballeronia telluris
TAGATAGCCGTGTAAATGGTTTCATGCGATACGTGCTGGGTGGGGTCAGTCGGATACATCCGCCTAAGTGTGCCCGATATCTGCTGGGGTGACCACTTCCAGTCCAGCAACGTGAGCACAATCCGCCAGCGAACGCCTTGCGTGCAAAGCTTGGCGGGGCCGCGACCAGCCCTACGGCGGGCGGCGCACAGCGCTTGAGCTGGCACTGATGCGTAGCGAGCAAGAGAGCTGTTGCGCGTCAGTTCACGGCTCACGGTGGAGGGCGAGCGCCCGAGCATTCGGGCCATGGCCCGAATGCTCACGTCCTGCAGTCGTAGGCTTGCGATGGCGAGGCGTTCTTCAGGTTGAAGGTGCTGGTATGAAGTAGTTTTGTCGGGCATTGCAACACCTTTATACGAGATAAGTGTTGCACCTCACTTTTGAGGCCGCCCTGGTAAAAGTAGCCAGCAAGGATTCTGAGGCTGTGGTCAACGCGCTGATACGAAACGCCAGCAAGTTACCTCGGGAACCATATAAATCGCTGACCTGGGACAGGGGATCGGAAATGGCCGATCACAGTCGCTTTACCGTGGCGACCGACATCAAGGTCTATTTCTGCGATCCACAGCATCCCTGGCAACGCGGCTCGAACGAAAACACGAATGGGCTTCTGAGGCAGTACTTCCCTAAGGGCACTGATCTCTCCGTCTATTCACAGGCCAGACTTAATGTCGTAGCCAGGCGGCTCAACGAACGTCCCCGGAAAACACTAAACTTCGACACACCGGCCGAGCGATTTCACCAAACCGTTGCATCCACCGGTTGAATCCGCCGCCGCGCTCGGTCAGCTTGGCGCATGGTGGCGCGTCGATTCATCGACAAACCGCCGCGACCGTCGGCCGTGCCACATGATTCGTCCGGATGTAGAGGCTGCAGAAGCGATTCCGGACAACACCGGCTACTTTAAGCCGCCTTGCCGCACCAGCGACTCCTCCTCCCTCGGGCCGCTGATCAGCCCTAGTAATCGAGAGTGGTAAATTCCTTTATCTTAAACCGCTGGTCTATTCGCGGTATCGCGCTTCGTTCACGCGTCGAATATCAATCCACAAAACGCACTATTATTAGAGTAATGATGGGGAGCAGAGTAACAATCGACAGTGGCCTCGGAAGGTACACGTTCCACAGAGAGCAATCTACGACTCGCCGCCGATGAGCTCGGTACAACCGGCCGTACAGGTAGTATGTCGATACATCGCATACGTCTACGGATTATTGTTTGTCCTGCGGGCCGCGCCTAAGCCTGATTTATCTACACTCTCCAAAGCCCATCATGCGCTCATGGCGGCTCGATCGTCCCAGTTTCGCAGGACACCTGGATCTTTCCCGGGCAACGAGCCTAGTATCAGCCATTGGGGCTGATGATACCAATGCATTTGCCGCTGAAGTCTTGAAGTTATTGGGGGATGCCGCGGGAATCTCGCAGTGCACTGTGTTCGCATACGAGTTCGGCAATCGCCCCCGGACGGTCTCCGTGGCGGATCACCGCGGCGGCCGATACTTGCGCAATGTCGCAGACACGTGCACCAAGACTTTTTACGCGCTGGACGGCAACCAGACGATCATCTCGGCGGCCCGTCCCGAGAAACTGGACTCTGCCGTTTTGCTTCACCAGCAGGCGAGCGAAGACATCTCGCACGAGGGCTATCGAGCCGCTTGTTATCACCAGCCTGACGTGTCGGGCCGGCTTTCGCTTTTGCTGCAGCCGTCGCAGGACATCTGGCTCTCAGTCAATCTCTATCGAGACCGTAGGCGCGGTAATTTTCACCCGAGCGAAATCGCGCTTATCGAAGCCTTCGCCCCGCTGATCGCTAATGCTGCCAAGCATCACTACGCGCTGTCTGGCCAAATTCAGAGCGGCATTCCGCAGCTGATGTTGGCGCGTGTCCGTGGAAGCTGCCCAGATTTATCGAAGAGAGAACTCGACGTGCTCTGCGGCGTCTTGGAGGGCCGCACCGCCCAAGAAATCGGCGAACTGATGGGCGTCAAGCCCTCCAGCGTCGTGACCTACCAGAAGCGCGCTTACCGCCGCCTGGGCATTTCGAGCCAACGTCAGTTATTCGCCTTGTGCCTGGCTCCCGGTAAAAACTGACTCCGTTTCCCAGCCCGAATCAGACGTTGGCCGCTCTTTCGGTCGCGCACGCCCAAGGGTTTCCCCCAGCCCATCTCGCCTTCACGTCGTACCCATTTTGGGGACAGCGCGAGCCGACGGTACAACCATACTCCAGGTCATCGCCATACCTCGCCACTCTGACGAACCTGACGCGATTGCATTGAGTGCTGTGGCGCTCGACATAGACTGATTCTGGAGACGACCTACATGGAAACGACCCCATCGGCCGACCGCGGCCGACAGCCTGGCGGGCCGGCGAACGATGCTGGACCGGGCGCTTCACTGCAAGAGCAGCATGTCATGGCCAAGGTTTCTCGACACTTGCTTTGGTTTCTTTTCATCCTGTTCTTCTTTTCATTCCTGGACCGAATCAATATCGGATTCGCCGGGCTAACCATGATGAAAGATCTGGGCCTTTCCGGGACCCAGTTCGGTTTGGCGACGACGTTGTTCTACATCGCCTACATTGCGTTCGGCATTCCGAGCAATATCGTTTTGGCTCGCATTGGTGCGAGGAAATGGATCGGGACCATCATGATCGCCTGGGGTCTGGCATCCACTGCGACCATGTTTGCGTCCAGCCCGGGCACGTTGTACCTGCTGCGCGTTTTGGTCGGCGTGACCGAAGCCGGCTTTCTGCCGGGCATCCTGCTCTACATGACGTACTGGTTTCCGAGCGCTTACCGCGCGAGAGCCAACGCCATGTTCATGATCGCAATGCCCGTCACGGCCGCCGTCGGCTCCGCGCTGTCGGGATATATCCTCGCACTGGACGGGACCCTTGGGCTCAGAGGGTGGCAATGGCTGTTTTTTCTGGAAGGCTTGCCTTCGGCGATCCTGGGTCTGGTGGTGTTCGCTTATCTGCACGACGGCCCAGCAAAGGCGACCTGGCTCAGCGCCGATGAAAAGCGCACGCTGTCGCAGACGCTCGCCGCGGAGCACCGGGCCGATCCCGTACCGCGCACATCGGCAAGCGAAAAAAGAAGCCTTCTCAGCGAACTCGTCTCACCGACCGTGATCAAGTTTGCGCTCGCCTATTTCTGTCTCGTCAATACACTCGCGATGGTTGCAGTCTGGACCCCGCTGATCGTGAAGAGCTTCAGCGCCGACGCAAGCAACCGCACCATCGGTCTGCTGGCTGCAATCCCGCAAATTTGCACGATTGTCGCGATGATCTGGTGGGGAAGGCGTTCCGATCGCAAGCAGGAACGCAAATGGCATCTGATGCTGCCCATGCTGTTCTCCGCTGCTGGCTGGCTTTGCACGGCTTACTCGGCAAACCCCGTCGTCCAGATGCTGGGGATCTGCCTGGCGTCAGCCGGATCGTACACCGCCATGTCGATCTTTTGGACGACGCCCGATCACGCGCTGAGCTTCCGCGCCCGAGCGGTCGGCATCGCCGTGATCAATGCCACGGGCAACATCGGCTCGGCCTTGAATCCACTGGTGGTGGGATGGCTAAAAGACTTGACACATAGTTTCTCGGCCGGGTTGCTCTACGCGGCGGCACTGCTCGTCATCGGCGCCATTGTAGTGGCCGTGCTGCCGATCGAGCCGACCCGCCAACGCCGCACTGATCCGTCACGCACCGCTAGTTAGACGGTATTGCTGCGCTAGTTGTGCGACTCAAATTATCGCGAAGTGCCTAGGGACGAAAAACGGGTCATCCACGATCCCCAGCGGACAGTTCGTTTAAGAAATTCGTTAAGGAGCAAACGATGGAATTCAAAACTTATCCCTTTACTGCAAAAAAATACGCTGCCAAGGTGCCGCAGTTGGACAACGGCACCGAGACAAAGCGACATGCAGTTACGATCGTTGGAGGAGGTCCAGTTGGTCTGACGGTGGCCCTCGGCCTCGCCAACCATGGCGTTCCTTCTGTGTTGATCGAAGCCGACGATTCCGTGTGCCATGGCAGTCGGGCGATCTGTATCTCGCGCCGGAGCCTGGAAATCATCGAGCGCCTGGGTGCTGTGGACGGATTCCTGAAGACCGGCCTGCCGTGGGCCGGTGGGCGCAGCTTCTACCGCGACACCGAAGTGCTGCACTTCAAAATGCCGCAGGACGACAATCAGAAGCTGCCGCCGATGGTGAATCTCGCGCAATATCACATCGAGCAGTTTCTGCTGGACGCTGCAGAAAAGAAGACGGATCTGATCGACATCCGCTGGCAGACACGAGTCACCGCCGTTGATTCACGCGCGGACGGCGCCACTCTCCACCTATCTACGCCTGAAGGCGACTATGCGCTCAATAGCGACTGGGTCGTCGCCTGTGATGGCGGGCGCAGCACGATTCGCGAGGGGTTAGGTCTGCAGCTCAAGGGCACGAGCTACGAGGGCCGCTATGTGATCGTCGATATCGAGCTTGAGAGCGACCGGCCGACCGAACGCCTGGCCTACTTTGACCCCTCGTCCAACCCAGGCTCCACTGTGCTGGTCCACAAGCAGCCTGACAATGTCTGGCGCATCGACTACCAACTGCGTGACGGCGAAGACGCCGAACAGGCGGTGAAGCCGGAAAACGTGATCCCGCGGGTCCAAAGCTTGTTGGACATGATGGGCGAGCGTGGTGACTGGGCTCCGATCTGGATCACGATCTACAAGGCCAATGCCCTGACCCTGGAAAGCTATCGACATAACCGCGTCCTGTTTGGCGGCGACGCAGCCCACCTGGTCCCGATCTTTGGCGTGCGTGGCGCAAATTCAGGCATCGACGACGCGGACAATCTAGCGTGGAAACTGGCCTTCGTGGTCCGCGATCTCGCCTCCGCGGGACTTCTCGACAGCTACTCATCGGAGCGCGTCTTCGCTGCCCACGAAAACCTCAGTTACGGCACCAAGAGTACCGAATTCATGGCGCCGCCGTCGTTCGCTTTCGAGTTGATGCGCAAGGCTGTGTTGAGTCTAGCGATCAAGCACGACCGCGTGCGCACCTTGATCAATCCGCGGCAGACTTCGGCCATCACCTATACGGCGTCGCCGCTAAATGCGACGGAAACAGCGCCGGGCGCATTCGCCGCTGGCCCTGTGCCGGGGGCCGTGCTTCCTGAATGTCCGTTGACGATCGTCGAGGGCGGCACCGCGAGGGAAGCTCACCTGACGGATTTGATCAGCTCCCGCTTCACGGCCTTGCATTTTAGCGAAGACGGCAGGGTACCCGCTGAATTCTCCGCGCTCGAGGAAACGCTTCATAGCGAAAAGCTGCCTTTCAAGCTGATCGCCATGACCGCGCATCTGCACCCCGAGACCAAAAGCGATCACAACTGGGACCATACGGGTCGGCTGTTTGCCATGTACGGTGCCAAACCCGGCACCGTGTATCTGGTCCGCCCGGATGGGCATGTACTGGGGCGCTGGCACGCGGCAGCCGCCGCGGATATTGCGGCAGCCATTCACCACGCGCTTAACACGTGATCACGACCCACCTGATAAAGGAGAACGCCATGACCGACAGCGACCTCGATACCGTCTATACCCGACTGTGCAAGACCATGACCCAATTGGGCGAGCCGAATACTGCCCTTTTTCTCGCGCGTTTCGCAATGCTCGCGATCGACACGATCGACGACCCGGCCGTCGCGCTTAATCTGATCGACGATGCCAGCGAGGGGATACACGAATAAGTGCCGGGTGCGAGCCTCACATGCAAGCGAGGGCGGCGCCGCCGCCTTTTAGGAGCCAATGTCCTTCGCCGGAGATCGACACAGTGACACTCAATTATCAAAGCGGCTTCGCCAATGAATTTGCCACTGAAGCCCTCCCCGGCGCGCTTCCCGTGGGGCGCAACTCTCCGCAACGCGCGCCCTATGGCCTGTACGCCGAGCAACTCTCGGGCACGGCATTCACTGCGCCGCGCCACAACAACCGTCGTTCCTGGTTGTACCGCATCCGGCCGGCGGCCATGCACTTGCCGTTCGAGCGGATCGACAACGCGCGCTTGCTGAGCCGCTTCGACGATGTACCGACACCGCCGAATCAGTTGCGTTGGGATCCCCTCCCGATGCCCGATGCACCGACCGATTTTGTGTCGAGTCTGGTGACCATGGCCGGCAATGGCGCGCCCGACGCGGGCAGCGGATGCGGTATCCACCTGTATGCCGCAAACTGCTCGATGACCGACCGCTTCTTCTACAATGCGGACGGCGAGTTACTCATCGTGCCGCAGCAGGGACGGCTGCGCCTGGCGACTGAAATGGGCCTGCTGGAGGTCGAGCCGCAGGAAATCGTCGTCGTCCCGCGAGGCGTCCGTTTTCGCGTGGAGTTACCCGATGGCGAGGCGCGCGGCTACGTTTGCGAGAACTATGGCGCGCTGTTCAGGCTACCGGACCTCGGTGTGATCGGCTCCAACGGCCTGGCTAATCCGCGCGACTTCCTCACGCCGGTGGCGTCTTACGAGGACCGTGAAGGCGAGTTCGAACTGGTCGCGAAATTTGAAGGCAATCTTTGGCGCGCCGAGATCGACCATTCCCCACTCGACGTGGTCGCGTGGCACGGTAACTATGCGCCGTATAAATACGACCTGCGCCGCTTTAACACGATCGGTTCGATCAGCTACGATCATCCCGATCCGTCGATCTTTTTAGTGCTGCAGGCCCCCACCGATACGCCTGGCGTCGACGCCATCGACTTCGTTATTTTCCCGCCGCGTTGGCTGTCGATGGAAAACACTTTCCGCCCGCCGTGGTTCCACCGCAACTTCGCCAGTGAGTTCATGGGCCTGATTCATGGGGCCTACGACGCGAAGGCGGAAGGCTTCGCGCCAGGTGGGGCGTCGCTTCACAATTGCATGAGCGGGCATGGGCCGGACGCCGAAACGTTCGCCAAGGCGAGCGCAGCTGACACGACTCGGCCCGACCAGGTCACGAACACGATGGCGTTCATGTTCGAAACGCCTGCCGTCATCCGGCCGACGCGCTACGCGCTCGAATCGTCCCAATTGCAAAGCGAGTACTACCGATGCTGGCAAGGCTTGAAGAAGCATTTCAATCCCGCGCAGCTCTAAATTCGCACTGAGGAGATACCGCATGTCATTGCTCAATGAAACGCACGACCCGGCTCTGAAGAGTTGGGTGGAGCAGGCAAACCAGCCGGGAAGCGATTTCCCGATCCAGAATCTTCCATTCGGTCGTTATCGACGCATTGGCGCGAATGATGACTTCAAGATCGGCGTCGCAATCGGCGACCAGATCCTGGATCTGCAAGGCACAGGCCTGATCGAGAGCCCGGACATGAACGCGTTGATGGCACTCGACACGGCAGCGCGACTTCGTTTGCGCCGCGACATTTCCGGTGGCTTGGCGCAGGGCAGCGCGCAACAGCAGGTATGGTCGAAGCTGCTCACGCCCCAAAGCGCCGCCGAGATGGCGGTGCCCTGCCGCATCGGAGACTACACGGATTTCTACACGGGCATTCACCACGCCACGTCCGTCGGCAAACTGTTTCGGCCTGACCAGCCGCTGATGCCGAACTACAAATGGGTGCCCATTGGTTATCACGGCCGGTCTTCGTCCATTCGTGTTAGCGGCCAGACGTTCCGGCGGCCGCGCGGTCAGACAAAGGCATCCGATGCCGCTCAACCGAGCATTGGTCCCAGCCGACGACTTGACTACGAACTGGAACTTGGCTATTTCGTCGGCCGCGGCAACGAGTTGGGGCAACCCGTCTCCATCGAAGATGCCGAGAATCATTTGTTCGGAGTGACATTGCTCAATGACTGGTCGGCGCGCGACATCCAGGCGTGGGAGTACCAGCCGCTCGGCCCGTTCCTGTCGAAGAACTTCGCGTCGACGGTTTCGCCCTGGTTGGTCACGACCGAGGCGCTGGCGCCCTTCCGCACGGCACTGACGCGTCCCGAAGGCGACCCGCAGCCGCTTCCTTACCTGGATGGCGACTTCAATCGCAAGGCAGGAATGTTCGACATCATGCTCGAAGTCCTGATACTGACGGAGCGCATGGCCAAGGCCGGCCTCCCGCCGGAACGCCTGACGCTGGGCAACGCCGGCACCGCCGCCTACTGGACGGCGGCTCAACTGCTGACGCATCACACCGTCAATGGCTGCAATCTCCAGTCCGGCGATCTGCTGGGTTCGGGTACGTTATCGGGCCCCGCAGCCAACGAAGCTGGCTCCCTGCTCGAGTTGACCGAGGGCGGCAAAAAGTCCATCAGTCTGGCCAACGGCGAAGAGCGGACCTTTCTGGAGGACGGTGACGCCATGATTCTGCGCGGCTGGTGTGAACGCCCCGGCGCGGCCCGCATCGGTCTCGGCGAAGTCCGCGGAACCGTCCTTGCATGAGAAAGGGTTATCGATGATAGATTCGATTAAACCGGAAGCCCCGGTCGCAGATCGCGTCATGTACACGTACTTCCGCAGTTCTGCGGCGTTTCGAGTGCGCATTGCGCTCGACCTGAAAAGGCTCGACTACCGCGCGGTTCCCGTTCACTTGATTCGTGACGGCGGACAGCAGCATCAGGCCGAATACCGCGCGGTGAATCCTTTCGGGCTCGTGCCGAGCTACCGCGAGGACGATCGGACTATTCGTCAATCGTTGGCCATTATCGAATACCTTGACGAATGCCATCCCGAACCGCCGATGCTGCCTGTCACGCCCCTCGCGCGCGCAGAGGCGAGGCAGTCGGCGCTATCGATCGCTTGCGACATCCACCGGCTCAACAATCCGCGGGTTATGAAGTATCTTGAGGGGGAGCTACATGTCGACTAGGCGACACGACTGGGATGGATGCGACACTGGATGAAGGTAGGGCTGCAGGCGCTGGGAGCTACGCTCGCGGAGATGAGCTCGCGCTATCAAAAGTGAAGTGCAACACCGATGTATATCGTGTCGCAATGAAGCGCACCGAGACTTTAGAAGCGGTTACGCTGGATTGAGGACCTGTCAGGAATCTTGTGTGCTGAGGCCGGTAGGAATCTCAGTTGATGGCGCTGGTGAAGCGCTCGCCGAACAGAATGGCGAACTGATTCACTGCTTGCCGCCAGGTGATAGGCGGCATCTTCCAGTCCTTTTCGATGTTGCGCAAGGCCAGATACAGCAGTTTGCTGGCCGTCTCGTCGCTG
>NZ_FCNZ02000070.1 GCF_001544495.1 Caballeronia telluris
CGCCGACCGCGCCATCAACTTTCGTACGGGGATCCACACCGGACGGTTGTTCAAGCTTGAGCGCAAACGCAGCTTACCAGCGCGGAGCGGCCCTTTACTACCGCCGATGCGGCCAACGACGCCCGTCCTCCTACATATTGTTTTCCTCCTTGATTCCCGCCGCGCTGAACACAAGGCAGCGCTACCGTCCGTATCGCGATAAACGACCAAAGGAAGCGTACACTCATACCGGGTCGGTTCCTGTCCGATCGGCCAGGCCAGATGCATTCAAGCGACGCCGGCAGTGTAGCGGCTCGTGCAGCCGCAGTAGGAGATAGTCATGAAGACTTTGGCGTTACTGATTTGCGTAATCCTCTCCGCAAACGCATTTGCAGAATGTGCGACGAACGCCCGTGGTGAAACGGTATGCGGCAACGGGCACACTACCGGTGGTTATAACCAGAAAAGCGGTACCGCCTGGACATCCCAGACTAACCAGAACGATGTACGAACGAGCCAGACAAATCGAGGCGGCGAGGCGAAGACAAAGAATGGCAAAGGCGTGGCTCACGGTCCCGGCGGGTCCACCTGCTACAAGACCGCAAACAAGCACGGTTGCAACTGATAGGGCTTCTGTCAGAGCCCTCGCCTTCCTCGCAAACTCGTCGGTTGTGCCAACGGCAAAGATGGCCGGGCTGAGCATTGTAGACCCGTCGCTGAAAGTCCTAATCAAAGGGGCCGGATACCGGAACCGGCGTCTCGTTCATTAGGGACCGCTTCATGGACTTCGAGCGCGGCCGCCTCGCAGTTAGCGAGGCGCCATTGCACGTGGTCCCGCGTAACTTTCGGCTGCGATCGTGGGGCGCAGCAACCGGTGGTTGCGCACTTGAACGAGCGCCCAATACATTCGTCAAGCAGCTGTATCGACCGGCTGATCGCGCTTTGCGCGAGATAAAGCTCCAACGGCGGCCTTGATCAGATTCGAATGCATGACGGCGGCTTCGAGTGCGACGAGTGAAGCAGAGGACGGGGCGTGATGCGCGTGACGAGTGGCCGTAATCTGACTGACGTGGACATACTATCTGGCGGGCCGCTCGCGAGTCAATACGGCACTCGCAGCGCAAACTCGAGCCGTGCGTTGAGACGACAGCGTTTCCGGCTTTCCCGGCGCGAGTCAGCCCGCGCAGCGGAACCCTCAGTAGAGACGATTTTGCAGATTGCAGGCGAGCTGTACCGGGAACTTCTCGCCGAATCCGTGCCCGATGGGAAACCCACTACGATCTTTTCCCCTACCTATCCGACGAGAAAGAGCGAATAATAAACTTCAGTCTAGCTCATAAATTAATGGATTGCTGATTGCATACCGTTTCAATGAAAATATGCGATGGTGGTACCGGGGATTTCGTTGTTGATGTTTGTGGACCTTGGTTATTCGTTACGCGGAACTACCTTGTCAACAATCTTCCGGAGCGATTCAATGAAAAGGAACATTTTGGCGGCAGCCCTTCTGGGCGTGTTTGCGACTACCGCGGTCGCGCAAAGTAGCGTTACGCTTTATGGCCTGATCGATGCCGGCATCACCTATACGAATAGCCAGCTCACCAGTCAAGGCGGGCGCAGCAACGTGCAGGTGACCAGCGGTTCGGTGGAGGGCAGCCGCTGGGGCCTGCGCGGGGCGGAAGATTTGGGGGGCGGCCTCAAGGCAATCTTCACGTTGGAAAGCGGCTTTAACGTGAACAACGGGACCTATTCACAGAGCGGTCGGGAGTTTAGCCGTCAGGCCTTCGTCGGTCTGTCGAGCGTCGATTTTGGTGCTGTCACATTGGGCCGCCAGTACGACAGCATGATCGATTTTGTCGGACCGCTGGCGCTGACTGGCACGGAGTATGGCGGAACTCATTTCGCGCACCCGTTCAACAACGATAACTTAAACAACAACTCGTTCTCGATCAACAATTCGGTTAAATACCAAAGTGTTAACTATGCGGGATTCCGGTTCGGTGGGCTGTACGGATTCTCAAATGCAGCAGGGGCTTTTGCGAACAATCGCGCCTATAGCGTGGGAGCATCGTATAGTTGGGGTCCCCTGAACTTTGGCGCCGGGTACCTTCACCTGAATAATGGCGCGAGTTCCCAGGCGGCGGCCAACTTCAATGCCAACGGCGCCGTGACGGACGGGCAGACGCTTAGTGCCGCGCGCCAACAAACCTGGGGAGCGGGGGTGAACTACGCGTTCGGACCGGCAGTCGTTGGGTTCGTGTATACACAGACCAACCTGACTGAGATATTCCAGACCGGTTTGAGTACCCATATCCAGAACTTCGAAGGCAATATCCGCTATAACCTGACGCCAGCGATGAACGTGTCGGGCGCTTATACGTACTCACGCGCGGGGGGCAATACCGGAGGCGGTACTCCGCACTGGAATCAGGTTGGTCTACAAACGGGTTACAACCTCTCCAAACGCACGGACGTGTATCTGCAAGGTGTCTATCAGTCAGTCAGCACGAGCCAGAACACCGCACTGGGGGTGGCATTCATTAATGGGTTGAGCGCGCCTTCATCGACTAGCAACCAAGTCGAGGTGACCGCGGGCCTGCGTCATCGCTTTTAGGGTGATCGGGAACGCGGCGACAATTCGGCAATTCGCCACCTCGCGCGGGTCGAGCGACACTTTCGCCGCGCTGCGCTTGTGAGAAAACATCGCGTAGCCTCGCCTTCGCCCCTTGGCCCGACAATGTGGCGATTCATTTCGACGCGCAGGTGCTGGGACGGAATTGTCCCAGCGCACTGCGCGCAAACCCTCAACGCTTTGCGCCGTGGACAACGCCACGGTCATTTCACCGCCGCCCCGCCACGCAGCACCTGAATCGCCGTGGCCGACACGAACTCGGCCCGCACGGTGTCGCCGGTCTTCAGTCCGTCGAGCGAGACATCAGGCGCGACCTGGAAAACTTCGGTGCGGCTCGGTCCGCGCAGCGTGATCAGGCGCTTCTGCGCGTCTATCTTCTGGATCGTCGCGAGGATTTGCACGCTGCGGGCCGTCGCAGCGACGCCGCCCGAAGCAGGAATCGTCGCTTCGGTGTCGACTCGTTCGCGGATCCCCGTTGATTTCACCTTTGTCGCGCGCACGAGAAGCGCGTTCCGATATTGGATGTTGACCGTGTCGCCAATCTGCAGCTTCTTCACATCGCCGACTTCGGGATTGACTGCGACCTCGACGATGCGGCCCTGCGGGCCCTGCAGCGCCACGCTGTTTGTCGCCGGATCGATGCCGACTACATGCGCCTGAGCCTCGGCGACAGTCGCAGCGCCCCGCGTGTCGTCCCCGGCGCCTGATGCCGCGTTCTGCGCGATGGCCGTATCAGCGAGCGCCATCGCAGCGGCCATCGCAGCGATGGCGGTTGCGTGCGCGAGACCCGTTCTGAGAACGCGCGATTGACCTTTAGGTGACATGCGATGCTCCTTTCGTGAGTGACAAGACGGTCGGTCGACGCGGCTAGCGACGTGATTTGGAAAGCAAATGTCCCAGACCGAGCTTGGTCGCAATCTGCCAAATGTAGACGCGCGAGAAACGCACGCCATATCGTTGTTCAATGAGCCCGCGCAGACGCGCGTTGGTCCAAGCGTCGCTTTCGAAGCCATGTGCACGCGCCGGGCCTCGCAGCGTCAAGGCGATCCATTCGAGCGCCTCCTGATCGAGGACCGATGAGCGGCCGCCGACGCTCATCTTTTGCAGCGCTGCAAGCCCGCCCGAATTCACGGCGGCCTCATAGCGCTTCACGGTTTGAGTGCAGAGATGCAGTCGCTCGGCGACCGCGTCCACCGATGCGCCGTCAAGTAGCCTCTGCCCGGCGGTCATCCGGCGCACGGCACTCGGGGGTGGTTCTGTTCGGGAAAGCATCTGTGCGTCTGTCGTTGTGATCGCCGGAACGCGGCTGTCGCCGCCGCGGCGGCGAACGCCGCTATTGCTGCGTTCGTGGAGAGCGCCCTCCACTTCCGGTGCGGGACCTCCAACTTCATTACGCATAGCAATACACGATTTTCACCGAATTTTGGGATAAAGCACGGCGGACCGCAGCTTCGACTGCCGCTGCGTCGGCTCAGGTATGCATGCTCCGGATAGAGCCGTAGAGGCTGCCCCAGCTTGCCGGGTCAGCTCGGCCATGGTGCCGGTGCCGGACCGGTCACATTCATCGATGATTCTTCTAGCGCAACCACTCAACATTCAAATGGTTAAGGGGGAAACCTTGGTTCCTTCAAGCGACAAATTGCCCATCAGCCCGGCATTTGTCAGGGCGATGACTTGAACCGGCGCCGTCGCGGTCGTCGTGTCGATCGAGCCGTGGCACGTACTTTTACAACCGCGACCGAAGCGTCGGCGCCCGCCGTCCATCCCTTTGACTGTCGAAACTGGTTCAACCGGGGCCGTCGTCGACGTTTTCTACCTTTGCGATGCGCATGAGCGTCGGTTGGCCAGCGACTTCGGTGTACTGATACTGGATGCTGCTGCCGACGACCTGCTCCGGCGGGATGCCATACGCTTGATCTGCGAATCCGCGCATAAAATTCGACACCGCCGCCCGACACGATGAAGGCCTTAAAGCCATTTGCCCGAATATAGGTCAGCACTTCCAGCATGGGCTGATAAACCAGCTGGGGATATGTTCTGTCGAAGCGCTTGTGGCGCGCTGAGGCGAGCCAGTCGCGCGCCTGTGTGGCAAATTGGTCGGCGCTCATTCCTGCGTGGGTCGCCACAATCAATCTCATCGCGTTCGCTTCGCCGTTCTCGGCGAACACACCGGCCATATCGCCGGCGAGCGCAGAGCGATACGGCTCCTGACTGCGCCATTCAGGGATGCTGGGGCGCCGGGGCCTAAAGCCTCTGGAGCGCAAACACGAACTGCAGTACGCAGGCTTCCAGCCATAACGTGCGATCGTCGTCAAAAACGGCAATCCGGTCTGCCTGCGGCACGAAGTCGGCGCAGCCGACGGTCGTCGTCTTCTGACGAAATCGACAATCGCCTTTTTTTGAGCCGTGTCGTTCCATGAAGGAAGAACGTCGTTGGTAAAGGCGCCCGGCTGTGTGACCGCCTGTGCCGGGGCAGTTGCACCGCATCCTCCCAGGGCCGACATGAGCACGAGGCACGCGCACAGCCCGCCCGCGACGTTTATTAATCTGGTCATTTCGGTTACTAGCGCGAACCCCGCCTAAACACACGAATTGCGTCGCCACGGAGACCGCGTTAACAGGCGCGTTGACTCACCCTCGACAAATCTTGCTCATTACTCCATTTAGCATTCCCCTATAAAAACGCTAGACGGGTTTTTGGTTTGTTCGTTACGGGTTTCAATGGGATCTTAATCCGTATCGAAAACTCCTTTGAAACCGCCGTCCAATGCTACAAGCGCATCAGCAGATCCATTGAGCCCATGGGCGCCGTTGTTATAGCCTCTAAGATGATGATTGTTATTCCAGCCACTTGAGCGTCCGGGCTTGACGAAGCCGTCTGCGGAAAATAGGTCTTTTTGCGGTTCGATTCAAGAAAACGATGCGCAACTGTCCTGGTTGTTAGCGCGGATAAGGGGGTTCTGCGAAAACGTCAGTCGTTAGCTGAGCTTTTTAAACACAAAACTACGGCAGGCGGTAGTGGACCAAAGTCCCATTGACCGATGTTCACCGATACAGCTTAATCTATCAGGCATCGCATCCACCGCCTTCTTCACATAAAGAGAGGGTTGGGTTCATCGATATCACCTTCACGCGGCTGACTTCGCGCGTGCTGCCTGTCGTTCTGAAATTCCGTTTCAATGCTCGTTTTTTTGCAAGTCAAATGGCTGTGCTACACGGCTATAGCGGACCGAGGAGAAATGGAAATGAAAATGAAAGAACGCATCCTTTCCACACTGCTCGCGACGACGGTGTTTCTACCGGCGGTTACCACGCCAGCGCTGGCCCAGAGCACCGCTGGCAAACCTAACATCGTCGTAATAATGGGCGACGATATTGGTATGTGGAATATAGGCGCGTACCATCGCGGTCTAATGGCCGGCCGTACGCCCAACCTCGACCGGATCGCGAAGGAGGGCATGCTGTTCACTGACTACTACGCAGAGGCGAGCTGTACGGCGGGACGCGCCAATTTCATCACAGGCGAGTTGCCCATCCGCACTGGCATGACAACAGTCGGTCAGGCGGGCGCGCTAACCGGCCTGCCCGCCGAGGCAGTGACGATTGCGACGGTGCTCAAGTCGATGGGTTATGCCACCGGTCAGTTTGGTAAGAACCATCTGGGCGACAGAAATGAGTTTCTGCCCTGCGTCCATGGGTTCGACGAGTTCTATGGATATCTTTACCACCTTGATGCAATGGAAGATCCGGCGCATCCAAACTATCCGCAGAATCTGCTGAATGTCGTCGGTCCACGCAACATGGTCCATTGCTGGGCGACTGATAACAGCGACTCCACCGATGTGCCACGCTGGGGCAAGGTCGGCAAGCAAAGGATCGAGGACGCCGGTCCACTTTATCCGAAACGCATGGAAACCGTGGATGATGAGATTCGCGACGGCGCAACCAATTTTATGGACAAAGCACAAAAAGACGGAAAGCCATTCTTTGTTTGGCTCAACCCGACGCGCATGCATATCGTTACACATCTCTCGCCGAAGTATGAAGCGATGCGCAACGCAGAAAACGGCTGGTCGGAAGAGGAAGCCGGCATGGCCCAGCTCGACGACGATGTGGGTCTCGTGATGAAGAAGCTCAAGGACATGGGCGTGGACGACAACACGATCGTGCTCTTCACCACCGACAACGGTACCGAGGTCTTCACCTGGCCCGATGGTGGTCAGACGCCTTTCGCGCAATCAAAGGGAACCGTCCTGGAAGGCGGCTTCCGTGTGCCCGCTATTCTTCGATGGCCTGGTCATGTGCCAGCGGACTCGGTACAAAACGGATTATTTTCGGGCTTAGATTGGTTACCGACGTTCGCTGCTGTCGCCGGCAATCCGAACATAACCGACCAATTGCTAAAGGGCGTCAAGATCGGCGACCGGACCTATAAGAATCATCTCGATGGCTACAACCAAGCCGCCGCCATCGCCGGGAAGGGGCCGTCAGCGCGCCACGAGATTTTCTATCTCGGCGAAAGCACGATCGGGGCCGTGCGCATCGACGACTACAAGTTCCGTTTCATAGACCAGCCCGAAGGCTGGCTTGGAGAGAAAACGCGACCCGACGTCCCCTATATCACCAACCTACGCCTTGATCCATTCGAGCGTACGGGCTGGCCTAGCAATGGGACGAAAGACGGTGGACAACAATACTTCGACTGGTTTAAGTTCCAGTTCTGGCGATTCGTGTTCGTCCAGCAGGTCATTGGAAAGGAGTTGCAGACGTTTATCGACTATCCGCCCATGCAGCGTGGCGCCAGCTTCAACCTTGATGCGGTCAAGGCGGAAATGAGCAAACGCATGACTCAGGCGGAGTCCGCGAGTAAGGGCCCCGGCCAATAAGGAATTGTCTTTGGCTTGTTGCGCTTCAGAATTCCGGTAAAACATTGGGAGGCTCAATGCCCCGCACTGAACGCGCCGCTCCTATTCATTTCGTGCGCAATTCGCCACCGGGCGCCGAACCCGAAGCGCCGGCGCGGAAGGGCCGTTTTCATGCGATGGCAAAACCCATCGGATCGACCTGCAACATCAACTGTGCATACTGCTATTACCTGCACAAGGAACAACTGCTCGAGCAGCATCGCGGGGCTCGCATGGAGCCGTCGATGCTTGAGCGGTACATCCGTCAGTATATTGAGGCGCAGAACGGCGAGGCCGTGATCTTCTCATGGCAGGGTGGTGAACCGACCATGCTCGGGCTTGACTTCTTCCGGGCGATCGTTGCATTGCAACTGAAATACCGGCCTGAAGGGCGACGCATCGAGAATGACCTCCAAACCAATGGCACGCTGTTGACCGATGAATGGTGCGCGTTTCTTAAGGAGAACGGCTTCCTGGTCGGCATTAGTATCGATGGTCCTCGCGAGTTGCACGACCTGTATCGGGTCGATCGCAAGGGGCGCCCGACCTTCGACGACGTCATGCGGGGTGTCGGGTTATTGAAAAAGCATGGTGTGAAATTCAATACGCTGACCGTCGTGAACCGGCGCAACGCGAGACGTCCGCTCGACGTCTACCGGTTTCTGCGTCATGAAGTCGGGTCCACTTATATGCAATTCATTCCGTGCGTCGAGCCCAGGGATTTTCATACGGTTGCGCCGCAACACTGGCCGTTGGAGTCAATGCCTCTGCTGGGCTCAGGGGCAGCCCGTCCCGGCAATCCGGAGTCGATCGTCACGGACTGGTCTGTCGATCCCACTGACTGGGGCTACTTCTTGTCCCGCACATTTGACGAATGGTACGGCGGTTTCAAGCCGAAGTGCAACAGGGGGGTTAATGTTTAGCGTTCTGAGGTTGGCTTGCTGAGGCGAGCGTGGCGGCGAAGACCTCGAGCGGCGAATAGAACGCGTGGGTTGCGCGCGGCCGGTTGTTCAGGCTGTCGGCGATAGCATCGAGTTCGTCCTGTGTGTAGACCGAGAGGTCGGTTCCTTTGGGCAAGTATTGTCGCAGCAAGCCGTTGGTGTTTTCACATGTGCCGCGTTGCCAGGGGCTATGGGGGTCACAGAAGTACACGCGCACGCCGGTGGCCGCGGCGAGTTCCTGATGGCGCGTAAGTTCCTTGCCTTGGTCATAAGTGAAGCTGTGGCGCAGGGGTTCAGGAATCGAGTTGAGTTTGGCCGAGAAGCCCGCCAGAGCTGAGGCGGCGGTAGCATCGTCCATCTTGGCAAGCAGCACCAGCCGGCTGGTGCGCTCAACCAGCACGCCAACGGAGGATTGGTTCCCAGCGCCTTTTATAAAGTCGCCTTCCCAGTGGCCAGGCAGCAGGCGGTCCTCGATTTCGGGCGGGCGTACGTGAATACTCACCATGTCGGGAATCTGCCCGCGTCGGTCTGTGCCGCGCGTGCGCGACATGCGGGTGTTGTGGCCGTGGCGCAGGCAGGCAATCAACTGGCGGCGCAATTCGCCACGCGGCTGAGCGTAGATAGCCGTGTAAATGGTTTCATGCGATACGTGCTGGGTGGGGTCAGTCGGATACATCCGCCTAAGTGTGCCCGA
>NZ_FCNZ02000071.1 GCF_001544495.1 Caballeronia telluris
TGGTACGAAGTAGTTTTGTCGGGCATTGCAACACCTTATACGAGACACGTGTTGCACCTCGCTTTTGAGGCCGTCCAGGTTAAGGTGCCACGTTCAACGCTACTACGGCGAGGGAGTACGTCCGAATGCGGCACCGACTTGATGCGCACGGCGTCGGTCGTTTTCGTGCAGGTAGGTCGAGGTCGTCGCAATCGAAGCGTGCCGAAGATTGTCGCGCACAGTAACAAGCTCGACGCCAGCTTTGAGCGCATGCGTGGCGTGAGTATGTCGCAGCCAGTGGGGACTTACTTGCAGCAGTCTTGCGGCGAGCCCCGGATTACGCGCTTCCACATGCTTTGCAGCATCCTGGAAAAAATCACCCACCATCTGTCTAAGCCGTGCCGCACTAATGCTTCGCTGACCCGACGCATTCGACGTACGTTGCTGGCCTGCGGCTTCGTGCCTGTCAAGTACGGCGACCAATGGTGTCGACGCTAACCAGCGGGAGCGGACCACTGGCAGGCGCCGTTCCTTCAGGTACCGACGTAACGCTTGCCTCGCAAGCGGCGGCAGCGCGACACGCCCCATTTTCGTCCCTTTTCCCGTCACCTCGAGCCACCAGGCGCCACGATGGTCCCGCTCGACGTCGCCCAGTTTCGCATCCACAAGTTCGCTTGCCCGCAGGCCCGTCGCATAACCAAAATCAAGCACGAAACGCAGGCGTTGTGCTGCAGATGCGGTCCAGCCGTGCCGCTCAAGCCTGCTGGCAAATGCTCTGACGGTCTTCCACTCGCGGTCATCGAGAGCACGCGCAGTATCGAAGGGTGCGCGCGGGCGAGCTCCGCGGACGGTGACGCCGGAAAACGGATTGATAACGACATAATGCTGGTCGACGAGCCAAGCAAATAGCGCGCGCAGTACCGTCAGTGCGTAGCCGGCGGAGCGCGGTGTGAGTGCCCGTTCGAAGGGACGCCATGCCGGAGAAGAACGCGAGCAGTGTGGGCCGACCCACCGCGCTGCAGGCGCTGGCCGTCGTAGAAAGGCGCGGAACGCAATCGCATCCTCCATGGTCAGCGACGAAAGCGGTTGGCGCCGTTCGACCACCGCCCAGAGCAGTAGGCGTTCGGCTTCACGCCGGTAGGCGCGCGCAGTATGTGCCGATTCATGCATCTCGAGCCACGCGGTGACCGCTTCGACATCCGTCTTGGCTGCAAGACCGCAGGTTTCGAGAGGGGCACGATAACGGCCCTGCGAGCCGTCAAGGTTTGTGGGCAGCGAAGCCAAGGACGAGACAGGGAGCGACTGCCCATCGCGTTTACTGTGCTCAATCACCTCAGCGGCACGCTGCATCAGTTCCGGGTGCGTATCGAGCCACGTCAAGACCGCTCGCGCACCGGTCTTGCCCAGACCCGGTATCGGCTGCCACCAACGGCGCCGGTGCAGTATGAAAACCGTAAGGTCGGCAAGGGACCGTATCCCGGTGGCCTCGAGTGCGCGTGCCGTGTGTGGGTAGAGCCACTGGTCCACTGCGTCTGCGGGCTGTGGCGCCGGGATTGCCGTGGCGCGCAGAGCGTCGATGGCACCGACGACTTGGGCGGTGTAATGCGTCCGGCTGGCGGCGTTAATGGCAAAAACCGGAAGTAGGTCGTAGCGCTGGCGTGCGCGGGCGCAAGCCGCGAGGTGCCGGCGTATGCGGGCGATGACGCCACGCGAAGACTGACCGTCGTCACGGGCGTGGCCGAGGTAATGCGTGACGGCTTCGCGGGCTGTAAGACCTTCGTGCCACGCGCGCAGTGCCGCGAGCGACGCGAGGTCGGGCAGCATGACGGTCAGGGGAGCGGGCGATTCTACAGACCGTCCGTTCCCGGGTCGGGCGGGCTGGCGGGCGGAGACAGGGGCGGTTTTCATAAGAACAGTTTAGGACGCTCAAGCGGTATGTGCGATAAGACCCGTTATCGCAAACTGCTTCTTCTCGCACGTAGCATGTGCAGACCCGTTCGAGCAAGCGAGCGCTTTTCGAGGTGCCAAACGTAACCTTGCTTGGTCACGGGAGGGTTGCTAGCGGTCCAACGAGTGCCTTAGGCTCACGCACCAAAACTGAACAAGTAACACTGCAAGAACAAGGTGCACACCGCTTCCGATGCAGGAGGCAACCGGAAATATGTTCTACGGGGAACGCTTAACGTCTGGAACGAGCCTACTGTTGAGGGCCTTCGAGCGGTCGTCTGACAAGCTTCTGCAATCAAAAAGCCGAATTTCGGCATTGCGCTGCAGCAACGATGGATGTTGCCGACGTAGTTTTTCTACAAGGTTTGGTCGTATAGCGAGGAAAGCTAAAACTCGCCTACCAGCCTAGCCGTGAACCATCGCTTGCACGTTCACCGTAAATAGGCGACGCGGCGAGCATGCAAAGTCGTACCGCGGATTGATGCCTTCGCCGTCCTACTCACCTAGCAAATGTGTACCTCTCTATCATGAAATGTGCGGATGTCAAACCTGCACTATGCAATTAACTTTCCGGGAATCGTTGTACGCTTTGTTCACAGAGGAGAGGCCCGAAACGCGGTATACGAGCATGGGACACAGAGGGTTTGAACATGCACTTCCCCACGGAAGCGTCTTGGTTATACCAAGGTCAAAGCACGTAAGCACCCGGAAGTAACACATGTAATCCATGTTGCATTAGCACCGCGATGATAAAGCGGCCAGCGAATCGATGGCTTAGCTGGCTGCAACAAGAAAGCGCCCAGAAGAATGTCAGGCGGCCATTTTATTCCGCGATTGCAAATCATCTGTGCTTGAAATGCGCGAAAGAACCACACAAACTCAGCCGGGCAGTTTGATGATATTGCCTCTTGGGTTGTCAGCGTTGCCTGGGAGGTCAGGTGATTGCGAAGAGGAGTGAGCGATGAACCAGAGAGCGTAGTAAGTGCCCGTTGCAAATGAAACAGGCCCCCGGTGTCCAGACCGGGAGCCCGCTATTTCTCGGCCCGACCAGCAGACCGCGGAAACCGTGTCTCTATAGTCTGCCTGGGCGAGCCTCTCGTCAAGCCGTTTTTGGAGGCTGGTATGAACTCGTCCATTCGTTTTACGAACGTTAAGAAGCAGCAGCGCATTCAGAATGTGTACGTCGACATCGGCGCGGACTTCCATAGCCGTACGGAGCCAGAAACAGGGCCCGGCCGTGGGGTTGCGTTCAAGCCAACGGGGTTGCGCAGTCGAGAAAAATCCGTAACGGCTGTCGCGTCAAACGAGGACGGGATGATGCTGGAAGAGCAAAAATACAAATCATTGCCTCCTCCGGGCGCGCCCGTCGCAGCCGGGAATCCCGACCCCAAACTAGTCCTCTTTATCGATGGCGCAAGAACAGCCACTCGACAAGCGGTTCTGGTGAAGCGGATGAACGAGGCCGCTGCGGGGGGCGGGGCGAAACTCCGAATCGATTGCATAGATGGCGTTGTGAGCATCCGACTTCACAGTGCCACACTCATAGCAACCGTGAATCCTACCTCTCACGGCTCGCCGCGGACTGTTTTGGGAATCGACGGTGTCGAGCAATATTTGGGCTCGCCGTGGTGCTTCGCTTTTCAGGTCCATAACTTGATAGACGCCGATGTCGCGGTGATATGCACCGTCGACTCCCGACGCTGCAATTGGCCATTGCTCGGATTTTATTTGCGTGTTTTGGGCCTCACGCTGACGCTTGAATCGGTGGCATCACTTTGGGACATGCCGCCCGCCAGAGTTTCCAAGCTCGCGTCTGCCATGCGTGAGCGCGAAAGCTATGCTCACGCCTATGAGAACTCTTTTGCAGTTAGTCGGCTTCTGCGTGAGAAGCGGCTTCACTAGATTGCTCAATGCCGCCGGGCCATCGTGAGCGTAGGGAAATCTGGCGCGACGGCATCGGGGTAACGACGCAGCGCTGCACTCATGGCCAGACAAAATCGGCATCTGCTCCGTCTGCGTCTCGGTATTGCCTCGTTAGTTGAGCAGCGGAACAACTTCGTCCGATGTAGCTATGCAACCGTACATCTCAAAGAAGTTAAGGCGCGCCAATCAAAGCGAAACGTAGGAATCCGAATTATATAGGGCACCGTAAATAACGCTTTATTCGCCTGAATTGGAGAGTCTCCATGACTACCAGAACACTAGCGATGAAGAAAGGAACTCTTCATCGAAAGCTCAAGGAGCAGGAAAAAGCAAAGAAAGATGGCGTATATCGGCGCTGGCTCCATACGCGGGATATGCCGGGTTCGGGTATCAAGACCCGGCTTGTGTGCGAGAAGGCCGCTGCAGGCGAACTGCACCTGATGTCCGAAGCGGAGCATGCGGCATTTCTCGAGGCATGGTGGCGAGACGACGTAGAGACAATTTTTGACCAATACGCTCTCGACAGGAACGAAGCTCGTCGTGCTGCACTAGCTATCAACATTGACTACCCGACATACGCCGGCCGAACCGAACCCGCAGTGCTGAGCACGTCCTTACTGCTGACAACCGTCCGCGGCAAGACGCGCGGGCGGGAGGCTGTCTCCGTCAAGTCGGTACGGCCAGGCGAATTAACCCTGACACGAAGACAGCTAATTGAGCGAAAGACGTGGGAAGACGAGGGTGCAGTCTATAAGCCCGTGGCGTTTGACGGGATGCATTCGAACCGCTCAAAGAATTTGACCTGGATTTTCCGCGCCCATAACGACACCGTGGGACGCCAACTATCGGCCTCAGAACTGACAGCACAAAAGGAGCTTCTCCGTATCCTTAGAAAACAAAAAGAAATGCGAGTTGTCGACGCTTGTAGATATGTCGACTCCACGTTCCAGCTTCCATCTGGTTCTGGGGTTCAGGCGTTCCGGCAACTTGCAGGTCGCAAAGCTTTGGCATTCGACTTAAACGCCAGCGACCCCGTTCAATTGCGGGCAGGCGACGTTTGGACGCCCAAGGTGTTGGCGTAGTCGTCCCGTCCCTTACGTAAGTTGGAGGCAATCATGCCAATGAAGGCCCAACCTCTACCAGAACTTGCCGTAGGCGACTTGTTGAAGGAGCGCTCCGGAGAGAAGATTTTTGTCGTCTTGAAAACAGGGTCGAACAATAGATGGACTAACCTAATCGATATTGAACATGACAAGGCTGTTCGCTTTCACAAGGCAATGCCGAGGAAGACGAGGACGGATGACCTTCGGCTTCGTCTGTCGTCGGATTACGATGGGAATGACGCTCTTCAAAAGCTTGATAAGTCGCCCATCAACCCAGCCGCGAGAAGGAAGGCACCGCCGTTTGTGCTGTCGCGACGCTCGCCGCGCTATCGTAAAATCTTGGAGAATCCTACGCTGTCGAACGGGTGGCTTCTCATAAAAGGACTACTGGGGTTTGAGAAGGAAAGAGACGCCGAGGGAAGTTTCGCCGAGCCCTCCATCTATGGAGACGAGTTCGAAGAACTTCTCCATAAGGTGACACGCCGAAAGCGAATTCTACGGTACTGTGCAATAGCAAAGGTCTCTGAAGATACAGTTTATCGAACACTCCGTCGATTTTTTCAGCGAGGACTGAACGCCGATGCTGTCGCAGATGACTATCACCTCTGCGGAGGTCGTGGAAAGCAACGCGAGTGGGAGCGTCGTCCCGGGAAAGCCCCTTGGCGAAGAAAAAATGGCGCGTCGCCCAGGAATCAATTTGTCAATAGACTCCTTGCGCTGGCTGCCGACCATTACTTCTGTTTTGCGTATAAGAAGGGAAAACGTTGTCAAAAAACGTTGGAGAATGCACTGTCGTGGGTGCGTGAGGCATTCCTGAAAAAACGGACAATCTTTAACGAACAAGGAGAGATGGTTGACCTTGAGTTAGATTCCAACATCGTATTGACTCAGCGACAGCTTCAGCATTACATCGCCCAAAACTATACGTATGAGCAGCGCCGCATCCGCAAAGGCGGTCGTAGAAGATATTTACTTCATGACCGACCACTAACCGGTACCCTGCGAACCTCACGTGGCCCCGGGGAGAAGTTCCATATCGACGCTACCATCGTCGACATCTACCTTGTTGGGCAGATGCTAAGAATGAAAGTGATAGGGCGTCCCACCCTATATCTAGTGATTGACGACTACTCAGGAATGGCGGTCGGTTTTCACCTTACCTTTGACCCGCCGTGTTGGGATGGGGCGATGATGGCACTCATCAATGCAATTAGTCCAAAGGTCGCGTTTTGTAAGGCTTTAGACATAGACATTCAAGAAGCGCAATGGCCTGCTAGTCGTCTCTGTGAGGTCCTCTATTCAGACCAAGGGGAGGTGAGTAGCGTTCATAAGGCACATCCGTTGTTTGAATACTGTCGAATGGAGGTGCAGAACGCGCCGGCCTACCGCCCCGACCTACGCAGCGTGATGGAGCGGAGATTTGGAATCGTTCCTGCAATCTGGAATCCGTTGGTTCCGGGGGTCGTTGAAAAAGATTCGTTCGACCGTGGAGTCAAACATCCAGCGTGTGACGCTGCGTTGACCATAAATGAGCTTCGTCGAATTATCTGCTTCGCACTGCTGCATTACAACAATTGCGTGATTCGTGGATACCCCACGCCTGCGGAGATGATTCAACGGGGAAACGCTCCCACACCGCTAAATCTTTGGAATCACGGGACAGAGGTAAATGGTTGTGGAGGGAGACGCGTGCCAGTCGATGAATTCCGCGCAAAGGTCATGCCGAAAACGATTGCTCAGATTGATAAAGAGGGAATACTGTACAACGACTTGCACTATACATGCCCCACGTTTGACCTTTTAGAGCGTCAATCGATGTTCCGTGCGGGAAAGATTGAAACGAAAGTGGAAATCAGTTTCGAATCAACCGACAACAGCAGTATCTTGCTTCATGGATTTGGTGAACCCATCAGTTGCCCAGTTTCCGAGCGTGAAGAGAAAAAGCTAATCGGAGTGACGCATCAGGAGCAGAGAATCGGGAAAGACCTTGACTTGACGAATCGAGGATTGGCTTTCGAAGCCAACGAAGCTGAGCGCGCGATGACCTACTACAACGTATCAAAAATCGCGAAGGACGCAGACTCGAAGACAAAGAAGGCGCTGAAAGAAGCAGGCATGTCGCATCCTGACATCAACGAGATGGACGAAATGCGCAATGTTGAACGTTCTGCAGACCCGCGTTCGTCAGTGGCACGGGATTCAAGGGGAGGTGGGAAGGCTAAACGCAATGCTAAACCCGGTGTGTCGTTTAAAAAGTTCGTCAACAGCCTCGAGCAACAAGTCACTGCGGCCGGCGCGGTCGAACAGGAGACGTATGACGATGAAGGAGATGCGTATGAGCAATCGGTAGTAGGCACTGCTACACCTTCGGGCGTAGCCAACCGCATGACCTCCAAAGAGCGTCGCGAAATGCGCACTAGAGCGTTGCTCTTGGAACTTAACAATTAGGAGTACGTCATGAAGGTCAAAGAAGCTATCTCAAAGTTGCTGTCTGGCAAGCAAACGAAGGTGCCTGAGCCCGTAATGCAGTGCGTCGAGGCTGTCGAGGCGCAGTATTACAAGGGCAACGACCTGCTGCCTGAGTATCGGGAAAATCCGCTTATCTCTGCATTGGGACCCATCTGGGATAAGGCGACAATTTTGAAGGCGCTGGACGTCCCGATTGCTTTCTCAGCGCATGAGCGGGAGAACTCTGAAGAGTATCGCCTGCATGCAGTCGGGCGGTTATCGCGGTTTGTGATGGCACTTCCAGCGCATCTCGACGTCGTGAGCACAGTTCAGGTTATCGTACGCCAGCACTATGTTGACAGGGACGTTCGAATCGACTCTGGAGGCATCGAAGACCGATACCGGGCAAATCAAGCCGGCGAGCTCATACCGATATACCGTCATCAGCGTTCACACGCTTACTGTGCGGGTATCTTCGGGCTTTCGGGAGGTGGCAAAAGTACGGCGCTGGAGTCTGCTTTGCGCCTAATGCCGAAGGTCATCCATCATGAGAAATTTGGCATCAATCAGGTTGTTTGGGTCAAGGTCGATTGTCCGAAGGGGGCGAGCTTGAAGGACACACTCAAGGTTCTGATTCTGCAGTTCGATGACTTGCTGGGAACAGACTATGAGGCGGAGGTAGGGTCGAGGGCGACCTTGGCTGACTACGCGAACAAGCTCCACCGAATTTCCAAGCGGCATCACACTGGTCTAATTGTAATTGACGAGATGCAGCATGCTTTGCATGCGGTCTCAAAGAATGACCCGCTCTTCGACTTCTTTGTCAATCTCACCAACGTGGTTGGAATACCCGTGATTGTCAGCGGTACCCCAAAGGCGGCCCAGCTTTTCCGGAAGACGCTTCGCTCTGCTCGTCGTATCAGCAGCCAAGGCGTCATGAGCTGGGACGGCGTGAGAAACGTGGATGACTGGAAGCGGTTCTGCAATCAGCTTCAGAAGTATCAATGGCTAGCAAAAGCAGCGCCTCTGTCGGATAGTTTACGGAAATACATGCTTGAATTGTCCCAGGGATTGCCGGGCGTTGCAATACCGCTGTTCCAGATGTCGCAGTATCAAGCGATTTGCTCCGGGGAGGAAAAACTGTCTGCAGAGGTTATGAGGGAAGTCTACGAGGAGAAGATGGCTTCGTTGAGCCCGATGATGAGTGCCATACGCTCGGGAAATAAGGCGAGGATGTTGGCGTACGACGATTTGTTGGGCGATACGCTCAACGACATTGTTGGGACGATGGAAGCCGACGCAAAACGTTACGGCTACCAGGAGCTCGCGATGGAGCACGAGAAGAATGAATCGGCGATTGACGCGGTGTCCCGATTGTTACTCTGTTGATTTGCACGGAATCCTGACCCACGATTTGCATTGAATTCTGACCCACCCGTTGGACCAGCTTTGCGGGTTA
>NZ_FCNZ02000072.1 GCF_001544495.1 Caballeronia telluris
GAATCCGCGTTTTACTTCACTTCAAACTGGCGCCATTACGGCGATCATCCCCGGCGTCATTACGCCGATCCGTGACAACCTCGAACGGGTTCGATGACTTCGCCAACCCGTTGAAGAAAAAGGAACCGGAGCCGGGCGAACCAGATGAACCGGGGCAAACGAATGAACTGAGCGCATCGGACCTGCGCTCCTCGAAGCTCGATGACTTCACGAGCCGTCTGCGCGGCTATCTCGATATCGCGGACCTGAAACTGAGCGAAGGCGATCGGGAACTGCAGATGTTGCGCCGCGCCGTCAAGCTGCGTTCCATCCTCAAGCTGAACGCGAAGCCGATCTTCATCAACTACTCGAACGGAATCGAGTATGCGCGCATCAACGAGAGCATCATCGACGGCTTTCTGCGATGCGATTTCGTGCACGGCGTGCGGTCGATGGAAGCAATCATTCAGATGAGCCGCTGGATCGACGGTCGCTTCGTGCCTGCGTCGCTGCCGTCGACGGCGCAATTGAATCTGCATGTCCGAAACGGCACGTTCTGGCAATAACGACGACACGCCCGTTTCACGACACGAATGTCGTCAGGCGAGCGGGTTACATCGACGCTTCCGGTATCGTCTCATGATTCGCCCTCGATCTCTCGCGCGGATTCGCCTTGTGACTGTGATCCTTCAGCGCGGCCATGATGCGCGGAAGCAACCCACGCGTCATCCCGGGTTCCGCAAATCCGCGGGGCAGCCCCAGCTTCGCGGTAATCGCGCGGACGGCTTCGGCTACTTTATCGCCGGAAGCAAGACCCAAGCCCTGCGCGATGCGGGTCGAGCTTGTGCTTTCCGAATATCGAAGGCGCGACGCGCAGGGTTCAGCAAAGCGCACCCGGCAGCCGTCGGCTCGACGACCTTGTGATGACGGGTCAGCAATGTGGTCCTGAGCGTGTCCTCGGGCGCGCCAATACGCTTGCTCACTGCCGGCGCCGATGTGCTCTCGTTTCGCAGCTGCGGCTATGCTTCCCTCTTCGACCCGAAAGACCTCCCGAAACGGAGGCAAGCAGTTGAGTGTCGGCTGTGCGCCGAACCGCGGTCATACGATTGCGCATCGCGAACGACCCTTGATGGCCGCGCTCGGTCAGCTTGGCGCATGGTGGCGCGTCGATTCATCGACAAACCGCCGCGAGCGCGCGCTCGATGAGGATGGCAGCGAAGCGAGTGCTCCGCTGCGCAAGCATGGCCGGCTTGTGCGTGCAGTTACAAGAAGCGCTGGGGGCCGTTGTCGACGGCGTGGCCGCTGTATGAAGTGAAGCGAGACGCCCGTTGCACTGAACCTGCGCCCTGCAAAGCACGGAGAATCTGCGCGCCCGCTCGCCAAACGCTATGCCGGGGACTTCGAAAGATTCAGCCCGCTGTGACACTAGGTATCGCGCGCAGCGGTTAGGGGAAGGGTAACTATCGATGCCCTATGGCCGATAATCTCGTGAAGCCGATCGCGCACTCGGCATTGGACATGAGTTTCATTTCGTCTCCACCGTCGATTCCCGCTTCGTGAGTCCGCCGGTAGTCTCCAGGCCGGTCGAAATCCTGTAACCTCGATTTTTTATCGCGGGTTTTGATAGGTCGGACGTTCAGGCCGCCGCCGTGATTAGATACACCGTGGTTTGCGGGATCTTTTTCGATTTTCGCGACATCACCGACGAGTCCCTCCGGGAGCCATTTTTCCGTGCTCCGGCGTGATCTGAAGAGTCTTATCGGCTTTGTCACGATGTCGATCGGGGCCGAAGCCTCTTGCGAAAAAGGACGCGGTGCAATTTATCATGATCGACTTCGACGCCGGCTTTTTCTTGAGGTAGTCGCGGGCTGCCTTGCTTTTCGCCGCGCTCGCGAGGGGCGATTCCGTATACTGCGCCGTTTGGATTGACTGACGAAGTCAAGCCTTGGTCGTCGACGCTCTGTGACGAGGCGATTGGTCCCGTCTCAACTTCCTGACGGCTCTCGCCTGCCGCATCCCCGATGCGCCCGCTGACGCCAAGGCGATGAATCGTCGGCAGGTCTCGCTCGAATCGTCCACTTTTCGGTGTCCCTCGACGACGCCCGCTGATCGGCTGCCGCCGCCACGCCAATGGTGCCAGATCTCACGATTTGGGCGCATTCACCGCTTCGGCCAGACGGCTTCTCATCCGACCAAACGAGAGTGCCAGCGATGCGATCTCGTCGCCGCCGCGCGTCACGAACGTTGCGATGTGAAGGTTGCCGAGGTTCGCCTGGTCAGCGGCGCGCGACAGCACAGCGAGCCGCCTCGTCACCAGGAAATTCACCAACAGGTTTAGCGCGAGCAAGGCGCATGCGAACACGGCGGCGAACGATAGCATCACCGTGCGCCAGACGCTTCTCGCCTGGTCGAGCGGCAGCGACATCGGCACTGAGACGAACTGCGCGCCGATCGTTTCATGCAAGGGCCAGCCGAAACCGTTCGCCGGTCCATATTTGTCGAGCACGGTGCGCGGCGCTTCGGAAGGCGTGCTGTGACATTGAAGGCACGCGCCGGAGTCGATGCGTGTCGGTCGCGCGATGTAAAGGCTGGGCCCTAACGGCGTAGCGCGCTCGCCGGTCACCTCATGCAACTCGGGATGGTCATGCAACCGGCGGATGACATCGTTCTCCCAGTCGGTGGCGCGGTCGCGCGGATTGGTCGGATTGAGCATCGCGTGCTTGTACAAGAATCCTGGCATTTTCTTCTCGAGCGGGAGCAAGCTCTCTATCGCCGAGTAAGCCGGGATCGATTGCGGAACGAATGCATATCTGATCTGAGTGGAAAGCAGCGGCGTCACCTGTTCGGACGTGTACTTGTGCACGGCAGTAGCCGCTTCGATCATCAGGCTCGCATCCCTCATCGTCGTCTGGGCTGCGCTATTCAGCAACGCCCGGTCGACCAATATCCCTGTTGCGACGTAGCCCGCGCCGAACACAGCTAGAAAGGAAAGATTGAACTTCGCGGTCAAAGACAAGTTCATGGCTGCTCCACACTTTTGATCTGCAAGGGGTCAATGCTTCCTTGCGCATACGCCATTCATTGCGCATGAATGTCTTCGGATGGCGGTTCCTTCTCATAGCGCATGGCGGCGTCGCGTTCTTTGCGCGATGCTGGGAGCGCCTGAGCATGCCCTTGGTGCCGTGCAGCCGGCGCGTGCGGCGGCGGATGAAGAATCGGGCGCCATTCGGATAGAACATCCAGATGAGCATCTATCTGCGCGCGGAAGGACGCTGACCTGAGCCGCGGAGCGAAGCGCGTGACGAACGTCTTCCGCACGCTCACGTCGCTCGCGAGCCAGTCGGAGACGTCAGCGTAGTCGACGGGGCGCACTGGCGCCGCAAGTTCCTGTCTGCTAGTGAGTCGGCTGGATAGTCCGACGAGAGTATCGCGAAAACCCAGAGGTAAAGCGCCAACGAACTCTGCCGACGGGCGCGCTTGCGTGCGCAGCGACTTGTCGGCGTCGCGTTCGATGTACTGGCCCTCGCGAAGGGTTTGCTTGGACTTGCTTCCTGGGACTCCGCCCTCGATCGCGTCATCGCCGATCTCGGAGAAAATCGCGATGCGTTGAGCCGTCGCCATCGCAACAACTGCCCAAGCACCATCGCCTGCAGGCTGGATGTTGAGGCCGGCAAGTTCGATCGAAACCGGCTGTTGCCGGGCGATGATGACCGTGGAACTCACCTTGAGCCAGCCGTACAGCATAGAGATTCGCGCCAGTTCTGCTGGCGCATGTTGCGGCACTGAGCGCGCTGTCAGGAGAAGTTGCGTCCGCGGCCCGAGCGCAACCAGCGTCCCCGTGCCGTCCTCGATTTGCGCCGATTGACCGCCGTCCGTTTTGATGATGTCGCCGTCTTGCAGCTTTGCGCCCAGCCCCGCCTGATAAAGAGAAGCGCCACGAATGACCGATACTGGGCTTTCGGCGAAGGTGACGAGAACGTCCGCATGCGCAAGCGACATTGCGGATACAAAGAGCGCGATTGCACCGCCAGCTCGGGCGCGCCGGAATGTCGCCGCGCAGACAAGGGAAAAACGGCAATCGAATGGCATCGGCAGCGTCTGTTGCGACGGTGTTCTCGGCATTATGTACGCAAACCGTTTACCTAAGTGTCTCACTGACACTAGCCGCTGCACAACGTGTTCGCCTGCGCACGGAGCAGCAAGTTAAAGTGTGTCGGCCATCTCTTACCGACTGTGGGACGGCGCCAGAGATCGGCGAGCCGAGGCGAATGAGCGGTGAGACGGTATCGGTGTCTATTACATTTAGACAGATGCC
This sequence comes from Caballeronia telluris, assembly GCF_001544495.1. Lineage (GTDB taxonomy): Bacteria > Pseudomonadota > Gammaproteobacteria > Burkholderiales > Burkholderiaceae > Caballeronia > Caballeronia telluris. The sequence goes on from NZ_FCNZ02000072.1 coordinate 4,295, forward strand.
GTCATTACAGATGGCCGCTGAAAAAAACGATGTAGAGCAATGCCAAGACGATAAAAAGCACAACTGAAACGAGATTGAGCAACAATTTCGAACGCACGTCTCTCCTAGCCTCGGATGCGGCAGGATCATTCGCCTGTGACGTGCGGTGCGCATGAGCTTGGGATGCTGCCGCTCGGTGATTGCCAGCTGCAATCACGTCGTGTCCCTCCTGAATGCCTTGTTCTGTCGCTGGCGCCTGCGGGTTGTGAACGGCCGGCCCGCGAGCCTGCGGTTCCGAATTGCCTTTCTGTTGAACGTCCACGTCGCGCTTCGCTTGCTCGCGCTGTGCCGCGTCTGCGTGCTCAGAGTCCGCTGCCGCATCGGCCTGGAACGCACGGTTAGGGAAAACTTTAACGCGCGTCAGATCGCCCTTTCGCGCATTCACCTGATGCAACACGGGACGGGGCGCGTTGGCTCCGAAGCCAATTACCATTTTCTCAAAGGCGGCATCGCGGATGTCTGCGAAGGACAGCTGCTCGGCATATCCTTCCGCTCCATCGCGAAGCACTTCGAGTATCGCACCCGAAAACAGCGTGATCCTGGCATTGGGAGGACCGATGGACACCTCGCCCACCGGGCTCGAGCACATGAGCAATGTTCCGCGGCTCGGTTCTTCGTCCGACAGGTCCTTTGCAGCGGTCGCCGCAACTGCCTGGTCCAGTGTCGCCGACATGCCAATGAATTCGCGCGCGGCCGCCTCGGAAAAACAGCAGTCAAGCACGATGATACGGCGCTGCTGCGGGGCGGCGACTTTCAGTACCCTGGCGAGATCCGATGCTCTGATGCCGGTCTCCGACTCCATGCCTCGGTGACTACTCCGCACCAGAAGCGACAGATGCCCTTGATCGTCGGTCTGACCATGCCCAACGTAATAGACAAGGACATCGGCAACGGGACGGCCTTCATCGCGCCGCTCACGAAGCAGCACATCGAACGTGTCTCTGAGGCGTGCAAGCTGCTCACCGGCTGGCGCTGGATCGTCGAAAAGATCCAACACGAGCGCGGGGTCGAGGCCCAACCCCGCACTGTCGATCAGGTAACCGACGAAATCTTTGGCCGCATGCAGGAAAGCCGGCGCGCGTCCGAGTCCGGCCCCGGTCCAGTCGTGAGAGCCAAGAACGACTGCAGCGGTCGATTCAGAGGCAAGGAAGCGAGACGCCTGCACGATCTGATTCTCCCGCCTCAGCTCCGGATGATCTCGGCGATCCTCACCGCCGCTTCCGCGTCGACGCCTGCCACCACGGCTTTCACGCTTCCGACGCTGGGGTCCACCTCGATGGTGATGGACGCTCCTTTTCGCGCCCGCAGCCAGCCGGCGAGACCTTGAGCGATGGCGAGCGTGGCACCGGATGTCGCAATGGCGTTGACGATGGTGCCGAGATCCATGGTCGCCTCGTCGGCCTTCTGGCGATCGACGTCCAGCACCGGCTCGAGTTCTCTGAGCATGTCCGCAAGCGCTTGACTTGCCCGACCAGCCGCGGCCTGATCTTCGCCCGCAACGACAAAGCGATAATGTTCTTTGTCCATGCCTACCCTCTTCGACGGTTGAGAAGAGCTACGTTTGTAGCATTGAACGCTATTTGTCCCAAGGTATCGTCGTCTAATACATTTTTCACTGTTGGTGGACAGTTGTCCATACATATCCTTTGGTCCGGGCCCTCGGCAAACGGTGACTATGGCGGCGGCACGCATGCTCATGTGGTTGGAATTTGCTGCCGCAAACGGCAACAACTCGATCATCCGGCAATCGTAGGTAACCGGCAGCGGCGGCGGTGTGACCAAAGGCGGTTTGACAGAGCACGACGGGGGCAGAATCGAGGACTCTTTTGCCGCGATCGATGGCTTTGCCTACTGGCGTACCGCCCCTCAATGTTTGCGGAATTGCGTCTACCGACGCGAGCAACGACGTCGCGAAGGATGTCTATTGAGATCGCGAAGTGTCAGATCAGACTGTCAGTGCCGCCAACGGGACGCCAATCTCCGCATCGAACGCGCTACGACCGCGCAAATGACCACGGCATCGAACTCCGGGCAAGCGGATTTCGCGTCCGACCCTTCCGCGCCGTTCGCCGGGCCGCACCTCTGTGAACGGCAACTGGTCATCAGAGAAGCATCTTGCCAACGGTTCGCGCGGTCACGTCCCGGTCGCGTAACGACGACAATGCTCCAGATATCCAACCTCGTGACTGCTCACCAGTTGGACGATGCTGTCCCAAAGCCACAAAGGCGTATCTACGAATGCGACGACGCGGAAAGGATGGCAAGCCGAATTGCGACGCAACCGGTCGAAAACGATGCATGTGGCGCATTATCTGCGCCGCCGTAGAGTCGGGAAGTCGCACGCACGGCAAAAGACACGTCGGGCAAGACCGCATAGCGCGTGCGGCCGAGCGAGCTGCAGCCCCTGACCCAATAGGCGGCGTCCAGCACCGCCACGTCGCCCGATTCGTTTCGGGCTTTTAGGCGTCGCCAGCTGGCAATTTCCTTGTCGCGAAAGTGATCAGACAATAACGGCTAACCTTCGCTCTTCACCGCAAGCGACGCACGCATGGACCACTATTTCACGACGGAGCAAGGCGCCATCCAACTGCTCATCCGCATCCGGCGCTACGCGACGGGCACATCAGGTCCGTCGATCGTCGTCGGCAAAAAAACGACGGCGCCGAAGACAATGGGATCTCCGATGTCTCGTCCTGCGTCCGTGCAGGCCGTATCGCAAGCTTCTTTCATTCGAGTCCGACGGACACGCCTGTCGTCTTCGTCACCTGAGCCGTTGAAGGCGTCAGCGAATGTGCTTCGTGAACGACGTCAGATCGTCCCGCGTAATCAGACGTCGCTTTTCGAGCGCGGGTGAACCGAAGATCGCCTCGTGCGCCGCATACGAGCTGGAACCTTCCCGCGATCATAGCGAAAAACATTAGTAGCCGCTTTCGCAGAGAAAATTCCACTCGTGCGCCGTTTGGGACTGCACAAACGATAAGATCAGGGACTTCATCCTACTCGCATCGGGCGACGTTCAACTCGTCGCAGGCTGGAACGGACCGAGCCTACGATCGACCGGATCAGCTAACTCTGCGCGGCCGCGATGGCAGCGGGGCCGCCTGGTTTCTTTCGCACGAGTATGGCGGTTGCGATGGGAGTAGACACGCGAACGCGATCCGAGCGCCGCAACGAACGTGTTGCCTTGCTCGAGCGGGGTGCCGCATGCATAAATGAGTGGCGGCGACCCGCGGTCGTTTGCCAAGACACAAGACGAAACTGATGGAGTCCATGGAACCGATGGAGCCCATGGTACCCATGAAGCCGGGAGACATTCTTTTTAGCAGGGCATCCGCGCAATGCAAGGCCTTTCCAATCATGGGAGCGGCTAACGTTCTACCAATCAAGACACGAACCGAATAATTCAAATCTATTGGGCCTATCTATGGGAAGACAGGACTTCATCCGTATCCGAAGGGAATGCAATTAGTCCCGTCGATGTGGCTAGCCGGGTAACGTTCGCCAGCCGTAAGGACGATTGATCGTGGTAAGACGATCGTGCCGGAAAGCGCTGTGGTCAGCAAACGTGCATGCCTGCCGCCTGCTGCGATAGGACGTTTTTGCCAGGCCATTGCCCGCGCAGCAGCGGAGACTCGTCATCGGCACCGACGTGAATTCTTCGTTCACTACACCACATAATCAGCCGACGATTGCGGTTATTCTTACCGGATGATGTATTGCGAGTGAACTTGTTTTATGGACCGGTACTTTACGACGCGCCAGGGCGCCATCAAACGCCTGATGGAAATCAGCCGCGACATTGCAGGGATAGCCTATTCCCCAATAACTGTCACCGGCCGCCGGCGCGATGGCAGCGAGGTCAGCGGCATTGATCGCGTTCTCCTGAACGTGCGGGCCGGCCGGGTCTCGTGTTTCGTCCACTCCGGCGCGGCGGAAGAGCAACTCGTTTTCATCAGCTAGGGTGCCATTATCTACTGGCACGAATTGGTCAGTAAGCCACCTTGAAGGTCGGCGAATCCTCCAGCCGGCTTTTGCGCCGCTCATAGATGCGTGTGGTCGCGATGTTTGTGTGGCGGGGCAGCGCGCGCAGCGCCAGACCTTCGTCGAGCTTCCGGTTGACGCGAGCTCCGTTTGCGCGACGCCAGTCCCGCCGCGCCGGATTCACGAACCGCGTCATCTGCCGCTCGACTCGGGCCTCCCGTCGCGCCGAGACTCCGGGGACACGAGGGATCGTGCAATTTCATGAGCGGCTCTGCCCGACCCCGTAGCGGTCGGTCGATCCGTGACTCGGGTGAGGGGGCAGCCGGCACTTCAGCCATTGCCTGTTCTGCTTGAGCCTGTGATCTGCTACGCATGTGGTGCGGCTACGCGATGGTATTCATC
>NZ_FCNZ02000073.1 GCF_001544495.1 Caballeronia telluris
ATGGGAACCGCGCGGGTTTCCTGCATACCGCTAACGCCCGCCGGAGCCCCAATACCGCGCGAGCGGTTTCGTCCAACGAAGTTTAGCGGCCGTCGCTGAGACGGAACCCACCGGTCGAATCTGTAGATCGTGAATGGCCGCTCGCAGGAAAAACCAATGCTCCTTGACGACCCGCTGCGGCCCTTCAGTAAACTTCTTCGAACGTCCCACCCTCACCGAAAAGCGGCCGCTCACCTTCGCGACTCCGCACGCCCGGCGGAGCCTCAGCGGCTTTGTCCAATGAAACAGGCGGTTCGCTCTCAAGGTTTGCCCTGGTCGTGCCGTTATTGCACTTCACGCCATCACCGGCCCCTGGAATCAAGGAAGTTGCAGTTATGAAGATCCTGTTTGCAGGCTCAAACGCCGCTTTTATCGCCTCCCTGAAGTCTGGCCTATCTTCATCTGGTTGCGATGTGATCGTCGCCTCCGATGGACGCGACGCACTCGATACGTTCTGCACACAACCCGTCGATCTGATACTGATGGAGATAAATGTGCGTGTGATGTCGGGACTCGAGATTACAGGCAAGATCCGCGTGATCGAGGCGATGCAGGAATTGCCATGGACACCGATAGTTTTACTGGCCGCGGCGGATTCATTGGAGAATCCTGTCACCGTTATTCAGGCTGGAGCTGACGATCTTGTTTCGCAAACAGCGCCTGAAGATGTCCTGAAAGCGAAAATCCTCGCCATGGTCAGGACGTCGACAGTGAGGCGTCAACTGGAAACGGCGAACGGCACGCTGAACAATATCCTGAACTCGGTCAGTGAGGGGGTTCATGTCCTCGACATGCACGGCGTGATCATCGCCGAGAACGCCGCATCCATTGCGATGTTTGGTTGGGAAGATGCGGACAATCTGGTTGGCAGGCCGGGGCACGAAAGTATCCACCACCATCACGCCAACGACTCGACTTTTCCTGTCAAAGACTGTCCGATCCATGCGACGCTATCGGATGGCAAGTACCGCCATGTTCAGGACGATGTGTTCTGGCGCAGGGACAATACCAGCTTTCCCGTTGAATACAAGTGCGCCGCCTTGCGCGATAACGCCGGCAACATGTACGGGGTGACCGTGGTTTTCCGGGATATCTCGGAGAGAAAGAAAGCCGAGCAGCAGATCATCTATCTCACCCAGCATTGCCCGCTCACCGATCTCCCGAACCGCGTTCTGTTTGGCGACCGGCTTAAGCAGGCCATACTCCACGCGAAACGTTCGCGTACGAAATTCGCCCTGCTGTTTGTCGACATCGACGGGTTCAAGCCAGTCAACGATCGCTACGGACATGCCGTGGGCGACATGTTGCTGCCACGCATCGCCAAACGTATGAAGCAATGCCTACGCGAGTCGGACACTATCGCCCGCATCGGCGGGGACGAATTCGTTGCCATTTTACCGGTTGTGAACGAGGCCGAAGACGCGATTTCGATCGCTGAAAAGCTGCGTCAGACTATCGAAGAACCCTTCGCAGTTGAAAATCGCATCCTGGGGGTTTCAGCCAGCATCGGCGTAGCGGTTTACCCGGACCACGGACTGGACGAACAAACGCTGCTGGTCAATGCCGACCATGCGATGTATCAGGCCAAAAGCCGTGGCGGAAATGCCGTCGTGCTAAATGAGACTGTCCTTGCTTGTAAGTGTGCCCGAATTTTTGACTTCGACGCGGGGGGCCTTGCCGGGGCAACAACGCGCGCGTCCTCATAAAAGTTCACCGCAGCCGGGACGAGCATGGCTTCATCGACTTCATGCGGGCGTATTTCCCGTCGGTGGGGATGGCCGCTCACAACGGCGCGGGTTCGCGGATGGAATCAGGGGAACCGGGGCACGACCTCGTCCCGACCTTTCTCCACCTGCAGCTTCGGCCGGCAGACATCACCCGATCGAAGCGTTTTCAGCCAACGTCTCGTGTCGTCCTTCGACCCGACATTCGCAAATCGTGCCTGCGTGACTCAACCTGGCCGGCTTCCGCCTTATGCGGTCGGCCACACCCGACCCGTTTTGGTCGCTCGACGACCTGATTTTTCAATGTCCGCTCACCGGCTTGCAGCGGACACGTGAGCGGACTCGCGACGCGCTCCGCGACGGATCTGGGCACGAAGACAAAGAAGCGTCAAGATCAGCTTGCCGCTCCTGACAGAACACCGACCGCTGTCAAACAATGCAGCCGGGCCCGTTCAGGTAACCGACCGGCGACTGTTCTCGACCAGACCGGCCCCCTTCTTCGTCGCAGTCGCAGTATGTTTAAATCCGGCGCAAGGTCGTCTTGGCGCGGAGAGAGGACCTTATCTCCATTCTGTCAACGGCGTAGGAGCCCGCTTGCGCTTCAGAAATGCTACTGCCGCGGCGGACGACGATTGCGGATATGCCGAGATGCACGGAAATGGTGATTGAGCTGATGCCTTATGCGCAATGCGGAGGTTGGGACGTGAACGTCGATTCCGACGAGGAAATCATGGTGATGACGTGAAACGCGGAACACAACGAGGTCAAGTTCAGCGAAAGCCTCGCAAGGCAGCTGCTTCGACCAGGCGTCGCGTCATGCCGCATTAAGCCATTCCAGAATGCGTCCCCAGTCCTGCGGCGTCATAGCGCCGAACCAACCGTCGTGATCGGCGTTGGCCAACAGCATGAGGCGGGCATGATCGTGTTCGATCGCGAAACGTCGTGCATGAGTAACCGGAATCATCTCGTCCTGCCGCGCGCCGACGATGACGAGCGGCCCGTCGTAACGCGATACAGCGGCGACCGAATCAAAGCTGTCATGCAGCAGCCACCGCACCGGGAAAATCGGATACTTCTCAGCCGCCACATCGGCAAGCGAATCCCACGGCGTAATAAGCACGACGCCCGCGATCGCCGACTCGTTGCCCTTGACCACGCGCGATGCCATGCCCGCGCCCAGCGATTCGCCCACCAGATAGACCGGCCCGCGCCATTGGGCCTGCGCGGCCGACAATGCGTCACGCGATGCAACGGCCGCCGCCTTCATCGTGCGCTCGCCTCGTCGCTTGCCGTGCCCCGGATACTCGACAAGGATGACGCGATACCCGGCGCGAACGAATATATGGGCGAGCGGCAACTTGGCCTCCGCGGACTCCCCGTTGCCGTGATAGACGATAAACGTACCGCGGGGTTCGTGCTCCGTTGGTGTGACGACATAACCCGCGTACACGCTTTGCACTTTCCACACGTCGATGTCGTCGCCGGGGTCCGTGACCGTGCGCAGATCGGCTGTGTCGGGCGCGGATGGAAGCAGTATGCGGTCCTGCATCCAATACAACGCCAGCGCCGCACTCAGGTAGGCGCCGACAACGAAGCATAAGGTGTAGTTAAGCAAGCGCATGCCGTGTCTCGCGCGGTGGACTTCATTGACTTCGGTGCCAGTATGAGGACAATCCGCCGGCTCGATGCGCCAATCGCCATGCCCCGTTTGCTCACATTTCGCTTAAGGAAGGTCCGTCCTAACTTCGCCTGATATAGCGCGGTCACGTCATCGAAGTCTCTGGCACAATCACTGTTTTAAGGGCGTACACCACCTCGCCGTATAAAACGAATGAAAGTCAACAATTCTCGACGGTGGGCTCCGCGCGGCCGCAAGCGGTGGATCATAGCGGCGGCGGCACTTTTTTCCGCCGCCCTCGTTCGATCAATACTTCACCCGCTACTTGGCCCGATCATGCCGGGAACCGCTTTTCTTATCGGCGCCGTGCTCGTGGAGTATTACTGCGGCCTCGCGCCCGCACTCTGCGTGATGCTGGCGGGACTCTGTCTCGCGGATTACCTGTTCGTCGCGCCCTACGGACGCATCGACATCATCGATGCTTCGGATGTCCGTCTGCTGCTCTCGTATACACTTATCACGATTGTTGTCATCACGCTGGTCGAGCGCTTGAGACGCGCGCAGTATCGCGCCGAACTGCTGGCGTCTGTCGCGCACTCGCGTTACGAAATGCTGCTGCGCGGCGATAACGAACGCCTGATCGCGCGTCGTGCCACGGATGAAATGCATCGCATGCTGCATCACATCGCGCACCACAACCATTCGCTCATTCTCATCAAGGCGCTAGATCCCGCGAGGAGCGCACCGCCCGGCAGTTTTGTCGCGGCCGCGGCAACCTCGACCGCCGCCGGAATCATCGACGACGAATCGTTTCGTGTGGGCATAGCTTACGGCGCCCGGCATTCGCAAGTGCATCAAGAAGATCTCGCGCGCGTGAACGACCGGCTCGTGCCTGGTCATCACCGCATGCGTTTTCTATCGAGCGGACATGATTGGCGCGCAGTCGAATGTGTGTGCGAACGCTTCACTACGCCGTCCGGCGAATTTCTGATCCTGCGGGTGGAAGACTGACCATGACCGCGCCTCAATTCTCGACTGCTCTAGGCAACGATCACGCGGTCCTGCTTTTGCACGGCCTGTCGAGTTCTCCTGCGGAGCTGCGATTCCTTGCACGCGTTCTCGCCGAAGAAGGCTTCGCGACCCACACGCCAGAACTGCGTGGCTACAGCGCGGGCACAGGGCATGTGCCGATGGAACAGTGGATCAGCGCAGCCGTCGCCGAATTTGACGCGCTTGCAGCGCGATACCGGCATGTTTCGGTGTGTGGCCTCTCCATGGGCGCGACGATGGCCGCTGCCGTCGCTCAACAGCGCCCAACTGCGCGGGCGTTACTGCTGTTGTCAATCACGCTCAGTTACGACGGCTGGGCGATTCCCTGGTATCGATTTCTGCTCGACTACGTCTATTACACGCCATTGCGCTCGCGCTACCGTTATCGCGAGCACGAACCCTATGGCCTGCGCAACGAGGCGTTGCGCTCGAAGATTGCACGCGTGATGCAGAGGGACGGAATCAGTGAAGTGGGGCCCGCGTCCATTGCGATGCCAGCGCTTCACGAAGCGAGCCGGTTAGCAAACTTTATACGCAAGAATCTGAAGAGCATTAGCACCGACTGCCTCATCATTCACGCGATCGACGACGAGACGTCCAGTCCGCATAACGCGCGCTACGTAGTGGCGAACGTCGGGGCGTCGTTTCTTCGCACCTGGCTCGACGACTCGTACCATATGATCACATCGGACAATGAACGCGAGGTCGTCGCGCGGGAATGCGCGCTTTTCCTGCGCGAAAGCGCCGCGGCGTCGGCGTCCTGCAACAATCCAACGCCAGTTGTATCACGGGCGCTCGCGCGACGCCTGAGACAGTTGGCCGCCGTGGCAAGAAAAACATGAGGCTCGACATCACTTCTTTTGGGCGCCGGTGCTTGGCGCTCGCAGCGGTAAGCACGTGTTGCGCAATGGGCGTCGCATACGCCGATGAACCGCAGGCGGACACCGATTGGAAAATCTCGGTCGGGCCGGGCATGTATGTGTTCCCGAAGTTCCCTGGCTCCTCGCAGCTTCAGGTGCTTCCGTTCCCCGTGCAGGACATTTCATGGAAGGACCGTGTTTTCTCACAGGGTCCAGATGTGCTTGGCGTCAACGTGCTGCGTGGAGAGAACTATCACCTCGGTATGTCGGTCAGTGTCGACTTCCAGTCGCGATCGTCGTCCGACGATGCGCGGCTCAAAGGCTTGCCCGATGTGCACTATGGACCGAAGCTGCGGCTCTTCGGCGACTACACGGTGTGGGCGTTCACCGGCGCGCTGGCGGCCTATCAGGACATCGCGGGAACCGGACAAGGTCTGACGGCGACGGCCGATTTATTCGTATCGGCGCCGATCCGTAACTGGCTCATTTCGATGGGTCCGGGAGTCACTTGGGCCAACGCGACCTATACGCAGACGTTTTTCGGCATCACCCCGCAGGAAAGCGCGGCGTCGGGATTGCAGCACTACGATACCGGTTCCGGCTGGCGCGATATTCACTTCAACGTGAATGCGACTTACAAAATCAGTCCGCACTGGTCGGCGAGCGTCGAGGCCATCGTGGGACGCCTCGAGCGTTACGCCGCAGGCAGTCCGATTACCGAGCGCCGGCTCGACGTGAACGGCATGGCGTCCGTGCTTTACCGCTTTTAGCAGAGAAAGTCTTTCGCGCGATCTTAGCGGCCGGAATAAACCCGGTGCATACACTCCGCTGTCGTCAGAGAGAGGAAACAGCGAACAAATAGTCGAGCATCATCAGTGCAACGTCCGCTGTGTCCCGCAAAGCCGACGCCTGAACGTCCGACCGACTGCGCGTGTGAACGGCGGGTTGTGGCCGGTTGCCCCTCTAGTAGTTCAACGCGGGCTGAATCTGGCATATATTGCAGCGCCGCAAATGCCGTTTGTCGCTACCACCACTTATGGAGTCTGGCTCTTTGCTGCTAACCAAAACTTCGGACACTCTTCAGTGGAAAGCAAACGCACCCTCGCCATTTTGCGCAAGTTTGCGAAGGCGTGTTGTTCCCGCCGGGCAAGCTTTGTAACGCTCGCTTGATTTATCGCCTTACTTGGCATATCACCCACTTCACTACTTCACGCAATCAGGTGCATCGACCTACAAAAGCCTTACGCTCGACCTTAGCGAGGTAGCCATGTCCGATCCAGTGCAGAGCAACAAGGTGACCGAAATCGTTCTGTTAGGCGACCTCGATTCGCATGTGATGCTGGTCAGAGAGCCGGATGGTCATGTCGATGATCCGCCTTACCGGCCGTATCGCCGCGGACAGCATCAGCCACTGCTTCCCGCCATGATCGAAGCCGCACTGGGCCGCGTCCCGAACACTCACCAGTTTGCGGCCAAGGACCATATCTTACCGACCAACTTTCCCCGTTCTCAAAGCGACGGCGATGCGGTCAGCGACATCTGCGGCCAGCGAATCAGTGTGCTCGATCTATTCCCTCCCGCATCGGCCAGACGCGAGGAGCTGAAGACACTGCGGGTCAAACACGAGTTCATCGCTTCCGCTCCGCCGCCCGACAAAAATAGTGAGCCGAAGAACTACTTTATCGAAACGGTTCTCGACGCCGAGACGCGTCTCGCGAGAAGCCCTGATCCAATCGTCGTCCTGTACGACCATAGCGGCTACACCCGGCGCGCCTTGAAGGAGTGCTGCGACAGCAACACATATCGCCCGATTCTCAAGTCGGTCATCGACAAGGCGCGGCATGTAGTCATCGGCATCAACGGCAACGCTCAGGAATGGGTAGAGCCGCTGCATCGCTTGCTGGATGAAAGGCCACACGATGCTGAGCGGAAGGTCATCATCCAGATTGCAGTGGACACCTTGCGCAAGGCGGGCTAGACATCACCAAGTACGGCGCGCTCGAAGACACCATCCGCGATATATTCGAGGACGAACATAAAGAGCCGCTTCGGGATTTCCTGCAACTGGCGGACGACGTGATCGTGATTTTTCGCGAGACTGGCGGCCTGCATATCAGCGGCTATCCGGACAAGACGCGTGCCTCACTGCATTTCTGCCCGAACTTCGACCGCCTCGCCCAATCCGATTTCTCGACCTATGGCGGCATACCCGGCAAGTTCGCTATCTTTCTGACGTCGGTGCTGAAAGAGCTGTACTGGACTTCGCTCAACGTGAAGACGCAGGGCATGGACGGCGCGCTGCGGCTCGCCGCGGTCGCCTACAACCGCTTGTTTGCCAATGGCCTGCGGCCTAGCGGACCGAAGTCCGACCCCTTCGATGCCATCATCAATGCGCTGTCGGCGGCGTCTTGTAAAGACATGGCCAATGCATGCGCCAACCCGATCAAGCGGGAATCGCTGGCCTGTTCGCTCAGCCTGTCAAGCCAGGACATCGCTCCCTGGAGCCAGCTGACGAAGAAGGCGCTGGGCGATCCCGGCGACATGCCTGCGACTCGGCTCTGGAGCCGCACCACCAACTATCTGTATCCCGCAGAAGTTCCTCCGAACCAAGACCCGCTGGAAAAATTTCGCAATATCGTCCGGTCTGGCACGCATTTCACGCTGGTCGCGCCGCCGTTCCGCGAGATCGAACGCAGTCTGGAGCACATCAGGCCGCAGCCGTTCTCGGAAGACGCGCCTTGGTTTCCGCCCTCGTATATCGACGTGCCGTATGCCGCTTTCGGCAACCTTAGGCTAGTCGATAAAGACGAAATCGCCCCCCGGCGGTCGGTCAAATTCCCCCATGTATGGTCACCTCAAAATCCCCCAGGTAACGATCGCCGGCTGAGCGGTCC
>NZ_FCNZ02000074.1 GCF_001544495.1 Caballeronia telluris
ATGGGAACCGCGCGGGTTTCCTGCATACCGCTAACGCCCGCCGGAGCCCCAATACCGCGCGAGCGGTTTCGTCCAACTGAGTGCAACGGTCATTCGATCAGCAGTCTCGGCCGACCAGTCCTCGGGCTTATGGGAAGCCATAAATAACGTCAATGACATGCGCCAAGGACCACGAGCGACAGAAAATTGCACTTGATCAAGTGGCGCCGGCCCACCGAGCATCGGACGGTCAAGTTGCTCATTGGTCTCTGAGTCAATCCGCCTTACTTGACGTAGTCATCTACGGGGTTGCCCTTGTCGACGATGTGCACAGTGAAGCGCTTGATGCACGTGCGCTTATGACTTCCTCTCCCGGCATGACTTCGACAATCGAACGGATCACTTCCATGCCAGGTGCCCCCGTCGAATCCGTCACGCTTCAATTCCGTTCTATGATACGGGTCCTGGGCATGGACTGAAGAAAAACGGTAGGAGCTAGTCGCCGTTCGCCCGTCGCATGCAAGCCGCTCTTTGCTTTACGACGGCTGCGCTGACGGCGAAAGAGTGCGTTGCGCGAAGCAACACGCCTTCCACTCAGGCCAAGGCGCCGCGTCGTGCCCCCGGCTACCTGTCACGCCCTTCCGTTCGAAACTTCTCCCCGACTAAGCTTTCCTGCGCTTCCATTTTACAAGGCTGCGCCGGTCCACAGGTGGTTCCGTCGGTCGCTCTAAACTGACCGCCGATGACCTGCCTGCTGACGACGCCAAACATACGCCGACCGCCATCCGTTAACACGAAGCGAATGTCAATTGTCGTAGATGAAATCGGCGCGGGAAACTTGTTAATGTGCATGATGCCTGTGCAGTCCGAATAAACTGTATACATTCCGCTTTCGTTAGTGTCGAAACCGGTCGTTGGATCCGTTGACCCAGGGCGTTTCTCGCCTCCACTCTGGACGAAGTCCGCTCGAGTGAAGCCGCCATGCCCGTCAAAGTCCTGAATCGAGACCGCGTCTATCAAAACTGGTTCGTTCGCAAATCGATGGGTGTTACCCGCATCGTCGAATATGCCGATTAGTTGGCCTCTAAGCGAGAATCCGTAGAGCCCCTTGAGCGTTGCGTTAGAACACTGTTCGTCCGCGCTCGAGGTTCCAGCTGCCGCTAACAGAAAGAATGCAATTGTTGACATTACTTTCAGCCGTTTGCAGGTCATTTTCGTCTCCTTGCTAGTGACGCCAACTGCAAAAACGATCGAACGGACCGTCGCAGACGCATGCCGTTCGTCCGTTAGTCATCGCGCAGACCGAGCACCGCCTATGGGTATTACCGGTCCATTACTTCACCACATGATAAGGTTATCCTCTATACGGTGGACCTAAACATCGTTGATAATCGGCGTGCCGCGGTCATTTGAGTTTAGGAAATACGTCGGCGACGTAAGGTTTCAACGAGGGCAACGCCATGTGGCAGACAATGCATATCGGCCTCGGGTCCATCATGTCGCCGGCTGGTCGTTTCGGAGGGTCCGAAGATCCGGACGCCTCCGTTGAGGCGTTCCGGACGATCAAGGCCGTTGCCTGGATCGTCGGGGCGGTGTGGGCGAGCCATTGGCGGTCAATTACCGAAGAAAATGTTGCAATAGCTTGCGGGCCCCACGCACGACGATGGCGATGGATCCGACACAGGCTGAACGCTGCCATAAGCTGACGTGCCGTTGCTCGCCCCGGCGCCAAAGTCACTGTTGCCCGCCTGCTGGCTGTCTTGTGCGGCGATCGTCGCTTCAGCAGCATGAATTTGTTCGGGATAGTTCTCATGGCTGACGTCGCCCACGCGGTACCCGCCCTGCTCGAGACGGATCGGTTCTGCAGCACGGAACACGGGCGCGTTGCTCTGAGCGAAGCTGACGCCCGGGCCTGCGAGCGCACAGCTGGCGAGGACAAGGCATGCAAGGGTTTTCATAGTGGACCTCCTTGATTTATAGCTAACTTGTTGTTCAGGATGACGAATAAGACGCCAAAACCGGTTCCGCAGGCCAAGGTTGATATGGGTGTGCAGTCGTTCGCGAATCAGCTGGCTCTGTTCGGGGGGCGTATTGTCGATCATTCAATCTCGCTGCAAGTGATGTGCAAACGTCGGGCATGTACGCACTCCGTTTTCCGCATCGCCGGTTGTAGAGCCGTACTCATAACAGGCATTCGACAAGAGAAGAACGCGAGCCATTGCCCGGTGATCGACGCACTCCTTGTGTTGAATTATGTTGCATTATTACGCCGTGTAAACGTGTCATTTGTTGCTACATCGATAATCTGATGTTCGGCATTAAATGTTCCTTCGCGGGTGAATGAATGTTCGGTGGCGCTTCACGGCATTCGTTGGAATGGCTTCTTGAGCGTACGGTGCCCCTGCTTACGCATGGAACTTCGCCCGGCGCACGGAATGAGCACCCTGTATCGCAATTTCAACTCGTGCGGTAATAGGATATGAGTTAGTGGCACTGCGAGCGCGCGTGCACAGCCTCATACTTACGCTCGATCGGAGGTTCGACGGTCTCGCACCCAACGCTTGGCACAGTGGGCACCATCCTCGGGTGGGGACACCTGCGTGATTTCCGAACTTTTGTTCGGTAGAAAAAAGAACACTTGTCATCGACTTGCTGGCGGGCCGCTAGCACAATGGCGTGTAGTTGCACCTGATCCCCGGAGGCCTGTTATGGCGTCCTGTCCCCGAACACCACATGATTCTGGCGCGGGCGAAAGGCCCGGGCCCGGACCATCACTGTACGCAGATGAAACGGCTTACATAGTCGAACACCGTAGATTTTCCGAACTTACCAATCGCTTTGTGGGACCGGTCGCAGCACTCAATACCGAGCAGAAACTTAGCGTAGAGCGCGAATTACTGCAGTTGCTTTCCCGCCGGTCGGTATATTGGATTGCGCTACTGGTAGTCGGAAGCCCGTTCTGGTTTGTATTTGGATCGTGGATTAAAACGTCGGATAATTACCTGTTGTTCCGTGTCGTCTGGATCCTGGGACTGTGGGGTATAGTCGCTCCCCTGGCGGCATACCTACTGAAAAAGACCGCGGCGCTTCCGAAGGACGCCAGCGTCACGGCGGTCGAGCAGATGCACTGGGCGTGGGCTGCATTGGCCATGCTGACATCGTTCTGGTGGGCGGCAGCCAGCTTTGGACTAATCCCACCCAACTCCGTGTTCTCTCATGGCCATTACTTCAGATTCGCGAGGTATGGCTTCCTAGAGCTGACGATGATCGGGCAAGCATTTGCTTTGCTGCTGCTTGCACCCAGTTTTCGTGCGGTTTTCGGTTCACTCTTGATCGGCATTATTCCATTTGGATGCAACATAGCACCATATTTTTTTGTTGCACGGCCTGGAATGTTTGATTGGTATACGGCCCAAGTAATAGGCTATTGTGTCGTCGCATGGTTCATTTGCAACGATCAGCAACGCACATGTATAAAAGAGGTTGTGCTCGAGGAGGCGGTATCGCAGGCTGAAGCGGCAACGGCGGAGAAGAACCAATTTATCGCTGCAATAAGCCATGACTTGCGTCAACCGCTTACAACGCTCGGTCTGAAGTTAAATTATATTGAGCGGAGCATTAAATCGACCGAGCTGGTTGCGGACGTCTCGAATGCGCAAAGGCAAGTGGATGCGATGGAAGGGATGATTAACGGTGCACTGGATATCTGCCGCCTTGAGTCCGGCACATGGAACGTAGACGTTCAAGAGGTGGCGCTGCCTTCGCTTTTACGCGGCATATTCGTAAATATGCAGCCGCTGGCTGAGGCGAAGGGGCTGAAAATGAGACTCCATTGCGGCCCCTATCTGGTCCGTACGGATCGACCTGCGTTGGACAGGATCGTTCGGAATATGGTGACCAATGCGATCCGTTACACGCCTTCCGAACAGGGAGGAAAGAAAGGGCATGTTCTGGTGAGTTGCCAAAGGAGAGGCAGCCACATAAAGATAAGCGTCTGGGACAACGGGATCGGTATCCCAGAAGGTAGACAGGCGGATATCTTCAAGAGCTATGTACAGGTCGATAATCCCGAGAGGAATCGGGAAAAAGGGTTCGGCCTAGGTCTGTCCATTGTTCAGGGACTCGCGAACCTTCTCGGTCACAAGCTGGACATCGACTCGACACCAGGGCGGGGCTCGCGTTTTTCAATTGCGGTCCCGTTCATGGGACTTATACCGCCGGAGTTGCGGGAGGTTCAAACGGCCGAAGACTGCGACCCGGACCTGACCAATATGGTCGTGGTGATCATCGAGGACAACAGCGACCTAAGAGTCGAAATATCGATGCGCCTGATCGAGCATGGCTGCTACGTCGTAGCCGGGGAATCATCATCCGACGTCATCGAGCAATTGCGTAGTGAGGCTTTGGCAAGCGGTCCACACCTCATTCTCTCCGACTATCGGCTGGAACACGAGGACGGCATTGCTGCGATTACGGCGGTCCGCGCTGCTACCAACGTTTCGATCCCTGCACTTCTGTGGTCGGGGGACGCCTCGTCAGCGGTGCTCAAAAAAGTAGCCGTCAGTGGCATGAAGCTCTTGTCCGAACCGGTTTCTGAGCGAACCTTATTAACCGCACTCGCAAAATATAAGCCGAAAATATTGTCGGAAGGCGAGTGAAAATGGCTCACACAATCAAGCTCCGCAGATTCGCTGGATTTGTGAATTCTTTTCTGGGCACAACTGCAGCACTCAGTACCGAGCAGAAGCTCTTCGTCAAACGCGAGTTATTGCAATCGCTGTCCCGTCGCGCGGTGTGTTGGACCGTATTAGTGGCGGTCGGCGCCTCGCTGCTGTGCGTATACGGATCGTGGATCAAAACGTCGGATAGCTTTCGTTGGTTCCGTGTCGTCTGGGTCCTGGGATTTTGGGGCATGGCCACTCCCATGGCAGCATACTTACTGAAAAAGACCAAGGCGCTCCCGAAGCACGCCAGCGCCAACGCGATCGAGCAGATGCACTGGGCATGGGCTGCAAGCGTCACACTGACATCGTTCTGGTGGGCGGCGGGTAGCCTTGGGCTAACCCCACCCGATTTCTCGCCCCGCCCTCCCTACCTCAAATTGGCAAGTTCCGGCTTCCTTGAGTACACGCTGATCAGCCATACATTTACCCTGCTACTGCTCGCACCCAGTCTTCGTGCGAATTTAGGTTCGTTTGTGCTTGGCGCTGTACCGTTCGGATTTAGCCTGGGATCAGCTCTATATATTCACCGGCCAGCAATGCTGGGGTTCTATTCTACCCAGCTAATTGGCTATTGTTTCCTGGCGTGGTTTTTCTTTTACAGTCAGAAACGCTCATATGTTAAAGAGATCATTCTCGATGAGGCGCGAAAGCGGGCGGAAGCGGCAAAGGCGGAGAAAAACCTGCTTATCGCTGCAATAAGCCATGACTTGCGTCAACCGCTTACAACGCTCGGTCTGAAGTTAAATTATATTGAGCGGAGCATTAAATCGACCGAGCTGGTTGCGGACGTCTCGAATGCGCAAAGGCAAGTGGATGCGATGGAAGGGATGATTAACGGTGCACTGGATATCTGCCGCCTTGAGTCCGGCACATGGAACGTAGACGTTCAAGAGGTGGCGCTGCCTTCGCTTTTACGCGGCATATTCGTAAATATGCAGCCGCTGGCTGAGGCGAAGGGGCTGAAAATGAGACTCCATTGCGGCCCCTATCTGGTCCGTACGGATCGACCTGCGTTGGACAGGATCGTTCGGAATATGGTGACCAATGCGATCCGTTACACGCCTTCCGAACAGGGAGGAAAGAAAGGGCATGTTCTGGTGAGTTGCCAAAGGAGAGGCAGCCACATAAAGATAAGCGTCTGGGACAACGGGATCGGTATCCCAGAAGGTAGACAGGCGGATATCTTCAAGAGCTATGTACAGGTCGATAATCCCGAGAGGAATCGGGAAAAAGGGTTCGGCCTAGGTCTGTCCATTGTTCAGGGACTCGCGAACCTTCTCGGTCACAAGCTGGACATCGACTCGACACCAGGGCGGGGCTCGCGTTTTTCAATTGCGGTCCCGTTCATGGGACTTATACCGCCGGAGTTGCGGGAGGTTCAAACGGCCGAAGACTGCGACCCGGACCTGACCAATATGGTCGTGGTGATCATCGAGGACAACAGCGACCTAAGAGTCGAAATATCGATGCGCCTGATCGAGCATGGCTGCTACGTCGTAGCCGGGGAATCATCATCCGACGTCATCGAGCAATTGCGTAGTGAGGCTTTGGCAAGCGGTCCACACCTCATTCTCTCCGACTATCGGCTGGAACACGAGGACGGCATTGCTGCGATTACGGCGGTCCGCGCTGCTACCAACGTTTCGATCCCTGCACTTCTGTGGTCGGGGGACACCTCGTCAGCGGTGCTCAGAAAAGTAGCCGTCAGTGGCATGACGCTCTTGTCAAAACCGGTTTCTGAGCGAACCTTATTAACCGCACTCGCAAAATATAAGCCAAAAACGTTGACCGAAGGCGCTTAAAAGTGATGGCAGCGCAACATGAGGAGCGGTCCATCAGAGATCGTCACGTCGCCCCCCTTCCATGGGTCAGCTCGGCATTGACTCGAAGTGCAGCTTCTACGCGGTTTCTGACTTGAAGTTTGTCGTAAATAACACAGGAAACCTGTCTGACGTGTCCTTCGGAGACGCCAAGCTCTCTCGCGACCTGTTTCCCTGAGAGACCACGTGCAATGCAACGCGCCACGTCCCACTCTCGCGGAGAAAGCCCAAGATGACGTTGACTTTGGCTAGCTAAGGGCGCTTGAGTCGAGCAGGCAAAGCGGAGCAAGACTTCTTCCGGGATCCAGAGTTCACCTCCCAAGATCCTGCTCAGTCCAATGAACATTTTTTTGTGCGAGCCTCCTTTCAACAGGATTCCTCGAGCGGCGTAGTCACGCATGCAAATTCGCAAAATTTCAACTTCATCATCGTTTCTAGGAGCAAGTCCAGTGCAGATGACCACGGGAACATTGGCTAGATTTCCGGCCTGGAAATGCTCAAGTGTCGCGGCGCCGCGGTTCTCACCATCCAGATTAAGATCCAGGAATACCAGGTCTGGCGGCGGCGTCTTGTCGACTTCTTCAAACGCGCTGGCAAGCGTAAAGACGGGCGTAATGTCGATTGCGGTTGCGCTCAGCTCGGACGCGTGTGTTTGAACATATTCGCAAAGAGCAACGCAAAGAATTTCGTGGTCATCGACCCACAGGATTTTCATGGTCGCTTCTCCTCTTCATACATCCGAGAAAGGCAATCGATCGCACGCTACATTTGCGCGCAGCGCTCCTTAACAGCTTAGCATGTCGGGCGAAGCCACAGCCCCTTGAAAGACGGATAGCGAGCCTACCTTTTGCGAGGTGCTGAACTGCCTCGCCGCATTAACTAATGCCTAGCGGAGGTATTTATTCGTCAAAGCGATCCGGGTAGTGTCTGGCGCGCCGACAGCTTATCGCGTCGACTGGCAAGCTTCGCTTGACGACCCACAAGTGCCATCTCCGTCAATGTGCGGGCATCATGGCCGCTTGCTGTCTGTCGCGACTGTCCGAACCAGCCCCGTTCGAACGACGATGGGGGGGCACGTCAACGGCAGCTTCCTGGTGCAATGGCCATCGGCGCCTGAATGCTGATCGACCTCTGTGGTCTGCGCGGGCATTCGCTATACAGCGAGAGCGCATTATTCGCGCTGTGCGATTCTGGGATACGGCTGCCTTTTGTCCGAAATTTCTGGTAGCCGCGAACGTCGTGGACTACAGTATTTTTGCTATGCGACTTTAGAGCGTCGCTGACTCAGGAAGGCAAAACCGCCCGGACGTTCGTGCAACCCTCTTCTGCACGTATCCGCCGGCACCGAGCGAAAGATGGCTGCTCGGTGAAGGGCATCGTCATTCATTACTCCGGCCCACGCCACACTCCTCAACACACGGCCGTGCCGACGACCTCGCGTTCTCTCGTCGCTT
>NZ_FCNZ02000075.1 GCF_001544495.1 Caballeronia telluris
CTCGCGCGAAACGCCGTTTCGATGGACTGGCTCGACCGAGTGCTCCTCGGGCAGCTTGCGCTGAAGATTGCGAAGCGCGAGCTGAAAGACGCCGGCATCGCCGTTCGGCAGAGCGATGTGCAAGCTCTCTCCACTGGCGAGATGACGCTGAACCACGCGAGCACCGTGGTCCAGAAGATGATGAAGTTGTGCAAGGAATCGCTCTGACCTGTCCATCCACGGAAAGATGAACGGAGACATTGCATGTGCTACTCGGCGCAAATCCAGGCGGACTACCGCAAGTACGTGAAAACCTTCGGTGCGCACATGGACATCGAGGAATTTGCACGACTCTACTTCGAACGAGCCGACGGCAGCAAAGCGAAGATTCCGAAGGCCGTCGACGACAGTTTCCGCGACCCGCAGACTGACACTGAGCGGCAGATAAAGGCGTCCATCGACCGATTCAATGCGGAACAGGCGACGAAGCTCGAGCAAGAGCTTTTCAAACAACGCACTCGTCTCTCGGATGCCGAGCGTACGCTGCAATCAAAGGTGACCAAGGCCGCAACTGAAAGCAAGCGCATCGCGACGGACAAAATCGACGCCGCGCTGCGTCGCCTTGAGGACATTAACCGAACGGACCCGCAACCACGCGACTCACGGATTTTTCCTGGCACCTATGCTCCAGTCCTTGTCATGGAGAGCGGCAAGTACGTGGTCAAGCCCATGCGCTACCAGTGTCGAATCGCTGGCAAACCCGCTCACTACGATGTGAAGTACCCGGGGACCTACAATGCTCGACGGGACAACCTCGAGGGTTTCTGGAAGCCGTGCTTTGGCTACACGCACGGCGTGATACTCGTCGATGTCTTCTACGAGAACGTCAGCAAAGCCAAGATGGAAGGCACGCTGCTCGAAACACACGAGAAAGATGAGAACGTTGTCCTCGAGTTCCGTCCGAACAACGGCCACTTGATGCACGTCGCTTGTCTGTGGTCGCGCTGGAGCGCGCCGGGACAACCCGACTTGCTGTCATTCGCTGCCATCACCGATGAGCCGCCTCCGGAAGTTGAGGCTGCAGGCCACGACCGTTGCATTGTGCCCATCAAGGTGAAGAATATCGAATCGTGGCTGAATCCCGGTGCATCGGACTTAGAAGCGATGTATGCAATTTTAGATGATAGAGACAGGCCGTACTACGAGCATCGGCTCGCGGCATAATCATCACATCTGGCCGCAACAGCATCTGCTTGTGGGGCGCGTTTTTTTAAACATTGCTGCGTCGATTGAGCCTCGCGGCGAACAAGGAATTAGTGGGCTGATACTAGATGGACATTTTTTATCATTGGCAGAAACTTGAGCACAACCTTAAGAATGGCGAGGTCGGCCATCTGGGCTCCAACAATTCGAAAATCGTGCAACTCGCGGAGCGGCTGCCAAAGCGCATTTGGGTATTCAAAACGCCAAAGGGGATGAAAGGGTCTATCCAGTTAGTCGGTTCGCTGCTTGTCAGCGATGAAGCGCGTGTAGCCGTGGCTACCGACTACCGTAATGTCATCTGCTACGACCCGTTTTCGTCAGAGTCTGTGATGTTCACAGATTCGGGTACTCCAGAGCGTATCCAAGAAGTCTCTGCTTACTTTCAGTATCGATTTCACTCCGCGTTCAGTGCTAACTTCAACGGCGACGCCGGCTTGCAAGCGATGGAATCAAACGTCGTACGCGGGCTTGAATCGATGGTCGTTGACTGGGGTCGGTGCCAGATGCTCGAGCGCGTAAAGGACGGCAAGAAGGTGCAGCCAATCAATCCATTTGCGAAGCTCTCCACTTGACATCATCCGCATCGGCCGACCAGCGCAAGTCAGCGGAACGTAGCGGGGTATAAACCAAGGTGAAAGAAGTGTTCATACGACATCGCCAAACCGGCTAAAAGGAAATTTCTGGGCCACCTAAACCGAGTAGGCAAGAGTCCCGGGGTTTCCGGACGCTCCGAGGCCGACTCCAGCAGAAACTAATGACGAAGCTGCCGACGAATTGCGATTGAGGCAATTGGCGAACCGAGCGAGGCGGCCTACCTCTCAAGAAGCCCCCGTTTGTTGGTAACGTCTCAACTATGTTTCGCGCTGGTACCAGCGCCGGGACGAGTTGACGACTTTCACGACCGCCAGCATCACAGGCACTTCGATGAGCACGCCAACGACAGTGGCTAGCGCCGCGCCGGACTTCAAACCGAACAGGCTGATGGCCGTCGCAACAGCGAGCTCGAAGAAGTTTGACGCGCCAATCAGGCACGACGGTGCTGCAACGTCGTGTGAGACACCCAGTTGCCGGTTCGCCAGGTAGGCGAGCGACGAGTTCACCACCACCTGAATCAGGATGGGGATGGCAAGCAGCAGAATGACAAGCGGCTGCGCAATGATTTGCTCGCCCTGGAAAGCGAAGAGCAACACCAAGGTCAGCAACAGCGCCGCGATGGAGAACGGACCAATCTTCGACAGCGCTCGCTGGAAAGCCTGCTCGCCGTGTCGTAAGAGAGCCTTGCGGACAAGCTGCGCGATGATGACCGGGATAACGATATAGAGCACCACGGACGTGAGCAACGTATCCCAAGGGACCGTGATGTTCGAGATACCGAGAAGCAAACCCACGACCGGCGCAAACGCAAACACCATAATCAGGTCATTCAGCGCGACCTGCGACAGCGTGAAGTACGGGTCGCCCTTCGTCAGTTGACTCCAGACGAAGACCATCGCGGTGCAAGGCGCAGCTGCAAGCAGAATCAGACCGGCGACGTAGCTGTCGAGCTGGTCAGCAGGTAGCAGCGACGCAAATGCGCGTCGCACGAAGACCCAAGCAAGGAAAGCCATCGTGAACGGCTTGACCGCCCAGTTGATGACCAGCGTCACGCCAATGCCCTTCAACTGGGAGCGAACCTTCCCGAGCGACGCGAAATCGATGCGTAACAGCATCGGAATAATCATCACCCAAATCAGAATCCCGACCGGGATGTTGACGTGGGCCAACTCGAGCGTTGACACGGTGTGGACAGCGCCGGGCAACAGCTTGCCAAGCACGATGCCGACCACAATACACAACGCGACCCACAGCGACAGATAGCGCTCGAAAAATCCGATGCCGCCTGGCGCGCGCCGCGCCGCTTTCGCCACTGTTTGATATCCCGCCATGGTTACTCTCCCTTCTCACGCAGCGACGTGCCGATGCTCTGCGCCTGCTGCTGGACAGCCAGCCGGTCGAGCTTGTCGAGCGGCAGATTTGTGAAGGGCTCTATGCGCTTCTTCATCTGCACGAAGGCTTGCAAGAATGCCTTGCGCTTCTCCTCGTCCGAGCCTTCTGCCTTCGACGGGTCGGCCACGCCCCAATGCGCCTTCGCGGGGTGGCCCGGCCAGATGGGGCACACTTCACCCGCTGCATCGTCACAGACAGTGAAGATGAAGTCCATCTGCGGGGAACCGTCTTCAGCGAACTCATCCCAGCTCTTGCTGCGCAGCCGTTGGGTGTCGATACCCTGCGAATTCAGCAGCGCAATTGCGTAGGGGGTCGGCGCGGTTCCCGGATGGCTGCCCGCGCTGTACCCGACGAAACGGTCACCGGCGAGCTGATTAAGCGCGGCCTCGGCAAGGATAGAGCGCGCCGAGTTGTGGGTGCAAAGGAATAAGACGTTGTACTTCCGGTTTTCTGTCACACACTTCTCCTGGCGACGCCTCGTCGCGATTGATATTTAAATCGACATCTCCAATATAATGGAAACGTTATGGTGCAGCAAGCGTGCGTGGGTGCAATGCGCGCTCGTCATAGACGTCCTTGGCGCCTTGGGCTGCCGTTTAGCCCGGCGGCCGCGCCGTCGCGTTAGAATCAGCGCATAACCTTGAGACAGAGCCTTATGAAGGAAAAAGACGCCATTAAAGCCTTGTCGGCGCTGGCACAGCCGACGCGCCTGGCTATTTTTCGGCTGCTCGTCACCGCCGGGCCGGAGGGACTGAACGTCGGTGTCATCCAGGAGCACCTAGAACTGGCCAGTGCGACGCTGTCCTTCCATCTGAAGGAACTGACGCACGCGGGGCTGATAACGTCCCGTCAGGAAGGGCGCTTCGTGTACTACGGTCCCGAAATCGAGCACATGAACGACCTGGTTGGTTTCCTCACCGAGAACTGCTGCCAAGGCGTCGAGTCGGCTGCATGCAAGCCGGCAAAGAAAGTAAAGTGCAAGCCAGTGACCGCATGACAGTCACTTGATGCGCAAGACGGCGCGAAAGCGCTCTGCCGTGATGCGCATAAATGCCCAACTGCAACGGCCGCCTCGTAACTTCCGCGGCCGTTTGCGTGTCTACCGCCAATCAGCAGCAGCCGACCTTTTTCGCAATGGCGGCCGGAATCGAGCTAGCGGGGGCATGACAAGCCCCGCCCGATTCGGGAGCCGCTGACTCACGGCTGTCCGCTCCGAACATCGGGATGCCGCCGAGCGTGTGATACGTCTCCCACGGAACACCAGCGGGGTCCTGCGTCCAGTATTTGTTTGACGATGCGTAGCAGCACTGCGCGCCGGGCTGGTCCTGTACCGCGACGCTGCCGGCGACGACCTGCGCACGAAGGGCTGTCAGCTCATCGTCGCTATCGACCTGAAATCCAAGGTGATTGACACCGGCTTCACCACCGCGCGCCGAAATAGCGAAGTTCATCCGCGGGTCCTCTAGCATCCACTTCGCGTAATCGTCCTTGAGGACGGAAGGCTCCGCGCCGAACATACTGCTGTAGAAACGCACGCTTTCGTCGAGCTTCGGGACAACAACGTGCACGTGAAATCGCTTCATTTACGCCTCCGTTTCGTTGGTCCCGCAGCCGCATTGCTCTGCCTGTTCCGCCGCGCAACAGTTTTCCATCAGGAAATCGATGAGCGTCTGCATATGGTCGTAGCTGGCGCTGTAAATGATGAACCGGCCCTGACTCTTGCCCTCGATGAGCCCTGCGTGCGCTAGCTCCTTGAGGTGGAACGACAGCGTCGGGGCGGGCAACCCCATTTTTTCAGCAATGGCGCCTGGACTCATACCCGAGCGTCCCGCCGTAACCAGGAGGCGGAAGACTGCGAGGCGGGTCTCATGAGCGAGCGCTGCCAGCGCCTTGACTGCTAGTTTTGAATCGAGGGTTGCCATGACGCACCTTTACTGGTTGCTCGTCTGCACTTCTTTCCGCGGCTGGTCGGCGATTGCCTTGGAGGCCAGGTTGGTCGCAGGGTCCAGTGGGCGGTCTTCCTTCACGCGCTCGCTGTACCGGTCGACGAGATAGTCGGCGCGGCCGCGCAGCAGCAGTGTGAACTTCACGAGTTCCTCCATGACGTCCACGAGGCGGTCGTAATACGACGATGGTTTCATCCGCCCGTTTTCTTCGAACTCTTCAAACGCCTTGGCCACCGACGACTGGTTGGGGATGGTGAACATGCGCATCCATCGTCCAAGCTGCCGCAGCTGGTTGACCGAGTTAAACGACTGCGAACCGCCGCTGACCTGCATGACCGCGAGCGTGCGCCCCTGTGTTGGCCGGATGCCGCCGCTGACGAGCGGCAGGTGGTCAATCTGCGTCTTTATCAGACCGGTGATGGTGCCGTGGCGCTCAGGGCTACACCACACGTGTCCTTCGGACCACAGCGACAACTCGAGCAACTCTTTTACTTTCGGATGGTTTTTCACGTCCGTATCGTCGGCATGCGGCAGACCACGCGGGTCGAAAATCCGCGTTTGAGCGCCGAACGTCTCCAGCAGGCGCGCGGCTTCTTCGACTAGCAGCCGCGAATACGACCGTTCACGCAGCGAGCCGTATAGCAGCAGAATTCTCACCGGGGGCTGCCCGTCCATGCCGAGGCGTGCGGCAATATCCGTGTCGAAAAATTCTGTCCTGGCGGCCGGAAAGCTGTGGCCGCCCTTGATTGCATCAACGGTCATCTCATTACCTTGCTATTGACGTTTCTGACTGCACCCGATGTTCGCCGCCTCAACCCGGCGTTGCTGCCAGATGAGGAGCAAGCGTCATCGTTTCGTGCTTTGCATTCTAGGACATTTCCGCTATTCTGGAAATGTGAAATTTAGGGGGCTGTCATGGACCGCGAAGACCTCTTGTCGACTGGACCTTCCTTGTCGGCAGCGGATGGGTGGCACTGCGGCTTGATGCAGGCGTTGGTCCTGCTGAAGGCAGAGCGACCAGTGGCCAGCGACGCGATACGGCGTTCCGATGGTCCGGCCGCGACGCCGTCCTGGCGTGCGTCGCTATCGACAGACGTCGCAAGAGCGTTCGAGTCGCAGACCGGTTACGCGACCTCCGCGATTGCGCCGATGGGGGCGCTCGACGAGACGCTCGAGCGGGTGCGATTTCTCGGGACTGGTGGCTCGTCGGCTGCTGTCATTGTCCTGGATGCGAAGTTCTTGAGCCGTTTCTGGCCGCGATGTGACTGGATGACTCCGTTGCTGCGGACACGCAATAGGGTCGCCGACGAAGGGTTGAAGCTTTTCGTCGCGTTGACGACCCACGAAAAGAGGAGAGGCGTCGTCGGCGTGTCCGCACACCCGAGAGAAGCGCTCGTCGAGCTACGCACACGAGGGTATTGCGAACGCGAAGGAATCGGTTTTCTTGGCACGGTACAGACAGACCAGCGGATAGGTGGACCGCGCAACGCCTGCCCACCGCCAGAGCGGGTCGGCCGCAGCATCGCCGACAGACTTGCTTCGCGAAGGTTCTTTTGCTGCGACTCGTTTCGCATCGGCGCTGCCGACGTTTAACCGACTGACCCAACGAGAGGAAACAATTGAGCACGACGTCGAATCAGGATGAGAGCGCACGCTACGAGACGGCGCCGACGGACGGTCGCGACAGGCTTGTGACCTGGGCACTGGCGGTGGCTCAACTGCTCAACTTGTTTCCTGGGGTTCTGTCTACTATTCCTTTTCCCTATTGGTTGTGCCCATGGAGCAGACCATGGGCTGGAGCCGGACGGCAATGAACGCCGCGCTCTCGGTAGGGTTACTGGTTTCAGGATTCGCTGCCTATCCCATCGGGCGCTGGATTGACCATCGATTGGGGCGCCGCATCATGGCCGTCGGGTCGGTAATCGCCGCGGCCACGCTGTTGCTCTGGGCAGGCGCGCATTGGCTGACAGTCCTCTTCGTTGTATGGATAGGCCTCGGGATTTCAATGGCTGCCACCTTCTACGACCCCGTCTTTGCCGTTGTAACGCACCGGTATCCACGAAGCTTCCGAAACAAAATCACGCTCATTACGCTGGTGGCTGGGTTCGCCAGTACGGTTTTTATTCCGTTGACCCAGTTCCTCGTTGGCTCAGTCGGGTGGCGCACGTCGCTTGTTGTCCTGGCTGCATTGAACCTCCTCGTCTGCCTTCCTATCCACGTGCTGGCAATCCGTTCTTCGAAAGCTGACGCGGGAGTACGGCGGACCAGTGCCGAGGTCAAACTGGCGAATGATGCGGCTACGCGCCGCGCGCTTCGTTCGCCAATTTTCTGGGCGCTCGCTGTCTGCTTCACTGCCTACTACGCGACGTTCGCGGCACTCACATTTCATCTGGTGCCGCTCATGGTCGAGCGCGGCGTATCGAACGCCGTGCTGGTAACGACAATGGCGCTCATCGGACCCGCACAGGTTGCCGCACGGGCCGTCTGGTTCACCTTCGGTCGCACGGTTCATGTTAGTACCGTGGGCATCATCATCGTGACGCTATTCCCGCTCTCGACCGTTATTCTGATAGGTGCAGGTCATTCGGCCGCAATGCTGAAGCGCCCCGGGTTTGTCGGAGACCGGCGAGTTTGGCGTTACGCCGCGCGTGCGGCCAACGCCTGTTTCCGATTG
>NZ_FCNZ02000076.1 GCF_001544495.1 Caballeronia telluris
CACCCTGTGATTATCGGATCGTGCCGCCGATCATCACAGCTACTTTCCATAATCAACGACTTGGCATAATCGGCCTTTGCAGTCGTTCAGCAACCGACGCTCTTCAGGCGGCTGAACGACGCTATGCGGCCGTTCGCACAAGCGCCAACGAAGATAGAGAGGGCGGTTTCAAGCCGAAGTGCAACAGCGGGGTTAATGTTTAGCGTTTTGAGGTTGGCTTGCTGAGGCGAGCGTGGCGGCGAAGACCTCGAGCGGCGAATAGAACGCGTGGGTTGCGCGCGGCCGGTTGTTCAGGCTGTCGGCGATAGCATCGAGTTCGTCCTGTGTGTAGACCGAGAGGTCGGTTCCTTTGGGCAAGTATTGTCGCAGCAAGCCGTTGGTGTTTTCACATGTGCCGCGTTGCCAGGGGCTATGGGGGTCACAGAAGTACACGCGCACGCCGGTGGCCGCGGCGAGTTCCTGATGGCGCGTAAGTTCCTTGCCTTGGTCATAAGTGAAGCTCTGGCGCAGGGGTTCAGGAATCGAGTTGAGTTTGGCGGAGAAGCCGGCCAGAGCTGAGGCGGCGGTTGCATCTTCCATCTTGGCAAGCAGCACCAGGCGGCTGGTGCGCTCAACCAGTACGCCAACCGAGGATTGATTGCCGGCGCCTTTGATGAAATCGCCTTCCCAATGCCCAGGCAGCAGGCGGTCCTCGATTTCGGGCGGGCGCACGTGGATACTGATCATGTCGGGAATCTGCCCGCGTCGGTCTGTGCCGCGCGTGCGCGACATGCGGTTGTTGTGGCCGTGGCGCAGGCAGGCAATCAACTGGCGGCGCAATTCGCCACGCGGCTGAGCATAGATAGCCGTGTAAATGGTTTCATGCGATACGTGCTGGGTGGGGTCAGTCGGATACATCCGCCTAAGTGTGCCCGATATCTGCTGGGGTGACCACTTCCAGTCCAGTAACGTGAGCACAATCCGCCAGCGAACGCCTTGCGTGCAAAGCTTGGCGGGGCCGCGACCAGCCCTACGGCGGGCGGCGCACAGCGCTTGAGCTGGCACTGATGCGTAGCCAGCAGGAGAGCTGTTGCGCGTCAGTTCACGGCTCACGGTGGAGGGCGAGCGCCCGAGCATTCGGGCCATGGCCCGAATGCTCACGTCCTGCAATCGTAGGCTTGCGATGGCGAGGCGTTCTTCAGGTTGAAGGTGCTGGTATGAAGTAGTTTTGTCGGGCATTGCAACACCTTATACGAGATAAGTGTTGCACCTCACTTTTGAGGCCGCCCCGCCAAAGACCGCGTCGCGCGTACGCTCAAAGCAGTCAGTCGTGTCTGCCGTGGTATGCGGACCCGGCCGCTTCGCGATCAGCACCAGCGTCTGAGTCGAATGCTTAAGGGGCACTATGCCTACTTTGGCATCAGCGGCAATTTCGAGCGCCTGGCGACTCTGCGGAATCACGTCGCCCGCATCTGGCGTAAGTGGTTGTCGCGAAGGTCGAACGAACGCTCTATGCCATGGGTTGCCTTCATGAGAATACTCACCCTATTCCCGTTACCGCAGCCTCGGATTGTCCGTCGTTACGCCAAACCGTGAGCGAATCTGCATGATGAGGAACCGGATGCCTTAATTGGGCTCGTCCGGATCTGTGAGGGGTGAGGGGGGCGACCTCCTCGCCTACTCGGAGGCCGCCCCGCGTTCGCTGCATATTTCGCTTGGCCGAAGTTTCGGTGCGCGTCGAGATTGACGGTGCGGCACAAATTCTCCACGTGTTCGAGGGCATCTTCAACTTCGACATCCGTTGCCCGAGTGTCACGGTAGGCCGTTACCATCGCGTTGTACGCGTCAACTGCGTCTTGAATGTCTTGAGTGGCAGATCGAAAACGCCAAGCTGATATTGGACGAGTATCTGTTCCTGAGCCGTCTGTCGCGGTCTCCGCATATCTCAACGCGACAATACGCTCGAGTGGTACACCGGTGCGTCGCCGCGATTGGCCTTGATTCGACCGCTTACGGCACGCACACGACGCGCCGGACGAAAGCAACGTTGATCTGCAAACGGACGAAGAATCTCAGAGCCGTTCAGCTTTTTGCTTGGGACTAACAAACTCGACTATCTCCCGCACGGGACTATGTCCAATGTTCGCTGGGGAGCCCAGGCAATTGCGGACTTGCCGCGCGCGCTGGACATTAAAATTCTCTCTCGCAGGCCCTGCTGTCTGGATAGAGAAGACCGTGGAACCATCTTCGAGGCGCCAGTCTGCACCGTTGAACGTGCAACGATTGTGCACGTCCCGGCGCTCGACGGCTCGCCGATCTCGATGCGATACGCGGTTGAGGAATAGTTACTGGCCTTCGTGAAGAGCGTTTAGGCATAACCTATGTCCTGCGACGCAGGCCGCAAGGTGCCGCCATGCAGTCAGCGTCGTCCGTCAGGGTACGTAGTTCCGTTCGGGAGATAGTCCAGCTCTATTGCCAGCAGTCGATAGGATCGAAAGCACCGTTCGATAGCTCGGCATTGAGGTCGATGACGCGATCGAGATCTCCGAGCAAACCGAAATCTAAGTTCGGTTGCCGGCCGTGCAGCGAACTCTTCGTCGTAACGCGGCCGCGTTTGCCCAAGCTCCCGCGCCCTCTCGGCCAGGAGGAGTCACTCGCTGCGACGACCTTTGAACACTCGTCCGTATGCTTCGCTCCGACGACGGCGGCCATATGACCATCGATTATTCACATCGCATCGTCGGCCTTGCGTCGCAGCAGCATATTTTAAGGGAACAGTTTATGGGCCGAATCTTCGTAACGTTGTTGCGGATCCAGACTCGCTGTGTCAAGCCCATACGTCCTCAGCAGCCAGCGCGATTCGCCGCCGGCTTCACCCTCGACAGTCGTCCGGCCGTGCAGGCCAATGCGATTGTTGACGAGCAAAATGTCGCCCGGCGCGATTGCAATGCCATCTGCACGGGCCTTGCACGCCGCAGCAAATGCCTCAACAGCATCTGCTGCCGCCCCTTCCTCTTCATCTGCGCCTGCACTGCTGTGGCTGAAGCGGACCCACAACTTGCCCTCGACGTCAAAGAGAAGCTCGCCGCCGTCGACTTGGTGTTCCTCGCCGAGAATGCTCTCAGTCCCGTCGCGGAAGGTGCCTTGCGCCCGAATGATGAACTGTGGCTTCTTCAGCTCCGCAATTTGGTCGTGCGTGAGCTGCGGGAGAATCTCCGAGAGCGGCATCACAGTTGTTTCCGCATTCGCCGGGTTTCGCAGACCGGACAGGCAGACGAAATCCGGTGAGGGTGCTATACGCGCGTCTTCGTTATCGAACCGCCCACGCACCGGGAAGCTCACCGCGTCAGTATGACCGTGCATCGAGCTGCGGGACTTCTCCGGGAAGTAACCGTCACCCGGCATGATGACAAGGTTGACGAACAACGCGCCTGTGTTCTCGGAGCCGTACGACACGGTATCGAGGCCGAGCGTCGCAAGTGCCGCAATCGATGATGCCCGGGCCAGAAGCGTGCCTTCCGAGTTGGGCAGCGGCAGAAACGCTTCCGGTGTCGTCGGGAGCTCGGCCGCGTCAAACGCGTTGGGCAGGTGCATACACGCCTCTGTCCATGCTTGCTCTCGAAGAGCGGCCAGATCCGTACCTGTCCGCGTGAGCTCAGCACGAACGCCGGCACTCAGCTGTGCGCCGGTGGCGACCGGGTCCGCGAGGGACGCGCACGCTTCCTCAAATGCCATCCCCGCACGCCATTGGTGCACGGCCGCTCGGACAGCGGCGGAAAATTCAGCGTGAATCAGGGCGGCCCCCTCGTTTGATATATTGTTGATACATGCTTATACTAATAATAAATCATCATACTGTCCACCATGCGAGCCAAGATTCTGCCCCAAAGTGATGCCAAGCGCGCAGCCAATTTGTTTGCACAATGGGCTCAACTGATTTACGTCCTGTCTGCGAATGCGAAATTCCGTGCAGATGCTCGGGACTCGGCTGTGAGGTGTACCGTCAGACTCCCGAATGAGGAGGTTCTGGACGTGTCGGCCAGTTCAGCGGAAGCAGCGGCATTGGAAATGATGAGTACCCTCAATTCCAAAGTGCTGGATGCACATACAGAGACAGGTTGGGACGCGGAGTATCAAAAAATACTCGATAAAGGTATTGAGCCTACGGAGGCAGTCATGCATAGCGAATCTCAGCACCGCGCCAACGAAACGAGCCGTACGAAGGAGCGTCAGGACACCATCGGTGTCAGCAGCAAGAGAGCACTGCAGGTCGCTGTCGGCGAATTGGCAGACCTTCGGGGTGACTCAGTTGCAGCTATCGCTCGCGAGCTTGTGGCAGATGGATTTGAGGAATTCGAGAGAAGAAGTCGAGACGAAAGCCCCACCAAGCTGCTCTTGAGCTATGAGTTGAGGTTGAGTGCTCTTGACGGCGATGACACAGTTCAATGGATGGTGAGGTTGAGCCGTCATTTGTCTATTCGATTGAAGCTCACTGCCAAAGAGTATGGGAAATCCTCCTCCCAGCTTGTTGCGATGTGCATGGTCAATTCACTCTCGCGACAACAGCGTCTTGCCCGGTCGGCCGCAACTGAGACAGAACTCGTCTTGGCCCGCGCGGCTGTAGCTGGAGTCAAGGGACCAAAGGTGCGGCGACTGGCTGTTGACATTGGAATTGGGAATTACGCCATGCTTGTCAGTGGAATACTTGCTGGGACCATCGAGCCCCCTCCAAAACTGCTTGATGCAATATCAAAAAATCTGGATGTATCTCGTGTCGCACTCAAGCAGGTGCTCTGCGAATCTTTCGAAGAATCTGAAGTGCCCGCATTCAAGTCGGAAGAAGGAAAACCACAGGTGCTCCTAGAGCCTCAGAAATGGGAAGACGCGGTCAGGTCATTGGCATTGACTGATGCTGAAACTGCCAGACTCATGAAGTTCAAAGACTGACGTCATCAATGAACCCATTTGAGCGGGCACGTACGGAAGGACTTAAGGTCCGGCAGCAGTTGCTGAAGCACTGCTCGACGAATCTCCCAAGCAGCGTCGAATTGCTTTCGTTCGTCGAAGATGAGCTTGAACTCTGCGTTGAGAAAGTTCCTCCAACCTACGCTGCGCTGGGCGGTGGTGGTGCTGTCCTGCGAAGAAAGGAATGCTTTATCTACGTTCGAGACACGGTCACCGACAATGAACACGTGTATCTGGTCGCGCATGAGCTAGGACACTGGAGGCTTGACGCTGACAGGCCGGAATTCACCATAGCAGACCTCAAGGCGTTGATGGGCAATGAAGGAACGCCAGCAGCAATCAAAGTCGAAGCTTACGGTGCGCGAGAACGTCAAGAACTGCAAGCAAATGTATTTGCCCGGGAATTGCTGTTGCCTCGAGAGGTAGCGGCAACTCTGTGGCATCAGGGCAAAGGTCCTCGTGAGATTGCGCGGACTCTGGTGCTTCCGCTGGAGCTTGTTCGGCAGCAGCTACTCGATGCAGTGTTGTTACCAAAGGCAACACCAGTATCTCCTCGGGACTTGCCTTGTCCAAGCCCGGACCAGAAGTCCGCCGCAGAAGCTCCCGAGAGGTTCGTGAACGTTGTTGCAGGTCCGGGAACTGGCAAAACGACCACGCTTGTTCACAGAGTCAAATACCTCATTGAGCAGCGGAATGTAGACCCGAGTCGTATTTTGGTCCTCACGTTCACGAACAAGGCAGCCTTCGAGCTCATCGAGAGACTACGTGTTGCTGGTATCCAGCGCGCCGCTGACGTCTGGGCGGGGACGTTCCATGCTTTCGGGCTTGAATTCCTGCGGAAATACCATCAGCTTTTTGGTCTCGATCAAGACGTAATGGTTGCGGATAGATTGCATGAGACAACTCTGCTCGTGCGCAATCTGCCGACCATAGATTTGCAGTACTTTCTACGGGTTGAAGATCCTTACGACTGGCTTCAGACAGTCCTAAGATGTATTCAGCGTCTAAAGGAAGAACTGGTCAGCCCGGACGAGTATCGAAGGCACCTGCAGTTACTTGAGCCAATCTCCGATGAGCTGCAGCGCGAGCGAGCGGATATAGCCACGTTGTATGAGTTGCACGAACGTGTGCTTCGAGAAACAAAGATGGTCGATTTTGTCGACCTAGTTGCGAAGCCCGCGCTGCACATTCGAGATGACAGGGATAGCGTTGCGGAATTCGCAAACCGTTTCGAGCATGTACTCGTAGATGAGTACCAGGACGTCACCGAAGCAATGGTGGCGCTGGTGCGGCAGCTTGCCGTACGAGCAAAATCGTTATGGGTCGTGGGTGATGTACGTCAAGCGGTACATCATTGGCGGGGCGCATCTGTGCGAAGCTTGATGAAGTTCGAGCAATCGTTCAGGGGAGGCGGAGACACATCGACCGCGCGCAAGTATTCACTGGATTCAAACCGGAGAAGCTCGCAGGAAATCCTAGAGCTTTTCTCCGAAGCCGGGCGTGTTCACACATTGCAGGACGAACTACCGCTAGACGAGATGCATGCGGTCAATGGTAAGAGCTCGTACTTGCCGAAGCTGATTTCGTGCGTCGAGAGAACGGACATCGCGGAGGCAATCGCGCAGGAGGTTCTGGAGCGGAATCACGAAGGTATACCTTTTCGAGATCAGGCTATTCTGTGCAAGCGTAGTGCCGATATAGAATTCATGTCGGACTACCTGCGTCGGGCAGAGATTCCTGTATTGCACATCGGTGAACTGGCACAACGTCCAGAAGTGAAGCGTTTGGTTTGCCTTATGCAGCTCCTTTGCGAGCGGGAGCCGCGAGCTTTGGTCGGGCTGGCGAACGTGGCTGGTCTATCGATGCCGTGGGCGGATATTCTCGAACTGCTCGTGAAGCGCCCCGGAAATGTAGGAGACTTTGGATCTTGGCTGTAACGGGAGATTTGAAGAATGGAAAACGCAAGCAAA
>NZ_FCNZ02000077.1 GCF_001544495.1 Caballeronia telluris
TCTCTCGTCGCTGGCTCGCCGACGAAGAGTGGAAGGCGAACCGTGACCTCGCTTCCCTTGCCCGGACCTTCACTCCGCGCGACCACCGTACCGCCTTGCTGCTCGACCAAACTCCTCACCAGCGCGAGCCCCAAGCCCAATCCCCCTTCAGTGCGCGCCGCACTTCTCTTCCCCTGTTGAAAAAGGTCGAACGCCCGGTCAAGCAACCCGGGCTCCATTCCGACACCGTTGTCCTTCACGCGAACAACGGCTTCGGGCCCATCGCATTCCACTTTCAATTCGATGCGGCCGCTATTGGGCGTGTATTTGGCGGCATTATTTAGCAGATTGCTCAGCACCTGCACCAGTCGATTGGGGTCGCCCCAAACGCAAACCGATTCCGTCGGCAGGCTAACCTCCAACGATGTTGGCGCATGTCCATCAGGGGGCGAACCTGCTCTGTCGAATCGCGAACGACGCGCTTCATGTCTACCGTCTGCTCATCCAGGGACACTCTTCCGGTCGTCACACGAGATACCTCAAGCAGTTCGTCGATAAGCCCGGTTACGTGCTTAACCTGCCGGCTAATCATCTCGCTTACTCGAAGGACCCGCGATTCATCGCCGCTCTCGCGCAACAGTATTTCCGCGCCCGCCCCAATTGGAGCAAGCGGATTGCGCAATTCATGCGCAAGCATCGCGAGGAACTCGTCCTTGCGGCGGTGAGCGTCCCGCAGCTCTTGTTGAGCGAGAACCTGCTCGTGGATATCCGTGGTGCAGCCCACCCACTTGAAGATTGTCTGATCGTCATCCTTTAGCGCAACGGCGCGCGTCAATGTCCACCGATAGGTCCCTGTATGGTGTCTGAGCCGAAACGTTCTTTCGTACGGCTCGCCAGTTGATACACTGCGGCTCCAGGCCAGCTTCGTGCCCTCGACATCATCGGGATGAATGAAGTTGGCCCACAAGTCGCCGAGTCCAGCGTCTCGAGGCACGCCGGCAAACTCGGCAAATTGCTGAGTGTGAAAATCCACGGTACCGTCGGCGCGCGCTGTCCATACATGTTGCGAAAGCGTATTGCTTATGAGCCGGAATTTCTCCTCGCCCAGCCGCCAGGACTCCGAGCGCGCAAGAAGCTGACTGAATGACCGCCTCTCACGCTCTAATTCGGCCCGTTCTTTAGCAACCGCTTGTTCCCGCTCCCGCAGCTCGTCTTCGAGCGTCCTCATGCGATCAAGACGCGCCTCGACCTGTTGGTGGCTCTGAAAGGATTCCGTCAAGTCCTCAATCTGATGGACGACGCACAACAAGCTACCATCCGAGCCCAAGACCGGGGCATTCTTTACGCGCCAGTATCGCGTCTCAAGGCGGCCTGCCTGACACATCCTGTACGGCTGAGTGTCGACTTGCTGTGGCGACCTCGTTTCGATGACGGCAGAAAGTGACGAGCGGATGTCCTCAAGGCTGTCGCGCCCTTGAGCCTCGGAGCGCCCGGGAAACAAATCAAAAAAAGAGCGCCCCACACTCTGCTCGCGAACCGTCCCCGTCTGCTTGAGGTATTCATCGTTCGCGGCGGAAATGGTGAACTCCGCATCAGGTAGGAGAGTCAATATTGCGCTGGGTATCGCGTTGAAGAAGAGCTTTGCATCGCCACCAGCCCCATGACGAGCGCCTGTGCCGTCATCGGGGCCGGCGAATGAACCATCAACTGCTGGTGTATTGAGCATTTCGGCCACCCTCGAGTTCTTTTAAGCGAGCATTGAATCTCTCGAGTGCTGTCGAGGCGAGCGCCGGAAAATTCAAGCGTTTCCATGACAATCTCCTCATCACCGTAGATGATGGTTCGCTTCAGAGCGGATTGCCAGGCAGGCTGCGATGGATAGCCGTAGCTGCGATCGCAGCTTCGCCAACTGCGACGCAAATCTGATTCAGTGAATTAGCTGCATCACCTGCAGCAAACATGCCCGTCACGCTCGTACGCTGCTGCTTGTCCGCGACGATCATGCCGTCTCTGTCTCGTTCGATGTCGAAGCCGCTCAACAGCTCAGTTTCTGGGAAGCAGCCAAGGACCGGATAGACGGCATCGAACATCTGTCGACGCCCGTCTGCGCACACGACGCTCAACGGTCCCTCGGCGTCGTTCGGTACTTGAAGCGCGCTCATCGCTACCAACTCGATGGAGTTTTGCGCGGCCAAGGCGCGCTCCTCGGAGGTCAGCACCGAGAGGTCGGAGGCAACGACTGCTACTCGCGTGCAGAACGTTCGGAAGAACAAGGCGTGCGTCAGCGCACGTGACGCCGAACCCAGCATTGCAATCCGCTTGCCGTGCGCCTCGAAGCCATCACATATCGCGCAGAACCTGAGCAATCCTTGTTGGGTAAGCCGATCGGCTCCGGCGATAGGCGGGAGCCTATCGCGGATTCCACACGCAAGCAGCACACAACGAGTGTGAACCCTGCGCCCGCAAGAACCGCCATTGTTGGCATACTCGATCACGAAGCCGGCGGGCGCCTCCAGTATCGCAACGACTCGGCCGGCGATCACAGGTACCTCGTAGCAATCGACTTGGCGACGCATTTTGTCGACGAGTTCCTTCCCGCTGATGCCGCTTTCGAAACCGGCCAAGTTGCGCACGATCGGAATCAACGACGCTCTGCTCTGCCCGGCATCAACGACCATCGTCGAGCGCCTAAACCGGGCAAGGTAGAGCGCAGCGGTCAGCCCAGCCGGGCCGCCGCCGACAACAACACAATCAAGAACCGGATCCATCATCGACTCCTTCGTTGAGAAGCAATATAGCCGGCTCCCCGGCGGAGGGCGCGTGCGGCCCAGCAATATCGATTCCCAATGGTGGAGGAGACGGAATTTTTACGGCCCACGGCCAAAGGCAATGGCGAGATCGGCACAACCGGCGGGCCAACCGGCAGGCGCTCTACCCTCCATGTCAAGCGGCATCACCAGGCCAAGGAGCATAGCCAGGCCGCGAAGCCCGCGTCCGTTAGCACAGGCCGACCGCCCTCCAGATCTTCGCTGCTCTCATCGACCGGCACCCACCCTTTTTGCTTCAGCCGAGTCAGGTTGCGGCGCACCGTCGCGGCGGCGTCCGCGCCAGAGAGCGACATGGTTTCGGTGACCGCGAGAGTATGACCTGCATGCCACGAGGCAGTCAGCGCCTGCAACAATCAAAACGCGGGGGCGTTGAGCCGTGGCACTGAGGACAATATTTGAATTGACTGAGGACGGCCCACAGATCGGTGATCAGCGGTGCATCCGTTTCTACTAGTAATGGAGCGCTGCCCGCAAGGAACGCTTCGAACATCGCAATTTGGTCGGAATGGCCCGTTCGACCCGGCGCCGCGTGCCCTTCAGGATCGCGAAAAAAATGTGATCGGGTAAATCTTCAGGGACTCGCGGACCGACGACAGCGCTTGCCCGTGTCGGCGAGCAGCGAATATGCCGTATCCGGGTGCTGCGCAAGCGCCAGCCCGACAATGACTTGCACTGCATCGCCGGTTTCCATGATCGCGGCACCGACGACTTGACCGAACAACCCCATATGCGCACCAACGTTATTAGACCCCGCCACGACAGCGTCGTGAGAGAAATTCGCAGCATCCCCTGTTCCCGACCGGTTCGGTACGGGAGTGAGGCTTTCAAAAGCCTAGATTCGCTGCGACGACAACGGCAGCGTTTGCAGTGCGGTCGAGTCACTCCTGCCCGAATTTGGGCCATCCGTTTTGACGCGCGGGCCGGACAAACATGCGAACCGCATCGGCCCGTCGGCGTATGGCAGGAGGACGAGCACTAACCGGTTCAC
Source organism: Caballeronia telluris (assembly GCF_001544495.1). Taxonomy (GTDB): domain Bacteria; phylum Pseudomonadota; class Gammaproteobacteria; order Burkholderiales; family Burkholderiaceae; genus Caballeronia; species Caballeronia telluris. The sequence continues at coordinate 3,796 of NZ_FCNZ02000077.1, forward strand.
CGCGAGTAATGTGATAAGCAGCATCTTAGTGCTTTCTTGCACGAGCGCCTTCGCATCGTCGTGAGCGGTCATTGTGATGCGAGCATGCGGCCTCAAGGAAATTGCTTCCCTGAAGGCCCGTTTGCAAAATCTGCAGTAGACCGGCAAAGCGATCCACCCGGTCCGCGCGATGCGTCACCAACTCCGAGAACGGACTTTTGGACAGCTGAAGCGACAACGACATCAACCGCCGCCAGCGACTGCGCCACATGGCCCGCAGCCGGTCACCCCACCGCCGAGGTGTCGTTAGATGCAGGTCGCCGACGCGGGCACGCGGATAGCTGCGGACTTGAGCGCTCATCGTCATAGCCAAGTCAAGAGCGCGAAGCAAACAATTAGGATAGCTCGCGACTACCAGTTGTAACTGCTCATAGCACACGCGGTTGCAAGGTGACGGTCGGGTACAGAAGGAGCATGACCTCGCGATCGGGATACGCATCGCCAACTAGAGACCAGCCGTCCCACAGGTACGCCGGCGGGTTTATCGAGGTCGTGAGCCGCCAGGCTGTTTCTGCGGCTCAGGCTTCAGTCGCGTTCACAGGAGAAAGATATGAAAGCGGTTGTGTATCGTGGTCCGCACCAGGTCACGATTGAGAATGTTCCGGATCCCAAAATCGAGCGTCCGACCGACGCCATCGTCAGGATAACCAGTACCAACATCTGCGGTTCCGACCTGCACATGTACGAGGGCCGAACCGACTTCGAGCAAGGCCGCATCTTCGGTCACGAAAATCTGGGCGTCGTTCAGGAGGTCGGGCCTGCCGTGGAGCGGATAAAGCCCGGCGACCGGGTGTGCCTGCCATTCAATATAAGTTGCGGCCACTGCGTGAACTGCGAGCGCGGCCTCACGGCGTTCTGCCTGAGCGCGAACCAGCCGGGAATCGCCGGCGGCGCATTCGGCTTTGCGGACATGGGTCCGTGGCCGGGCGGACAGGCCGAATATCTGCGGGTACCCTGGGCGGACTTCATGTCCTTGAAACTGCCGCCTGACGCCCAGCAGAAGCAGACCGACTACGTGATGTGCGCCGACATCTTCCCGACCGGCTGGCACGCGACCGAACTCGCCGGGTTGAGGCCTGGCGACGCCGTGGTGATCTATGGCTCCGGACCGGTGGGTCTGATGGCCGCACACTCGGCGATGATCAAGGGCGCCCGCAGCGTCATGGTGGTCGATTGCCATCCCGACAGGCTCAAGCTCGCAGAGTCCATCGGCGCGATTGCGATCGACTATTCGAAGGAAGATCCGGTGCAGCGGGTCATGGATCTCACGCAAGGCATGGGCGCGGACGTGGGATGCGAATGCGTCGGCTACCAGTGCCACGATCCGGCTCCGCAACGCCACGAGAACCCCAATCTGACGATGAACAACCTCGTGTCGTCGGTCAAGTTTACTGGCGGGATCGGCGTGGTCGGCGTGTTCATTCCGGAGGACCCGGGCGCGTAGGACGAGCTGGCGAAGAAAGGCCAGATCGCGTTCGATTGGGGCAAGTGCTGGTTCAAAGGCCAGCACATCGCCACGGGCCAGTGCAACGTCAAGGCATACAACCGGCAGTTGCGCGACCTGATACACGCGGGCCGCGCGAAGCCATCGTTCATCGTGTCGCATGAGTTGAAACTCGAAGAAGCGCCTGACGCCTATCAGCACTTCGACGTGCGCGATCACGGCTGGACCAAGGTGGTCTTGCACCCCGGAGGCTAGCGAAGCGACGCGGCGATCGTAGTTGCATGAGCGCTCGGGCTCATCGCTCAATCTGAGTTTGGCGATGCATCCCGCGGTCCAGTCCCACGACTCAGGGCCACGCGTGCGATGAGCTCGAGCGTCGCAAACATTTCTCGTCGATTCCGCTGCACGGTACGAACCGCGTAGCGGGCACCACGGCGGTCAGTAATCTTGGGAGCATTCGTTATGGCAAGCGACATTCTTGCTATGCGGCCGCGCGAATTATTGGGGCGCGGCGGTCATTCTTCGGCCATTTCGGCCAGAGAAACAATGCGAGGCATTGGCTGGATCCCCGTTGCGCTCAGCGCGGCCTTGATCGTGTCCGGACTCGCCGGCCGAAAGAAAGGTGCCGCGGCTCTTGCGCTCACTGCTTGCGCGGGCATAGCCGCGGTGAGGGCCGGGTACGGTGTCCCGCTCCTTCGCGGAGGGGAAAACAGCAAGGGGCGAACTGGGACCGCCGGCGCGACGCCGGAGGTGGAGCGTGCAATCACCATCGGCAAGACTGCGGACGAGCTTCGTCGACTCTGGCTTGCGCCCGGGACGCTCCCGCAACTCATGGCAGGCTTCGCGACGTTGCACCCGACCGGCGACGGCCGCATGCGCTGGGAAATAAGGACGCCGCTCGGTCGCGCCTACAAATGGGAATCGGAGATTGTAGACGGTCCCGGCGGAGGCGTCGGCTGGCGCTCGCTGCCTGACGCCGCCATTCCGAACGAAGGATCCGTCCGCTTCGACTCCGCCCCGAACGACCGCGGCACGGTGGCGACGCTGCACGTCCGGTTCGACCCGCCCGGCGGCGCTCTCGGTGAAGGCCTGCTCCAACTCCTCGGGACCACGCCGCTGAGTCTGGTCGCGGACAACGCGCTGCGGCGCTTCAAGAGCCTCGTCGAAACCGGCGAGATTCCCACCACTGAGCGGCAGCCCGCTGCTCGCGCAACCACGCGTTAAGGAGAGTGAGCATGCGAGCACTGTACTGGAACGGGGTAAACGACCTGCGCGTCGGGACTGTGAAAGACCCGGAGATCATCAATCCCCGCGACGCAATCCTGCGCGTCAGTCTGTCGACGACCTGCGGCTCGGATCTTCACTTCATCGACGGCTACATCCCGACAATGAAGTCCGGCGATGTCATCGGCCACGAGTTCATGGGCGTGATCGAGGAGATCGGCCCCGAGGTGAAGCGCCTCGCGAAGGGCGACCGCGTCGTGGTTCCTT
>NZ_FCNZ02000078.1 GCF_001544495.1 Caballeronia telluris
CGCACGGTCCTCTTTCTCGTTGCTGGCAAGCTCGACTTGTCCGCCTTCAACCCCCATGCCTCATGAGCCCGTTACCCACTGCATTTTTAAAAGAGCCACAATAACTGAACGTTGAATAGACGACATCAGTTAGTATCTAGATCTTCGCTTACGGGTCAATACAGGGCAGGCTCTGCCTGTCGGCACCGACTGCAGTCGACCCTCAACGGAGGGTGGACCAGGCCCCACCTAATCGACAGCTCCCGGGGTACAACAGCCGTTCGTCGATTCGCATAGTTAGCCGGGTGCTCGGTCGTTGCGGTCATTGGCGATCCGTCTGCGGCTACCATGACCGAGCGTGCGCTTCCGGGAGATGCAGTCGGCGGTAGTCGTCCCTGAGCGGCCTGTTACTGTTCTCCGAAGCCGACGCTTCAATCGCTGGCAGCCGCAGTTCCATGGCTGCCAACCGGGTCCGTCGAACTGCCGGGAAGGCATTTCCTCGTCGAAGAACCGTGCGAGTCGCGGCGACTCATTCCACTTTCGCATCGTTCACACAGGTGCTAGTCTGCGTAATCTCGCGTTCTGGAGATTGCCAATGTCTACAAAGCGCAGCGCCGATGCCCCTGGAAAGAGCCGTAACAACAACGGACGAGTCCTTGCCGCGCCCGTATTCTCACAACCGCAGCCGACGCCAGACCCGCAGACCTTTGTCGTCAGGCACGCTTCGGACGCTGCCGCCTACAAAGCAATCGACGAGCTGAACCGCGAGCAGAAGCTGGAGGCCCTGCCCTTTCCTGCTCCTCGTGGAGGTGTTGAGCCGTGCGTCACACTGGCGGAGGTCCTTAATAATAACCAGCGCGTACTCGATCAAATCACCGCAAACGGCCAGATCGTCTTCCATTCGACCGGCGATTGCGGCAGCACCAAAGGGCCAAAAAACGCAGAACGAAGTCTCGGACAAGATGGTGAGCGACTTCGACGAGATCGATCCGGCAGAGGTGCCCCAGTTCAATTTCCTTCTCGGCGATATCGTCTACAGCTTTGGCGAGGCGCAGTACTATTACGACCAGTTCTACGAGCCTTATCGCGACTACCACGCACCGATACTCGCTGTGGCTGGCAACCATGATGGAATGATCTCGCCCCTGCAGCACGAGAAGAGTCTCCAGGCATTTCTTCGTAACTTCTGCTCTGACTGCTTTAAGGTTTCGCCCGAGGCCGGCAATCTGTCGCGCACGGCCCAGATTCAACCGGGCGTCTTCTTTACATTTGAGGCGCCCTTTGTCCGGATCATCACGCTATACAGCAACACGCTGGAAGACCCGGGTGTCATCGCGAACGCCGACATTGGGAACAGCCAGCTCGATTTCTTGCGATCTGCGCTAACCCGCGTCAAGAAAGAGCGGTACAGCGGCGCGCTAATCTTCGCTCATCATCACCCCTCATACGTTGTGCGTGGGCGGCATGGATGGAGCATCGAAATGCAACAGCAGATCGATACGATCTGCGACGAAGTCGGCGTCTGGCCGCATGCTGACCTCGCAGGGCACGCGCACAACTATCAGCGGTTCACGCGGACACGACCGGACGGGACGCAAATCCCGTACATCGTGTGCGGCAATGGCGGCCATAACGTCCAGCGGCTGACGACGAACGGTCAGCCACCGCTGCGGGCGCCGCAACTAATCCAGCCCGCATCCAACGGCACCGACGCGGTCGCCTTCGAGAACTACGACGACCAGAATTACGGTTATCTGCGCATTGTGGCAAACAGCGCACAGTTGCGGATTGAATATCATTCAGCCAGTGACGGACCGCATACGAAGGCACCCGACGATTCAGTGACCGTCGACCTGACAGCGCGCCAGCTGTCTCATTACGCCGCGCGTGACTCCGGCATATTCGCTCTGGCATCGCAGATTCACGCCCTCGCCGACACGAATACGATTGCGAAAGCGCAGACGAAAAGGCGCAAGAAAGGTAAATGAACGCGTTGAAGGTCAGTCGTTGACTCTACTTGGAGGCTGTCGCCGATCGGTCGCTGAGGCTCATTTTCCATCACGGACTCGATCGCGGACTGTCGACGAAGAACTGAGAGGCGTCGAACGGCCGCTCGTTGGCCGGTTTGCGTCTGACGTGGTCCCTCGTAATCTTAAATCCGAGAACTAAACACTATTTGCTGGTTGTTGCGCGGTAACTCCATCCGTCTGCAACAACCGAAGTACATGCATCGCCGTTTCTGCCGATTCCAGAGGAACAAAAATATGATCGTGGTACGCGCCTGCCACCACGTTACAGCTGATTCCGGAGTTACCCAATGCACTGGCGAATGCTGCGGTCAACCCCACCGCCTCCGAGGCTGAATTCACGGTCAACGTAATCCAGGCGCATTTGAAGAAGGCATTCAAACCGCTGATCCGCGCATCCACCTCACTCGTAACAACAGACAAGCCCTCGGGCTCGCGGATTGACGCAACAATGACGGCCGGGTCAATGGCGTTGCCGTCCTTGACCGAAGCAAACACAAACACCCCCGGGTTAAGCTCCGGCTCCAATGTTTTTAACAAGACAGAGAGATCCGAAACTGGGTTCATGTTACCTCCTGTGCGGCATCGCGCTCCACATCATTTAAGGCTCTGCTGGTTGGTGGATATCAGCGGATTGTCGACCAATTGAAGGCCAATGTCGAAGAGTGAAATTGGCCGGCCTCCGCCTGTAGGCGATCTTCGGCACGCGACCCGTTTCCGACGGTCACTCTACTCGGAGCTTACGTCGGATACCTGAGTGCTCCGGCCATTCGAGCCGACTCGGTCTTGCGGACGTTGTAACGCCAGAAGCCAAGGCAGCGGTGCGTAATGAATTTCCCGTGCTATCTTTTAAGTGGTTTACTCCTTCCGCCCGGGAGAGATCGTGGACGTCACCGCCTGGCTGCGCGGCCTCGGAATGGAACGGTACGAGCCGGCGTTCCGCGAGAACGCCATCGACGCGGACGTGCTGTGCAATCTGACCGTGGACGATCTGAAGGAACTCGGTGTCGCCTCGGTCGGGCATCGCCGAAAGCTGCTCGACGCGCTGGCTGAACTGCGGGCGCGAACCGGGCCCCGTCAAGCCGCCTTGGACCCAGCCGAAGCAAAGGGAGAACGACGTCAAGTCGCCGTGCTCTTCGCCGATCTGTGTGGCTTCACCGAAATGAGCCGCGAAGCCGATCCCGAAGAAATCGTCGCTTTGCTCGATCGATACTTCGAGCACGTCGATCGCATCGTCGAGCAGCACGGCGGACACGTCGACAAGCATGTCGGCGACGCCATCATGGCGGTGTTCGGTGCACCGGTCTCGCGTGGAAACGATTTCGAGCGCGCCGTGCGGGCAGCACTCGCGATTAGCGATGCGATGCCGAACCTGTCCCGCGCGCTGGAGCGCCAGGTCGTGGCGCATATCGGCATTGCGGGCGGCGAGGTCGTCGCAAGCAGCACCGGCAGCGCGACGTATCGGGCGTACACCGTCACAGGCGATACGGTCAACCTGGCCTCGCGTCTCACCGACGCGGCCGCGCGGGGAGAGATCCTGATATCCGAAGCCGTGCGGCGTCCCCTGGCTCATCGCCTCGACTGCGTCGAACGCGGCGCGCTTGCCGTCAAGGGCTTCGCGAACCCGGTCCCGGTGTGGTGCATCGCAGGTCTTCGACGCGCGACGCCGGGCTGGCTGTTCGTCGGACGCTGCGATGAGTTACGGCAGTTTCGGACAGTGCTTGAGGCGTGCCGCGAGACCGGGCGCGGACGCACGGTCGTGCTGCGAGGTGAGGCTGGCATCGGTAAAACGCGCCTCGTCGCGGAATTCGGACGCGACGCGCGGAACTCGGGATTCGCATGTCATAGCGGCCTCGTGCTCGATTTCGGCGCGGCATTCGGACGGGGCGCGGTCCAGTCTCTCGTGCGCGGTCTCTTGTCCCTGGACGACGCGGCCGACGTGAAAGCCTGTATGACCGGCATTGAGCGGGCCATCACCGGCGGTCTGATTGATGCCAGCGGCGCGCTCTTTCTCAAGGATGTGGTCGATGTACCACTGACGTTCGAGGACCGCACGGTCTACGAACCCATGGATAACGCGATGCGCGTTCGCAGCCGACTGGACGTGCTGACCCGGCTCGTGCAACGCGCGAGCCGCCAGCACGCCCGGGTACTGTCCGTCGAAGATGTGCATTGGTCCGATGGACAGACGCTTCGCGACCTCGCCGCGCTTTCCGCGACGGTGGCGGAGTGTCCGCCCGTGCTGGTGTTGAGTACGCGGACTTCGGGCGATCCGGTCGACGAATCGTGGCGCGCAGCCGCCGGCGCGCAATGCACGCTCATCGATCTCGGTCCGCTGAGCGCCTGCGAGGCGAACGTCATGGCCGATCGTTTCCCGGTGCGGAGGCAGACCTCGCGAAGCGCTGCATCGCTCGCGCCGCAGGCAACCCGCTGTTCCTCGAACAGTTGCTCAACAACGCGGAGGAAAGCGCGGCAAGCGGCGTGCCGGGTTCCGTGCGCAGTCTCGTGCAGGCACGGCTGGACCGGCTTCATCCTCAAGAAGGCCATCGCGCAGGTGGCTTCGGTGCTAGGCCAGTTCTTCGAGAAGGACGCGGTGGATCATCTTCTCGATGGCGCCGATGCGGCGCTGGAACCGCTCGAGACGTGTCATCTGTTGCGACGTCAGGGCGCCGGCTTCATCTTCGATCACGAACTCATTCGCGACGCCATTTACGACGGCCTGCTAAAGAGCCGTCGCCGTGAACTGCATCGTCGCGCCGCACAGTGGTATGCCGAGCGCGACGCCGTCCTGCGGGCCGAACATCTCGATCGCGCGGGAGACCGCGAGGCCGCGCTCGCTTATTTCGACGCGGCACGCTCACAGGCATCGCTCTATCGCCATCAATCCGCGCTCCGGCTGGTCGAACGAGGGCTGGCGCTCGCGGATGCGCACAGCGCGCACGTCGCACTCGAATGCCTGCGAGGCACGGTCCTGCACGACATGAATGATATGACGACGGCGCTCGCCGCATTCGAAACCGCCCTTGAACTTGCCGCGACCGACGACGAACGTTGCCGCGCGTGGATCGGACGCGCCACCGTGAAGCGGGTCATCGACGATCTCGACGGCGCCTGGACCGATGTCGATTGCGCCGCCGCAGCCGCAGGCCGGGGCCTTCTGCGCGAGGAGGCGCGCATTCACTTCCTGCGCGGAAATCTATGCTTCCCTCGTGGCGATAGCGACGGCTGCGTGCGCGAACACGGACAGAGCCTCGCGCTCGCTCGCGAAGCGGGCGACCCCGAACAGGAGGCGGCCGCGCTGGGCGGCCTCGGCGACGCCGAGTACATGCGCGGCCGGATGATCAGCGCACGCGACGCCTTCGGCCGCTGCATCGAAATTTGCCGACGCCACGGATACGCACGAATCGAAGCCGCCAACCTGCCGATGCGCGCCATCACGGACTGGTACGCGGGCAACGCGCAGACGGGCCTCGATACCGCACTCGCCTGTGTCGCCGCAGCGGAGAAGGTGGGGCATCTCCGCGCGCTTGCCGTGGCCCACCACGCCGCGTGGAAATTCCGGCACGATCTCGCGCAGTGGGATCGCGCGTGGGAGCATGTCGGCTCGGCGCTGCGGTGCGCGCGCGAGCTGAAATCGAGGCGGTTCGAAGCCGACGCAATCGCGCTTCGAGCGGAATTGCATCGCGTAGCAGGCCGGCGACGCGAAGCGCTCGACGACATCGGACAGGCGCTGGCGATCAGTCGTGAAACCGGCATGACCTATCTGGGAGCGAGCCATCTGGGCGTCCTTGCGCTGGCGACCGATGACGCGGCCATCTTCGAAAGCGCACTCGCGGAAGGGGAAGCTTTGCTCGACGCCGGTGCGGTGAGTCACAACCACTTTCGCTTTCGACGTGATGCGATAGACGCATGCATCGATCGGGGACTCTGGGATCGGGCCGCGCATCATGCCGCGGCGCTCGAGGAATACGCGCGCCGCGAGCCAGCGCCGTTTTCGACATTTTTTGTCGCCCGCGCGCGCTCGTCGCATACGCGAAGGGCGATCGAAGCCCGCTCTCGCTGGCCGAACTCGAGCGGCTTCGGCGGGAAGGCAGGAAGTTCGGTTTCCTTTACGCCCTCCCGCCCATCGATGTCGCGCTTTCGTAGCATGCAGACTCGTTCCAGGCGGTCGCGCATGACCGGTTCCTGCGCTGAGCCGACATCTGACCGTCACACTGATGATGCGACCGAACGACGCTTCCTGGGCCGCTTGCTGTCTGTCGCAACCTCCGAACCAGACCCGTTTCGGACGATGATGGGCAGGTCACGTCAACGGCTGCTTCCTGGTGCAATGGCCATCGGCGCCTGAGTGCTCATCGACCTCTGTGGTCTGCGCGGGCATTCGCTATACGGCGAGAGCGCATTATTCGCACTGTGCGATCGGGATACGGCTGCCTTTGTCCGAAATGCCTGGTAGCCGCGAACGTCGTGGACTACAGTATTTTTGCTATGCGACTTTAGAGCGTAGCTGACCTAGAAGTCAAAACCGCGCGGACTTTCGTGCAATCCCCTTCTGCACGTATCCGCCGGCACCGAGCGAAAGATGGCTACTCGGTGAAGGGCAGCGTCATTCATTACTCCGGCCCACGCCACACTCCTCAACACACGGCCGTGCCGACGACCTCGCGTTCTCTCGTCGCTT
>NZ_FCNZ02000079.1 GCF_001544495.1 Caballeronia telluris
ACACTTGCCTCAGCGAGTCAACCTCAAGGCGCTAAACATTAAACCCCTTGTTGCGCTTCGATTTGAAACCGCCCTGTCATAAACCTCAAACACGAACGTCCGATCGTCATTTCTCTCAGATTCTTTCGGAGATCGTACGGTCTCCATCAGTCCAACTCTGTGAACACTCATTTATACGCGCGTGTTTTTGATGTCTCAGACGGCTTTGAGCCAATGCCCACATTCGCGTTTACGACGGCGATTTTTGCTATTTAATAGTACTGTTCACTCTTGTTAACCAAATAGGTTTCCATTCGGTCGCATTTTCACAGCACGTGCGTTCTATAAAAGTCTTTAACCTATGGCTGCGTCACCGCTTCAGCGCTAACTGAGCCAAGCTCGCCTTCGATCCGGCACGCTCATCTGTTCAGACAGCGGTCTATTGACACACGACGGTAAAGACCACGCCTATTTGAAGCAGGTTCATGCACGGCGATATCAAGTCCGGCCCCTTCCTCCTTCAGCAGTTCTCGGTATATTATGAAAGCCGATTTTGCTTCTTGTTTACAAGATAGTTAGCTATACCTTGCGGCCAAGAGATCGTAACAATCCAAAAAATCAATTACGCCGGATTTAGGGCGCTTTTACCATTAAGCACGGCCGCGACGTTATCTAGTGCGGTGAAACCCATTTGGTCGCGCGTCTCGACCGTGGCGCTAGCCATGTGAGGTGTCAAAAACACGTTCTCCAGACTAGCGAATCGCGGGTCGACATTCGGTTCGTTCCGGTAGACGTCAAGACCAGCGCTAAAGAGATGTCCGGATGTCAACGCGTTGTACAGGGCATCTTCATCAACGAGCGCACCACGTGCGGCGTTCACAAATACGGCGCCCTTTGGCAAGGAATCAAATTCCTCTTTCGTCATCAAAGGTTCTCCACCACCAGGAACGTGAAGCGTAAGCACCTCAGAATGCGGCAGCATTTCGCGTACGCTAGGATAGAACGTCGCGCCGTTCTCCAATGACGGGGCGGCACGGACGATGTCCGTATAAATGACTCGCATGCCGAAGCCTTGCGCGCGCCTGGCTACCGCGCGTCCGATACGCCCGAACCCGACGATGCCAAGCGTCTTCCCATTCGCACGCTTACCTAACATCTCTGTCATACCGAACGACTTTCCCCAACCGCTTCGCATGATTTTCCCATACTCTGCCGCACGACGGCCGGCGGCCAATATCAAAAGCATCGTAAAATCCGCGGTGCATTCAGTCAATGCATCAGGCGCGTTCGTCACCGCAATGCCTTGTTTGCGCGCGTACGCCACATCCATGTGATCGACACCTGCGCTGGCATTTGCAATGATTTTGACTGTCGGGGGCAGCGCTGCAATATGTTCCTTTTGTAATCCAGACTTCTTGCCGACCAGAACGGCCTGAACATTATGCGTTTTGCAGAAGTCGACAACGGACCAGGAATCCATGTCGGATTCGGTCACGTAGGCTTGAAATTCGTCGATTGCGCGGGCCGCTACAGCTTGCGGAACCCGTCGGGCAATCAAAAGCTTGGTACGGTTATTTTCCGGCATGGTGTTTTCCTTGATTGAAAGATTCCCCAAAGACTACGAAATGGGATCGCCGCTGGTCAATGTTGATTGGATGAATCAATAGAACCTTATCGATATCTTGCGCAGTCACACCACTTCGCCTGGTCGACAACGCACGCCCTTCCGTGAAGATCTCAGGATCAGGTAAAACCCTGATCCGATGCCCGGCTGTAGGGCCCTCTGATGTTGATTGACCGAATCAAGATTGCCCCGCGTCGTAAGCCGGTGAATTCTTCATTCACGGCAATCAATAACGAAGGGGATTTTTGATGTCTGCACCAAAGAAATTCGCAGCAGTCACGGGCGCTGGATCTGGAATCGGACGCGCTGCCGCCATCTCACTGGCCGCCGCCGGCTTCACAGTGGCGCTCATCGGACGCCGGGAAGAGCCGTTGCTCGAAACGAAGGAGGCGATCGCGGTGGCTGGCGGCAAAGCGGAAGTGTTTCCCGCTGACGTTGCCGACGAAGCCTGGGTCGATCGTGCGTTTTCGCGGATCGCGCAGGAATTCGGCCGTCTCGACGTTCTTTTCAACAATGCGGGGCGCAACGCTGGCGCCGTGCCGCTGGAAGAGTACAGCCTCGACTTCTGGAACGATGTCGTCGCGACCAACCTAACGGGTGTGTTTCTGTGCGCTCGCGCTGCGTGGCGTCTCATGAAAAACCAGAACCCGCAGGGCGGAAGGATCATCAATAACGGCTCGATTTCCGCGCATTCGCCGCGCCCACAGACGATCGCCTACTCGGCGACAAAACACGCCGTGAGCGGCATCACCAAATCGCTCGCTCTGGATGGACGCCCGTTCAATATCGCTTGCAGCCAGATCGATATCGGCAATGCCGCCACGTCGCTGACGGACCGGATGACACGCGGCGTTCTGCAAGCAGACGGGACCACGGCGCCGGAAGCGCGGATGGACGTTACGCATGTCGCGAATGCAATTGTTCATATGGCGAGCCTGCCTCTGGAGGCCAACGTTCTGAACATGACCATCATGGCGACCACGATGCCTTTCGTGGGCCGTGGATAAATCGTCTTTCCTGCCGCACAAAAACAACAACACGCAGGACTTTGATCAGGAGACACCGATGAAAGTCGTAGAGGAACAATTCACTGTACCGGACGACGCGTCTTACGCGGCGGCGGCAAGACCGTCGAAGGTCAGATATGTAGTGCTGTCTCTGCTGCTGGTCGCGACGATCCTCAACTATGTCGATCGATCAGCATTAGGTATCGTCGCGCCGAGTCTGTCGAAGGATCTGACCCTCGACAAAATGCAGATGGGCGAACTTTTTGCCGCATTCGGGCTAGCCTATTCGATCGCTTTGGTGCCGGGCGGAATATTGACGGACGTGGTGGGCTCGCGTGTCGCCTATGCGATATCGCTCGTCGGCTGGTCGATCGCGACCTTCACGCAGGGCCTTGTGAGCAGCTATCACATGCTGCTCGGTTCGCGGCTCGCAATGGGTGCACTTGAAGCACCCGCTTTTCCGTCCAATGCGCGCTCGGTGACATTATGGTTTCCCTCGCAAGAGCGCGGCTTTGCCACCAGCGTCTATGTGATGGGGCAATACATCGGAACGCCAATTTTTACCGGCCTGTTGCTGTGGATCTCGACGCTTTATGGTTGGCGGTCGGTCTTTTTCGTGACGGGTGGTTTTGGCATTCTCTTCAGCGTATTGTGGTTTCGTGTTTATCGAGACCCGTCCAAGCACCGGAAAGTCAACGAACGCGAGCTCCAATACATTAATGAAGGACGCTCGGCAGCTAACCAGAAACCACGCGAGAAATTCAATTGGCGTCTGGCGCTCAAGCTCCTCGGTTATCGCCAGATTCTCGCAATCTGTATTGGGAAATTCTGCAACAACACGCTGCTCGTGTTCTTTACGACGTGGTTCATGACCTATCTGATCGAAGCGCGTCATATGTCGATGATAAAGGTCGGAATTTTTCAGGCCCTTCCTTTTCTTGGGGCGACGTGCGGCATCCTTTTGGCCGGATCGCTGTCCGATTTCTTTATCCGACGCGGCGTGTCGATCTCGACGGCTCGCAAAGCACCCCTGGTCATCGGTACTTTGCTTGGTTCGACAATCATCTTCGTCAACTTCGTCGAGTCTAACGAACTCGTTATTGCTATCCTGACAATCGCATTTTTTGCGCAAGGGGTGGGCTCGATGTCATGGGCGGCCGTGTCGGAAATCGCACCTCGACAATACGTCGGTCTGACTAGCAGCATCACCAGTCTGGCGGCAAATATCGCAGGCGTCACGACGCCGCTCATGATCGGCTATATCACGCATCACACGGGACACTTTTATTGGGCCTTGAATTTGATGGGCGTGTTCTGCCTCATCGGCACGCTGTCGTATTCGCTTCTGCTTGGCAAGCTCACCCGAATCGAACTCTGATCAAACACACCACCATGAATCAAGACCGCATGATCGAATTCAAGTGGGACCATCTGCAGCTGTGTTCTAGCGATGCTGAAGCCACAGCGGCCTGGTTCGCTCGTTGTCTAAGCGCTGAGATCATCCGCCGTCCTGGTCGGGTCGATCTACGCATCGGCAGCATCAATCTGTTCATTACGCCACTGGCGGACGCGCACACGGTCCAACTTCCGACGGACGCGCGAATGCAGGGCATCGGTCATTTCGGCGTGACCGTTGATGATCTCGACGCGGCGTTCGACCACCTCGTGAAGTGTGAGGCGGACATCGTCGAACCCATCAAACAAGTCCGTCCGGGCGTGCGTTGCTGTTTCGTCCGATCGCCTGGCAACATCCTGGTCGAAATTCTCGAACGCAGGCCGAGCGAGATGACATTTAGCTGAAAAAGCGACAGAATTGAGGCTCAAATCATGGTGCTCCCACGCGGCGTGTGAGCGTCATGCCATTTAGTCCCATTGGACGTGGCGCCTCAATCTCATGCGAACCTGGATCACCCTCATCGAAGCGGCGCGACAGCTCGGCGTACAAGCACAAACCGTTTATGCCTATGTCAGCCGAGGCAGCATCGCCGTGATTCCCGATCCTCACGATCCACGCAAGAGCCTTTATCGTGCCGAGGATGTTGCCGTGCTTTGCCGGAAGAAACAGGTGGGCCGCAAACGTGAAGCGTTGGCCGCCGGCACGATATTCGGCTCAGAACCTTGCGTTTATAGCGGCATCACAACTTTCTCGAAAGGCCGCGCCTTTTATCGTGGACGCGACAGCATCCTTCTTTCGGAGACCGCAACGCTTGAAGATGTCGCTGGCATCCTCTGGAACACCCAGACGCCGGTTTTCTTCGAGACTATTGGTATCTCGCTCCAGGGAGACGAGCGTGGCAGGCAATGTGCATTCACGAGCCTCGCTGCCCTGGCGGCCAACGGGCATTCCACGCACGGGCGAACGGACAGCGCGCTACACGCGGAGATCGGAAGACTCGTGGCTCTCGTGGCGCAGGCGTTTGGGGCACAAGGTGACGCGAAGGAGAAGTTCATCCACGAACGTCTGGCGCAGGGCTGGGGGCAAGGGAGCGAGGGGGCCGATCTTATTCGAAGGGCATTGGTGCTCGTGGCCGACCACGAACTGACGAGTTCAACCTTCGCGGCAAGAATCACCGCATCGACAGGTGCATCCTTACCAGGCTGTCTGTTGACCGGTCTGGCCACGTTTTCAGGTCCCCTGCATGGGGACGCATCAGGTCGAGTGCGGGCCGTGTTTGACAACGTCGAACGATTGGGTCCTGAACACGTTGTCAGTCATCACTTGCAGACCGCCATCCCCATTCCTGGTTTTGGACACCATCTCTATCCGGATGGAGACGCTCGAGCGCGGGCATTACTAGATCGTCTTACCCCGCCGAAAGAAATTGCATCATTCATCGAGAGGGTGGTCGAGCTCACTGGATTGATGCCGAATGTCGACGTTGCGCTTGCTGCTTTGGCGGCACAACTTGCGCTTCCGGGGGACGCCTCGTTCGCACTCTTTGCAACTGCCCGTAGCGTTGGGCTGCTCACGCATTGCATCGAACAACTTCGAGTTGGCAAAGTCATAAGGCCACGCGGGCGCTACACCGGACCCGCTCTGGAGGAAAGCAAATTGGCGCCCATCAAAGAACAAGGGCATAGGACGCCTGATGCTGCCACGCTCGACAAGAATCGGGTTTTCAGACCGATCGGTCGCTAATACCCCGTATCAGGGAAACTTAAAACCGGCGCGAATTTTAAGGGCGATTCACTACTATCGGCACCCGGCAGCATCAGGCAAGGGCTGGGACAGCAAGCGACAATGTCGGGTTTTCGTTGCACGATACCACTGTGCCAGAAGGCTCGGAACTCGAACTCGAATACAAGCACCACATCGAGGCGAACTACATCTTTGCGGGCGAGGGCGAAGCCGTCAATCTGGCGAGCAGCAAAACCTATCCGCTCGAGCCGGGATGGAACCTTACAATGGATAAGTATTACGTTGCCGAACGAAGTAGAAGAGTTTGTGCGAGAGAAGATCGCCCGCAGAAACTATGCATCTGACACGGAAGTGCTGCGCAATCGAGGCGTGGCTGCGAGACCAAGTGGTTCCTGAGGCGAAAGCTCTCGGAGAAAATTCTGACCGAGCACTCTCGGCGAGCACGTGGGTAACTTGCCAAAGCGCGCGCAGGCCGCGGATGACCAAGAGAATCCAGTTCGCCCTAGAAGCACCGGAGCAACTCAGCGATTAAAGGAGAGAATCACCTTTATACTTCTGGCGGCGGAAAGGACCACCACCACGACCGTCAGAAACGCCTATCCGCGTCGGCTATCGCCGGACAGGCGTCTTGCTTGTCAAGTCGGGGGCGCCTGCATGCGCAAGATTGATGTGTGCTACGGTTACTCGATTGCGGCCCGCACGTTTGGAGGCATAGAGCGACTCGTCCGCG
>NZ_FCNZ02000080.1 GCF_001544495.1 Caballeronia telluris
ATGTGTGCCCGAAGGGGCTCAATCCGACAAAGGCGATCGGCAAGATCAAGGAATTGATGGTGCGCCGCGCTGTCTGAACCAGCGCGAGTAACGAGCGGCCGGCGACTGCCGGCTCGCAAGTCGAGAGTCAACGCGCCGTGCCCTGGCTGGCTTCGCATCGCGGGGGTTTGAACGCATGGGCCCGGTCGAAATCGTCGAAGCCCGGCTTGCCTTTCCCTCGCGTATGCGCGACATTTCCCGGACCGCCAACAGCGAAGCAGGACGCCACCCTGCGGTCAGGAACAATGCGCATCCCGCCACTAAAAGCCATCATCGCGTTCGAGAGTGTGGTCCGGACCAAGAGCGTCAACCGGGCGGCCGATGAATTAGGGTTAACGCCATCGGCGGTCAGTCATCAGCTCGCCAATCTTGAATCCATGGTCGGACGAGCGCTTTTTACGAGGCTCGGACGCGGACTCGTCCTGACGCCGACGGGCCAGCAGTATCTGGCCGACGTCACCGGCTCGCTCGCCGATTTGAGCCGCGCGACGGAGCGGGCATCCAGCCAGACGGGCGTCGAAATTCTGCGCATTCACTCCAGTCCGAGCTTCGGGTTGATGTGGCTGTTGCCGAGGCTCGCTTCGTTTCAGGAAGCCAACGGCGACATCCAATTGAACCTCGCCTGCTCGTACGAAGATGTGTCCTTCACCTCCGGCTACTACGACCTCGACGTCCGGCACGGCTACGCTCATTGGACAGACGGCGAGGTCAAGACGCTGCGCCATGAGTTCGTTGCGCCGCTTGCATCGGAAGACTACCTGAGACGGCATCCGGTGCGCACGCCCGAAGATCTGCTCGAACGGCGCCTGATCTTTTCGGAAACGCCGCTCGTGCAGTGGAAGCAATGGTTCGGCAAGTTCGGCGTCGCGGTCTCGCGCAAGGCATACGACTTTTCGTTCGACCGCTCGTACATGTCGCTGGAAGCGGCGGCGTTGGGACACGGCATCGCACTCGAAAGCACGATGCTCGCGTCGTGTCATCTCAAGCGAGGCTCGCTCGTACCGGTCTTCGATCGCACCTATGCGGTGGAGGTCGGAGCGCATCACCTCGTTTACCCTTCCCAGAACGCCGATCTGCCGCGCGTCGCCAAGTTTTTGGCTTGGGCCGAGTACGAAGTGAGCCGCGATACCTGAATTTTTTTCAGCGATAGTTGAGTCGAACTGCATTGATCGCAATGGTCCGAGCGCAGAAACTGCGTCTACCAAACCAACACGATCAATGGAGACAAGCATGTTGCTCGACAGCAAAGTAGTCATCGTCACAGGCGCAGCGTCGCCGCGCGGCATCGGCAAGGCAACCGCCAGGGCGCTCGCAGCGCAGGGCGCGCTAGTGGTCATCCTGGACTTGCGCAAGGAAGACGCCGAAAGCGCTGCGCGCGATCTCGGCGACGCACACCTCGGCCTCGCCTGCAACGTGACGGACAAGGAAGCCTGCATCGCGGCCGCGAAGGCGATCATCGAGAAGTACGGACGCGTCGACGGCCTGATCAACAACGCGGGCATCACGCAGCCCCTGAAGACAATGGACATCGAGGCCGCCAACTTCGATGCCGTCGTCGACGTGAACCTGCGCGGCACGCTCTACATGTCGCAAGCGGTCATTCCGCAGATGCGCAAGCAAAAGAGCGGCAGCATCGTCTGCATGTCTTCGGTTTCCGCGCAACGCGGAGGCGGCATCTTCGGCGGTCCGCACTACAGCGCCGCCAAGGCGGGCGTACTCGGCCTAGCGCGTGCGATGGCACGCGAACTCGGCTCGGACAACATCCGCGTGAACTCGATCACGCCGGGCCTGATCCAGACCGACATCACCGGCGACAAGCTCACGACCGACATGCGCGCCGACATCATCAAGGGCATCCCGCTCGGCCGTCTCGGCGACGCCGGCGACGTTGCTAACGCATGTCTGTTTCTTTCGAGCGAACTATCTGCCTATCTCACTGGCATCACGCTCGATGTTAATGGCGGCATGCTGATTCATTGAGAACGATGTCCGTCGCGATCGCGGCGGACGGGTCAATGCAACTGCGTTGCATGGGACCAGAGTAAGCGCATGGGGCCTGAGTAAGCGCTAAAGCGCCAACTCCGGCCGACAGCGCCAACTCCGGCCGACCGCAACTGCGTTGCATGGGGCCGGAGTAAGCGCTAAAGCGCTAACTCCGGCCGACCGCAACTGCGTTGCATGGGGCCGGAGTAAGCGCTAAAGCGCTAACTCCGGCCGACAGGAGACAAACATGAAAGCGAAATCCACCGCGCCGTCAGTGACGGCCGATGTTGCGTCGTTCGCCGATTCGGCGAGCTTTGAATCGAAAACCTATGCGAAGGTCGGGCGGCGCCTGATACCGTTCCTGATGCTCTGCTATCTCGGCGCGTATCTGGATCGCGTCAACGTGGGCTTTGCGAAACTGCAAATGCTCAATGACCTGCGATTCAGCGAGACCGTGTACGGCTTCGGCGCCGGCATTTTCTTTCTCGGCTATTTCCTCTTCGAGGTGCCAAGCAATCTCATGTTGCACAAGGTGGGCGCACGCAACTGGCTCGCCCGCATCATGCTGACGTGGGCGGTGATCTCCGCATGCTTCATCTTCGTCAAGACGCCCACTACGTTCTACGTCCTGCGCTTTCTGCTCGGTGTCGCCGAGGCGGGGTTCGCACCGGGCGTGATCCTCTATCTGACGTACTGGTTTCCTTCGGCACGGCGCGCCAAGGCGCTCTCCATCTTCTTCATGGCGATACCGCTCGCAGGCATCGTCGGAGGACCGCTCTCGGGTTACATCATGCATGCGTTCCAGGGCGTGCACGACCTCGCGGGCTGGAAGTGGCTGTTCATCCTCGAAGCGTTGCCGTCGCTTTGCCTTGGCATCGCGATCCTGTTCTACCTCGATAACGGCATCGCTTCCGCGAAGTGGCTGACCGATGCGGAAAAGGCGCTCCTCGCAAGGAACGTCGAGAACGACAATGCGCACAAGGTCGCTCACGTTTCCATCAAGTCCTTCATCGGCGACCGTCGCTTGTGGCTGATGGCCGGGATCTACTTCTGCGTCGTGCTCGGCCAGTATGGCCTCACCTTCTGGCTGCCGACGATCATCCGCAAGTCTGGCGTCGCCGATCCCCTGTGGGTCGGTGTGTTCACCGCCATTCCGTATCTCTGCGCGATCATTGCGCTTCCCCTCGTGGGCGCAAGCGCCGACCGTCATCGTGAACGGCGCCTGCATCTGGCAATCCCGATGCTCGTCGCAGCAGCAGGCTTTGCAACGTTGCCGATGCTCGGCGGCGTGGGCGCGTCGCTGGTATGCGTCAGCGTGGCCGCTGCAGGCATCCTCGCTGCCTCGTCGCAATTCTGGTCCCTGCCGACCGCGGTGCTCGGAGGCATGTCGGCCGCAGCGGGTATCGCCGCGGTGAACTGCTTCGCCAATCTCGCGGGCTTCTTCTCGCCGGCCATCGTCGGCTGGTTGAACGACTTCACCGGCAAGTCGACGGCGGGACTCCTCTTCATCTCCGTCGCTGTCGTCATCGGCGCGGGCCTGGTCTTCCTCGTGCCGGCCAAGACCGTCAATCGCTGACACCGTTTGCTTCAAAGAACCGCTTTCATTTCAAGGAGACACCATGAACAGTCCGTCATCAGATGCGGTGACGCTCGCCGAGCGCGCTTATCGGATTCGCAGAAACGCCTTGCTGATGGGTGAAGTGCAGGGGCAAGGCTATATCGGCCAGGCACTCGATATCGCCGACGTGCTGGCCATCGCCTACTTCGGCGCGATGCGTTACCAGCCCGAGAATCCCGACTGGGAAGGGCGTGACCGCTTCCTGCTCTCGAACGGCCACTATGCAATCGCGCTCTATGCGGCGCTCTTCGAAGCAGACTTCCTGCCGCCGGAAGAACTCGAAACCTACGGCAGCGACGACAGCCGTCTGCCGATGTCCGGCATGGCTGCCTATACGCCGGGCATGGAGATGTCGGGCGGCTCGCTCGGCCACGGTCTGACGATCGCGGTGGGCCGCTGCCTCGGTTTGAAGCGCAAAGGTTCGGACGCGTTCGTCTATACGCTCTTCTCCGATGGCGAACTCGATGAAGGCGCGATCTGGGAAGGCATCATGTCGGCGGCTCACTGGAAGCTCGATAACCTGATCGCGATGGTCGACGTCAACAATCAGCAAGCCGATGGCCCGTCGACGCAGATCATGGCGTTCGAGCCGCTCGTCGAAAAGCTCGAAGCGTTCGGCTGGTACACGCAACGCGTGGACGGCAACGACATCGATGCCGTGAAGGCCGCGTTCGACAACGCACGCAATCATCCGGAACCGCAGCCGCGCATGATCGTCTGCGATACGCGCATGGGGTGCGGCGTGCCGTTCCTCGAAGCGCGCGAGAAGAATCACTTTATCCGCGTCGATCCGCATGAATGGCAACTCGCGCTTGCCGCGCTCGACGAAGGGAGACAAGCATGAACGACACCACGACGAAGAAGCCGCGCCTGAAGACCTCGGCGATGATCGCGTCGATTGCGAGCGAAGGGCAGGTCACGCGCTCGGCGCCGTTCGGGAATGCGCTTGTCGAACTGGCGCGTGCGCGGCAGAACGTGGTCGGCATGACGGCCGACCTCGGCAAGTACACCGACCTGCACATCTTCGCGAAGGAGTTCCCCGAGCGCTACTACCAGATGGGCATGGCCGAGCAACTGCTGATGGGCGCGGCAGCCGGATTCGCGCACGAGGGCGCGCAGCCGTGGGTGACGACCTACGCCGTGTTCGGGACGCGCCGCGCGTATGACTTCATGCATCAGGCGATCGCCGAAGACAATCTCGATGTGAAGATCGTCTGCGCCTTGCCGGGGCTCACGACCGGCTACGGCCCGAGCCATCAGGCGGCGGAAGATCTTGCCTTGATGCGCGCGATGCCCAACATGACGGTCATCGATCCGTGCGACGCGCTCGACATCGAGCAAATGGTCCCGGCGATCGCTGCGCACAAGGGGCCCGTGTATGCGCGCTTGTTGCGAGGCAATGTTCCGGCCGTTCTGGACGAGTACGATTACCAGTTCGAACTCGGCAAGGCGAAGCTGCTGCGCGACGGCGCCGAGGTGCTGGTGATCGCATCGGGCATCATGACGATGCGCGCGCTCGAAGCGGCCAAGGCGCTCGAAGCGGACAACGTCGGCGTTGCAGTGCTGCATGTGCCGACCATCAAGCCGCTCGACACGGAGACGATCCTGCGCGAAGCGCGACGCACGGGGCGGATGGTCGTCGTCGCGGAGAATCACTCGGTGATCGGCGGCCTCGGCGAAGCCGTCGCGACCACGCTGCTGACGGCGGGTGTCACGCCCATGTATCGCCAGATCGCGCTGCCCGATGAATTCCTCGCGGCGGGCGCGTTGCCGACCTTGCACGATCGCTACGGCATCTCGACGAACGTGATGGCGAATACGATCAAGCGCTGGCTTGGTTAAAGGGGAAAGCGGGCGGGACACGGTGCGTCGAGATGAAAGACGCACCGTCCATGAGTCGATAGCAGGCATCGAAACATGCTTCCTGCGTGGGTGATCAAGGCGACAGGTTTCCTGCAATCGAAACTGGCTTCGTTTGCGTGGCGGCAGTTCGTCCGGTAAGGTAGCGGGCGCCGAGTCCATCTGGGCCAGCCTTAACCTTCGTAAGGAAGCGAACATGAATAAGCAGGAACTCATCGATGCCGTTGCATCGGAAGCGGGCATCGCTAAGAACGCTGCCGCCGAGACGATCGATGCGGTGCTGGCTGCCGTTTCGAAAACCGTTGCAGCAGGCGAGACCGTGCAGTTGATCGGCTTCGGCACGTTCGCAACCGGCGCACGCGCGGCTCGCGCCGGACGCAATCCGAAGACTGGCGAAACGATCGAGATCGCCGCCGCGACGACCGTCAAGTTCACGGCAGGCAAGGCTTTCAAGGACGCCGTCAATCAATGAAGTTGCAGCCGCGCGTCGGGCTCCCTTGCGTGCTCGGATGCAGTCGCGGCTAATTCAATTCACCATCCGGGTGAGCAGGCCGATCGTGCCGCCCGTTTGCGTATCTCCATCAATCGCTGTGCGCGAAAAACGCGTCGCATCGCGATGGGTCGTGTCGTCAACTACGAGTAACTCGTCACGCAGTGGCAGGATTTGTCATTAAATGGGCAGGTTCTGAGAGCGGTCGCTTGCCTGTTCGGCGATAGGATGGGCACATCTTCCTGAGATCGCGCGAGACAATCCGCCGCGATGACCAGATCAGACCTATTTGATGGAAAGCATACCGTGAGTGATCAAAGTCTCATCGAGCAGTACGGCCCCCGCGAGTCGATGGAATATGACGTCGTGATCGTCGGCGGCGGCCCCGCCGGACT
>NZ_FCNZ02000081.1 GCF_001544495.1 Caballeronia telluris
AATCCGCGTTTTACTTCACTTCAAACTGGCGCCATTACGGCGATCATCCCCGGCGTCATTACGCCGATCCGTGACAGATGCTAATAGATTGGCATGAGTCGATGCTCCCCGAGGGCCTAGACGCGATACTGACGCTGCTTCGTGAAGGAAAAGGGGCTGGGCACCGTATCGCCGACGACGCTTACGTGCGGTCGTGGGCTCTCAAGTCACGGGGCTATTTCGTGCGATGAGAAAGAGTAGGCTGTCAATTCCTGCGAGGTGCGAAGCCTGTTTATCTAAGTATTCAAAAGCAGCGTGGCGCACGCTCCTGTTCGGCTGTCTTTGCGCGGCTTAATCGACCCTCGCTCGCAGGTCGATAGCAGAGAAGGCACCTGGTGGAGAGAGAGCTATGAAGAAATCTAATGCATTCTTGACCTGTGTGGCGCTACAACTGGCCGCCGCCACAACCGTTGTAGCTCAGGAGGCCAACGCACCAGTAGCAAGCTTACCTCGAGAAGGAACCACGAGTTACACGGCTTACTTCACCTCTCACCTTGTGGCGAAGCAAACGCTCGGCACTAACGACAATACTTCTATTCGAGAAGTACTAGGAATCACCCGGAATTCCGAAGGAAAGCCTTACTTCGACAGCCTGGCCGTTCGGTGCCTTCTTTATGTGCAGAACCTCGCGGGGAAAGTTGCCGGCCAGGGTAACTGCGTCGAAACCGACGCCGACGGCGATAAAATTTTCAGTACTTTCGACTACACCTCAAAAGTACACGTCCTGACTGGAGGCACTGGGAAGTATGAAGGCATCACCGGCAATGCGCCGTTCACATTCAAACCACTCCAAGCCCCGGGAATAGACGAAGGCGCGGCCATCGTCGACCATAAAGTGTCATGGCACTTCAACAAATGACCGCAGCCATCAGAAGGCCTTCGCCCGCTCGAATGTGGTTACGCCGACTCACCAAAGCAGCTAACGTTGCCTTAAGCGGCGCACTCTGCCGCGTTTTTTATTGCGGGTGCCGCTGCGTCGTCGGGCCGAGGCGCAAAGTCATAGAAGCGCGTCAACGCGAACTCCCGGTAGTGACAACCTCCACCGATGGGCGGTTTCAAGTCGAAACGCATCAAGGCGCTCAATGTTCAACGTCGGGAATCACGCGATTTTCACGACGACCCGTAAATCGCTTGAGTCCAGCCGTGCCGCTTCTCGCCTCCGCGACGCCATCCGCATCCCCGTCAAGGGTGATAGTGGGCAAGACAATGGATGGAGACGCGGCGAGGGAGCGTTCCATTTCTTCGAAAAGCGGGTCGCCATCAACGAGCCGAAATCGGTGTCGATACGAGTGTGAATCACTACATCGACGAAATCAGGATTCTTGAAATCGGCTGCTGACCGGGCAAAGGTTTGGAGGCCGACTCAAGTGCTTGGGACTGGAAGTCGGTTGTCGTCTGATAGGAGAAGCGTGAATGCCCCGCTCATAACGGGCCATCGCAAAGCCATTGTCGGGGATATGGCTGTATCCGCGTCCTAACCCGTCTATGGCTTAACCAATACCTTCCCTACCTTGTTGCGCGCGGCAAGCGTCGTGAAGGCTTCCTGAGCCTCGTCCAACGAGTGTTCGATGTACGCGACGGGCTGTAAGACTCCATCTGCAAAACGTTGGAACAGCGCTTGCGCTGCGGCAAACGCTTCTGCTTTGTGCCCGTCCACGAAATGACGAACGTCGACACCGACAAGACTTGCCGACTTGAGTAACGCGAGATTCGTCGGCAGTTTCGGTATGCTTCCTGATGCAAATCCGATGACTAAGTGCCTGCCACTCTTGGCAAGAGAGCGGAACGACGGCTCAGAATCGACGCCTCCCACCGGGTCAACGATTACATCAATCGCTCCATCTGCCGCGATTGCGCGAAGTTGGTCCCGCAATGGCGGGCCGTCGGAACCGAGAACGAGCACATCTACCGCTCCTAGTTCCCTAGCCCTCGCGGCCTTACTTTGGGATGAGACTGCGGCTAGGACCCGCGCCCCACCAGAAACTGCAAGTTGCACCGCCGCTTGTCCAACCCCGCCCGCGGCTCCTAAGACCAAGACGGTGTCGCCGGCCTGCAGAGCACCTCTGACGAACAGAGCATAGTGCGCCGTTAAGTAGTCGACGAGGGCGCTCGCTGCGACCTTTTCGTCGATGCCTTCGGGCAGAGCAATCGACTCATCCGCGTTTGCGAGTGCGTATTCAGCGAGCCCACCGCCGAACTGCCAGACGGCAACTTTGCTGCCCTCCTTCAAACCGCTGACGCCTTCGCCTACCTCCTCAACAACTCCGGCAATCTCACCTCCGGGAACGTATGGAAGCTGGGGCTTCATCTGATATTTGCCTTGGGCAATAAGCCCGTCGACAAAGCCGAGGGCTGTGGCCGTTACTCGAACAAGAATTTCGCCTTTTCCGGGAACGGGCCTTCTGGCCTCTTCCAGCGTGAGGACTGGTGGACTTGCGAAATTGGTAACGACTGCTCGAAGCATCAGGAACCTCCGCAGGCTGAGGGGTTCACACAGGATTCTTCTGCTGGATTCCGCCTCAGGACAAGGCTGTCACAATCCCCGCTCAGATTAGCCGATTGTAACGACGCTTTGATAGGGCGTAAAAGCGTGAATGGCTGTGCGCAGAAAAGGTAAGTCCAGTGTGTCGACAGCGCTCGACGAGACCACGAGCGCTCTTCTGAGTTGGCGGACGTGGCGATACTGCTCGCAAGCAACGTTACATGACTGGCTTGTCACCGAGTTCAAGGGCGAAATTGATACCATTACCGTTGCAAGATATTACAATCAACGAGGATGGGTAAGCATCGGATGGATATTTTCTTTCACTCGCCGAGCTTCGAGGAGAACGTTAAGAACGGCCAGGTCGGTACTCTAGGCTCCAATAGCACGAAGCTCGTCGCTCTTTCAGAGCGGTTGCCCAAGCGTATTTGGGTGTTCAAAACCCCGAAGGGCATGAAAGGCTCAATTCAGCTGCTCGCCTGCCTGCTCATCAGCGACGAGCCGAGCGTCGCTGTGCAAACAGACTACCCGCACGTCATCTTCTACGACGTGTTCTCGCCAGGGTCAGTTGTGTTCACAGATTCCGATACGCCTGCGCGGATTCAAGAAGTCTCCGCATTCTTCCAGTATCGGTGGCACACCGCATTCAGTGCGAGCTTCAAGGGAGGGGCTGGGCTGCAAGCGATTGAGGCAAATATCGTGCGGGGACTTGAGGCACTGGTCGAGGATTGCGGCAAGGTCCAGATGCTCGAGCGCGTCAATGACCGAGACAAGGTTCAGCCAATCAACCCCTTCGCGCGTCCGTCGACCTGAGCGGAAGCCACGCACATTTGGAAAAAAAGCCCGTCGCGTGCGACGGGCCTAGATGAAGACGCGCTCCATGCAGAGAACAACGGCCATTATAGAGTTCCGCAGCTGGTAGACGACAGGCCTCACAAGGCGCTAGGACTCAGTCTTCGATTTCGTCTTCGTCGTCGGCTGGTTCGACAAATTCCATGTGATTCTCAGCAATCTCGATGCGGATTTCTTCTGGTTCGCCCTCGATTTCAAGAGTATTCGGTGGCGTGGCGACAACCCTGAAATCGTACCCGAGGGCACTCGCGTCGGCGACGTATTCACCGTCTTCGTCGTCGCGCATAACGTCATCGTCCAGCATCGAGCGCTTCTCTGTATGGAAGTCCTTTGCCGTCAAGACAATGCGCTCCTCTTCCTGAGTGTCCACTTCGACTACTATTAGCACGGCATCGCCAGAGAGTTCGAGCATATGGCCTCCAGAAGTGACTACCCCTCGGACCTAGGCAGCGCGGCAGAGTTTCAATCTTGCGGACACAATTACAGCCACCCAACCGCCGACCGGAATCGGGAATCGCGCGCCGACTTGGTTGAAGGAAGGTTAGCCCTTTTTGGTTCGGATATGGGCGTCGGACCTCATCGACCTCCTCGCAATGCTCAACGCGGCAAGCTGGTTCCTGTTGAGCCGAGTATTTTGTCGAACGACTCCCTAGCTTGCTGAAGCTCCGACATCGCAACCGCGAAACGGGCTAGCAGCAAGGTAGGCGGAGCGTCGCCCGGCTCCCTGTTGTAATGCTCTTCAAGAGCAACGGAAGCGGACTGCACCTCGCGGGCGGCCTCCGCCACCCGTGCTGCGGCTGCAGTCTCGTCACGGTTTCCTTCGCTTCGATTCATTCTTCTGCTCAAATAGATGCGCGCCGTTCGTCGCAACATGTTCTCAATGATGCTACAAAAGACCGGGTGATTTCCCGCAGGACCGAAACTGTAACGTTGATTGGCCGCAGGCCGCGGTCGGCCGCACCTCGTTTGGCCATCACCACGTGTCTCAGCAGAAGTTACGACTTACTGTGTTCAGTCCGCCCAGTAGGTGCGACATATCGACCAGCCGGTGTGCAACCAGATGGCGAACTTCGCCTTCGCACTGCCACGTCCCATAGACGCCCAGCAAGGCTGCTCCAAGTGCTTCCCGTCGCTGCCGTTCCAGCAATGACGGCCATATGATGACGTTCACGTTCCCGGTCTCATCTTCGATGGTGACGAACATGACGCCTTTCGCAGTGCCTGGTCGCTGACGCACCGTAACCAGTCCACATCCGCGAGCGAGTCGACCGTTTCGATAGGTCATCAGCGTTGAGGCTGGCATCAGTCGTTGCTCGAGCAGTGCCGGGCGCAGCAAAGAAAGCGGATGGCGCCCAAGCGTGAGTCCCGTCGAGTTGTAGTCAGCAACGATAGTCTCAGCCTCCGACGGCGCGCCGAGCACCGGTGTCTCATCGTCAATACGAGCTTCAGCAAGGATGTCGCGGTCCGGGACCGCCGCAACGGATTGCCAAAGCGCTTCCCGCCGATTTCCCGCCAGCGACGAAAGCGCATTTGCTGCAGCAAGGACCTGCAAGTCGCGACGGTCGAGCTGCGCGCGTCTCGCAAGGTCACTGACACTCGAGAATTGCTTCACGGCTCGAGCTGCTTCAATACGTTCTGCCGTGCCGTCCTTCATCCCTTTCAGCAATGACAGGCCAAGGCGAACCGCCATCTCTGAATTTGTTTGCTTCTCGAGCACCGAATCCCATCCGCTGATGGTGACATCTACAGGAACGACCTGCACTCCGTGACGCGTCGCGTCCTGCAACAGCTGCGACGGAGAATAGAAGCCCATCGGCTGACTATTCAGCATCGCAGCGAGGAACGCGGCCGGCTCGTGGCATTTTAGCCAGCTGCTTGCATACACGAGCAGCGCGAAACTCGCCGCGTGGCTCTCCGGAAAGCCGTACTCGCCGAAGCCTTTAATTTGCTCAAAGATGGCTTCTGCGAAGTCCTTCTCGTATCCACGGTCCTGCATTCCGAGGACGATGCGGTCGTAGTATTTCTCGAGTCCGCCTTTGCGCTTCCATGCGGCCATGGCGCGGCGGAGTTGGTCCGCTTCCCCTGGCGTAAAACCAGCAGCCAGGATGGCGACCTGCATGACCTGCTCTTGAAAGATTGGCACGCCAAGCGTTCGCCCGAGTGCAGTCTTCAAGGCATCGCTGGGGTAAGTCACCGGCTCGAAACCTTGCCGCCGTCTTAGATACGGATGGACGGCGCCGCCCTGAATTGGCCCAGGCCGTACGATGGCCACCTCGATGACCAGGTCGTAGAACTCGCGCGGTTTCATGCGAGGCAGCATGCTCATCTGTGCGCGCGATTCAATCTGGAAGACGCCGACAGTATCGGCGAGCGAAATCATGTCGTACGTCGCTTCGTCCTCAGCGGGAATGTCCTGCATCTCAAACCGCTCCCCGCGCTGCTCGGAGATGATGTCGAGCGTCCGGCGAATTGCTGACAGCATGCCGAGAGCAAGTACATCTATCTTCAAGAGACCCAACGCTTCGAGGTCGTCCTTGTCCCACTGAATCGCGGACCGGTCCGCCATCGCTGCGTTCTCAACCGGCACCAGACGTGTGAGCTTGCCTCGACTGATAACGAAGCCGCCGGAGTGCTGCGACAGGTGCCGAGGAAAGTTAAGAATCTGAGCCGCCAACTTTGCCCACAAATCGATAAGTGGATTCTCAGGGTCCAGGCCCGATTCTGCGAACCGACGCAACAGGTCCTGCGAATGGTCGAACCACTGGTGTGACTTCGCAACCTTGTCGACGATTTGCGGGTCAATGCCGAGCGCCTTTCCGGTCTCGCGCAAAGCACCGCGCGGCCGATAGGTTGATACCGCTGCGGCGATAGCAGCCCTGTCGCGACCATATTTCCGGTAGATGTATT
>NZ_FCNZ02000082.1 GCF_001544495.1 Caballeronia telluris
CGCCGACCGCGCCATCAACTTTCGTACGGGGATCCACACCGGACGGTTGTTCAAGCTTGAGCGCAAACGCAGCTTACGAGCGCGGAGCAGCCCTTTACTACCGCCGATGCGGCCAACGACGCCCGTCCTCCTACATATTGTTTTCCTCCTTGTTTTGTCTCCGCCTCGCCGCCTCGATTTGTCTGGCTCGTTCGTACATCGTTCTGGTTAGTCTGGGACGTCCAGGCGGTACCGCTTTTCTGGTTATAACCGCCGGCAGTGTGCCCGTTGCCGCATACCGCTTCACCACGGGCGTTCGTCGCACATTCTGCAAATGCGTTTGCGGAGAGCACTACACAGATCAGTAACACGAAAGTATTCGTGACTATCTCCTACTGCGGCTGACCGAGCCGCTACTCTGCCGGCGTCGCTTGACCGCGCAACACCACCTTCCAGACTGATCACGTTCGCCGAAACGACAGATCACCATCGCCGAAATCCGCACTCCTGCCGGCTACGCATCAGTGCCAGTTCAAGGGCTGTGCGCCTCCCGCCGTAGCGCGCGCGCCGCCCCGTCAAGCTTTGCCTGCAAGGCGTTTGCCGGCGGGTTGTTGTCACCTTGCTCGAGTGGAAGTGTCGCCCCAGCGGATATCGGACACACTCAAGCGCACGTATTCGACCGACCCGACCCAGCACGTATCGCACGACCATCTACACGGCTATCTACGCTCAGCCGCGCGGCGAGTTGCGCCGCCAATTGATTGCCTGCCTGCGCCACGGCCACAGTACCCGCATGCCGCGCTCGCGCGGCCGACCGACGCGGACAGATTCCGGACATGGTTAGCTATATGAACGCCTCCCATTTGCGAAGGTTTTCGTGTGTTTAGACGAAGAGGATGGGCTGCAGCACTATATCCGTACATGGACTCCCGCCTATGAGCAAGATCGGCGTGCATATTGAAGGTCTCGACTGCGTCCGTACATTCGGCTTTTGATGTGCTTGCAATCAGCACGAGCCATCATGGAAGTTTGCGCGCTTGTCCCTCATCGGCCTCTTGGCTTCGTACCGCAGCCGCCGGATATATCAGGATCTACGAGCGCCGGTCCGACCGGTTCGCCATGCTTGCCGCTTCTTGCGCATTCGTGAAGAGAGTGGGGTTGCGTCTGCGCGCTACAGGAAGCGCTATGCCAATGTGAAGCATTCATTGCTCGTCAATACTGCCCACGCTATTCGCGCCGTCTTGTTCGCGAGAGCGATTGCCGCGACGCTCACATGACGGCGCTGCATCACCGCCTTGATCCAGCGACTGTGCCGGTCATTGAGGTTGACCCGCTCGGACGGACGGATTCGCAGTCAGGAATTCATCGTGGTCCGGCCTCCGTTAAGCGTTGATTCGCGGGTTGTCCACGGCCGGGCGGCGGGTCGCTCCTCACGACCACGACGCTGCCCGGCGGTGGGCAACCCGCAGGACGACACGGTTTCTAGCTTCTCGTTCAGTTTTTCGAATTCGAGCGGCGAACAATATCCGATGCTGCTATGCAGACGGCGTACGTTGTACCAACCTTCCAAGAGCGAGAAGATGCACCGCCGGGCTTGTTCATGGGTCGCGAAGTTTTCGCGCAAAAGCAGCTCTGCTTCAAGCGTCCCAAAGAAGGATTCGCACATTGCGTTGTGGTAGGCGTCGCCGGCCGTACCCATCGATGGTTGCTCACCCGCTTCGCGGCAACGTCGCCCGAAAGCAATCGACGTATATTGGGCGGATTCAACCGGTCGTCGGCGACGGGCAAGCCCCAGTGGACAACAACATCGTGGAACGGGACATCCGCCCGTTTGCCACCAGCACGAAAGTTTGGCTCTTCAGCGACACGGTCGCCGGAGCGAAAGCCAGCGCTGTCATCTACAGTCTCGTCCCCACATGCCGCGCGTGCAACGTCTAGCCATACACGTACCTGCTTCACGTACTGACCCAACTGCCTCAACGGGCACAAGACGCCGACATAAGCGACCTACTGCCATTTCGGTTCATGCAGTACCAGGCTTCGACCGACGCCGCCTGACGGCAGAAACCCATACGCGAGATCTCAGATATACGTCGCGCTTCCCTCGCAGCAGATTTGCGGCACCAGGCGACGTTCATGCGCGTGCCAGTGCACCCAAATTAGCGCTTACGGTTTTTGAGGGTTGCTGCCCGACGGGAGCGCGAGAAGCACTTCGCCCCTCTGAACCTTTCCAACGGTTCAACTCCGTTTGGGATGGACGTCAGCGTTGCGTTAGCTTAGCGTAGGCTCCCGCTAAGTCTTCGAATCCTGTTTTTTGCCTGTCGACCGGGCGACCGCGCTCACGGGAAAACCATACCACTCGTCCTCCGAGCGCGTTACCTATCCTATATTGGTGGCCTATACAGGCCCGGACGTGCCGCTCAGCGGGATGTCAGTGTCTAACGACAAGGAGATCGCGATGCAAAGATACATCTGGGTGAGGGCAGCGGTCGCGGCTGCTGCCGTTGTACTGGGTGGTTGCGGCGGCCACGATAACGATCAAACAGGACCACACTTCGTTTCGGATATCACGGTACCTAACGTAAAGGCAGGCGTCAATTTTTCCTTCGACATCGGGACTGTCAGCGGCAGCCGCTACTACTTTACTGATCGCAACAACGCATCGCTGGACGTAATCGACATCTCGACCAGGACCTTCGTGAAAGCAATTCAAGGCAGTGGCAGCCTTGCGTTTGCTGGCCTTGGACCCGGACCGAGCGCGACATCCGGGCCCGACGGCGCTACACCGGTCGGCAGTCTTATTTACGTCGGAGATGTCAATTCCGTGAAGATCGTCGACCCGGCGGCGGGTTCCGTGCTCAAGAACATTGCGGTCAGTACAACCGGTGTACGAGCCGACGAAGGCTGCCTTGACGCGACCCATGGGATCTTCATGATCTCTAGCCCGGAAGAACAGACGCCCTTCGCTACCTTCATAAACACCACGACTCAGAGCGTGGTCGCGAAGGTGACATTCACCGACGCCGGGGGCAAACCCACCGCAGGACTGGAAGCATGTGTATATGACGCGGCTAGCGATAACTTCTATGTAAACGTCGACGGCAGCACGGCAAATCCGCACGGAGAACTGGTAAAGGTTCCCGGCGCGGCGATTCGCGCAATACCGTCTGGTGGCACTCAGAATTACACGTCCCTTTCGGGTGTTGCAATGTACCCCGAGGCTAATTGCGATCCGACGGGTCTCGCCCTAGGACCGGGAACCGACATCGCCGTCGGCTGCAGAGAGGCGACTACGGGTTCACCGCTGCTGATGCAGATTTTTAATCGTGCGAGCGGGGCGCTTGTTGCGTCGCTTAACGCCGGAGGCGGCGATCAACTCGCATACGACGCCGCGACCAACCGATATTACAACGCGGCGAGCCGCTGGACGGCGTCCGGCAATGCGTCGACGAACGGAGCCTGCACGGCCGCATCTCCTTGCACCCCCGTGCTTACGATCGTTGATGCCGGCGCCCGAAGCGTCGTGACCCGCTTGAATACAGGCAATAACGCTCACTCGGTCGCAATCGATCCGACAACGGGGCTTATCTTTGTTCCTTACTCATCCGCCACAGCGCCGGCCGGTTGTCCGGGCTGTGCGGCGAACGGGTTTGTCAATGGCGGGGTCTCCGTATTTGCTGCTCACTCATAGCATGGCGGGGACGACCGAGGCTTTACCATCGCGCCGAGCGAGACTAGCGATCATTCTCGCTCCGCGCACGGGGGATTTTTCGACAGCACGCCTTGTACTTTCGCTTTCCGCTCGCTCGCGGAACGATTCAGACAGACGTGCTAACGCTGTTTTACGTTCGCTACTCGCACCCCATCTTCTAGGCGTGGCGCGAAGACCGTCGCTCGGTGAGCGTTCGCTCTCATCCCGACGCTCTCAAGAATATTCGAGCTGGACTCCTGCCCAAAAACGCCTTGCGTTGAAGGACCTACGAGCCGATCCGCTGCTGGTGAGATAATCATTAAACGACGCCCTACTGAGCGCTTCGTGAAGGCTGAGAGATGCGCGTTTTGACGTGAGTAGCTAACCGTCGAGCGCGTCATTCCCCGCGTTCGCACGGGAAACGCCTCGGTACGTTTGTTTTGCGGGCGAACGGTGTCGCCCTGCATCTCGCCTGAAACAGATTTCGGCTGCGCTCGATGGCCGCGAGCACCGCGTTGCAAAATGGCGGTGTAGCAACCTCGACGCAAGCCGCGCGCGACATGGAGGGCGGAACGTTCCTGAACTGGGTAACGCGGACCTTGTGACGTCCGTCGAAGTGTTCGGCCGTATGGCCGAAATTGGCGGCGGATTCAACCGGCCGATGCAACGATTTGGGTGAATCGCTCAGCTGGCGTATCGAAGTTTAGTGTTTTTCGGGGACGTTCGTTGAGCCGCCTGGCTACGGCATCCAGCTTGGTCTGCGAGTAGGCAGATAGATCAGTACCCTTAGGGAAGTATTGCCTCAGAAGCCCATTCGTGTTTTCGTTAGAACCGCGTTGCCAGGGATGCTGTGGGTCGCAGAAATAGACCTCAATGTCGGTAGCGACAGTAAAGCGGTTGTGGTCGGCCATTTCCGAACCCCTGTCCCACGTCAGCGATTTATATAGTTCCGGAGGTAACTTGCTGGCGTGTCGTATCAGCGCGTCAACCACAGCCTCGGAATCCTTGCTGGCGACTTTTACCAGCATCACAAATCGACTTTGACGTTCGACGAGAGTTGCATTTTGGCTCGTAGCATTGCCATACAGCAAGTCACCTTCCCAGTGCCCGGGTATTGCCCGATCCTCCGCCGTAGCGGGGCGTTCGCTGATCGATACAGCGTCGCGAATGTTCGTGCGGTCCTCAGTTTTCAGCGTGTGATGACCGGACCGGCGCATGGTTCGAGAGCGTCGCAAGTGCTCAAGCAATTCCTTTTTCAGGGCGCCACGAGCTTGAATATAGAGGCTCCGATAGATTGTCTCGTGCGACACCAGATAGTCCTTGTTGACCGCATAAACATGTCTGAGCCAACCAGCAATCTGCTTAGGGGACCACTGCAGCTTCAGCTTTGCAGCGACAACTCGCGACAGCGCCTGGTTTCGCACCAATTTGCAAACCTTCGGTCGACGTGCCCGCTCCCAGGCGATCGCATCCGCCTGGCTTGCTCGGTAGCCTTGGCGGCCTCCGTTGCGCTGCAACTCGCGACTTATAGTGGAAGGAGCGCGTCCCAGCCTGGCGGCTATCGACCGAATCGATAATCCGGACAACAGGGAGCGGGGAATCTCCTCGCGCTCCGCGAGCGTCAATGCCCGTGGCGCGCGGTGCCTTTGCAGGGGCTGGATGCCGCCGGTCTCCGATAGTATCCGCTGAATCGAAGAATGGCCTCGATCGAACAGTTTGGCAATCTGATGAATCGTATCGCCCTTGCGCCATCGGTCCCACATCAGCGCTTTCTGGGTCTGGGAGTAATAAATTCTCGGTCGCTGCTTCTTTTGCAACACCTCCGCTGCTCACGCCGATTCTAGGTGTTGCATCGACCGGTTGAATCCGCCGTCGATCCCCGCTGATCGCGTGAGACGAAGGCCGGCCGAACAGCCCACCGCGAGCGAGTGGCAGTTCCACTTGTGTCTCGGGGGAGCAAGATCACTGTACGCGCACGACCACGAGCTTTCCGGGCGAGCCGGCTCGCTTGCACACGCCAGATAGAATTTTGTGGTGCAGTGCATCATGGATAGCAAGAGAGCATGAAGACATCCCCAGGGGTGCGTGCTGTCATACGAGCAAACAGCCGTGAGATCTCGGCAGATTATCAACTCGCGACTGGTCTGCTAATTGTGACGGAGGGTGCCAAAGTCATTGGGATGTTGGGCCCGCCCGATTCGTGCGTAGCGCTCAGAGGTGGCCGCGCAAATTCGGACAGGCGGATAAATGGAACGCTCGGGGCCTGAGCCGGCGATAATGTCGACAAAGGAACTAGGAAGATGACGAAGAGAACCCGACGGACGCACTCAGCGGCGTTCAAAGCGAAAGTGGCGATGGCGGCGGTCAAGGGTGAGCGGACGCTAGCCGAATTAGCGCAGCAGTTCGATGTGCACCCGAACCAGATCACCGAATGGAAGCGGCAGTTGCAGGAACGTGCCGCCGACGTGTTTGGCGCAGGCGGCACGGCGTCGAGCGAGCCGCAAGTCGATTT
>NZ_FCNZ02000083.1 GCF_001544495.1 Caballeronia telluris
GGTTGGGGCGCCGGTTCTTGCGAATGTTCTTTAAAAACTAACAGCCGATAAGTGTGGGCGCTTGATGGCGACGCGCCGGGGTCTTCGGGCTTCGGGTCAAAGCGAAAGTAATCAAGTCTCACACTTTGTAAATAGGTAGGTTTTGCGTGGGTGTTTCCAGTGATGGGGATGCTCAGTAGAACTTGTCAGTACGTTGAGTGAGCGACCGGTTCGTAACGGAACCGAAAACAGTAACAGGCATTGAACTGAAGAGTTTGATCCTGGCTCAGATTGAACGCTGGCGGCATGCCTTACACATGCAAGTCGAACGGCAGCACGGGGGCAACCCTGGTGGCGAGTGGCGAACGGGTGAGTAATACATCGGAACGTGTCCTGGAGTGGGGGATAGCCCGGCGAAAGCCGGATTAATACCGCATACGCTCTAAGGAGGAAAGGGGGGGATCTTTCGGGACCTCTCGCTCAAGGGGCGGCCGATGGCAGATTAGCTAGTTGGTGGGGTAAAGGCCTACCAAGGCGACGATCTGTAGCTGGTCTGAGAGGACGACCAGCCACACTGGGACTGAGACACGGCCCAGACTCCTACGGGAGGCAGCAGTGGGGAATTTTGGACAATGGGCGCAAGCCTGATCCAGCAATGCCGCGTGTGTGAAGAAGGCCTTCGGGTTGTAAAGCACTTTTGTCCGGAAAGAAAACTTTTGCCCTAATACGGTGAGAGGATGACGGTACCGGAAGAATAAGCACCGGCTAACTACGTGCCAGCAGCCGCGGTAATACGTAGGGTGCGAGCGTTAATCGGAATTACTGGGCGTAAAGCGTGCGCAGGCGGTCTGTTAAGACAGATGTGAAATCCCCGGGCTTAACCTGGGAACTGCATTTGTGACTGGCAGGCTAGAGTATGGCAGAGGGGGGTAGAATTCCACGTGTAGCAGTGAAATGCGTAGAGATGTGGAGGAATACCGATGGCGAAGGCAGCCCCCTGGGCCAATACTGACGCTCATGCACGAAAGCGTGGGGAGCAAACAGGATTAGATACCCTGGTAGTCCACGCCCTAAACGATGTCAACTAGTTGTTGGGGATTCATTTCCTTAGTAACGTAGCTAACGCGTGAAGTTGACCGCCTGGGGAGTACGGTCGCAAGATTAAAACTCAAAGGAATTGACGGGGACCCGCACAAGCGGTGGATGATGTGGATTAATTCGATGCAACGCGAAAAACCTTACCTACCCTTGACATGGTCGGAACCCTGCTGAAAGGTGGGGGTGCTCGAAAGAGAACCGGCGCACAGGTGCTGCATGGCTGTCGTCAGCTCGTGTCGTGAGATGTTGGGTTAAGTCCCGCAACGAGCGCAACCCTTGTCCTTAGTTGCTACGCAAGAGCACTCTAAGGAGACTGCCGGTGACAAACCGGAGGAAGGTGGGGATGACGTCAAGTCCTCATGGCCCTTATGGGTAGGGCTTCACACGTCATACAATGGTCGGAACAGAGGGTCGCTAAGCCGCGAGGTGGAGCCAATCCCAGAAAACCGATCGTAGTCCGGATCGCAGTCTGCAACTCGACTGCGTGAAGCTGGAATCGCTAGTAATCGCGGATCAGCATGCCGCGGTGAATACGTTCCCGGGTCTTGTACACACCGCCCGTCACACCATGGGAGTGGGTTTTACCAGAAGTGGCTAGTCTAACCGCAAGGAGGACGGTCACCACGGTAGGATTCATGACTGGGGTGAAGTCGTAACAAGGTAGCCGTATCGGAAGGTGCGGCTGGATCACCTCCTTTCTCGAGCTTAACGTGTCAAAAGTTGAGCGCTCACGCTTATCGGCTGTAAGAAGACAGGCTAAGGGTCTGTAGCTCAGTCGGTTAGAGCACCGTCTTGATAAGGCGGGGGTCGTTGGTTCGAATCCAACCAGACCCACCACCCAAGTGCGCGTGCGCTCCGGCAGCAGGATGAGCAAGGATCTTTAGCGTGGCACCCGGGGGATTAGCTCAGCTGGGAGAGCACCTGCTTTGCAAGCAGGGGGTCGTCGGTTCGATCCCGTCATCCTCCACCAATCTTCAATGGATAGGGTTCTGTGACACAGAACGTGCGTATCCATTGGCGATTGAGCCAGTCAGAGGGTATTGATTATTCGATATCGGCTGTCGTTCTTTAACAATCTGGAAGAAGTAGTAAAGAGATTCACGAAAGCATACTTAGAGATGGGTGTGTGAGTAGGTGGATCAGGGTTGTGATTGTATCAATGTATGAAAGGTTATCTTTAAGATGACTTGGAATACGGCACAACGCGAATACTCAACCTATGAGGGGTGTGCTTGTGAGAGACACACTCGTTATAGGGTCAAGCGAACAAGTGCATGTGGTGGATGCCTTGGCGATCACAGGCGATGAAGGACGCGGTAGCCTGCGAAAAGCTACGGGGAGCTGGCAAACGAGCTTTGATCCGTAGATGTCCGAATGGGGAAACCCGGCCCGAATGGGTCATCCTGAGCTGAATACATAGGCTCAGTGAAGCGAACGCGGTGAACTGAAACATCTAAGTAACCGCAGGAAAAGAAATCAACCGAGATTCCCAGAGTAGTGGCGAGCGAAATGGGATCAGCCTGTACTCTTTATCTTCGTTGTTAGTCGAACGCTCTGGAAAGTGCGGCCATAGCAGGTGATAGCCCTGTAGACGAAAACAGTGAGGAAGAACTAGGTGTACGACAAGTAGGGCGGGACACGTGAAATCCTGTCTGAAGATGGGGGGACCATCCTCCAAGGCTAAATACTCGTGATCGACCGATAGTGAACCAGTACCGTGAGGGAAAGGCGAAAAGAACCCCGGGAGGGGAGTGAAATAGATCCTGAAACCGCATGCATACAAACAGTCGGAGCCTGGAAACGGGTGACGGCGTACCTTTTGTATAATGGGTCAGCGACTTACGTTCAGTAGCAAGCTTAACTGATTAAGGCAGGCGTAGCGAAAGCGAGTCCGAATAGGGCGTTCAGTTGCTGGGCGTAGACCCGAAACCAAGTGATCTATCCATGGCCAGGTTGAAGGTGCGGTAACACGTACTGGAGGACCGAACCCACTAACGTTGAAAAGTTAGGGGATGAGCTGTGGATAGGGGTGAAAGGCTAAACAAACTTGGAAATAGCTGGTTCTCTCCGAAAACTATTTAGGTAGTGCCTCGTGTATCACCTTCGGGGGTAGAGCACTGTCATGGTTGTGGGGTCCATTGCGGATTACTACGCCATAGCAAACTCCGAATACCGAAGAGTGCAATCACGGGAGACAGACATCGGGTGCTAACGTCCGGTGTCAAGAGGGAAACAACCCAGACCGCCAGCTAAGGTCCCTAAATATGGCTAAGTGGGAAACGAAGTGGGAAGGCTAAAACAGTCAGGAGGTTGGCTTAGAAGCAGCCATCCTTTAAAGAAAGCGTAATAGCTCACTGATCGAGTCGTCCTGCGCGGAAGATGTAACGGGGCTAAGCCATATACCGAAGCTGCGGATGCACATTTATGTGCATGGTAGGAGAGCGTTCCGTAAGCCTGCGAAGGTGCACTGGAAAGTGTGCTGGAGGTATCGGAAGTGCGAATGCTGACATGAGTAGCGATAAAGGGGGTGAAAAGCCCCCTCGCCGTAAGCCCAAGGTTTCCTACGCAACGTTCATCGGCGTAGGGTGAGTCGGCCCCTAAGGCGAGGCAGAAATGCGTAGCTGATGGGAAGCAGGTTAATATTCCTGCACCATTGTTAGATGCGATGGGGGGACGGATCGCGGAAGGTTGTCCGGGTGTTGGAAGTCCCGGTCCTTGCATTGGAGAAGGCGCTTAGGCAAATCCGGGCGCGGAATTCAAGGGTGTGAGGCCAGTCACTTCGGTGACGAAGCAATCGGAAGTGGTTCCAAGAAAAGCCTCTAAGCTTCAGTCTAACAAGACCGTACCGCAAACCGACACAGGTGGGCGAGATGAGTATTCTAAGGCGCTTGAGAGAACTCGGGAGAAGGAACTCGGCAAATTGGTACCGTAACTTCGGGATAAGGTACGCCCTTGTAGCTTGACTGGCCTGCGCCAGAAGGGTGAGAGGGTTGCAATAAACTGGTGGCTGCGACTGTTTAATAAAAACACAGCACTCTGCAAACACGAAAGTGGACGTATAGGGTGTGACGCCTGCCCGGTGCCGGAAGATTAAATGATGGGGTGCAAGCTCTTGATTGAAGTCCCGGTAAACGGCGGCCGTAACTATAACGGTCCTAAGGTAGCGAAATTCCTTGTCGGGTAAGTTCCGACCTGCACGAATGGCGTAACGATGGCCACACTGTCTCCTCCCGAGACTCAGCGAAGTTGAAGTGTTTGTGATGATGCAATCTCCCCGCGGCTAGACGGAAAGACCCCATGAACCTTTACTGTAGCTTTGCATTGGACTTTGAACCGATCTGTGTAGGATAGGTGGGAGGCTATGAAACCGGAACGCTAGTTTCGGTGGAGCCGTCCTTGAAATACCACCCTGGTTTGTTTGAGGTTCTAACCTTGGCCCGTGATCCGGGTCGGGGACAGTGCATGGTAGGCAGTTTGACTGGGGCGGTCTCCTCCCAAAGTGTAACGGAGGAGTACGAAGGTACGCTAGGTACGGTCGGAAATCGTGCTGATAGTGCAATGGCATAAGCGTGCTTAACTGCGAGACCGACAAGTCGAGCAGGTGCGAAAGCAGGTCATAGTGATCCGGTGGTTCTGTATGGAAGGGCCATCGCTCAACGGATAAAAGGTACTCTGGGGATAACAGGCTGATACCGCCCAAGAGTTCATATCGACGGCGGTGTTTGGCACCTCGATGTCGGCTCATCTCATCCTGGGGCTGTAGCCGGTCCCAAGGGTATGGCTGTTCGCCATTTAAAGAGGTACGTGAGCTGGGTTTAAAACGTCGTGAGACAGTTTGGTCCCTATCTGCCGTGGGCGTTGGATATTTGAAGGGGGCTGCTCCTAGTACGAGAGGACCGGAGTGGACGAACCTCTGGTGTACCGGTTGTCACGCCAGTGGCATCGCCGGGTAGCTATGTTCGGAAGAGATAACCGCTGAAAGCATCTAAGCGGGAAACTCGCCTTAAGATGAGATATCCCTGGGGACTTGATCCCCTTGAAGGGTCGTTCTAGACCAGGACGTTGATAGGTCAGGTGTGGAAGTGCAGTAATGCATTAAGCTAACTGATACTAATTGCCCGTAAGGCTTGATCCTATAACCAGTGTGTTTTACGTAATGAGCTAGCGCTTCAGCGCTTACTCAGGACCACCCCCGAAGGGGGCACAAACCACCAGGTTGAGATTAAGTGTTGTGCCCAATACAAGCACAGCCCAAAGTAACACCAGTAACACCGAACGCGCCCTAACCCGCGCAGTTCGACTACTTCTTCCCAGATTGGTTGTGGCGTTTGAACTCCAAACACCACAGCAACAAGTCATGCCTGATGACCATAGCGAGTTGGTACCACCCCTTCCCATCCCGAACAGGACCGTGAAACGACTCCACGCCGATGATAGTGCGGATCTCCCGTGTGAAAGTAGGTAATCGTCAGGCTCCT
>NZ_FCNZ02000084.1 GCF_001544495.1 Caballeronia telluris
TTTGCTTGCGTTTTCCATTCTTCAAATCTCCCGTTACAGCCAAGATCCA
Organism: Caballeronia telluris; assembly: GCF_001544495.1. Lineage (GTDB taxonomy): Bacteria > Pseudomonadota > Gammaproteobacteria > Burkholderiales > Burkholderiaceae > Caballeronia > Caballeronia telluris. Next base: position 50 of record NZ_FCNZ02000084.1, read on the forward strand.
AAGTCTCCTACATTTCCGGGGCGCTTCACTGCTGCGCCTTGCACGAATATGCCCGCAAGCTCCGGTGGAACGGGAAGCCCACGCTCAATCATCTTCTTGTGCAACTGCTCTATAGGCAAGAAGCCGAGACTTCGGGCGCCAGTAAGCCCTCAGCTGAAGCGCGGGGCGCTTCGGACGTTGACGATTGAACGCCGCATGCCTGTCGAGCAGGTTGTTTGGGAGTTGACTTCAAACCCCCGCCTATGACCAAGAACTCTCGACTCGCCGTGTTAGCACACATGGATGCGTCGTGGGCGCCATGCGGGCAACTTCCGCTCACGGAAGACGGCACGGATTCGGTCGCATCCGGTTTTGAATACGACTTAGTCTACGTCAAGCGAAGCGCCGCATTCGACGTAGACCGCCACGCCAGATGCATGGGGCCGGCGCGTTATTGAAGCGAAGCTGGGTGCGCCGCTGAATGGCTTGCCGGAGTCGCAGTACCTCTTGCATGCAGGAAGCGACCGCGTTGGTGCGCTCGGCGTTCGCTGCGCCGCATCCGCACCGCCGCTCGTAAGCGACGACTCGTGGGACACTCTACCGAAACCCGCGGAAGCAGCCGGCCTAAGGAAGCTAAGGGGACCTTCGAAGCGTTCACAGCGCCAACCAACATAGATTCCGAGAACGTCAACGTCAGGGTGACGATACGGGACCGTGCTGCAGCTGCCGACAGGATAGGTTGGGGAGGTGACGACGCAGGCGGCGAGAGATATGACGAGAAGTCGCTGGTGGAGCTTGCCGCCACGATGCGCAACGCGAATCAGATTGGTGCGCGGAAGAATCGCCGGCCGACATCCGAAATAAGGCACGCGTGCTCTGCGATGGACGTTGAACGCTTATCACTCGGGCAATCGCCGGCAGCGTTGCACACTGAATGCCATTCACGGTCCGGAATGACCTTGCAGGACAGCAACAACATTGTGAGCAGAATAGACGTCGCGAAAGAAACACGCTCAGACATCGACATGGCTATCCCATTGTTTTTGTTGCAGCAAGCTGGATATGCGTTGTCCGGACGACGTCAGCGAACGACGAGAGTGGACGGTTCTACAATTAAAGGCAAGGAATAGGACGAGTAAAGAACTGTTCGCCTGCGCAATGTGTGTTTCCGCTCATACCAGTGCGAGGGCTTCATCATCGGACGCTGGATAGCAAGAGCAGACGGCGGCTGTCGCCGATACCAGACTTAGTTGAGAAAGCTCCCGTTTGGTGCGTTGCGCCGCGGGTCGGCATTTTTACCACGAGCTGTTTTTCTATGGGATGCCAATGATGCGTTTCTGGAGGCATTGGACTGCGCGACACAATGAGTGCGCTTTGCACCATACTAGACACCGCACGGGGGCGTGGCATTGATAGTCGCTAAATCTCTTTAGGCTGCTTTCGCTTTGGCAGCAAAAGCCGACTCACCGGGAGGCGAGACGGTAGGGCGCCAATCTTGAAGGTGCAAGCAGGCGCATCGCTCCAAGCGAACGACCGTTCGATGTTGGCGGGCGGCACCGCACAGGGTTCGCTTTGCTTTTATTAAACCAGACAGCCTGGCCGGCGTTAGGAACGACAATTTTTTGCCTGTGCCTCTGCCAGCGCCGATGACGGGTGCAGAACCGTTAATCGGTCAAGCCGTCGAGGTTCGCTTCGGGCCGCTCCTTCGCGGTCGAAGGCGTTGACATAGTACATAGACGCGCTCAGTGATGGAAAGGTCGCGAACGCTGTACCAGCGCGCGTTTTTCCATTAAAAGTTTCAATTTGCGCGCAGACAAATCGTCCTATCGAGCGGACCCAACGAGAGAAGGGCGCTCAATGTTTCCCGTACGCGTGAATGTAGCCGCTGCTTTCTGTGTGCAGTCAGACTCCACCGTCCGGGGCGGCTCGATGGTCGCACCTTTCATAGCCGCTTTCTTCTACGCATTCCCGCGCCGCCTCCGCGTTCGCTCTGCGCGCAAACGCCGTTTGCAGACTTGCGCGTCGGCGGGAAACGCTCCGCCGCATCTCCATCACGAGCGCCGTTGAAGAGCAAAGTCCTCTGATTTGTGAGCAAAAGGGTGCGTCGGACCGAAAATGCGTCGCAATCGTCAGTAATACATCATATTTCCGCGCGTATTGCGACATTGTGTTCGCGACGCTCATCAGCATCGGAGAATGATGAAGGTAACGGTAACGGTAACGGTAACGGTAACGGTAACGGTAACGGATGCGGAGGGAGCGGTGTCACGCGGATGGAATGGAACGTTGCAGTTCGAAAGACTCGACCGTCATTCCTGCTTTTAGTTCTCGTAGCGTAAGGGGAAACAACATGAACGCAAAGCGTAGCAGGGTTCACTTTCAGTTTTCGGCAGTTGCGGCCGCGGCCCTGTTGTGGGGATGCGGCGGAGGTGGAGGCGGGAGCAGTAACTCCCAGTCCACCGTTGGCGGAACGGTAGCCACGGGGGCCGCAATCGCAAATGCGGAAGTAACGGCCATGGACACCCACGGGAAAACGGCGAGCGGGACCGCTGATTCCAACGGTGCCTACGCGCTGACGTTATCGTACTTCTCTGGGCCAGTGCTGCTGACAGCGATTGACCCGACTGGTCAACACGACCCGCTCGTGTCCGTGGTCAGTTCGGCGCCGGAGAAGGGGAAGTCCACAACCGCAAACATTACGACGCTCACCACCGCGATTAGCGCACTCCTGACCTCCACAGGAAATGCACTGGACCTGCTGACTCCTGCTACTCTAGCAGCCGCCGCGTCGCCAGCAGATGTCTCCAAAGCATCGTCCACTTTGAATGCCGCGCTCGCAGACATTCTCAAGTTGAACGGTCTCGACCCAAGCAGTTTCAATGCTGTCACAACACCGTTCGCTGCTAACCAGTCTGGAGCCGATGCGGTCATCGAATCGGTACAGATAATTCAGAATGGCGCGGGTGCATATCTTGTGTCGAGCGGCAATGCTAGTAGCGGACTACAACTGAGCAATGCAACCGGTGGGTCGGCTGCACCGCTAGTCGCTCCGCCCGCGGCCGCAAACTATTTGGCTTTTATGCAAAGCCTTCTGCAGCAATGTCTAGCAGCGCCAGTTGCGACGCGAGCGTCCAACGCTGCCTGTACTGCCGCGGTCGACGCCGACTACAAGCAAAACGGATATCCATCAGTTTCGGGAACTCCAGGCAGCCTCGCGAATGCAGCTACGGTCGGTGCGGCCGTGGGAGCGCCCGAAACGCTGATGTTTTTCAAGGACTCAAACGGGACGCAATCGGCGCTCGTACGCATTCCGTATGCAACCAGCGATGGAAGCCAAAACTCATTGCTGACGACAGTAAGGCAGGTAGCCAATCCCATCAGCTTGCCAGACGGCACCAAGGTCTCGTGGACTATCTACGGCAACCAACGGAAATACGACGCTTCGGTTGAATCGCGGATTACCCGCCGCACCTTCCTCGACAACGAAGCGGGCGACATCGGACACTACGATGCGGGCGTCACATTCAACTTCAACCTTGCCGGGCCGAATGCAACGAACGTCAGGTCTGCACTCGTCACTGGCCCCGGGTTACCTAGCACCGGAATTTTCCTTCTGACATCGACCGCTTGCGGCGAGCAGAGCCTGGAAATTCCGGGAGTCGCACCGACGCCGCTGCCACCGGCGCCCGGACCGGCGGGTAATGTGACGACGGGCTCAACGACGCCCCTCTACAGATGGTCATGGCAGGTCTTCGACCCGGCGCAGGCATCGGCCTTTTCGCCGCCAGCAAGGTACTTCTGGAGCACGTCGCAAGTCGACCTGACCAATGTGCCTTTCTATGCGACTTACACATTTACGCTGTTCGATGCAGCTGGGAATATGTTCGACCAGTTTCAAGCTACAAACCCGAATCCCGCTGTAACCGCGAACTTGGGAACGCAGGTGGAGTGGCACACGGCGACTTCCACCGACCTCCTAGCTCCGGGGGCCCCCGCAATCGGCCAGGTGACACTGACTTGGAAGGGCAATTCGTATGCTCCTCCATTGTTTGGCGTCGGCCTTTACACGCAGTCGAATTCCGCCGGCGTCATCGGAACAGCCAGCGTTACCGGTGCGGCTACCAGCGCTACGCTCATCGCCGGCAATGGAGCGACAACATGCGTGAATACTACGCCGCAGTTCCTTGGGCTTCAGCCCGGTACTTATCGATTCACGAATCTGCAGGGCCGAAACCAGCATGGAGTCCGTTTCATAGACAATCTCATCTTCCGCAATGGAAGCAGTGCGCCTAACGCGTCTTAGCTACAAAACACCAGCACTAGCAAGCGCGGGCGGGCATCGCCACTACACGGTAGTCTAACTGGCTCACGTTACTCGGTATGGCATGCCCGCCGTTTCAAGGTATTGATTCACTGCTATTCACCGTTTTGATAATCGAGTGGAACCTCGAGGCAGTCGGCAGCGACTACCAGAGAATCGGCAGATGGACCACTCCCAACCACGGCCTGCGGCTGGTTTCTTTGGTTTTACCACTTCGCGTGGTGGTCGTGGTACATGCGAGTGGAGCCGGCCCATCTCGTCCGGACCGCAACGGCGCGCCGGTCGAAGTCCTTGCGGCGCACGAAGTCCGAAATGGCGCCCGGCGACAACCGAGTCGCGCTAGGGAAGCAACCGTGACATCCATTCAATCGTGCATGGTGGTCGGCGTCAGTGTGCTCGGCTGAATTCGCCGCCGCGCTATCCACCGCTTATCCAAAAAGGGTCATCGGCGATGCTTCCTATGCGCCAGCATCGCGGTTGCCTTTGGGATTCGGGATGTTGCGCCAGGCGAAGGGTTAAATTCTTAGAAGCGCGTCCAGCGTCTCAAAACCGTTGTAACTAACCCGCCCCTGCCACACTCGGGCCGGATGTCCCAAATGAGGCGCGCCGCATCTCATTTGCCATCTCATCTCCGTTGATTGCGCAGCTTCGCAGAGGCTGCCTTCAGTTGACCGATAGGCTCGGCTAATGGTATGCGGTCCTTCAGGGACGCCCTAGCAATGGACGAGTGATTCTCTGATGCTACCTGTCCACGTGGACAGCTGGGA
>NZ_FCNZ02000085.1 GCF_001544495.1 Caballeronia telluris
TGGTGTGACGTCTCCGGTGTTTGAATAAAACGGAACATATGGTTCCGAAAACAGCGTGTTGGATCAAATGTAGATCACCGACCCGGCGATCGTCAACCGATAAAATCTATTATTCGGGATGATTTGTATCTAAAAAAGAATGCGTCTATGATGAAATACCGGACGAAAAAGCGTCGGCGAAAAGCGAAGGGAGACGAGAAGTGACAGATATCGTGAGTGGCAAGCCGGACCGGACGGTGTCGGTGCGCAGTGTTTTCGGCATCGACTCGGACTTGACCGTGCCTGCCTTCAGCGAGCGCGACGACCACGTTCCGGAAATCGACGACGCGTATCGCTTCAATCCCGAAGTCACGCTGGCGATTCTCGCGGGATTCACGCGCGATCGCCGCGTGATGGTTCAGGGCCTGCACGGCACCGGCAAATCGACTCACATCGAGCAGGTCGCCGCGCGCCTGAACTGGCCGTGCGTGCGCGTGAATCTCGACGGGCACATCAGCCGGCTCGATCTCGTCGGCCGCGACGCAATCGTTGTGCGCGACGACCTCCAGGTGACCGAATTCCAGGAGGGCATCGTGCCGTGGGCGCTGCAACGGCCGGTCGCGCTGATCTTCGATGAATACGACGCCGGCCGTCCGGACGTCATGTTCGTGATCCAGCGCATCCTTGAACGCGACGGCAAGTTCACGCTGCTCGACCAGAACCGCGTGATCGAGCCGCATCCGTCGTTCCGCATGTTCGCGACGACCAACACCATCGGCCTCGGCAACCTGAACGGGCTTTATCACGGCACGCAGGTGCTCAATCACGCGCAGATGGACCGCTGGAACGTCGTCGCGACGCTCAATTATTTGCCGCGCGAGGACGAGATTGGCATCGTGCTTGCGCGCGTCCCCGAACTCGCCGGCGATTCGGACCGCGCGCTGATCGAGTCGATGCTGAGCGTGGCCGAACTCACGCGCAAGGGTTTTGCTGCGGGCGATCTGTCGACGCTCATGTCGCCGCGCACGGTTATCAGCTGGGCCGAAAACTGCCAGATCTTCCGCGATCCGGCGATGGCGTTTCGTCTCACTTTCCTGAACAAGTGCGACGAAGCGGAACGTCCAGTTGTCGCGGAATATTTCCAGCGGTGTTTCGGCCGCGAGCTGGACGTCGAGCGCGAACGCCGCGCCGCGCAAACCTGATGGCGGCGCCGACGCTGGCCGAACGTCAGGCCGCCCGCCGCGCGGACGAGCGCGAGCGCCTTTGCGCGGCGGCCGTGCGCGCGCTGACGGGCGATGCCGCGCTGCATTACCGCGACGGCCGTCTGTGTCGCGGCTATCGGCCGTTGCCCTTGCACGCGCCGCACTTGCGCACCGACCGCCATGCCGACGACCTCGCGTCGCTGCGCGGCGCCGCCGACGGCGCGGCCCTGCGCCTCATCTATTCAGATGCGGCCTTGCATGGCCGCCTGTGTCCCGCCGATCCGGTCGCGCGGCTCGTCTTCGAACTGCTCGAACAACTGCGCTGCGAGACGCTGGCGCCGCCCGGCATGCCGGGTGTCGTGCAGAACCTGCATCGCCGGTTCACGTCGTGGTCGCGCGCGTTTCATCGCTCGGGGCTGATCGACGGGCATCTCGGTCTGCTCGTCTACACCGTCGCGCAGATGAGCTGGTCGCGGCTGACGGGCGAGCCGGTGCTGGAGGAAACCGAGGGTCTGATCGAAGCGACGCGCGCGGCCATCGCGCCCGCGCTCGGCGTGCCGCTCGCCGGCTTGCGCCGGCATCGCGGCGATCAGTCGGCGTTTGCGCAGCACGCGCTCGACATCGCGCGGACGGTCAGCGAGATGATCCGCGCGGCACGCGGACAGCACACCGATGACGCCGCCGACGACACCGAGGACGAAGAAGCCGCGCGCGCCGCGTTCACGCTCTGGCTCGGCTCGGACGACGACGAGCACAAGGAAATGGGCATCGCGGCGACGGGCGAGAGCCGCGTGCTCGGCGCGTCGGGCGCGGGCTACCGCATCCATACGACACGCTACGACGAAGAGATTCGTCCCGCCGCGCGCGTGCGGCGCGAGTTGCTTCGCGAGTATCGCGAGCGGCTCGACGAACGCATCGCCGCGCAGGGCATCAACGTGAGCCGGCTCGCGCACGCGCTGCGCGCGGCGCTCGCGAATCCCGAGCGCGACGGCTGGTCGTTCGGCGAGGAGCACGGACGCATCGACGGGCGCAGGCTCGCGCAACTCGTCTCGTCGCCCGACGAGCGGCGCATTTTCCGGCTCGAACGCCGCACGCTGATCGCCGACTGCGCGGTGAGCTTCCTGATCGACTGCTCGGGTTCGATGAAGGCGCATATCGAACCCGTCGCGACGATGATCGACGTGCTGACGCGCGCGCTCGACCAGGCGGGCGTGACGAGCGAAGTGCTCGGCTTCACGACGGCCGCATGGAACGGCGGACGCGCGCGGCTCGACTGGCTTGCGCGCGGCCGGCCGCGGCACCCGGGGCGTCTCAACGAAACGTCGCATCTGATCTTCAAGGACGCATCGACGAGCTGGCGGCGCGCCCGCACCGACATCGCCGCGTTCTTCAAGGCCGATCTGTTCCGCGAAGGCGTGGACGGCGAGGCGGTCGAATGGGCGTGTTCGCGACTGCTCGCGCGCGCCGAGCCGAGGCGCATGCTGATCGTCGTATCCGACGGCAGCCCGATGGACAGCGCGACCGCGCAGTCGAACGACGCGTTCTATCTCGACGGTCATCTGAAGGAAGTCGTCGCGCGCCACGAGGTCGCGGGCGATGTCGAGATCATGGGACTCGGCGTCGGGCTGGACCTGAGCCCGTACTATCGGCGCTGCCTGGCGCTCGACCTCTCGACGCCGCCCGCCATGAACACGTTCGGCGAGATCGTTCGCTGGATCGGGGCGCGGCGCTAAAAGGCCGGTCTGCGGTCATCGAATCCAGACCAGCGCCGCGCTTACCATCAGATAGCAGCCGATGCCGACCAGCACGCCGAACGCGATGCGCCGCGTCGCCACGCCCGAGATCGGCGGCGGGTAGCGTCGCGCGGCGATCGTCGCGAGCGCCACGATCGGCACCGCGAGCGCGGACTGCACCCAGATCACGCGATCCAGTTGGCCTTCCCACGCGCTGAAGACCGTGCGGATGACCGCCGTCGCCGCGAAGATCACGATCAGCGCGCAACGGATCTCGACGAGCGACATCGGCTGGCGATAGAACTGGAACACGAGCGGCGGTCCGGAAATGCCGAACATGCCGGAGAGCAGCCCGCCCGAGACGCCGCTCAGGAAGAAACCGCGATCGTCCGAGCGTCGTTCGAGCGGCGCCGGCCGCAGCGCGGCGCCGAGGCCGCCATAGAGAATCACCGCGCCGAGCAGGAATTGGAGGATGCCGGACGCGCCGCCGCTCAAATAACCGAGCAGCAGGACGCCCGCGCCCACCGACGGCAAAAGCCCGAGCGTGGCGGCCCGCACCGCGCGCCAGTCGACGTGATGCAGTTTGCCGGGCAGCGCGATCGCGCTGTTGGCGAGCGTCACGAGGCTCACGACCGCGGCGACGCTCGCCACCGGCGCGAGGTTCAGGCCGCTCGCCGCGCCGATCACGATCATGCCGAGCCCGAAGCCGGTGACGGTCTGGAAGTAGCTCGCCGCGCCCATCAGCACGAGGAGCGCGAGCGCCTGCGCCGCGCTCACGATGCATGCGCGGCCGGGCGAGCATCCTCTTGGCTGAGGGCGCCCGGAGGCGCGAGCGTCGGCGCGGCCTGCGCCTGCACGCTCGTGACGGCGATGACGTAATAGATGTCGTCGGCGCTGCAGCCGCGCGACAGGTCGTTCGCCGGTTTCTGCAAACCTTGCAGCAGCGGGCCGATCGCCTTCGCGCCGCCGATGCGCTCCGCCAGCTTGTAGCCGATGTTGCCCGCTTCCAGGCCCGGGAAAATCAGCACGTTGGCGTGGCCGTCGACTTGCGAGTGCTCGACCTTGCGCCGCGCGATTTCGGCGACGATCGCGGCATCGAGCTGCACGTCGCCGTCGATTGCGAGCGACGGGCGCAGCGCCTTGACGCGCGCGGTGGCCGCGACCACCTTGTCGACGGCCGCATGACGCGCGCTGCCGCTCGTCGAGAACGAGAGCATCGCGACGCGCGGCTCGTCCATCAGAAGGCTCTTCGCGCTGTCGGCGGCGGCGAGGGCGATGTCGGCGAGTTCGTTCGCGTCCGGCTCCACGACGAGCGCGCAGTCGGAGAAGATCAGCCCGCCTTTCATCGTGTGGAACGGCTCGCAGAGCATCATCAGGAAGAAGCTCGACACGAGTTTGAAACCGTCACGCACGCCGATGATCTGGATCGCGGCGCGCACGACGTCGGCGGTGGTGTTCACCGCGCCCGCGACCGAGCCGTCCGCGTGGCCGAGGCGCACCAGCAAATTCGCGAAACACAGCGGTTTCAGCGCTTCGCGTTGCGCTTCTTCGCGTGTCATGCCTTTCTTGCCGCGCAGCGCAAAGAGTTCGTCCGCGCAGGTCTGCGCGAGCGGCGAAGTGGCCGGGTCGATCAATTCCATGCCGGCGAGGTCGATTTGTTCGTGTTTGGCTGTCTCGTGTACGCGCGGCGCGTCGCCGATCAGCATGACGCGCGCGATTCCTTCGCGTGTGACGCGCGACGCCGCTTGCAGCACGCGCGGGTCTTCGGGCTCGCACAGGACGATGCGCATCGGCGTCGCGCGGGCCTGCTCGATGATGCGGTGGATGGCTTTCATGGTCTGGATCGCTTTATTTGGCGCAGGGGAACGCGCGAGGCCGTGTGCGCTTGGTCACTCGGCCTCGCGCCGCGATCAGACGTAGTCCTTGTACTTGTCGAGCATGCGCACGGGTTTGGCGAGCGCATCGCGGCGGAACGGATCGCCGAGTTCGCGGGTGCACATGATCTCGAT
>NZ_FCNZ02000086.1 GCF_001544495.1 Caballeronia telluris
GCAGTCGCGTCATGCCCGAATCCAGCAACGCGAACTCCCGATACAGCGGTATGTCGTGCAGCGCTTCCTCCATCGCCGGGTCCGACAGGCTGAACCACTGCTGCATGAAGTGGATGCGCAGCATCGTTGGGATCGGAAATGGCGGGCGACCCGTTTTGCCCTTCGGGTAGTGCGGCTCGATGAGATCAATCAGCTTCTGCCACGGCACCACGCGTGTCATCTCATCGAGAAATTCGCGTTTGCGGGTACGCTTGGTCGACAGGTTCAAGCCAAGATCCATTTGCGACATCACCACACCTCATCCGGTTGAGCCCGTTTCAAGCGTAATTCATTCCGGCCATCGTTGGGAGAGTTATGCAGACCTTCCTAAGCAAAGAAAGCAGCTTTTTAGTCAGCAGTCTTCAGGCGGCAACACCTTTGAAGTACTGAGTGGACATACCGCCTAAGTGTCGCCCTCAAGAACAAGAGGGGCTTGGTGCGATTAACCACTGTGTCATCGCACAGCAAAGGGATTGGCACAGCAGTCATCCATCCGTTCCCGCTTCGCTAACGAGGGGTACATCGGGTCGCGCGGTTGAGGTTGCAGTCCGCTGTTTTTTGTTGTGCCCGTCGTCCGAGCGAAGCGCGGACGGAGCTTAACGGAGCGCATACGACTTTGTTGAAGTTCGAGAGGTGTCAGTCGTACTGCGCGCCAAGCCGGGTGGATGTTTAAGGGCGACACTTAGGCGGTATGTCCACTCAGTGCTTCTAGTGCGTTGCCGTGCTGTAACTACTGACTGAAAAAGCTGCTTTCTTTGCTTACTTTCTTTGCAGCAGCAAAGAAAGTAAGTCCCGCCCCGGACAGGGGCAAAGCTAATAGACCGACGCGAAAGCAAGTTCAGCAAAGGCGCAGGCGCATCAGACGGGGTTCAACAATACAAAACAAACCAAACCCCGCCCGAACGCCAGCGCCCCCCTACTTCTTGCCCATCTGAAAAGCGAGATCCGACGGCATGTGCAGCGTCGAAGCCGCGAACGGCAACGGCTCTTCCTCCGGCCGTTCCATCGGCTGATGCTCCCCGACGATGAGCGGCGTCACCGTCGCGCTCGTGCCTTCGGACGTCTTGAGCGCATGCGCGATGTGCTCGGAGAGACGCAGCGTCATCGCGGCAATCGTGATGGTCGGGAAGTTCGCCCCAACGGTCGGGAACACCGAACTGCCCGCGACATAAAAATTGCTCATGCCGTGCACCTTGCAGTTCCGATCGACGACCCCTTCCTTCGGCGAATCGTGCATGCGCGTCGTGCCCATGTGATGCCACGTGCCTTCCAGCTGCGCGGGCCACGGCTTGCCTTCCAGCGTCTCGTCGAGTTCGACATCCGCCACGCCGCCGCGCTGCAGTTCATCCGCGAGCAGCGCAACGGTGCGGTCGAACGTGCGCTTCACGAGTTCCGTCACCTGCCAGTCCACCTTCACGCGATTCAGTCCGAGACTGTCCTTCTTGTCCGAGAGCGTCACGCGGCTGTCGCGATTCGGCTCGGCCTCGACGATCGTCTGGATCTTCACTTCCGTGATGAGCGGGCGCGGCTGCAAAAGACGTGCAAGCCCGAAGCACGCGGTATCGACCGGATGCGACATCATCGTCAGCAAGTCCCGCGTGAAGTTCCAGCCCGGCTGGTCCTTCTTGAGCAACGCCTGCTTGCAGCGAATCAGCGCCTCCGAACCTTCCGTGTTCTCGCCCTTGAAGACCGAGTAGAACCACGAGCGCGCATTCAGCAGCTTTTCCTTCTCGAGCACGTCCTTCGTCAGCGCGAACTGCGACGAGATGAACGTGCCGTGCGCGGCGACCGCCGTATTCTGATAGTGATACTTGATGTCGTAGAGCTTGTTGCGCGCCCACGCCTTCTTGAAGTTCACCTTCGCCGACATGATCCGCGGATGGTCCATGAAATAGCGGCCCACCAGGTCATGCCCGTTGCCGAGGCCCGCCCTCTGCACCTTGTTCGACGACAGCAGGAGCCGCGCATTCTCGATCCCGCCCGTCGCCAGCACGAAGACCTTGGCCTTCACCGCAAAGCGCCGGCCCGACAGCGTGCCGACATCGATCTTCGTGACGGACTTCGCATCACGATCGGTGTCGATGTTGAGCGCGTTCGCATACAGGAAGACGCGCACGTGCCGCGCGTTGAGCAACTCCTCGCGATACACCTTGCCAAAGCGCACCGGCGGGCTGAACTGCGAGATCGTGTCGCGCACGCGGCCGCTCGGGAACGGATGACGCCGCACGTCGTTGCGGTGGATCGCCGCTTCCCAGTACGCCGGCTCGAAGTTGTTCTCGCCGAGCTTCAGAAGCGCGTGCGTGCGCGCGTAATACGGGCGCAGTTCGTCCAGGCTGAAAGGCCAGCCGCTGTCCTTCACCCAGTCGCGCTTCTCGAAGTCCCAGGGATCGAGCGGACGGCACCAGCCGCCCCAGCAGTTGCTGCTGCCGCCGAGAAAGCGGCTGCGGCAACCGTCGGCGAATTCGTAGGGCACGCCGACGTTTTCGCCGCGATACAGGTCCCGCGTATCGCTATCGGCCTTGTAGCCGCCGCTTTCCAGCAGGCAGGCGCCGATGCCCTGTTTTTCCAGCTCCCGCGCGAGCGTAATGCCCGCCACCCCCGCGCCGATGATGCACACCGTGGTCTCGATGACTGCGCCATCTTCTACGCTACGGCTGTCGATGAACATTCCCCGTACTCCCTCTCACTCGTGCTCAGCGATTCTTCTGGTCCACGACCGAACCCTTCGGCCGAACCGACACGCTGTCGCGATCCACAATCGATACGCCGCTTCCGCCCGCGGTCCCTTCGCGCCTTGACGGCGACAGGACTCGTGCAGGATTCGCGCGTCCTCACCGGTTCCCGGCGATGCGAGCGACGACAGCCACGGCTGTCTCGCGCGGCAGCGAGAACTTTCAAGCATTGCCCCCCGTGATATTCGACCCGGAAGAAATAGCCGACCCGCCAAACTGGCGGCGCTTACGGCCAAGCTCTTCCGTCGCCTCGGGCACATGCGTCCGTTCTCTGCTGACGGTTCGCATCCGGTACTGCGATTCATGCATAGAAACCGTGCGCTGCGACGCATGCCCGTGCAGCTCACGTATGGCGAATTAGGCGGAAAAACGCTTCCTGATGTATCGCACCGGATTACCGCCGTACACGCCTTCCGCTTCGAGCGAGCGATGCACGACGGACATCGGGGTCACGAGTGCCGAGCGTCCGATCGTCACGCCCATTTGCACCACGCATTTCGATGTGATCCACACGCCGTCCTCGATGACGATCGGTGCGACGCGCAGGTCCATGTTGCCGGCGGCGTCGTGCGAACCCGTCGTGAGAAACGCGCCTTGCGAGATGCAGACATTCGAGCCGATGCAAATCGAGGTCTGGTTATAGATCCATGCGTCGACGCCGAACCAGCAGTTGTCGCCGACTTCGAGATTCCACGGCGCCTTCACGCGGATCGGATGCGGCATGCGGCAGTTCTTCCCGATCCGCGCGCCGAACGCGCGCAGCAGCGCGACACGCAGCGACGAGACCGGAATCAGCTTGTTATTGATGAAGCATGCTTCGAGGAAGAACCAGACGGTCTCGATGAGAAAGCTGCGCTTCGCGATGTAATTACCCGGACCGGCCTTCGACAGGTCGATGACCTTGCCCCGCGCACCGACACCGGGTGTCTGCGCGTTGTCCGTGCTGCGGGCCTCGCCGACGCAACGTTCCTCTATCGCCCTTTCCATTTGACCGATCCCCGCGTGATAGCCATGCACTTCGAGTGCTTTTAAGTGCTTTGCTCAAGGGCGTTCGCAGCCGTGAAGGCCCGCCTCTCATTGATCATTTAAACCGATCTTTGTTGAAATCGATTATGGTCGAAGGGTGCAAGCGCCCGCGTGCGCTACTGCACGAATGGCCGCATGAGAAAGACTTTTGGCGGTAGCGGCCGGGCACTCGGAATATCCTGTTTTCATGTACGCGCGCATGCATACGAATGCGCTCGCGCCGGCGGAAAATTCGTCTGGCGAGACCATCGACATCCCCGCCGGCATGCGCCGGATCGTGGGCGCACAGGAGAACTTCATGACACGCAAGACCCGCTCGACCTTCCTTTCGCTCTTCGCCGCGCTGTGTGTTCCGGCGGCGCTGCTGTGCACGCAGGGCGCGCACGCGGCGCCGCTCGGCAATGGCGCCGATGCGGCCGAGCTCGACATGCTCGGCACGCCCAAAGCCTATGCGGACCCGTATGGCACGCCGATGAACGGCAAGGGCGGACAGCGCGGGCCCGTGACGAACGCGAACGCGCAGACGGTGCAGGGATCGTCGCCGACCGACAAGTTATTGGCGAAGCAGGATGGCGTCGAGCCGATGGCGGGCCAGGGCGGCGGCCGGGTCCAGTTGCGGCCGCTTGCGCGCAATCGTGATGCGAAGATGGTGCAGACCCCGGACGCAGCGGCAGCGGCGTTGTATCAGCAGCCGGTGGGCGGCAAGCCGGTTGCCGCGGCCAAGCCGCGGGAGATTTACAAGTCACCGTGGTGAGGGTGGTCGCTGGCGCTTGGGGTTCGGGCTGGTTTGGTTCGTTGAACGCCGTCCGGGGCGCTTGCGCTTCTCTGTGGTGGAACTTGCTTTCGCGTCGGTCTATTCGCACTGCCCCTGTCCGGGGCGGGACTTACTTTCTTTGCTGCTGCAAAGAAAGTAAGCAAAGAAAGCAGCTTTCCTAG
>NZ_FCNZ02000087.1 GCF_001544495.1 Caballeronia telluris
TCGTCCTGGGTTTGCGTGGCATACATGCTCCTCGAACTACATGTTATGCCTCGCACACAAAATTTATGACAGGCCCACAAAAGCTGCTTCTCTTGAGAATTCCTGTCGGGTCGACCGCCGAAAGGGCCGCTGTTCGGGAGAGCCTTGATAATCTAAACCTCAACTTTTGCTACTGTTCCCTTTACGGAGATTGCTTTGATGTCGCCCAGCAGTCGGACGAGACCAATGAGGGCTCGTGTCGGTTCGACGGGACAATAAAGATATTTGGTCGATATATTCGGCTACAGTCGCCTTTTTCGAATCGGCTCGATTCAAGCGTCACACATGGCCGGTAAGTAACTGTGTGCGCTGCTTGTCCTGCGCGTTGGCGACGCTTGACTACGAGGTGAACGGCCGCTTTCTACATGCCTCAAAGTCTGCTCCGGGTCGTGAAGCTCTATCGTTCAGCTTCCCTTTGGCGCGCAGCGGACAGTCGTTCACCTAAGCGCGATCAACGGGATGTTGCGTATGCAATCGTGGAATGATGCACGGACAATCGAGGCCGGAACGCCTGCGGCGGGAGCATGACGGAAGTGACCCAGCGAACCGCGTGCAATTCTTCCGGCCTGCTAGACTGGAAATTCCCCTGCAAACACAAACCATGGAGAGAGACATGACGACCGTCTACGTCGTGAAGACCGGCTCGCAGTTCCTCTGCACCGCCGAGGACGGCGACATGGGTTTGGCACCTGCGGTCGAAGAAGCACTTCCTTTTTGCGGATTTCGGCGATGGTGATCAGTCGTTTCGGCGAACGTGATCAGTCTGGAAGGTGGTATTGCGCGGTCAATGGATTATAGCGACGGTGATCACGATCAGGCGTCAGCGGACTCGGATTTCGTTTTCTTTCTCATCGAATCGCCCTTGACCAGAAGCTTGTGAGCCTGATGCACGAGCCGGTCGAGAATCAAGAGACCCGGCGTCAAATATGCGGCGCGGCAAGCTGAGGCATTACCGGTACTTGCAAAGTTCCGTCAATGGTTGGAAGGCAACGTCGTCGGTTTGCCGGCTCAGGCACCGCTCGCCAAAGCGTTTGGCTATACTCGAAATGCTTGCAAGGCCGATTCCGTTGCCGAATGGTCTTGCGGGCCGGGAGAGTTTCACCAGGCGGCATTTAGATCTGCCGAAAATAACGGGGGGATTCTCGTACTGACTTGTATCCCGTCCACCGGTGCAGGCAAATAATCGATCCGGCAAGGGGAAGCATCAGGCGGAGGCCGGCGATTAGCCGCCGGTCGAGGTCGTCGTCCAGATGGGCAGGCCGAGGTCTTATCCGTCCTCGCTCAATGGCCGCTCTCCGGCGGCCGAATCGCGGAGGGCATTGCCTCAACCGGGCCACGAAGCGACATTCGGTGGCAACGAAGCTCGGCGAATCCGGCGACTGTTGTACCGCTGGAAGCGGTCATTTCAACGAAAAAATGCAGGTCGCGCGAAGCGCACCGCCTGGTCCGTCCCAAAAAGAGGCCCGCCGGGGCGGGCAACGACTGAGAGGACGCATTCTACGTGTAGCGTTAAATCTAAACGGACAAAAGAAGGCCCGCGCAGCGGCGGGCCAAGATTACGATCTGCAACGCGTCCCCAAGACCAGAGACGCATCTCCATAGTAGCAAAAAGAAAGCCCGCCAACAGGGGCGGGCGAACCATCGCGCTTAAACGCGAGGGGACCAAATTATGTTGTAGCAGACTCGCTCCGCAATGCAAGGCGTATCGGTTATCCCCATACGAAAGCCCCGGTGCACAGCGGCCAACAACCGGCCTATGTCAATCGCTGATCACCTAGCCGCCTAACCATTCAAGCACTGACGAAGTACGGCAGATCAGAGTGCCCTTCACAAGCTGTTCACCCGCTGGTACGTCAGTTGCTATTCGTTCCGAACGCATCCTCGGTCTGGGGTAAAGAGTTCGCGCAGTGCATTGAGACGGAAAAACAAGCTTATTTGGCGCGTACGCCAAAACCACCTGAGAAACGGCGTATGCGATACCAGATCGGCGATGCCCCCAAGCTTACGGAGTTGCTTCTGTCAGGTTTTACGGACGTAATACAGCCCGCCATAGAGGAGGGTTTGAACCGCTACCTCTGGCGGCACGCGCGCTTTGGTTACGCGGAGCAACTTGCGGATGCAATAGATGACGTGCGTTCGGGGACAGCCGGCCACTTTCTTTATCATAAAAGGAGCGGCCTCGTTTTTGCGCATACGGAGTTTGGCTTTCATCAGTTATTGCTCGCTCACCTTGCTGCCCTCCACAAAACCGATTTTTGCCGCGAACACGTCAAATGGAACGTGCAGCAGTTTCAATATGCAGATCCGATGAGACAGCTTGCCGATGACTGCATACGTGAGGGATACGGTTTGTTTCTGTCGTCGGTTTCGAACGGAAGGCACGTCACTGTCGGACGGGCGTTCACGTGGGAACCGCTCGAGCTAGCCGCCTTTGGCAATTTCGAACGGGATATCATCTGATCTGCACGCCGTCAGTCAAACTACAAGCGTGCTGAACGTCCGTAGGAGACGGTTATCCGGCCATTTCAAGCGGGACGCGTTGAGGGACCATTTTGGGTCGGGTAGCGCCGACCGGCGCCGGGCGGACAGCCTCACACCCAAGAGCGCAGAAGCGATGACAAAAGCCCCGCTCGGGAAGAACCGGGGCAAGACTTGGAGGCAAACACCCGAAGCTGCGAAAGGCTTATCTGCGGTGGACTAGACTAAATCTGACAGTGGTCGGTTTCTCGTGCTGATGCGCGTTGGCGCGGAGGGCGTAGCCCGAAGCGGTGACGCGCGCGGCGAACCGCAAGGAGTCCACCATGACTCAGGAACAGAAAGTCATCCGCGCCAAGGTCGGCATGCTCGATTGGCCCGGCAGTTGGGCAATGTCAGCCAGGCCTGCCGCGTAATGGGATATTCCCGCGACCGCTTCTACCGCTTCAAGGAACTGTACGATAAGGGCGGCGAAGCCGCCCTGCAGGAAATCTCACCGGCACGGAGACGAGACCGAAACTGAGCGTCATCGACGCGATCGAACGGGCAGCCATAGGAACCTCTCGCGTAGTTTATCTGGCCGGCCACAACTCGCCGCGAGTAGGGCGGCGCAACGGCTAGGCGGCAAGGCCAACGGGCGATTCGTGCAAATAGGTGCCACGAACTGGCCCGCCGCGCGGCCTGGACCCACGGAGGGCGGCGTCCGGCGGCTTGCCCGCTGTTTGCAATTTCGGCAAAGGAGCGGAAAAGTGTGCACTAGGCAACCGTCGACGACGCGGCACGGCATGGCACCCGATGACAGGGCGCCGTGCCGCCGCGGGTAGCCTTATTTCTTGGCTGCAGGTTCCACGGATATCGCCAGAGCCTCCGTATAGACGGCTTCCACCTGATCGCCCTTGTGGATGCGCTTCAGACGTTCGGGATCTTCTACCTTCAGATCCACCGTGTTGCCTTTGGGTCCCTTGAGCGTGACCGTCTTTGTCTTTTGATTCACGGCGACCACGTCCGCGACGATCGTGACCTCCCGGCCGATCTTGCCACCCGGCTTGGCGCCGGGAGCCGATCGCTGCTCCGAACCCTGCTCGGTGTGCGACGCTATCCCCTTCTCATTCATGAGGCTGACCGTCAGGGACTCGCTATACGCCACGGTCACGACATCGCCCAACGCGATCTGGTCGAAGTTGCGCGCCTCCTCCGTGACCTCGAGTTCGACGATCTTGCCCTGGCGCGTCTTGAGCGTGACGGTGCGCGTGGCCCTGTCGATGCCCACCACCGTCGCGGTCATTCTGGTGAGGCCTTTGACGGTCGTCTGGTCCTGTCCCTTCGTGACTTCGACATCCGTCTGCGGCTGAGCCAGTGCAACCTGCGCAAGCAATGCAACGACGACAATCGCGAGTCCTTTCGTGGTCTTCATCCTGGTTCTCCCATGAAAAATGCTTGTCGCCCTGATTCGAAAGTTGGGCGGTCCGTGTTGCCAGCGGGGCATTGCCCCGGCTCATCGAGTTCGGTCGACGCGATCAGGAGCGCTCATCCACGCGCGTCCAGGACGAGTCCGGATCGAATTCGGTGACGGGTGCCGGAGCCCGGCCACGATCCTTCTGATAGATGACGCCGTTGTTGTTGACGATGAACGTCATCACGCCGCTCGTGCCGTACTCGGCGGGAAACGCGACGATCGCGAAGCCGGCGATCATCCTTCCGTTGATGACATAGCTGTACGCTCCTCCAGGGGCGCTCTTGCCCTGCCGGGTGAGAATGCGATAGTGATAACCGTGATACGCATCGCCCGCACGATGTTCCTTGAGATG
>NZ_FCNZ02000088.1 GCF_001544495.1 Caballeronia telluris
TCCCAGCTGTCCACGTGGACAGGTAGCATCAGAGAATCACTCGTCCATTGCTAGGGCGTCCCTGAAGGACCGCATACCTCTCATCCCAGCTGTCCACGTGGACAGGTAGCATCAGAGAATCACTCGTCCATTGCTAGGGCGTCCCTGAAGGACCGCATACGGTTAGCCGTCGGGTCCGATTCTTTTTGGACGCAGGTAGAAGCGAACGTTTCGAAGACATGGCTGCTAGGTCCTTCGACTCCGCGTATCAGCGGCGGGACAATGGCCAGCGCGCTGCGCCGGGCTTCCGCCCGTTCGGGCAGATGCGACACAATCGGCGAAATGAAATTTGACGTACCCTGTAAATGACGGAATGACCGGTGTACTCGGCGGATTCAACCGGTCGATGCAACACACTAGAGGCTGCGTAAGCAGTGGAGGTGTTGCAATGAAACAGAGGCCGAGGATCTACTATTCTGAGAGTCAGAAGGCACTGATGTGGGACCGCTGGCGCAAAGGCGAAACGATTCATCAGATTGCCAAACTGTTCGATCGGGGCCACTCTTCGATACAGCGGATACTGGCGGAGGCCGGCGGCATCGAGCCACCGCAGAGGCACCGCGCAGCGCAGGCATTGACGCTTGCGGAACGCGAGGAAATTTCTCGCTGCCTGGTGGCCCGATTGTCGATTCGGTCCATTGCGGCCAGGCTGGGACGTGCTCCTTCCACGATTAGCCGCGAGCTGCAGCGCAACGGAGGCAGTAAAGGTTATCGAGCGAGTCAGGCGGACGCGCTCGCCTGGGATCGGGCACGTCGCCCGAAGGTATGCAAATTGGCGAAAAACCAGACGTTGGCGGGAGTTGTCGCTTCAAAGCTGAAGCTGCAGTGGTCCCCTGAGCAGATTGCTGGTTGGCTCAAGCATGTATATGCCGTCAACAAGGACCATCTGGTGTCACACGAGACGATCTATCGGAGCCTTTATATTCAAGCTCGCGGCGCCCTGAAAAAGGAACTGCTTGAACACTTGCGACGCTCTCGAGTCATGCGCCGGTCCCGGCATCACACATTGAAAACCGAAGGCCGAACGAACATTCGCGACGCTGTATCGATCAGCGAACGCTCCGCTATAGCGGAGGATCGCGCAATACCCGGGCACTGGGAAGGCGACTTGCTGTTCGGCAACGCTACCAGCCAGATTGCAACTCTCGTCGAACGTCAAAGT
Source organism: Caballeronia telluris (assembly GCF_001544495.1). Taxonomy (GTDB): domain Bacteria; phylum Pseudomonadota; class Gammaproteobacteria; order Burkholderiales; family Burkholderiaceae; genus Caballeronia; species Caballeronia telluris. The sequence continues at coordinate 1,202 of NZ_FCNZ02000088.1, forward strand.
CGACTCGTGATGCTGGTGAAACTACCCAGCAAGGATTCTGAGGCCGTGGTCAACGCGCTGATACGACACGCCAGCAAGTTACCTCGGGAACTATTTAAATCGCTGACCTGGGACAGGGGCTCGGAAATGGCCGATCACAGTCGCTTTACCGTGGCGACCGACATCAAGGTCTATTTCTGCGATCCACAGCATCCCTGGCAACGCGGCTCGAACGAAAACACGAATGGGCTTCTGAGGCAGTACTTCCCTAAGGCACTGATCTCTCCGTCTATTCACAGGCCAGACTTAATGTCGTAGCCAGGCGGCTCAACGAACGTCCCCGGAAAACACTAAACTCCGACACACCGGCCGAGCGATTTCACCAAACCGTTGCATCCACCGGTTGAATGCGCCTCCGGAAGGCGCCGCTAGGATGTGGCGCAACGACCGGCCGAGATGGGTCGCGTGGTGCCGGTCGCGGCCGTGCGAGTATCGCGCGTAGTCGATGCCCTTTGCATGAGGGCCGTATTCGGTCACCAGGCAGATTGATCCGACCCGCGCCCATCGAGACGTATGGGCAAGGATCCATGTACTGAGCTCGCTGGAAGCCTGTCTAAGTGGCCTCATTGTGGTAGCTGCCTTTCACCCTCTCGAACGTCAAGATACCTATACCTTCGCGCCCGTCCACGGGACTCTTGTTTGGTTCGGTCTTGATCGAAAGCGTGTCGCCATCGATAGTGTAAAACCGCACCTGGTCGGTACCGACGCGCCTGCCGTCCCATTCGATGTCAATGTGATGCACGACTTTGCCGGGCGACACGCTATACGTCCCGCCGTACGCAAGCATCGATTTATGGAGCTTAATCCGGTCTTCGTCGGAGGGCTCATTCCGCGGCCGTGGCTGATCGCCAGACACAAAGAACGCGAGCATCCGGCCATCCGACGAGTAGGTGAGATAGCCGTCAGGATGATCGCCGAGCTGGTTGTATCGCTCGCCGGTGCCGGCGACTTCGCGCACGAACGACTTCAACCGCCATGTCCCAAGCAACGGGTTTGCATCCGCCCGTGCGAGCGTGGTCAGGCAGAGCATGATCAGTATGAAAGAAACCAGGACGATTTTTTTGTGCATGGGACGCCCCTTCACGAACAAGCGCATTTGGCGGTTCGACGAACTTCAGCATCGGTGCAACCGTCGAGGACTGCACGCCACGGGCGCGTGCAGTCCAAGCCAGCCGGTCGACGTGTCGACTCCGGAGCAGGCACGAAAATACGCACTCCTGACACGGCGAATGGCTAGGGCGCTATTGACAAAAGGGTAGTTTACTACTATTGGCCAGAGTTCGGCACGAGCCATCATGGAAGTTTGCGCGCTTGTCTCCCGCTCACTCGGCCACACTTCCAAAAGTCGCTTTCATGCTGAAAGCTGCTGCTCGCTTTGCTGCGTGACCCGGAAGAGGCTTGCCGTTGAACCTCCAACTATGGGTTGTGTGCGCTTCCGTCGACAACAGTTGGCTAGGCGGCTTGGCGAGTATTCGCATCGCTGCCCCAGCGAACGTCTTCGATGACCTGCACGAGTGCTTCGCGCTTCTGCAATAGACATCGAAGAGCCCGGCAATGTCTCCCTGACTGACGGCGCCCTTCATTGAAACGAGGAAAGCCGCGGAGCGAATCAGCGTTTCCCTCAGCGACCATGCGACACCACTCGCCTTTTATATCGGGCAGGTTCTCGTCAAGAAAAGTGATTTCAAAAGCTCCTGTACGAAGGAATCGGATCCTAACCCTCGAGGACATTGTACAAACACGTAGGCGGATCGCATGTGTCGCGATCTAACCCACAGTGGCAGACGGAGAGTTGGATCCGACCCACCGGTCGCAGCGCACGTCTGTCTACCAATTTGCACTAGTCGCCATTAAAAATCCAATATTTTCAACTAGTTGTGTGACCGCTATCGCGGCGCCAGCATTTGGCACGTACTTTGCCTTAAGTCTCATCGAGGAGTGGCGACGCCCTCAAAAAAGCTCTGACATTCCTGACTGACTAATTTACCCTTGGAGAATCGAAATGAACGCGCTGGTAATCAAAGACCTCCCCGTAGCCGTCGAAATGGATCGTACTGCAATGACCGCCGTCTGCGGCGGCAGGTTGCCGCAGCAGATCGTGAACATCATCCAGGCCGTTGGCGACTACGCAAATGACGCTCCTGTCCAGCACAGTTTCACTGGCAGTGGGGCTTCTGTTACGTACTAATAGAAACACGGTTATTTCGTAGCGCAAGGCCCCTCCAACGAGGGGGCCTCTTTGAGTTCGCTTCCGGTGACTTTATCTGCGCTGCCCCGATACCGACCTTCGACAGGTTGCTGTGAGCGTGAGCATTCTTTCTGAGGGCATTAAGACCGTTTTCTTGTTCACGATCGATGAGGTACTAGGCTTCCAGTTCCTCACCAAGCGTGCTCAACTTTTCTGGCTCTTTTAAAAATGCAGTGGGTAACGGGCTCATGAGGCATGGGGGTTGAAGGCGGACAAGTCGAGCTTGCCAGCAACGAGAAAGAGGACCGTGCG
>NZ_FCNZ02000089.1 GCF_001544495.1 Caballeronia telluris
GGCTTCTGTTCCCTTCGGCGTTATGTGCCTGAACGGTGAGAAACGATTCCTGGCGTTGGATGAGGGTGCAACCAAGGGAACATAACGGTATGACCCAGGCGCATGATGAGCTTCCCTTCGGCTTTTTTGAATGGAGGTTGTCATGCTCGAACAGTACTTTATCAAGCCAGCTACGATCGACCGCATCCGCGCAAGCTGGCTCGGACCGCAGATCGAGAGCTACGTGGAATGGATGCACGACAACGGCTATGCAACGTGCAACGTCTTTCGTCGAGTCCCGGTGCTTTGCCAGTTCGCCGACTTTGCAGCAACGCATGGCGCTACTGATCTCGCTTCCGCTGCAGAGTTTGTGGAGTCGTTCACCTCGTGCTGGGTAGCGACACACGGTTCGAAGGAAACCACCGAAGCCGCTCGCCACGGCATTGTTGTGAATGCTCGCGGTCCAGTCAGGCAAATGTTGAACCTTGCAATCGCAGGTAGCATCAACCGAGAGCGCTCGTGCAAACCATTTCCATTCGAAGGGGAAGCAGGAGGATTCGCAGAGTATCTCCGGCAAGAGCGAGGCTTGCGCGAGAGCACCCTTTATCAATATGCACACGCTCTGAACCGCTTTGACGGCTACCTGCGGCAAACGGGCGTTCAATACCTTTCTGAATTGTCGCCACCATTGCTGGCTTCGTTCATGATCAATGTTGCACCATGTCTTGGCCGCACAGGTCGTCGTAACCTGTGCGGCATGCTGCGCGTATTCCTGCGTTACTGCCACCGGGAAGGGATCGTATACGAAGACCTGGAATCTGCACTCGAATCACCGCAGACGTACCGCCTTGCTGACGTGCCACGCTCCATAACCTGGGACGAAGTACGCCGGATGCTGGCAGTGGTGGATCGCCGCACGATCCTTGGTCGGCGAGACTACGCCATTTTGTTGCTGCTGGTGACGTATGGATTGCGAGGGCACGAGGTCGCAAGTCTGACCTTAGACGACATCGACTGGAAACGGGAGCGGCTTCAGGTTCCGGAGCGCAAGGCTGGCCACTGGACAGCTTACCCGCTCGCAAGCGTTGTCGCTGAAGCGCTAATCGAATATCTCAAGCACGGCCGACCGTCAACCACAGACCGTCATTTGTTCTTTCGCGTTCTTGCGCCGCGCAAGCCGATCGCAAGCGCAGCCATTTCGCTAACCGTAGCGAAGTACCTGCACCGCGCAGGAATTAAGGTTCATCGTGCTGGCGCACACACGTTACGCCATACCTGCGTGCAGCGGCTGATCGACGCCGAATTCCCCCTAAAGACCATTGGCGACTACATCGGCCATCGTTCCGCAAGCTCTACCGAGGTCTATAGCAAGGTTGCGCTCGCCGCGTTGCGCGAAGTCGCCATGGGTGACGGGGAGGCACTATGAAACCCCGTAACCCCGAACTGCGCAGCGTTCTTGCCGAATCGATTGCCACGTTCGTGCAGTACAAACGAGCACTGAATCGCAAGTATCGCGCGGAGGCCTTGGCACTGAACCTCTTTGACCGTTATCTCTGTAAACAGCATATCCTCGAGTGGAGCGAGATCGATGGCATCCTGATTGATGGATTTTTGGCTTCGCGACCTCGCACTAGACCTCGAAGCTATAACCATTTGCGCGGGGTACTTTCCCACTTCTTCGACTGGGCGGTCCTTCAACGTTTGATCGAGCACAATCCGGTCACTTCCAGGGTGCGGCGGACGACGAGTCAACGGATCCCATATCTGTTTGATCTTCCCACGGCACAGCATCTGCTCGATGTAGCGCGAGCGCTGCCGGACAATTCCAAGGCGGTGCAACGCGCTCTCGTTTACGAAACCATATTTGCTCTGCTATATGGACTTGGACTACGAGTCGGCGAGGCTGCCAGGTTAGCGATCGGCGACGTCGATTTCGCTCGTAATACGCTACTTATCCGCGAATCCAAGTTTGGCAAGAGCAGAATCCTTCCGTTCGGTCCACAGCTCGCAAAACGCCTGCATCGTTACATTGAGGAGCGCCATGTTGACGTCAACAATCCGGACCTGCCGTTGTTTTCCTTTACCAAGCGCGGCTGTATCCACGAAGGGACCATCAGCCAGACGTTTCACATTCTCGTGCAGAAGATGCAACTGCGTATCCCGCCTGGTGTCTCGCCGCCACGAGCGCATGATCTGAGGCACTCGTTCGCAACGGGGACGCTACTCCGGTGGTATCGCGAGGGAGTCGATCCGAACCAGCGCCTCATTCACCTGTCAACCTTCCTTGGTCATTGCGATCCGGCTTCGACAGTTGTCTACCTCTCGATCACCGAAGAATTGTTGCGACATGCCGATAAGCGCTTCCACGAATTTGCGCTAACAGGAGTACGCCCATGAACAGCATCGGCCAGGTGTTGCACTCGTTTTTCGAGGATCATTTAAAGACCCAACGTGGTCTGCGGCCGTCTTCGATCTGCAGCTATCGCGATACGATCAAACTCTTCCTGCTGTTCGTCACCAAGAGTTGCCACCGTCCGGTGACGCGGCTCGCTCTCACTGACCTAAGCTCCGAGCGGGTGTTGGAGTTTTTGCGCGCGATGGAGGCTGAACGCGGTAATCAGGTGCGTACGCGAAATCAACGACTCGCGGCACTGCACACCTTCTATCGTTATCTGGCGTTGTATCACACCGAGATGCTGGCAGAAGCGGAACGCGTAGAGGCGATCCCCAGCAAGCGTAGCCCTCCACCGGAAACCGTTTATCTGGAGCGCGACGAAATCGACCTGCTATTCAAATCTCTATCGATCCAGGGACCGCTGGCACTGCGTGATCGTGCGCTCCTGATGCTCTTGTACAACACCGGGGCACGCGTACAGGAAATCGCCGACCTGCGTGTCGGCGACGTTGATCTTGACGGTCCATTTCGTGTTCGCTTGCATGGCAAGGGCGACAAATGGCGGGTTTGCCCTGTGTGGCCCGAAGCGGCCACCCTGTTGAAGCAACTCGCCAGCGTGCGTTGCGGCGATTCATCGCTGCCCTTGTTCGAGTCCCATCAGCAAGGGCATGCTCTCACTCGATCCGGTGTTTACAAGATCGTCAAGCGGCATACCCGTACGTTACGGCCGGCCCCACCTCGTAAGCAGCGCGGCATATCTCCGCACTCCTTTCGGCATAGCGCTGCGGTTTCCATGCTGGAAGCAGGAGTCGACATTAATGTGATTCGCAGCTGGCTAGGCCATGTCAGCCTCGATACCACGAACCGATATGCGGAGATATCCCTTCGCGCCAAACAAGCCGCAGTCGCCGCATGTTCGCCGCCATCCGAAACTACCGCGGTACGTCTCGGAAACGTTGGATGGCGGCAAGATCAGGAACTCTTGAAATGGTTGCAATCGCTCTAAAAATTATGTGCCATTTCCCTCGTGCGCCTCCTTATGCGACCGCTCGTCTACACCGTTCGGGCACATAACGCCGGAGGGAACAGAAGCC
>NZ_FCNZ02000090.1 GCF_001544495.1 Caballeronia telluris
CGCCCCAAGGGTGCGCTGCGCCGGGCTCACGCCCGCCCTTGACTCGCTAGACCACCCACTCGGAATTCAAAAGAGGCGCCTTTCTCGTCCCGCTTGGTAATTTATGGACGTACCTGTGCCATCAGCCGTGATCGACTCATGTAGATGTTCGCCAGCGCGAGCACTGGGAATGCACGGGTAGCATTTTTGGTGAGTCCACGATAACGGACCTTGCCGAATCCCCACAGCCGCTTCACTACCGCGAACACGTGCTCCACTCGAGCTCGTATCTTCGACTTATTGCGGTTCTTCGAGCGCTTGACTTCGTCGATTTCGCCACTGCGGTTACGCACACGCTCATTGGTGAAATCCTTGGCTTTCGGGGCTTTGCTAGCAATGAGGTCCTTCTGGCTTGCGTACGCGCTGTCACCGTAAACACGCTGCTCATCGCCATGCAGCAGATCAGGGAGCGCATGCTTGTCGTGCACGTTCGCTGCTGTCACCACGGCGCTGTGTGTCAGCCCCGTTTGGCTGTCCACCCCGATATGAATTTTCATCCCGAAGTACCACTGCTTGCCTTTTCGTGTCTGATGCATCTCGGGGTCTCGCGCCTCTTCTTTGTTTTTCGTCGAGCTCGGCGCACCGATAATGGTGGCATCCACGATGGTGCCGGTGCCGATCTTCAGGCCGCGACCTTGCAGTATCTCACCTACCTTGGCAAACAATTGTTCGCCGAGCTCGTTATGCTCAAGCAGGCGGCGAAACTTCAACAGCGTGGTGCCGTCCGGAACGCGCTCGCGGCCCAAGTCGACCCCAACGAATCGACGCAATGCCGTGCTGTCCAGCAAGGCTTCCTCGCAGGCTACGTCCGCGAGATTGAACCAGTGCTGCACAAAATACATCCGTAGCATGCGCTCGAGTCCAACGGGCGGCCTTCCGCCCACGCCTTTTGGATAGTACGGCTTGACAACCTCGCACAAATGCGACCACGGAACGATCTTCTCCATGGTCTCGAGAAACACATCGCGCTTAGTCGGCCGACGATACTGCTCGAAGCCGGCGCCTTGATCTGCTGCCATCGCTAGGGTCTTTTGTCTCATTCAATATAAACGGCCTGCCACCCTGATGCGTTGACCTTTTTCAGCATTGCCTTAATCCAGTTTAGGCGATCAGCGTGTTTTCACACAAGCTCGACCCGATCCGGCCGTTCGACGCTCGGCACGCCGAGCGTCTCTTAACCAGGTCCTGCGGCCAGTCGCCCGCGATACCCCCCGACGCGGTGTGGTTTGACCACGGTGCGTCGACGGGCTTGACTACCTCTCGGGAGTAGCTGCGTGTCAGCAATGCGAGATCAGCGGAAAGGGCTGACCACTCGCCTGTGAGCGACGGCTTGGCCTACCGGCAAGGTTTCACCGTTGGTTTTCCATGGGGCGCTATTGCAAGCACGGCTGTCTTAGCCCGCGAGCGCCCCGACGGATGGTCGTGGTTCTCGAATACGGATGCCGGACCGGATTCCTTGTTGCCGACTCACCCGTTTGCGAGATCTTGAGAACAGCCATTGCGCTTCGCAGGTGCGCCGCTTGTTCTTCCATCGAGCCGGCGGCTGCGGCGGCCTGTTTGACAAGCGGGGCGTTTTGCTGCGTGACTTCGTCCATCTGGCCAATGGCTTGATCGACTTGCTCGATTCCGCGGGTTTGCTCACGCGACGCCGACGCGATCTCATCCATGATGTCGGTCACGCGATCCACTGCAGATGTCATTCTCTCAATCGCCTCGCCGGCCTTTGTGACAAGTTCGGTGCCCGCATGCACGCGACCCGCTGAGGCTTCGATCAGCGCGCGGATTCGCGCCAACGCTTTTCGCTTCACACGAACTCCAGCACGAAGTGTGCGACGATGGCCGCCCCCGTCGCGAGCGTGGCGAACCAGCTCAACACACGCACCGTCCAGTGCGCGACGAAATCGCCGACGACTTCTCGCTTGGCACCGAGCAGCACGAGGAGCGCGAGCACCGGCGTAACCGTCATGCCGTTGGCCACCGCGCTCCAGTACAGCGCATGAACGGGCTCGACGCGCAGCACCGCGAGCACCATCGCCGCCGCTGCGCCGAGTCCCGTCACGCCGACGAGCAGCCACGCGATCCGCCGGTCGCGTTGTTCGCCGCGCGGCCAATTGAACGAACTCGCCACAGCCTGCGCCGCGGAGCCCGCCAGGGGCGGCAAGGCCAGCAATGCAGAGCCGATCACCGCGACCGCAAGCACATGGCTCGCATAGCCATGTGCGAGCGGCGCCAGTACACGCGCCATGTCGACCGGCTCGCCTACGGGCGTCTTTTGCATGAGATGCAGCGTCGCGGCGGCCGCGATCATCATGCACAGCGCGGCCGCGTTCGAAAGCGCGGTCCGCAGCAGCGTGTCGCGACGAATCTTGCGCATCTGCCCGTTTAGCGCCTTCTGGTCTCGACGGCCGCCGCCCCGCACTTCCTGTTCGGCTTGCGCAAACATCAAATAAGGGCTGACGGTGGTGCCTAGCACGGCAATGAGCATCGTGATGTATTCCTCGTTCCAGTCCACTCGCGGCACAAACGCGCGCATGAGAACCGTCTGCCAGGGCACTTCGACCACCACGATAACGCCGACATACGCGAACATCGCGAGCGCCATCCACTTAACGATCCGCGCGTACCGTGCGTACGGAACGAGGCACTGGAGGGCGATCGACGCGGCGCCCGACAGCAGTGCGAGCCATGCAACGGACCCACCGATGAAGACGTGCAACGCCACGCCCATCGCGAGTAAATCGACGGCGACGTTGAACGTGTTGGCAAAGAGAAAGCGCGCCACCGCGAAGAAATAAAAGAGCGACGAGTAGTGCGCCCGCATGTTGGTGGTCAAGCCGCGCCCGGTCACTACCGCGACGCGCGCTGCGATGAGCTGCAGCGCAACGGTAGACGGATACGACAGCACGCACACCCACAGAACGTCGAATCCGTACCACGCGCCTGCGAGCGTGTAAGTCGCGATGCCGCCCGGATCGTTGTCCGATGCGACGCTCGCTAATCCCGGCCCGACGTCCGCGGCCCACGAGTGCGCCGCCCGCTTGCTCGCGCGCGGGGTTTCATCCGCTAGCTGTTTTTCATGATGAGTGACCATTGCCCAATCCGCCAACGCGATTGACGGAGCGGTCCGCATGAAGCGTTCCTGGCGGCGATGATGCAGTGCAGTGACATACAACGGCTACAGCGCCTGGAAGTGCCAGTGTAAATCGGACAGAAGAAATAATGGAGGGTTTAGACGCGCTGTCACATCACTCTAAATATTATGTTTTTGATCATGTTGGTACCGTTGATTCCATCTGCAAATCTATATCTACTATTGAGCCTCTTTTGAATTCCGAGTGGGTGGTCTAGCGAGTCAAGGGCGGGCGTGAGCCCGGCGCAGCGCACCCTTGGGGCG
>NZ_FCNZ02000091.1 GCF_001544495.1 Caballeronia telluris
AGCACCGCGCGGCCGATAGGTTGATACCGCTGCGGCGATAGCAGCCCTGTCGCGACCATATTTCCGGTAGATGTATTGGATGACCTCTTCGCGTCGCTGGTGCTCGAAGTCAACGTCGATGTCGGGCGGTTCGCCGCGCTCCTTTGAAATGAAACGCTCGAACAGCATATTTCCGCGGGACGGGTCGACCTCCGTCACGCCGAGGCAGTAGCAGACCGCGCTGTTCGCGGCTGAGCCTCGGCCTTGACACAGAATGTGCTGACTACGTGCGAAGCGCACGATGTCGTACACCGTCAGAAAGTAAGCTTCGTATCGGAGCTCACGAATGAGGTGCAACTCGTGCTCGATTTGCTCCTGAACCGCGTGTGGGATGCCGGCCGGGAAACGTCGATGAGCGCCGATGTAGGTCTCTTGTCTTAAATACGCCTCGTGTGTGAAGCCGTCCGGGACGAGCTCGTCTGGGTACTCGTATCGAAGCTCATCCAATGAGAAGTTGCAGCGCTCGAGGATGTTGAGCGTCTCTGACAGCGTGTGCGCCGGGTAGAGGTTCGCAAGCCGCAGTCGCGAACGTAGATGACCTTCGGCATTTGGAGCAAGGTCATAGCCGCACTCCGCGACGGGCTTGCCAAGTCGAATGGCGGTCATCGTGTCTTGCAGTGGCTTCCTCGACCGCACATGCATGACGACATTTCCGGTCGCGACAACTGGGACGCGATACTGGTCAGCAACGTATTCGATAGCCCCGCGATGAATGTCGTCCATCGCACGTTGGTGCAAGGTGAGTCCCACCCATGCGCGCTCCGCGAAGACATCATTCATCCACTCGAGCTGAGCAGCAAGAGCCTCTTCTTTCGCAGGGAAGTCTGGCACCAGAATGGCAAGGCAGTCGGGCATGCCTCTAAGATGCGCGTAACCACTCTCGGGCTTTGAGATGTCCTGCGGCGTCAACAGGTATTCGCCCTTGGCTGCTCGCATGCGTCCCAACGTGATGAACTCGGATAGGTTGCCGTAGCCGTTGCGATTTTGAGCGAGCAGAATCAGACCGAACGCCGGACTCTTGTCGGCATTTACGAGCTGAAAGAACGAACCAATGATGAGCGGGAGCTTCTCCTCTTTCGCCTGTACATGAGCGCGGACTACGCCCGCCAGCGAGCATTCATCCGTGACAGCAAGTCCGGAGTAACCGAGTTGCGAAGCACGGAGAACCAGCTCCTCGCCATGCGAAGCGCCGCGGAGAAAAGAGAAGTTGGTGAACGCGAATAGCTCCGCGTAATCCGGCAATGCCGACGAGGGGAAGTCCACGACGGCACCTTGTTACCCGAAGAGGCCGTGGAGGAACCACCGTACTTCCTCCGTCTTCACGCTCGGGCGTTCGCGGTAAATCCAATAGCAGCTTTTGTCGGTTGCCTCCGCGACGTAATAATCGCGCGTGACTGCTTCGCCGTCATGCCAACCGGCCTCGATGCGCTCGCCAGTCGAAACTAGCTTGAGCGGCGAACCGTAGAACGGTCGATGGTTCTTCACCATGAGACGAACGGGCTCGTCGAGCAACCAGGTCGGCCGCGGCAAACCCGCCGGCGGGACGTTCGGCTTCGCCTCGTCCTGCACCGGTACCCATCGATTCGCCTGTTCGGGCCTGTGGTCAGCGGTCGGCGCAGGCCGCAACACGTTCTCCGCACCAAGTCGCGCAACGAGGAGTTCGATGAGGCGATTGTGGTCTTTGGTAGACCCGCCAGGGTCGGGAAACAGCGAGTCGCTCGGCGGCTCGGCCGGCTCGACTTTGGAAACCGTCAGTCGAACGGCAAGCACAGCAGCCGGCAGTTCGGTGCGTCCGAGCCGCTCCTTGAGCAGACGCACGAGGTGCTCTTCATGCCAGGTCGGCTCAGCAAGAGCGATTTCAAGAATGGTGGGCTCGACGGCTTGTCGGCCGCGTTCGTGCTCGAGGGATATGGTGGCGTGAGTCAGCGCGAGTTGCTGCGCGCTTAACCAACCGCAAAGCTGCACGATGAGGCGTCGGGCAGAGAAAAGCACGGCTTCGGCGTGTTCGACGCGGTCAGGCAGTTCAGTTCGGGCGCTGAAGGTTGGCGGAACCTCGAGCCACTGATAGAGCTCGGGCGAGAGGCCATAGGCACGGTCAAGAGAGTCAAGCAAATCCACACCGCACCTCTTCTTCAGCCCAGCACGCGGGAGGCGCCGGATGTCACTCAATGCTCGGCAACCGAGACCTTGAAACCAATCCGCGAACGCTCGGACCTCTTGCACGACCATGAAAGGAAGAGCATCGAGATTTCGTTCGAGCGAACGCATCTTCAGTACGCGGCATCGGCCTCGCTTGGCCAGCAGCCATGCGCCTTGCCCGGTTGGTGCAACGCTCATGCGGGCCGTCACGCCTATCGAGTTGACGACGCCTCGCAACTGCGAACAGATACAACGGACGCCGCCGAACAGACGCAGACTTGCGGTCACGTCCACGACGATGGTCTCTTCGTCGCAGACAGCAACCTGCGGCGAGAAGCGCAGTAAGCCCAAGGCGACCTCGCGCTGCACCTCCCGCTCGCGTTCCAAACTACGGTCGTAGACCGCCGCGTCAGGCGACAGCGTCGTCACGCCGCCCCGCTTCATTCCGGGCAACACACCGGCTTCTCTTGCCACGGCGTCCATCACAATCACCTTGTCGCGCTCCAGCACGACGCACCCGTGCTCAGTCGGCGGTGACCACCGCGGACGGAATACCTCCAGCGAGAGCCGGGGCAGGAAGATGGCGACGAACACGGCCATAAGGGCTGAGCAAAATTGGTGACGGTTGCAGGGCGACGGACAATGTTTCGGTTCGCGTCGGGCCTCGTCGCTTTAAAACATCGACGACGAGGCCGCCGTCAGCCGGTCTGACTCCCAGTCGGAGAACCGCAGGCGAAGCATCTTGGGCACTGGCCAGTGGTCTGATAAGCACGAGTAGCGTTTCCGTCGCCTGCGCGGCAAGGTGAAGCCGTCGCAGTGCCTCAGCCGGGATGTGCTGTTGCCAGAACACGAGGGCGCCGCAGGTTTTGGCCTGAAGTACGCGCTCGGCGCACCAGAGGGCGTCCGCTGTCTTCGGCGCTCGCAGCCTCAGCAGTTTGTTCATCGACAGCCCGAGATACGAAAACGCCAACGCGTTGGGAACGTGCGGCGCCTGCAAAAGCACCACTGGTCGCGCACTCAATTCCGAGAGCGCGGGCCTCAAAAGTCGCATCTCGCCAATCCCTGGTTGCTGGACGAGCAACTCCACCAGTGTTCCCAAT
>NZ_FCNZ02000092.1 GCF_001544495.1 Caballeronia telluris
GGCCGATTATGCCAAGTCGTTGATTATGGAAAGTAGCAGGCCGGAACTCGCCCCGAGATCTGATGGAAAGCGGCAAGCAGGAATTCCGGTCTTTGCATAATCACAGCGCCTTCAGGAAGTTGAGCAGCGAGTCAGGTGCCCGATAGCGGGGGACTTTACTTCCGGGTTCTTGAAGCCTTGCAAGCGCACGTTCCTTCATGTTCAGATCGGCTTCGACGTAATGGTGCGTCGTGACAGGGCTCTCATGTCCGAGCCACAACGCGATTACGCTGATGTCGACGCCAGCCTGTAGCAGGTGCATGGCCGTGGTGTGGCGGATAGTATGGGGCGATACGTGCCGCTCTGCCAGACCGGGAGAGGAACGGACTGCATTCCTGGCAGCCAACGTCAGCCTCAACGCGACATTGGCTCTCGTCATTGCGTGACCGTTCCGATTCGGAAGCAGTGACGATGTCGGCTGGAATTCCGGATTGACCCGCAACCATGCCCGTGCCGCCTTCACGGTAGAGCGCCAAAGCGGCACGCTGCGCTGCTTGCGTCCTTTGCCGCGCAAATGAATGCAGGCAGAACTCTCATCAAGGACAACATCCGCGACTTTCACCCCGGTGATCTCCGAGACGCGCGCTCCGGTGTTGTACATCAGCAGGAACAGAAGGTGATCGCGTTGGCTCAGCCAGGAACTGCCGGGCGTACCGATCACTGTTAGCATCTCCTCGCGCGACAGATAGCTAAACATCGGGCGCTCGAAGCGTTTGACCGGAACGCCCAAGGCTCGCTCAATTACTTGTAGCGACGCGACATCGCGGTGCGCGGCAAACTTCAGGAAGGAGCGCAGCGCTGCCAGACGTGCATTGCGAGTGCGCACACAATTGTGCCTTTGACGTTCAAGGTGATCGAGGAAGGCCATGATGAGTTCCGGCGTCATATCGGTGAGTGCCATCGTGGCTGGTGGCTTACCCAGGTGCGCTTCTACGAATTTAAGGAAGAGTACGAAGCTATCGCGATAGGCTGTAATGGTTTGCTCGCTGAGTGCCCGCTGCTGGGTCAGGTATTCGGCGAACCAGGCTTGCACGAGCGCGGCAAACGAAGGCGCTGTCTTGGTTCGCCTATACATTGCCGTCTCCGGTGAGATCAGCGAAACGCTCAAACTTGCCGCCGGCCAAGGCCATTAATTCCGGAACAGCTGTCAGATACCAGTACGTGTAGAAGATCTCGGCATGGCCCATGTAGGTCGACAGCGCCAGCATCATCTGATCGATGTCGGTACCCTCGGCATGCCAGAGCATCATGCGTCGCACAGCGAACGTGTGCCGCAGATCATGAAGCCGTGGCGCCGTATGAGCCCCGCGGTTCACCCAGCCAAGGCTGTCACGTAGCGAGTTGAAGACACGATGAGCCTGTCGCTCGCCAAGGGGCTGTCCCAGTCGCCGACCACGACTGCTGATCAGAAACGGCATGTCAGGGCTAGTGGCAACCTGCTGCATGCGCTGCCGTCGGTAGCGCTTTAACGCAGCAACGGTGGTCGGATGGATCGGCAACTGTCGCGACTTGGCGAACTTGGTCTGTCGGATGATCAGCATCCCATCCTTGAGATCGACGTCGGCATCGCGCAAATGAATGGCCTCGGAGACCCGCAGGCCAGTCGAAGCCATCAGGCCGAACAAGGTCTCGTAGGTAACTGGCCGGAGACTTCCCTTTGGCTGGAGCCGGCGGGCCGCCGCCAGCAACGCAACGATTTCGTCCTCATGGAAGATATGTGGGGCAACACGTCCCCGCTCAGGACCGAAGATCGGTTCTTCCGGGATTTCGGTATCCGATTCGAACTGCTTCAGGTAGCGGGCGAAGTGGCGAACTATCGCCAACCGGGCCGCCCACGTTGCCGGCGTATCACGGTGCCATCTATCCTGCCGGGCCCAATCCGTCATGAGGTCAGCCGTAAGTGGGCCACGGTGATGCCGATCGGCGGCGTAACGCGCGAAACTGGCCAGGAGCGTGTCCCGCGAGCGCAACTCAAACCCCAGGGAGCGCCTCTCGACGAAGTAGTCGTCGATCCGCTGCTGCAAACTGATGCGCGCGCTCATGATGGACTCCCCGGCCACGGCAGAGCGACTGCCGACAGCTTCGGCGTGTCGAGCTTGGCGTAGATCAGGGTGGTATTGAGCGACCGGTGACGCAGCAGGTCGGCGACTTCCTTGAGTGAACTGCCGTTCTCGACGAGGCGACAGGCCAGGGTATGCCGAAGCGCGTGGGCACTTGAGTGCAGCAGACCGCCACGACGGCAGGCACGCTTGATCACGTTCCGGACCGCGGTCGAAGTAACGGGCTGGTCTCGCCCTGCTACCTTTCGGACAAAGACGGCCGGGTGGCTGGTCGCTGGACGTTCGTGTTGCAGATAGTCAGCAAGCGCCTGCCCGCATGCCATCGGCAACGGCATGACGTCCTGGCGCAGCGACTTCGTGCCTCTCAACGTCACGGTGCCTGCGCGCCAGTCGACGTCGCGGATCATGAGATGTGCGATCTCGCCAGAACGCAACCCCATGTCCAGCGCCAACCGGACCATCGCATAGCTACGCTTCGGCCAGCGCCGAGTGCCTGCGACGGCGTCCAGGAGGCGGATAACTTCTTCTGGCTTGAGCGCACGTGGCAAAGATGCCAGCTTCCAGTGGACCGGATTCAGAATGACGATGGAGAGCTTGCCGGGTTGGTCTCCGCAAATGGTCCGGTAACGCAGATAACTACGTAACGTTGCTGCCAGTTGGGACGCACAAGAGGCTGAGCCACCGGCACTCAACTGCGTCGAAACAAACCGGCGAACATCGTAGGGGCGCACCTTTCTGAAGTCGATAGCGCACCGCTCGAATCTGTCTCGTAAGAGCAAGCCGACAACACGACGTCGGTTCTTACGGGTCTCGGCTGCCAGTCCTCGCACATCACGCAGATATGCATCGTAGCGATTCAATTCATCAGTAATGTGCGCCGGGAATGACGCAAACGATCGCGCGTTGGACTTGGCCGGGTGTAAACGGGTTGGCTTCATAACGGTCCCCTCAGGTGAAACCGTTACTCCAGATCATCGCTGAGATTATGTCGAGTTCGTAGGGCGTCACCTGCTGCGACACCCTGTGATTATCGGATCGTGCCGCCGATCATCACAGCTACTTTCCATAATCAACGACTTGGCATAATCGGCCTT
>NZ_FCNZ02000093.1 GCF_001544495.1 Caballeronia telluris
TCCCAGCTGTCCACGTGGACAGGTAGCATCAGAGAATCACTCGTCCATTGCTAGGGCGTCCCTGAAGGACCGCATACGATCGAACTCTCGCCATGCTTCGGCCTCCTGCGCCTGCTTCTCTACCATTGCCAGTCGATCCTTGACCCATGCTGCCTGAGCCTTGGTCTCCTTCACGGCTTTCTCCACAGCCTCCTCCCGCTCCTCAGCAAGGCGCTCCTCCCAGTCACCGTCTAGGGCACCAAAATCCCCAGATTCCTGTACAAGGGCTTTCACAAGGGCGCCCGACGCTTCCCCGAGGGCATACTGCAAGGCCTGAGCGGCTCTTTTCTGTTTCCCGGGGGTCTCCAGCGCTCCAAGGACCTCCTTCAGCTTGTCCCCTAGTTCCTTCACGGACTTGCTGACCTTCTCCCCGTCCCAGTCCTCACCTTCATTCCAACTGCCACCCTTCCAGTACTCGGGGATTTCCTTGCTGTGCGCCTTACACCGTTCAAGGTAGGCGTTCATGGTCTCAGCCAGCCGTTGCGACCGGTCTGACGCCTCTCCGCACATCTTGAGGGTCCATCGCTTCCCATGGTCATCCAAGGGTCGTTCCTTCACGAGCGTCCAGAGGTAGGCTGTTTTCTCCTGACTGGTTAGTTCCAGCTTGGCCTTGGCGTTCTCCTTGATCGCTGTCCGCTTGGCTTCCGAGGGGGTCCCAGTGAAGATGACAGCGGGGATGGTCTGTCGCATCTTCCGCTTGTAGGCTGCAGCCCGATGGAACCCATCAATGATGATGAACCGGTTATAACTGATAGGGAGTACCAGAATAGGGTCTAGATCAGCTTCCTTGTCTAGGCGCTCTGCCAACTTAGTGACATGGGCCGGGACGGAGACCCCTGTCTTGGTCTTTGGGTCAACATGGCGCATCTGGAAGGCCTTCGGGCACACCAGCAGCTTATTCAGAGGGACAGGCTGGACTCCCGTCTCCGCGAACGTGGATTTGGCCCAGTGAATTTTCAGGTCTTCCAAGGTAGCCTCTGCCGCCTTGAAACCCTTGTCTGTAATACGTTTCATCGTTTTTTCCTAAGTTAAATTTGCTCGCGAAAAACCGCAAATGCGGCTCCCTATAGGTGCGGTAGGGTGCGAGTATGGGACCCGAGGGCCTCGGGAACCCCCTGTCTCCTTGGAGGCCGTAGCTCTAGAGGTAGTGAGACCTTTGGTCCCACTCGCTACTTAGAGGGGGTAGTGAATCCGAGGGCGTCAGCCTTCGGCTTCTGAGGTAGTCCCCGAGGCTCCCCGAGGCTCACCGGGGTTCCCTGTGGTTCCTGAGCGGTACTCGCTACCGTGGGGGCGTAGCTCCCGCTACTTGCGACCACCTGTGGTTCCTATTTCAGGCCTTAGGCGTCAAAGGTCGCAAGACCGCTGGTCTCACTCGCCACCGTGAATTATCATCAGCGCTCTACGCCAAGCTTCGGCCTGAGGGTTCCTGTGCCCTCCGCCCGGGTGAGCCTCCTGGGGCTGCTGTTGCCTCTCCTGTTGCTTGTCAGGTGACGCTGCCTTTGCCGCACCTAGGAAACCCTGCAGGGGTTGCATAGAGCTAGGTAGCCCTTGGGGACCTTGGTACGCGTTGGCAAGGGTCTGCATAAAGTCCTGCACCTTCCCTTGGAACCCTTGGGGCATCTGAGGGCGCGTAGCTCCCGCTACTTGGAAACCTTGGGCTCCCTGCGGATGGCTGAGGGCTTGGGCTGCCTGCGGGCCTTGGTCTCCTTGGGTTCCCTGAGCGGGTCCTTGGTTCGCTTGGGCTTCCGGATTGGTCGATGCTTGATAGGCCGCTATCCCGGGCAGGGCTGCAGCGACGCTACCAGAGGCACTCGGGGGAATAGCCTTCCACCACTCAGCGGGGTCTCCGTGAAGGATCCCTTGGTTTGCCTGAGGGGCCTGAGAAGCAAAGGCATCCCCGAAGGTGAATACAGGGGCGTTTTGATTGGGGTCGAAGAAATCTGGCATATCGTGTTATCTCAAAAGGTGAGGGGAAAGGTACTGCGAGGATGAGACGAGGAGGTGAAACGGAGGGATGAAGCGCGGGAAAGGATCAGTGAATTGCGTTGCGCTTTTCAATGAATCGTTCTATGTCCTTTAATCTAGAAGGGTGTAAGTGTGGGATGTGTTGGAGTGTGCAAAAGTTAAATGCCGTGCTTCTCTGAGGGCAACTCGTTTGAGCGGTCATTACTACGACCGGCGCGACTTGCTGTTCTCTTTGCTTTCTGGACCTGCTGTTTCTGCCAAATCTCTATGGCCTTCTCGACTATCTCGAGCCCTTGGATTACCTTCAGGTCATACTCAGACGCTAGGGGATCGTAGGCTCCCCCGGGGAAATGGTTCAGGGGCTTCTGTGTCCTCGACTGAGGGAAGAACCGTCGTCCCTTTCTGGTGTTGAACTTGGCAGGGAGGTACGCGAGGTTCCCGAGGGTGTGTAGGCCACAGACGGTCTTCCCTTGGAGGGGAGTGGAATGGTCAACATCAAACCCCTCGGGACACTTGGCATAAAACTCTTCAATCTGGTCTCGTTCGCTGTCGTACCAAGCAGGGAGAGGGCGCCCTAGGTCCTTCAGTCTCCGGGCTGCTGAAGAGGCTCTGGAGGCCCCACGGTGCTCGTCGTCGTACTGGGCTTTTCTTTGGTCCTTCTGCTGTCTCTTCTGTACCGACATAGACCGGCATTCCAGGCACCAACCGTGGGAGGCATCCGAAAGGGCCTCGGGGCCATGGATTTCACAGGGATAGGCGAAGGTTTCGAGACCGGCGGCGCGGGCTACCTGTTGGGCTTGGTTTTTCTTTGCTGCTGCTTTGGTCGGTCTCATTCGTGGTCTTCCGTGGTCGTGCTTCTTTGCTGGTTAGCGGTCTTCATACGTTGGCGGTAAGCCTTCCGGTGTTCTTCGATACAGAGGCGACACTGGCCCGTACCAGCTACGCCAAACTTGGTCTTTCCGTGCCCGCGTCTGCAGAACCACTCAAACGATTTGTGACCAGCCTTGATTGCAAGTTGGCGAGTCTTGGTTTTGGTCCCTCGGTGTTGATTTGCACGGAATCCTGACCCACCCTGCGCAATAATTTGCATCGAATATTGACCCACGTAGAACACTGACC
>NZ_FCNZ02000094.1 GCF_001544495.1 Caballeronia telluris
ACCTCGTTGTCTACGCGACGGGTTATGGATCGATGAACGGCTGGGCCGCCGATCTGATTTCTCGCGAAGTCGCCGACAAGGTGGGCAAAGTGTGGGGCCTCGGCTCAGCTACGACGAAAGATCCGGGACCGTGGGAAGGCGAGCAGCGCAACATGTGGAAGCCGACGCAACAGCAGGCGCTGTGGTTCCACGGCGGCAACCTGCATCAGTCGCGCCACTACTCGCAATATCTGTCGCTGCAACTGAAGGCGCGCATGGAAGGCATTCGGACGCCCGTGTTCGGGCTGCAGGAAGTTCATCACCTGTCGTAATCAACGCGACGATTCGGCAGCGCATTCTTGTAGACGGAGAAACAGGGCTGCCGGCTCAAACTTCTACGAAGGAAATCCGATGACCATTCATTCGAAGGTGGCGCTCGTCACGGGCGCCGGGCAAGGTATCGGCCGCGGCATTGCGTTGCGGCTTGCGAGGGACGGTGCCGACCTTGCGTTGGTCGACATCAACGTTGAGAAATTGCAGATGGTTGCTGCCGAGATTCGCGATCTCGGCCGACGGGCGACCCTTTACGTGGCCGATGTGTCGAAACGGGACGAAATCTATGCCGCCGTTGAACATGCCGTAAATGAACTAGGTACGCTCGACATCATGGTGAACAACGCCGGGATCGCTCAAGTGCAAGCGCTTCTGGATGTCACGCCGGCAGAGGTGGAGCGGATACTGAAAGTCAACATCGAGGGCGTTCTTTGGGGCATTCAGGCTGCCGCGAAGAAACTCAGGGCGCTCAACAAGAAGGGAAAAATCATCAATGCGGCTTCGATTGCAGCACATGATGCGTTCGCACTGCTTGGCGTCTATTGCGCAACGAAGTTCGCGGTTCGGGCGCTGACGCAAACGGCGGCCAAGGAACTGGCGAGTGACGGGATCACGGTCAATGCCTATTGTCCGGGTGTGGTCGGAACGGACATGTGGGTTGAGATAGACAAACGCATGGCTGAAGTAACAGGTGTGCCGGTCGGCGAAACATACAAGAAATACGTGGAGGGGATAGCACTAGGTCGTGCCGAAACGCCAGACGACGTTGCTGGATTGGTTTCATATCTGGCCGGACCCGATTCCGACTATATGACCGGACAGGCGCCGATGATCGACGGAGGGATTGTTTACCGATAGCGTGCTGGCGCTCCCGTGACTGGCCGGATCGGCCAGTCGTCGCTCGATGCCCGTTCAGTCCAAAGCGCCACGTTGACCGACGCGGCTGCGCTCTTCTCGTCCGATTTTCAAGCGCGCGATTGACCGTCGTGGGTCCGGCGCGCTATTCGATCGGGCTCTTATCGTATTGGATATGCCGATCATGGAACCCATTAGCTCCGACATTGCTGCGCAAGAGGAACTCTTAATAGCGCCATCTGGATTGGTACTCCGACCGTTCGTGTTCTCAATCGCCGTGTTTTTAATTGTGCATGCCATAAGCCTTGGCATATGGCGTCTGTTTGTCGATACAAAACTGGCCGTCTGGAAGTACTCGCCACAGCCGTTCGGCATGTATCTCTTCTGGGGCATCCTGGTGCTCGTTTTCATCGGTTTCAATTTCGGTATGGCCGGGTTCTCGACGTTCAAACAACCTGTCCGCGGCTGTATCGCCACCGTTGTTACGGTGGGGCTTGCATTCCTCTTGCCTGGCGTACTTGTCTATGGCTATGGCACATTGGATCCGGCATTTAGCTCAGTTGGCGGCGTCGGATATGGTGCGGCCGGACTTATCGTGCTGATCGGTTTTTATGGCTTCGGCATCCTGCCTACGGGCATGTCCGGATGGCCATGGTCAGATAGCGGGGTGAAACCTGTACTCGGCAGTGTTGCGCAACTGGCATGCGGTTGTTGTCTCACGGGACTCGGTTATTTCCTGCTTATATACCCGAACCTGACGACTGCTTCCGGACCTCACGCGCCCCTGCTTGCTCTGCCAGTGGCGATCGGCTGGTTCTATTCCGTTATCGTCGCGTGGCTCACGACCTTCCTTATTTTCGACAACTGGCCGTGGAGCATGCTGAACCGGAAAAGTCACGCCGCGCTCGCGGCACTCGTCGGCAATTTTCTGCTGGGGACAGCACTCTATGCAGGACATCTCGCGCTGCTCAGATGGGTTCTCATCCCTTCCAGCGCTGTCGAAAAACTCGGGGCATCGCTCCCAATCTGGCCCGCGCAGTTGGGTGTGTGGATCGCTTTCTGGCTGATCTTTTGGGCCAACGTTACGGGCAATTGGCCGAACCGGTTCGGCATGTCGACGAATCGTGTGATACGCGCATCGATTTGCTGGGGGCTTGGTTTGATCTCTTTCGAAATCTATACGCGATGGTTCGCCGTATCGGTACTTCATGAAGCGGAAATAGTACCCGGGTTCGGCGGCGACCCGCTCACCTGGGTCGATCTACTCAACTACGTCATGCTGATCTATGTCGTTTATTTTGAATTCTACGGTCTCTCCAAAAGGAAATCTGCGAATTGATCCAAGGGCCGGGCAGGTTCCAGCACGTGCATTCTGCATTTAACAGAAGGAGTCGATCACTATGAAAGCTGCTGTCTACTATGGGAATCGCCAAATCACAATTGACGATGTTCCAGAGCCGTCGCCATCGAAAGGCGAAGTGAAGATAAAGGTCAGTCGGAACGGCATCTGCGGGACCGACATCCACGAATACTACGACGGTCCGGTCCTGATTCCAAAGACCGAGCCGCATCCGCTGACTGGCCGGACTTTGCCGGTGGTGATCGGGCATGAGTTCTCCGTATGCGATCCACGAACGACGCCCCTCGGAGTAAGGTGGAGAGCGCGTGATGTGTGTCAGCAATGCGGGTCAGCGG
>NZ_FCNZ02000095.1 GCF_001544495.1 Caballeronia telluris
GAATCCGCGTTTTACTTCACTTCAAACTGGCGCCATTACGGCGATCATCCCCGGCGTCATTACGCCGATCCGTGACATCTGCCCCCGGGAACGTACTTCAAATCGACTCAACTCGGCGAAGGCATCTTCGAAATTGCCCTCGTTCTGGGGGGCACCGTTTCGGCCGGTACGTTCACTGCGGGCGTTCTGGATTTCCTCATTGAAGCTTTGGACCAATGGGAAGAGGCTCGTCAGAAAGAGCACGAGCAAATCGAAGAGGCGGTCACGAAGAACGGTGGTAATCGGCCCGCGCCGACAGTCCCTCAGCATTGGGTGCGTTTGCGCATTGCCACGGGTACCTCAGGAGGCGGGATATGCGCGCTACTCCTTGCGCGAGCGCTCCACTATAGATTCAAGCCGGCAAGTGCCAAAGCTGGACACGAAACGTGGGCAGCCAACCCCTTCTACTCGGTCTGGGTTGACGACATCGACATCTCCCACTTTCTGGAGAACACTGACCTCGTAGCTCAGGCCGGGGGCTCGCCGCCCGCAGTAGCCGCGCTGTTAAATGGGAAAATCCTCGAAGCGATTGCCGAGAAAGGCCTCAAATACTGCCCAGCGGAAGACCAGGCGCCGCTACCGTGTCGTCGGTATGTGTTCAACCCTCTCCCAATCGTTGTGACCTACACGCACCTGACGGGGGTTCCTTATAAGGTCGTGTTCCGAGGCGAGGCGGGTCGCTCTGAATATTTCATAAATCACGCGGATTACATTCGGTTCTACGCTGACTATGTCGGCGCACCAACCTTTGACCCACGCGCCGCCGCGCCCGATGGAAAACACATCGGACGGCCTCCTCTTCCGTGGACGAACTTTGCTCAATATGCGCTGGGAACATCCGCCTTTCCTGTCGGACTGCCGGCTCGTATCGTCCAGCGGGACGCCGACAACTACAAGTATCGCTTTGTGTACGACCCAGCCTCGGCAAGCTACGAGTGGTTGACGCCCGACTGGGCGAACTTTTGCAGCCTCGAGCCGGGAACACCGCCCTACCAATTCGCTGCCGTTGATGGTGGATGCACCGACAACGAGCCGATTTTTTTGGCTAGGCAAGTCCTCGATGGCATCGGCGGAGAACCAGCGAAGCTGACTTCTACGGAAACAAACCGGGCGGTCATCCTGGTCGACCCTTTTGCAGACGCCCCAAAAACGTCAATACCTGCGGATAGCATGACACTCACGTCTCTGCTGGCACCGACGCTTGCGATGTTCGTTCAATCAAACCGCTTCGCCACAGCAGACCTCGTTCAGTTTCTGCATCCCGAGGTGTACAACCGGCTGCTCGTTACGCCGAGGCGTTCCAATCCAGCCCCGGGTGGCGCGGCTCCTGCCTTTCTCACCGGCGGAGACGCCTTGTGCGGCGCAGGACTGGGCGGATTTCTCGGCTTCATGTCCGCTGAGTTTCGGCACCACGACTTCATGCTCGGTCGGCGAAATTGTCAGGCTTTCCTGGCTTGGTCACTCACGCTCGATAAGCGGAATCCTGTCTTTGCTGGCCCGCGCCCAGCTATCGGAGTGCTTCCCCCCGGGGTGACCATCCCGGAAGGGGAATGTCCCGTCATTCCTCTTTACGGCACTGCTGCCAACATAGAGCCGGAACCGGCGTGGCCAAACAAAGGTTCCTTTGACGCAAAGTCGCTGGAGCCGGCTCTTGAGGCAAGGGCTAAGGAGATGCTTCATCGAGTCCCAGGCTTCCTAAAGTTTAACGAAATCGAAGAGCTAGGCTTTGCCGCGGTAAGAGGACTGCTAGCGGGAAAAATCTCAAAGAAGGTGATAGAGAAAATCGAGTCGGAGATGAAGGGAAAGGCTCTTCTCTGATTGGCAGAAAGCTCTCTCCTTCGGGGACGAGAAGACGCAATCCAGAGCTTCACAGTGGGCGGTTTCAAGCCGAAGTGCAACAGGGGGATTAGTGTTTAGCGTCTCGAGGTTGGCTTGCTGAGGCGAGCGTGGCGGCGAAGACGTCGAACGGCGAATAGAACGCGTGGGTTGCGCGCGGGCGGTTGTTCAGGCTGTCGGCGATAGCATCGAGTTCGTCCTGTGTGTTAGACCGAGAGGTCGGTTCCTTTGGGCAAGTATTATCGCAGCAAGCCGTTGGTGTTTCTCACATGTGCCGCGTTGCCAGGGGCTATGGGGGTCACAGAAGTACACGCGCACGCCGGTGGCCGCGGCGAGTTCCTGGTGGCGCGTAAGTTCCTTGCCTTGGTCATAAGTGAAGCTCTGGCGCAGGGGTTCAGGAATCGAGTTGAGTTTGGCCGAGAAGCCCGCCAGAGCTGAGGCGGCGGTAGCATCGTCCATCTTGGCAAGCAGCACCAGCCGGCTGGTGCGCTCAACCAGCACGCCAACGGAGGATTGGTTCCCAGCGCCCTTTACAAAGTCGCCTTCCCAGTGGCCAGGCAGCAGGCGGTCCTCGATTTCGGGCGGGCGTACGTGAATACTCACCATGTCGGGAATCTGCCCGCGTCGGTCTGTGCCGCGCGTGCGCGACATGCGGGTGTTGTGGCCGTGGCGCAGGCAGGCAATCAACTGGCGGCGCAATTCGCCACGCGGCTGAGCGTAGATAGCCGTGTAAATGGTTTCATGCGATACGTGCTGGGTGGGGTCAGTCGGATACATCCGCCTAAGTGTGCCCGA
>NZ_FCNZ02000096.1 GCF_001544495.1 Caballeronia telluris
CCCCGGCGGTCGGTCAAATTCCCCCATGTATGGTCACCTCAAAATCCCCCAGGTAACGATCGCCGGCTGAGCGGTCCCTAGCGGTGCTGCAGGACATTTATTGTTGTCTCCTTCAGAGAAGAAGGAGACAAGGGAGTGAATGTCTTGAAGCAGCATCTACAAAGCGCGATATTCACGCTGCTTGAGCGCGGCGTGAGCCAACACAGGATCCATGAGCTTACGGGTATCGATCGTAAGACGATTCGCCGCTATCAGGCGCTGCATGAAGCACAGCAGGCGGGAGGCGCAAATTCCTCCACTGCGGCGACCATCGGCTCCGGCGATCCGGTGGTCGCGCAAATTCCCCCATCGCAAATTCCTCCACTGCCACGACCGCCGGCTTCAGGCGGAGCGCCGGTCAGCTCCTTCAACTTCGCCCGATCCGCCAGTGAGCCATATCGGGAATGGATCGAACAGCAGGTGCGTTTGAAGCGCAACGCCCAGGCGATCTATCAGGACCTCGTTGACCAGCATGGTTTTACGGCCAGCTATGAGAGCGTCAAACGTTTCGTCCGGGCGCTGCGCCACGTCGATCCCGAACAGTTCGACCGTCTTGAGTTTGCCGCCGGTGAAGAGGCCCAAGTGGATTACGGTGAAGGCGCGCTGACCCGCGATCCGAAGACAGGCCGCTACCGACGGCCACGCCTGTTCGTCATGACGTTGAGGTATTCGCGGCGCAGCTTCCGGCGCGTGGTCTGGAAGTCCAGCAAGCAGGTCTGGGCCCAGCTTCACGAAGAGGCCTTCCGGTACTTCGGTGGCAGCGTGAGCTATGTCGTCCTCGACAACCTTCGTGAGGGCGTCATCACGCCCGACCTGTACGAGCCCGAGATCAACCGGCTCTATGCCGCGATGCTCGAGCACTACGGCGTCATTGCCGACCCGGCTCGCGTACGCGACCCGAATCGCAAGGGTTCCGTAGAGAACGCGATCCAGCATACGCAGAACACCGCGCTCGCCGGCCGGCGATTCGAGTCGCTCGACGCCCAGAACGAATTCCTAATGCACTGGGAAGAGAACTGGGCCGCCAAACGCATCCATGGCCGTGCACGGCGACAGGTCGAGGCGATGTTCCAGGAGGAGAAGCCTCACCTAAGGCCGTTGCCGATCACGGGATTCCGCTACTTTACCGAGGTCGTGCGCACTGTCTGGGACGATACCACCGTAAGCGTCGAACGCAGCAACTATGCGGCGCGGCCCGCGCCCATCGGCAGTCTCGTGTGTGTGCGCATCTACGACACCACGATCGAGATCCGTGATCGCCGCTCGCAGGAACTGTTGCGCACCCATCCGCGCCACATTGAGCCCGGCTCGCTCGAGCTTCCCGAGAGCGAACGCCCGTTCAATCCATCGCGCCAGACCAGTCTCGCGCTGGCCAGCGCCACCGACATCGGGCCACAAACGAAGACGCTGTGCCAACACCTGTTCGATGCCGAAGGTCGCGTCGGCCACCGCGGCATGTGGGGCATCGTCGCGCTGGCGAAGAAGTATCCCGCGTGGCTCGTCGAGCAAGCCTGCGATCACGCCCTGCGTCACCACCTATATCGTTATCGGCAGGTACGTGCCGTCGTAGAACGGCTGTTCCAGCAGGCCCTTGAGCGTCTCGATCGTGCGCCACAGCTGGCCCTACCGCTCACGCAGGAACATGCCCTGATCCGCCCGGGTGACGAATACGGCGAGTTCTTCAACGTCGGCGCGCAGCACAGTGCCGCCCCCCATCCCACTACAAGCGGAGAAACAGCATGACCACCACGCTACCCGACATCGAGCGGGCGCTCAGGATGCTGCGCCTGTCCGGCATACGCGACACACTGGAGACCCGCGTGCTACAGGCACAGGGTACCCAGCAACCGTTTCTTGAGACCTTCGCCTTGATCCTGCAGGACGAACTCGACCGTCGTCAGTCGCGGCTAATCGAGCGGCGCTATCAGCAGTCCGGACTTGAAGAGAAGCTCACGCTCGCCGAGTTCGACTGGTCGTTCAATCCGAAGATCCCGCGTCAGGCTTGCTTCCAGCTCAATGCGCTGAAGTTCGTCGCCGCTGGCGAGAACGGATTGATCATCGGTAAACCCGGCACCGGCAAGTCGCACATTGCCAAGGCCGTCGCGTATCAGGCGGTTCTGCAAGGCCACAAGGTGCAGTATCTCGAAACCGACGACTTCTTTAACCGTTACGCGCTCAGCGCAGCGGAGCAGCAACAGACGCGCCTGCGCGCGATACTCGAGGCGGACCTGCTCGTGCTGGACGACCTGTTCCTGGCACGCTCGATTCCTGACGAGGCCGGCGCGCTACTACAGACGCTGGTCCATCAACGTTACAAACTGCGCCGAAGCATCATCGTCACGTCCAATCGCGTGGTACAGGACTGGGGCGCGTACCTTGGCGATAACACCATGAGCACCACGATCCTCGATCGCCTCATGCATCACTGCCACCAGCTCGAGTTCAACGGCCGCAGCTATCGGCTCAAAGAAGCCGCTGAGGCCCTTGCGCAGAAAACGAAAGAGGAATAAAACTCGACCTCGTCCTGCTTCACACGGTGGGGGATTTTAGGCGACCACAACTGGGGGAGTTTCAACTGACCGTCCGGG
>NZ_FCNZ02000097.1 GCF_001544495.1 Caballeronia telluris
GTATGCGATCCACGAACGACGCCCCTCGGAGTAAGGTGGAGAGCGCGTGATGTGTGTCAGCAATGCGGGTCAGCGGAGATCTGCGGTCATCTTCCAAGGAAGCAGCGCGTCGTAGTCGTCAACGGTCCTCGCCAGAGGAAGACGTTGGAACAACCAGTGAAGGTAGCGATAGGGATCGATGCCCCCGGCTTTGCAGGTTTCGATCAGGCTGTAGAGGTTTGCACTTGCGTTCGCCCCCGCTACGGTGTCGCTAAAAAGCCATGAGCGGCGCCCCACGACGAATGGGCGAATCGCATTCTCGCAAGGGTTATTCGAGATGGCCCAAGTGCCGTTCTCGACATAGCGGATCAGCTTCGGCCACTGCTCGCGCAGATAGGTCAGTGCCTTTCCGAGCAAACTTTTTGGTACGACGCCGGGCGACTCCGCGAGGGCTAAAGCGTAGATGGCGTCGAGTATGCGCGTGCTGTATCGACGTCGCAATCGCTGTCGTCGCTCAGCTGCCCATTTCTTAGAGCGGGCCTCCGCAGCGAACAGCTTGCCGATCAGCGTGATGAAGCGTGTCGCGAGCAGATCGGGCGAACGCGCGGCTTTCGGCACGTTCTCCTCCGCTTTGATGAAGTACCGTCTTAGGTGTGCCCAACATCCGAGGTGCACGAGGTCGTAGCGTTGAGCGATGTCGTTGTAGGGCTCGTAGCCATCAGTCATCAGAACCGCGCCCTTGCGAATCCCCGTGAACAGCTTGTCGGCCAGCTTGGCGCCACGTCCGGGCGTATAGCTGAAGCAGCGGATGGGGATGCCTGAATTGGTCATCTGCGCCCAGAGGTAGCTCTTCGTTTGCGGCTTGCGCCCTTTCTCTTTCAGTACCTGGAACGTCGTCTCGTCGCAGTAGATCAGTTCGGCATCGAGCAACGCATCGCGCATGAGGTTGATCACGGGCTGGGTCGCGAGGCCAACGCGAACCATGCTGGCGGCGATCGTGTTTGACGAGATGTCTCCGCCGAAGCGACACAGCAAACCGGCCTGGCGATAGAGCGGCATGCCGAACTGATATTTGCCGGTGGCGATCCACGCGAGTGCTGCTTCGCTCAACAGTCCGCGCGCGATGATGCGCGGCGGCGCTGGAGTGACCTTGATGCCGAGATCGCAGCACGGGCACGCATATTTAACGCGCTGGTGTTGGATCACTCGAAGCTGCTCGGGGATCACATCGAGCTGCTCGCTGATCTCCGCGCCGATCTCGACGAGCGCTTGCCCATCGTTCGTGCAAAAGCGTTCGGCTTCGGGCAATTCGTGCCGCACGACCTCGCGCGGCAGATTGGGATCGAGCGGCTTGCGGTGACCGCGCTTCTTGCGCTTGTGCGCGCCAACCGTCGTCTCTGGCGTGTCTTCTTGGGCA
Organism: Caballeronia telluris; assembly: GCF_001544495.1. GTDB lineage: Bacteria > Pseudomonadota > Gammaproteobacteria > Burkholderiales > Burkholderiaceae > Caballeronia > Caballeronia telluris. The sequence goes on from NZ_FCNZ02000097.1 coordinate 1,397, forward strand.
GGCGCGCTGTTCGCGCCGAGCACCTCGGCTTCGTTGAACAAGCCAAGTTGATCAGAATCTCGTGCCTCGCTCTTGGCGCCGAACAGTTCGCGACGGTAGGCTCGGAGTCGCTCCTCAGCAAGATCGCGCTCTGCCGTCATAAGCCGCAAGGCGCCGCGTAAGGCCTCGTGTTCTTCTCGCAATGCACGAGCAGCATCGCGCTCGGCGAGCAACGCCTTCAATTCCTCGGCGGTGATCGTGACATTGATCGGCATGGCGGGTTAGACCAGCGCACGGCCTCACTGTTCAGCTCACGCGGCGATATTCCTGCTTCGGATGCCGTCGTATCGCGGTGATGTCATCGCCATCGAGCAACGCGTGCAACACGTTGCTCGTCATCGTCACGATCTCAGCCTTGTTGTCTGGCCAGATGAAGTGGCTGCTCTCCAATCGTTTTATCAAAAGCCAGAAACCACTGCCGTCCCAGCCAAGAATCTTTATCCGGTCACGACGTCGGTTTCCGAAGATGTAAAGCGACGTGTCCATCGGATTTAGGCGCATCGACTGCTCGACGAGAATCGACAGACTGTTCATGCCGTAGCGGAAGTCGACAGGATCGCGGTGCAGGTAGACCTTCAGATTATCGTCGAACCGGAACACGGCATCCTCCCGAGCATCTGGACCACGGTGGTCATCTCGTCGATGGTCGCCTCTGCGATGTCGAACTCAACACCGTTGGGCAAACGTATGTGCAAGGCAACCGTGATCGATGGTGTGTGCGCGGACACCGCCCGTTCCACCGTCACAGCCCCCTGAACGACCGGTACAAATGGTGATGGCACGTCGGGCGCGTGAGTCCGCAAGGCCGGCGGCGTGACATCAAGCGATGCCCTGTCTGCTGGCCTCAGTTCCTTCCCCGCCGAATTCTGCGCCGCATGTGTCTTCTGATAGCGCGTGATCCACTCGCGCAACAGATTCGGGTTCAAGCCGTATTCCATCGCCGTACGCGCGATCGAAACGCCGGAAGTCATGCACAACTGGACCAGTTCCTCGCGGGCTTGCGGATCGTATTCCCGGCGACCATCCCGCTTCGCACCGACTACCAGACGGCTACGCAAATCTCGATCTTCTGTCATGTACTCTCATCCCAGCTGTCCACGTGGACAGGTAGCATCAGAGAATCACTCGTCCATTGCTAGGGCGTCCCTGAAGGACC
>NZ_FCNZ02000098.1 GCF_001544495.1 Caballeronia telluris
AGTTTAGGTTTGTAGGATGCCTGCCCTTCACCGTGCAGCTGGGCCCGCACCAAAGGCGCATGCGGGCAGGCGTCGTACAAACCCCGAGGGAGGAAACCGCGGAGTGTCCCTGTGCGGCTGGAAGAGTTCTACCACTATGGGGATTGGAGCGATCGTGCGCGACGTCGGATTGAGGGTGAGGCGCGACGGGACGGGTTGAGATCGACGGAATGCACGTTGGCGAAGTTGTCGAGCCTACGTTTGTGATGGCGCGCAGCGCGCGAAGTCGCGTCATCCATGTCAGGGACGCGACCGTCCGCAATCGGGTCCCGTTGCCGGTGAACCGACGGTCGGTTTGAACGTCTCGAAACACGGGCACTCATGCTGGGGCTCGCTGGGCGGGTGGTGCGCGGATCGGTGCGCTGGGCGGCACGAGTTCGATGATGACCATCGCCGCGCCGCAGTGGCGGCAGGTGAAACGCGGCGGGAGCTTGCCGAGTGGTTCATCCGCCGTAGCCGCTCGTGGACTGGCGGCGGTCGTGACGTGCAGCAGCGCGCGTATCTTCGCGAGATTCTCACGCCGCACGGGGTTGGCGAGCAGACCGTAGTGACGAATACGGTGGAAGCCAGCGGGCAGCACATGCAGCAGAAAGCGGCGCATGAACTCATCGGCACTGAGAGTCATGACCTTGTAGCGGGTGCGCCCCTTCGCGCGATAGTCCTTCCAGCGGAAGGTGACGCCCCGTTCGTCGAGGGCAACCAGGCGCCGGTTGGAGATGGCCACGCGATGCGTATAGCGTGACAGATAGGCGAGCACTGCCTCGGGTCCGGCGAAGGGGCGCTTGGCATAGACGACCCACTCACACGTGCGTAGCGGCGCGAGCCATTGAGCGAAGACGGATGGATCGGCGAGCGCGGCGTAGTCGCCGAAGAAGCGCAGTTGGCCGCGACGATGCGCCGCCATGAGTTCTTCGAGGAAGCGGCGCCGGAACAGCCGTGAGAGCACGCGAACCGGCAGGAAGAAACCGGGTCGGCATGCCACCCATCGTTCACCGTCGGGCGACAAACCACCGCCCGGGACAATGCCGTGCACGTGCGGGTGGTGCGTCAGGGCCGAGCCCCAGGTATGCAGCACGAGCGTGGCGCCAGTCTGGGCACCGAGATGCTTTGGATCGGCGGCGATGGTACGCAGGGTCTCGGCGGCGACGTCGAACAGCAGGCCGTAGATCACGGCCTTGTTGTACCAGGCGATCGCGCTGACTGGCGCGGGCAGCGTGAAGACCACGTGGTAATACTCCACCGGCAGCAGGTCAGCCTGACGCGCCTCGAGCCAGCGGCGCGCGGCGCTCGCCTGGCACTTCGTGCAATGTCGGTTGCGGCAGGAGTTGAAGGCGACTTCGATCTTTGCACAGCCCGAACAGCGCAAAACATGTCCACCCAGCGCCGCGGTGCGGCACTGTTCGATGGCCGACATGACCTTCAACTGCCCCAGGTTCAGGCGGGCGCTCTGTCGCCATGCCGGTCCGTGGGCGCGGAAGATGTCCGCGACCTCGAGCACGGGGCGCTCCAAGCGGTGCCGGGCTACTCGGCGGGCAGGCGGTCCAGCGGACTGATTACTTTGCGCAAAAGGTCAGTGGCGACCTGAGTATAGATGGTGGTGGTCTCGATCTGTCTGTGTCCGAGCAGCACCTGGATCACGCGGATATCCTCCTTCTGTTCGAGCAGATGAGTGGCGAAACAGTGGCGCAGCGTATGCATGGATACGCGCTTGTCGATGTTCGCGCCCTCGGCGGCGGCATGGATGGCGCGGGTCAGTTGCCGCGTGCTGAGCGGGTCGATCGGATCGAGGCCCGGAAAGAGCCAGCCGCCTTCGAGCATGCGACCCTGCGCGTGCGCCACGCGCCACCAGACACGCAGGCGCTCGAGCAGGACCGGCGAGAGCATCGCGTAGCGGTCGCGGCGGCCCTTGCCCTGCTCAATGCGCAGAGTCATGCGCTGGCTGTCGACGTCGCCGATCTTCAGCGCCACAACTTCGCTGGCGCGCAGTCCGGCGCCATAGGCGACCGACAGCGCGGTCTGATGCTTCAGGTTGCCGGCGGCAGCGATCAGGCGGGCGACTTCCTCAGGGCTGAGCACGACGGGCAACCTGCGAGGCACCCGTACAGCCTGCATGCGGGCCATCAGTTCCGGTCTCTCAAGGGTGATCCCGAAGAAAAACTTCAGGCCGGCGATCGCTGCATTCAGCGAGATCGGAGAGGTGCCGTGATCGACCAGATGCAACTGGTAGCGCCGTAGATCTTCGATCGTGGCGGTGTCCGGCGGACGCCCGAGAAATGCGCTGAACTGACGGACCACGCGGACATAACCGGCTTGCGTCTTGGGTGCGAACTTGCGCATGCGCATGTCGTCGATCATGCGCTGGCGCAATGGACTGATGCTCGGGCTGGTGTGAGTCATGGCGGTGCTCCTGACGGGGAACGAGGCGGATTGCCTCGTCCTCCATCATGGGAACCGCGCGGGTTTCCTGCATACCGCTAACGCCCGCCGGAGCCCCAATACCGCGCGAGCGGTTTCGTCCAAC
>NZ_FCNZ02000099.1 GCF_001544495.1 Caballeronia telluris
GTAAGCGGCTCGCAGCGGCCGTCATAGGAAGTCCCTGATCGAGACGGCAAAGTGATGTCCATCATTTCCGATTTGATGGACATCACTTTGTCACAATCTGAAGAGACGAAGCCGGGCACCCGAACGGGCCGGCCGAATTATCCCCGGGAGGTTCGTGAGCGACTAGCGGCAGCGGCTTGCGAGCCGGGAGTCTCTGTTGCGAAGCTGGCCCGCGATAATGGCATCAACGCGAACATGCTGTTCACCTGGCGGCGGCGCTACCTGGCGGAGCACCAGGCCCAGTCTGCCGGACTCATTCCGGTCGTAGTGTTAAGCGACACGCCAGCGGAGGTCGTTGCACCGTCTCCGGTAGATCCGCGAGTGCGGGACACGAAGCCTGCAGCGTCTGCCGGCACGATCGAGATTCGGATTGGTCGCACGGTGGTCAAGGTGGACGGCCTGGTCGATGCCGACATGTTGCGAATCGTGCTGAGTAGTCTGCGCACATGATCTCCCTCCCGGCAGGCACACGAATCTGGATAGCTGCAGGCGTCACCGATATGCGATGTGGGTTCCAGGGGCTCGCGGCCAAGGTGCAGACAGCGCTTGAGGAGAATCCGCTGGGCGGAAACATGTACATCTTCCGGGGCCGTCGCGGCGATCTGGTAAAGATTCTTTGGGCAACCGAGGACGGTATCTGGCTGCTCGCGAAGCGGCTCGAGCGAGGCCGTTTTATCTGGCCCCAGGCCGACTGTGGCAAGGTCCATTTGAGTTCAGCCCAACTGTCGATGCTTCTGGAGGGCATCGATTGGAGGCAGCCCCGTCGCACCGCCGCGTTATCGATGTTGTAAACCGCGCGGCATACTCGTAAACTACGGCGCATGTCGAACGGCGCCGATCTTCCTGACGATGTCGAAGCCCTGAAGGCCTTGCTGGTCGAGGCCCGTAGCCTGCTTGCCGAACGGGATGTCGAGATCGAGCAGCTCAAAGCCCAGATCGACAAGCTCAGACGCATGCACTTCGGTCGCAAGTCCGAGCAGTTGCAGCGGCAAATCGAGACGCTCGAGACTCAACTCGAGGATCTGGCCGCCGGGCGCGGCGTCGCGGATGTGCAGCGTGCGCAGGCCCGCAGTGCAAACGTGTCCATCTCAAATACGACCACGGGCGAAGCGGCTTCAAGGCAAGCGCTTCCTGCGCACCTGCCGCGCGAAGATCATGTGCTCGAGCCCGAATCGGGTTGCCCAGACTGCGGTCAACCGATGCAAGCTCTTGGCGAGGATGCGTCCGAACAACTCGCGCGGGTCGCAGCGGCGTTCAAGGTCATTCGCACGATCCGGCGCAAACTGGTTTGTCCATCTTGCAGCGCCATCACCCAGCCGTCTATGCCTGGCCTGCCGATCGAGCGAAGCATCGCTCATCCGAGCCTGCTAGCGGATATTCTCGTCTCGAAGTACGCGGACCACCAGCCGTTATACCGGCAATCGGCGATCGCGGCTCGCGATGGCGTCACGCTTGACCGGGCCAGTATGGGCCGCTGGGTCGGCCAATGCGAGGCACTGTGTGCTCCGCTGACGGAGGCGCTGCGCCGCTATACGGTGTCGGCCACCAAACTTCATGCGGACGACACGCCTATTCCCGTGCTCGCACCAGGCAACAAGAGGACCCGCACCGGACGGCTCTGGGTCTACGTGCGCGACGATCGCCGCTCGGGTTCGACGCAACCGGCTTCAGTCTGGTTCGCCTACTCACCGAACAGGCAGGGCATCCACCCTCAAACTCATCTCGCCAGCTTCAAAGGGATTCTGCAAGCCGACGCTTATGCGGGCTTCGACGAGTTGTTCCGCGATGGCTCGATACGCGAGGCAGCATGCCATGCCCACGCGCGGAGAAAGTTCTACGACATCCACGTTCGCACGCCCTCTGACACGACGCAGAAAGCACTCGACTACATTGGCGGTCTCTATGAAATAGAGGCTGCCATTCGCGGCAGGCCTGCGCCCGAGCGGCTGCGAATACGTCAGCAGAAAGCCAGGCCATTGCTTCAAATCTACGAAGCCTGGCTCAGGACAAAGCTCGAAACGCTATCGGCGAAGTCCGATACCGCCAAAGCGATCAACTACTCGCTTAACCAGTGGCGCGCACTGCTGCTGTATTGCGACGACGGTACGCTCGAGATCGACAACAACATCGCGGAGAACGCGCTGCGTTGTGTAAGTCTGGGCCGGAAGAATTTCCTGTTTGCTGGTTCCGACAGCGGCGGCGAACGGGCAGCCGCGATGTACGCGCTGATTGGCACTTGTGCCCTGAACGACATCGATCCGCGTGCTTACCTGAACTATGTGCTGGCCCACATCGCCGATCATAAAATCAATCGCATCGACGAGCTTCTGCCATGG
>NZ_FCNZ02000100.1 GCF_001544495.1 Caballeronia telluris
ATCATTTGTAAAATGCAATTGATGACCTGCCACGGCAGGTTTTTATCTGCCTCGCACACAAAAATTCAGACACTCCCCGAGCGCGAGCCCACGCGGTCGTCGATCACTTCGAGTAGGTCGTTTCGCGCTCCCTGATCGAGTTCCTGCAGTCCCCAGTCGTCCAGCAATAGCACGTCAATCTTGGCGAGTTGAGCGAGACGGCGTGTGAAGCTGCCGTCGCCATGGGCGATGCGCAACTCTTCGAACAGGCGCGCAGCGCGCACGTATAACGCGGAGAACCCTTGGCGGCATGCCTGCTGCGCAAAGGCGCACGCGATCCAGGTTTTACCGGCGCCGGTCGGTCCACTCAGGATGATGTTCTGGGCGTTGCGGATCCAGTCGCAACTAGCGAGCGTGGCAACCACGCGCTGGTCCAAGCCGCGGCTTTGCCGGACGTCGATGTCCTCGATGCAGGCTTGTGGATTCTTCAGCCTGGCGGCCTTCATCAGGCGTTCAAGACGGCGCGTGTCGCGCCAAGCCAGTTCGCGTTCGACGACCATGCCGAACCGGTCCTCGAACGACAGGCTGGTGCTAGCGGTCAGTGCGGCTTGTTCCTCGAAGGCGCGGGCCATGCCGTCGAGTTTCAGGTTCCGGAGTTGCGAGAGGGTTTGCTGCATCAACATGGTGACCTCCTTCGGGTCAGTGATAATAGTCAGGCCCGCGCACGTTCTCGTGTTCGGGGGATTGCCATTCAGTGAGTTCGATCGGCAGCGATGCCTGTCGGTCCAATCCGGACTTGAGGATCGAGAGGACAGAGCGACGTGTAGGGGAGCCGACCACGAGGGCGCGCTGACAGGCCGCTTCAAGGCGCTCGCGACCGTATTTGCGGGCCAGCGCTAGCAGTCCCAGACAAGCCCGGTAGCCCATTTCGGGATGCGGGCGGTTGGTCAGCAGGTGCCGGACGATCGCCTCGGCGCCGGGGCCCACCGAGGCGCCCCAGTTCAGCAGGCGCCCGGGCGTCCACTCCAGGTGAGCGCGGTGAGCGACGGGCATGTGCTCGGGTAACGTCGTGTGTTTGTTGCGCAGGTGGCTGCGGGCGTGAGCTGCGACGCGCTTGCCGCCGTGGAGGATCTCAACGCCGAAACGGGTCAGGCGGGCGTAGACTGGCTGGCGCACGAGGCTGTGCGGGGCGCTGTAGTAGTGGTGATCGACCTCAACATGGTAGTCAATGTTGACGACGCATCGCACGAAGGTCGCGATCTCGTAGCGCTGGGCAGGTAACGGCCGCAACGCGGGCTGGTCGAGCCGCTCAAACCATTCGCGGCGATTACCCTGAAGCTTCTTAAAGGGGCGTTGGTTGATATCAGCAATGAGACCAGCGATCGCGCGGTTCAACTCGGCCAAGCTGAAGAAGCGGTGGTTGCGCAGACGAGCAAGAACCCATCTCTGGACCACTTGAACTGCTACCTCGGCCTTCGCTTTATCACGGGGTGAAGCGCACCGGGAATTTCGGAGACGGTTTTGCTGGAGTTACGCTGCCATCAGCATTCCAGCGATTTGTTCATAGTAGCGGGCTTCCGCTTCGGCCGGTGGGATGTTGCCGATCGGCTCAAGTAGGCGTCGGTGATTAAACCAGTCCACCCATTCAAGCGTGGCGAGTTCAACCACCTGCACGTTACGCCATGGTCCGCGACGATGAATAACTTCTGCCTTGTAAAGGCCGTTGATCGTTTCGGCGAGTGCGTTATCGTATGAATCTCCGACGCTGCCGACTGACGGTTCGATTCCTGCTTGGGCTAGACGATCCGTATACCGAATTGAAACGTATTGCGACCCGCGGTCCGAATGATGTACCAAACGGTTACTTTCGGCTGGTCGGCGCTCATGTACCGCCTGCTCCAGCGCGTCCAACACGAAGTCAGTACGCGCTGAGCTTGACACTCTCCAGCCTACGATGCGTCGCGCGAACACATCAACGATGAAGGCAACATAAGCGAAGCCTTGCCAGGTGGCCACGAAGGTGAAGTCTGACACCCACAGCGCGTTCGGCCGTGACGCTTTGAACTGCCGCTGGACGTGATCAAGCGGGCACGGTGTGTTTCGCTCGCTGACGGTGGTTCGAATCGATCTGCCGCGCCGCACACCTTGCAGCCCGAGCCGCTTCATCAGTCGCTCGACAGTACACCGGTAAGCGGCTCACGCGGGCCGTTCGTGCGCATGCGTGCACGTGAGGCATGATGGTGATTCGGAGTCGCCCGGTCAGGCAGAGGGTCTCGGCGAAGTGCCTGGCGTGTGCAGCTTGTCGACCACGCACCATGGCAGAAGCTCGTCGATGCGATTGATTTTATGATCGGCGATGTGGGCCAGCACATAGTTCAGGTAAGCACGCG
>NZ_FCNZ02000101.1 GCF_001544495.1 Caballeronia telluris
TGGTACGAAGTAGTTTTGTCGGGCATTGCAACACCTTATACGAGACACGTGTTGCACCTCGCTTTTGAGGCCGTCCAATAATTGCGTAGCTCATATGTTTTCCTTTGGTGCGACGCCATACGGGCTCCGAAGTCGAATGGAGTGACCGGCGGGCGTAGCAGGTCAGAGTTGCGCAAGGCCGCCGTCAACGGCAACCTCGCTGGCGGTCATGAAGCTGCTGTCCGGCGACGCGAGAAAGGCGGCCGCCGCTGCTATCTCTGCCGGATCGGCCATGCGCTGAAGCGGAGTCATCGAGGCGAAGACCTTCTGACCTTCCTCGCCTAGCGCTTCCTTCGCGAGTTCGGTCGCCGTCGCCCCGGGTGACAGCACGTTGACCCGGATGCCGGTTCCCTTCAGGTCCTCGGCCCAGGTCCGTGCGAGGTTGCGCACCGCCGCCTTGCTCGCGCTATAGGCGCTCATTCCCGGGGCGCCTGTGGTGCCGGCGCTCGATCCGGTCAGGATGATCGAACCACCCTTGCCCATCAGCGGCAGCGCCTTTTGGACCGTGAAGATCGTGCCCTTCACGTTGGTATCGAAGGTTTCGTCGATATGCTGGGAGGTGATCTTGCCGAGCGGAAGCATGCTTCCCGCACCGGCATTGGCGAAGACGATGTCGAGGGTTCCGCGCTCGGCCTTCACCGCCGCGTAGAGTCGGTCGAGGTCGGCCAGATCGGAGACCGAGCCCTTCACCGCGCGCGCATTGGGCCCGAGGTCGGCAACAGCGGCGTCGAGTGCTTCCTGCCGCCGGCCGAAGATGAAGACGAAGGCACCCTCCTCGATGAAGCGCTTTGCTGCGGCCCGGCCGATGCCGGTAGCGCCACCGGTGATCACGGCGGTCTTTCCATTCAGTCTGTTCATGTCATGCATCCTTCGAAAGAAAAGCGAGAAATGCAATCCTGCACCTCTTGATCCATGAAGCCAATTGACTGAATATCTATAGGTACCATCTACTTTTTAGATACGTATGCTCGATAACGTCACCATCAATCAACTTCGGGCCTTCGTTGCCGTGTGTGACCAGGGAAGCTTTTCCGGGGCTGCACGGGAGCTAAGGCGTGCACAGTCAGCGATCAGTCACGCGATCAACGCGCTCGAGAGTGCCTTCGATGTGTTGCTGTTCGAACGGAACGCCCGCAAAGCCACGCTTACAGCAGCGGGCCGAAGCCTCCTGCCTGATGCTCGCGGGGTGATCACACGCACCGAGGAAATGAAGACGCGCGCGGTTGCGATTGCTGAAGCCGGGGTGCCACAGGTCTCGATTGCAGTGGATACCTATTTTCCGCGCGCGCACCTGATTGAATGCCTGCGCAGGCTGCAGTCGGACTTTCCAACCGTTGCAATCAATCTGCGCATGACGACCATGCAAGGCGGCGAGCGCCTGGTTCTCGAAGGACCGTGCGCATTGGCCGTGACGATCACCGACGTGCCGGAGCTGAGCCCGGGTACCATAGAAAGGCAGCATCTATGTGAAGCGCAAATGGTGACCGTCTGTGCGCCATCGCATCCGCTGGCCGCAATCGCGGGGCCGATTCCGCGGGAGGAATTTGGCCGGCACATCCAGCTCGTCGTAACCGACAATCAGCCAGATGCGGGAAAGACCCAACAAGGGGTCGCCGGTGAACGCCAGTGGCTTGTGAATGACCTCGGCGCGAAGCACGATTTGCTAAAGGGCAGCTTATGCTGGGGGCACATGCCGCATCATGTGGTTGCGGAAGACCTCGCGAACGGAACACTTGTCGAACTCCAACGGCGCGCATGGCACATGCGCGCCCTCACGTTCATGATCTCGCAGCGGCGCGGGTACTCGTTTTCCGAATGCGAGACGCGGCTGGTTGCGCTCCTTGGCAATCGTCAACGCTTTTCAAAGGGTGCCAGCAAGCGCTCCGTCTCACGCGCAGGCAAAAAAGCGTGAAGGGCCGCTACGCGTGAGCAACAGCCAGCAAGGCCTGCTGCTCTTGGACGGATGCCGCAAGGTAGATAGACGGCTGGTGGGTTCCGAAATGTTCAACGGCTGAAACGGGTCGCGAATACTCATTCACTCTTGTCGGACACCGACGTTTACCACCACCGGACCGCCAATGACTGCAAAGGGACGAGCAGCCGCCGCGCGGCGCCTGAAGGGTGACCGTCGCTAAGGCCGAACTGCGCGTGTAGCTCGTCTGTCCATTTCCGAAGTGAAGCAGCCAGCCAAAAGGCACACCGCCCAATTTCCTGAAACGCCGGTTGTGGCCGAATCCGGTCCTAAATCGACTGATCGGCGCGGCCCCCCGCCAGTCGAGCGATTCCAGCAAACTATTGCATCG
>NZ_FCNZ02000102.1 GCF_001544495.1 Caballeronia telluris
CAATCGGAAACAGGCGTTGGCCGCACGCGCGGCGTAACGCCAAACTCGCCGGTCTCCGACAAACCCGGGGCGCTTCACAGTGGGTGGAGCTCGTCCCCAAGCCTCCGTTCGCGATGAGAAGGGAACGTCGCACCTTGCCAAATTCTCGAGCGAAGGAGACCGATTTGACGTACCCGCCGTTGAATACGCAACGCTACGCCTGGCAGAAAGAGCTGGGCTTCGAGCGCCGGCGGTACGATTGGTTCGAGTCAATGACCGGAACGGGCTGCTCGTTCGCAGATTCGACCGCTACTGGGCGACACCGCGAGGCGCAATGAGGAAGGGGGATGATGCCCGGTTCGTGCGCGGGGACACTGCCATCGGTGAGATTGAACACCGCGTGCCGTTTAACAGCGGATTAACGCTCGCGGGCTGTGATGAGATGGAATCGCGGAGCATGTCTTACGCAGCGTTGGCCGCTTGCATGCAGAAACATTGCCGTACCCTGCTCGCATATGACGGGCTGGCGGAACTCTACAAAAGGATGGTCTTCAACATTTTTGTGGGCAGCAACGACGACCACCTTCGAAATTTTGGCTTCTTTGAAGAGTTGGCGCCTCAGTCCAGTCTACGACGTGCTACCGCAGCCCAGTATTGCCAGCGAACGCTTCCAACATCTCGTGGTTGGGGAAAGCGGACGCCTGGCAACTCTCGATAATGCGCCGAGCGGTCACGAGGCCCTTCAACTGTCCGAGGCGTTCGCCCGCAAGCTGATGGCTGACGTCTGGCAAGTCGTCCGAGACTGGAGGCCCGTTTTTGAGAATCTAGGCGTCGACCCACGCGATATCGACGCCGTTCAGCCTGCTTTTCGGCATGTCGACGATGTTTCCAGTGCCGACCTACGACGCGCCTTGCCATGGAGCAGTGGCGGCGTCATGGTCACGTTTGAGATGACAAATCTTTGGCCGCGTCGCCGCGGTGCCGAGACGGGCAAACGGCGAACTGCAAACACCAAGAGCGGGAATAAGCCCTTTCTCCGATTGTTCCAGCTGGCGTCGAGAAAGAGGCGAACTATGTCGTGTTCGAGGTCGTGCAACGAGATGCAGCAGGAGCTCCTCGTTAGCGCGAGAGGTCTATAATCTTCGAAGAGTTCAGCAGCAGACGCTGTTGGACTCTCTTTCTTTTTAAGCATCACGACAAACAATTTTTGATTCGCTGCGCAAATACAGGAAGGTCGGTGTCCGGTTGGAAGGTCTTACCAGCCTTGATTCCAAGTCCACTGAGGTGCGGGAACGCAAAGACGCGCATGCCCTCGGCCGTATAGTCCTGCTCTGCAGGCGGCACATATGGGTCCAGTGTCAGGTTGTAGGCCTTGTTAGCGAATTCTATGGCCTTCGAACCGTATACGAACAGTACTTTCGGCCGGCAAAACCCAATAAGCTTCTTTAGCTGCGCTTGGTCACGGCGCCGCTCTGGCGCCGAAATTGTATCGGACTCGGGGGTGGGAACCCAGCAGGTGTTGGTCACGAGGCAGTGCTCTGGCCCAATAAGGTTAGACAGTTTTTTCGTATTCAGCGTGGTTCTGGTCGCCTTGCCGTCAAGACGCTTTGACTTATACGCGTCATCGAACTTCTCGATGTTTTGGGTCAGCGCAGTCCAGTAGTCGTCGAAATCGTCGAACTCGTTTCTAAGCGGTGTAGAAGGGTTATCACCGATGATAAACACCGACGCGGTCTTCCAATTGCGGTTCCGGCTGAACGGTCGGAGGTAAGGGACGCCGGCGGGGGTGTCACAGTGGTCCCTGAGGTCAACTTCGAACGAGCAAGGAGCAGGGCGGCCCTGCCGTGCATCGATTTCTCGGCTTGGTAGATGATGCAAGGCGTCGCTCATTTTTCAGTGGCTTGTGATTGGACGAAAGCATCATAGCTCAGATGCCCTCAGGCAGATGTGTCCCCGCTTTTTAAGCCGCGCTCTCGGCCCAAGGGACGCCTAGCTTTAATTGCAGCAGTCAGGATGGGAAAACCTATCGATGCATTCATAACTGGAGTCGCAAGGTCTCGTACCAGAGCGTGCTTTCTAGCCAAAACTCCCTCCCTCATTCTCGACGTCCCTGACAAAGCATCACCTCTTGAGGCGGTAGCGCACTATCTAAGTACTCTGAAGGAGATGGTGTCGAAGCCGCGCTCGGCGAGGTAATCACTCGACTCGAGGCTGCCGTCGATGCGTGGACTTGCCCCTGCATGACCGGACATGCCGTCACGCCTAGGTTGGTGAATTTGCTCGTTGGCGAAACTCGCGTGGTGAGCAGTATTTCAGGGCGCTGTGTGGATGCGACTCGTT
>NZ_FCNZ02000103.1 GCF_001544495.1 Caballeronia telluris
CTGTTGATTTGCACGGAATCCTGACCCACGATTTGCATTGAATTCTGACCCACCCGTTGGACCAGCTTTGCGGGTTATTCGGTGGGTGTCTGGATCTTCTTTCTCTCCTTCTTTGGCTGTGTTGTGCTGTTTCTGAAACGGTAACTATCGTTGCCTGTTTCTACAATATGGCAATGGTGCGTAAGCCGGTCGAGCAGCGCCGTCGTCATCTTTGCATCTCCAAACACACTGGCCCACTCAGCGAAGCTCAGGTTGGTGGTAATGATGATGCTGGTTCGTTCGTAGAGCTTGCTGAGCAGGTGGAACAGCATGGCACCGCCGGTCTGGCTGAACGGCAGATAGCCGAGCTCGTCGAGAACCACAAGATCGGCATACATGAGTCGCGTGGCGAGCTGTCCGGGCTTGCCCACGAGCTTCTCCTGTTCGAGCGCATTGACCAGCTCGATGGTGGAGAAGAAGCGCACACGGCGTCGATGGTGTTCGAGAGCCTGCACACTGATCGCGGTTGCCAGATGGGTCTTTCCAGTGCCAGGTCCACCTACCAGAACGATGTTGTGCGCGGAGTCGATGAACTCACACTGGTACAACTCGCGCACCAGCGCTTCGTTGGCGTCGCTGCAACTGAAGTCGAAGCCGCCGATGTCGCGATACGCCGGGAAGCGTGCCGCCTTCATCTGATACGCGAGTGAACGCACTTCGCGCTCTGCGATTTCCGCCTTGAGCAACCCGGCAAGCACCAGCGAAGCCGACTTGTAGGCTGGCGAGTCCTGCGCGGCGAGCTCGCCTAACGCCTGTGCCATCCCGTGCAGCTTGAGTGACTTGAGCATCTGCATCATGACGTCAGGCTGCATGATCGTCCTCCCGGTTCCTCAAACGGTCGTAGCGGCCCACGTTGGCCTGCGGCTCAACCTTCAGTGCGAAGGCCTGTGGCGTCTGCAGCGGCGGCACAGGCGGGCTGTCGAGCAGCCGGCTCAGGATGTTCAGCACCGTCTGTTTGTTCGGTGCGCCGGCCTCGAACGCCAGCTCGACTGCAGCAAGCACCATCTGTTCGTCGTGCAACAGGACCAGCGCCAGAATCTCCACCATCTCCCGGTCGCCACCGGGGCGCTTCAGCAGCACGCCCTGCAGCTTGCGGAATCCATCCGGAAACTCGGCGAAGGGTGCACCGTTGCGAAGCGCTCCCGGCTTGCGCTGCAGGACTGCCAGGTAGTGACGCCAGTCGTAAATGGTTTCGCCGTGGTCATGGCTGCGATTGATACAGCGCTCGTGCTCGGCAATCACCTGACCTTCAGCGACGAACACGAGCCTGGCTGCGTAGACGCGCAGACTGATGGGCCGGTTGGCGAACGACGCCGGTACGCTGTAGCGATTGCGCTCGAAGTTCACCAGGCAGGTCGGCGAGACGCGTTTGGTGTGCTCGACGAAACCATCGAATGGCTGACCCACCGGCATCAGGTGTGGCCGCTCGGCCGACCACGCCTCCCAGATCGTCATGTCCTGCTCGGGATGCCGGGTCTGCTGCCACAACAGCACGCATTGATCGGCCAGCCAGTCGTTGAGCGCGGCGAGTGAACCGAACGTCGGCACCTTCTGCCAGAGCCGGTGACGGCTGTCCTGGACATTCTTCTCGATCTGTCCCTTCTCCCAGCCCGAGGCGACGTTGCAGAACTCGGCGTCAAACAGGTAGTGGCTCACCATTGCGCTGAACCGCGCGTTGACCTCGCGCACCTTGCCGGGACGCACCCGGTCGACGGCGGTCTTCATGTTGTCATAAATGCCGCGACGTGGAATGCCGCCCCACGCAACGAACGCATGATGATGGGCGTCGAACAGCATCTCGTGAGTCTGCAGCAGGTAGGCACGCAGGAAGAAGGCGCGGCTGTGGCTGAGCTTGAGTTGCGCGACCTGCAGCTTGGTGCGCTCGCCGTTGATGACGGCCCAGTCCTCGCTCCAGTCGAACTGGAACGCTTCGCCTACAGCAAACCGGAGGGGAACGAACGTCCCGCGTCCGGTCGTCTTCGCCTGCTCGTGTTGTTCCTGTCGCCAGCGTCGGGCAAACGCCGCGACGCGATCATAGGAGCCGGTGAAACCCAGCGAGCAGAGATCCGCGTGAATCTGCTTGAGAGTTCTTCGCTGTTTGCGAGGCCGGGTCGCTTCGGTCTTGAGCCAGCCGGCAAGCTTCGCCGCGAACCCGTCGAGTTTGCTGGGGCTGTGACGTTCGGGATAGGCGGGCAGGACCGTGCCGGCCCGTATGTAACGCCTGACCGTGTTTCTGGACACGCCCAGCCGTTTGGCAATCT
>NZ_FCNZ02000104.1 GCF_001544495.1 Caballeronia telluris
CGAGTTCATGGGCGTGATCGAGGAGATCGGCCCCGAGGTGAAGCGCCTCGCGAAGGGCGACCGCGTCGTGGTTCCTTCATTCATCGTTTGCGGCCAATGCTGGTATTGCCAGCATTCCCTCTACTCGCTGTGCGACAACACGCACCCCAAGCCCGAACTACAGGCACCGCTTCTGGGCGGACATACGACGGCAGGTATCTACGGCTACACCCACGCCTTCGGCGGCTATGCGGGCGCGCATGCGCAATACGTGCGCGTACCGTTTGCCGACAACGACTGCTTCAAGGTCCCTGACGGCGTCGCGGACGATACGGCGCTGTTCCTCTCGGATGCGGCGCCGACCGGCTACATGGGCGCCGACTTCTGCAACATCCAGCCGGGCGACACGGTCGCGGTCTGGGGCTGCGGCGGCGTAGGGCTGATGGCGCAGCAAAGCGCGCGTCTGATGGGCGCGGAGCGGGTCATCGCGATCGACCGCTTCCCCGAGCGCTTGCAGATGGCGCGCGAGCACGCCGGCTCGGAAACGATCGACTACACGGCGGTCGACAGCGTCCTCGAAACGCTCATGGAGATGACCGGCGGGCGCGGCCCCGACGCGTGCATCGACGCGGTAGGGATGGAAGCGCACGGCACGGGGCCGCAATACGCGTATGACCGCGTGAAGCAAGCGCTGCGTCTGGAGACGGACCGCGGCCAGGCGCTGCGCGAGGCCGTGATGGCCTGCCGCAAAGGCGGCACGCTGTCCGTGCTCGGCGTCTACGGGTTGATCGACAAGTTCCCGATGGGCGCCATCATGAACAAGGGCATGACGGTGCGCAGCGCGCAGCAGCACGGGCAAGCTTATATGGACCGGCTGCTCTCGCACGCGCAGAAAGGCGAGCTGAACCCTGCTTACCTGGCCACTCACCGCTTCTCGCTGGAGGAGGCACCGCGCGGCTACGACATGTTCAAGCACAAGACCGACGGCTGCGTCCGTGCCGTGTTCGCGCCGTAAATTCGGTGTGCATCCCGAGTGCCGGCCATGCAAAGGAAACGACCATGATCCGAATCACAGCCGCGTCCGCCATCGTGGCGATGACGCTTCTCGCCAATGCATCCGTCGCACAGCAGCACGCGGGGACTTCATCCGATACGCCACAACTGCAGCAGGTCGCGCAATTCGAGCACCAGGTCACGGGCGTGACCGTTTCGAAGGATGGGCGCATCTTCGTCAATTTTCCGCGCTGGACGGAAGATGCGCCGGTCTCGGTCGCCGAAGTGAGTCGCGACGGCCAGATCAAACCTTACCCGGACGAGGAGTGGAATTCATGGCGCAACGAAAAGAAGAACCAGATGTCCGCCGGAGATCATTTCGTGTGCGTCCAGAGCGTCGTGACCGATGCACACGGCAATCTCTGGGTCGTCGATCCTGCCGCGCCAGCCACAGCATCGCTGGTGCCGGGCGGGCCCAAGCTAGTGAAAATCGACCTTAAGGCGAACAAGGTAGCGCAGGTGATCCGCTTCGACGAGACCGTCGCACCTCAGGGAAGCTATCTGAACGATGTGCGGTTTTCGCCGGATGGCCAGTATGCCTATCTGACCGATGCCGGGGCCAAGGGAGCGCTCGTCGTCGTGGATCTGCAGACCGCCAAGGCCAGACGCGTTCTCAGCGGCCATCCGAGCACGCAGCCGGAAAAGGACGTGGTTGTAAAGATAGATGGGCACGCGCTGCGCCGGCCCGACGGCCGCGGAGTCGAATTCGCCGCCGACAGCCTCGCGCTTTCGCCCGATGGCCGCACGCTCTACTGGAAAGCACTGACCGGTCGCACGCTCTATCGCATCGCGACGAACGCATTGCAGAACCCGCGTCTGCCGGAGAAGGGCCTGGAAGCGCGCGTGGAGCGTGTTGCCGAGACGGAGCCGACGGACGGTCTCTGGATCGATGAGCGCGGGCGGCTTTATCTGAGCGCCATCGAGCAGGACGCAGTCAGAGTCCGTGACGGGGATCGTATCACCACCCTCGTACAGGACAAGCGGCTACGCTGGCCCGATACGTTCTCGGAGGGACCTGACGGCACCATCTATGTCACTAGCTCCCACATCCAGGACATGAGTTGGTTCAAACCCGAGACGGGCCCACGCCTAGAGACGCAGCTGTGGCGCATTGAACGGCCCGGGGCCGTGCAGTGACGCGCAGGACTGCGCTAACGCCGACCACTCGCTTCGGCCGTCGGGCGGCTTTGGGAGTGGAGGAGCCGTTCAAATGGCAGCTTCCTACCGTCGACGAGTGGCCGTTTTTGGCCG
>NZ_FCNZ02000105.1 GCF_001544495.1 Caballeronia telluris
AAGCGGCAGTTGCAGGAACGTGCCGCCGACGTGTTTGGCGCAGGCGGCACGGCGTCGAGCGAGCCGCAAGTCGATTTGAAGGAGCTGCATGCGAAGATCGGCCACCTCACGCTGGAGAACGATTTTTCATATGGCCTCTTTTTGCAAGCAGGACGAACGCCGACCTCGCGGCCGCGATCTTGAATGCCAGCGTGTCCAACCTGATTGGTAACGCGGCAGACGGGCTGTTTATCGACGATGGATCAAGCTCATATCCGCGGGCTGGTTACCGCATTTCATCTTTCCGTCACGGGGCTGCCTCGCTCTTAACCACGGAGATCACGCAGTCGCGTGCTCACAAAAAAATCTCGAGGGTTCCCCACATCGCGCCCGATGCCGCGTTACCGATCAGGTGGAAGTCACAAGTTTTGCGATAGCGGCTCCTATCGAATCGCCAGACAAGGTTTACCGGAGTGCTTGGGCTGGCTGCAGTCGCGTTGCGATATCCCAGATAAATCCACATAGTTCACGCGCGATTGCGGCACACGTCTTGTTCTGATGAAGACCTCGTGCGCGAAGCCGCCGAAATCTGTGGCAGAGCCGAACCTGCGCTTTCCAGGCGATGTCGATGATATGTGGAGGTTGTCCTTCCAGCCGAGGCTGGAGCGATTCACCGATTCTTGCCGGCAATCGATAATTCCAGGCTGCCTCGACAAGTATCCTGCGCACGTGCGTGTTGCCCGTCTTCGTCAGAACGCCGCGTTGCTTTGAGTTCCCGCTGGAGTGTTCCGACGGCACAAGTCCCAGGTAGCTCATGAATTCGCGTGGATGCGGGAAGCGGCGCAAGTCGCCAAGTTCAGCGACAATAGTCAGCGCGGAGACGAAGTCAATGCTACGAAGGGTCATGAGGCCTTTGACCGTTGGCAACCAACGCCAGGTTTCGGCGTGAGCGCGCAGCGACTGTGTGAGCCGCTCGACGAGTTCGGTGGCAAACCTCACCGCCATTCTGTACTCGGTGAAGACGATATGCTGGGCGGAATCCTCGAACCTGATCTTGGAGAGAAAGAGCTCATGCTTCGGTCCCCAGCGCGTGCCGGTATAAGCATGACCATGGCGAAGCAGGAAGGATTTGAGCCTCTGACGCACTCGGCGCTGATCGCTCACTGCATCTTCGCGGGCGCGAACCAGGTCGCGAATGGCTTCATCCTGAGGTCCGGGAACAGTGACTGGCACAAGTTCGCCCGCCCGATGCAGTCTCGCTAACAGTAGTGCGTCACGACGGTCGGTCTTGATTCTGTCAGCCGGCCGGCGAGCGACCCGCGATGGCGCAACTACTTCACAGTGATAACCCTGCTCGCGCAGTGCCCGGACTAACCATACCCGCAGGGCCCTGCTTCATGGCAAACGCTGATCTCCGATGGTGCACCAAGCTTCGAAAGTGATTTGGTAACGAAATGACGCTGTAGCGGGTCGTTCCGACGAACTAAGGGTCGTCCCGCGAATGCGCCTTGGCGAATGCGATTGCAATCGACTCCTTGTGTACGTCAAGTCCAACGTAAAGCTTGACCTTGTCCATGACCGTCTCCGCCGTTCAGTGAAGGTCATCCGATTATCGGATGAACGCCTACATCGCGTTTCCCTGAAGGCCATCATGTCTTAAGCCGCGCGCTCAGCAAGGCGGGATTGCTGAGCGCAAAGCGATGATCGACCGTACGCACGCATTGCCGGTCTCGCAGCAGGCGCGACTCGTTGGTATCGCAAGATCGAGCGTGTATTACCGGGCGCAACCGGTGAGCGAAGCAAACCAGTTGCTGATGCGCCGGATCGACGAACTGTACATGGAGTTTCCGTTTGCCGGAGCGCGGATGCTGGCGCGACTGTTGCGTCGCGAGGGACGAGATTGGCCGCAGGCGCGCGCGCACGCTGATGAAGCGCATGAGTATCGAGGCGCTGTACTGCAAGCCGAACACTAGCCGACGCAGTGCGCAGCACAAGATCTGGCCGTATCTGCTGCGGGGCATGACGACCAATCGGGCAAACCAGGTCTGGGCACTGGATACGAGTTATATCCCGATGGCGCGCGGCTTTGTGTATCTGACCGCCGTGGT
>NZ_FCNZ02000106.1 GCF_001544495.1 Caballeronia telluris
TGTCACGGATCGCCGTATAGGAGCCAATTGATGATCGGCGCATAGGTGCCAGCGCAGGATCGGCGTAATGGAGCCAGTCCATGATCGCCGTAATGGCGCCACCCGATGATCGGCGTATAGGCGCCACCTGCGCCGTGTAGCAGAACGCGGTTCGAACTTTCCCAACTGGGTACGCTTCGCTCTTTTCTGAGCGGAGCGCCCATGGCCAACCGGAGGTTCGAATTGTTTGAGTACCGCCAAGTCCTTGTCCGTATGCGGCAAGGCGATTCCGACCGCGACATAGCTCGCGCCGGGCTCATGGGCCGCAAGAAGCTCACCGCCGTACGGCGCACTGCGCAGGAGCTCGGCTGGCTCGATCCGGAGCAGCCGCTGCCGCAAGACACCGTGATCGCCGGTCAGTTCGGCCGCACACCGCACCTGCCCAGCACCTGCGTGTCGACGCTCGAACCCTTTCGCGAGCAGATCAGCAGCTGGTTTGACGCTGACGTACAGGGCACGACGATTCACAGTGCGCTCAAACGCAACCATGGCTACACCGGCAGCTATTCGGCGGTGCGCCGCTTCCTGAAGCATCTGGGCGCCGAACGTAACGTCACCGCGACAACGATTCTGGACTTCCCGCCGGCCGATGCCGCGCAGGTCGACTTTGGCGCCGGTCCCGCGCTCGTCCACGAATCAGGTCATACGCTCAAGACGTGGTTCTTCGTCATGACGCTGTGCTGGTCGCGTCACCAGTACGTCGAACTCGTCTTCGATCAGACCGTCGAGACGTGGCTTGCCTGCCACCGTCGCGCCTTCGAGTGGTTTGGCGGCTGCCCGGGGCGAATCATCATCGACAACGCGAAGTGCGCGATCATCAGGGCCTGCACGTACGACCCCGAGGTCCAGCGTTCCTACGCAGGCCTCGCTGAGGGATACGGTTTCAGGATCGATGCCTGTCCGCCGCACGACCCGCAGAAGAAAGGCGTCGTCGAATCGGGTGTCAAATACGTCAAGAAGTCCTTCATGCCGCTGCGCACGTTTCGTGATCTGCTGGACGCCAACCGGCAGTTGCGTGAATGGATCATGCAGGAGGCCAGTGTTCGTGAACACGGCACGACACGCGAACAGCCTCTGGCGCGCTTCGCCATCGAGAAGCCGCTATTGACGGCGCTGCCCGATGTACCGCCCGTGCTCGCCGCATGGTCCACGGTCAACGTTCATCGTGACGCTCACATCCAGCATCACAAGGCGCTCTACTCGGTGCCGTTCGCCCTGGTCGGCAAGACGCTGTGGGTGAAGGCGACAGACACGGTCGTGCAGCTGTTCCATCAGCACGAACTCGTTGCCACCCATCCCCGGCTGCGCAAGCCAGGCGCACGCTCAACCGTCCGCGATCATCAGCCGCCGGCAGCACAGGCGTGGCTCGAACACGATCCGCAATGGTGTCTGGCGCAGGCCAAAGAAATCGGTCCTGCCTGCCACGCGCTGATTCTGGCGCTCTTCAACGATGAGGTGCTCGTCAACCTGCGCGGTGCGCAGGGCATCGTACGGCTTCGCGGCAAGGTGGGTGACGCGCGGCTGGAGGCCGCATGCGAACGGGCGCTGGCGCATGCCAGCCCCAGGTGGCGAACCGTCAAGACAATTCTGGACAAAGGTCTGGAGAGCGAGCCCATCGCAGAGTCCCCGCAAACGCTCACCGATACCTACGTCAACGGCGGCCGCTTCGGTCGCAATCTCCAATCCCTGCTGATCCACTAAACGCCCATGAATCCCAGTCCTGAACTGAACACAACCCTCAAGCAGTTGCGCCTGTCCGGCGTGCTCGATTCCCTTGAGCAGCGCAACCGGCAGGCCATTGACGGCCAGCTCGCGTACACGGAGTTCCTCGCCATGCTGCTGCACGACGAAGTCGCCCGGCGCGACCAGAAGAAGCTGCGCACCCGCCTGGCCCGCGCTGGCTTCGCAATGGGCAAGACCCTCGAAACGTTCGACTT
>NZ_FCNZ02000107.1 GCF_001544495.1 Caballeronia telluris
CTCCGGCTGTCCAGCTTCGCGCGAAACACCTGTCCGGCTTCAAGCGAAACGCGTGTCCAGCTTCCGCGAAATACGCACCATATACCCGAAAGTTCTCCTCCCATACACGCCGGATATGCTGACACAGCAGTGCATCGCGCTGCGCGCGCGGCGGCAGCCGACGCGGATCAGCGCGTCGAGACGAATGAAGGTAATACGTCGACGGGGCGATCGGCAGCACCCTGCAGATCGGCTCGACCCCATACGCCGACCGGTGATCGTCAATGAAGGCAATCATCACTTCGGTCGGCGGTCGAGCTCCGCCTGTGCGAAATATGCCGAGGCCTTGCGCAGGATTTCATTGGCCTGACGCAGTTCCCGGACTTCACGTTCAAGCTCGCGGATGCGGTCCTGCTCCTGCGTCTTGGGGCCCGCGCGCAGACCACGATCGCTCTCAGCCTGACGAACCCAGTTTCTTAACGTTTCGCGTGAGCAACCCATCTTGGCGGCAATCGACTGGATTGCTTCCGACTGCGTCGCGTACTCCGCACGATGCTCGAACACCATACGAACCGCGCGCTCACGCACCTCCGCCGAATATTTCGGCGCCGTCTTCCGTTTTGCTTTGTCGAGGTTTTCCATGACTCTATTCTCTCAGGAGTAAAGGTCTCCGGAAAACCCGGTGCGCTTCAGGGCTTTCTTGGCCGTGCTGGGAGCATCGCTGTCGCGTAGTGGTTCACGAATTCCTGCGCCGTACGGCCAAGACCCGGTTCGTATCGGTCAGGTCGCGCAATCAGTGCGCGCGGATTATCTGGGACCAGCAGGCTCGGGGCGCCTCCGTAGAATTCCATGGCGCCGATAAGCCCGCCGATCCAATCGTGCGTGCCCTCCGAATTCGTCGCACAGGCATACGTGTAATTCGATGCGCCGAGTACACCGACAAACACGTGCGCACGAAACGCAACGCCACCGCGCCCGTCCAGGATCGGCATGGTGTGCCCGGCAAAGTCGGCAAACAGCTTCTCGCCGGCGCGGTGTTGCTGACGCATCGAACGTTTGAGCGTCTGCGCCCAGTCGCGGTAGCGCTGGCAGAACTGGGTGTAGCGGTAGGTACGCTCGCCGAGGTGCGCCTCAACGTACTCCTCCCACAATAGTTGCAGCGTCACGTTTGCGCGCCGCAACTCGCGATGAACGAGCGCGTAGTCCAGCTCGACACGCCGGGCCTGCGTATTCTGATTGGCCGGCAGCCTCAGCTTGGCCTCGAGTTCGTCGTCAGCCAGCGGTTCGACGCTCGCCCAGTCCAGATTGGCCGCGCTTGCACGCGCTGCATACGCCGATACCGCACCCACGCTGATACCCGCGGCCCGGCTGATCTGGCGGTGCGACAAGCCGCACACCCACTTCAGTCGCAGGACTTCTTTCAATTTGCGCATGCTCATCCGATGTGCCGGCATTACCTGTCCCCTATAAAAGAGACAAGGCTAACGCCCGTCGTTGATGTCATACGCAACACCACCGCCAGACCGAAATAGCGTTCCTGTTTCGGTCCAGTGATCACTCATTCCGGGAACGTGATCACCTGTTTCGGCAAGATGATCAGTCGTTTCGGAAACGGGTGATCAGCGATCACCATCCACCGAAATGACTGATCACCTTCCTCCGGATTCACTGATCACGTTAAACCGATCACGTTAAACCGGAATCGGTGATCACGTTCGCCGAAATACGCACATTGATTCCCAAGGCGGCTTCAAAGAGCTGATTCGTCATGTTCGCTTCGTCTCGCAGGGCTGGTTGCCTCATTCTGCCGCAACCAGCCCTGCCTCAGCTTATCTACCCGCCGCGCGTCAAGTGTTCGCTTCGCCGGGCTTGCGCCCGCACTTGACCCGGCACTCGCCCACTCGAGATTCGAAAGAGGCATTTTTTCCAACACGAGTGCTATCTGGAAGTGCGGGTGCCGCGAGTGCGCTTGCCGGACGGCTCGGTACGGCTGGTC
>NZ_FCNZ02000108.1 GCF_001544495.1 Caballeronia telluris
AGCGCGTACCGCGAGCGCGCTGCTGTGCTTGCCAAGACGCGAACGGCAGCAGTCCAGCGCGATGCAGATGACGATGGAATCTTCATTGTGAATATGCTCAGTTAGACATCCAAAGCAGAAAACGGGTTGTTCAGACCTTCCTATACAGTTCAACGCTCTACGAGCGCCGGTATCTGGACGAGTCAAACAAGGCCGCGGGTCACAACCTCAAGTACATCGATATGTCGCTGAGTATGGACACGGTCTCTCTTGCCGAGGGTTACGGCGCCGTATGCGTCTTCGTCAATGACAAGGCGGACGCTGAAGTGCTAAAGGCGTTGCACATTGGTGGCACGCGCCTGCTTGCGCTGCGCTGCACCGGTTTCAATAACGTGGACCTGCAGGCCGCGTCGGAGCTGGGCGTCAAGGTGGCCCGCGTCGTCACATATTCACCCAACTCCGTGGCGGAGCACGCAGTCGCGCTCTTGCTCGCAATCAATCGCAAGGTGCACCGCGCCTACAATCGCACGCGCGAGTCGAACTTTTCGCTCGATGGCCTGATTGGATTTGACCTATGTGGCAAAACCGTCGCGGTGGTCGGCACCGGCAAGATCGGCTGCGTGTTCGCAAAGATTATGCTCGGCTTCGGATGCAATGTGATTGGCTATGACCCCCATTCTTCAGCGCAGTTCCAGGCACTCGGAGTGCGTTATGCGACGCCGGGCGAGATCGGTGAGAAAGCCGACGTCATTTCCCTGCACTGTCCGCTGACACCAGCGACGCATCACATTATCAATGCAGAAACGCTTAAGCGCGCGAAACGCGGAGCGTTGCTCATCAATACGAGCCGCGGCGCGCTGATCGACACGCAGGCCGTCATTGAAGCGCTGAAGAGCGGCCAGCTCGGCGGGCTCGGCATCGATGTCTATGAGCAAGAGGCGAGTCTATTCTTTCGGAATCTGTCTAATGAAATCATCGCAGACGACGTCATTCAGCGTCTCATCTCGTTTCCCAACGTGATCGTGACAGGTCATCAGGCATATCTGACGCACGAAGCGTTGACGACGATCTGCGACACCACATTAAAGAGCATCACCGACTTCGAGCAGGGCAAACCGCTAGAGAACGAGGTAACGGCGTAGTGGCGGCACGCAGCTGCTTACGGACAGCTTGCGGAGAAATGGCATCCGCGCGCGAGCCCAGGCTCGGCTCTCTTGAGGCGCGAACTTCGCGGCGCCGTCGTGAAAGACTCATACGGCGCGGTTAGCACGCTGTTGGTGCAACAGGTTTCCTTTTCATACCGAGACGAAAAAAGAAAGGGCGGATATGAATGACGCAGCCAAAGTCGGAACGGCTGTTCAACTGTGTCCGCGCCCGCCAAGGCTTTTCAGGCATTGTCACTACGCAGAGTGCGATAACTTTATCCCGCTGTGGCGTGTGCGGCTTTGATAGCGGCGTCGCGCTCTTTCTTGGCTTCCACCTTCTTGTGTTCGTAAACCCTTTTCGCAGCAGCGACCTTTTTATCATACAGGTGATTCGCCGCAGCAACTTGCTGGTGCATTCTCACTAAGGGATCGGGATGCTCCGTGGATGCCGGGGAACTAGCGGGCGCGTTGCCCTGCGCCCACGCGCTGTGACCAAACGATAGGGCAATGGCCCCGGTAAGCAATGCAATAGCAACTTGTTTCATCATGCCCTCCGCGCAGAATGCTTCGTTTTTAAACCACGAGCGAAAAACTCTTTCAGGATTTACAGCATGTGAGCCACTTCGCTTGGCCTGTGACAACCTCTCCGTAACAGCGGCTAGGGCGTTACGGAAAAAGCGATATAACGAAGTTGTATATTGCTCCCTTTTTGGCAAGTCGACGCATTTATGAATGGTGCTGGGTGTCACGGATCGGCGTAATGACGCCGGGGATGATCGCCGTAATGGCGCCAGTTTGAAGTGAAGTAAAACGCGGATTC
>NZ_FCNZ02000109.1 GCF_001544495.1 Caballeronia telluris
CTGGCTCCATTACGCCGATCCTGCGCTGGCACCTATGCGCCGATCATCAATTGGCTCCTATACGGCGATCCGTGACATGCTGGGTGCTTAACGGAGCGGTCTGCAGGTGGTCAGCGAGGCATGACCTAGCTTGTCACGAACGAGCCGAAGATCAACCTTTTGATCGGCCATGTGCGAGCCGGCGCTGTGACGCAGCCAGTGGGCCGATGCTTTCTCCAATAGGTCTGCACGCGCTGAAGCGCCATCTCGCTCGTGTAGCCGCGCGGCCGCTTTCGCAAAAACGTCCTTGACGATCGCGTGCAGTCCGGCGCGCGTCAGCGGCGCGCATGCCTGCGCTCGGTCATTGGCTGCGGCGGCGCAATCGGCAAAACCAGCGGCGTCTCTTCGTTGGGCGAGGGCAGTGCGCTCAGACCCAGTTGCTGGCGGTAGCGCGAAAGCTCCATCGTCATCTCGCGCGTCGCGGGCACCAGTCGCTCCTTGCCACCTTGCCGTGAACGGTCAGCCACCAGCGAAGGGCGCCGTCGGGGTCGCGCCGCACGAAAAACTGGCCCATGGTGTTCGCGCCGGCTTCAGCAATACGCAACCCACCCAGATACAGCAGCGTGAATAGCCACCGCACCCGGTAAGCATGCGCACGCGCGCGATCGGTGTCGCGCGGAAGCGAGGCGATGGTGTCCTTGACCTGCCTGACTGGCAGTGTCGGATCGTGTGGAAGGACGCGACTCCTTGAGTGCCGTCGGAGTGTTAATTCGGTTCCAAACTGGCTCGCGTGGTGATGCTCCGATATCGTGCCCCCTAAGACCCTCGATCTCGCCGGCAACTGATGCTTTAAGTCGGCTGAAATGGTGGTAGGGGAAGAACATCACCATCGATAAAAGCGGTCGCGCATCGGACCGCGAACTGGAGCGCCCCGTCGGCGTTTGCAAATATGCCTAACTTCCCTAAGGACGTCGCGTGACCGTCCTCTTCCAATATCAATGCGGATGCAACGAAGGCATTGCCCAAAGGCGTGACAAACAATTCCAACGGTACTCCACGGTGATAGAAGTTCATGCGCTCTCCTCCGAGGATCGTGGTGTGCCACGGCGTGTAGCGTGAGCATTTGCGTGATGGACGAGCAAACGGTACGTCAGCGAGTTCGGCGTCAGCGGTCGGGCAGCGGGTTGGCTCGCAAATAGGCTAGCGAGGCATCATTCGGAAGGCGGCATTTTCCGATGATCGATTTCGGCCATGCCATACGCGAATGCATAGCGCAGAGCGCCTATCGGGCTAGCGAACGTTCCCAGCGCCCCACTCCGGCGTTGAACACCGCTCGGATCGCGGACGACAAGCGTCGCCGAAACGACCTCGCGCTCCGTTACCGC
Organism: Caballeronia telluris; assembly: GCF_001544495.1. Taxonomy (GTDB): domain Bacteria; phylum Pseudomonadota; class Gammaproteobacteria; order Burkholderiales; family Burkholderiaceae; genus Caballeronia; species Caballeronia telluris. Next base: position 1,365 of record NZ_FCNZ02000109.1, read on the forward strand.
GATTGCACTAAGCACATGTCCCTTGTACATGACGTTGTTCATATGAAGCATAGTTGTTCTCTCTCAGGTTCTGTGGTTGCCAGTCATTGCTCTGCGACCTTTTTGGTGCGCACCAGCGATGCCATGCGTATGGTAGGTAAGAATAACTGCGCAGCTTTTGTCCGATGTGTATTTTTACCTTTATTACACTTGTTTCGAAACCGCATAAAACAGACAAAAAAGCACTGCAAGGTCAGAAGTGGCCGCGCAAATTCGGACAGGCGGATAAGTGGAACGCTTGGGGCCTGAGCCGGCGATAATGCCGACAAAGGAACCAGGAAGATGACGAAGAGAACCCGACGGACGCACTCAGCGGCGTTCAAAGCGAAAATGGCGATGGCGGCGGTCAGGGTGAGCGGACGCTAGCCGAATTAGCGCAGCAGTTCGATGTGCACCCGAACCAGATCACCGAATGCAAGCGGCAGTTGCAGGAACGTGCCGCCGACGTGTTTGGCGCAGGCGGCACGGCGTCGAGCGAGCCGCAAGTCGATTT
>NZ_FCNZ02000110.1 GCF_001544495.1 Caballeronia telluris
ATACATCCGCGCATAGTCTTTCGCCTTCTCGGAATCTGTCTCCGACTTGGCCAACGCGCGATAATCGATGCCGTCGTCGATCAATTCCATAAAGCTCATCCGTTTGGCGGCAAGATAACCATAAATCTCGCTCTCGAAGAGGTATGCATCCTCACTGATCCGCGCTTTACTTGTTTTCTTCACGTAGTTGAATATCGCAGGAATCTCTTCGGCCGGGTCACCTACAATGCGATTGGGCAGCAACCGGATACTTTGCGCATCCACGCCGATATTGGACAGCGCTTCAACGGTTTTCAAGCTCTCTTGCCACGCTTTCTGATCTGGAGTGACCGGGACCACGTACAAATCAAACTCTCGCTCCGAGTCCGAAAATCGCGACATCGACTCAAAGAACGACTCAATGTTTGATGCACCGACATCAACAATTGCATCGTCTTCCAGAACTAAGGCTTCAAGAAGCTCGCCGAACTTTTTTCCTTGTAGCTGCGACACCTCTGGCGCACCGAGATCGCTTGCCGACTGATTAATCGTCTCCACCGAAAAAAATGCGGCTTCAGGTATGCGCGGTTTTAACAAGTGGTGAGCGGCTACCGTCTTGCCAACGCTGCCGCTGTAATTCAGGACGGCGATTTTCATTTGTACCTCACTTGAATTTGTCGTCGAACTCATTGAAGTCCAGTTTATGGACGTCGGCGAAATCTCCGGTGGTTTTTATCCGATTTTTTCGCGGCGAGCGCGCTGAAGTCTGCTCCGTTGCGCGCGTGCTAAAAGGGTGCTGATGTTGTGGTTCATCAATGGATTCCGGCGCGTTCTCTCGATGGCGTACCGTTTTTTCATCGGGTAATGCGAGACCCAGTGCGCTAACCGTCGCACTTGCCTTTTCCTTTTGCTTTGCCCTCGCACGCTTCAGGGCAACACAAAACGCATCGAACGACAGGTTCAGCGCGTGGTGATCTCGCAGGTTCTGCCAGAGAGACTCGCGGCTTGCTCCCGATTGCTGAGCGGCTTCAATCTCGGGCAGGAGATTACGGACGACGGCCGCATCACTTCGTGGCTTGAAGTCAAATATCGTCATTGGGCGGTTCGCACCCACGTTTGTTATCGGTGATCCCTCAGTGATCCTTTTCTGTACTCTAGGTGATCCCTTTTCATCAGTCAAATACGATTTTCGACTTATTGTGATCCGCGCTTGATTCTAGATTGATCCTAGATTGATCCTGAGTTGATCCCGAGTGGATGCTTTCGTTCGTGGGCTGAGTAAGCCCCTCGCCCAATGGGCGAGGGATCATTCGAACGCCTTTGTTGGAGACGCAAATGCGCGGAAAAGGCCGTCCTTCGACGCGATTTTGTGGGTGGGAATGGGCCCTTAAAAGCTATACACCATACGCAATGCTTCGCCTTGCGTAAGTTATTGATATTACGTAACATTCTTGATGTGCGCATATTGATGCAGTAAAACTGAGGTTTTACTAACGTCCTTGAAAGCGCCGTCGCGGTCTCCTAAGCTGTAAGACAGGCCGTAATACGGAGCTCGCACGTGCCCACCATCTGCATTCGTGTCACTGAAGCACAAAAGCTCGAGCTCGAAGAACGTTCAGTGCGCTTCGATGGCAACGTCTCCGAGTACATCAAGGATTCGCTGTTCGGAGATCGAAATCGCGAGGTGCTGTCTCGCCTGGACGTGTTGGGCGAGTTAGTCGCCAGTGTCTCGGCACTGCAAACCCGAGAAAAGCCAATACAGTCTGAGCAGTCAACGGCCATGCTTGCCGAAGCGCTGATCCTGCTACGCATGTCTCTCTCGCCCGAGAAGTTGCGGGCGGCCCGCGCAGAGCTTGACCGCCTCAAAATTGAATCGTGGGAGCCGCAGGAGAATCGCCGTGGATGATATTC
>NZ_FCNZ02000111.1 GCF_001544495.1 Caballeronia telluris
CCTTCTGTTCGTCGCTCAGGTCATATTCGATGCGCGTGCGTGGCAAGTCCTTTGGCAACGCGGGGCGTCCCCTACGGCTGTGGCCTGTGACTTGAACCTTCGCAGGCTCCGAAGGAACGGGCATATCTATGGCGGCGTCAAACAGCTCGGCCTGACCCGCCAGGCGCTCAGAGCTCGCGCCGAAGCGTGCACGATTGAGTTGTGCAATCTGATGCTGAAGGTTCTCCAGTTGCTCCCATAACACGCACGCGAGCCGGTTCTGTTCGAGTGCAAAGGCTTGCAGAGCCTCGAGCTCCAGTGGCAGATCCCCGGCAGTGACGGCGGCGGGCAGCATGTCAACCATGATGCCCAACATGCGCGACGTTTACAAGCTTCGTGAGCGCTGCGCGCGATTCCTGGCAGCCCTTAAGCCACGCGCGTCACCGCGACGGCGCGATGAGGCTCGCGCGCCGGAATCTCAATACCTTCGAGCCACGCATTGAGTTCCGCGAGCGTGAAGCCGCGTTGTGCGAGCGAGGCCGGTGATGGGAAATGCCCGTGTTCGAGCCGCTTGTACCAAAGCGCGAAGCCGGTACGGTCCCAATAGAGGCACTTCACCTTCGTGCGGTCACGGCCGACGAACACGAACAAGTTGCCCGAAGCCGGCTTCTGTGCAAGCAGGGGTTCGACCAGATACGACAGAGTGTCGATCGACTTGCGCATGTCGACCGGCTCGCGGCAGATGTAGGCTCGAACGTCAGCGGCGATCAGCACCGTGCACCGCCAAGCCGGCCAAGCACAAAGCGCACAATGCGCTCCGCATGCACGCCACTCATTTCGATGCGAACGCCGGCGATCGATAACGTAACGCGATCACGCGTCGGTGATGATGGCGTATCGGCTGACGCAGATGATGGTGTCGCCGCAGGCTCACCTTCGAGGCGAGCAATGACAAACGCGGCGTCAGCCGTCACAGCCAGCGGACTCATTGCAGGCGTTTCGCCGGCAAACTTCTTGCGCCACAACCCGAAAGTGCTGACGGCAAGGCCTTGTTCGCGACAAAAGCGTCGAGTGCCCACGCCGCTCACCTTCCATGCTGCCACCATCTCTCGCCAGAACGCTTCACCCTGGCGAGGGCGTCGTGCGCGCCTTCCTACAACAGCTCGGCCTACTGCGTCATCGTCCATCGCATCACTCCCTCCAGTACGATGGCCAAACCTTCGCATCGTGCATGCGGACAATCAAGACGGGTTGCGCGGACGGATACTTACCTGCGCCGCACGCGGCTGGCTGGCCTGGGCTGGCCGCTGCCGCCGGAACTGCTGACAGATGACGCGGCGCTCGAGGCTAGGCTGTATCCGCCGCCGGCACGGCGCGAGCCAACGCGCGGCATGCCGGACTGGCCGACGGTGCATCGCGAGATCGGCAGGAAAGGCGTCACGCTCGATCTGCTGTGGCAGGAATATAAGGCGCAGCATCCGGACGGCTGCGGCTACAGCTGGTTCTGTAAGGCTTACCAGGAGTGGGCGCAGCGGCTTCCGGTCACGATGCGGCAAACGCATGTGCCGGGCCAGAAGCTGTTCGTCGACTACTCGGGCAAGAAGCTCGGCATCATCAATCCGGGCACCGGTGAAATCCGCGAGGCCGAGCTGTTCGTCGCCGCGCTCGGCGTGTCCGGCCTCACCTTCGCGGAACTCACGTGGACCCAGCAGTTGCCCGACTGGATCGGCTCGCACGTGCGCGCCTTCGCGTTCTATGACGGCCTAGTCGAGATCCTGGTGCCTGATTTTGTTCCCGGGAACAAAATCGGGCTTCTGTTCCCTCCGGCGTTATGTGCCCGAACGGTGTAGACGAGCGGTCGCATAAGGAGGCGCACGAGGGAAATG
>NZ_FCNZ02000112.1 GCF_001544495.1 Caballeronia telluris
GATGGCCGTCGCGTGCTGCGCGCCGAAGAGACCGTCCGTTCGCCCGATCTCGCCGGCGCGCTCGCGCTGGGCCAACGCGTCTCGGCGGATCTCGAGGCGCAGGGCGCGATCGAGATCGTCAACGCGCTCACGACGGCCAAATGGCGCCCGATCGAAGCGGCGAAGCTGCTCGGCATGTCGCGGGCGACGCTCTACCGGCGCATCGCGAAGCACGACATCGTGCCGCCTCATCGGCGCTGACTCACGCGGCTTTTAGCGTTCCAGTTCCAGTGCGGGCGAGAAACCCGCCTTCAGCAATGTATTGACCATCCGTTCCAATGGAGGAGTAACCGTGGCCGAAGCCAATCCGATTTCCGTCGTAGCAGGCGTGCTCGAGCGCCTGAACACCGCGCTCGCGAACCGGGACATTCCCGCCGTCGTCGAGTTGTTCCAGCCGGACTGCTACTGGCGCGACCTCGTGAGTCTCACCTGGAACATCAAGACCATGGAAGGCCGCGAACAGATCGCTGCGATGCTGGAGGCGCAACTGGATAGCGCCGATCCGTCGAATTTTCGCGTCGCAACCGGTGAGCCCGAAACCGAAGCGGATGGGATCGCACAGGCGTGGATCACGTTCGAGACGGGCGTTGCGCGCGGCAATGGTTTCATCCGCCTGAAGAACGGCCGGATCTGGACGCTGCTCACGGTGATGAGCGAACTGAAGGGCCACGAGGAGCCGAAGAATTTCAAGCGGCCGATGGGCGCGGAGCACGGCGCGCGCGCCGGCCGAACGAGCTGGAAGGAACATCGCGAGCATGAAAGCGAAACGCTGGGTGTGACGAAGCAGCCGTATTGTCTGATCGTCGGTGGCGGACAGGGCGGCATCGCGCTCGGTGCGCGGCTGCGGCAACTGAACGTGCCGGCCATCATCATCGACAAGAACGACAAGCCGGGCGACGCATGGCGCAAGCGCTACAAGACACTGTGCCTGCACGATCCCGTCTGGTACGACCACATGCCTTATCTGCCGTTTCCCGACAACTGGCCGGTGTTCACGCCTAAGGACAAAGTGGGCGACTGGCTCGAGATGTACACGAAGGTGATGGAGCTGAACTACTGGAGTTCGACAACCTGCAAATCAGCGCGCTACGACGAAGCCGCGAAGGAATGGGTGGTCGAAGTCGAGCGCGGCGGCGAGACACTGACGCTGCGCCCCAGACAACTCGTGCTCGCAACGGGCATGTCGGGCAAGCCGAATATTCCCGCGTTCAAAGGCCGCGACGTGTTCGAGGGCGAGCAGCACCATTCTTCGCAACATCCCGGCCCCGACGCGTATCGTGGCAGGAAAGTGGTGGTGATCGGCGCAAACAATTCAGCCCACGACATCTGCGGCGCGCTGTGGGAGGCGGGCGTGGACGTCACTATGGTGCAGCGCTCGTCGACGCATATCGTGAAATCGGAATCGCTGATGGAGCATGCGCTCGGCGATCTTTATTCGGAGCGCGCGGTCGCCTCGGGCATGACGACATGGAAAGCCGACATGACCTTCGCGTCGTTGCCGTACAAGATCCTTCACGAGTTCCAGATTCCCGTCTACGAGAAGATCCGCGAACTCGACGCCGAGTTTTACGCGCGGCTCGAACGCGCGGGTTTCATGCTTGATTTCGGCGACGACGGCTCGGGTCTCTTCATGAAGTATCTGCGGCGCGGCTCGGGCTATTACATCGACGTCGGCGCGTCCGACCTCGTCGCCGATGGCAAGATCAAGTTGAAAAGCGGCGTCGATGTGGCGGAGCTGAAAGCGCATTCCGTGCTGCTGTCGGACGGCACCGAATTGCCGGCGGACC
>NZ_FCNZ02000113.1 GCF_001544495.1 Caballeronia telluris
TCACGTCGTGCGCGATCTGCGGCTCGGATCTACATCTCTACGACGGCTTTATGCCCGGCATGGAAGCCGGCGACATCATGGGCCACGAATTCATGGGCGAAGTCGCGGAGGTCGGCAAGGGCAACACGGCGCTCAAAGTAGGCGACCGGGTCGTCGTGCCGTTCACGATCATCTGTGGCGAATGCGAGCAGTGCAAGCGCGGCAATTTTTCCGTCTGCGAACGGAGCAACCGCAACAAGGATGTCGCCGACAAGGTGTTCGGCCACACCACCGCCGGCCTCTTCGGCTATACGCATCTGACGGGCGGCTACGCTGGCGGCCAAGCCGAGTATGTGCGCGTCCCGTACGCGGACCGCACCCACGTGAAGATTCCAGATGGGCTCACCGACGAGCAAGTGCTTTTCCTCGGCGACATCTTCCCGACCGGGTGGCAGGCAGCGGTGCAATGCGACATCGAGCCGACCGACACGGTAGCGATCTGGGGCGCGGGGCCTGTCGGGCAGATGGCGATCCGTAGCGCCGTGCTCTTGGGCGCGAAGCAGGTGATTGCCATCGACTGCGTGCCTGAGCGGCTTGCGATGGCCCGCGCGGGCGGCGCCGTCGCGATCGACTTCAAAGAAGAGAGCGTTCTTGAACGGCTTAAGGAGCTGACGCACGGCAAGGGCCCGGAGAAGTGCATCGACGCGGTGGGCATGGAGTCGCATGCCACGCGTTCCATCGATGCGATATATGACCGCGCCAAACAGGCCGTGATGCTCGAAACGGACCGGCCGCACGTGCTACGCGAAATGATTTATGTATGCCGGCCTGCGGGCACGCTGTCGGTGCCGGGCGTCTACGGCGGGCTGATCGACAAGATCCCGTTCGGCGCCTCGATGAACAAGGGGCTCACGTGGCGCATGGGGCAGACGCACGTCAATCGCTGGACCGACGATCTCTTGCGGCGCATCCAGGAAGGCCAGATCGATCCTTCGTTCGTCATTACGCACACGATGTCGCTCGACGATGGGCCCGCGATGTACAAAAAATTTCGCGACAAGGAGGACGGCTGCATCAAGGTCGTCTTAAAGCCGTAAGGGCGAGCGCTCGCCTATTTGAGGCAAACGAAGCAATGAGGTGAAGCGATGGATAAAGCACTGCATCTCGGAAGTGATTCGGGTGAGAGCAACAGCGGCGGCGGCACACTGCGACCTGAGACGGTCGCGCGCGGGCTCGGCTGGTTCAGCATCGCGCTTGGGCTCGCGGAACTCGTCGCGCCGCGCGCGATGTCGCGGATAACCGGCGTCGACGACACCACCGCGCTCATGCGCCTCTATGGGCTGCGCGAACTTGCGTGCGGCATCGGGATCCTCACCTCGCGCGACGCCACGCCGTTCCTGTGGGCGCGCGTCGGCGGCGACGTGCTGGATCTCGGCACCCTCGCCGTTCAATCTAACAAGTCAAGCGCCGCCGACCGCGCCCGCGCGCTGCGCGCGGCTGTGAACGTAATGGGTGTCACGGCGCTCGACGTGTATGCAGCGCGCGGATCGAGCCGCGAACAGGTCGAAGCGCGACCAGCGCCGGTACGGGACTACAGCGCCCGCTCTGGCTTCCCGGCCGCGCCCGACACGATGCGCGGTGTCGCGCGCAAAGACTTTGAGACACCGCGCGACATGCGCGCGCCCGACGCGCTGCTGCCCTACACGCGCGGAGCCGGCCAAGGGGGCGCCGCTGCGAATGCATGAGCCGATATCGGTACGTGCCGCCTTGATGGGATCAAAGGGTAGGTCCAAGACTGCTTAACCTG
>NZ_FCNZ02000114.1 GCF_001544495.1 Caballeronia telluris
ATCACCCCAATCACTACGATGGCGAAACCTTCGCATCGTGCACGCGGGCGTTCAAGACGGGTTGCGCTAACGGATACCGTGATTCAAATGACCGGATCGGAGTACAACGGGCGTCCGCATGTCCGAGGATTGGACCAGGTCCTCGTTGAGCGCCGTCAATCAGCACGGCGCAAATGCGCTATTTGAACCGTTCGATCCAAGTACGCAGAATCAAACCGGCACATTCGGACACATGCCGAGGTACGCACACCGGCCACAATGTCTTCCCGGCTTTGCGTTGCGGTCGTTTGCATCAAGTCGCATAGCCGCTTTGTACGCTCCGGTGCGAGTCAACGCTCTGCTCAGTTCCACCTCGATTTCCTTTTCCGACACCAATGTGTGGAGAACCATCGGGCGGGACTTCCCGTCAATCAGGTCGAGGAGCAACGGCCTCAGCGTGTCTCTGGTAGCGCCCGCTCCTCGAGCCGAAAATCGAATCATGTGATATTCCGAACCTGAGCTTTCAATAACCCATGGGAGCTCGACTTCAATTCCGCCTATTCGTGCAACGAGCGATTCTCGCAGTATCCCGACATTCGTCCGCAATACATTCAAACCACGGCGACACGCAATGATGGCGTCTCGATGGAGGCATGCGTCCTCAACTTTCGGCGGAAGCTGGTGACTTTCCCACGCGGCATCAAACGCTACTTTAGCCACTGCGCTGCCCTGAGCAACCATCTGGAGTGTTTCCATAACCGCCCACCGCGCCCGTATCGAAATATCCGTCTCCTGTTCTCGCCTGAGCCCGAGGTTATAGCGGTAATGGTGCTGTAATGGACACCGAATATATGCTTCGAATTCGTCCAGTGAGACACGCTTCGCTACTTTCGCCGGCAGCGCATGAGCAGAGGGGGCGGCGGCGAAGATAGTACTGGCATCAAACTTTTCGAACTGATAGTTCGCTTTGCAATGGCGCAGTTGTGCCAGTCTGTCACTCGGATAGCGTACGCCGTGTTCGTAAAGCTGAAGCCGAAGCTTCGCTCGGGACAGAGCCACATAGAACAGGTTATTCCTCTCAATCGCTGACTCGAACGCGAACTCTTTGTCGGAGCTGCCCAACACCGCTGGAGGAACGAGATGAGTGATGGACTCGGAGGTTCCCCACTTCGGGGCTTCGGAGCCAAAGAATGAAGGGTCCACATAGCCCAAATGCACCGATGTGAATTCGAGTCCCTTGCTACCGTGCACCGTCAGCAGGCGTACCGCGTCCAGTTCAGACGCCTCCGGCGGAAGCTCCCTGTCGGCATAAGTTTCTCCGATGCGCTGCCGAAGCTGTTGTCGAAGAAGGAACCGCGACAGACGCGCTTGCCTTACGTCACCGTCTCCATTGCGAACGGAATATGCGAATTGCCATAAGGCAATGCGGACGGCTTGGGCTTCGAGAGAGACGTCACTCGGAAGAGGGACAAGAAATCGGCGTTCCAGCAGCAAATCGCAAACGAACTGCCACGGATTGGAGTGACGACTGAAACCGGTCAGCAGCGTCCGTAACTTGTCGCTGGCCTCACAGCCCATTGCCGACATACCAGGGAACGTCTGTCCAAGCCAGCGACCACGCTGCCACGCAATATCGCCGTGAGAACACTCGAGTGAAGCGCCCCGGGTTTGTCGGAGACCGGCGAGTTTGGCGTTACGCCGCGCGTGCGGCCAACGCCTGTTTCCGATTG
>NZ_FCNZ02000115.1 GCF_001544495.1 Caballeronia telluris
GCCGATTCGCCTACCCCGGGCTCGCCGGCGAGCACCCTGCGCATGACACGCAAATCAAGCGGCTGCGCCACCTTAATTTTTTCGGCTATTTCAAAAGTGGAGTGGGTAATGCGGCTTACGAGGCATGTTGGTTGAAGGCCGAGAAGTCGAGCTTTCCGGCGATGAGGAACAGCACGGTTCGCATGGTTTTGAAGCTGGCGTATCCCCGGGCCTTGCGCTTGGCAGCTTGAAACAGGCCGTTGATGGATTCAATGAAGCCGTTGGTCTGGCGCGTCTGGGCCCAGGCGACGATGCCGTCGAAATGACGAAGGATCATGCGTGCGACGTCTTTCATGGGTTCGACCTTGGAACGCATGACGCCGGTGCACCACCGGCGCAGCATCTTGGAGAGCACGTGGATCTGCTTGCGATCGAGAATCTCGCGCAGCTGCTCGCGGTACATCCAGGCACGGGCGGTGCGGTTCGTGGTGTACTGGCTAATCAGCGCCTGGAGATCGGTCAGTTGCGCGAGGTTGAGCTTGTCAGCATCCTTGAGCAACGACCAGCGCATGCCCTTCAGTGCGGGATCGGCCTTCTGCTGTTCGCGGCGCACACCATCGAGCGCTTTGGACGCGTGCGCCACCACATGAAATTTGTCGAACGTGACGCGCGCATCGGGCAGATGCTCGTCCACGCCCCTGATGAAGGCGGGCGACATGTCGATGCTGACCGATTTGATCTGCGCAGGCGTTGCGTTGTGTTGCTCCAGGTGATTGGCAAAGCGTTCGACAACGCCTGCATCCTTGCCCGGCGTGACGAAGACCACGCGCCTGCCGTCCATGTCGGCGACCAGCGAGACATAGTCGTGGCCACGTCGGCACGAAGTTTCGTCAATGGCCACCGCGGTGACTTCGGACAAGTCAGTCGCGGACGAGGCCAGGTCCACGTAGCGATCACAGATGGCCTTCACGCGATACCACGACAGGTTCACCAGACGGGCTACCGCCGCAAATGTCATCTCCCGGCACAGCGTCAGCACGAGCGCTTCAAACAGCAGCGTAAAGCCATCCAGCTTGCCCATCCAGTCGGGTTCTGCCAACCGCACCGCGCGGTCCGGCAAGCGCACGCGCGGCACCCGGACCTCGAGATAGCACTCGTGCTGAAAGAAGTTCAGGTGCCGCAGCCGCTTGATTTGCGTGTCGTGCACCGGGTGCTCGCCGGCGACGCCGGGGTAGGCGAAGCGGCTGCCGGCAACAAAGTCCACGGCAATCGTGAGCTGCCGTTTGGCCGCGTCAAAGTCGACGCCCTGCACGTACCACGGGGCATTGATGCGGATTTCGGCGATGGTGATCAGCCGTTTCGGTGAACGTGATCAGTATGGAAGTTGGTGTTGCGCGGTCAGAGAATTATAACGAAGGTGATCACGATGGGGATGAGTCGGATTGCTTTGCGTTGGTCTTTCGCATCGAATCGCCTTTTATTGGAAGCCGATGCGCTTGATGCACGAGCCGGTCGAGGATTGCGTCGGCGAGCGTGGGGTCTTGCAACCACGCATGCCAATGTTCAAGGGGCAACTGCGAGGTGATGATCGTCGAGCGCGGGGCCTGTCATAAATTTTGTGTGCGAGGCATAACATGTAGTTCGAGGAGCATGTATGCCACGCAAACCCAGGACGAC
>NZ_FCNZ02000116.1 GCF_001544495.1 Caballeronia telluris
CATGCGCAAGATTGATGTGTGCTACGGTTACTCGATTGCGGCCCGCACGTTTGGAGGCATAGAGCGACTCGTCCGCGAGTCGAAGCGCGTCAGCAAGCTCTGTAGAGGGCGGAAATCCGCAAACGACGCAGCCAATGCTGACCGTGATCGGCGAGCGGGCTCCGCTTGAGGTATTGGAGCCATCCGCACGTTTCAATGACTCCATCTCGACATCTGCGCGGATCGCCTCGGCGACGTTCGCCGCGTGCCGGGCTTCTGTGTCGACCAACGCTACGACAAACTCCTCCCCGCCATAACGAGCAGCGATATCGCCACTACGGCGGGCGTACCGTGCAATGCAGTCAGCAATCAACTGTAGCGCCCGATCGCCTGCGTCGTGACCGTGATTGTCGTTGTACGCCTTGAACTTGTCGGCATCAATGAAGTAGAGCGCGACAGTCTGGCCGTTTCGGCTGGCTAGCGCCCACAGTTCATCGAGCGCAGCGTCCAGCGTTCTCCGATTGGCGAGCCCAGTGAGTGCGTCCGTCCCCGCGATCTGGAGCAGCTTGGCTTGCGCGCTATCGCGCTGGCGCAACGCGAAGAAGAGCAACCAGACCGCAGCATTGAAGCAGCCGGTCACGGCCACAACTAAAGATCCGACGATAAGGGAGCGACGATTCCATTCGGCGGTGACGTCCTGCAACGACGGCGACATTGAAACGATCAGGTTGCTTCCCCGCACGCGGGCGTAGGTGTAAATACGCTCAACGCCGTCCAATGGGGAGCGTGCGTCGTAGGAGCCTCGCTCGGACCCGAGCATAGTGGCCAAGCTCGGCGAACTCAACATCGGCGGCAGAGCGTCCGGCGGCAGCGCCGGGTTGCGCGCAAGAAGAGTGCCGTCCGTTTGAATGACGAACGCCGATCCATGAGGGCCAACCTGGAGCTTGTTCAGCATCCGCTGAAAATAATTGACGTCGATGGCAAGCATTGCTACGCCCGCGAAGTCCCGATCGCGTCCGCAACTGATCCGACGGCTCAGGGCGATAGACAGCTCGCCCTCCCTGAGTCGAGACCGGAAGGGTCTCGATACGTATAGGCCGACGTCGGACCTGCTTCGATGGACAAGAAAGTAATCGCGATCGGCGAAGCTATTGCGAAGGATTCGGCCACCAGGGTCATCCGAGACGTTGGCAAGGGCGTCAAGCGCATAGATGCCACTGATAAAGCCCGCGATGGTCGAGCGATCGACGAGGACTTTCCGGCGGAGTTCGGGCGGGAGCGCCGCGACAGCAGGATCCTGCATGCCATCCACGACAGCCTGAAGCGCAAGGTCATAGACCTCGATGTTGCGTGCAACGTCACCGGCCATCGCTGACACGACGTTGGCAGAGCTTTGCCTTGCACGCTCAATCACTTCGTGGCGACCTTCGATCAGCACGGCCACGGTGGCGCTCACAACCAGCACACTCATCGCGCTGGCACTGATCGCCAGCCAGCGCGGTCTTTGCATAGCAAAAGTCGTGAGCTTACCCATGAAGGACACGTCATCCGGTCGCTTACGCTTGCCGTCGGCCGATTTCGCAATTCGTTTGCCCATGCAGATCACTGTGTCATCAGACCGGGGCGCCAATCGCGCACGACTGCTTCGAATTGCGATCCATAGCCCAGCGCGTCGGG
>NZ_FCNZ02000117.1 GCF_001544495.1 Caballeronia telluris
TCTCGTACGGTTTACTTCGGAAAATCGTGGATATCTGATCGCAGTCCCGTCAACACGGGATGTGCTGACGGATACGAGAATGGCGTCGGCAAGTGTCGGATCGCCGAGCGCGCCATGCCAGTTCTCGACAGGAATTTGACTCGTCGCGATCGTTGAATGGCGACGATGGCGATCATCGAGTATTTCGAGGAGGTCGCGCCGAGCGCTGTCAGGCATTGGCGCCATCGCGAAGTCATCCATCAACAGTACGTCGGTCCTGGCCCACTGTGCGAGAGCTCGCGCGTATCGACCGCTGCCGTGCGCGATGGCGAGCTCCTCTGTTAGTCTCGGCATTTTGAGATAGGCTACCGTGTAGCCCAGACGGCATGCCTGATTGGCAAGCGCGCATCCGAGCCAGGTCTTACCGATGCCCGTCGCGCCGATAATTAGTGTGTTGTGCTTCTCCCGAATCCATTCGCCGGTGAGCAAACGGCTCATGAGTGCGCGATCGAGCCCGCGCGGGGTGCGGTAGTCTATGTCTTCAGCCACGGCATCGGAGAACTTCAGTTTGGCACGCCGAAGGCGCGCTGTGGTTTGCTTGGATTCGCGTTCGTTTGCCTCGCGCTCAACAAGCAAGCCTAAACGCTCTTCTAAACCCAGCGCTTCGATATCAGGGTTGTTGTTCTGCTGCGCTAAGGCGGTTGCCATGCCGTTCAGCCGCAGCGCGTGAAGTTTGTCGATCGTTGGATGATTGAGCATGCGTCCTCTTCAGTGATAATAGTCGGGGCCGCGCACATTGGGATGTGTGAGCGGTAAGCTGGCCTGATCCGTTTCTGTCTGAGGCGACGAATCAAAACCGTTCTTAAGCGTCGAGCTAATGAAGCGGTAGCTCGGCGCCTTCAGATCGATGGCACGGCAGCACGCGGCCTCCGGCCGTGCATTGCCGTGGTCTTTGCCAAGGCGAAGCACGCCAAGGCAGGCGCGAAAGGCTTGTTGGGGATGCTGCCGGCCGCCGAGCAGGTGCTGGATCACGGCGGCGGTATGCGGGCCGATGCGCACGGCCCAGTCGTATAGGCGCTGGGCTCCCCACCCACTGACATCTTGATGGTGAGGCGGCATGTGCGCATCAATCGTAGTGTGGTGGCCACGCCGGGTGCTTCGCGCGTGGGCAGCGATACGCGTGCCTCGGTGGATGATCTCGACTGTTCCATTCGTATATCGAACGTCGACCTGCTGACGCGCGAAGCGGTGCGGTACAGAGTAATAGTGAACGTCAATGTCAACGTGGTAATCAGGCCCCACGCGGGCTACCTTCCAATCAGCATATTGATACCGCAGCGGTGGAAGCGCCTTCAGCGATGAGCGCTCGAACTCATCGAAAGAGCTGCGGCGCGATCCCGGCAGTTTCTTGAACGCTTTGTTGTTCAAGTCGACCAGGAGTGACGCGATCGCGGAGTTTGCCTCGGCCAGGCTAAAGAAACGGTGCTTGCGAAGTCGGGCGAGAATGTATCGCTGGACAAGGAGCACGCCTTGCTCGACCTTAGCTTTATCACGGGGCTTTTTACTCCGGGCTGGGATGACTGCCACAGAATAATGTGTAGTGGACTAGACTAAATCTGACAGTGGTCGGTTTCTCGTGCTGATGCGCGTTGGCGCGGAGGGCGTAGCCCGAAGCG
>NZ_FCNZ02000118.1 GCF_001544495.1 Caballeronia telluris
GTCGAGCAAGGCGTGCTCCTTGTCCAGCGCTACATTCTCGCCCGACTTCGCAAGCACCGCTTCTTTAGCCTGACCGAGGCAAACTCCGCGATCGCGACACTCCTGGTCGACTTGAACAACAAAGCCTTCAAGAAGCTGCCGGGATCTCGCCGCAGCACTTTCGATGATTTCGAGCGCTCATCGCTGAAGGCGCTTCCGTCACAGCGCTATCAATATGCTGATTGGAAGGTAGCGCGCGTGGGGCCTGATTACCACGTCGACATCGACGTTCACTATTACTCTGTACCGCACCGCTTCGCGCGTCAACAGGTCGACGTTCGATATACGAACGGGACAGTCGAGATCTTCCACCGAGGCACGCGTATCGCCGCCCACGCGCGAAGCACTCGGCGCGGTCACCACAGTACGGTTAATGCGCACATGCCGCCTCATCATCAAGAGGTCAGTGGGTGGGGGCCGCAGCGGCTGTACGAGTGGGCCATACGCATCGGGCCGCACACCGCCGCCGTGATCCAGCACCTGCTTGGCGGCCGCCAGCATCCCCAACAAGCCTACCGCGCTTGCCTTGGCGTCCTTCGCCTGGGCAAAGACCACGGCAATGCACGGCTGGAGGCCGCGTGCTGCCGTGCCATCGATCTGAAGGCGCCAAGCTACCGCTTCATTAGCTCGACGCTTAAGAACGGCCTGGACCAGTCGCCTCAGACAGAAGCGGATCAGGCCAGCTTACCGCTCACACATCCCAATGTGCGCGGCCCGGACTACTATCATTGAAGAGGCCATATGCTCAAACATCCAACAATCGACAAGCTTCACGCGCTGAGGCTGAGCGGCATGGCATCCGCCTTGACGCAACAGCAGAACAATCCTGATATCGAAGCGCTGGGCTTCGAGGAGCGTTTAGGCTTGCTTGTTGAGCGCGAAGCAAGCGAACGCGAATCCAGGCAGACATCATCGCGCCTTCGGCGTGCCAAACTGAAGTTCTCCGATGCCGTGGCCGAAGACATCGACTACCGAACCCCGCGCGGGCTTGATCGTGCACTCATGAGCCGCTTGCTAACTGGCGATTGGATCCGGGAAAAGCACAACACGCTCATTATTGGCGCGACCGGCCTAGGTAAGACCTGGCTTGGATGCGCGCTCGCCAATCAGGCCTGCCGTCTAGGCTACACAGTGGCCTATCTCAAGATGCCCAGACTCGCCGAGGAGCTCGCTATCGCGCACGGCAGCGGTCGATATGCGCGAGCGCTCGCGCAGTGGGCCAAGACGGATGTACTGCTGATGGATGACTTCGCGATGGCGCCAATGCCCGACAGCGCTCGGCGTGATCTGCTCGAAATACTTGATGATCGCCACGGCCGTCGCTCAACCATTGCAACAAGCCAGATTCCGGTCGACAACTGGCACGGTGCGCTCGGCGATCCAACGCTTGCCGACGCCATCCTGGACCGGCTTGTTCACAACACTTATCGAATCAACATGAACGGTGAATCGATGCGAAAACTAAAAATTAGTTTGACCGAAAACCAGCAGTCAGAGTAAAAACAGAAACCCCTGCGTCGCTGCGCTCCGGCTGTCCAGCTTCGCGCGAAACACCTGTCCGGCTTCAAGCGAAACGCGTGTCCAGCTTCCGCGAAATACGCA
>NZ_FCNZ02000119.1 GCF_001544495.1 Caballeronia telluris
CACCCTGTGATTATCGGATCGTGCCGCCGATCATCACAGCTACTTTCCATAATCAACGACTTGGCATAATCGGCCTTATGCGAAGCTTTCCATAAGGCCGATAAGCGGGCCGTCAAAACCTCGAACGCCTTTTCTGGATGGGGCAAGACTTGATACAGCCCGGCCCGAAGCTAGGGACACTCCAGCGATTCATGTGGCGCCCTTCGCCGCTCGTTCAATTCTTAACGCGTAAAACGCTTGTCGAGCGTCCTTCAGTTTCTGTATGGCGGCCGCAAAGCGCGCCAACTCGGGCGCTTCAAGCCATGTGATGTGCCGGACGAAAAAAGTGCTTCGAGTGCAACTGATGCCGGATGTACTTCCCGTGTTGCATTTGCGACCCGCTCAAGCGCCCTCGCCTCGCTTGACTTGTCCTTGCTCTTCGTCATCTGGGTCCTAAGTCCTGCCGTTCGAAGTCGTGTGAGGGCTGAGCTAATCGCTCCGACCGCCGAACGACGTGCCTTGCGTTCAGCTACCGCAACAATCCGCACGATCCAGAGGCTTGTGATGAGGTAGTTCGTCCGAGGCGAACTCCTCGGACGGACGCCACCCCGCGCCGGCATCGAGGCGACTGCGCTGGATCCCTTGTGAGCAAGGCGACACGCCAGCGATAGCGCGGCCGGCACGCGCCCCGACATTCGCGTCGATCGGCTCAAGTTGTCAGCGACTATGCACGTCCGCGAGGAAAACGTTCGAAGCGCGCCCTCCTTGCCGCCAAGATTCCGGGTAAACGCCGGCAGGATGCGCTCGCGGCCCCGAAAGACTGTTCGCGATCTGGTCAATGCGCAGTACCTCGACAACGACGCGTTCACGAAGTAGATCAAGATGCTCCTCCGCCGCCATCACGACGACGCGGGAAATAAGCGGCGCGCGCCGCTAAGCCGCGGAGCCAGATGGCGCGGAGCCACACCAATGTAGCGTGGATCTTCACCCCGCCCGTGTTGGACGCTCTGCCCGACATGGCCGCCGCCGGCGCGCATAGGATTCGCGCTTGTGCTGGCGCACAACACAGGTCTCCGCCATTCGAAATTGTGCTGCGCTTTCAACGACGGTATCAGCATGCGCGACGCCGGAGTCGAACTTGGGTCGACTATCCTGTCTCGCCGTGGGCAAGGAGTTCGAAAGAACGGTTCGTGCCAGTCGGCCCCGCCGTCGTGACGGCGTTCGGCGACTATGTGGGAGCGCGCGGCCTCGCCCGCGATCCCCCTTGCCTGCCCCGTAGGGGACTGGTTCCCGCGTTGCCGACACTCGGTATATTGGCCCCCTTCGTCGCGAGGCGGCCGAAAGCGACACCGACGTCAAAAGACGCTCGTTGCCATTGTTCGCACGGCCAAACCGATCACGAACTGCTCTCTACCCGGCCATGAAGCGCTTTTTCGAGGCGACCGCGACATCGCCACTGCTCTCCGCTAGCGATCCGTTCGTTGTTCAGTAGGAGGCGGAGTTTCTCTAGCAGGCCGTTGAAATATCCGTCGTTGATGCACTCAGATGCATTACGACGGATGCTGGTTTCATATTTTTTTGA
>NZ_FCNZ02000120.1 GCF_001544495.1 Caballeronia telluris
TCAGACAGCGCGGCGCACCATCAATTCCTTGATCTTGCCGATCGCCTTTGTCGGATTGAGCCCCTTCGGGCACACATCCACGCAGTTCATGATCGTATGGCAACGGAACAGACGATACGGATCTTCCAGGTTGTCGAGGCGTTCACCCGTCGCCTGATCGCGGCTGTCCGCAATGAAACGATAGGCTTGCAACAGGCCCGCCGGTCCCACGAACTTGTCCGGATTCCACCAGAAGCTCGGGCACGACGTCGAGCAGCTCGCGCACAGAATGCATTCGTAAAGACCGTCGAGTTCGTCGCGTTCTTCCGGCGACTGCAGACGCTCCTTCTCCGGCGGCGGCGTGTCGTTGATCAGGTACGGCTTGATCGAATGGTACTGATTAAAAAATTGCGTGAAGTCGCAGATCAGGTCGCGCACCACCGGCAGCCCCGGCAACGGACGCAGCACGATCTTCTGCGGCAAGTCGTTCATGTTCTGCAAACACGCCAGACCGTTCTTGCCGTTGATGTTCATCGCGTCCGAACCGCACACGCCCTCGCGACACGAGCGACGGAACGACAGCGTTTCGTCGACCGATTTGAGCTTCAGCAATGCATCGAGCAGCATGCGTTCGTGCGAGTCGATGTCAATCTCGTAGCTCTGCATGCGCGGCGCCGCGTCCTTGTCCGGATCGTAGCGGTAAATTTCAAATGTTCTCTTTGCCATGTCGATATACCCTTAGAACGTACGCGCCTTCGGCGGCACCGATTCGACCGTCAGCGGCTGCATCTTCACCGGCTTGTAGTCGAGACGATCGCCCTCGCTGAACCACAGCGTATGGCGCATCCAGTTTTCGTCGTCGCGATTCTCGAAGTCGCTGTGCGCATGCGCGCCGCGGCTTTCCTTGCGCGCCTCGGCCGACACCATCGTCGCGCGCGCCACCTCGATCAGGTTCGCCAGTTCCAGCGCTTCCACCTTCGCGGTGTTGAACACCTTCGACTTGTCCTTCAGGTGCACATGCTTCACGCGCTCGGTCAGTTCATTGACCTTGCCGACGCCCTCTTCCAGCAGCTTCGACGTGCGGAACACGCCCGCATGCGCCTGCATCGACGCGCGGATGTCGCCCGCGATCGACTGCGTGTATTCGCCCGAGGTCGACTTCTCCAGCACCGACAGACGTTCGAGCGCGAAGTCGGCGGCGTCCGCCGGCAGCGGCTTGTGCTCCTTCATCTCCATCGCGTGCTTGATGATGTGGTTGCCCGCCGCGCGGCCGAACACCACCAGGTCGAGCAGCGAATTCGTGCCCAGACGATTCGCGCCGTGCACCGACACGCACGAGCATTCGCCCACTGCATAGAAGCCGTTGACCGGATCGTCGTAGCCCTTGGCCGTACCGACCACCTGTCCGTGGATGTTGGTCGGAATGCCGCCCATCTGATAGTGGATGGTCGGCACGAC
This sequence comes from Caballeronia telluris, assembly GCF_001544495.1. Lineage (GTDB taxonomy): Bacteria > Pseudomonadota > Gammaproteobacteria > Burkholderiales > Burkholderiaceae > Caballeronia > Caballeronia telluris. The sequence continues at coordinate 1,438 of NZ_FCNZ02000120.1, forward strand.
GGGAATCGGTTCCTTGATGCAATCGACGTTCGCGAACTTCAGCGCGATCTCGCGGATCGACGGCAGACGCTTCATGATCGTCTCGGCGCCGAT
>NZ_FCNZ02000121.1 GCF_001544495.1 Caballeronia telluris
GGGAGTGAGAAGCGCCGATGAGCACACCGGATTTCTTCCGCAGCCGCCTGGACGCGATGATCGATTTGCGGCATCCGCTGGCGGTACTGGCCAACCGGATGCCATGGAGGTCGATAGAAGCGACCTTGACACCGATCTTCGAGCGACGTGCTCGCGAAGGCCGGACGAGCGAGGAGACTGATCTTTTTGGCACGGCGCCCAAGCTGGCGGGTGCGGGCCTTAGCGCGGCCGGACGTCCGCGCCTGTCGATCCGGCTGATGGTCGGGCTGCTCTATCTGAAGCACGCCTACAACGAAAGTGACGAATCGGTTTGTGAGCGCTGGGCACAAGACGTGTATTTCCAGTTTTTCTGCGGCGAGGAGTATTTTCAACCGCACATGCCGTGCGATCCGACCAACCTCGTGCGCTTTCGGCAGGCGCTGGGCGAAGCTGGTGTCGAGGAGTTGCTCGCGACGACAATTGCAGCGGCCGTGGAAATGAAAGCAGTGAGGCCGGCCGAGTTCGAGCGCGTGATTGTCGATACGACGGTCCAACAAAAAGCGATTGCCTATCCGACTGACGGCCGTTTGCTGGAGATTGCACGAGGCAAACTCGCAAGGCTCGCGCAACGTGCCGGACTGGCACTGAAGCAAACATACGAGCGAGAGGGGAAACAATTGCGTCGCCGCGCCGGTGGCTATGCGCATGCGAAGCAGTTCAAGCGACTGCGCCGGGTGCTCAAGCGTCAGCGCACGATCCTCGGACGATTGCTGCGCGACATCGAGAGAAAGTTACCGAACGCATCCACTGAGCAACAGGCATCCTTAAGCATCTGGCTTGAGCGCGCCTGGCGTATCTGCCGCCAGCGAGAGAAAGATAAGCACAAGCTCTATGCGCTTCATGCGCCAGAAGTGGAGTGCATCTCAAAAGGCAAGGCTCGCCCGCCGTATGAGTTTGGCGTCAAGGTGAGCCTCGCAATCACGGAGAAGCAAGGCCTGATTGTCGGTGCACACTCGTTTGTGGGCAGCCCCTATGACGGGCATACTCTGTCCGGACAACTTGAACAAACGTCCATCCTGCTTCAGGATCTGCCGGGCGTGTCAAAGCCGAAGACCGTTCTGGCGGACCTCGGGTATCGCGGTGTGGATGCCGATCTCGCGCTAGTACAGTTGATTCACCGAGGTAAACACAAGTCGCTAAGCAGTACACAACGACGATGGCTGAAGTGCCGGCAAGCGATAGAACCGATCATCGGGCATGTGAAGGAGGACCACGGCATGCAGCGTTGCTGGCTCAAAGGGCAAACCGGTGACGCCTTACATGCGGTGCTATGCGCGGTGGGCTATAACCTTCGCTGGTTGCTGCGCGCTATTGTTCGCCTGGGGCTTGCGCCCGTGTTTTTTGTTCTCGAGTGGCTGCGCAGCCTCCACAACGCCTCGCGAGGAACCTTGCTCGCACTTCCTACAACTGCCTGAGTTCGAAAAGTACAAGGCCACCTGATGAACGCCCCGAGGCGTCCACGAACAAAACCCAATTTTGCAG
>NZ_FCNZ02000122.1 GCF_001544495.1 Caballeronia telluris
CATTTCCCTCGTGCGCCTCCTTATGCGACCGCTCGTCTACACCGTTCGGGCACATAACGCCGGAGGGAACAGAAGCCTGACAACCTCAAATCGGGCGTGCACAAGCCGAGCTTCTACGATCCCATTATCAATCGGACATACGGAGAAATGGCCTCGCATTATTCTGTGGCGGTCATCCCAGCCCGCAGTAAAAAGCCCCGTGATAAGTATCCGTTAGCGCAACCCGTCTTGAACGCCCGCGTGCACGATGCGAAGGTTTCGCCATCGTAGTGATTGGGGTGATGCGATGGGCGACGACGCGATCGACCGAGCTACTGTGCAAACGAGCGCACGTCGCCCCCGCCAGGGCGAGGCGTTCTGGCGGGAGATGGTGGCGGCATGGAAGACGAGCGGCGCTGGTACCCGGCGCTTCTGTCGCGAGCAAGGCCTTGCCGTCAGCACTTTCGGATTGTGGCGCAAGAAGTTTGCGGGCGAGGCACCTTCCACAGCGAGTCCTCTGGCTGTGACGGCGGACGCTGCGTTTCTCATTGCTCGCCTCGAAGGTGAGCCTGCGACGACGCCACCATCTGCGCCAGCCGATACGCCATCAACATCGCCGCGTGATCGCGTTACGTTATCGATCGCCGGCGTTCGCATCGAACTGAGTGGCGTGCATGCCGAGCGCATTGTGCGCTTCGTGCTCGGACAGCTTGGCGGTGCACGGTGCTAATCGCCGCTGACGTCCGAGCTTACATCTGCCGAGAGCCGGTCGACATGCGCAAGTCAATCGACACTCTGTCGTATCTGGTCGAACCGCTGCTTGCGCAGAAGCCGGCTTCGGGCAACCTGTTCGTGTTCGTCGGCCGGGACCGCACGAAGGTGAAGTGTCTCTATTGGGACCGCACCGGGTTCGCGCTTTGGTACAAGCGGCTTGAACATGGGCATTTCCCATCGCCCGCGGCGCTGGCACATCGCGGATTCACGCTCGCGGAGCTCAATGCCTGGCTCGAAGGTATAGAGATTCCAGCGCGCGAGCCTCATCGCGCCGTCGCCGTGACGCGCGTAGCATAAGCGCCTGAATCGCTCGCAATTCAGGCTCGCGAAGCTTGTAAACGTCGCGCGAGTTGGGCATCATGGTTGACATGTTGCCCGCCGCCATCACTGCCGGGGATCTGCCACTCGAGCTCGAGGCGCTTCGAGCCTTTGCACTCGAACAGAACCGGCTCGCGTGCGTGTTGTGGGAGCAATTGGAGAACCTGCAGCACCAGATTGCGCAGCTCAATCGCGCACGCTTCGGCGCGAGTTCCGAGCGCCTGGCGGGTCAGGCCGAGCTGTTCGAAGCCGCCATGGATATGCCTGTACCTTCTGAGCCGGCAAAGGTTCCAGTCACAGGGCACACCCGTAGGGGACGCCCCGCGTTGCCAAAGGACTTGCCACGCACGCGCATCGAATATGACCTGAGCGACGAACAGAAGG
>NZ_FCNZ02000123.1 GCF_001544495.1 Caballeronia telluris
GGAGTTTGCCGAACGTCCGAAGCAACGAAGCAACCGGCCATTGATGCGCATGATGCGTGGTCGGCCGGTATGGGTCGACTGCTGTCTGACAACCCGGACAGTTGGCTTTGCCAAGGTGGCCGCGCTGTCTCAGACCGGGATCAGCCACGAGCGACTATTCGAGTTCCGCCGGTTGAAATGACGGCCTAGGGTCGAAGAGCAATCGCTTCCGAGCGTACAGTCGGTTTTCTTCGGTCGAGAGAAGGCATCCGTTGAGGTATGTGCACTCGAAGATAGAAACAACCAGCCGTCTGTGCCAGTCGCGCGTTTGCGCAGATCGATCTTCTGCCTATCTCGTCAGCGCTTGCTAAACAGAGAGAGGCGCCGCGAGATCCTATCTAGTCGGTCTTTATATGGGCACCACCCGTTTGCCAAGGAGAGCTTGCGTTCCAGCGGTTAGATCGGTTGCATCCTTATATTCGGCCCGTTTGCGGGGCATACCCCTGGCCTTGATGGAATGCGCCGGTGAGGTCCTTATCTGCAAAGCGGGCTTTGGTGCCCGGTCCGACTATCAGGCTTTGCTCACCGAGGTCTGACCTAAATCGCCATCATGCATGCTTGCCTTGTGCAACCGTGAATGAGGAAACTGCGCGTGGGCGGTTAGTGCTTTTGCTCAGTCGGCTGTGACGCGGGAGCAGTACGTGCGGTTATTTGCGAGTAAAGCCCAGACGATGCGCGCATTTCGGTTGGCCTGCGCGACGGCAGCCTGGTTGGGATGCTTGCGGGCTAGCAGGCGCTCCAGCCAAGGATCTATCGGAGTCGACCCGCGTCGCTGGATTCCGCGGCACATCCGGACCACCGCGCGTGCACCGTGAATCAGCAGCGTGCGCAAATACGGATCGCCTCTTTTACTGATGTGGGCGAGACGTTGCTTGCCGCCCGAGGAATGCTGTCGGGGCACGAGGCCGAGATAGGCCGCTAGATGCCGACCGCTGACGAAACCCTGTGCCTGGGTGCCGATGTAACCAACCAGCGCGGTTGCTGTCAGGAGGCCGATGCCGGGGATCTCTGCAAGCCGGCGACTGGCTTCGCTTTGCCGGTGCCATTGACGGATTTGTGTTTCCATCACATCGATCTTGCGATCGATCTCTCTGAAATGTTCGAGCATATCCATCAGCAACTGTCTGAGCACCCCCGGCAATTCGTTCGTCGCGTCTTCGGCAAGCGCAGGGATCTCGGCGAGATGGCAGATGCCTTGAGGCAGGATCAGTCCGTACTCGCTGAGCAGGCCGCGGAGATGGTTGCTGACCTGGGTGTCACGGATCGCCGTATAGGAGCCAATTGATGATCGGCGCATAGGTGCCAGCGCAGGATCGGCGTAATGGAGCCA
>NZ_FCNZ02000124.1 GCF_001544495.1 Caballeronia telluris
CTAGCAGGCCGTTGAAATATCCGTCGTTGATGCACTCAGATGCATTACGACGGATGCTGGTTTCATATTTTTTTGAAATGCGTAACTCGTTTGCGGGCATTCGACGTTGCTCGCGGGCTCACCATATCGGTGCTATCCATTGCTTCCTGCCCCTCAACCGGCAAGTGTGCGCATACGCGTCAGGTTGTAGCCGACCTGCGTCAGCACGAAGAGCTGGTCTACACGTTCAAGTCCTCGATACATCACCTGTCGAATTCGACCGACTGTCTTGCCCCATCCGAACACCTGCTCAATGCGTTTACGTTTTTGCTGGCTGACCGCATAGCCCGCCCAACGCGTAGTTCGCCCGTCGATTGCTGAACCTCCCGGCCGCCCAGCGTTTTGCGCCACATGCGGCGTGACACGATTCGCGCGACAACTGCCGATGAAGCCGGCGGTGTCGTAGTTCTTGTCCGCGCCGACCGTGATGGCGCGCGGCGCAACACTCGCGGCATCAGCAAGCATCTGCCCTGCCGCGTCGCGCTCGGCGGTGCCGGTCGCCAGCGTCACCTGTGCGTTGACCACCAGGCCGTGCCGGTTGTCGGTCAGCACGTGGCCCATATAACAGAGCATCGCACCCGTTCCTTTGCTCTTGCGAAACAGGCGCGCCTGCTCGTCCGTTGTGGATTGGTGCGTGTCGTTACTGCGCTTCTGTCCGTGCCAGTTGTCATTCGGCGCGGGCGGTTCGTCAGGAGGTGTGTCGTCTTCGTCCGGACTAGCTTTCGGCACAAAGCTCTTATGCCCGGCCCATGCTTGAATCAGTGTACCGTCGACGCTAAAGTGCTCCCCAGAAAGATGTCCACGCTCCCGCGCGGTCTCGACTGTCTCGTTGAAGAGCAATACCATCACATCGTGTTCAAGCAAACGGTCGCGGTTCTTGCTGAACGTCGAGTGGTCCCACACAGTCCCGTCCATCGGCAGGCCGACGAACCAGCGGAACAGCATGTTGTAGGAAATCTGTTCCACCACCATGCGCTCGCTACGAATCGAGTACAGCACCTGGAGCAAAAGAGCTCGCACCAGCTTCTCCGGCGCGATGCTCGGTCGACCTCCTTTCGCGTCAGCCTCGTACATCCGCGCGAAAACATCGTCCATGCGTTTAAGCGCGTCATTAAGCCACGCGCGAATCGGACGCAACGGATGGTCCTTCGGCACAAAATCGTCCAGCTTCAGAACCGTGAACATTGACTCGGTAAAACCATCTGGCCCACGCATCCGTTCCATCTCGCTCTCATTGATGACATAAGTTCAACGTTTACGCCTTCGTTACGGATGACCGCTACATGAGCTATTTCAACGGCCTGCTAG
>NZ_FCNZ02000125.1 GCF_001544495.1 Caballeronia telluris
TGAAGCGCCCCGGAAATGTAGGAGACTTTGGATCTTGGCTGTAACGGGAGATTTGAAGAATGGAAAACGCAAGCAAAGTAAAGAAGCCGACGGGGGCGAGATATTCCGATGAGGTTCGGGAGCGTGCGGTCCGGATGGTCTTGGAGCACCAGCACGAATACGAGACGCAGGGCGCGGCGATGCGTTCGATTGCCTCGAAGATGGGCATGTCGCGTGAGACGCTGCGCAATTGGGTTAATCAAGCCGAGCGCGATCGCGGGCAGCGGGCGGGCTCAACGACGACGGACCTGGCGCGGCTCAAGGAGCTGGAGCGTGAGAATCGGGAATTGCGCACGGCCAACGAGATTTTGCGCAAGGCGTCCGCGTATTTCGCGCAGGCGGAGCTCGACCGCCGACCAAAGTCATGATCACGTTTATCGACGATCACCGTGCGCTTTACGGGGTCGAGTCGATCTGCCGGTTGCTGCCGATCGCCCCGTCGACATACTATCGGCATACGGTTCGCCGCCACGACCCGCAGCAACGGTCGACACGAGCGCGCCGCGACGCTGTATTGAAGACCCAGATTAGACAGATCTGGGAGGACAATTTCGCCGTGTATGGGGTACGCAAGGTGTGGCGACAACTGTTGCGTGACGGGGTGAAGGTTGCGCGCTGCACGGTCGAGCGCCTGATGAAAGCGATGGGCCTCCAGGGTGTGCGGCGCGGCCGCGTGATCAGAACCACTCGGCGAGATGATGCGGTGCCGTGCCCATCGGACTTGGTCAAGCGGCAGTTCCGGGCCGACCAACCTGATGCGCTGTGGGTCGCGGATTTTACGTACTGTTCGACGTGGTCAGGCTTCGTGTACGTAGCGTTCGTGACCGATGTGTTTGCACGGCGCATCGTGGGATGGCGCGTATCGACCTCGATGCGCACAGACTTCGTACTCGATGCGTTAAATCAGGCGCTGCACGAACGCCAACCGGGCGAGGGTCTCATACATCACTCGGACCACGGGTCGCAATATCTTTGCATTCGCTATACAGACCGCTTGCTGGGTGCAGGTGTGCAACCATCAGCGGGCAGCGTCGGTGATTCGTACGACAACGCATTGGCCGAAACCATCAACGGTTTATACAAAGCGGAGGTCATCCATCGGCGCTCATGGCCTGACTTGCAGGCCGTTGAGCTGGCGACACTCGAATGGGTCCATTGGTATAACCATCGCCGGCTGCTCGGCCCACTCGGCTATGTGTCGCCTGCTGAAGCAGAGGAAGCTTACAATCGGAAACAGGCGTTGGCCGCACGCGCGGCGTAACGCCAAACTCGCCGGTCTCCGACAAACCCGGGGCGCTTCA
>NZ_FCNZ02000126.1 GCF_001544495.1 Caballeronia telluris
CGCACGGTCCTCTTTCTCGTTGCTGGCAAGCTCGACTTGTCCGCCTTCAACCCCCATGCCTCATGAGCCCGTTACCCACTGCATTTTTAAAAGAGCCAGAAAGGCTAAAAGCGAGCCTCTAAAGGCCAAAAAACCGACGCGAGCGCGTCGCCATTCTCGCATCGTGGAATCAGCAACGACGATCCCGTGAAAACCCCCGCTTCTTCAGCACAGCCTTAACTCATTCAGCCTGGGTGACCGGATGAAGCGATTCATAGAAGGTGAAGATCGCAAGCAGGTGACGCTGCTTCCAGAGTGCCTCGATGACTTCGTCGCAGAGGACAACACGGTCAGGATCATCGAGGCGTTTGTAGAAGAGCTTGAACTGGGATCGCTGGGCTTTGATGGAGCAAAACCATCGACTACAGGTCGTCCGTCCTATCATCCATCTGTGTTGTTGAAGATCTATATCTACGGCTATCTGAATCGGATTCAATCGAGCCGTCGCCTGGAACGTGAATGCCAACGCAATGTTGAATTGATGTGGCTTACAGGTCGTCTGGCGCCAGACTTCAAGACCATAGCTGACTTTCGTCGTGACAACGGCACCGGCATCCGCAACGTATGTCGCCGTTTCGTGATGCTGTGCCGTGAGCTGAAGCTGTTCTCGCAAGCGCTGGTCGCCATTGACGGCAGCAAGTTCAAGGCAGTCAATACGCGCGATCGCAACTTCACCGAAGTAAGGTCGACAAGCGCCAGAAGCAGATCCAGGAGAGCATCCAGCGGTATCTGAACGCGCTGGAGACTGCCGATCGTACGCAACCCGCTGAGCTGGAAGCGAAGACGACTCGACTGCAAGACAAGATCGCGCGCTTACGCGAGCAGATGCGAAACCTCGAGCAGATCAAAGAGCAACTCAAGACGCAGCCGGATGGCCAACTCTCGATGACTGATCCCGACGCTCGCTCCATGGCGACGAGCGGCAAAGGCTCGGGAATGGTGGGCTACAACGTGCAGGTGGCCGTTGACGCCAAACACCACCTCATCGTGGCTCACGAGGTCACAAACTCTGGCAGTGACCGGGCGCAGCTTAGCCCCATGGCAAAAGCTGCGCGCGAGGCGATGGGTAAGACCAGACTGCGGGCAGTCGCTGACCGTGGCTACTACAGTGGGCCTCAGATCAAGGAGTGCGCCGATGCGGGGATTGCGGTCATGCTGCCGAAGCCGACAACATCGGGTGCGAAATAGTCGGACCTTATATGGGCACCACCCGTTTGCCAAGGAGAGCTTGCGTTCCAGCGGTTAGATCGGTTGCATCCTTATATTCGGCCC
>NZ_FCNZ02000127.1 GCF_001544495.1 Caballeronia telluris
CATCTACGCAGTCGCCGGGACATTTGCGTCGGCTCGTCCTCGGCCACCCTTATAATCCGGCATGACTCCATTCATCTCCCATGCAGCAAGCTTACGGCCGCCAGCACCGGCTGCTCGATTCATCGGTTTGTTGGTCGCGCATACCTCTGCGCGCCATTCACGGCCGGCGATCGTATGAAAATACCCAAACGACTTGCACCGCTTCTCGAGGAAGGCCTTATCGACGAAGTCATCGGCCAGTTGATGAGCGGGAAGGAGGCAACCGTCTATGTCGTGCGCAGCGGCGAATCGACACGTTGCGCAAAGGTCTACAAGGACGTGAATCAACGTAGTTTTCGGCAAGCCGCGTCGTATCGGGACGGTCGCAAGGTCAAGAACAGCCGGCAAGCGCGGGCGATGGAAAAAGGTACGCGCTACGGCCGTCAGATGCAGGAAGCGTCATGGCAGAACGCTGAAGTCGACGCGCTGTTCCGCCTCGCCGACGCAGGTGTGCGCGTGCCGCAACCCTATATTTGTACCGACGGCGTGTTGCTTATGGAGTTGGTGATCGACGAAGTGGGCGATGTCGCACCACGGCTCAACGATGTCGATCTGACCGAAGCCCGCGCCCTCGAACTGCACGCGCTTCTGCTGAACCAGGTTGTCCGGATGCTCTGCGCAGGGGTGATCCACGGCGACCTGTCGGAATACAACATCCTGCTTGCAGCGGACGGGCCGGTGATCATTGATCTGCCACAGGCCGTCGACGCAGCCGGCAACAATGAAGCCGCCTCGATGCTCAAGCGAGACGTTGACAACCTGGCCACGTACTTCGGACGGTTTGCCCCGCAAATACTCACAGCGAGTTATGGCCCGGAGATCTGGACGCTCTTCGAAGCAGGCCGGCTGCATGTCGATGCCAAGCTGACCGGTCGCATCGAGGTCGACACGCGACCTTTAGACCTCGACGGCGTGCTGCTGGAACTCGAAGAGACACGTCTTGAGGAGGACGCGCGAGCGCGGCGACAGCAGGAACTGAATGCAGGCCGGTAACCGTGCTCCATGTGCCCCGACGATTTCCTGAAAGTAAAGGTCTTCGAGGGTGTCTGGGAAGACCTTCACGGTAGTTCGCATCCTTAAGCGTTTCACGGCGACGGGCCCTTGGCTGAAATGGCTGAGCATTCGGTCGCAAGGCACCAAGGTGGACGTCCGCTTGGCCGGCGGATTCGACCGGTCGATGCAATAGTTTGCTGGAATCGCTCGACTGGCGGGGGTCCGCGCCGATCAGTCGATTTAGGACCGGATTCGGCCA
>NZ_FCNZ02000128.1 GCF_001544495.1 Caballeronia telluris
TAATGCCGTTCAGTTAAGCGACTGAACGGCATTTTTGTTGGCTGCTCAAAGTAGTTGTAAACGGGGCTCGGCGATGTTAACGTGCATCGCCATGCTGGTTGATGATCTGCGCCTTCTTGTCGAATCACAGCCGCCGCTCGAATGGGGGCGGCTGGGCCAGCATCTGCCGTACGAATGGATCGAGTCTGCAGTACGGGCGAGTGGCAGTGCCAGCGTTCGTCGGCGTCGACTTCCCGCGCAGCAGGTCGTATGGCTTGTGATCGCGCTCGCGCTGTACCGGCACCAGTCGATCAGCGAGGTCGTCGATGAACTGGACCTTGCGTTACCGGCGGCCGACGCGTCGTTTGTCAGTAAGAGCGCCATCACCCAGGCGCGGCAGCGCGTCGGCGCGGCGCCCCTGGCGTGGCTGTTTCATGAATCAGCCAGAAACTGGATTGCGCAGGATCAGGACCGCTATCTCTTCAAGGGATTCTCGCTGTTCGCGATGGATGGCACCACGCTGCGCACCGCCGACAGTGCCGCCAATCGCAGGCATTTCGGCGCCTCCGCCGCCGCTCATGGCCGCATCGGCAGCTATCCGCAACTGCGCGCGGTCACGCTCACCGCGCTTGCCACGCATCTGGTGCGCGATGCAGTGTTCGGGCCTTACGACATCAACGAAATGGTCTCGGCGCGCGAGCTGATTGCTCGTGTGCCGGCCCATTCCATCACCGTCTTCGACCGGGGGTTCATGTCGGCCCAACTGCTGTGCAAGCTGGTCTCGCACGGCGAGAACCGGCATTACATCATTCCGGCCAAATCCAATCTGCGCTGGGAGGTCGTGAGCGGGGGCGACGGTGACCAGATCGTGCGGATGCGCGTCTCACCGCAGGCCCGCACGAAGTGCCCGGATCTGCCCGAATTCTGGCAAGCGCGCGCCGTGCTTGTCGTGGATGCAAGGGGGCGGCAACGCACGCTGCTGACGTCCCTGACTGACCGAAGACGTTTCAAGGCCGCCGACATCGTGTCGTGCTACGAGCGTCGCTGGCAGATCGAGACCAGCTACCACGAGTTCAAGCAGTCGATGCTGGGCATGCAGCTGACCCTTCGCAGCCAGACCGTGGAAGGCGTCTATCAGGAATTCTGGGGCGCGCTGATCGCCTATAACCTGATCCGTCTGGAGATGGCCAAAGCCGCACTCGCAGCCGGGCGCGCCCCCGATGAACTGAGCTTCATCCGCGCGTTCCATACCATTCAGTACGAAATGACCTGGGCAGCCGTGACGCGCTCGTACGGCAAACTGCCTGCG
>NZ_FCNZ02000129.1 GCF_001544495.1 Caballeronia telluris
TTTGCTTGCGTTTTCCATTCTTCAAATCTCCCGTTACAGCCAAGATCCAAAGTCTCCTACATTTCCGGGGCGCTTCACATAGCCAATCCGACTACGACAGCGAAGCGGCGGCCGAACTCGAGGATATGAAGTTGGCGCTCGAGGCAATGCTCGGCGTTGAACTGGGTGACGACATTGACATGAATTCGCCCGACGAAGTCTTGCAGCGCGCGCATGCCAGAATGGAAGAGCAGCACACGCAGGAAGCAGCCGCAAATCAGGCTCGGGAACCGCGACGCGCCAAACGGAAGAAGTCGGCAAAACAGCTCGCCGCGCAAGCCAACCAGGAGGCAGAGCAGGCAGAGTTGAGCCAGTCTATCCGCGAGGTCTATCGAAAACTCGCCAGCGCTCTACATCCCGATCGCGAAGCGGATCCTCAGGAACGCGAACGCAAGACCGGGCTGATGCAGCGGGCCAACCAGGCTTACGGCAAAAACGATCTCCTGAAATTGCTGGAATTGCAACTGGAGCTCGAGCACATCGACCAGCGCGCCATCAATGACATCAGCGAAGATCGACTAAAGCATTACAACAAGATTCTCAGGGAGCAGCTCGGCGAACTGAATCAGGAAATCCTGCACGTCGAGGCCGGCTTCAGGCATGCCTACGGAGTTCCTCCATTCGTTGAAGTATCTCCCGGAACCGTCTTACGCAATCTCTCGAATGACATCGTCGGGCTCCAGCAAAGCATGCGTGATCTGGAAGCAGATCTGCTTGTGTTTGAAGACCTCAAGCAATTCAAAAGCTGGTTGAAGCACCTGAAACGTCGGCAGGCAGCCTTCCATTTCGACGAGATGCCATTCTGACCACTCATGCGTTTCGCACGGATATGCCCGTCGTGGGGAGAATTGAGCGCTGATATGACTTTCGATGTCAATCACGATGATCGGGGTTTGTGTCTCTTTGCATAGGCATTAAGAATTTCCCAAGGGCGGCGCAGCAGTAACGTCGACGGTGGATCCCGCTGATATCCGCGGGTTGGGTACCGCATTACAGAGGTCTACATGTTGAATCCGCCCTGGCTGCCCTGGTCGGTATTGACGATCTCAGGTTTCCCTACTTCGCGAACGCTTCTTCCAACGCCTCGACAGCGTGCATCGCCTCCATCGTAATCGCTACGCGGTGGGCCAGTACCTTCCGGCTGGCCCAGTCCACCACGGCGGTCAGATACACAAAGCCGCGCGCCATCGGGATATAACTCGTATCCAGTGCCCAGACCTGGTTTGCCCG
>NZ_FCNZ02000130.1 GCF_001544495.1 Caballeronia telluris
GCGGCTCCAGTCGGCAGTGATATTGCGCAAGGCCAGCCACAGCAGTTTGGTCGCGGCCTCGTCCGTCGGGAAGTGACCACGCGTCTTGACGATCTTGCGTAGCTGGGCGTTCACGCTTTCAATGGCGTTGGTCGTATAGATCACCTTGCGCACTGCTGGCGGAAACGCGAAGAACGGAATCACGCGGTCCCATGCCCGACGCCAGGCGGCCACCACAGTCGGGAATTTCCGGCCCCACTCGCCCTGTTCGAACGCGTCCAGTTCAGCCTGTGCCGCCTCAGCGCCCGCCGCCGTATAGATCGGCTTGATGGCCGCGGCCAGTGCCCGTCGGTCTTTCCAGCTCGCGTAGTCCAGCGAGTTGCGGATCAGGTGCACGATACACGTCTGTAGGGTGGTGGCCGGAAACACCGCGCCCAGCGCTTCAGGCATGCCCTTCAGGCCATCGGTGACCGCGATCAGGATGTCCTGCACGCCGCGCACCTTCAGGTCACTGAACACCTTCATCCAGAACTTCGCCCCTTCCGTGTTCTCGATCCACAGTCCCAGGATGTCACGCGTGCCGTCCGGCAGGATGCCCAGCGCCAGATAGATCGCCTTGTTGCGCACCAGCCCTTCCTCGCGGATCTTCACGCGCAGTGCGTCGAAGAACACCACCGGATACATCGGCTCAAGCGCACGCGCCTGCCAGGCCGCCACCTCGTCCATCACGGCATCGGTCACCGAGCTGATGAATTCCGGCGACACCTCGGTGCCGTACTGCTCGGCCAGAAACCCCTGAATCTCGCGCACGGTCATGCCGCGTGCGTACATCGCGATGATCTTGTCGTCGAAGCCCGTAAAGCGCCGCTCGTGCTTTGGAATCAGGATCGGGGCAAAGCTGCCGTCGCGGTCACGCGGAATCTCCAGACGCAGCGGACCGTCGTCGGTCAGCACCGTCTTGCCGCTCCTGCCGTTGCGCTGGTTGGTTGCCTCTTCTGGCCGCCCGGCGCCAGCCGGATAGCCCAGATGGTGTCCGAGTTCGGCGCCCAGCGCCCGTTCAATCAGCGCCTTCTTGAACGCCGCTGAAGCGGCGTGCACCGCTTCAGCCGTCATCGGCCCCTTCACGAACTGGTCGATCAGTTCCTTCGGAATCGACGGCAACGCCGTTTGGGCCTCAGTGGTCGTCCTGGGTTTGCGTGGCATACATGCTCCTCGAACTACATGTTATGCCTCGCACACAAAATTTATGACAGGCCC
>NZ_FCNZ02000131.1 GCF_001544495.1 Caballeronia telluris
TGTATTAGCCTGGACTGCATCTGACAGGTAGTCGGGGAAGCAAAGGGAGAAGCTTATTCAGTGAGGGATCAGTTTCTCCCTGGCGAGTTCGAGTGAATCAAGGAAGGTGCGCATGGGCGTCTTGCCGTAGCACCATCGTCCCTGATGTTCGCGCTCATTGTTGTACTGGTCAAGCCATTCATCCAGATCGGTCTGCAACGCCGGGATCGAGTCGTAGATCTTCCTGCGGAATGCGATGCGATAGAACTCGTTGAGCATGGTCTTATGAAGCCGCTCGACGATGCCGTTGGTCTGCGGCGAACGTGCTTTGGTGCGGGTGTGATCAATGTTCTCGACGGCCAGGTAGAGTTCGTATTCGTGATGCTCGGGGTTGCCGCAATACTCGGTGCCCCGATCGGTGAGCACGCGTGTGAGCGGGATGCCGTAGCTGTCGAAGAACGGTACGACGCGATCGTTGAGCAGATCGGCCGCCGGCAGCGGCGTCTTGCGGTCGTAGAGTTTGGCTAACGCCACCTTCGAGTAGGTGTCGACGAAGGTCTGCTGGTAGACGCGGCCCACGCCCTTAAGCGTGCCGACATAGAAGGTGTCCTGAGCGCCGCAATAGCCGGGGCATTCCGATTCGAATTCGCCGTGCGTTTCCTTTTCCAGTTTGGCACGTTCAAGCGCGGTGAGCTGCGATTCGGTCAGCACCAGTCCTTCCTGGGCGGATTTCGCCTCCAGCGCCTTCAAGCGCTTGTTCATGGTCTCGAGATCGTGACGCAGCCAGATGCTGCGCACACCCTGCGGCGAGACGCTCAGGGCATGGCGCTTGCGCACTTCGTTGGCAATACGGATCTGGCCGTGGGCAGGCAGTTCCAGAGCCAGTTCGACCACCGCTGCCTCGACCTGCGGATCCGCGCGGTTCTTGGGCAACGGACGATGGCAGGAGATTTCCTGCAGGGCGGCTTCGCCGCCCTTATCGTACAGTTCCTTGAAGCGGTAGAAGCTGTCGCGGGAATATCCCATTACGCGGCAAGCCTGGCTGACATTGCCCAGCTGCCGGGCCAATTCGAGCATGCCGACCTTGGCGCGGATGACTTTCTGTTCCTGAGTCATGGTGGACTCCTTGCGGTTCGCCGCGCGCGTCACCGCTTCGGGCTACGCCCTCCGCGCCAACGCGCATCAGCACGAGAAACCGACCACTGTCAGATTTAGTCTAGTCCACT
>NZ_FCNZ02000132.1 GCF_001544495.1 Caballeronia telluris
GCACTTCAGCCATTGCCTGTTCTGCTTGAGCCTGTGATCTGCTACGCATGTGGTGCGGCTACGCGATGGTATTCATCGTCAACACTGAAATCGGGATCACCCTGCTGATGACGCAAGTTTCTTGTTGCGGCTGACGAGAAACTGGATCAATCCGTCGACGCCGCTTTGCCGGATCGTGTCGTTGAATTGCGTACGGTAGGTCTGGATCAGCCACGCGCCGAGCACGTTCATGTCATAGACGCGCCAACCCTGGGGTGACTTGTACAGCCGGTAGTCGATCTGCACCTCGCCGTTCTTGCCTGAGGCGATCGTGCGCACCACCGCATCGGTGTCGCTCGACACGCTATGCGAAGGTGGGTACTCGAATTTACGATCCGTGTTGATCAATGTGAGGGCGCCGGCATATGTGTGGATAAGCAACTGCTTAAACTGCTCGACAACCTGGTTCTGTTGCTCAGGAGTCGAAGTGCGCCAGAAGCGGCCCATCGCGTACTGCGTAGTGCGGCGAAAGTCGACGTATGGGAGGATGTCCCGGTTCACGATATCCATGATGCGCGGGATGTCGTCCGGCGTGAGTGCCTGCTGGCGCACCTCGTCCAGGATTTGCTGCGTCACTGTTTGGATGAGTCTCTGTGGGTCGGTCTGGTCGTCGATTTGAGCGGACCACGCCTGCTCAGGCGCGCATAGCGACCCGATGCCGGCCCAGATCGCCAGCGATGCAATGAGCGCGGAACGGACAATCGTGCTTCGGCAGAAGTGCTTCATGCAAACCTCATTTGGGAAAGGGCCCGGCAGACCGCCGAAGCGGTGACGGCGAGGTCCCCACACGTTTCGCCGCTTACTCTCAGAAAGGCCTTCAGCCAATGCTAACCCGCGTTTGGTTCCTCACGGCAGGCCAGCCTTTGTCTCACGGGAGTGATACTGACTCGATAGAGTTTGCAGGTGAATTTCCTATGTCTAATGCAGAGCCGACGTTCGAACGTCCGTGTAAAAGCCCAAGCCCACGGCCGAACCTATGGCCGCGCTGCCGCCGATCACCGCTGACGTGCCGTGTGCTCGCGCCGACCGCGCCATCAACTTTCGTACGGGGATCCACACCGGACGGTTGTTCAAGCTTGAGCGCAAACGCAGCTTAC
>NZ_FCNZ02000133.1 GCF_001544495.1 Caballeronia telluris
ACAGGGCGGTTTCAAATCGAAGCGCAACAAGGGGTTTAATGTTTAGCGCCTTGAGGTTGACTCGCTGAGGCAAGTGTCGCAGCGAAGACCTCGAATGGCGAATGGAACGCGTGAGTTGCGCGCGGCCGGCTGTTCAAACCGTCGGCGATAGCATCGAGTTCGGCCTGACTGTAGACCGAGAGGTCGGTGCTTTTGGGCAGGTACTGACGCAGCAATCCGTTGGTGTTTTCGCAAGTGCCGCGTTGCCACGGGCTGTGCGGGTCGCAGAAGTACACTCTGACGCCGGTGGCGGCGGCGAGTTCTTGATGCCGCGTGAGTTCCTTGCCCTGGTCGTACGTAAAGCTCTGGCGCAGGGGTTCGGGAATCGAATTGAGTTTGGCCGAGAAGCCCGCCAGAGCGGAGGCCGCTGTTGCATCCTCCATCTTGGCAAGCAGCACCAGCCGGCTGGTGCGCTCAACCAGCACGCCAACGGAGGATTGATTGCCGGCGCCTTTGATGAAGTCGCCTTCCCAGTGGCCCGGCAGCAGGCGGTCTTCGATTTCGGGCGGCCTCACGTGAATACTGACCATGTCGGGAATCTGTCCGCGTCGGTCGGTGCCGCGCGAGCGCGACATGCGGGTACTGTGGCCGTGGCGCAGGCAGGCAATCAATTGGCGGCGCAACTCGCCGCGCGGCTGAGCGTAGATAGCCGTGTAGATGGTCTCATGCGATACGTGCTGGGTCGGGTCGGTCGGATACATGCGCTTAAGTGTGCCCGATATCTGCTGGGGCGACCACTTCCATTCGAGCAGGGTGAGCACAACCCGCCAGCGAACGCTTTGCGTGCACAGCTTGGCGGGGCGGCGACCAGCGCTACGGCGGGCGGCGCTCAGCGCTTCGGCTGACACTGAAGCGTAGCCAGCAGGAGAGCCGTTGCGCGTCAGCTCCCGGCTCACAGTGGACGGAGAGCGCCCGAGCATTCGGGCCATGGCCCGAATGCTCACATCCTGCAGTCGTAGGCTTGCGATGGCGAGGCGTTCTTCAGGTTGCAGCTGCTGGTACGAAGTAGTTTTGTCGGGCATTGCAACACCTTATACGAGACACGTGTTGCACCTCGCTTTTGAGGCCGTCCA
>NZ_FCNZ02000134.1 GCF_001544495.1 Caballeronia telluris
ATTTTTTCCAACACGAGTGCTATCTGGAAGTGCGGGTGCCGCGAGTGCGCTTGCCGGACGGCTCGGTACGGCTGGTCGAGCCCGATTGGGTCGGCCAACTCGACGGCTTCACGCAGCTGTTCGAAGCGCTGGTGCTGATGCTGGCGCAGCAGATGCCGTTTGCCGCTGTGGCGCGCATCGTCAACCTGTCGTGGCATCGAGTGCATGCCATCTGTTCGCGCTATGTGGAACTCGCGCTCGCATCGGCGAATTTGTCGGACGTGAGCACGGTAGCCATTGACGAGACCTCGTACCGACGCGGCCACGAGTATCTGACGCTGGTCGCCGATATGCAGGCGCGGCGCGTCGTGTTCGTCACGCCCGGCCGTGACGCGCAGACAATCGAGAGCTTTGCGGCGTACCTTAGCCAGCACCACGGCACGTCCGAGCAAGTCACCTCCGTGAGCATCGACATGTCGCCCGCGTTCATCAAGGGCGTGGGCGAACATCTGCCCAATGCGCGAGTGACGTTCGACAAGTTTCACGTCGTCGCCCACGCATCCAGGGCGCTTGATATGGTACGCCGCCAACAACAGAAAGCCGACCCAGAACTCAAAGGGATGCGCTGGACGCTGCTCAAGGACGCCAACAAACTGAATCTTGCGCAATTGACCGACCTCGAGGCGCTTCTCAGGCAGTACGCCACCAAGCGCACCGCTCGCGCATGGCTGTATCGCCAGCAGCTGCGGGAGATTCTCGAACGCAAGCAAATCCATGTCGTCTCAGGGATGTTGCGGCAGTGGTGCACCAACGTCATGCGCTCAAAGGTCGAACCGATGAAGGAAGTCGCGCGCCTGATTCGTCGGCACTTCGAGGGCATCGTCGCCTGGACTCAAACCCGCCAGACCAACGGCTTCATCGAAGCCATCAACGGCTTGTTTCAAGCTGCCAAGCGAAAGGCCCGCGGATACACGCGCTTCACGACGATGCGCACGGTCCTCTTTCTCGTTGCTGGCAAGCTCGACTTGTCCGCCTTCAACCCCCATGCCTCATGAGCCCGTTACCC
>NZ_FCNZ02000135.1 GCF_001544495.1 Caballeronia telluris
CCCATCGTCAAGATCATCGTGCTCGTGCTGTCGTGGGCGTACCTGTTCCACTTCTGCGCGGGCATTCGCTTCTTGCTGCTCGATACGCACGTCGCGGTGCACAAGGAAGGCGGCAAGCAGACCGCGCTGTCGGTGCTGATCGTCTCGTCGTTGCTGACGCTCGCCGTCGCGCTGAAACTTTTCGGAGCCTTCTAAAAACATGGCAGCTAACAACAGAGTCGGCCCGAAGCGCCTTGTCGTCGGCGCTCACTACGGTCTGCGCGACTGGCTCGCGCAACGCGTCACCGCGGTCGTGATGGCGGTCTATACGCTCATCCTGCTGTTCTGGTTTTTCGTCGCCCGCGACTTCTCGTATGAAGGCTGGGCGTCGATCTTCGCGCTGCAGTGGATGAAGCTCGCTACGTTCGTCGCCTTGCTTTCGCTCTTCTATCACGCGTGGGTCGGCATGCGCGACATCTGGATGGATTACGTGAAGCCGGTCGGGATTCGCCTGTCGCTTCAGGCGTTGACCATCCTCTGGCTGGTCGCTTGCGCCGGCTACGCTGCACAGATTCTCTGGAGAGTTTAAAGAATGGCTGCAATCAAGACTTCCCTGCCGCGTCGGCGCTTCGACGTGGTCATCGTCGGCGCGGGCGGCTCGGGCATGCGCGCCTCGCTGCAACTCGCGCGAGCCGGCCTGTCGGTCTGCGTGCTGTCCAAGGTGTTTCCGACGCGCTCGCACACGGTCGCCGCGCAAGGCGGCATCGGCGCCTCGCTCGGCAACATGAGCGAAGACAACTGGCACTATCACTTCTACGACACCATCAAGGGCTCCGACTGGCTCGGCGACCAGGACGCGATCGAGTTCATGTGTCGCGAAGCACCGAACGCGGTGTACGAACTGGAACACATGGGCATGCCGTTCGACCGTAACGCGGACGGCACGATCTATCAACGTCCGTTCGGCGGCCACACGGCGAACTACGGCGAGAAGCCAGTGCAGCG
>NZ_FCNZ02000136.1 GCF_001544495.1 Caballeronia telluris
TTTGCTTGCGTTTTCCATTCTTCAAATCTCCCGTTACAGCCAAGATCCAAAGTCTCCTACATTTCCGGGGCGCTTCAATGCTTTGGTTATTCGCGCTTTGCTACGGCGCTGCGAATGGCATGATGACCATCCTCCGCGGCACCATCGTGCAGGACCTGATGTGGACCGAAGGCTACGGTGCAGTCAGCGGCATGCTTTCGTTCCCGTCGAATGTCGCCAAGGGAATAGCCCCGATTGCCGCGGCCAGCATCTGGATGCTTTACCCACGGTTATCGAGCTGTTGAGTGGACCGTGTTCCTTGTTTCGATGCTGTCAGCAATCGCATTCTTCGTGGCAGTTCGGGTCAGCCGTCACACGGCAACTAGAACCGCCTGATGCCGCTTCCAAATCGTAAAAGACAACACCGACTATGAACATACGTGCCGCGCGAACCGAAGACCTCGATGCCATTGCGGCATTGCTCGCAGAGAAC
Source organism: Caballeronia telluris (assembly GCF_001544495.1). Lineage (GTDB taxonomy): Bacteria > Pseudomonadota > Gammaproteobacteria > Burkholderiales > Burkholderiaceae > Caballeronia > Caballeronia telluris. The sequence goes on from NZ_FCNZ02000136.1 coordinate 473, forward strand.
GGGTTGTCGGCTTCCGATGTAACCCCCGACCAGTTGCGCGATTTTGCCGTCGCAGAAGATGCCCACGGGTCAGTAGTCGGCAGCGTTGGCCTAGAGGGGTTTGGAGCTGAGGCGTTGCTGCGGTCACTGGCGGTTGCAAAGCCTGAACGCAGCGCCGGGCTGGGAACCAAACTGCTCCTCCATGCGGAATACATGGCGCTGACCTTGGGCGTATCGGAGTTATGGCTGCTCACGACGACGGCCACAGACTTTTTTCGGCGGGCTGGCTACTTACCAGTCGCTCGCCCGAGCGCGCCGACCGGACTTCAGTCCAGCACGCAGTTTGCTCAACTCTGTCCAAGTACCGCTGTCTGCATGAAAAAGAAGCTGAAACCCAATCGTGCACGAGACCCTGCCGTCGACAAGACCGCGAAGCATTAGCCGTATGCGATCCACGAACGACGCCCCTCGGAGTAAGGTGGAGAGCGCGTGATGTGTGTCAGCAATGCGGGTCAGCGG
>NZ_FCNZ02000137.1 GCF_001544495.1 Caballeronia telluris
TGATCTACATTTGATCCAACACGCTGTTTTCGGAACCATATGTTCCGTTTTATTCAAACACCGGAGACGTCACACCATGAGCGAACTCGACCCCACCCGCGCCCCTGCCTCTTCTGCTGCCCCCGACGGCCCCCAGGCCATGACGCCTTCCGAGGCGTTCGTCGAAACGCTCGCCGCCAACGGCGTCACCGACATGTTCGGCATCATGGGCTCCGCCTTCATGGACGCGATGGACATCTTCGCGCCCGCCGGCATCCGCCTGATTCCGGTCGTGCACGAGCAAGGCGCCGGACACATGGCTGACGGCTATTCGCGTGTTTCAGGACGTCATGGTGTGGTGATCGGCCAGAACGGCCCCGGTATCAGCAACTGCGTGACGGCGATTGCCGCGGCCTATTGGGCGCACAGCCCGGTGGTGATCGTCACGCCCGAGGCGGGCACGATGGGGATCGGTCTCGGCGGTTTCCAGGAAGCCAAGCAGTTGCCGATGTTCCAGGAATTCACCAAATACCAGGGTCACGTGACGCATCCGGCGCGCATGGCCGAATTCACCGGCCGCTGTTTCGATCGCGCGATGGCCGAAATGGGGCCGACGCAACTCAATATCCCGCGCGATTACTTCTACGGCCAGATCAAGGCCGAGATTCCGCAGCCGCAGCGACTCGATCGCGGGGCCGGTGGTGAGCAACGGCTCGACGAAGCGGCCGAGTTGCTGGCAACGGCCAAGTTCCCGGTGATCATCTCGGGCGGCGGTGTCGTGATGGCCGATGCGGTCGAGGAATGCAAGGCGTTCGCTGAACGGCTCGGCGCGCCGGTGGTCAACAGCTACCTTCACAACGATTCGTTCCCGGCCAGTCACCCGCTGTGGTGCGGTCCGCTCGGCTACCAAGGCTCGAAGGCGGCGATGAAGCTGCTCTCGCGCGCCGATGTGGTGATCGCGCTCGGTTCGCG
>NZ_FCNZ02000138.1 GCF_001544495.1 Caballeronia telluris
ATCGGCATCATCTGCATGGGCCTGGTCGCGAATCTGCAATACGCGTGGACGCTCTTCGTCGTGCCGATGGATGCCAAGCACCATTGGGGGCAAGCCGCGATCCAGACCGCCTTCACCATTTTCATCGTGACTGAAACGTGGCTCGTGCCGATCGAAGGCTGGCTCGTCGACAAGTTCGGGCCGCGTCCCGTCGTGATCGGCGGATCGATCTGCGCGGCGCTCGGCTGGGTCATCGACGCTCACGCGACCACCCTCGTGCATCTCTACATCGGCGCCGTGGTTGCGGGCATCGGCGCGGGATGCGTGTACGGCACGTGCGTCGGCAATGCGCTCAAGTGGTTTCCGGACAAGCGCGGCCTCGCGGCCGGCCTGACGGCGGCCGGCTTCGGCGCGGGCGCAGCGGTCACGGTGATTCCGATCGCGAACATGATCCAAAGCTCGGGCTACGAGCACACGTTCATGTTCTTCGGCATTTTCCAGGGCGTCTGCATTCTCGCGCTCGCGCTCTTTCTCGTGCGACCGGTGCCGCCCGCGAACGTGGTGATTCCAAAGCGGCTCGTCGCGTCGAAGATCGACTACACGACCGGTCAGATGGTGCGCTCGCCGCTCTTCTGGGTGATCTACCTGATGTTCGTGTTCGTCGCGGCGGGCGGCATCATCGCGACGGCGCAGCTCGGTCCGATCGCGAAGGAGTTCGGCTTCGCGAAGTTGCCGGTCACGTTGCTCGGCGTCACCCTGCCGCTGCTCACGATGACGCTCTCCATCGACAACCTGTGCAACGGCTTCACGCGGCCTCTGTGCGGTTTTCTCTCCGACCGTTTCGGCCGCGAGAACACGATGTTCGTGATCTTTCTCGGTGAAGGCGCGGCGTTGCTCGGCCTGATGTACTTCGGCCACAACCCGTAT
>NZ_FCNZ02000139.1 GCF_001544495.1 Caballeronia telluris
GCGCCGGCGCCCAAGTATCGCGATCTAATCATCAGGCTGGAGGCGTGGGAATTAAAGGATCTCGAGCCTGCAAACCTTAGCGAGCGTGAATCCATCAGCGGTTCGACTCGTGGGAGCCATAGACCGCGACCTTTTTCCCCTCAAAATACTCTTGCACACCTTGTTCGCAATTCTTTGGACACCTTGTGTTGTCCTTGGCAGTGCCTGCCACAGTGACCGCCCTGTAGACAACGGATTCGATGAGCGTTCCGTCTTCTGCGACGACGATGTTCAGATCAGTTTCGACGCCAGCTGGCACGGCACCGCCGACGTCATAAAAGATTTGCATGGTGCCGGTGCAATCGGAATTGACCGTGTAGAGGCCGTGCTGGGCAGAATTGAATGTCGTCTTCCCCCCTTTCGGCAACCCGCCGATCATGCCGAAGTCGGTGCGGTGGAATCCGCCCGTGCCGTCAAACGTCACCAGGGCGACGTCATCAAGGATCGATGGGGCGTCGTACGGATGCAACACTCCATCGGCAGTTTTTAATCCAAGTATCACTCCGTGGCCGATAAAACTATACGGTCCCCTTAGCGTTTCGTTTGAGCAAAGGCCGCGGTGGCCATCGTGGTCGCCGGCCTGCGCTGCACCGCTGAGCGAGAAAAGTGTAACGGCTGTCGCCGGCAAAATGCTTAGATACTTGTTCTTCATGGTCGTCTCCTTGTCACCGAATTAAGCGCTTAATATCACGACGCACAGACCGATTGCCAAGCTAGTCGGGTCCCGACTCAACTGAATGAACAAAAAAGGCCCGCAGTAATCCCTCGCAGTCGTCGCTCGATGAGGAAGCGACGAGAGAACGCGAGGTCGTCGGCACGGCCGTGTGTTGAGGAGTGTGGCGTGGGCCGGAGTAATGAATGACG
>NZ_FCNZ02000140.1 GCF_001544495.1 Caballeronia telluris
GAAATCACCGCTGAAGACGCTCATCGTTTCGAACGCGCCGTACGCATCGATGACGAGGATGCCTTCATCGCCGAGCTGAACGCTTTCGTTCGAGAGAAATTTGCGGAGGCCGCGCCCTCGCCGCTTCAGCTCACCACGGACCTGCGAGCGAAAGCACGCGCGCTTCGGGCAGAGTCACCCTGGCAGCCGTCGGCGACTGATGTGCAACGCGGACGTGCAGCGTTGTTGCGCGCATACGATGCACCCGGGAACATTCCGCTGACGGAATTTGCGCGGTTCGCACACAAGTCGCGCCAACAGATTTATAAAGATCTATCAGCACAGCCTCGGCGCCTTCTCTCATTAGATGTGGGTCGTCGGGGTCAGCGACTGCCCGACTGGCAGCTTGATCCACTGAAGCTGAAATTCACGCGCGAAGCGCTCAACCGAGCGGCGTCGGTTGACTCATGGACGCTCTATCGTGCGCTGTCGTCTCGAAATGATTCGCTCGGTGGTCACTCACCTATCGAAGCCGTGACGCCAGGCAACTTCGATCAACTTGTCGAGATTGTGCTGAGCGTGGTCGGTATTCACGGTGAGTAAGCAGTTTGATTTTGTCGATGCCAAACCGCGTCATTGCGGCGGGAGAACAGCTCCAACACATTAGCCGAATCGAATACGCCGCACGCCGCTCTATTTTGGTACAAGCTCCGCAAATCGATACGACGATCCGAAGGGTGGCTATGGGGTTCTGTACTTGGGCTTCGACCTTCCGACTGTATTGACGGAGTCGGTTTTTCATCAGCACCAATGGCACCGAAGCCGTTCGCGAACCATTACGCTAAGCGAGATTCGTGGACGCATTGTGCGTGCTGTCGGCGTAGTCGAGCGACTGAACTT
>NZ_FCNZ02000141.1 GCF_001544495.1 Caballeronia telluris
CCATCGTCATCTGCATCGCGCTGGACTGCTGCCGTTCGCGTCTTGGCAAGCACAGCAGCGCGCTCGCGGTACGCGCTTGATCTTCCTGGCTCAATACAGCGCCTTGCGCACCATCCACAGATTGGCCAGCGCAAACTGCGTCTCGATCTGGGCCGTGTTCTTCTTCATACCGCGGTACCGCGCCTTCAGATATCCGAACTGACACTTCAGAACTCGGAACGGATGCTCCACCTTCGCTCTCACCTGCGCTTTCAGCCGTTCGATCTTCTCGTAGATCCCGTCGAGCCGCTTGCTCTTGTCCAGCTTGCGCCGCTTGCTCGGCCTCATCGCAACGTGCCACGCGACCGCTCCCGTTTCGCCTCGCTTCTCGATGCCTTGATAGCCCGCAATCGGCAAAGGCAATCTGCTCCTCGCCGTGCAGCAACGCATGCGCCACCGTGATGTCATGAACGTTCGCCGACGTGCACTTCACGCTGTGCACCAAGCCCGAGTCCGCATCGACTCCAATGTGCGCTTTCATGCCGAAGTGCCAGCTGCCACCTTTTTGCGTCGAGTGCATCTCCGGATCGCGCGTGCCGGGCTTCTTGATCGAACTCGGTGCGGCGATCAGGGTCGCGTCGACCGCCGAGCCACCTTGAGCATCAAGCCCTTCGCCTACAGGATCTCATTGACCGCGGCCAGCATCGCAGCCGACAGCTCGTGCGCTTCGAGCAAGTGCCGGAATCGCAAAATCGTGCTCTCGTCGGGCAGTCGCGTCATGCCCGAATCCAGCAACGCGAACTCCCGATACAGCGGTATGTCGTGCAGCGCTTCCTCCATCGCC
>NZ_FCNZ02000142.1 GCF_001544495.1 Caballeronia telluris
TGCAGCGCCTGTGCCGCGAGCCCCGGCTTGCTTTGGGTTTTGGCGATCTCAACGAACCGTCGACGGCAATGCGCCCAACAACCAACCGCGATGATGTCGCCGGTTTCGTAGAGCGCCTCGTGCCCGCTGTACGCGTCCGCCTGCAAATAGCCTCTGTAGTTTTGCAGGTAACGCTGCGGATGGGAGCCCGCGCGCGACTCAGCGAACTCAAACACGACCGCCGGAGGGTGATCTACCCAGACGCCATGTTCCTCGCGTTGGCCAGCACCCAGATAGCCCCATAATCGCGCAGTGCGGGTGGTCTTGCGGCCCTTCTCGAGCAAAGGCAGTGTCGTGTCGTCGACGTGCATGCGAGGCGCCTGCAACTGGTGCGCACGCAGCGGTGGCATAAGCACGCCGAGCAATTCTGCCGCGGCCAGCTTCCATTCGCACAGCGTGGCCCGTGGCAGGTGAATACCGCGGCGCGCATAGCGCATCTCTTGCCGATTCAAGGGCAGATGATCGACGTAGGTGTTGACCAGGATATTTGCGAGCAGGCTTGCGCTCGCATTACTCTTGGGCAGCGGCGAGGGCTGAGCGCTCGCTGTCACGATGGTCGACTCGCCATCCTTCTTCGCTGCATACTTGAAGCGGATGTGTTCGATGACCGTGAGCCTTGACGGCTCGTAATGCAGCGTCTCGCTGCGCTCTTCGCCGATGCGCTCAAGCGCGTCGAATGAGGCCTTCTGTTCGTCGCTCAGGTCATATTCGATGCGCGTGCGTGGCAAGTCCTTTGGCAACGCGGGGCGTCCCCTACGG
>NZ_FCNZ02000143.1 GCF_001544495.1 Caballeronia telluris
ATCACCCCAATCACTACGATGGCGAAACCTTCGCATCGTGCACGCGGGCGTTCAAGACGGGTTGCGCTAACGGATACTTCCGATGAGTTGATCGACCAATTGCTTGCCCAAGTGCAGGGCAAGGATGCTGAGTCGGTCCTGGGCGAATCAGGTCTGGCCGGCGAACTCAAGAAGCAGCTGGCCGAGCGCATGCTCGCGGCCGAGTTGAGCGACCATCTGGAAGCCCAGACCGAGCAAGGCCAGTCCGGCAACCACCGCAACGGCACCAGCCCCAAGACGGTCCTGACGCCCAATGGCGAGCTGATGCTGGATATTCCGCGCGATCGGCAAGCGACATTTGAGCCGCAATTGGTCGGCAAGTATCAACGCCGGCTACCACGCTTCGATGACCATGTGATCAGCATGTATGCGCGCGGCATGAGCGTGCGCGAGATTCAGGGCCATCTGCTGGAGCTGTGGGGGCTGCAGGTGTCGCCCGATCTGATTTCGACGGTCACCGACGAGGTGCTGGCCGAGGTCGAGCAGTGGCAGCAACGCCCGCTCGAGGCCATGTATCCGATCGTGTACTCGACGCGCTGCGCCTGAAGATCCGCGACGAAGGCACGGTCAGGAACAAGGCGGTCTATCTGGCGCTGGGCATCCGCGCCGACGGTCGCAAGGAAGTGCTGGGTTTGTGGATCGAGCAAACCGAGGGCGCCAAGTTCTGGCTGAAGGTTTCAACGAGCTGAAGAACCGCGGCTTGCACGACATCCTGATCGCGGTGGTCGACGGCTTGCGGGGCTTTCCTGACG
>NZ_FCNZ02000144.1 GCF_001544495.1 Caballeronia telluris
ACCGTCGCGATGGCGTTGCCCGCGTAGATCGGACGCTCGAAGGTGTCGGCGCTGTCGACGGCGGTGATGTCGCTGATTTGCGCGACGTCCAGATGCGCGGCGATACGCGGTGCGATGTTCTTGCCGTATGCGGTAGCGGGCGCGAGGATGTGCGAATAATCCTTAGCGATATTCAGCACCGTACCGTCGATGTTCTCAGCCAGCCCGTCGGCGAGTTGCGGCGCATCGGCGAGCAGCACTTTCGAAACGCCTGCGATCTTCGCGGCCGCATCGGCTGCGGCTTGCGCATTCGAACCTGCCACGAGCACGTGAACGTCGCCACCGATCTTAGAAGCAGCCGCAACCGTGTTCAGCGTCGCGGCCTTGATCGATGCGTTGTCGTGTTCTGCGATAACCAGAATCGTCATGTTCTTTCCTTTAGAGCACTTTGGCTTCGGTCTTGAGCTTCTCGACCAGCGTCTTCACGTCCGGCACCATCACGCCGGCGGAGCGCTTGAGCGGCTCGGCGACTTTCAGCGTCTTCAGACGCGGCGCGACATCGACGCCTAGATCCGCCGGCTTCAGCGTTTCCAAAGGCTTCTTCTTCGCCTTCATGATGTTCGGCAGCGTGACATAGCGCGGCTCGTTCAGGCGCAGGTCGTTGGTGACGACTGCGGGCAACGTGAGCGAGAGGGTTTCCGAACCGCCATCGACTTCGCGCGACACAGTCGCTTTGCCATCGGCTACAACGACCTTCGATGCAAACGTCGCCTGCGGCAATCCCGTCA
>NZ_FCNZ02000145.1 GCF_001544495.1 Caballeronia telluris
GGCGTGACGATCTCAGGACAACCGCCCATAAATTCGAATGTTCGAATGTGAGAGCCAATCCAATCAGAACTCTGCTGGGTCAAGGTTGCTTCCGCATAGGTGTAGTTCGACGCCCCCAGTACGGCCACGAACAACTCGGCCTCCCGGATCTCACCCGTTTGCGCATTGATGATCGCTATCTTGTCGCCTGAGTAGTCGACGAATAACTTCTCGCCCGGAGCATGTGTTTGCCGCAAGGTCAGCGGAAGCGCATTGGCCCATTCGCTGTATCGCGTGCAAAACCAGGTGTACGCGTAACCGTCAGGGTGCTCGGCCTTGTATTCGTTCCAGAGCAGATCGAGCGTCACGCCTTTGCGGGCAAGCTCGCGCCTCACGGTCGGCCAATGCGGCGTAGGACGTTCCCCTTCCACGCGTGGCGGTGGCGGAAACAGGCGTGCCTCGAGTTCGTCATCACCGAGTGCTGGCGGCAGCGGGTAGCTTAGGCCGGCACGCTCCAAACGGCGAACATATTGCCCCACAGTTGTGGGCGACGTACCCAACGCCCGAGCGACTTCACGATGATTGAAGCCGCAATCGAAATGTAGGCGCAGCGCTTCTCGAATTTTACGCATGGTCAACTTTGGAAATGCCATGTAGACGCCCCGACGAAATCGTCGAGGGTGCCACGGTTGACCTGCGTCGCTACTTTACGAACTTACTGTCCAGCTTGGCGCGAAATCGCTGTCCAGCTTGCCGTGAAATC
>NZ_FCNZ02000146.1 GCF_001544495.1 Caballeronia telluris
CAATCGGAAACAGGCGTTGGCCGCACGCGCGGCGTAACGCCAAACTCGCCGGTCTCCGACAAACCCGGGGCGCTTCACACTCTGTACGACCACACGTCGTTATTGAAGACTGTCGACAAGGTATTTCGACTGGGCGGAGCGCTGAACCTCACTGCGCGCGTGCGTGCCGCAAATGACTTTACGAAGATGCTCGCACTCACGACGGTCAGGAAAGACGTTCCGTTATGTCCCTCGCCGGTCGAGATTGGGGACGAGCGCCCATCGAGTACGGGCGCTCCCCGGAGCAAGCACCCCTTCGTGCCGCTGTACGCTCGACGATGACTTTCGCGGTGCGCGGCCAGCTTGCGTGACTTTCAAAATCCGCAGCGCGCATTCTTACGTCGCGTTCGAGCATTACAACGAGGAGCACCCTCATAGCGCGCTGAAGTACCGCTCGCCAAGCGAGTTCAGGCGCAGAACCGATTCATCAACTCGAAGGTGAGGTGGTGTCCCGAGGTGCAGGCGCAAAATCACGTACCAACCATCCTCGGCAATATCGAGACACATATAGCTCGTCGGTCTTGCAGAATCGCGCGAAGCCAAGCGCAGCGTGCGGATAGGTGCAGATAAGCAGTTGCGAAACTCCCAGTTTCAATATGAAATGGGCCTATCTTCTGGGAGTGAGAAGCGCCGATGAGCACACCGGATTTCTTCCGCAGCCGCCTGGACGCGATGATCGATTTGCGGCATCCG
>NZ_FCNZ02000147.1 GCF_001544495.1 Caballeronia telluris
GTCTCGAACGCTTCCGGGTAAGCGGCGAGTTCGTCGTTCTGACGGCCGGCTTGCACGGCATCGAACGCGGCTTCGGCAGCCATCTTGCCGGTCTTGATCGCTGCATGACTGCCTTTGATACGCGATGCGTTCAAGAACCCCGCATCGCACCCGACCAACGCGCCGCCCGGAAACACTAGCTTCGGCAGCGACATCAATCCGCCCGCTGCAATCGCGCGCGCGCCGTAGGAAATGCGTTTGCCGCCTTCGAGAAACTTGCGGATCGACGGATGGGTCTTGTAGCGCTGGAATTCCTCGAACGGCGACAAATACGGATTCGAATACCCCAGCCCGACGACAAAGCCCACGACCACCTGGTTGTTATCCATGTGATACAGGAACGAGCCGCCGTAGGTATCGTTTTCCAGCGGCCAGCCGGCGGTGTGGATCACGAGGCCGGGCTTGTGCTTGACCGGATCGATTTCCCACAACTCCTTGATGCCGAGGCCGTAGACCTGCGGATCGGCGTTCTGGCGCAGCTTGAATCGGTCGGTCAGTTGTCGCCCGAGATGGCCGCGCGCGCCTTCGCAAAAGAGCGTGTATTTCGCGTGCAACTCCATGCCGAGCTGGAAATTCTCGGTCGGCTGGCCGTCCTTTCCGACGCCCATGTTGCCGGTGACGACACCGCGCACCGAGCCGTCTTCGTTGTAAAGCACTTCGGCTGCGGGAAAACC
>NZ_FCNZ02000148.1 GCF_001544495.1 Caballeronia telluris
ATGCAATCGACGTTCGCGAACTTCAGCGCGATCTCGCGGATCGACGGCAGACGCTTCATGATCGTCTCGGCGCCGATATGCGACAAGTCGAGCAACACGTGATCCTTGTTCGGACCGACGCCGCGTCCTTCCTTGATCTCCTGGTCCATCGAACGCGACACGAAATCGCGCGGCGCGAGGTCCTTGAGCGTCGGCGCGTAGCGTTCCATGAAGCGCTCGCCGTTCGAGTTGCGCAGAATGCCGCCCTCGCCGCGCACGCCTTCGGTGATCAGCACGCCGGCGCCCGCCACACCCGTCGGGTGGAACTGCCAGAACTCCATGTCCTGCAGCGCGATGCCCGAACGCGCGGCCATGCCGAGGCCGTCGCCGGTGTTGATGAACGCATTGGTCGATGCCGCGAAGATGCGGCCCGCGCCGCCCGTGGCGAAGAGCGTGGTCTTGCCTTCGAGGATATAGACGTCGCCCGTTTCCATTTCGAGCGCGGTCACGCCGAGCACGTCGCCATCGGCGTCGCGGATCAGATCGAGCGCCATCCATTCGACGAAGAACTGCGTCTTCGCCGCGACGTTCTGCTGGTACAGCGTGTGCAGCAGCGCGTGGCCGGTGCGGTCGGCAGCGGCGCACGCGCGCTGCACTGGCTTCTCGCCGTAGTTCGCCGTGTGGCCGCCGAACGGACGTTGATAGATCGTGCCGTCCGCGTTACG
>NZ_FCNZ02000149.1 GCF_001544495.1 Caballeronia telluris
CCTGCGCGACGGCAGCCTGGTTGGGATGCTTGCGGGCTAGCAGGCGCTCCAGCCAAGGATCTATCGGAGTCGACCCGGCACGCAGGCTGGCTGCGATGGGACATACGGTGAAGCTGATGGCGCCGCAATTCGTCAAGCCTTACCTGAAGACGAACAAGAATGACATGAACGATGCCGAAGCCGTCTGCGAAGCAGTGCAACGACCGAACATGCGCTTCGTGGCCGTCAAGACGGTCGAGCAGCAAAGCATCCTGCATTTACATGTAAGCCGGCAGCTACTCGTCAAGATGCGCACCCAGGTCAGCAACCATCTCCGCGGCCTGCTCAGCGAGTACGGACTGATCCTGCTAGTAATGTGCGCTGCCGCAGGCCTCCATGCCGATTAGGCAGGGCGAGAGACGGGCGAAGAACGGCGCCATTTGTGATCGGCTGAGACGCTTACGGCATACGGTATGTCCACGGGCGTCCACGGCGTGCACCTGGAAGACGTGCTTGGCGATATCCACACCAACAGCGGTAATTTCCATTTCGGGTACCTCCACTTCAGTCGAACGTCAGACCTCAACTTTGGCACACCGATGCCGTTCAGGTGGGTGGTGCCCATTCCATCTGCAAAATTGGGTTTTGTTCGTGGACGCCTCGGGGCGTTCATCAGGTGGCCTTGTACTTTTCGAACTCAGGCAGTT
>NZ_FCNZ02000150.1 GCF_001544495.1 Caballeronia telluris
TCGAGCATGCGCACGGGTTTGGCGAGCGCATCGCGGCGGAACGGATCGCCGAGTTCGCGGGTGCACATGATCTCGATGATGGTGGTCTTGCCGTGGTTCATCTGCAGATCGATCGCTTTTTTCAGCGCCGGGCCAACGTCTTCGAGCTTGTCCACGACGATGCCTTCAGCGCCCATCGCCTTGGCGATTTCCGCGAAGCTCTGGTTGTCGAGTTCGCCCGCGACGAAGCGGCGGTTATAGAAATCGACCTGGTTCTTCTTTTCAGCGCCCCATTGGCGATTGTGGAATACCACCGCCGTCACCGGAATGTTGTGGCGCACGCAGGTCATGGTTTCCATCAGGCTCATGCCCCAGGCGCCGTCGCCGGCATAGGAGACCGCCGGGCGGTGCGGTGCCGCGACTTTCGCGCCGATGATGGTCGGGAACGCGTAGCCGCAATTACCCCAGCTCATCGCCGCGAAGAAGCTGCGCGGTTTGTCGAAACGCAGATAGCTGTTCGCCACCGAGTTGATGTTGCCGATGTCGGTGGAGACCATCACGTCCTCGGGCATCGCCTTTTCCAGCTCGCGCAGTACCTGTCGCGGATGCAGATACGTGCCGCCGCTAAACGGCTGCTCGCTCTTTTGCTCCTCGATCATGTCGAGGCTGTACGGATCGCGCTCGTGGGTCCAGTCGTCGAGTTCCTT
>NZ_FCNZ02000151.1 GCF_001544495.1 Caballeronia telluris
CGGATGCCGCAAATCGATCATCGCGTCCAGGCGGCTGCGGAAGAAATCCGGTGTGCTCATCGGCGCTTCTCACTCCCAGAAGATAGGGCCATTTCATATTGAAACTGGGAGTTTCGCAACTGCTTATCTGCACCTATCCGCACGCTGCGCTTGGCTTCGCGCGATTCTGCAGATGGAATGGGCACCACCCACCTGAACGGCATCGGTGTGCCAAAGTTGAGGTCTGACGTTCGACTGAAGTGGAGGTACCCGAAATGGAAATTACCGCTGTTGGTGTGGATATCGCCAAGCACGTCTTCCAGGTGCACGCCGTGGACGCCCGTGGACATACCGTATGCCGTAAGCGTCTCAGCCGATCACAAATGGCGCCGTTCTTCGCCCGTCTCTCGCCCTGCCTAATCGGCATGGAGGCCTGCGGCAGCGCACATTACTGGGCACGCAGGCTGGCTGCGATGGGACATACGGTGAAGCTGATGGCGCCGCAATTCGTCAAGCCTTACCTGAAGACGAACAAGAATGACATGAACGATGCCGAAGCCGTCTGCGAAGCAGTGCAACGACCGAACATGCGCTTCGTGGCCGTCAAGACGGTCGAGCAGCAAAGCATCCTGCATTTACATGTAAGCCGGCAGCTACTCGTCAAGATGCGCACCCAG
>NZ_FCNZ02000152.1 GCF_001544495.1 Caballeronia telluris
TGTCACGGATCGGCGTAATGACGCCGGGGATGATCGCCGTAATGGCGCCAGTTTGAAGTGAAGTAAAACGCGGATTCGAACGGACTCAAGGATGCGTTTTTCTGGTTGATTTCGCAAGTCGTGTCTGGTCGGGTTCAGGCATTGGCCTAGGCGTGCGGAAGCTGTCACCATCGAGCACGATACGATAGGCGCCGTGTCGCAGGCGATCGAGTGTGGCGGCGCCGAGGATGCGGTTGCCGGCAAACGCATCGCCCCATTCGCTGAAGTCGAGGTTACTGGTCAGGATCGTCGCAGCGGTCTCGTACCTTTCCGCGATCAGGTCGTGGAAGTCTTCATCCTGCGGCGAGCGCAGCGGCTTGAGAGCGAAGTCGTCGACGATGAGAACCGGTACGCTGGCAAGCTGTTTCAGTTTGCGCTCATAGGTACCGGTCGCGCGCGCTGCCTGCAGACTGTTCAATAGCCTGGTCTGCGTGGCGAACACGACATCACGTCCTTGCCGGGCGGCGCAATTGCCGAGTGCCTGGGCCAGGTGTGACTTGCCAGTACCTGTTGGCCCGGCAATGAGAATCGCGACCTTCTCATCGATATAGCGGCCGGTAGCAAGGTCGTGGATATGGGTACGATTCAGGTTCGGCAGCCGGTCGAAGT
>NZ_FCNZ02000153.1 GCF_001544495.1 Caballeronia telluris
CGACCCATACCGGCCGACCACGCATCATGCGCATCAATGGCCGGTTGCTTCGTTGCTTCGGACGTTCGGCAAACTCCTCATGAGCAATCGAAAAGCATATTTATCGAACGCATCATAGACCCGTTCTTAGCCGGGACGAGGACTGTCAGCGAGAACCCGCTGCAAGTCCGGAATGGCGGCCGGTTTCACTAGGTGGTGCGCAAATCCCGACTCCGATGACAGCCGTTTGTCTTCCATCTGTCCGTACCCCGTGTGTGCGATGAACACTGCATGTCGCGTCCCCGGCACGGCGTGTAGCTTTTGTGCAAGCTCATATCCGGTCATGTCGGGGAGTCCTATGTCCAAGATGCATCTATCAAATGCCTCAGTACGGGCACGCGCGAGTGCGCCTTTTGCATCGTGCTCTACCGCGACCTTGTGCCCCAAAATCTCCAGGACCATGGACAGCGCTTCCGCGACGTCAGCGTTATCGTCCACAAGGAGAATGCGTTGTCGGCCCGCTTCCGGCGCTGGCGCTTCAGTGCTGGTCGCGACGTGCTCTCTCGTCGCTGGCTCGCCGACGAAGAGTGGAAGGCGAACCGTGACCTCGCTTCCCTTGCCCGGACCTTCACTCCG
>NZ_FCNZ02000154.1 GCF_001544495.1 Caballeronia telluris
ATGCATACCCACGGTCTGCTGCTCGAACGCCGGCCTCGCCATGCCCAGTCAACGCGCCGGCACGACGGCAAGGTCGCGGTGGACCGGAGCAATGCGCGTTGGTGCTCGGACGGCTTCGAATTCCGTTGTGATGACGGCTCGCCGTTGCGCGTCATCTTTGCACTGGACTGCTGCGACCGGGAGGCGATGAGCTGGGCTGCGACCACTGGAGGCTATACCGGTGACATGGTGCGTGATGTCATGCTTCAGGCTGTGGAAAACCGTTTCGATGGTGCGCTGAAGGCCGACAACGAAATCGAATGGCTCAGTGACAACGGTTCCTGCTACATTGCCGAGGAGACGCTGACGTTCTCGAAAAAAGTGGGCCTGAAACCCATCACGACGTCGGTCAGAAGTCCGCAGAGCAACGGGATGGCCGAGAGCTTCGTCAAAACGATGAAGAGAGACTACGTCTCGTGGATGCCCAAGCCGGACGCAAGAACGGCGTTGCAGAACCTGGCCATCGCGTTTGACCACTACAACGAGTCGCATCCACACAGCGCCCTGAAATACTGCTCACCACGCGAGTTTCGCCAACGAGCAAATTCACCAACCTA
>NZ_FCNZ02000155.1 GCF_001544495.1 Caballeronia telluris
CCGCCTTCGGGCGTGACCCAGACGATGTTCTGCGTCGGGTCCTTGATGTCGCAGGTCTTGCAGTGCACGCAGTTTTGCGCGTTGATCTGCAGGCGCTCGCCGCCGTCGTCGGCTTTGACGAATTCGTAGACGCCCGCCGGGCAATAGCGGCTTTCCGGGCCCGCATACGTGCGCAAGTTGACGTTCACCGGCACCGACGGATCTTTCAACGTCAAGTGCGCCGGCTGGTTCTCCTCGTGATTCGTGTTCGAGATGAACACCGATGAGAGACGATCGAACGTCAGCTTGCCATCGGGCTTCGGATAGACGATTGGCTTGCATTGCGACGCGGGTTTCAGCGTCTCGTTGTCCGAGTGCTGATGATGCAGCGTCCACGGCACGTTGCCGCCCATCACCTTCTGCTCCAGTCCGACCATCATCGTGCCGAGATACAGGCCACGGCTCATCCACTGCTTGAAGTTGCGTGCGCGATAAAGCTCGGTCTTGAGCCATGAAGTCTCGAACGCTTCCGGGTAAGCGGCGAGTTCGTCGTTCTGACGGCCGGCTTGCACGGCATCGAACGCGGCTTCGGC
>NZ_FCNZ02000156.1 GCF_001544495.1 Caballeronia telluris
CTGGCTCCATTACGCCGATCCTGCGCTGGCACCTATGCGCCGATCATCAATTGGCTCCTATACGGCGATCCGTGACAGAGGTGCCTCCCGAGAATAGGAAGATCGCGCGCCCGACGCGATAATCGCCGCCTTTGCCGCGGAACAGGCCGTCCTGCATCGGCGCGAGAAAGTACTTCAGCCAGCCCCGGCGGCCTTCGAAATACGAGTCGAATTCGTCGAAGATGGCGAGCGGCACTTCGCTGCTCGCGAGGGCGCGATCCTGTATCTGGTGAAATGCATCCGTCAACTGGTCGGTGGAATTGAACTGCGCCAGATTGAAGGTCAATGGTTTGCTGCTGCGGCCTGGGTCAACGGAGTTGAGCACTTCTTTCACCGCAAACGACTTCCCCGACCCCGGCGGACCAAACACGGCGATGGATAGTGGCGTGGTCCAAGATGGCGTTTCGATGTACTTGCGGATGATCTTCGCGAGATTGTAGTGATCGGCGATTTCCCGGACGGTCAGTTGAAACTCCCCCAGTTGTGGTCGCCTAAAATCCCCCACCGTGTGAAGCAGGACGAGGTCGAGT
>NZ_FCNZ02000157.1 GCF_001544495.1 Caballeronia telluris
CGCTTCGCAATCTTCAGCGCAAGCTGCCCGAGGAGCACTCGGTCGAGCCAGTCCATCGAAACGGCGTTTCGCGCGAGCCAGATTCGAAAGCTCTCAACGAGATGGTCAACCCGCCACTCGTATGTGAGTGTATGAGACGCAGCGACAGTCGCGACCAGGAAACACAGCAGGTCGGCGCGTGAGCCCGGGACTTTGTCAATATCGAGTTTGTGCATCGTTATGGCTGCTCGTTCCGCTTGATTATTTCAGGCTTCATTCCATCTGAACGGAGGTGCGGGCGAGGCGGCGAGAATCAACCGTCGGGGCCGTCCAATCACGTTCGCTGGCTGCAGCGCACGCCCGTTCCAACACATGAGCCATCGCATCCCTTGCAATAATGCTGGTTGCGCACGCTGCCGTCGGCGACCCAGCGGTTGAAATCGTCAATCGACCTCGTGCCGACCGTTCGGCCGCTTTCCTGCGCGAAAGGTCTGCTCTCCGGCCCTGCCGCGCGCGATAGCCTCGTCAATGGTCGCATCGCCGAATGCGTCACGCAGCTTTGCGACGAAATCCGCAATCTCCGGCATCGG
>NZ_FCNZ02000158.1 GCF_001544495.1 Caballeronia telluris
TGCAGATGGAATGGGCACCACCCACCTGAACGGCATCGGTGTGCCAAAGTTGAGGTCTGACGTTCGACTGAAGTGGAGGTACCCGAAATGGAAATTACCGCTGTTGGTGTGGATATCGCCAAGCACGTCTTCCAGGTGCACGCCGTGGACGCCCGTGGACATACCGTATGCCGTAAGCGTCTCAGCCGATCACAAATGGCGCCGTTCTTCGCCCGTCTCTCGCCCTGCCTAATCGGCATGGAGGCCTGCGGCAGCGCACATTACTGGGCACGCAGGCTGGCTGCGATGGGACATACGGTGAAGCTGATGGCGCCGCAATTCGTCAAGCCTTACCTGAAGACGAACAAGAATGACATGAACGATGCCGAAGCCGTCTGCGAAGCAGTGCAACGACCGAACATGCGCTTCGTGGCCGTCAAGACGGTCGAGCAGCAAAGCATCCTGCATTTACATGTAAGCCGGCAGCTACTCGTCAAGATGCGCACCCAGTGTCACGGATCGGCGTAATGACGCCGGGGATGATCGCCGTAATGGCGCCAGTTTGAAGTGAAGTAAAACGCGGATTC
>NZ_FCNZ02000159.1 GCF_001544495.1 Caballeronia telluris
CGAGATGGCAGATGCCTTGAGGCAGGATCAGTCCGTACTCGCTGAGCAGGCCGCGGAGATGGTTGCTGACCTGGGTGCGCATCTTGACGAGTAGCTGCCGGCTTACATGTAAATGCAGGATGCTTTGCTGCTCGACCGTCTTGACGGCCACGAAGCGCATGTTCGGTCGTTGCACTGCTTCGCAGACGGCTTCGGCATCGTTCATGTCATTCTTGTTCGTCTTCAGGTAAGGCTTGACGAATTGCGGCGCCATCAGCTTCACCGTATGTCCCATCGCAGCCAGCCTGCGTGCCCAGTAATGTGCGCTGCCGCAGGCCTCCATGCCGATTAGGCAGGGCGAGAGACGGGCGAAGAACGGCGCCATTTGTGATCGGCTGAGACGCTTACGGCATACGGTATGTCCACGGGCGTCCACGGCGTGCACCTGGAAGACGTGCTTGGCGATATCCACACCAACAGCGGTAATTTCCATTTCGGGTACCTCCACTTCAGTCGAACGTCAGACCTCAACTTTGGCACACCGATGCCGTTCAGGTGGGTGGTGCCCATTCCATCTGCA
>NZ_FCNZ02000160.1 GCF_001544495.1 Caballeronia telluris
CTCCGGCTGTCCAGCTTCGCGCGAAACACCTGTCCGGCTTCAAGCGAAACGCGTGTCCAGCTTCCGCGAAATACGCATCTCATGACCAAGGCGATCCACCAGGCCGTCAGCATCGCGCCGGGCCACAACAAGGCTAGTCTATCTCCGGGACAGAAGGCATTTAATACTCTGATCAGACAGATCGAGAAGCGCCGTGACCGTCTGCGGGCGTGGGAGACCGTCATGCCGGCGTTCCAGAAAAAGTACGTCGACGAGCTATTGCCCCTCGAGCGCGAATCGACGGATCTGCACGCAAGGATGGTTTATCGGCTCGATGGTGCCTTTGACCAGAAAGGACTGACCAAGGCCGAGCGGCGCACCATCTCGGAGCTGATCGCCGGCCTGGCTGGCGATCTGATCGAAGAAAGCAACAATGCACAGTTGAAAGTCATTTTCAACAGACATTGAAGCGCCCCGGGTTTGTCGGAGACCGGCGAGTTTGGCGTTACGCCGCGCGTGCGGCCAACGCCTGTTTCCGAT
>NZ_FCNZ02000161.1 GCF_001544495.1 Caballeronia telluris
GCGCTCTTGCCCTGCCGGGTGAGAATGCGATAGTGATAACCGTGATACGCATCGCCCGCACGATGTTCCTTGAGATGCTCCGAGCTTGCGGCAATCAGCGGCCCGAAGGGACTCTGTTCTTCCCCTATGTCGGCATCCGCCGGCCAGTAGAGACCGTCCTGTCTGCCGGGCGAACTGCCGAGCTTCCTCGCATATTCCAGAACGCCGTCGCCGTTACGATCGCGCGTTGCGTACTGCCTTTGTGCATCGAGATACGCGCGCATCACGACAATCGCTTCGCGCTCGTTCGCACCGATCCGGCGATTCAAGATTTCCTGCTCGCCGAGTTCCGTCGCGAAACGCCAGGCGCCCTTCTCGCGGACGAGCGGTATCGGCAACGGCCATGCTTCGTCGCCGACGAGCAGTGTGCGACGGTCCGGCGCGGTTTCGTCCAGTGCATGAAACGCGTTCAGTTCCGCGAGGGCGTTCTCGCGCAGGACGCGGTCCTCGGCCGGATCCGGCGATATGACGAGCCG
>NZ_FCNZ02000162.1 GCF_001544495.1 Caballeronia telluris
TGATAGGCGGCATCTTCCAGTCCTTTTCGATGTTGCGCAAGGCCAGATACAGCAGTTTGCTGGCCGCCTCGTCGCTGGGGAAGTGGCCGCGGTTCTTGACGATCTTGCGCAACTGCATGTGCATGCTTTCGATCGCGTTTGTCGTATAGACGATTCGACGTGCCTCAGGCGGATACGCGAAGAAGGGGATCACCTGTTCCCATTGGCGCTGCCACATCGCCGCCACGGTCGGGAATGTGCGGCCCCACTCGCTGCCCGCAAAGGCGTCGAGTGCCGCTGCTGCCGCCTCGGCGGTGGCGGCCTGGTAGATCGGCTTGAGCGCGGCAGCCAGCGGCTTGCGGTCCTTCCAGCTCGCTAGACTCAGCGAATTGCGGATCAGATGCACGATGCAGGTCTGGATTTGGGCGGCCGGATAGACCGCTTCGATCGCGTCAGGAAAGCCGCGCAAGCCGTCGACCACCGCGATCAGGATGTCGTGCAAGCCGCGGTTCTTCAGCTCGTTGAAA
>NZ_FCNZ02000163.1 GCF_001544495.1 Caballeronia telluris
AGTCTCATCGAGCAGTACGGCCCCCGCGAGTCGATGGAATATGACGTCGTGATCGTCGGCGGCGGCCCCGCCGGACTGTCGTCGGCTATCCGGCTCAAGCAGCTCGCACAGGAAAAAGGCGTCGAAATCGGCGTGTGCGTGCTGGAAAAAGGCTCCGAAGTCGGTGCACATATTCTCTCGGGCGCCGTGATGGACCCGCGTGCGTTGAATGAATTGCTGCCCGACTGGAAGCAGAACGGCGCGCCTTTGGACGTAGAAGTCACCGAAGACCGCTTTTTGTTTTTGACGCAGGACAGCGCGAAGCAAGTGCCCAACTGGCTCTTGCCCGACAACTTCAAGAACCACGGCAACTATGTCGTGAGCCTCGCGAACGTCACGCGCTGGCTTGGGCAACAAGCCGAAGCGCTCGGCGTCGAAATCTTTCCGGGTTTTCCCGCAGCCGAAGTGCTTTACAACGAAGACGGCTCGGTGCGCGGTGTCGTCACCGGCAACATGGGCGTCGG